>DIFF01000003.1 GCA_002419005.1 Peptococcaceae bacterium UBA5755 | reverse complement strand
CTCCCAGCTGAGCTATACCCCCAAAAGGAAACAAGTATATAATTTTGCTTCGAAGTAAATTATAATCGTTAGCTCATGTGCTGTCAAGGTTTTTAAGGTGTTTTAATAAAAGAAAACTAAATAAAGCAATGCCGGTCATTAAGACCGGCATTGCTTTATTTAGTAACTGTAAAAATATTTATTTATTTACATTTGGTCTAGGAGTATAGTGGGTGTGGAGCAGATGGTGAGATTTTTCTCCCAAAGGTTTAACCAAAAATTCTTTATACAACTGAGTAACAGCTGGATTTTCATGAGATTTTCGCAAAGGCAGTTCTTTGTCGGTTTTATAAACTGCATCCAAGCGTTTTTCCATTTTAGCTAAGTTTTTAATGGGGTTGCCGCCGCCGCCAATGCAGCCGCCAGGGCAAGCCATAATTTCTACAAAGTGATAATCAGCTTTGCCGGCCCGAATAGCATCCATTAATTTACGGGCATTGCCAAGACCGCTGGCTACAGCAACTTTTACTTCGGTTCCGGCCAAGTTTACAGAAGCTTCCTTAACTCCGGTCAAGCCACGTACACTTTCAAAGTCTAAGTTTTGCAAAGTTTCACCAGTAACTACTTCGTAGACTGTACGTAAAGCAGCTTCCATAACACCACCAGTAGCACCAAAGATTTCACCAGCACCAGAGCCAAGGCCAAAGGGCAGGTCAAAATCGGTTTCTGGCAGGTTGGCAAAATCAATGCCGGCAGCTTTGATCATTTTAGCCAGTTCTTGTACGGTGAGAACCACATCAACATCAGGGCCTGCATCGGTGCTGGTCAGTTCGGGACGTTGGGATTCATACTTCTTAGCTGTGCAGGGCATGATGGAAACGCTGTAAATATCAGCGGGGTTAATACCCATTTTGTCAGCATAATAAGTTTTCAGTAATGCACCGAACATAGCTTGCGGCGATTTACAGGTAGAAAGGTTGGGTAAAAGGTCGGGGTAGAAAGTTTCACAGAATTTGATCCAGCCAGGGCTGCAAGAAGTAACCATGGGAAGAGTGCCGCCATTTTGCAGACGTTGCAGCAATTCGTTACCTTCTTCTAGAATGGTCAGGTCGGCGGTAAAGTCGGTGTCGAAAACGGTTTCAATACCAAGACGTTTCATGGCAGTTACCAAACGGCCGGTGCTTACAACGCCGGGATCTTCGCCCAAAGCTTCAGCCAGGGTGATACGAACGGCGGGAGCCACTTGAGCAACTACTTTTTTACCAGCATAAATAGCTTTACGAACCAGGTCGGTCTCATCTTTTACAATCAGAGCGCCAACAGGACAAGCCTGAACGCATTGACCGCAGTTAATGCAGGGAGAATCAACCAGGTCTTGGCCAAAGGCAGGTAAAACAAGGCTATCAAAACTGCGATTGCCTTTGGAAAGAGCGTTGACAGTTTGGATTTGTGAGCAAGCATAAACACAACGTTGGCAAAGTATGCATTTTGCTGGGTCACGTACTATAGAAGGAGAGGAGGTATCTTGTTTGCCGTTATTTCTAACAGCAAGGGGATACCGTAATTTATCGGTGAAGTTCATCTCTTCAGCAATGGATTGCAATTCGCAGTTGCCATTTCTGGAGCATCTTAAGCAATCTTGGGGATGGTGAGCTAAAATGAGCTCCAATATATTTTTGCGAGCTTTACGTACGGTGGCGGAATTGGTGCTGACAACCATGCCATCATAAACGGGATAGCTGCAAGCGGTCTGCAAAACACGACTACCACTAACTTCTACTACGCAGATCCGACAGTTTGCTTTAACTGCTTGGTCAGGATGATAGCAAAGAGTAGGGATTTTAATGTTTGCTTGTTTTGCCGCTTGTAAAATGGTAACACCTTCTGCTACTTGTACTGTTTGTCCATCAATAATAACTTTTGGCATTAGGAGTTCCTCCTTTCGGCATTAGCAATACAGTCAAGATATTCATTACGGAAATTAGCTATGCTGGTGACCACAGCAGTGGGAGAAGTTTGCCCTAAACCACACAGAGAAGCAAGCATCATCGTATCTGCCAGGTCGAGCATAGTGTCTAAATCTTCTTCTTTAGCAGTGCCATCCAAGAAACGGCCGCACAGCTCATAAAGACGCATGTTGCCTTCTCTGCAAGGAGTGCATTTGCCACAGGATTCATGAACAAAGAAGGAAAGAAGATTGTGTACGGTTTCTACGATGCTTTTTGAGTCATCGATAACGCAGATGGCACCGGAACCCAGAGAAGCACCGTTTTTAAGGCAATTTTCAATATCCATGGCAAAATCTATTTGATCTGCTCTTAAGATGCAGCCGGAAGCGCCACCGGTTTGTACGGCTTTTACTTTGCGGCCGTTGGCAGCACCGCCGCCAACTTCTTCAACTAGTTGTTTTAAATTAACACCAAAGGGATACTCTACAACGCAGGGGTTGGCAACATTGCCGCACAGGGAGAATATTTTGGTACCGGCACAGGTTGCGGTACCCATAGTTTTAAACCAAGCAGCACCTTTTACCAAAATTTCCGGCAGGTTAGACAAAGTTTCTACATTATTTACCAAGGTTGGTTTGCCCCAAAGGCCTTCCACACCAGGATACGGGGGCTTAAAGCGAGGTTCGCCGCGTTTACCTTCAATAGATTCTATCAAAGCAGTTTCTTCGCCGCATACATAGGCTCCAGCACCAGAACGCACTTCGATATCAAAATCAAATTTGCTGCCCATAATATTTTTACCCAGATAACCTTTAGCCCGGGCATTGGCCAAAGCTTGTTCCAAAACGGGGAACAGGTAAGGATATTCGGCCCTTAAATATATATAGCCGTAAGTAGCACCAACAGTAACACCGGCAATAGCCATGCCCTCAAAAAGAGTGTTGGGATCATTTTTCATAAGTGTTAGATCTTTGCTGGTACCTGGTTCGCCTTCGTCGGCATTACATACTACATATTTTTGATCGGCAGGAGTGTTTTTTACAAATTGCCATTTGCTGCCAGTTGAAAATCCAGCGCCGCCGCGGCCTCTAAGACCGGATTCTTTAACCAAATTGATTATTTCATCAGCGGAAAGAGCGATAGCTTTTTTTAGCCCTTCATATCCACCTTGGGCAACATAGTCTTCTACTTTTACTGGATCTATTTTACCCATATTGCGTAAAACTACACGAGTTTCCTGCATGGATTGTTTCACTTCCTCTCTAAAATATAGCTACTAATAATTTTTAATGATTTCTACAGCTTTTTCTGGGGTAAGTTCGCCGTAAACATCATCATTAATCATCATTGCAGGAGAAACAGCACAAATGCCCAGGCATTCGCAGGTTTCCAGGGTAAACTTCTCATCCGGAGTAGTTTCACCAAACTGCACGCCAAGGGCTTTGCTAATGGCTTCCATGACTTCTGCTGCACCTTTTACGTGGCAAGGAGCACTTTTGCAGACGCGAATCACATTTTTACCACGAGGAGTTGTAGCAAACATGGAATAGAAAGAAGCAACTTCATAAACATTAATGAGGGGGATATCCATTGCTTCTGCTACTACGATAGCCACATCTTTAGAGATGGAACTATGTCCTACTACAGTTTGTACTTTTTTTAGCACTTGAATCAGCATGTCTTCCTTTCCTTTGTAGGGGGAAGCAAGCTTAGTCACCTGGGCTAAAATTGCCGTATCGGTGGGCTTTACGCTGCTTGGGCAGCTTTTTTGTTGCATTATCGGCACCTCCATAAATTAATAAAATATATAATATTGCTAAAAAGCAACTCTAAATCAGAAGAATTTTAAAAGATATTTTAGTAAAAACACACAAAAAAAAAGAAAAACACGCAAAAAAAGAGGGATTTTTTGCAGAATCCTTATTGTAAAATTAAGTATACCACATACTGTATTTTAACATGAGTAAAGCAAAATGTCAATTTTACATACCATTAATAAACACGTATTTTTGTCTTTTTTAGGATAATTTGGCATAATTTTTTAATATATAAACAAACCTAAAATACCAAAGGCAAAAATTAACAATATTGGATGTGTTTTGGTAAATAGATTTAAAGCTATGGCTACCAAAGTGAGAATTATGGCCAAGAAAGAAGAAAGCCCTTGCCAAGCCAAAGTTAAGGCGGCACCAATAATTAAGGCAACCACCACAGGACGCAGACCTTTAAAAGCAACCTTAAAATAAGTGTGGTCTTTGTAGCGGCCGACGATTTTGGCCAAAAGAATAATAATGATAAAAGCGGGAGCAAGAAGCCCCAGGTTGGCAACAACGGCCCCAAGGATGCCGGCAGATTGAAACCCGGCAAAGGTTGCGGTGTTAATGGCCAGGGGGCCGGGGGTAGCCTCAGCTATGGCAAGAATATTTAAAAACTGCTGAGTGGAAAGCCAGGCATGCACATTCACCACCTGTTCTTGAATAAGGGATATCATGGCATAGCCGCCGCCAAAAGAAAAGCAGCCAATGAAAAAGAAGGTATAAAAGATCTGCCAAAAAATCATGGCTGTACCTCCTTATGCTCGTCTTTATTATCCTCTTTCTTATGCCGCAACCAAACATACATGATGCCGGTTAAAATGCCCAGAATAATTAGGCTGATGGCGTTAATGGGGGTAAAAAGTATTAAGATAAGAGCTATGGACATTAAAATATAATCAAAAAGATTTTTTAAGGTTACCTTACCAAGTTTTAGCCCCGCACAAAAGATTAGAGCAATGATAGCAGGACGAACACCTAAAAAAAACTTTTTGACCCACACATTGTTGGCAAAGTTGCTAATAAAAAGAGCAATAATCAAAATGATAAAAAAAGAAGGCAAAACAGTGCCAAAAGCAGCAGTAATTGCTCCGGCAAAACCACGCAGGGAGTATCCCACATATATTGAGGTGTTAATGGCAAAAGCGCCCGGCGCGGAATTTGTGACTGCCAAAAGATCAACAAATTCTTCTTCAGATAGCCAGTTTTTGTTGTTTACTACTTCTTTTTGAATGAGGGGTAGCATAACCAAACCACCACCAAAAGTGAAGCAGCCTATTTTGGCAAAAACCAAAAACAAATCTTTTAAACTACATTTTTTGTTTTGTTGGTTAGCTTTCATCAGTACACCTCTTTAAAAAAAATTGGGAACCTGAAATTTTAAGCTTTAAAATTTATTATATCATAATCAAAAAAAGTGCAGCTTTTTTGGGGTTTTTAATAATTATTTATAATATACCATATAAATTGTTGGCTTTGGCTGTAAAATATATAAATCAAACAAAAAAATACTTATATGTACCAAATATACCGAAAATTTACTTGTGGAACCGGATGATACCTATATTTTTAAAAAGAACGAGTATAGGCTTATGTTAAAGCAAAGTTTTATAATAAGGATATAAAGTTGCTACAGCATAGCAAGAAGATTACTGCATATAATACTAAGGCAAGGGGGAAGAAAAATGTCTTGGACTATATGTGTAGATTCGGCAAAAGAATATAGAGAGATTTGGCAACTTTTTAGAATAAATTTGGACTATATGTGCCATTTGGGTTTAAATATTTTGGTGCAGCCAGTGGGTGGTGGAAAAAACAAAGAAAAACAAAAGTATATTTTGTTTTTTGAAAGCAAACAACAGGAAAACAAAGAAGCTTTAAAAAACATGCTGGCCAAAATAATTGCTCAGTACATTACAGACAGCAAATATATTACTGTTTTTGATTGGTTTTTGCGCCAGGAGAAACCGACACTTTCTTTTGATAAAAGAGAGCTTGTTAAAGCCCGGGCTATTGACTTTCTTAAAAACTCAGCCGGTGGTTGGCAAAACCAGTACAATTACCTTGTGGAGGTAAATTTGGCAGAATATTTAAACCAGGAGAACTGGCTAAATATAAATGGTTTTATTTATTTTCGGCTCACGGAATACTTACAGGGATTAAAGATAATTTTGCAAGCTATTTTGAATGAAGAAAAATATTTTGAGCAGGAAGAAACCTTTATTGGTGCTTTGCAGGATTTTATAGGCTCTCGGCCCAGTAAAAGAGAGCTTTTACATGTAATTTTTACCGCAGATGCTCAATTTAATTTTTTGGATGAAAAAAACAATTCCATTTTTACCGGCGGTTGGGAAGAGGTGGATTTGTTGATAGAAACCCTGTTGAAGGAATTGCCGGCAAAATTGGTGTTGCATATCAGTAGCAAAGATTTTTTGCCACTGATTTACGTTTTAAAGCAAGCTTTTAAAGAAAGAGTAACTATTTGTACTGGCTGCAAATTGTGCCAGCTATAAAAGGGAATTGACAAGCAGAAAAAATTTATTTATACTAATATAAACAAATATAAATAAAGGTTTTTAAAAGCTTTGATGGGGAAAGTATTTGTGGCGGTCTTGTCCAGAGAAATGATGTCCCGGCTGCAAGCATCATTCAAGCAACCATAAGAAAAACCACCCCGGAGCTGTTTGGCAGAAAATAAGTAAGCCATACCGTTTGCCTGCGTTAAAGGTATCGAGTGGGGGAGTTTTCCCCTATAAGGGTGGAACCGCGGAAACTTTTCGTCCCTTTTGGGATGGAAAGTTTTATTATTTTTTATTTTAAGGAGGAAATAAAAATGCTGCAAGTGATTTTACCTGATGGCAACAAAAGAGAATTTGAGCAAGAAATGACCGCTTTTGAAGTAGCAAAAAGCATTAGCCAGGGTTTGGCCAAAAATGCTTTGGCAGCCAAAGTTAACGGCAAAATGGTGGACTTAAACACGCCCCTTTTGGGCCAGATTGAGCTTGCCATTCTGACTTTTGATGATGAGGAAGGCAAAGAAGTTTTTTGGCACAGCACTTCTCATGTGCTGGCTCAGGCGGTTGCCCATCTTTTCCCTGAGACTCGTTTTGGTATTGGGCCTGCTATCCGTGAAGGTTTTTATTATGACTTTGATTCTGACCATGTTTTTACGCCGGAGGATCTTTTAGCCATTGAAGCCGAAATGGAGAAGCTGGTAAAACAAAATGAAAATTTTGTTAGAAGTGAAGTAAAAAGAGAAAAGGCGCTGCAAATTTTTGCCGGCAAAAACGAAATATATAAGGAAGAATTAATTAATGCTTTAGCGGAAGATGCCATTATTAGTATTTATCAACAAGGAGATTTTACTGATTTGTGTGCCGGTCCTCATTTGCTTAACACCGAAAAGATTAAAGCTGTGAAGCTTTTGAGCTTAGCCGGAGCATATTGGCGGGGCGATGAAAAAAATAAAATGTTGCAACGCATTTATGGCATCAGCTTTCCTAAAAAACAGCAGTTGGATGAATATTTATTTTTGCAGGAAGAAGCAAAAAAACGTGATCATCGCAAACTGGGCCAAGAGCTTGGTATATTTATGATGTCAGATACGGCTCCTGGGTTCCCATTCTTTTTGCCCAATGGCGTTATTTTACGTAATCAACTGGAGGATTTTTGGAAAGAGCTGCATCAGGCTAGGGGATATGTAGAAATCAAAACGCCTATTATCCTTAATCAGCAGTTGTGGGAGCAATCCGGTCACTGGGAGCATTATCAAAACAATATGTATTTTACCAAGATTGACAATGAGGACTATGCAGTAAAACCCATGAATTGCCCGGGGAGTATTTTGGTATACAGAAATCAGCCTCATAGCTACCGCGATTTGCCCATTCGTATGGCCGAGCTGGGGCTGGTACATCGCCACGAAATGTCGGGTGTTTTACATGGTTTGATGCGGGTAAGGTCTTTCACCCAGGATGATGGTCACGTTTATATGCTGGAATCACAGATTAAAAATGAGATAAAAAAAGTTATTGAATTGGTAGATTATTTATATAAATTGTTTGGTTTTGAGTACCATGTGGAATTGTCTACCAAACCGGAAAAGGCAATGGGGGATGATGCCATTTGGGATATGGCCACGGTAGCCTTACAGGAAGCTATTGAAGAGATGACCATACCCTATAAAATTAACGAGGGCGACGGAGCCTTTTACGGACCTAAACTGGATTTTCATCTGCAAGATAGCTTGGGACGCACCTGGCAGTGTGGCACAATTCAGCTTGATTTCCAAATGCCAGAAAAATTTGACCTGACCTATGTAGGTGAAGACAATCAAAAGCACCGCCCGGTGATGATCCACAGAGCAATTTTTGGTAGCATTGAAAGATTTATTGGTATACTCATTGAGCACTTTGCCGGGGCTTTCCCACTTTGGTTGGCTCCTTTGCAGGTTGTTGTTATGAATATCAGCCAAAACCAAGAGGCATATGCCGCTAAGGTGGTAGAAGAATTGAGAGTTGCCGGCATTCGTGCTGAGTTGGATATTCGCAACGAGAAGATAGGCTATAAAATTAGGGAAGCTCAAAACAAAAAAATTCCGTATATGCTGGTGCTTGGCGATAAGGAGATGGCAGAAAATAACGTTTCCGTTCGCCACAGAAGCGAAGGAGATTTGGGCATAAAACCCCGGTCGGAAATTATTGCGCTTATTCAGGAAGAAATTGCTGCTAAAGCCTTTTAAAAGAGAGATATTGTTAATGTGAAGCTGTAAGTCATAAAAAATGGCACAAAATATATTTATGATATTTGCCCCGAATGCAAAAAAGAGTATTTTCCGCTGTAGATATGCAATGGCACATACACACTTAAGCTGCTACAAAATATTTTCGGTACTTCCTACAAAGTTTTAAAAAACGTCACCCTTAATTTAAACTTAAAGGATAGTAATGTTGTATAACTGAATTCCATTCAGATGATGCCGATCTTGCGAGCAGTTCCAAAACAAAAATTACTTTTGCTAAAAAAAATACTGATTAATTATAGTTTTCTAAAGAAAAAGCTCATAAGGGCATAAAAAATTTTAAAAAATAAAAAACTTGACTCTAGCTGGTATATATGATAAAATAACCCTTGTTAATAACAAAGTAGAAGCTATCCGCTTCTCACCTTGCTGGCATTGCTTGCTTGGTAAATATGGAGCCCTTTGTTGTACTGGGTTTTCTTAGCGGATGCTTTTGCATTCGCTTTTTTGTTTAAATTTTATGGAGGTGAAAAATATTTTTAAGGAATTACAAATTAATGAAGCGATAAACGTGCCGGAAGTTAGGTTAATTATTGCTGAAAACGAAGAGCAGTTAGGGGTTGTGCCATTAAAAGCTGCTTTGCAGATAGCCATCGACAAAGGGTTAGACTTAGTGGAGATTTCTCCCGTGTCTAAGCCGCCGGTCTGTAAAATTATGGATTATGGTAAATATCGCTTTGAGCAAATAAAGCGAGACAAAGAGGCGCGCAAGAACCAAAAAATAGTTAATGTCAAAGAGGTAAAGCTGCGTCTTAATATCGAAGACCATGATTTTTTCACTAAGGCCAAAAATGCTGAAAAGTTTTTGCGTTCCGGTGATAAGGTAAAAATAACGGTTATGTTTAGGGGCAGAGAGATTACCCACCCGGAGCTTGGAGACAATCTGTGCCAGCGTTTTTCTGAAAGCTTAGCCGAAATAAGCAATGTGGAAAAAGCTGCCAAAATGGAAGGACGCAATATGACTATGATCCTTACCCCTAAACAAAACTAACCAGAAATTGAGGAGGAAGAGTTATGCCAAAAATGAAAACCCACCGTGCTGCTGCTAAAAGGTTTCATGCAACTGGCACGGGGAAAATTAAAAGAAACAAGGCTTATAAAAGTCACATCTTAGAACACAAAACAGCAAAACGCAAACGCAATTTGCGTAAAAGTGGTTTGGTGTCTGCTTCTGACTATAAGCGGGTAAAAAGTATTTTGCCTTACATTTAAAGAAAAGGAGATTTTGTGCTATGACCAGAGTAAAAAGGGGCTATGCCCGTCATCAACGTCATAATAAAATACTGAAAATAGCAAAAGGTTATAGAGCTTCCAGCTCTAAATTATATAGAGTTGCTAATGAACAGGTACTGCATTCTTTGAGCTATGCTTTTGCTCATCGCCGCAAGAAAAAAGGAGATTTTAGAAAACTTTGGATCGCCAGAATCAATGCTGCTGCCCGCATGAATGGTATCTCTTATAGCCGCATGATGGATGGTTTAAAAAAATCTGGTGTTTCTGTTAACCGCAAAATATTGGCTGATTTGGCAGTAAATGATGCTTCTGCTTTCTCCCAATATGTGGCAATGGCTAAGAATGGCTTAAACATTCAATAATAAATCGAAAACAAACCAAACAGCCGGTTATCCGGTTGTTTTTTTGTTGTCAGATATGTTATAGTATTGCTTATCAGACAGACTTTAATGGAATCTTTAAGGAGGCTCCCATGCAAAAAATTACTGCTAGGGACAATCAAAAAATAAAATTGGCTCATTCTTTGGAGCAAAAAAAATTTAGGGATGAAAAGGGCCTTTTTTTGGCTGAAGGTGTGCGAAATTGCGAAGAAGTAATTAAAGCCGGCATGAGCATTCAATATGGTCTTTTTAGCCAGGATCTTATATCAAGCAAAAGAGGCAGCACCCTTTTGCAAAAGTTGTTGGATATTGGCACGGATATGTACGAAGTTTCCGGTCAGTTTTTAGCTATTGCTGCTGCCACCGAGACCCCGCAGGGCCTTGTTTTGGTGGTTAAAAAACATTTGCTAGAGCTTGAGCAAGTTGTTGCGGCCGCGGCCGGTAGGGCAATTTTAATTTTGGATGCAATAAGAGACCCTGGTAATGTTGGGACCATTTTAAGAACGGCTTGGGCTGCTAACATTGGCTGTGTTGTTGTTTTGCCTGGCTGTGCGGATATTTTTAGCCCAAAAGTGGTGCGTTCGGCTATGGGTGGGCTTTATTGGCTGTCTTGTACCATAACCATGCCGGATATTGCCTGCGCGGTTTTAAAAAAAGCAGGCTACAGAGTGGTTTTGACGGCTGCCAATGGCACACCGCTTGCCGAAGCAGAACTTGCAGGTAAACTGGCCTGGGTTTTTGGCAACGAGGCAGAAGGCCCGGGGCAATTTTTGTGCAAGCAGGCGGATGATATGGTGGGTATTCCCATTAAGAACGGGGTGGATTCTTTGAATGTGGCGGTGGCGGCCGGTATTTTGCTTTTTGCGGATAAAATAAAATAATCGGCTTCTTGCGTATGGCCAAATGGATATGCTATAATATAAATAATTCTAACATTTGTATTGCAAAAAGGGGCGTGTTGATATGCCTGATTATGCTGGATTGTGTTGGGACCTATTTATGTCTACCGGCTCAGTGTCGGTTTACATGCTTTATAAAAAAATGTTGTTGCAATAATAGGCGATGATCAGAAGAGTAAGCAGCTATATGCCTTACAGAGAAATGGTGCCACAGACTGAAAGCACCATAGGCTAAAACTGTTGAAGTTCACCTGAGAGCCGCTTTTCTGAGGTTCTTTTACTTAGGAAAAGCCGGGGGTGTTCCCCGTTATCAAGCTTTTAAGAGGGCCATGTTTTGTGGCCAAATTGGGTGGTACCGCGGAAGCTTCTTTCGTCCCTGTGTGGGATGCAAAGGAGTTTTTTTATAAAAATGCTTAAACTAGATTTAGGAGGTAAAAAAATGCTGGAAAAATTGTTGGTCATGCAAGAGCAAATATCAAAAGAACTCAATAAAACAGATCTGCCTACTTCTGTGCAAGATTTGCGTGTAAAATATTTGGGCAAAAAAGGTGAACTAACCCAAATATCTCGCAGCATGGGTAGTCTTTCGCCGGAGGAAAGACCCATAATGGGGCAAAAAGTAAATGAGGTTAAAGATACGATTGAAAAAATGCTGGCTGAAAAAATGCAGGAGTTAGAAAAAGCTTTATTAAAAAAACAACTTAAAAAAGAAAAAATTGATGTAACTTTGCCGGGACGTGTTTTGCCGATGGGGAGCAAGCATATTTTAGATACAGTGACTGATGAAATAAAAAAAATCTTTTTGGGTATGGGCTACAGCGTTTATAATGGCCCTCAAATAGAATCAGATTACTATAATTTTGAGCGACTCAACCTGCCCAAAGATCACCCAGCCAGGGATATGCAGGATTCTTTTTACATTACTGATTCGGTGCTTTTGCGAACCCACACCTCGCCTATGCAGGCCCGCACCATGGATAAACTTTCGCCGCAGCTGCCGGTAAAAATAATTTGCCCCGGCACCGTATATCGCCGTGATGACGATGCCACCCATTCTCCTATGTTTCACCAGGTGGAAGGCCTTTTGGTGGATAAAGATATTTCTTTGGCCCATTTAAAAGGTACTCTTTTGAGCTTTGCCAGGCAAATGTTTGGTGAGGATAGGCAGATTCGTCTGCGTCCAAGCTTTTTTCCCTTTACCGAGCCTAGTGCCGAGGTAGATATATCCTGTTTTATGTGTGGCGGCAAGGGTTGCCGGCTGTGTAAAAATACCGGCTGGATAGAAATTTTGGGTTCCGGTATGGTTCATCCTTCTGTTTTAGAAATGTCTGGCTATGATCCAACCCAGGTTACCGGCTTTGCTTTTGGTATGGGGGTGGAGCGTATTGCCATGCTAAAATATGGCATTGATGATATGCGGTTGCTTTTTGAAAATGACGTATGCTTTTTGGCACAGTTTTAAGGAGGAAAAGAACTATGCAGGTATCTTACAGATGGTTGCAAGATTATGTTGATATTGACATTAACCCGGAGGAATTGGCTGAACGCTTGACCATGGCCGGACTTTGCGTGGATAGGGTAGAAAGACCTTGGGCCGGCATTAGTGGTATTGTGGCGGGTAAAATTGTAAAACTAGAGAAACACCCCAATGCCGATAAGCTATTAATTTGCCAAATAGATATGGGTGGCAAGACTATTCAGGTTGTTACCGGAGCCCCCAATGTGGCGGTGGGTAACATTGTGCCGGTGGCGGTGGTTGGAGCAAAATTGCCCAAAGGGGAAATTATTAAGAGCGAGCTGCGGGGGGTAGAATCTTTTGGCATGCTTTGCTCGATGAGTGAGCTAAATATAGATAGTTCTGCTGAAGCAAAAGCCGGTATTTGGCTTTTGCTGGACAGTATAAAGCCAGGTACAGACCTGGTTAGTGAATTGATGCTGGATGATGCTGTTTTGGAATTTGATTTAACCCCTAACCGGTCGGATTGCCTTAGTGTTATTAACATTGCTAGGGAAGTTGCGGCAATTTTAGGCAAAAAAGTAAAATTACCCAAGATAAGCTACTTAGAAAGCAAAGAAGATATAGCCGATACTTTTGCTATTGATGTGCAGAATAAAGAGCTTTGTCCGCGTTATACCGCCAAATTGGTGCAGGGTGTTAAGGTGGGAGAATCTCCTTTGTGGATGCAACATTATTTGCGTTCTGTCGGCATGCGGCCCATTAATAATGTGGTTGATATAAGCAACTTTGTGATGCTGGAATGGGGTCAGCCGCTGCACACTTTTGATTTTGATACCCTAGCAGGCGGCAAAATTGTGGTAAGAAGCGTAAAACCCGGGGAAAAAATTGTTACCCTGGATGAGGAAGAAAGAGAGTTGCCGCAAAATACTACTCTGATTTGCGACGGAGAAAAGGCGGTTTGCATTGCTGGCATTATGGGTGGCATGAACACAGAAATAACTCAGGCTACCGAAAATATTCTTATTGAATCGGCTTGTTTTGACATGACAGCCATTCGTCGTGCCTCGAAGGCTTTGGGTTTGCGGTCAGAGTCTTCGCAGCGTTTTGAAAAAGGTATTGACATTTTTACTACCCACATTGCCTCCGAACGGGCAGTGCAGCTTTTGGTGAATTTGTGCAATGGTGTGGCCACCAAAGGCATGTTGGATAGCTGGGATGACGCAGGCGAGCCTTATGTTTGTATCAAGCTGAATTCGGCCAAAGTAAATGCGGTTTTGGGCACCTCTTATGATCCGGCCCAAATAAAAGATGTTTTTGAGCGGCTGGAATTTGGCGTGGAAAACCAGGGTGAGGATTGGCTAATAAAAGTGCCGAGCTACCGCCGGGATATTTTTATTGAAGAAGATTTGATTGAGGAAGTAGCCAGACTTTTGGGCTATGAAAACATTCCCACCGCTTTGCCTTTTGGCGAGATAACCGAAGGCAGAATTAGTGAAGAACAGGCCTTTTACGATAAGCTTGTAGAAAGGTGCATGGCTTTGGGTTTGCGGCAGGTGATAAATTATGGCTTTATTGGCCCTAAAGCCTGGGATCTTTTGGGTTTGGCAGAATCTGATGCCTTGCGAAAAACAATCACGATCAAAAACCCGCTGAATATAGAGCAAAGTATTATGCGTACCACACTTCTGCCGGGGATGCTTGCCACTGCTGCCCGCAACAATAGCCGTCGTAATAATGACCTGGCTATTTTTGAACGGGGCAGTGTTTTTATTCCGGGAAGTGAAGAATTGCCGGATGAGCCGATGCATTTGGCTGTTCTTTTGATGGGCAGGGAAACGGCAAGTTGGCAAAGCGTCGGTCGGGAATATGATTTTTACTATTTGAAAGGTATTTTGGAACTTTTATGCAAAAAAGCCAAAGTTAGTAACTGGTATCTTTTGGCTGCAGATGATATCTCATTTTTGCACCCGGGGCAGGGGGCACACATTTATGTAAATTACAAAAAGGCCGGCTATATAGGCCAGTTAAACCCTTTGGTTGGCAAAAATTATGAGCTTAATGGCCGGGCCTATATACTGGAATTGAATTTGGATTTGCTTTATACCGCAAAAAGTAGCGTTTTTGAGTTTTCACCGCTTGCTAAGTTCCCACCATCTACCCGCGATTTGGCTTTGGTTGCCAAAAATGATATCCCTGCAGTAAAGGTAGAAGAAGAAATTAAAAGACAAGGCGGCAACTACCTAAAAAGCTTAAAATTGTTTGATGTGTATGAAGGGATACAGTTGGAAGCAGGGTATCGTAGCTTGGCCTATGCTCTTACTTTTCAGGCTTTGGACCGCACTCTGACCGATGAGGAGGTAAATGCTGCCATGGAAGCGATTTTAAATGGGTTGCAGGATAATTTACAGGTGCGTTTGCGTTAAGCAGGAAATAGGCGGATTTTGACGAAATATGGATTTATGATATATTTTGCCAAAAGGAGGCAATGATGCAATGGCAGCTCGTGTTTCTGCAATCATTGACGGACAGGACTATTTGCTTAAGGGTGAAGAGTCTCAAGAGTATCTTTACGAACTGGCTAATTTGGTAGACGAAATGATATATTTTATAAAGCAAAGAAACCCCTCGTATTTGCCACAGAAGGCGGCGGTTCTGGCCTGTTTGCAGTTGGCAGATGAATTAAAAAAGTCCCAGCAAGAATGTGAAAAAATAAAAAAAGAGTTGGATGAATTTTTGAGTAAATAAGTTTTTATACCCGCCCAAGGTTAATACCTTGGGCGGGTATTTAACATGAAATATCAATTGCGGGGATGAAAGATGCAGATTTTGACTTATAATTTTTTTTGTCGGGATACGGCCTTGGTGGCAAAAGAACTTTTGGGCAAAATTTTTGTTTTTGAAAATCCGGAAGGTTTTTTGCAGGGCCGTATTGTTGAAACAGAGGCTTATTTGGGCAAAGGAGACCCGGCTTGCCATACTAGCCGGGGTAAAACACCCAAAAATTCAGCCATGTTTGGTACGGCTGGCCGGCACTATCTTTATCGTTCTTATGGTATTCACATTTGCTACAATGTAACAACAGATGAACCGGATATGCCATCTGCGGTTTTGTTGCGTGCTTTGGAGCCTTTGGGCAGCACAGAACATATATGTAGCAGGCGACCAAATGTTAAACTTGCTAAAATTGCAAGTGGGCCCGGTAATCTTTGCAAGGCTTTTGGTTTGAATATGAGCATGAATGACACCAGTGCCTTAAGGCCACCTTTATATTATGCAGATGATGGTTTCCGGCCGGAAAAGATAATAACTACCACTCGGGTTGGTATTACTCAAGGGGTAGAAATGTCTTTGCGTTTTTATATTGCTGGTCACCCCAGTGTATCTAGAAAATAATAAAATGCAAAACGAAATATAAGATGTTGTATTTTGTGATATGATATAATATAACATATTTGCCAAATATATTTGTAAATTGTGAACGGAGTGATTTTGTGAAACCCCCTGAATTGCTGGCTCCCGCCGGTGGCAAAGAAGCCTTTTTGGCGGCTATGCATAACGGTGCGAATGCCATATATATGGGCGGCACTTCTTTTAGTGCCAGGGCAAATGCAGACAATTTTAACGAGGCAGATTTGGCCTGGGCGGTGCGCTATGCTCATCTTAGGGGAGTAAAAGTATATATAACCGTCAACACCTTGCTAAAGGATACAGAAATGCCTGATGCTTTGAATTACGTAAAAAAACTATATGACCTGGGTGTAGATGCTGTGATAATGCAGGATTGGGGCCTTTTGAAGTTGACTCATGAGCTTTTACCTGAGCTTCCTATTTTGGCAAGCACCCAAATGACCATAAACAATAGCCAAGGCTTACAAGAGATGGCAGAGTGGGGCATAAAAAGAGTTATTTTAGCCAGGGAAAACACCCTAAAAGAAATTGATGCCATGCAAAAGCAAGAGATCCCAGTAGAGCTAGAGGCATTTGTGCATGGTGCTCTATGCATTTGTTATTCCGGCCAGTGTCTTTTCAGCAGTATGGTGGGTGGAAGAAGCGGCAACAGGGGCCGTTGTGCCCAGCCCTGCCGTTTGGCTTATGAGCTTTTGGATGCAGAAGAAAACAAGTTATCCCAAGGATATTTGCTCTCCCCCAAAGATTTGAATAGCTATGACATTTTGCCTCAGCTTTTGGAAGCAAGTATGAACGCTTGGAAATTTGAGGGAAGGATGAAAAGGCCGGAATATGTAGCTACTGTCATCAGCACTTATGCTAATGCCTTGGCAGGTTTGCAGGCCAGCGGAGAAAAAAATTTTTTGCCAGATGAGGAAGGAAAAAAGAAGCTTGCTCAGGCCTTTAACCGGCAATTTACCACGGGTTATCTTTTGAGCGACCAGGGAAAAGACCTGATGAGTTATCAACGGCCCAATAATCGCGGCACAGCTTTGGGCCGGGTAGAAGCGCTGGATTTAACCAATAACAAAATTATCCTGCGTTTATCTGCTCCCTTAAGCGTGGGGGATGGTATTGAAATTTGGGTGACCAAAGGCGGCCGTCAGGGTTATGTGGTGCAGGAGCTTTTTGTTGATGGCAAAAAACAAGAACAGGGAATGAAAGGCCAGTTGGTGAGTATTAACCTGGAAGGCCGGGCCTACCTGGGAGACAGAGTTTTTAAAACTTATGATGCTAAGCTGGCAGCAATAGCACAGGCAACCTACGGGGAAGAAAACCCTTTGCCGATTACTTTTAAACTTGTGGCCAAAATTGGCCAGCCTTTGCAGCTCGCGATTGAACAGGAAAAAGCTGGTCGCTTGATTTATGAAAGTGATTATGTGGTGACCCAAGCCACTAAACATCCGGCTAACCTTGCTTATATTTTAGGGCAGTTGGAGCGGCTAGGGGGCAGTGGCTTTAACCTAGCAAAACTAGAAGTTGATTTAGATGAAAATATTATGTTGCCGGCCAGCGTTTTGAACACAGCAAGAAGAGAAGCAATTGGCTTGCTGGAAGAAAAAATGCTTGCAGCCTGGCATTATAAGCCGGTAAGCGAGTTGGTTTTTGCTAAAAAACAAAAAAATCTTTTTTCTGCTACGCCGGCCAAAAAAGGTAAGTCAATAAGGCTGTCGGTACAGGTGGCAGACATGGCTGCAGCCAAGGCGGCAATCTCTGCCGGAGCCAACCTGCTTTATTTGAGCGGGGATGAGTGGCAAGGTGTGAAAAGCTGGCAAAAGCAGGATATTAAAGAACTGGCCGCCGAAGCCGATATTTATTTTGCTTTGCCCCGGATTATTGCCGAAGGGCAGATAACTTATTGGCAGGAACGCCTAAAAGAGTTAAAAAAATTGCCTGTGCAGGGCATTTTGGCCGGCAGTGCCGGGGCCGTGCATTTGGCGGCAGAAAACGGCTGGCAAGGCTGCATCTGTGGTGATACAGGTTTGAATATAATGAACAGTTTTGCTGCCTTAGCTTGGCAAAAAAAAGGTCTGCAAAGACTAACCCTTTCCTTAGAGATGAATTGGAGCGAGATTACGGCTCTTAAAGGGGGATGGAGCAAAGAGTGCCTGGTGCATGGGGCATTGCCTTTAATGGTTAGTGAGCATTGTTTGCTAGGTGCTTTGCTGGGCGGCCAAAAGGCAAAAGAAAAATGTAGCCGACCTTGCCAAAAAGCCAACAGTTATAAATTAAAAGATGAAAAAGGCTATACTTTTCCCCTTCGGGCAGACAAAAACTGCCGCACGCACATTTTTAACGGGTATCAGCTTTGCATGATAGATGATTTAGCGAAATTTGCCGCCGCTAGTATTGAAATTTTGCGACTTGACCTGCGGCTCAACCAACCACAGGAAATTAAAAAAATTGTAGAATGTTATCAGCAGGCTGTTTTAGCAGCAGCAAAGAATGATAAAACCAATAGCGAAGAGCTAAAAAATAAGCTTAAACAAACTACCCGGCTAGAATTTACTAAGGGACATTATTATCGGGGCGTTGAGTAAAAATAGGAGTGAAATCGGTGGAAGATAAATATTTTTATAAATTGGAGTTTAATAAGATTGTAGAACGCTTGGCCGCCAAAACAAGCTTTGCCATAAGCCGAGAGCTTGCAAAAGAGTTGGTTCCCTTTGCAAGCATAGAAGAGGCCAGTCGTGCCATAACCGAAACCAATGAAGCGGTAGATATTTTACGGTTGTACCCAACTTTTTCTGTGGGTGGGGTGCGGGATGTGCGAGAGGCATTAAAGAGGGCTGAATTGGGCGGTGTCTTAGATATTTCTGAGCTGGTAAATATTGCCGACACCTGCCGGGCATCCAGGCAATGCAAGGCTTTCTTCTCGCAGATAAAAGGGCATTATCCTATTATGATTGGCTTGAGTAAAAGTTTGGGCATTTTTAAAACCCTCGAAACGGCCATGAATAAGGCTATAACCCCGGAAAACACCTTGGCTGATGAGTCGAGCGAACGTTTATATCAGATTCGCAAGAAGATGCGTCATAATCAGGATAAGATTAAAGAAAGGCTGGAAAACTTTATTCATAATGTCACCACTGCCAAATATTTGCAGGACCCTATCGTTACCATAAGAGATGGCCGCTATGTGGTACCGGTAAAACAAGAATACAGGGCTCAGGTGCCGGGCGTGGTGCATGATATGAGTTCGAGCGGAGCCACTGTTTTTATTGAACCAATGGGGGTTATGGAAGCTAATAATGAGATTTTAAAACTTAAGGTAGAAGAGCAGGATGAAATAAATGCCATTCTGCGGGCTTTAACTATGGTTGTGGTTAGCTTTTTGCCGGATATTCAAGCTAGCCTGGCTGGGTTAGCTGAGTTGGACTTTATTGTGGCAAAAGGGCGTTTAAGCGGGGATATGGATGCAACTCCTGCCAAGCTTAATAATAAAGGAAATATCTTGTTAAAAAGAGCCCGCCATCCTCTCATAAATGCTGATGTTGTTGTACCGGTAAATGTGGTTTTGGGCAGCAATCTTTCCACCATGGTCATCACCGGGCCAAACACCGGTGGCAAGACCGTCACCTTAAAAACTATAGGTCTTCTTACCATGATGGCTTTGTCTGGTTTGTACATTCCGGCGGATGATGGCAGCGAGGTGGCCTTTTACACAGATATTTTTGCGGATATAGGGGATGAACAGAGCATTGAGCAATCTTTAAGCACTTTTTCTTCGCACATGACCAACATTGTGCACATTTTGACCTTGGCTGGTCTCAAAAGCCTGGTGCTGATGGATGAACTGGGTGCTGGTACTGACCCGCAGGAGGGTGCCGCTTTGGCTATGGCTATTTTGGAATATTTGGCAAAAATGAAAGCCAAGGTAGTGGCAACCACCCACTATAGTGAATTAAAATCTTTTGCTTATAATCAGCCTGGCTTTATAAATGCCAGTGTGGAATTTGATGTGGAGACTTTGCAGCCTACCTATCGGCTTTTGATGGGGATACCGGGCAAGAGTAATGCTTTCGAAATTGCGCGCAAGCTTGGTTTGAGGGAGGCGATTGTGCAAAAAGCAGCTGGCATGCTTTCGGCAGATGACACCCAGGTGGCAGATTTGATTGCCGGACTGGAAAAAGACCGTCAGATGATAAAAGAAGAACTGCAGGATGCTCAAGAGTTGCGGGCAAAATTGCAGGAAGATAAGAAAAAGCTGGAAATTAAAGAAGTAAACTTGAAAAACCAGGAAGCAGAAATTATAACCAAAGCCCACGAAGAGAGTTTGAATATAATTGAGAAAACTAAAAAGGCCAGTGAAGAGCTTTATCAACAGCTGAAAGAGGAGGTCGGCCAGATTTCCATTAACAGCCGTTTGGTACAAGGGGTTCGGGAGAGCTTAAAAAACATAGAAGCCGATTTGCAGGAGAAGATTCCGGAAAGGCAATATGTTGGCGAAGCACCAAAAACGGTGGAACTAGGGCAGCACATGGAAGTTCCCAAGCTTAATTTGCGGGGTTATGTGCTTTCTTTGCCCAATGCAAGTGATGATTTACTTATTCAGGCCGGCATTATGAAAATTACGGTAAAATTAGGTGATTTGCGGATTATTGAGGCGGAAGAAGAAAAGAAAAGTAAAGTTGAAACCAGCCGCCTGAAAACAGAAAAAGCCAGCAGCGTTGTTACCGAACTTGATTTGCGTGGCTATATGGTAGATGAAGCGATTCCTGTTTTAGATAAATATTTGGATGATGTCTTCATGACCAATTTAAAGCAAGTAAGGATAATTCATGGTAAAGGTACTGGAGCTCTTCGTACTGGCCTGCAGCAGTATTTAAAGCAACACCGCCTGGTAAAAAGTATTAGAATGGGAGATTTTCACGAGGGGAGCTTGGGTGTTACAGTAGTGGAGCTAGACAAATAAGCCCCGACCAAAGGGTCGGGGCTTATTTTTTAATTTGAGAGCTTTTTATTCGGTAGCGTTAGTTGTATCTGCTTTCAGGGTTTTTGACCAGTCGCCATATACTTTAGTGTCCTCGTCATATGCCCTAATTTTATAATAATATACTTTGCCGGCAACGATAGAGGTATCAGTATAGGGGGTAGAATAGGTGTAGAAATTGGTTGCGTTTTCCTCGTCGCCATCTTCCCAGCGGGCTATCTCATATAAAACGCCGGACTTGTTTGCACCGTCGACCCATTCTAGCTCTACTTGGTAGGAATCACCGGATTTGTGTACCACGCCGGAAAAAGCATTGATTTTTTTCACGGAGGTATCAGAATTGCCATTAGAATTTTCCCCATTTGTGGAAGATTCACCGCCTGTTGTTGTATAGCTTGTGTGGGTAGTACAGGTTTTGGTTAGCATCAAAAGTTGATTATCCAGCCCTTTGCCGGTTATGGTATTGTTGGAGGGTTCCTTCGGTGGTGTAAATAAAAGTTTTTGGGAACGGTTGGGGCAATATACAGTAGCTAAAAGGCCAGTATCATTGCAAATCTCGGCATATTGCCAAACAGCGGAAGTTTTTGTGGGCAAATTACTTTCCACAAAAAGCTCAGTTGAGATATATTCATCCGGCGTAAGGTTACTAGGCAAATCGCCGGATTTTTCATCTATTGCTACTTCAACAATTGTACTTGGCTTGGTAAATTGAGAGCCAGAAAGTCCTTGGGAAGCTTTTGTCATAACCGCTTTCCAAATTAAAGCCGGATACTTACCGCCGTAAATCTGCCGTAAATATTGGGCTTTGCCGTTGGCATCTGTGTCATTATCATAACCCATCCAAACTACTGCCACATATTCCGGGGTATAGGCAGCAAACCAGGCATCTTTGTTGCCTGTTTTGCCTTTAAAAGCGGCTGTATCGGGCAGCTGGGTGGTGCCGGTTTTAGAAGCTACGGCCCGGTTTGCCATTTGAGCATTGGTACCGGTACCAGCCTTAGTAACAGTTTCCAGCATATTGGTTACCAAGTAGGCAGTTTCCTCACTCATGACTACTTTTTGGTTATTAGGTGCTTCATACAAGACATTGCCTTCTACGTCTTCAATTTTTAACACGGTACGGCCTTCATTGTAAATGCCCTGATTACCAAAAGCCCCGTAAGCTTGAGCAACTTGCAAAGGAGATACCCCTGTGGTAAAACCACCCAAGGCAATGTGTAAGCCTAGGTCATTTTTAGCATCTAGGTTAAAGCCAAGTTTATTAGCAAAATCAAAGCCTGTCTGCACGCCTATCATTTGTAGATATTTTACCGCTGCAACATTTATGGAATATTGCAGACCGGTTCGCATATTGATTACACCGCGATATTTGCCGTCATAGTTGGAAGGAGAATAAGTTGTTCCAAAAGTGGTTGGGACATCATTTACCACGGTGGAAATAGAATAACCAGCTTCAATTGCAGGACCATAAACAGTTACAGGCTTAGAAACAGAACCTGGTTGACGCTCCAAACTAATGGCTCTATTAAAACCGCGCTTGGTAGTATATTCTCTGCCGCCTATTAAAGCCAAAATATCCCCATTGCTATGATCCATCATAATGAAGGCACTTTCCACAATATCACTTGTGCTGCTGCTGGGGAAGTTAGCATCATTGGCATAAATTTCTTCGGCATAGGCCTGTGTTTCGGCATCTAAGGTTGTATATATACGTAAGCCACTTGCATAGACCGAATAATCAGCAAGGTTCAAGTCTTTTAAAATATCTTCAGTTTCGTCAATTACCACATCCGTGAACCAGGGGTAGGTATAATTTTGAATGTTACCAACGGTACCTTGATTTACTACCAAAGGTTCGGCCAAGGCTGCTTCAACAGCCTCGGCGTAGGAGGGGTCTTCTTTGGCCAGGTTTTTTAGCACATTGTTGCGTACGGTGACGGCGTTATCATAGTTTAAAAGGGGAGAATAATTTGGTGGGCTTGGTAAAACACCAATTAAAGTAGCACATTCTCCCAGTGTCAGTTCCGAAACATCCTTATTGAAATAAAGGTTTGCTGCGGCCTGGACTCCATAAGCATTATGGCCGAAATAAACTTCATTAAGATAATAATAAAGAATTTCATCTTTTGAAAGTTTTTTCTCTATTTGAATGGCCAAGAATGCTTCTTTTATTTTGCGGTCAATTTTTTTATCCTGGTCTTCCAAAATGGCATTTTTGGCAAGCTGCATGGTTATGGTGCTTGCACCTTGTGAAAAACCCCCGCTTTTTAGGTCTGCTAAAAAGGCGCCAAAAACGCGCAGAACGTCAACGCCAAAGTGTTTGTAAAAGCGAACATCTTCTGTGTAAATAAGGCAGTCTATAAGTTGTTGCGGTATTTCTGATAATTCCACAGTGGTGCGGTTTTCGGTTCGATGCAGTTCCATAAAAACATTGCCTTCATTGTCATAAAGAAAGCTGGATTGTTCAGGAGATAGATCATCTATTGTCCATTCCGGCAAATCTTTTATTAGCACGGATATATAGGCCAAAGTTATGCTACAACCCAGCAAAAAGAGAATGACCAAAGTAAGTAAAATAGTGGGGACCAGTTTTAATTTTCTTTTTTTCTTATTTTTATGGGGCATATTTTGGCCAGCTTTTTTGTATAGCATAGTGTTTTTATTCCTCCAAATAAAAATATAATAATATATTTTAAATAAACCTAAAACACATTAATTATATCATAAAAATAAAATAGTTAAAACTTTTATAGAAATATTTAATAAATGTGTTCAATAAATGGACTTATATTTTCTAAAAATAGTTTCACCTTATAATTTTACATTTTCTATTAAGCAAAATATTGTCCAGGCACCAAGAGCTAAAAACCTGCATATATTGGTGAGGGGTGAATTTATGGCTGTTTGGGGCAAAAAAAAACGAATTAAAAAAAGTTGGCGAGTGGTGCTGGTCTTGGTTTTGTTTGTTTTTTGCCTTATTTTAATAGATCTTAAACTTGCCCCGTTGATAGAAAAAATTGCTTTGCAGCAGGCCAATTTAGCTATAGTAAAAATAATAAACCAGGCTGCAAACGAGGAATTTGCCAAACTAAATAATGATGCCGACTTGATTACTTTAGGCAAAGATGATTTGGGACAAATAAATTATATTTCTCCTAACACACTGCGTCTGAATCAACTTTCCACAGACATTGTTTTAAAAATAGAAGAAGAACTAAAAATATTATCAAGCCAGGGTATTTCCATTCCCAGTGGCCTTGCAAGCGGTCTTACCCTTTTGGCAAATTTGGGGCCAAACATAAATGTGATGATTCAGCCTATTGGTTCCATAGATGTAAAAATAGAAGATTCCTTGGAGGCAGCCGGTATTAACCAAAGCAAATACAAAATAGCTTTGGCTATTAGCGTGGATATCCAAGTTGTAGTACCGCTTCATGATCAGGTTACCCAGGTGCAAACAAAATATCCTTTGGTGGAAACGGTTATAGTAGGGCCAATTCCTGATACTTATTTAGATTTTTCCCAGTAAATAATACTCCCAATATACAATAAAATAAAAAGATAGAATAAATTATAAGCTTGATAGTAGAGAGTGTCTATTTAAAGCCAGGTCTTTACTATTAAGCTTTATTTTGCTATAATACAGTGAATCTTAAAAATAGCTTTATGGAGCCAGAGAAGGTGAAGAAAATGTTGAAACCTTATAAAAACATTAGAAAAATCATAATTTTCCTGAAGAAACGAATGCCTTATGCCCAGATAATGGGCAATGGGCAAATGCTGTGTGCAATAAGATAAATATCGTTTTTACAGGAGGTATCTGAACATGACTATAAATAAATCTTTTGAAGAGATAAATGAAAAAATAAGAAAAGGAACCGCGGTAGTTGTAACGGCCGAAGAAGTAATTGAGATTGCGGCCGCCGAGGGTCTAAATTCTGCTGCCAAAAAAATTGATGTGGTTACCACAGGTACCTTTGGTATTATGTGTTCTTCCGGAGCTTTTCTTAATTTTGGCCATACCACACCAAAAATGAGGATGAGCAATATTACTCTTAATGATGTACCTGCTTATGCCGGATTGGCAGCAGTTGATTGTTATATTGGTGCTACAGAGCTAAAAATAAATGACTCGTGTAACCAAAACGGACCAGGCAAATTTCGTTATGGCGGGGCTCATGTTATCGAAGATCTTGTAGCCGGCAAAAAAGTTACTTTAAAAGCAAAATCCTATGGCACAGATTGCTACCCCTTAAGGGAGCTAGAAAAAGATTTTACTCTGAGCGAAATGAGAGACGCTTTTCTCTTTAGCCCCCGAAATGCTTATCAAAACTATAATGCCGGCACAAACACCACGGATAAAACCATTTATACCTATATGGGTATTTTGAAACCCAACATGGGCAACATAAACTATTCCAGTGCTGGTCAACTGTCACCCCTTTTGAACGATCCTTACTACCGTACCATTGGCATTGGCACGAGAATCTTTTTGGGCGGTGGGGTTGGCTATGTGGCTTGGCCTGGTACCCAGCATGCTCCGGCAGAAGCGAGAAACGAGCGAGGCATTCCTACCGGTGGTGCTGGTACCATTGCTGCAATTGGTAATTTGGCTAATATGAACACGGAGTTTTTACGGGGGGTAAGCATTATTGGTTATGGTACCAGCTTGGCCATTGGTATTGGTATACCTATTCCTATTTTGGATGAAGAAATGCTTTATTATACTACTGTGAAGGATGAAGATATACAAGCTCCCATTGTGGATTATGGTACTGCCTACCCCAATGCGGAGCCTGGTAACCTTGGTTATGCCTCTTATGCAGAGCTGAAAAGTGGCGAAGTTACCATCAATGGCAAAAAAATAAAAACGGCACCTCTTTCTAGCTATTCCAAAGCAAAGCAGGTGGCAGAAACCTTAAAACAATGGATCAAAGATGGCGAGTTTGAGCTTGGTCAGCCAACTCAAACCTTGCCCTCGGTTAAAGACAGGAGGGGCTTAAAGTGAGTATAAAAAAACGTTTAGTTCTGCACTTTAGCGCAGATATTGTAGATAAGCCCATGGTATTTACTTTGGTTAAAAAATATAATTTGGTGCCAAATATTTTGCAAGCCGAAATAAACCCGGAAAAAGAGGGTTATTTGGTTATGGAGCTGGAAGGCGACAAAGATGATGTAGCCCTAGGTTTGGGTTGGCTGGAAAGCTGCGGAGTCGAACTTTCCGAACTAGGCGAAAGAATTATTTGGAATGAAGAGATCTGCACGCATTGTGGCGCCTGCACCGGTATTTGCCCCACTGAGGCTTTGAGTATGGCCCGGTCAGAGATGAAAGTCTCTTTCAACTCTGAAAAATGTATTGCTTGTCGCATGTGTCTGGCAGCATGTTCTTTTGGAGCAGTTCAGGTAAATTTTTAAGGCCATGCAGGAAATTCGCACATACAGAGCCAATTTTCATGGCGATTTAATATTTAAGGAAATAAAAATAGACCAAACCGATCTGGCTGTTGGTATTCCGGCGGAATTTGATACAAAAAAGCTGACAAATGATTTATATGGTTTGCTTTATCGGTTGCGGAAGGAACTCATAGAGTATATTGCCAAAGATGCGTTTTTTGCTATAACTCATAGACCGCACGTTTTACTTGCCGATGCGCCGGATATAGCAAAAAAAATGGCTTGGGCGGGTAATTTAGCCGGGGTGGGTCCCATGGCCGCCGTAGCCGGCGCAATTGCTCAGGAGGTTGGCCTTTGGCTGGCTCCAAAGGTAAAAGAATTGGTTATCGAAAATGGCGGTGATATTTACCTGGCCGGTGAAAGAGAACGCCTGATAGGCATTTGGGCCGGTAAAAATTCTTTTTCTGACCGTATTGCTCTTCGTATACCTGCCGCAAGTCTGCCTATGGGAGTTTGCACTTCATCCGGCAAAGTTGGGCCGTCTTTTAGTTATGGGAAAGCCGATGCAGCGGTGGTTTTGGCAAAAGATGCAGCCCTGGCCGATGCAACGGCTACCATGACAGGCAACCTGATTAAAACAGAGGAAGATTTGCTTGCCGCAATAGAAGTAGCCAAAAAAATACCAGGCATCCTTGGTGTTTTGGCCATAATTAACAAAAAAATGGCGGCCTGGGGCGAAATGGAATTAGTCTCTTTACCAGGTCATTTCTAAATTTATCTATTATGGAGGAAAGTACAATGTCGGGACACTCTAAGTGGGCTAATATTAAAAGACGCAAAGGGAAACAGGATGATATACGGGGCAAGATATTTACCAAAATTGCCAAAGAAATTTTTGTGGCGGTCAACCAGGGTGGTTCTGACCCGGATGGTAATTTTCGTTTAAAGCTCTGTATTCAAAAAGCCCGGGCCAACAACATGCCTGTAGATAACATTAATAGAGCCATTCAAAAAGCGGCCGGCAATGCAGAGGGGGCAGGCTTTGATGAGGTATTTTATGAAGGCTATGGTCCGGAAGGGGTAGCCATTTTGTGCGAAATCCTTACGGATAACAGAAACCGTACCGCCAGCGAGATTCGTTATCTGTTTTCTCGCAATAATGGTAACCTGGGTGAAACCGGTTGCGTTGCCTGGATGTTTAACCGCAAGGGCCGTCTGGTGGTGGATTTGGCCAATTATAATGAGGATGAACTGATGATGTTAGCTTTGGATGCCGGGGCAGAAGATTTTTTTGCCGAAGATGGCAAAGCGGAGATTATTACCTTGCCGGAGTTTTTGGAGGAGGTTCGCAGTCAAATTGTGGCGGCTGGCATTGAGCCAGAGGAAGCAGAAATCACCATGTTGCCGCAAAATACTATAGAAATTAAAGAGCCAAACATTGCCGCAAAGATAATGCGTTTGATAGAGGCGCTGGAAGACAATGATGATGTGCAAAATGTATATAGCAATGTAGATATTCCGGATGAAGTTATGGAACAGATAGAATAAATATAAAATAAAACTGCCGCCCTTAAGGGCCGGTAGTTTTATTTTAAAATACTTGACAAAAAAGCACTGTCTTTATATAATTTTAATAAAGTTAGCATAGGTTAACTTTATTAAAAAGATAGCAGGGTTGTCTTAAAAAATTGTTATGGAGGCATAAAATTGGAAATTACTTTAAATAAATTACAACCTGGTGAAAAAGGAAAAATAATTAAGGTGGCAGGAGAAAAGGCCATCAAACGCAAACTTTATGATATGGGGGTAACCCCGGGTACTGAGTTGGTTTTGCGAAAAGTAGCTCCTTTGGGTGATCCCATAGAAATAAATATTCGCGGTTATTCGTTAAGCTTAAGAAAAGCTGAGGCTGAAACTATTATTATAGAAAAAAAGGTGTGGACCATATGAAGCTGACATTTGCATTGGCAGGCAACCCCAATAGTGGCAAAACTACACTTTTTAACGAGCTAACAGGCAGCAAGGCCCATGTAGGTAATTGGCCTGGCGTTACAGTAGAAAAAAAGATGGGTCAATATAAAGGGAAATTGAATACTGATGGTATAACTATTGTGGATTTGCCGGGTATTTATTCTCTTTCGCCGTATTCTCCGGAAGAAAAAGTATCCAGAGATTTTCTTTTAGATGACGAAGTAGATGTTATTATCAATATTGTGGATGCAAGCAACATAGAAAGAAATTTATATCTTACTAGCCAGCTAATGGAAACGGAAATCCCTGTTGTAATTGCTTTAAATATGATGGATATTGTGGAGTCTCATGGTGATACTATTAACATGGTTGATCTTTCACATGCTTTGGGTGTGCCCGTAGTACCCATAGTTGCCGCCAAAGGCAAAGGAATTAAAGAGATGATGTCTTTGGCTGTAAACGAGGCGATCCATGGTAAGCACCATTACGAATATCATGAGCAAAGAGAAATTTTGGCAGAAACCGTGCTGGAAGAAACAGAGCTCTATCCTCTTATAGAGGAGCTAACCAAGCTTTTATCCAACAAGGAGAGTAACCCGCTTTTTAAAGCAATTAAATTGCTGGAAAACGACAATTTGATTTATGACCAACTTAAAATATCGGCAGCCGATAAAAAACAGGTAGATGACATTATTAATCGTATGAAGGAAAAATACGGTGATGATTATGATGCTATAATAGCTGATTTTCGCTATCAGAGCATTACCGCTATAATCCAAAAGTTTGTTAAACATACTTGGTCATTTGGAGCACTTTCTGTTTCTGATAAAATAGACAAAGTTTTAACCAATCGCTTTTTAGCCATTCCCATTTTTATTACCATGATGGGATTGGTATTTTGGTTTACTTTTGGGGCTACTGGGCCCGGGATTTGGTTAAAAGAAGGGATGGAAACTATTTTGCTCTGGTTTTCTGCCGGAGTGGAGGTTTTTTTAGATTTTTTTGGGGCATCTTCTTTAGTTTCTAGTTTAGTTTTGGATGGTATGATTAGCGGAGTAGGGGCTGTTCTTACCTTTTTACCGCAGATCGTCCTGCTGTTTCTTTGTATTTCACTTTTAGAAGATACAGGCTATATGGCTAGGGTAGCTTTCATTATGGATCGTCTTTTAAAGCGTTTTGGTCTTTCTGGCAAATCCTGTATACCACTAATCATGGGTTTTGGCTGTACAGTGCCGGCTCTTATGGCTTGCCGAACCTTAGAAAACGAGAAAGACCGTAAGATGACTATGATGTTAACTCCCTTTATGTCTTGCGGGGCAAAGATGCCTATTTATGTGTTGTTGATTGGTATATTTTTTGGCAACAATAAAACCTTGGTAATGCTGAGCATTTATGTTTTGGGTATCGCGGTCGCCATCTTTTCCGGCATAATCCTTAAAAAAACGGTTTTAAAAGGAGAGAGTTTGGCATTTATTATGGAGTTGCCGGCCTATCGCCTACCAAAACCAAAGTTTCTTTTTGTTCATGTTTGGGAAAAGGCAAAAGATTTTTTAATTCGGGCAGGTACCATTTTGCTGGCTGCCTCCATTGTAATTTGGTTTTTACAAACTTTCAATTTTTCTTTAGATATTGTAGAGGATAGCTCAAAAAGCATTTTAGGAAGCATTGGTAAGTTAATAACCCCTATTTTTATTCCTTGCGGCTTTGCAGATTGGCGGATTTCTGTTTCTTTGCTTACCGGTTTGGTAGCAAAAGAGGCGGTAGTAAGCACTTTGGGCATTCTTTTTAGTAGCGGTGCTGGTGCCATAGCGGGATTGGAAGCAGCAATACACTCTACACTTAATTCTTTGGCGGCATATAGCTTCATGGCTTTTTGTCTTTTATACATGCCTTGTATAGCTTCTTTTGCTGCAATGAGAAAAGAATTTGCTAGCTGGAAATGGACTTTTGGAGCTATAGCTTTTCAAACAGGCATAGCTTGGATAGTGTCTACGCTTATTTTTAAAATTGGTTCTTTATTTATTTAAAAAAAAGGTGATGTAAATGGGCAGTATCATCGATATAATAATTATTGCCGGTGCGGTTGTGTTTGTGGTGGCAGTGGTTACAAGAAGCATAAAAAGAAAAAAACAACAGCCTGAAAATGTTTTTTGCTCAGGTTGCAGGTCTTGTTCTGCTGCCGGCAATAATATTGAAACTGATAATTTTTGCATAAATATTAAAGAAAAAACACAAACTAAACCTGAACAATAAAAACGACAGGTATTAATCAGCAGATAATGTGGCATAATAACTCCAAATATTTTTTTTTGGAGGTGATATTATGCCACATTATTTTCGTGGATTAAATTGGTTTTTGGGCATTTTGTTTTTTTTTGTTGGTTTTATAAGTTCCTTTTTATTTTTTAATTTTTATATAGATTCCGGTATTGCCGAGGCACCAACCAACGAAACCTTGCCTACAGTGGCGGCAGAATCTACTATATCTGCGGATGACATCGTGCAAACAGAGATCTATTATCGTGCTTGTCGTCATTTAGAAACAAAAGAAGCTGAGCCAGGAGAGTTTGTTGGGAAATCATTTGCTATGTTGGAAAAAGAAGGTTGGCAGGTTTATGAAAATTCCACCGGTAAAATCATTTTGTCCAAAGATGAGGAAGGTCTGTGTCCAGAGGATGTAGTAAAAAGGCACATAAAACAAGAAGGGGATCACCTAGCTATTTATACAGGTCCGGCAGGTGTAGAAGGAGAATGTTTGGGATACTTATATGTGCATTTGGAAGATTTGCCGGCAACCTGGCAGGTGAGCCTTGCTGCCGATGGAGTTACTTTTTTTAATGAGGAAAGCTTATGGCAGGCTTTGGAAAGCATAGACGAACTTGAGTATTCCCCAATAGAAACCACCCCATTGGAGGAAGTTGAATAGAGAGTAAAAACTTTAAATTTAATAAGCTTTAATAAGCCGGCCTGAGATTATTTTGAGCTTATAATTTTAGAAAAAAACCTGTTTTTAGGTTTTTTTCTTTTTTATCTTAACCTTTGGGTAAATAGTTGTTATAATAGTAAAAGTGTTTTTTTTAGCAAGTAAATAAAAGGAGATTTGTCATGCATGTGGTTTTGGTAGAGCCGGAGATCCCGGCCAACACCGGCAACATTGCCCGCACCTGTGCAGTGACCGGCAGCAGCCTGCATTTGGTGCGGCCGTTGGGTTTTTGTGTTGATGATAAACATTTAAAAAGGGCTGGGTTGGATTATTGGCATCTTTTAGATCTGTATTACCATGATAGTTTTGATGATCTGGCAGCCAAATATCCTAGGGCCCGCTTTTGGCTGGCAACAACCAAGGGGTCGGTGCCGTATCACACTATTGTATATGGATCGGAAGATTTTTTGGTTTTTGGTAAAGAAACGGCTGGGCTATCTGAAAATTTAAGAAACCGCTATGCCGATCAGTGTATTCGCATACCCATGGGGACAGACATTCGGTCGTTGAATCTTGCTAATTCTGTGGCTATTGTGCTTTATGAAGCTTTGCGGCAACAAGGTTTTGCCAAGCTTTTTTAAGATTTTTAGCATTGACACAGGATTAATATTGGTATAAAATTACTTTGCTACGGGGTGTGGCTCAGCTTGGTAGAGCGCTGCGTTCGGGACGCAGAGGCCGAAGGTTCGAATCCTTTCACCCCGACCATTTTTTTATAATTTGTTTTTTATGTTGGGGCGTCGCCAAACGGTAAGGCAACGGTCTCTGGAATCGTCATCTGTTGGTTCGAATCCAGCCGCCCCAGCCATAATAAAAAGCAACATATTAGGATTCGCCTATATGTTGCTTTTTTTATTTAAAATGCTATAGTTAGAGTTAAGATTTTTAAATTTTGGGGGCATTAAGATGTCAATAAAAGTACACGAGATTTCTAAAACTTTTGACAAAAAACAAGTGCTGAACAAAATTACTTTTAATGTAGAAAGTGGCGAAATAGTTTGTTTATTGGGCCCATCCGGTGCAGGGAAAACCACTCTTATCCGTCTTATCATAGGTGCTATAAAAGCAGACAGCGGTGAGATTACCATCGACGATATTAAGGCACCATCCATAAAATTATACAATAAAGTAGGGTTTATGCCTCAAAACGATGCCTTATACAATGATTTGACAGGACTTGATAATCTGCTCTTTTTTGGTGGTTTATATAAAATAAAAAATGTACGCCAAAGGGCAATGGAAGTACTCAACTTGCTTGATTTGACAGATGATAAAGACAAAATTGTCTTAAACTATTCGGGTGGTATGAAAAAACGGCTTTCGCTTGCAGTTGCGCTTCTGCATAATCCGAGATTTCTACTTCTGGATGAGCCCACGATTGGCATTGACCCAATTTTGCGGCAAACTATTTGGGAGCAGTTTTACAAACTCCGCGATTCGGGAGTTTGTATTATTATTTCAACGCATGTTATGGACGAAGCTGTTAAGTGTAACCGTACAGCATTAATTTATAACGGTTCTTTAATTTATAATGACACGACTGCAAATCTTATTGCAAAAACAAAGGATGGCAACATCGAAGACTTATTCTTTATGGCAAAGGAGGAGCAGTAATGCTAAGTATAATGATCCGGATAATAAAGCAGATGTTTCACGATAAACGCTCACTTACCATGATCGTGATCGTTCCGGTGTTCCTTTTAACGCTTTTATATCTGCTTCTAGGAAAAAGTTCATATATTTCTCTTGTTGCACTGGATAACCTTCCAACGCAAATTGTCAGTGCCCTGGAAAACCAGAGTTCTATTGACGTCATTATAAAAGACTCCGACGAAGGTGATGAAGACTATATAAAAAATGGCCATGTCGATGCGATAATGTCACAGAAGGCAGATGGTATACACATCACTATGCTGGAGCCTGACAGTGTCAAAACAAATGCTGTAACAAAGGCCATACAAGCTGCCCAAGCGTCTCTTAATCCGCAAAGCAGTGTAAATATAAACTTTATTTATGGGAATACAGATGAAAGCACTTTTAACAGTATTGGGTATTTATTGATCGGTATATTATCATTCTTTATCATATTTATATTTTCGGGAATATCTTTTGTCCGTGAGCGAACATTAGGTACGGTTGAACGCCTTATGTTGACACCTATAAGAACGGCTTCAGTCGTAATAGGGTATATTGTTGGCTTTGGTGTATTTGCGTTTATACAAAGTATGTTGCTTATTATATTTGCAAAATTTATATTTAAAATACCATTTCTCGGTCAATGGTGGCTTGCCGCACTCATCATGTTGCTTATTGCCTTTACTGCCGTAATGTTTGGTATCCTTGTTTCTGCAGTTTCAAAAAATGAATTTCAGGTTATGCAGTTTATCCCTATCGTTATTGTTCCACAATTTTTCTTTGCCGGATTAATACCTGTTGATACGCTTCCATATCATCTCTCATACTTATCAAAGGTTATGCCGTTATATTACGGAAGTATGGGCCTGAAAGGTATCTTGGTATATGGTGACGGCTTTGCTGAGGCTTCACCATATATTGTTGCATTATGTGTCTATATTGCAATCTTATTTGTTGCCAATATCCTTGCGGTAAAAAAATATCGGGCAATATAAATAAAAAACCCCTTTATCCGGGGTTTTTTATTTTACTCTTTTTTAGGAACAAATGTGTTATAATATTATTCTATAATAAATAGTGTAGAAAAAGGCAATAATGTAAAATAATGTAAAATTTTTGATTATGCTTTTAAAGGAGAAAAATGTTAAATAAAATTGCAAAGTTAGTACGGATAATATCAATTCCACCGGTTGCAGCATTGATAATGGTTTTAATACTTTTTTTTGCTAGGCCTCAATACTTTAGTGGCATCGTTCAACTTGTTTTACTCATATTATTTTTGGTTATTTTCCCTATTTTAGCTTATCCACTGCAGCCCATTTTGCCAAAGTACTGCAAGCAGGGCAGGGAAGGACAACGTAATTTAGCCATAATCATGGCGGGGCTTGGCTATTTGTGCGGGTTGGCTGCTGCGGCAATTTCCGCTGCTCCCAAAGAAATTTGGATAATTTATTTAACTTATTTCTTTTCGGCAATTCTTATAATCATTTTTAATAAAATTATAAAAGTGCGGGCAAGCGGCCATGCTTGTGGGTTTGCCGGCCCCATTTGGGCTTTAACTTATTTTGGCATTTCGTGGGCTCTTTTGGGTCTGGTTTTGCTTATTTATGTTGGTTGGGCCAGCCTAAAGATAAAGCGGCACACGGCAGCAGAATTTATTTTAGGAGCCGTTTTACCTGCCATTGCTTTACTTATATCTGTTTTTACAGTTGCTTTATTTTAGTTTTTTGTGGCTCGGTGTAAAATCATTTCCGCCGCAATGCTAATAGCAATTTCGGCCGGGGTTTCACCTTTAATATCCAAGCCAATAGGGGCATGCACCCGCCGAAAAGCTTCGGCCGAAAAACCATCCGCCATTAGGCGGTTTTTTGTAAGCTCAATTTTTTGCCTGCTGCCAATGCAACCAACATAGATTGCATCTGTTTTTAACACTTGCTGAAGTATCTCATAATCTGCCTGATGTCCTCTGGTCATAATAACCGCATAATCGTTACTTTGCAGCTGCACATGTTCAAAAATATTGCCAAAATTGCCTAAAACGATGTCTGAAGCAGAGGGAAAAAGGTTTTTATCGGCAAATTGCTCGCGGTCTTCAAACACAACGGGGGCAAAGCCAAGGTGGGCAATCAGCGGCACTAGCTCTTGCGAGACATGACCGCCGCCAAAAACATATGTCCGGCCGGAACGGCAAACAGGCTCAACATAATAGCTTGGTTCGCCCTGTACAAACACAGCTTTAGTTAAAAGCAAGGGCTTAACTTTTTTAAGCGACATATCTGTGGCAAAGTGCAGGCCTTTGGCATCGCACACTGCCATATCCGTCACCTCGCCACCCTGCAAACATCTAATAAGCCAGGCGTTAGCATTCTGATTAAAAAAATCGGCCAGATATTTAAACAATTCAAGATGCTTGTCATTTTGCAAATATTGAAAGTATACGGTTACATTTCCGCCGCAAATCATACCCAGGTCTGCCACATTATTGGGGGAGAGTATATAGCCTTTCATTAGGGAGTGTTCTTCAAAAAAAAGTTTTTGGGCCTCCAAAAAGGCCTCGTGTTCTACTGCACCTCCGCCAATCGTACCTTCTGTTTTGCCGTTTTTGTGTACAAGCATCATGGCCCCAGCACCTCTGGGGGTGGAGCCACTGCTTGCAATAACACTTACCATTACTAAGGGTTCTTTTGCGGAAAGTGAATTTATTATCGAATCAAGGAGTTTTTTCATGTTTTACCAGTCCTTTTACAAAATATTTTTTAATAAACAAAGTTTATCACATATTTTTACCTTATTGCAATCTCTTAATCAACCTATATTTAAATATCTTTTTTTGTGTTAATATATAAACGTTAATATATAAACATGGTAAAAAAGGGGGAAAGCAAGTGAACCGGGATAGTTACAAAACCATAGCCATGGCGGCCAGCATAGAAATAATCGAAAAAAAATCTCGTTTCATTGGCTATACCGCACCCATAACAGGCGAAGAAGATGCCGCCGAATTTATTGCAAAAATAAAAGAAAAACATCGGGACGCTACTCATAATGTTTATGCCTATCAGGCAGGAGAGCACAACCAGGTTCAGCGTTCCAATGATGACGGTGAACCTTCCGGGACTGCCGGACGACCAATTTTAGAGATTATTAAAAAGTTAGAACTGCAAAATACAGCAGTAGTGGTGACCCGCTATTTTGGCGGCATTTTACTGGGTACAGGCGGCTTGGTACGGGCTTATGGCAGGGCAGCCTCTTTAGCTCTTGCTGAGGCCGGCACAGTCATTAGGTATCCAGCCATCACATTTAGCGTTTCTTTTGAGTATGCTCTTTTGGCCCAAGTACAAAACTTGCTTGTGGCTTTGGGCGGCGTAGTAAAAAACACTTTTTATGCGGATAATATTAACATTATTTGTCTGATAAAAGAAACAAAAAGGGTAGATTTTCTGCAAAAAATTGCTGATTTAGGCCAGGGAACCATTAATACTATGTTAATTAGCGAAAGTGACTGGTTAGATGAACCGCTAAAATTAGGCTAGATAAGCAATTCTTCTCGGCATAAGAAGCCGCATATTGGGCAGAATAAGCCGGGGTGATTTGGATGGAAAAAGCTGTTGATAGATCTGTTAAAAGCCGTATGAAAAGACGCCCAGCTGCTTGGGATGCAATGAAAATGGAAATAGCTGAGGAAATGGGGCTTTTAGATAAAGTACAAAAAGAGGGTTGGGCAGGGCTGACTGCGGAAGAATCAGGCCGCATTGGCGGCATTCTTTCTTGTCGCTACCCCGGCAAAGCTCCAGTAGAAGAAAAAAAGAACAAAAACAAAAGAGAGCAATCTAAATAGATTGCTCTCTTTTTGCATTATTCGGGCGAAAGAAAAAAATTTTGCCACCCAGATTGCGACATAAGCCGCAGGGCATTTTGTTTATAATGGTTTTGCGGTATAAGTCACTTCTTTTATGAATATATTTTTGCTGTAACAGGTTAAAAAAGGGGGGTGGCTCTTTGCAATACCTAGTTTATGCTGACAGTTTGCTTTTAGTCAATTTCCTTTTAGATTATGCGCTTTTGTGGGGCACAGCTCACTTTGCTCATTTTAAAACCAATTGGCGGCGGCTTTTTTTTGCTTCTTTTCTGGGAGCAATTTATGGCCTATGTATTTTGTTTCCACAGTTAAGTTTGTTTTACGGTTTTTGGGGCAAGTTTGCCTTTTCCTTAATTATGCTCCTTGTAGCTTTTGGTTTTTTGTCATGGCGGCGTTTTTTGTGGGGACTGGCTTGTTTTTATCTTATTAGCTTTGCCATGGCTGGGGCAGTTTTGGGTGGTAGCTCTTTAATAAGCCATTCTGGCTTACAAAATTTAACAGATATTCCTATAAACATTACCGCTTTGCTTTTTGCCGTTTTAGTGGCTGTTGTTTTGGGTAAACTTGGTTTAAGCAAGCTACGGCGCACCTGGCAAAAACAAATTTTGCTGCAAAGGGTGGAAATTTCTTTAAATGGAAAAAAAGCTAAGTTAGTGGCACTTTTAGATACAGGAAATGAGCTTGTTGACCCGGTAAGCGGCAAGCCAGTTTTGGTGGCAGAAGCTACTGCTTTACTGCACTTGTTTCCCAAAGAGCTGCAAAATCTGTTTGAACGGTATGGTGATAATAATGTAATGAAAGTAATTGAAAAGGCTGGTAAATCAGCAAAGGATTATCACATGCGGCTAATTCCTTTCAGTTCCATAGGTAAAGCCAATGGCTTATTTTTAGGTTTTCAGCCTGATTCTGCAGTTTTTTTAGGGAGAAAGCCAGTTATTACGCAAGATCTGATAATCTGTTTATATAAGCATCCGCTGGGGAAAAACAAAGGCTATAATGCCGTGGTCAACCCCATGGCAATGCAAAAAATAGAGGAGGAGAGGTTGATATGTGGGTTAGGGGCTTAAAAAAAATAAAAAATTGGCTTTTAACTTGGTTGGGTTTTAGACCGGACACAATTTTTTATATTGGTGGCAGCGATATTTTGCCGCCTCCCCTAACACAGCCGGAAGAAGCAGATTTGATGCAGCGTTTGCTTGCCGGTGATGATCATGTTAGAGCAACCTTAATTGAGCACAATTTGCGTTTGGTGGTCTACATAGCCCGTAAATTTGAAAATACCGGCATTGGCATAGAAGACCTGATTTCTATTGGCACCATTGGTCTCATTAAGGCGGTTAATACCTTTGACCCCGAAAAAAAGATAAAGCTTGCCACATATGCCAGCCGCTGCATAGAAAATGAAATACTGATGTGCTTAAGACGCAACAGTAAAACAAAAATAGAAATATCTTTTGATGAGCCCTTAAATACAGACTGGGATGGCAATGAATTACTTTTATCCGATGTTATGGGTACAGATGGAGATATAATATATAAAGAAATGGAAGAAGAGGTGGACAAAGATTTATTATCTTTAGCTTTGGCCCGACTTTCACAAAGAGAAAAGACAATTATGGAATTGCGGTTCGGTTTAGCTGGCCAAAAAGAAAAAACCCAAAAAGAAGTGGCAGACCTCTTAGGCATTTCTCAGTCATATATTTCCCGGTTGGAAAAACGTATAATCAAAAGATTACGTAAAGATATATACCGCATGGAATAATTTGCCTATAAAGTTATAAATAAATAAAGTTGTTCTAAATACCCCTAAAATTTAGGGGTATTTTTATGTTTATTTTTCCAAGTATATTTCTTTTTTGTGGGGGCATAATGGCAAAAGATAAAAACGAGGGGAGGGTAATTATGATAGCCAATAAAGTTGAAATTTGCGGAGTGAATACAACCAAGTTGCCTGTCCTTTCCAATGAAAAGATGCGGGAGCTTTTTGTAAAAATGCAGGCCGGAGACAATAATGCAAGAGAAGAGCTGATTAGTGGCAATTTGCGGCTTGTGCTTAGCGTTATCCAACGTTTTATTGGCCGCGGCGAAAATCCGGATGATCTTTTTCAGGTTGGTTGTATTGGCCTAATCAAAGCTGCTGATAATTTTGATCTAGGCCAAAATGTTCGCTTTTCTACCTATGCTGTGCCCATGATTATGGGAGAAATACGCCGTTACCTGCGTGATAATAATATAATTAGGGTGTCCCGTTCACTGCGAGATTCCGCTTATAAAGCTCTTTCCGCCCGAGAAAATTTGGTGAATCGGCTTGGTCATGAGCCATCTATTACAGAAATTGCCCAAGAGATGTCTCTGCCACCGGAGGAAGTTATCTTTGCGCTTGATTCCATTCAAGATCCGGTATCTTTGTTTGAAACAGTATATAATGATGGCGGCGACCCCATCTATATTATGGACCAGGTTAAAGATGAAGGAATTAATGATTTTTACTGGACGGAGACTTTGACAATAGATGAGGCTTTATCCAGGCTGGGGGAAAGAGAAAAAAGGATCATCGATCTAAGGTTTTTTCAGGGACGTACCCAAATGGAGGTTGCCGAAGAGATTGGCATATCACAGGCTCAGGTATCACGCTTGGAAAAAGGTGCCTTGTTAAGTTTACGCAAACACATGTAATACAGGTATATTTACCAAAGGAGAAAAAATGTTAAAAAAAAGGATCATAATTATTACAATTTTGCTGGCTGTTGGTTTTCTTGGTCTTAGTATTTACAATATTAATGAAAAAGATAAAGAAATCTTACCCAATTATGTGCGTTTGCATATTATTGCCAACAGCAACAATGCATATGATCAGGCTTTGAAATTGATGGTGCGGGATGAAATAGTAAAGATTTTAACTCCTTTACTGACAGATGCAGCAGATCGGGAAGCTGCGGCCAAAATAGTCAAAGAGAATATCCCGGTCTTGGAAGAAGCGGCCAAAAGTATTGTAAAAGAAGCAGGCTATGGAGCAAGGTCAGAATATGGTATTTTTGACTTTCCGGAACGCAAATATGAAGATCTGACTTTGGCTGCCGGGAAATATGAAGCATTAAGAATTGTTTTAGGCGAAGGGAATGGAAAAAACTGGTGGTGCGTGCTGTTTCCTCCTTTGTGCTTTGTGCCCCAAACAGTAACGGAAGAAACTAGTGTGCCGGCCATGAAAAATAGCGAGAATAATAATAACAGCACCCAAGTAAAGCTTAAACTTGGTTTATTAGAATTATTTAATTGACTTTAGTTAATAAAAGCAAAAGCGCTTTAAAAAAGTGCTTTTGCTTTTATTAAGATATATTTTAATTTGTTATTACATATAGTATATGGGCAAAAGGAATATTAGGGAGGGGAAAATATGTTCCATATATCAGAATTACGGCAAAAAGACATAGTAAATATATTAGATGGTAAAAAATTAGGACCTGTACGCGATATAGAAGTAGATTTAGAAGCCGGTATAATCAAGGCCCTTGTATTGCCTGGCAACAACCGTTTTAGGAGCTTTTTTTTCAGAAATGAGGATATAATAGTCCACTGGCATCAAATAAAAAAAATTGGTGTAGATGTGGTATTGGTGGAGCTTTCCGAGGACAATATTCCAACCAAAAAAGATAACGCAGAAAATGAATCTAAATGGCTGGAATATAATATATAAATCATTAAACAAAAGATAATTTGCTTTTTTAGGCTCCTTGCTCTGGCAAGGAGCCTAAAAATTATACTGTATTCTTTACCTTTTTTATTGACATACAACATATGGTGTATTATGATAACAACATCCACTATATTTACTCAATATATGGTACAAGCAGGTTAGAAAGTATATTTTGCTGCTCTCTTATTGTGCTTTGTTGTTGTTTATTTAAAAAAGGAGGCCATTATGCGTTGCCCATTTTGTGATTTTGCAGACTCGAAAGTTTTAGATTCTCGCCCGGTAGAGGAAGGCAGGAGCATTAGAAGAAGGCGGGAATGCTTAAATTGCAACAAACGTTTCACAACCTATGAAAAGCTGGAGGAAACGCCCCTAATAGTTATTAAAAGAGATGACAGAAGGGAAATATTCGATGCTAACAAGCTTTTGCGGGGGTTGGTTAAATCTTGTGACAAAAGACCTGTTTCCATTAATGTTTTAGAGGAAATAGTGGTCGACATAGAAAAGGAACTCCGTAATTCCTATGAAAAGGAAGTTCCTTCTATACTTATTGGCGAAATGGTTATGCAAAGATTGCGTCTGGTGGATGAAGTGGCTTATGTGCGTTTTGCTTCTGTATATCGTCGCTTTGATGATATCTATAATTTTGTAGAAGAATTAGGCAAAATGCTGAAAGATGTCAAAGATGATGATTTAACCAAAAAAACAATCAGTCAATGGGTTCACATTAAGAACAATAATAATTAATTCTTATTTTATTTATAAAGGGAGGGTGTTTTTAGTGAATGAATTTAAACAAATTCGTAAAAGAGATGGCCGTTTAGTGCCTTTTGATGATATTAAAATAACTGATGCCATTTTTCAAGCTGCCAAAGCCGAAGGCGGTAATGACCGGAGCTTGGCGGAAGAACTGACAAAAGAAGTTTTGGCAAAATTGGAAGAAAAATATAACAACGATGTTTTTTCTGTGGAGGATGTTCAGGATATGGTGGAATCCGTCCTGATCAAAGATGGGCATGCTCGCACCGCCAAAGCCTATATTCTTTATCGGGCCCAACGCAACAGAGTACGGATGGCTAAATCCGATCTTATGGATGCGGTTGAGCAGATTTTAATTGAAACCAACAAAGAAAATGCTAATGTCGGCAATTCTCCTTCCGCCAAAATGTTACAAATTGCTAGTGCGGCAAGTAAAACATATTATCTTTCCCGCCTAATCCCGGAAGAGTTCTCCAAGGCTCACCGCCAAGGGGATATTCACATCCATGACCTTGATTTCTATTCCAAAACCCTTACTTGTGTGCAAATACCCTTGAGGGAGCTTTTACAAAATGGCTTCAATAACGGTCACGGCTATATCCGTCCGCCCAAAAGGCCAGCTTCTGCCACGGCTTTAGCAGCCATAATTTTGCAAAGTTCCCAAAACGATATGCACGGCGGCCAAAGCTTTCCTTTTTTTGATACTGACTTGGCTCCCTACATGGAGAACGCGGAGGAAGAAGAAGTTTTTCAGGCTATGGAAGCATTAATTTACAACTTAAATAGCATGCACTCCCGTGCTGGAGCCCAGGTACCTTTTTCTAGTCTAAACATTGGGGCAGACACTAGCCTTGGTGCCAGAAAAGCTACCAGAAACTTGCTTTTAGCTTATGAAAAGGGCTTAGGCAAAGGGGAAAACCCCATCTTCCCAAATGTTATCTTTCGTTTAAAAGAGGGTGTTAACTTTAATGAGGGGGACCCTAACCGCGATTTGTTCGAGCTTGCCATGCGGGTAGCCTCCAAAAGAATGAACCCCACTTTTAGTTTCATGGATGCTAGCTTCAACAAAAATTTTGGCTGTAATGTTAGCTACATGGGTTGCCGCACCCGCGTAATGGCCAACCGCAAAGGTCCTGCCATATCCGAAAAGCGGGGTAATCTCTCTTTTACTTCCATAAACCTGCCGCGCTTGGCCATTCAAGCCAAAGGAGATACCGATATATTCTATCGCCTGCTGGATAGTGTCTTAGAGCTTGCTGCCCGTCAGCTTTTCCACCGCTATCGGATTCAGGCAGCCTTAAAAGTAAAAGACATGCCATTTTTAATGGGGCAACATTTGTACTTGGGTTCAGAAGCCTTGGAGCTTAACGATACCATTGAGCCGGCTGCCAAACATGGAACGCTTTCCATAGGTTTTATTGGTCTGGCCGAAGCTTTAACTGCCCTTACCGGAGAGCATCATGCTCAAAATGCTCAGTCCCAAAAACTAGGTTTAGAAATAGTTAACCATATGAAACGCAAAGTAGATGAGTTTGCTGATTCCTATGACCTAAACTATACCTTACTTGCCACCCCGGCCGAAGGTCTTTCCGGACGTTTTCTTAAAATAGACCGCAAAGAATATGGTATTTTGCCTGGCATAACCGATAAAGAATATTACACAAACTCTTTTCATGTGCCGGTTAGCTACGGAATTTCCATTTTCGACAAAGTTTCCTTGGAAGGGCCATATCATAAATATTGCAATGCCGGCCACATAAGTTACATAGAAATGGCTTCCCCGCCAGCCAAAAATGAAGAAGCTATCGAAACCATTCTCCGCCACATGAAGGATTGCGATATGGGTTATGCCGGCATCAACTTCCCCATAGATTTTTGCCAGGGTTGCAATCACCAAGGTATAATAAACGAAGATGCTTGCCCGATTTGCGGCAGTCAAAACATCAAAAGGGTGCGTCGTATTACCGGTTATTTTAGCACCGTGGATAGGTTTAATGATGCTAAACTGTCCGAGCTCTCTGATAGGGTATCTCACTTATAATACAAGAATCGAGGTAAACATATATGGATATAAGATTAGCTGGGTTTGTGAAAGAAAGCGTAGTGGAGGGGCCGGGCATTAGGTTGGTTGTGTTTTTTCAGGGTTGTTTTCATAACTGTCCTGCTTGCCACAACCCAGAAACCCACGACCCGATGGGTGGCTACGATGGCAATACGGATGATGTGATAGAGCATTTAGTTACTAAACCTTTGTTAGCCGGCCTTACCCTAAGCGGAGGTGAACCGCTGCTGCAACCGGCTGCAGCAAGAGTCCTGGCCGAAGCAACAACAGCTTTTGGTAAAAACATTATTGTATACACTGGGTACACCTGGGAAGAAGTTCAGAAAATGGCTGAAACAAACGAAGATATAGCCGCTTTATTGAAACATACCTGGCTTCTTATTGATGGGCCTTTTATTTTGGCAAAACGCAGCTTCAATACCCCTTTTCGGGGTTCGGCCAACCAGCGCATAATTGATGTGGCAAGTTCTTTGGCTGAAGGTAAAATAATTGAAAAAATATTTTAAAAATTATTTGCTAAATTTTTAAAAAAATAGGTGCCAAATGGACTTTGGTACCTATTTTGTCGCAATTAATAAATATTTGTTATACATTATGCTTTTATTTTAGCAGGAATTAACCTATCTTATGGCAAATAATTACTGTTGAATTATATATAAACAAGAGGGGGTAAGCTTCTTAAATGTCCGATATAGCACAAAATATTGGCAGCATCCGGCAAAAGATTAAAGAAGCCCAGGCCAAAAGTCCTCATGCCGCCCCTTGTGTAACTTTGCTTGCCGTAACTAAAACCATTGAAACTACAAAAATAAACCAGGCTTTAGCAGCAGGCATAACCTGCATTGGGGAGAACCGGGTACAAGAGCTTTTAGAAAAATATGAAAAATTAAATACCAAGGATATTCATCTTATTGGCCATTTACAAACCAACAAAGTAAAATACATAGTGGGTAAGCTAACCTTACTCCATTCTTTGGACAGGCTAGAGCTAGCTGAAGAAATTGAAAAAAGATATAGTTCGGCTCAAAACATTTTGTCTTGCTTGGTGCAGGTGAATATTGCCGAAGAAACAACAAAATTTGGTTTAAAAGAAGATGCTGTAATAGATTTTATTAAAGCTATGGAAGCTTATCCACACATAAAAATAAAAGGTCTTATGACCATTGGTCCGTTAGATGCGGCTGGCGAAAGCATCCGCCCAGTTTTTAAAAGATTGCGGCTTTTAAGGGATGAAATTGCTGCTCTTTCTTTGCCTGGGGTGGAAATGACCCACCTTTCTATGGGCATGAGCCTAGACTATCAAATAGCAGTAGAAGAAGGAGCAACAATTGTGCGGCTTGGCGGGGCCATCTTTGGCCCCCGATATTGATTTTTGATTACACAGAATTAATATATTAAATTTGAATTTACAAAGGAGGTAAAAATATGGCCGGTTTTTGGAATAAAGTTTCTGGCGTATTTTTCACAGAATTAGAAGAAGATAAAGAGCAAGAAGTAGCAGGGTCAAATCAAAAAACCACCTTCGAAGGAAGTTTAACCTCTCCTAAGGAAATTTGGCAGGAGCCAGAGGTAAAAAAATCTCGCAAAGGCCAGTTGGTTTCCATTCCAACCAACCCAAAAGCAATGGAAATGGTCCTCGTAAAGGCTGAATCCTATGATGATATGCAAAACATTGCTCTGCACATAAAAGACCGCAGAGTGGTAATAGTCAACTTCGAGGATCTCCCCAAAGAGACTGCTCAAAGAATGGTTGACTTTTTAAGCGGTGCTGTTTTTGCTTTAGACGGCATGCCAAAGAAAGTTTCTGCCGGCACTTTTCTTTTTAGCTCCAGCAATGTAGATCTGGCTGGAGAAATAATTGAGGAAACCGAAGAGCTTCAGAAAAAAACATTTGCAAGTCCTAGCGAAAACGAAAGCAAATATAATTTCTGGAGTAAATAATACCATACATAGAAAGCAAAATTTTGTTGACAATAAAACATATCTGGTATTATGTTATTATGTATGTAAATAATAAATAACGCGATGATCAGGAAAAAGTAAACAGCATGTGGGCTAAAGAGAGTCTGGAATGGTGGAAGCCGGATGCCAAACTGTTGAAAATAATCACCTGAGAGTGGCTGTCTGAAAAAGAGTAAGACGGCTCGGCTGCTGCCGTTATCAGCGCACAAGTGACTTTTACAAAAGTAAAAGTAAATAGGGTGGTACCACGGTGCTTCCGTCCCTAGCCATGGGATGGAAGCCTTTTCTTTTGTCGCAGAAGATGAGTTGAAAGGGGTAAAACAAAAGATGGATTATAGTAAAACACTTAATTTGCCGCAAACGGATTTTCCTATGCGGGGCAATTTGCCGGAAAGAGAGCCGGAATTTTTAAAATTTTGGCAGGATATGGACATTTACCGGGCGGTGGAAGCCAAAAATGCCGGTAAGCCAAAGTTTATTTTGCATGACGGGCCTCCTTATGCCAATGGTGATATACACATAGGCCATGCTTTGAACAAAATTTTAAAGGATATAATAGTAAAATATAAAAGCATGAGCGGCTTTGATGCTCCCTATGTACCGGGTTGGGATACGCACGGTCTGCCCATTGAGCAAAGAGCCATCAAGGCCTTGGGCATTAACAGAAATGTAGCCGATAAGGTTGGTTTCAGAAAGCAATGTGCCGAATTTGCCTTAAAATATGTAAATATTCAAAGAGAACAATTTAAACGCCTGGGGGTAAGAGGCGATTGGGAACACCCATATATTACCTTGCTGCCGGAATATGAGGCAGTACAGATAGGTATTTTTGGCGCTATGGCCAAAGCCGGCTACATCTATAAGGGCAAAAAACCTGTTTATTGGTGTGCCGATTGTGAAACAGCTTTGGCCGAGGCAGAGGTGGAGTATGCTACCGTCAAATCAGCATCTATTTTTGTAAAATTTCCGGTAAAGGAAAGCAAAAACCTTCTCCCCCCAAATGCCAATTTTGTCATCTGGACCACAACTCCCTGGACCATTCCAGCCAACTACGGCATTTCTGTGCATCCGCAATATGTTTATGTGCTGGCTCAGGTTGGCGATGATTTACTGGTGGTAGCAAAAGAGCTTTTGCAAAGTTTTGCAAAAGAAATAGATCAGCCCATAAACAAAATAGTTAAAGAGTTTAAAGGACGGGAACTGGAAGGCATAACCTGTAAACACCCGCTATATGAAAGAGATTCTCTGGTGATTTTGGGTGAACATGTAACTTTGGAAGCCGGCACTGGTTGCGTACACACAGCACCGGGCCACGGCGTAGATGACTTTGAAGTTGGTCAGCGTTATAACCTGCCGGTAATCTCCCTCATAGATCACAAAGGGTGCTTCATTGAAGAAACAGGCCAGTTTGCCGGAATGAATTTAGATGAGGGCAATAGGGCTGTTTGCAAAGCTTTGGAGGAAGTAGGGGCTCTTTTAAAATTTAGCCTAATCTCTCACCAATATCCGCACTGCTGGCGTTGCAAAAAACCCATAATCTTTCGGGCTACCGAGCAATGGTTTGCTTCCATAGAAGGCTTTAGAGAAGCAGCTCTTGCGGAAATCGACAAAGTGCAATGGATTCCTGCCTGGGGCAGAGACCGTATCTATAATATGGTAAGAGATCGTAGTGATTGGTGTATCTCCCGACAACGTATTTGGGGTGTGCCAATACCGGTTTTTTATTGCGAAAAATGTAATAAAGAAATAATCAACGACGAAACTATCCACCGGGTGCAGGAGCTTTTTAGAGAACATGGCTCCAATATTTGGTTTGCTAAAGAGGCTGATGAACTGGTGCCGGAGGGTCTTACTTGTCCGGTTTGCGGTCACAAACACTTCCGTAAAGAAACGGATATTATGGATGTCTGGTTCGATTCCGGCAGCAGCCACATTGCAGTTTTAGAAAAATGGCCGGGTCTTCAATGGCCTGCCGACCTTTATTTAGAGGGTAGTGACCAGCACAGAGGTTGGTTTAACTCGTCTCTTTCCGTTGCCATGGCAACCAAAGGCCAAGCTCCCTATAAATCCGTTTTGACTCACGGATTTTTGGTAGATGAGAAAGGCCACAAAATGTCTAAATCTATCGGCAACACCGTGGACCCCTTGGAAGTAATTAAAAAAATGGGGGCAGATGTGCTGCGTCTTTGGGTTTCCTCGGCCGATTATAGGTCTGACCTTGCCAATTCTCCGGGCATTATGCAACAGGTAAGTGAGGCCTACCGGAAAATACGCAACACTTGCCGTTTTCTTTTAAGCAATCTGTATGATTTCGATCCTGAAACGCAAAAAGTACCTTATGAAGATTTAAGCGAATTGGACCGCTGGGCACTAGACCGCCTGTCTAGGCTGATAGGTAGGGTACTACAAGCTTATGAAGATTATGAATTTCATGTGGTTTATCATTCCATTCATAAGTTCTGCGTAATAGATATGAGTTCGTTATATCTTGATATCACCAAGGATAGATTATATGCTGAGCTGCCCAATGACAACAGACGGCGGGCTACCCAAACCGTAATGTATGAAATCATCAATGCTTTGATGCGGCTTTTGGCACCTATTTTGTCTTATACCGCAGAAGAACTTTACAGCTTTATGCAAAAGCCGATAGATAGCCCCAAAAGCGTGCAGCTTTTGGAAATGCCGCAGGTGGAACACAAATGGCTGGATGATGCTTTGGCTGAGAAATGGGAGAAAATTTTAAGCCTACGGGACGTAGTATCTAAAAAGCTGGAAATTGCCCGCCAGGAAAAGGTTATTGGCCATTCTTTGGATGCCTTGGTAAATATTTATGCGGAAGATGAGGCCTATCAACTTTTAGCTTCTTTGGGCAATGATTTACCAGGTCTTTTTATTATATCTCAGGCAAAACTAGCCCCGGCAACTCAGGCTACTGGTCTTTTGTTTGAAAATGGTATAGCTCTCGAAGTAAAAGCAGCTTCCGGCAAAAAATGTGAACGGTGCTGGATATATAGTGAAGATATTGCCAAAGACGGTCCTTATGCCGGCACGTGCCCGCGTTGCAGCGAAGTTTTAAGTAAGTTGTAAAATACTACTTTTATCTGTAAATTTTTCCATTTTGTGTTATTATATTGTTTAGCAGATAAAAATACAGCCCAAAACATTTTATTTTACTCAAACAAGAAAAAGAGGAGGAAGCTCTATGCCGGAATTATCCCAAGCTAAAATTAATGCTTTTCATGGTATAGACATATTGAATGCAGCCCAGTTTACCAAGGAAAATTTAGAAACCCTGTTTTTGGTAGCAAAAGAATATGAAAAATGCTTAAAAGAAAAGAAACGTTTGTATGATATGGACGGCAAGGTTATGGCATCTTTGTTTTTTGAGCCCTCCACCCGCACCCGGCTTTCTTTCGAGACCGCTATGTATCGCTTGGGCGGCAATGTAATAACTGTAGCCGAAGCAGCAGACAGCAAAACATCCTCTACCTCCAAAGGGGAGACCTTGCGTGATTCCTTCATAATGGTCGATGCCTATGCCGATTTGATAGTTACTCGCAGCTCGGAAAAAGGTTCTGCCCAAATTGCCGCCGATGCCGCCAAGATTCCGGTTTTAAATGCGGGTGATGGTATTGGCCAGCACCCTAGCCAAGCTCTTTTGGATATATATACCATAATTAAAGAAAAAGGTGGCGTTGATGGTCTGAGTGTTGCTTTGTGTGGTGATTTAAAAAACGGCCGCACCGTACATTCTTTAATTGATTTTCTTTCTTTATACAAAACCAAGGTCATTTTAGCCTCGCCGGAAGTTCTTGCCATGCCACAGGAAATAACAACAAAAATGCAAGCCAAAGGCCTTGAAATGGAAGTGACCAACAATTTTAAATATGCCTGCACTAAAGCAGATGTGATTTATATGACCAGGGTACAAAGAGAACGCTTTGAGGATTTGGCCCAATATGAAAAAGTAAAAGATGATTTTATTATGAACGGTTCAATGGTAAAAGATTTTAAACCAGGCGCCATTATTTTGCACCCATTTCCCCGTTTAAATGAAATTGCTTTAGATGTCGACGCTTATGAAGGAGCAGCCTACTTTCGCCAGGCTGCCAATGGCCTACCCGTACGCATGGCAATGATTGCCCTTGTGACAGGTAATGTAAAATTTGCTACAAAAATTTAAATAATAGTATTAGTCAGACAAGTTAAGGTCAAAATATGTCCAGCCAGTGTTTTTAAAATTTTAGGAGGCTTGGACAATGAAAGACCAAAAAAAAGACAGAAAATTACCATCTAAAATAATAATAAAGAAAAAAGATAACCAAATCACTGCCACAACAGAAGGAAGTCTATTAGCCAGGCTAAATCAATTAAATTATCTTTTAGAAAAATTTCGCTTAAAAGATTACCTGACTCTTTTAGATAATCCAGCCAGAATGTTTTGGCAAAATTTGCTTTATGGAATTGCTAGGGGTTTTGGTTTTGGCATTGGCTTTAGCCTTTTGGGTGCAATTGGTCTTTATATTTTAGATCAATTAGTGGGGCTAAACATACCACTAATCGGAGATTTTATTGCCAAGCTGATGATTTATATAGAATCAACAAAAGGAATAATACCAAAATAAGAACGAGGTAAATTATGTTATTTTGGCTTATATTGATTTTAGGTCTTTTACTAGATCAGGCAACAAAGTACTTGGCCTCAGCCAAGCTGGTTTTTGGCCAGCCTGTGGAACTGATACCGGGCATTTTTCAGTTTAACTTGGTATACAATACCGGGGCTGCCTTCAGCATCTTAAAAGGCCACACATTTCTTTTTGCCATAATGGCAATGGTGGTACTTTTAATTTTGATTATAATCTATTATTTTACGCCAAAAGAACAAAGGTTGTGGCGCATTGCTCTTTCCTTAACGGCCGCAGGTATTTTGGGCAACATGGTGGATAGATTGCGTTTGGGTTATGTGGTAGATTTTTTTGACTGCATAATTTGGCCTATTTTTAATGTGGCAGATACTCTTTTGGTGGTTGGAGCAGCGCTTTTAATTATAGTTTCTTTCCGCCAGTGGCATAAGGAAACTAAAGCTGCCAAAATACAAGGTAAATAAATATGATAGAAAACTTTCAATTAAAAGTAAACACAAATGTTAAACGTCTGGATATTTGCCTTGCTCAGGAGCTGCCGCAGATTTCCCGGGCCCGCCTCCAAAAATTAATAAAAGAAGGTAAAGTTTTGTTAAACGGCAAACCGGCTAAAACAAGCCAACAGGTTTTTGCTGGCGATGAAATAAAAGTTTTTATAGAAGAAATAAAAGAAACAAATATTTTGGCGGAAGATATCCCCCTGGACATAATATACGAAGATAAAGACATAATAGTCGTAAATAAGCCACGGGGCATGGTGGTTCATCCGGCCGCCGGCAATTATCAGGGAACTCTGGTAAATGCTCTGTTAAATCACTGCAAAGATCTTTCCGGCATCAATGGAGAAATGAGGCCGGGAATTGTGCACAGATTAGATAAAGACACATCTGGCCTTTTGGTGGCCGCAAAAAATGATGCCGCCCACAAAGGCTTGGTTAAAGCTTGGCCGACCGGTCAGGTGCAGCGTTTTTACAAAGCGTTGTTGCATGGCGAAATTGCCGAGCCGGGCGGCAAAATAGAGGCCGCAATCGGCCGTCATCCGGTCAACAGAAAAAAAATGGCGGTAGACCCCAAAAACGGTAAAGAGGCCATAACCGATTATGTGGTTTTGGAGCGTTTTGCCGGATACACTTATGTGGAGCTAAAATTACACACAGGTCGTACTCATCAAATTAGGGTGCATATGGCTTATCTTGGTCATCCGGTAGTAGGGGATGTAACCTATGGCTTTAAAAAGAAAGCTTTGGGTGCCCCAAGCCAACTTTTGCATTGCGGCCATTTTATTTTTCCTCATCCTATAACCCAAAAAACGCTCGATTTAACCGCAGCTGTGCCGGATTATTTTGCCCAAATATTAAAAGAGCTTAAAAGCAAGCGTTAAAACACAGAGGAGTAAAACTAATGCAAAACCGCTTTTCAAGAACAGAACTTTTGATTAGCAAAGAAGGTCAGGAAAAGCTAAAAAAAGCCAAGGTGGCTGTTTGTGGCATTGGCGGCGTGGGCTCGGCAGCGGCAGAGGCTCTGGCCCGTGCCGGTGTAGGCAATCTAGTTTTGCTTGATGATGATGTGGTAAACACAAGCAACATAAACCGACAGCTTTTAGCCCTACAATCAACCGTGGGGCAGCCAAAAGTGTTAGTTATGCAGGCCAGAATAGCCGACATAAACCCAGATTGCCAAGTGGAAGCAAAACAACTATTTTTAACTGAAAAAAACATTGCCGAGTTGCCTACAGATTGCAATTTTGTCATAGATGCCATAGATTATGTGCCCGGTAAAATTGCCATAATTCAATATTGCCGGCAAAAAAATATAAAATTTATTTCCAGCATGGGCACAGGCAACAAGCTGCAACCGGAGCTTTTGCAAATTACTGATCTTGCAAAAACCAGCGTTTGCCCTCTAGCTAAAGTAATGAGAAAAGAATTAAAAAAGTTAAATATAGAAAAGGGAGTGCCTGTCATCTTTTCTTTGGAAGAGCCGAAAGCGGCGCAAAAAGCAAAGGATGAAAGAGGCCGCCAGATCCCTGGCAGCATATCCTTTGTGCCACCTGTTGCCGGCATGATGTTGGCCGGATATGTAATTCGTCAACTTTTGGGTTATACTAACTAAGGTTTGAATAAATATAAACTGAAAATAAAATTAAAAAATAAATAAATTGAAAGGAGAAAATAAAAATGGCGAATGAAAAAGTAAAACAATTGACGGAAGAAACTTTTGAAGCAGAAATTATGAATTCCAATAAAATATCTATGGTGGATTTTTGGGCAGATTGGTGCGGTCCCTGCAAAATGATGGGTCCTGTTATCGATAACCTGGCCGAAAAGTATGGTAACAAAGAAAATATCGTTATCGGTAAAATAAATGTAGATGAAAACCCAAGTATTGCCAGAAAATTTAGAGTTATGAGTATTCCTACCATGCTTTTTTTTAAGGACGGTAAAGAAGTAGAAAGACTAATTGGAGTTCAGGATATAGATGTTTTAGAGGCTCACCTGGAAGCTAACTCATAAACAATTCGGTAAGCTTACAAATTGCAAAAAGGAGGGAAAGCATGGAGGATCTTTTTGCAGCTGCCAGAGCCCAAAACAAGGGCAAAGCCACACCTTTGGCAGCAAGGATGCGGCCCCGCAGCATAGATGAGCTGGTAGGCCAAAAACACATATTAGGTCCGGGCTCTCTGCTCAGAAGGGCCATAGAGGCCGACCAGCTTTCCTCGCTTATTTTTTACGGCCCACCTGGTTCCGGCAAAACAACTTTGGCCGAAATAATTGCCAACACCACCAAAAGCAATTATGAAAAGCTTTCCGCAGTGATGGCCGGGGTGGCAGAAGTTAGGACCTTGATTGCTGAGGCAAAAGAGAACTTAGAATTATCCGGCCAGCGTACTGTTCTTTTTATCGATGAGATCCACCGCTTCAACAAAAGCCAACAAGATGCTCTGTTGCCTGCGGTAGAGGATGGCACCATAATCTTGATTGGTGCCACCACAGAAAACCCATATTTTCAGGTAAACGGAGCTTTGCTCTCCCGCTCGCGGATCTTTCAGCTCTATCCTTTAACAGAAAATGATATTCAAGAGCTTTTGGAAAGAGCCTTGGCCGATGCCGAGCGTGGCTTGGCAAGCTACAAAATAAAAATTGAGCCACAAGCCACAAAACACCTGGCAGAAATGAGCGGTGGCGATGCTAGAACGGCCTTAAACGGTGTGGAGCTTGCGGTTTTGACCACACCGCCAAGTGAGGATGGTTACCGTCACATAACCCTGGAAGTGGCAGAGGAGAGCATTCAACGCCGTGCTGTAATTTATGATAAAGACGGGGACTATCATTATGATGTCGTCTCCGCTTTCATTAAAAGCATGCGAGGTTCCGACCCGCAGGCTACTTTACATTGGCTTGCCCGTATGATCGATGCGGGGGAAAAACCAGAGTTTATCATGCGGCGCATCATCATCTGTGCAGCAGAGGATGTTGGCCTGGCCGATCCCAATGCTATCTCGGTGGTCACTTCGGCTATGCAGGCAGTAAATTATATTGGTTGGCCGGAAGCAAAAATTCCTCTTGCCATGGCCGCTATTTATGTTGCCACTGCCCCCAAATCCAATTCGGCTTATCTGGCCATCGAAAATGCTTTGGCTGATATTAAAAATAAAAACTTTTCTGGTGTGCCAAACCACCTAAAGGATGCCAGATATCCCGGAGCATCTCAGCTAAACCACGGCAAAGGCTACAAATATGTCCACGATTACCCCAAAGCCTGGGTAGATCAGCAATATTTGCCACTGGAACTGGCAAAGGCAAAATACTATCAGCCAACGGCATATGGAGCAGAGGCAAAAATTAAAGCACGATTAGAAGAGCTGGAAAACAAAAAAAATAAAAATTAAAAAACATAAAACATGTTAAATTTTACACGTCCTGTTCGCTGGTAAATCCGTTTTTTACGGCAACTCCAATTCAGAACAAACTGGGCGTGTTTTTTTTTACAAAATTTGTTCCGTATTTTGCATCATCTACTGCGGCAAAATAAGCTTAAGCCAAAATTTTGCTGACAAAACGAGATTAACTTTGGCTACCAAAATCATGTTTCAAAAATAAAAATGGGCAGTCTTCAACTTATGAGCAAAAGAGGAGGTGTATTAACTTGAGAACCCAAAGAAGTACCGGAGTAGGCACAATGATAATGACTGGCGCTGCCGCAACCATATTGGCCGGAATGATAAGTAGGCGCATAAACAGTGGTAAAAGATCTATAGCCATGGAAATAGCACAGGAAACTGCAATAAAAGCTGGAAAAACAGCAGGTGATGCTTTAGTAAAACTGGGTAAAAGTATGGGTAGTCGCTAAAACAAATAGAGCTCTTAAGAGCTCTATACATAAATAAAACAAAAAAATATTACAAAATTATAGGCAAAACCATTAGGGATATGGTAGAATACCCTTAAACCGCAAATCTTTGATTTGCGGAATTAAAGTTGTAAAATTATTAGAAGAATGTGCGAGGAGAAAAAATGAAAGTCACAGAACAAGAGTTGCGAGATAAATATTTAAAATATTTTGAAGAGCGTGGCCATACCATAGTACCAAGCTCTTCTTTAGTGCCTTATAATGATAACACACTTCTTTTTACCAATGCTGGCATGGTGCAATTTAAGAACATATTTTTGGGAATAGATAAAAAGCCTTACAAAAGGGCGGTTACCGTGCAAAAATGTGTACGAGCTGGCGGCAAACACAACGACCTAGATGCAGTGGGCCGCACTGCCCGCCACCACACTTTTTTTGAGATGCTGGGCAATTTTTCCTTTGGCGATTATTTTAAAAAAGAGGCAATTAGCTTTGCTTGGGGTTTTCTTACTGAAGTTTTAAAGCTGGACCCGGCCAGGCTGTATATTACCGTTTATCACTCCGATGACGAAGCAAGACAAATTTGGCGTAATGTAACAGGTTTTGGCGACGAAAGAATTTTAGGTCTGGGCAAAAAAGACAACTTTTGGGCCATGGGTGATACCGGTCCCTGCGGCCCCTGCAGCGAAATTTTTTATGATCGGGGTGAAAAATATACCTGCGATGCTCCAAAATGTGCCTTAGGTGTCTGCGATTGCGATCGCTGGATGGAAATTTGGAACCTGGTTTTTATGCAATATAACAGGGATGAAGCAGGCAATCTTACACCATTGCCGCGGGGCTGCATTGATACGGGTATGGGTCTTGAAAGAACGGTATCTGTTTTGAACGAAGTAGAAAGCAATTATGATATCCCTTTGTTTGGGGAATTAATGAAAAAAATAGAAGAGCTGATCGGCAAAAAATATGACCGAGGCGAAGGCGGTTTTCCCTTCCGGGTTATTGCCGACCACGTTCGTTCATGTACCTTTTTAATCAGTGATGGTGTACTCCCAAGTAATGAGGGTAGGGGTTATGTGCTGCGTCGTATCCTTCGCCGGGCTGTTCGCTTTGGCAAATTAGTTGGCCTGGAAGATGCGTTTTTATACAAATTGGTGCCACATGTAATAAACTTAATGAAAGATGACTACCCGGAACTTGCTGAACAACAAAGCTTCATAGAAAGAGTAATCCGCCAGGAAGAAGAACGTTTCCAGGAAACTTTGAATGAAGGTTTAAAGGTTGTAGACGAAGTTTGCCAAAAAATTGCTCAGGAGGGCCGTTCGGGCTTTAGCGGTACCGAGGCTTTCACCCTTTACGATACCTATGGTTTTCCATTAGATCTAACCACGGATATTGCCAATGAAAGAGGCCTTACAGTCGATCAAGACGGCTTTGCTCAGGCTATGGAAGAACAAAGAAAAAAAGCCCGTTTGGCTCGTACCGAAGGTAATGCTTTCAATGCTGCTGTGGCCTTAAATAATCTTTTAACCGGCATTCCTGCCACCCAGTTTTGCGGTTATGATCAAATTACCGCAAAAGCAACAATACAAGCTTTAATAATAAACGAAAAATTGGCCGAAAAGGCCCAAACAGGAGATTCCGGTTATGTAGTTTTAAATAAAACTCCTTTCTACGGCGAAAGCGGCGGCCAAGTGGGGGATACAGGCACAATATCAACTCTGGGTGCGCTTTTGGAAATCACCAACACCCAAAAGCTTGCGGGTGGTATCTTTCTTCATTCTTTTAACGTAAAAAATGGTGAGTTCAGGAAAGGCCAAGAAGTACAGGCCAGTCTGGAAAAAGAAAGACATCTTGATATAAAAAGGAATCACTCCGCCACCCACTTGCTGCAAAGAGCCTTGCGTCAGGTGCTAGGAGACCATGTAAAACAGGCAGGTTCTTTGGTAATGCCGGAGCGTTTGCGTTTTGATTTTACTCACTTTAGTGCCCTTACTAAAGTGGAGATTTCTTGTACAGAGGAACTTTTAAACCAGTATATTTTGGCTAATTATCCTATAACCACTCAGGAAATGTCCATGCAAGACGCTACTAAAGAGGGGGCAATAGCCCTTTTTGGCGAAAAATACGGCGATATGGTACGTTTGGTGACTATGGGCGAGAGCAAAGAACTTTGCGGCGGCACTCACTGCAATTATACTGGGGAGATTGGTCTTGCCAAAATAATTAGTGAAGCTGGCATTGGTGCCGGGTTGCGTCGCATAGAAGTTGTTACTGGCCGGGCATCTCGTGCCCTTTGGCAAGCCCAAGAGGCGCAGCTTTTGGCCGCAGCTGAGCTTTTAAAAACTCATTGGCCGGAAACAACAAAAAAAATAGAAGCCCTGCAAACCGAACTAAAAATACAGGAAAAAGAGCTGGAAAAATTGCAGGCTCAGCTAACCCAACAATCTTTGGGCAATGTTTTAGCCGAATTAACAGAAATAAATGGGGTTAAAATACTGGTAAAACAAGTCAAGGCTGACGATATAAATGCTTTAAGAAGTACCCTGGACATGATAAAAGAAAAAATGGGTACCGGAGTAATAGTGCTTGCCGCTAAGGAAAGTGATAATAGCAAAGTCAACTTGGTCGCTTTTGTTTCTGATGAACTTTTAGCCAAAGGCTTACATGCCGGCAACATTATCAAAGCTGCTGCTACAGCTTGCGGCGGTGGGGGTGGCGGCAAACCAAACACTGCTCAAGCCGGCATAAAAGACCCGCAAAAAATAGAGATAGCCTTAAAAACTGCAAGCCAAACAATTATTGCTCAACTACAATAAAAATAAAAAAGGCAGGGATATTGTTCAACAGGTCGAATATTTTTAACTAAGGCAAAGGGGGAGAGTGATATGGAAAAAACGAATAACAACATGGAAGAAACAATGTTTTTTAAAGTAAACACCGATGAAGAACTGAATCCTCGGGATGTTCTTTTGGCTGTTTATGATGCCCTTCAGGAAAAGGGCTATAACCCTATAAATCAGTTGGTGGGTTATCTAATTTCCGGCGACCCGGCCTATATTACCAGCCACAAACAGGCTCGCAGCTTAATTCGCCGGGTAGAAAGGGATGACCTGATAGAAGAGCTTGTCGTAAATTATTTGGAAAACATAAAATAAAAGGAGTTTCCAATGCGTATAATGGGGCTGGATATAGGGGAAGTTAATATTGGAGTGGCCGTAAGCGATGCCCTAGGCTGGACTGCTCAAGGCATAGAAACCATACGCCGTAAAGGCGAAAAGACTGATATCCCGCACATTCTAAATCTTATAAAAGAATATGAGGTAGATACAATTGTTGTCGGTTTGCCGCTCAATATGGATGGCTCAAGCGGTTCATCGGCTGCCAAAGCCAGGCATATGGGTGAGCTTTTAAAAGAAGTAAGTAGTCTAAACGTTATCTATCAAGACGAGCGGCTCACCACCATGGCTGCTAACAAAATGCTAATAGAGGCCGACGTTTCTCGCAGCCGCCGCAAACAAGTGGTGGATAAAATCTCCGCCATATTTATTTTGCAAACTTATTTAGACAGTCAAAGCAATAAAAGCAATTAATATGATCAAACCCTTGCCAAAAATATACCCAACAATTTAGAAATGAGGTGCAACTGTGGACAAAGAACAGAATAATACTTTAAATTTTGATAGTGAAGAATCAACAACCATAATATTGCTGGATGATGAAGAAAAGGAACATGAATTTGAATTAGTAGATGTTATGGAACTTGATGATAATAAATATGTGCTTCTGCTGCCCTTGGACGAAGAGTTTGCTGATTCAAATGAAGCTATTGTTATGAGAGTAGACCTGGATGAAAAAGGCGAAGAAACCTTCTCTGATATTGAGAATGATGAAGAATGGGAAAAAATCTTGGATGCTTACGAAAAAATCATGTCTGAAGAACAATAAATTATACTTCTCCAAATAATCTAAATAAACGCCCCACAAAAAAGGGGGCGTTTATTTAGATTATTTGGCCTGTTTTAAAAAATTGTTAAAAAATTTTTGTATAATTTTTACATAAAATGCTAGGTTAATTATTGAAGTAAAGCTAAAATTATGATAATATTGTATGCAGTTTATTTAGTAAATAGCAAATATGGTTTTGTATGAGGTTTTTTCTAACTCTCTATATTCTAATTTTGAAAATTTTATTTTTATATAAAAAATATAAAAGGAGATTGAAAGTAATGACAGAAAACAGGGTTTACAATTTTGCAGCAGGTCCATCTATGCTTCCGGTCGAGGTTCTTACCACAGCAAGTAACGAAATGCTTAATTATAAAGGGTCCGGCATGTCCGTTATGGAAATGAGCCACCGTTCCAAAGCATATCTGGAAATCATAACAGAAGCTGAGGCTTTGCTTCGTTCCGTTATGGGCATTCCAGACAACTACAAGGTTCTTTTCCTTCAAGGCGGTGCTACCACCCAGTTTGCCATGGTCCCCATGAACCTTCTTACCAAAAATGGTAAAGCCGATTATGTTTGCACCGGCAACTTTGCTGAAAAGGCCTACAAAGAAGCGCAAAGATTTGGCAAACAAATCAACCTAGCCGGTTCCACCAAAGATGAAAACTACACCCGCATACCTCGTCAGGATGAACTGACTTTAGATAAAGATGCAGATTATTTTTACCTTTGCACCAACAACACCATTTATGGTACTACATGGCAATATATTCCAGAAACTGGTAATGTTCCTGTTATAGCCGACATGTCATCTTCCATTCTTTCCCAACCGGTTGATGTTTCTAAATATGGCATCATTTTTGCTGGTGCTCAAAAGAACATGGGGCCTGCTGGTCTTACTGTGGTCATCATCAGAGAAGACCTAGTTGGCACAACTCTGCCGGGCACACCTACCATGCTAGATTATGCAATCCAGGTAAAAAATGAATCCATGTATAATACACCGCCTTGCTATTCTATTTACATCTGCAAACTGGTTTTGGAATGGCTGCAAAAATTGGGTGGCTTAAAAGAAATGGAAAAAATCAATCGTCATAAAGCCGGCTTGTTGTACAATTTTTTGGATAACAGCAAATTGTTCAGAAATGATAATAACCCGGCTGACCGCTCTTTAATGAACGCTGTTTTCCGTACTGGTGATGAAGAATTAGACGCCAAATTTGTTAAAGAATCTGTTGCAGCTGGCATGACCAACTTAAAAGGTCACCGTGCCGTAGGCGGCATGCGAGCTTCTATTTATAATGCAATGCCTACCTCCGGGGTAGAATATTTAGTAAAATTTATGGAAGAATTTGAAAAGAACAACTCGAAATAATTAATATGGGGGAAAAAAAATGATTAGAGTACTTGCAACCGACGGTATCGAAAAATCTGCCATAGCAAAATTAGAAAGCAAAGGCATCGAAGTAGTAGAGAAGTTTTATGAGCCTGATGTACTTGGCGAAGAACTAAAAAATTATGAAGTAGTAGTAGTAAGATCTGCTACCAAAGTAAGAGAACCCATTATTGATAAAGCTTTAGAAGATGGCCGTCTGCAACTCATCATTCGTGGTGGCGTTGGCGTAGATAACATCGACGTGGCTTATGCCAAATCCAAAGGCCTCACCGTAGCTAACACACCTAATGCCAGCAGTGCTTCTGTAGCCGAGCTTGCTATTGCTCATATGTTTGCCGTAGCTAGATATATCCACATTGCTAATCACACCATGAGAGAAGGCAAATGGAATAAAAAGCATTACGAAGGAAGCGAATTGGCCGGTAAAACCTTGGGGCTGATTGGTTTTGGCCGCATTGGTCAAGAAACCGCAAAAAGAGCTTTGGCTCTTGGCATGAACGTAATTTATACCGACTTGGCTGGTGCCAAAGAAGGTGTAAAAGATTGCAAATTTGTCTCCTTTGACGAAGTTTTAAGCCAAGCCGATTTCATTTCTTTACACATTCCTGGCAACAAAGATAAAAGCCCGGTCATTGGTGCTGCTGAGTTTGCCAAAATGAAAGATGGCGTTTTTGTCATCAACACCGCCCGCGGTGGCGTGGTAAGCGAAGATGACCTCATTATAGCTTTAGACAGCGGTAAAGTAAAAGCCGCAGCTTTGGATGTGTTTGCTGAAGAACCTACAAAAAACGAAAAAATCTATACTCATGACAAAATTTCTCTTACCCCGCATATTGGTGCAGCTACCGGCGAAGCCCAAGAGAGAATAGGTGAAGAAATAGTCCAAATTATACTTAAACATTTCAACCTGTAAGCTAAACAAACAATTTACCAAAAACCGGAGGTAAAAATGGTAGTTTTTAAGCCCTTCCGAGCTTTTCGTCCTTTGCCAAATTTGGCAGAAAAAGTGGCCGAATTGCCCTATGATGTTATGAACAGTGAAGAAGCAAGGAAAATAGCTAAAGACAATCCCTATTCTTTTCTACATGTGGATAAGGCAGAAATAGACCTAAACCCGGCAATAGACCTATACGATGAGCGGGTTTATTTGCAGGCCAGGGCTAATTTGGCAAAATTGATTGCTGAGGGTACGTTAATACAAGATAATAACAGATGTTTTTATCTTTATCAGCAAACAATGAACGGCCGCAGCCAAATAGGTTTAGTGGGATGCACCTCTATAGACGATTACAGCAATGAAATAATCAAAAAACATGAGTTTACCCGGGCCGACAAAGAAGCCGACCGAATTAAACATGTGGATTATTGCAATGCTAACACAGGCCCCATATTTCTCACCTATCGCCCGCAGCAACGCATCAATCAGCTGGTAGATGCTTGGCTAGATAGCCATGTGCCCTCTTATGATTTTATTACGGATGACGGCATCGGCCACACTGTTTGGGTCATAGATGATGTGCCAACCGCCAGAGCCATTGAAGCTGCTTTTGAAAACCTGGACTATCTTTATATAGCAGATGGTCACCATAGAGCAGCCTCGGCCGTAAAAGTGGGGCAGAAAAGGCGTGCAGAAAAGCCAGATTATACCGGGCTGGAGGAATTTAACTTCTTTTTAGCTGTTTTGTTTCCCGCTGACCAGCTTCGCATCATGGATTATAATAGGGTAGTAAAGGACCTAAATGGCTATACTTCAGCAGAATTTATCAACAAGCTTTCGAAAAAGTTTGTAGTAGAAGAAGCTGCCCAACTGGGTTCGTATAAACCAGAGGTCAAACACACTTTTGGCATGTACTTAGACAACAAATGGTATAAATTGACTGCCAAAGAAGGTATTTATAACAAGGATAACCCTGTGGAGCGTTTAGATGTTTCCATCCTGCAAAACAATATTCTTGAGCCAATTTTAGGCATTGCCGACCCCCGCACCGATAAAAGGATTGACTTTATTGGCGGCATTAGGGGCCTAAAGGAACTGGAAAGAAGAGTGGCCAGTGGCATGAAAGTGGCTTTTTCTATGTATCCTACCACCTTAAATGACTTAATGGCTATTGCCGATGCCGGTACTGTGATGCCGCCTAAATCCACCTGGTTTGAGCCAAAACTTCGTAGCGGTTTGTTTGTTCACGATTTAAGTTAAAATAACAAAATATATAAAATAAAAAACAGCCTATAATTTTTATGGGTTGTTTTTTTTATATCCAGGCTTTAAGGATAATAGACTTAAGCCATAAAGTTAATAATAGTAACAAACCAAAATAAGGGAAGGTGAACAGAATGATCCAAAAAATAATTAAAATCGATGAACAATGTACAGGCTGTGGATTATGCTCCAAGGCTTGTTATGAAATGGTAAATGGAAAATTAAAGCTATTGTGGAAGGATTACTATGACGCTCACTAAAAACAAGAGCCAGCTTTCACAGCGGCCGTTCAGATTAAACTTGCACCAATTTGAGCTTTTTGATTGCCACCTAGAAGACAAATAATCAGGTAAGAAATGGTAAAAACAATAAAAAATAAAGCCTGTTAAAACAAACATCTAAGATGCTTTAACAGGCTTTATACTGGTAAAAACAATGGAGCCAATGGTCGGGATTGAACCGACGACCTGCTGATTACGAATCATATTTTATAAACAATCTTTTCTCTTGCCCTATCAAGCATTTTTTGGGTGACGTGAGTGTAAACCTGAGCGGTTTTAATATCAACTTCGTTTTCCGCAAGATTAGTGGCATAGGTGTGCCGTAAATAATAAGGTGCAATATCTTGAGCGATGGCGTGTTTTATTACTTTGTTTCGATATAGTTCTGCTCCGGCCTAATATCCATTAAACGGTGAAAGCTGTCCCATGCCCTGTTGTATCTTTATTTGCCCATTGGCAATTTTCCTGTTCCAAAAAACACAAATGGAGTGTCTATATGCCTTATATATCCCTTTAATTTATCGGCAAACCAGGCGGGCATTGGAATAGTACGAATGCCGGATGCGGTTTTTGGCTGTTTAATATCCAAACTTCCTTTTGCAACAGCAGAGGAAACAGTGATTAGATTTTTTTTCAAGTCTACGTCCTGCCATTTTAAAGCCCTTGCCTCACCAGGGCGAAGGCCACAAGCCAAAGAAATACCAAACAGTAAGCCTTTTTCGTGCTTGTCCATTATGGTTTTAAAGATTTTTACTTCTTCGTCTGTTAATGCTCTTTGATAGCCTTTTGTTCCCTTTGACTTTTCTAATGTCACTACCAACGCCGACTATATACGGAGCATGACAGATGGAGAATTAGCAGAGTTTATTTGTGGTATATATGACAATGATGAAAACTTTGGCAAATCTATTAATGGGATTACAATTGAGTATTATGATGAATACAAAATAGCAGAATGGCTAAAGCGAACCAATAAAGAAGCTGACAATGAAAACCGAGCAATTTAATCAAATAATCGAAACTATACTAGAACATTGTGCTGATACCCTAATAAATAAGGCCAAAGAGTATGCAACGGAGGATAGGCTGCATAACTTTAAAGTAGCGGCTGGACTTCAAAACACAACACCTGTTCAAGCTTTGTTTGGCATGATGTCAAAACACACGGTTAGTGTCTACGATATGTGTCAAGGTGGGGAATATCCGCTTAGTGTTTGAGATGAAAAGATAGGCGATAGTATTAATTATTTGTTGCTACTGAGGGCTTTAGTGGAGGATAAAAATAATGACTAAGCTAAAACGCTATAAATATATTTGCCCTAAATGCGGCTTTATCTGGTCAATATGGACAAGCCGGGAGATAGGGCAAAAGGATAATCATTGGTGCTGGTGTGGGGAGAAAGTAACATATGGGGAAGGCTAGAAGAATAGCATCTGATTATTTTTCTTTAGGGATTTCTATATGGTAAATTTCTTGATACGATTCATATTCTTCTTCGTTTAGCGGTGGTGTTTGCATTAGACCGGTGCATTCCGTGGCAGAAGAAATATTAGAAACGTCGGGTAAATAACTTACATATTCTTCTGAAGTGATTGATTCTAGTGTTTTGGTCAGGTCTTGTAGATTTTCAAGACGTATATTAAGTGACAAAATTTTATTTTTAAGGTCGATGGGCAATAATTCAAAATGGTTGCGGATGGCTGGGCTGATATAAGAAGACATAAATAGCACCTCACTTTTACACTCAGTTTACCCGGTGACATCAAAAATATTCAGACAAAAATAGAGGTTAAAAATAAAGGGGGGCTGCTTGTTGAATAAACAGAGTTTGCGAGAATATCAAAACATATTAAAAGAGATAAGACAGCTTCAAGATGAACGTGAGCGTTTGCTTGGTTTGTCCTCCACTCGAATAACGGGTATGCCACATGGTACAAGTGTTAGCAATCCAACGGGTAGGGCAGGGGTTAAATTAGCCGAATTAAGCGAAATACTTACTCGAAAGATAGACAGGCTTAAGGGTTGATATAGAAGATGCTATTGCTAGGTTGGATAGTAATGACAGAATATTAATGCGGTTAAGGTACATAGATGGTAAACGCTGGGAGCAAATAGCTGTAGACATGAATTATAATTATAGGTGGGTTACGAGGTTACACGGAAGAATATTAGAAAAAATCAAAATGGTGTAAAAGAAGCCCCTAAAAGCCCCCATTTTCTGTGATATAATAACACTGTGAAAGATTACCCACTAGCAAAAGCTGGCGGGTTTTTCTTTTGGGCGGGTTTGAATGTTGCGGATTAAGAGCATGGTGGGGTGCGTTGCAACATAAAAAAGAGCCGTTGTTAGCGACTCTTTTTTTTAGAGTTTAATATTATTTATTTTTCAAACAGGTTTTTTTACAACATCTTGCGTTTTTAAAGGTTATATTACATTTTTTTTCTTCTTCAAGATTAGTATATCTACCAGTTCTTATAAGCAAATCTTTATAAGCTTTATAAATATTATAACATTTTTCCATTTTTATCACTCCTTCATTTTTTACTTAATTTATACACCGCATATTGATTTAGGCTTGTTCCTTCTTTTTTAGCCTTCTCAATAAGCTCTCTGTGTAAACACTTTGGTATCCTAAGTGACAAATGGCCTGAACATTCTTTTGTTTTTTCACTTAATTCTTTTTTTATTACATTATGATTTCTTTCTTTATCTTTATTGTTTATATTATTCATTTATCCAGCCCCTTTGTTGTTTTTGTGTGTGCATATAATACCATATACAAACACAAATGTCAAGGGTTTTTGAAAAATGTTTTTAGAGGAGGTGTAAGGTTGGACTGGCAACAAGAAGTTGAAAGACTGTATTTTGATGAAAAACTAAGTCTTGAACGGATAGCCGACATTATCGAGCCTTATTTTCCCGACAAAAAACACCAACAAAGATGGGAAAAGGCCTGGGGATATATTCGGTATCATCCAAAAAGAAAAACCCCCACACAGGCTATAAACAAGCCTATTGGGGTTATTGGTGATCTTCACGTTCCTTTTGATCATCCAAATTATTTAAAGTTTTTACAGGATACTTTCAAACAGTTTAATGTTGGCCGTAAGGTGTTTATAGGAGATCTGTTTGACCATTTTTAGAATTATTCTAAAGAAGGTGGTAAAGTGGTAATATTCCCTTTTAGAAATAAAAATGTTTGTCGGGTAACAAAGATATATGCCTTAAAAGATGACAGGTATAAGAGTGGCAAGCATAATGGTATAGACTTAGTATCGGATGGCAGCCGTGATGTTTTAGCCATAAGCGGTGGCTCTGTTATTCGGAACGGTTATTTACCTTCCTCTTGGGGTAAGTATATTGTTATTCGACATAAGGATGGTAAGTCTGCTGTTTATGCTCACTTGTCGGAAAGTAAAGTAAAGCTCAACCAATATGTTGTAGAGGACGAAAATATCGGCGTTATGGGCAGCACAGGCAACAGCACAGGGTCACACTTGCACATAGAAATTCAGAACAAATACTATACGCCTAGTGATACTTCTGACATAGCAGAGTATTTAGGAATCAAAAACAAAGTAGGGAAGGTGGAGGATGTCTTGCAAACTGAATTGGTTAAAATAAAAACCCCTAAAGGGCAAGAGTTTGCCATTGAAGGGATTAATATTGAAGGGTCTAATTATGTTAAACTACGGCCAGTTTTGGAAGCGTTAGGATTTAAAGTTGGTTGGGAGAATAAGACGGTTATAATTGAAGAATAAAAAATTAAATTTTGTGGTTACCTAGAACGCTTGTTTGCCCAAGTGTTCCATAAATCTGACAGCCAGGAGAAATCTTGACCGTCTTTTTTTTGTCTGAAAAATAAAAAGTGTCCAGTGAGTGTCCAGTAAATATCTCCAAAATGAGCGTATTTTATCCTATTTTTTCCATTTTTCAAAGGAGTATAAAAAACAAAAACACCAGCCTTTAATATATTTTAGCTGGTGTTATACTGATAAAAACAATGGAGCCAATGGTCGGGATTGAACCGACGACCTGCTGATTACGAATCAGCTGATATAATAGCATTTAACTGGTATTTTTAAAAAAATGTCTGTCGTTTTGTCTGTTCCTGTTTTTTTATATAAAAGCATTTTTTATTTTTTCCCTTGCGGTATCTAACATTTTTGGGGTAACGTGGGTGTAAATTTGGGCGGTCATTGTGATTGTAGAATGACCCAAAAGATATTGAGCGGTTTTAATATCTATTCCGTTTTCAGCTAAGCTTGTAGCGTAGGTATGGCGTAAATAATACGGTGTTAAATCTTGTCCGATAAGAGGACTGTGAATAACAACTTTATTTCTGTAAGTTTTAGCTCCACCCTCTAAATCCATTAATCTATGAAACGACTGCCAGGCTCTGGTTAATCTTTTTTCGGATATGGGAGCAGTGCCCCCAAAAATATACCCCACGCTTTTTATTTGTTTAGAAATTATTTCGCATAACCAGTTCGGCATTGGTATAGTTCTAAAGCCAGCCTTGCTTTTAGGCTCTCCGGGGGTGCCTGTACCTTTTTTAATAGCCGATCTGACATTAATATTATCTCCCTGAATGTCGTTCCAGGTTAATGCCCTAACCTCACCAGGCCGCAAACCACAACCTAACATAATAGCGAAAAACAAGCCGAACTGATGTTTATTAATTACTATATAAAATATATTTTTTTCTTCTTGTGTCAAGGTTCTTCTTTGGTTTTTATATCCTTTTGGTTTTTCTAAATAGTTGGCAGGATTTTTTTGAATTAAACCATTAGCTTCGGCCTTGGCAAAACAATCTTTAATAGCCATATATACCTTGTCAATATCTGACTGGCTATTTTGACCCCTTGTGTTAAGACACTTTTGAATGTGTGTGGTTTTAATATTACCAATAGGCATTTCTCCCAGGTTGAGCAAAAAAACATTGTCCATGATTCCTTTTGTATTAGAAAAAGCAAAATTGTTTTGTTTAGGTTTTTTGTAGGTAATTAACCATTCTTCTATCCATTTTTTAAAAGGGGTTTTTGAGGACAAAAGTAATATACCTTGTTCATTTTCAACCTTGGCTCTTAGCATTTTTTCTATGGCTTCTTTTTCAGTTTTGCCTCTGAATTTTAATTGTTTTTTAGTGCCGTCTGAAAGATTAATAGTCAGATATTTAGTGTAATATTTTTCCACAGTTTAACCCCCCTTGCCGTTAATTTTGCCCCTCTTGCATTATGCGGGAGGGGCTATTTTTTTACCCGCCATAGCGGGAAGTCAACAATTTCAGCATATCTCTTCGGAAAACTCGGCATCCTCCCTATCGGCTCCAATACATCTCTTGTATTGCGTGTTCAATACAACCTCAACAGTTTCTTTTCCGCTGTCATCTAGGCAGCGGTATTTTTTTATTAAGCACTGTTCTTCTTTTGAAAGGTTGTTCTGGTTGTTATTAGTTTTAAACCCAAAAGCTTCATCAATTGATTGACCATAAATGTCGCATAACAAAAATAAAGTATTTGCATCTGGTTGCGAATACCCTGTTTCCCAATGCCCTATAACTTGTTGTGTACGTCCTATTAATTTTGCAACTTCTTGTTGTGTTTTATTAGATTTCAACCTCATTTCCTTGAGGACAGCCCCGATTTCTTCTTTTGTCATAATAAACAAACCCTTTCTTTCATAATAAATAGGCTCATTTTTGGTGGTTTATTAAAGTATATAACAAATAGTTTTAAAAATCAATAAAAAAAACTAAAAAAATGAGTATAAACATATTGACAACTAAAATTATGAGTGTTATTATTAAACTGTACTCAAAATTTGAGTAAAGGAGGTGTGTTGATGGATATAAGAGACAATATCAAAAGTTATATTGAGCATAGGGGTTTTATCCAGTTGGCAATTGCCCAAAAATCCGGACTGACCCCAGCACAATTATCTAATGTTTTACATAAAAAAAGATGTTTAGAAGCAAATGAACTTTTTGCTATTTGTGATGCAATGGAAATTGCTCCGGGTGAATTAAGGCTTTTTGAGTTAGACGAAGACAAAGCAAGTTAGGGAGGAGGGTGGAGAAAAATGTATGAGACAAACAAATTTTACAAGATACTAATTATAATATTTTCACTTAACCTAGGGCTACAAATATTCCTACTATTGTTGCGATTAATGTAAGGAGGCTAATTGTTATTATTGTTTTTTGATTTTTTCTATTTTCTTCGTTTACTATTTTTTGTATTTCTCTATCTTTGTTCATATCTCCAGATATTTTTTTAAGATTGTTTTTAATTTCATTATCTTTTTCTATTTGATAGAGCAAGTGTTCTCCTTTTTGAGTTAAAGAATATCCATCTCCTGCAGCGGTAATGTGGTCATAATCTTTATATGCTGCACTAATGACAATATTTTCACCAAACAAATCAAATAGCACTTGTTTTGTTTCCCAATTGTTTGGTTTGGCCTTTAAGTATTGTAATAATTCTAGGTATTTGTCCATTATGTCACCCCCTTCTTCCAAAGTTTACCATTAAATGGTAAGGAGGGCAAGCTAAGCAAAAACAAATCAAATGTTTCGCTTGATATAGCAAGGGTGCTTGCAAAAGAAAAGAGAGCTGATAAGCACTCAACTCTCAATCCTTATACGATATTCCAACTGCTTGCACCGCCTAACCGTTGGTGTCTCGGTTACAGGGACATAGTGCTTATATGTTTCTTGAGCAGACAGTTTGTACGGTCGTATGCCGTTACCCCCATTAACTGTATATTGGTGTCCTACTTGGGGCAAGGGTGCGGTTTAGAAGAACTTTAAGCAGTTCTTTCATAATGACCACCTCCCAGGGGTAAATTAAATTGCTTTGCAGGCCGCAAGCACTCTTATTATATCAAGTGAGATAAAAATAAACAATTCAAACAAAGAAAAGGAGGCCGCACAGTGAACACGCTACCAAAAATCAAAGACGAAATGCAAAAAGTGGCCAACGAGGGAGGATATTATATTTCTCCCTGGCGTATGGCTGAATTTAGCAAAATAGCAAGTAAAGTAATGAACCTAATGGCTCAAAACAATTTGAATGTATCTTATGCCGAGTGTGTTGTCATTATTGATGTAGTTAAAGCCATGCTGGATAGATGCTTTATTGATAACATTAACGACTTGGAAAGAAGGTGACACAAAAATGGCAAGCAGGTCGAGAATTAATCCAATGGCAGAAGATTTAAGAAAAGCGTATGGAGCCTTAATATCTGTATCAGATATAAAAGAATATTTAGGGTGCGGTAAAAACTATGCTGCTGCGGTTGTGAATGACCTTATACCAATTGGTAGCAATACGGGCAAAAGATATTTTTACCAGGAAGTTGCAGAAGCTGTTTTTGATGGACAAGGTATAGGAGCCAGCCAATAAAGAGTAGGAGGTGGAGAGATGGAAAGCTTAAATCATACAGATTTTAAAATGTTTGATTATAAAGAAAAAAATAAATACGAATTAAGTATAAGGATAGCTTTACTATTGTCAATTGTTAGCGTTTTTTGTTGTCTGGTTTCTCTGGTTTTGTGCTTTTGCAAAGGATAGAAATTCTGGTACTTTCATTGTTAAAAATGCAGGTTTTCTTGATGTGTTGATTTTTAAGTTTATGTTTACGGGAAGGCCATAATTGACTACGGCAAAGTCAAAAAATGGAAAACGAAGCCCTATGTATTTTGTTTCAAATGGATCTAGTTTTAGAGGCAGTTTAGTAACCTTTTGTACAGGAAAAATAATTGATTTATCATAACCGGTTTCATAACTCAAAAGATATATTTCAAAGTTGTTATCGTGATAAAAAGGGTTTTTTGGGGCAGAAATTTCAGCACTATCAATTGTTATTTGATAAGACGATTTATTAGTTACTTTTATTGATAAGGCCGCCGAATAATTTGTTTTATATTGTAATCCGCCAATTTTTTCAGAAGGTCTAAAATAAAAAGAATGTCCGGCCAACCTATCTTCACCAATAAGTAGTTTTCCTTCGTTAAAGCATTTTTGTTTAAATAGGATTATTAAAGAGAGTGTGCCGGTAATACAACCTATAAAAGAAATAATTATTTGTACAATGTTCCACATAAAAATTCACCTCCTTTCCCAAATATTACCACATTCAGTTAAGGAGGACAAGCCAACTAGAAAGGAGGCTACTTTGTGAAAACAATAACCTATGAAGAATTTATTAAATTTAATCCCTGCTGGCTTAATACCGAAGCAGGCCGCAAAAGACTCAAATATTATGCTACCAAAAAAGAGCATTGGAGTGCTTTGGATATTTTAGCACTGGAAAAAGTGTCACCTACCAACAGACTGTGGGCAATTTTAAGGGAAGAACTACTTGACACAAAAATTATGCATGAGTTCGCCTGTCAATGTGCGGAGGAAGCATTGAAACTGGTTAATGATCCAGACAAAAGAAGCGTTGCAGCGATTAAGGCAAAGCGAGATTGGCTTAACGGGAAAATAACAAATGATGAATTAGCTGCGGCTAAGGATGCTGCTGCTAACGCTACTTGGACTGCTAGGAATGCTGCTTGGGGTGCTTCTGCTGCTGCTTGGGCTGCGGCTAATGATGCTGCTAGGGTTGCTGCTAGGGATGCTGTTTTGGGGGCTAATGATGCTGCTGGGGATGCTGTTTGGGCTGCTTGGGCTGCTAAGAATACTGCTAAGGCTGCTACCCTTGTGACTTGGAGTGCCAATGATCCTGCTTGGAATTCTTGGGGTGCAGCTAAGGATGCCGCTGATGCTGCTGTTTGGGAAAAACAGGTTGAAATATTAATTAACCTTTTGGAGGATAAGCCATGAAAAAGCTAAACTGGGGAAACATTATTTATATAACTGCCTCACTGGCAATAATGGGGTTTTGCGGTTCGATAGTTTTTGATAACGAGCCAATAAAGGCCGACATACAAGAAAGACATATAGAACCAGTTAATACTGCTTATGTTGAGACAGGAGAGCCGCAATTAGAGTACATAGGAACCTACACAGTGAGTGGGTACTGCCTCTGCCCCAAGTGTTGCGGCAAATGGAGTGCTGAACACGCCAGCCGAAGAGGAACAGAGTACACCCAAAAAACAGCAAGTGGCACAATTCCCGAAGTAGGGGTAACGGTTGGGGCTGATTGGGACAAGCTTCCTAAAGGAACGGTAATTTATATTGATGGTATTGGTGAAAGAGTTGTCGAGGACAAAACAGCAGATTGGATTAACGAGAGATACGACGGTAAAATAATTGACCTTTTGTGTGAAAGCCATGAAGAAGCGTTGCAATTTGGAGTGCAAAAACTAGATGTTTGGGTGGTGAAATAATGACAACAGTAGGCGAAATGCTTGAGAACATATTGAGATTCAAAAAGACCGTCAATGACGAATACCCGGAATACATCATCATTAACCCGGAAGTTATAAAAAGCCTATTAAAAGCCGGCCACTTTCCGACTTCGGCAAGCACAGATAAACATAAAAGTTTTTTTGGGGTTAAGGTAATTGAAAGTAATGTTGTGGATGATTTCTATTTGGTTGGAAAATTTGAAAATCAATAAAAGGAGGCAAAGTAATGATTCCCGATCATCCGGTAATTAGAAACCTAGAGGCTACCGGGCAACCGGAAACCTGGCCAGAAAAACCAGTTTTTATATGTTCTAACTGCGGTGCAGATATTTTTGAGTTTGACAGCTACTGGGATTTTAACGGGGAACAGTATTGTAAAGAATGTATTGAGGATTTGGAACAAATAGCATACAAAATAAACGAATGGGAGGAATGAAAACAAATGGCAATAGTAAAACCAGAAGAAATGAATTTCAGTGATAAAAACATAATTATGATTGTTAGCGGGTTACCAGGTGTGGGGAAAACCACACTAGCCCTGTCTGCTCCTGATGTGGTGCTAATTGATAGTGACGAAGGGCTAGCCAGGGTTAAAGTAGAGCATAGAAAGGATAGTAGCATTGTAAAAACATACGAAGAACTTTTAGCTGATATTAAAGCCTGCGAAGGCAAATATAAAACAGTGGTTATTGATACTTGCGGAGCTTTAATAGATTTGCTAAAAGATTGGGCAATGAGGAATGACCCCAAAGCCAACAAAGCAAGCGGCGGTTTTAGCCTGCAAGGGTTTGGGATTATTAAGCAAGAGTTTTTAAGATTGTCTGCTGAGCTTCGTAAAAACTTTAATGTTATTTATTTGTTCCACGCCCAAAAAGAAAAAGACAATGAAGAAACATTTTACAGTTTGGTTTGTGAGGGTAGTGCCAGAACGCTTGTATATCAACCAGCAGACCTTGCGGCCTATATGTTTATCCAAAACGGCGAACGCTATTTAGGCTTTACCCCCACAGCACAATATTCTGCCAAAAGTGCCTACGGTATCAAAGGACTTGTTAAAATACCCGAATTGACAGAAGGAGAGCCTAACGACTTTTTAACAAAACTGTTTGCTAAAATAAGGGAAAATTTGCTGGCTGATAGTGCGTTGACTAAAACAAAACAGGTTGAATATGAAGCCGCTATGGTAGCCGGGAAAGCATTAATTGCTTGTATGGATAGCCCGGATTTGGTAATTAAAACCGGGGATGAAATTAAAAGGTTAAAACATGGCTTAACTAGCGAAAAAGAACTAGCGGCCTTAATGAAAGCAAAAGTAAAAGAATTGGGTTATGTTTATAACTCCAAAACCAAAGCCTATGAGCAGGCCTAAAAAGTATTTAGTTAGTCAGTCTTTGATTTCATCTTATCATTGGATCTTTAAAAAAGATAATGGTTATGAGGATTTTTTAAAAACGCTGAACAGGGAACAAACACAGCAAACAAGGGCAATGTTAGACGGAATCAAATTCGAAGGAATGGTACAAGCAACCTGTGAGGGCAACCCACTAGACGAAAGCCACAAATGGTATAAGCCAGTAACAGAGATTGCAGAGATTGTCAAGGGTGGAGCTTATCAGGCGAAGATATACCGGGATTTAAAGATTGGGAATACCACCTTTATAGTTTATGGAGTGCTTGACTTTTTAAAAGCCGGGATTATCTATGACACTAAATTCAGCACAACATATAAAGTAGGCAAGTATCTGGATAGCCCACAGCACCCATTCTATATGTACCTTGTCCCAGAAGCAGAAGCCTTTGAGTACCTTGTGAGTGATGGAGAATTTGTCTACAAGGAAAAGTATTACCGAGAAGATATTTGCTCACCAGAGAGCCTAATTTTACCCTTTATGGGCTTTCTGGACAAATACAAATTAATGCATATTTATACAGAAAAATGGTTGTCCAGGTATTAAAGGGGGTAATAAGATGAATCAAAATATTTGGGAGATTTACGAGTATTACAAAAGAAAAATTCAAGCCAAAAACCTGCCCCCGGAAGAATACGAAAAAGAAATAAAAGCCTTATGCGACAAACTAAAAATTTAAAGGAGCTAAAAACATGGCAAATAATTGGGAATTTCAAAGAGAAGAAGCAAAAAGAATTGAACCTGGTAATTACAGAGTGGAAGTTATTTTAGCAGAGGAAACAACTTCTAAAACGTCTGGTAATCCTATGATTGTTGTTACGGTACAGCCAAACGGCAGCAATATTTTGATTAAAAACTACATAGTCAAAAACGAATATTTCAACCGTAACATGACCAGCTTTTTTGACAGCTTTAATATCGAGGAGGGTAATTTTAATTTCCTGTCTTGGGTGGGGGCAGTTGGTGCTGCTAACCTAATAGAAGATGAAAACGGATACTTAAAAGTAAAATACTTTATCGACAAAAAAAGAGCTGAAAACCTGCCTGAATGGAAGGGTGAACTGCCCGAAAGACAGACCATAACAGAGATTAAGGATGAAGAACTTGCAATCGGTGCTGATGGTGCCCCCTGGTAAGGAAAGGGGGCTAGGACTTGCACAAATACCTAACAGATACCGAAGTTAAGAAGCTACTCAAAGAACTAGAAATAATAGTTGATACCAGAGAAAAAGAGAATAAACACGTTTTGGATTATCTCGAAAAAAACAAAATAAAGACAATTCAAAGGGGTTTAAAAACCGGTGATTATTCTGTTCAGCTAAGAGGCATGACCCTGGAAAATGATATAGCCATTGAGAGAAAGGCCAGTATTGATGAACTATGTAGTAACCTAACAATCAACAGGCAACGCTTTGAGGACGAATTCACCAGAGCAAGGGCACAGGGACTACGGATTTATTTGTTAATTGAAAACGGTTCGTTTGCTGATATTTTAAGTCACAATTATAGAAGCCGTATTGCCCCTAATAGCCTTTTAGGTTCAATATTTTCCTGGCTGGCCAGGTTTGATGTAACGCTGATGTTTTGTAAGCCTGCTGAAAGCGGGAAAATAATTTATGAGATTTTGTATCATTACCTGCGAGAGCAGTTAAAAAGGGGTGGTTAAATGGATTTTGCAAACTATATAAAAACTGCCCTAAGTATGCAGGATATTGCCGATCAATACGGACTAAAACAAAACAAAGCCGGGTTTATAGTATGCCCTTTCCATTACGAAAAAACAGCCTCATTAAGACTGTATGAAACAGACTACCATTGTTTTGGGTGTGGTGCTCATGGTGACATTATTGGGTTTGTTATGCAGCTTTTTAAAATCGGCTTTTCCCAGGCAATAAACAAACTTGATTATGATTTTTCTTTAGGTTTGCCTTTGTCAAAAAAGCCTACATACCGGGAAAAAATAGAAATGGCAAAGGCTAAAAAGAAATGGGAAGAAGATCGGGCAATTTGGGAGGCCGAAAGAGAAATAGCCGATCAAGAATACTGGACAGTCTTTGAAAGGTGGTTATATTTAGCCCAAAACAAAAGCCTGTATGCACCAGCTAGCCCTGATGACGAGCTAAACCCTTTGTTTGTAGAATCACTTAAAGAATTAGCCTACCAGGAGTACCTTTTAGATAGAGTAGAAATGAAACGGGGTGAAATGCGTGACGAAAGATTTGACCATACCAGAGTGGACAAGGGAGGACTACATAAACACGCAAACACCGTTTGAATGGCTTTATCAATTCAAAGATAACAAGTTTAAACTTGCTCAAATGTTGGCAAAAATTAAAAAACAAGCCGGTGCAGTTGGAATTAGTAATTTTATTGCTATATGGAACGCATATTTACAGACCGTACAAAGCAAGCAAGGCATAACAACAGATAATGTAACGGAATTTGATGGACAAGCTTTCGAGCTTTTAACGGGTGATTATAAGTGCGATGAATACGGAATTACTGTTTTGGACAAGTACGGATTCGAAATAATAGTTTGTAATCATCCAATTATGCCCATTCAAAGACTAACTAACATAGACACCGGCGAGGAAAAAATGCAGATAGCTTACAAGAGGGGTAAAAACTGGCGTACCTTAATTGTAGACAAAGCTGTTTTAGCAAGTTCAACAAAGATATTAGACCTAGCAAGCTATGGTTTAGCAGTTAATTCGGAAAACTCAAAACATATTGTTAAATATTTAACCGAAGTAGAACACTTAAATTATGAAAGCCTGCCAGAGCAAAACAGCGTCGGCCGCCTTGGTTGGATAGCTGATCATGGGTTTAGTCCGTATGTTGATAGTTTGGTTTTTGACGGTGATTTGTCATTCAAACACGCCTTCGAAAGCGTTAAAGAATCCGGCGATTATAATAAATGGCTTGAAGCTGTTAAGAAGGTAAGAAAAAGCAGTATGATTGCCAGAATTATGTTAGCCTCCTCTTTTGCTAGTGTATTAGTTGAACCTTGTGACGCTCTCCCTTTCTTTGTCCACCTTTGGGGAGGAACAGAGGCCGGAAAAACAGTTGCTTTAATGCTTGCTGCTTCGGTTTGGGCAAGCCCTAGAATGGGTGATTATATCGTAACCTTTAACAGCACAACAGTAGCAAGAGAACTTTATGCCGGGTTTATGAACAACCTCCCCCTTTGCCTTGACGAACTGCAAATTCAAAACGGCGAAAAAAGAGATTTTGACCGGGATATTTACAGACTAACAGAGGGTGTAGGCAGAGTAAGGGGAGCAAAAGCAGGCGGCTTGCAAAGAACCGTAACCTGGAAAAACTGTATTCTAACCAACGGTGAAATGCCAATAACTTCCTCTAGCTCCGGTGGTGGAGCGGTAAACCGCATCATAGAAATTGATTGCAAAGAGGAACAGCTTTTTGAAGATCCAAAAGAATTTGTTACTCTGGTAACTAAAAATTATGGGTTTGCCGGAAAAGAATTTGTTTCAATATTACAAGAACCTGGCAGTTTAGAATACGCAAGGACTATTCAGAGGGTATATCACCGGGAATTGTCTTGCGGAGATACCACAGAAAAGCAGGCAATAAGTGCAAGTATTATTTTAACTGCGGACAGGTTAATTAATGAGTGGATTTTTAAGGATGAACAAATTATTAGTGCTTGTGATCTTGCTCAATATTTAACTTCTAAAAATGAGGTTAGCCAGAATGATCGGTGTCATGAGTGGGTTTATAGTTTTATAGCTATGAACATGTCAAGGTTTGAGCCTAACGCCGGCGAAGCCTGGGGATGTATTGATGAAAATTATATCTATTTTATAAAATCTGTATTTGACCAAAAAATGCAGGAGAATGGATACAATGCGACAGCTTACTTATCCTGGGCTAAACGGAATGGTTATATTGAATATTCTGAAAACGAAACAAGAGCAACAAAAAGAAAAAGGATTAAAGGGTCGCCTCAACCAGTTTGGTGTGTGTGGTTTAAGGTCACAAAAGAAGAATTGCCCGAAGACAAAGAAAAGCTACAATTCGTTTACCAGGGCAAAAGGATTTGTATTTAAAAATGTTCCCACTGTTATTTAGTACTCTAGCAGGGATGTTCCCATTTTGTTCCCAAAATGTTCCCACTCCATTTATAGCTTTAGCAGGAATGTTCCCATTGTTCCCACAAAAACGGAGATAAGGCCTATATACAGAAACATATATACTACACATACTAAAGTATAAGCTGTATATACTTCTCTCACGCATGAGAGTAAAAAAAACAGTGGGAACAATGGGAACAGTGGGAACAATGCAGCTATACGAATTGTGCCAGTGGGAACAATTTAGGGGGTCAATGGGAACAATGCAGCTAGAAAGGTTTTAAGAGTGGGAACAAATTACTAAAAAACAAAACTAGGAGGCTAAACAATGGAAATTTACGTTAAAAACAAAGAAGTAAACATGCCCGAAGTAACAAAGGGGCTAAGAGACACAGAATATGCTTTTGTTGCCAGTAGTAGTTATGGTGACTGGGTGTGCGTAAACAAAAAGACAGGGAAAATTAGCATTATTGGGTTTAAGGCTGTGATTGATAACTGGTCGAAGAGAGGGCTAATTGAAATGAGGGAGGGCAACAATGAGGACCGAGCAATTCAACCAAATAATTGAAAACATGCTAGAACATTGTACCAATACCCTAATAAATAAAGCCAAAGAATACGCAACAGAGGACAGACTACATAATTTTAAAATTGCAGCCACCTTGCAAGGCATAACGCCAATTCAAGCACTGGCTGGGATGATGTCAAAACACACAGTAAGCATTAATGATATGTGTCGGGGCGGGGAGTATCCGCTTGGTATGTGGGATGAAAAGATAGGGGATAGCATTAATTATTTATTGTTGTTGAGGGCTTTGGTGGAGGAGAAAAATGGTTAATTCTAAAGAAAAAGGCAAAGCCGGAGAGCGAGAGCTTGCTAAAAAGCTTCGTGAGTACGGATATGACACAAGGAGAGGCCAGCAATTTTGCGGGGCTAATGGTGACGCTGATGTGGTCGGCCTTCCAGGTGTACATATCGAAGTAAAGAGAACCGAAAGACTAAGCCTATATGACGCTATGGCACAGGCTATAAGTGACAGCAAGGGCGATATACCAGCAGTATTTCACAGAAAGAATAATAGTGATTGGCTAGTGATTATGAGATTAGAGGATTGGATAGAAATTTATAAAGAGTGGAGGCCGAGCAATGTCAGAGATGGATTTTGAAAAAAGATTATATAACAATCTTGCCTTGGCAGTAGTTAAACAAGCCGTTAATGATTGGCGAAGCTTGTGTGAAATGAGCGAAGAAGAAAGAGAAGAAGTTAAAACAAAGTTTAATTTTAAAGAATTAACATATTTTTTTAAAAATGGTTGCAGCGATTATCTAAAAGAAACAGGCGTACCGGCAACAAAGATATATCGCAGGTTAGCACTAGAAAGAAGGTCATCCGAAAAAGCAAATAAGGCGGTGGTCTAGTGGGGCGTTTTTCGCTTAATCCAAAAATTAAGGGTTACATAGAGTGGCAATTAGAACACTATCACGAAGACAAAAAACAACTAGAACAATACAAGCAAGACCTTATACCTTCGACAACTAGCAATTATTCCCTAACAGCAGGGTGTAGTAGCGGCACAACGAGCAATCCAACAGAAAAGACGGCTATAAAACTTTTAACTAATACTTATATACTTTCAACAGAAAAAACAATCAAAATTATAGACAAGGTTTTAAACAATTGTGATGAAACGGACAAGCAGTTAATAGACTTGGTTTATTGGCGAAGAAGCTACACGGTAATGGGAGCAGGTATAAAAACACACCTAAGTCAAAGAGCTGCATATAAGAGAATTAATAAAGTTCTTGCCAAAATAGCTTTAGAAATGGGAATAATTAATTCTTAGTGCAAAAAGAGTGCAAAAATAGCCCCACTTTTTATGTTACACTGATATTGTGAAGAAGTACCCACTAGCAAACCGCTGGCGGGTTTTTCTTTTGGGCGGGTTTGTATGTTGCGGAATAAAAGCATGGTGGGGTGCGTTGCAACATAATAAAGAGCCGTTAAAACAGCTCTTTAATGAAACGAGGTAAAACAAAATGATTGATAAAATATTATATATTATGCTGTGGGTTGCTGAAATCTTTGGCATACTTACACTAATTTTTGCAGTTGTATATTTAGCGATATTTTATGGTTCATAATAAGGGAGGTGTAAGGTTGGACTGGAAGCAGGAAGTAGAAAGACTATACTTTGACGAAAATCTAAGCCTTGAACAGATAGCCGACATTATCGAGCCTTATTTCCCGGACAAAAAACATCAACAGAGGCGAGAAAAGGCCTGGGGATATATTCGGTATCATCCAAAAAGAAAAACCCCTACACAGGCTGTAAATAGGCCTATTGGGGTTATTGGTGATCTTCACGTTCCTTTTGATCATCCAAATTATTTAAAGTTTTTACAGGATACTTTCAAACAGTTTAATGTTGGGCAAGTTGTCTGTATTGGTGACCTAATAGACAATCATGCCATTAGTAGACACCAAACCGAAACCTGTGCGAAAAGTGCGTATGATGAATTAGATGCTAGTATTAACCGGCTAAAGACATACGTCAAAGCTTTCCCGAAAGTTAAAATCTGTCAAGGTAACCATGATAACATACCCGAAAGACAAGCAGCTACTTTAGGCATTGGCAAGCGTTTTTTAAAGTCTTTTAATGATTTGCTAGAACTGCCTCATACCTGGCAGATAGAAGAAGAATTTATTATAGATAATGTGCTTTACAGACATGGCATTAATTGCTCTGGTAAGGATGGAGCCTTAAACGCAGCCATACAAGAACGCATCAGCCTTGTCATGGGGCACAGCCATTCGTTTGGAGGTTGTAAGTATTCGGCCAACAAGCGAAATATTATATTTGGCCTGAATGTTGGTTGCGGAATTGATATTGATGCTTATGCTTTTGCTTATGGCAAACATGCTAAGTTTAGGCCAACATTGGGTTGTGGGATTGTTTTTAATGCTGGTAACGCAATGTTTGTGCCTATGGGGGAAAGATATTTTAGGGATTAATTTAAAAGGAGGTGGCTAAGAATGGCCGTAACTGACAACAGTAACAAAGCAGTCGCAAAAGTAAAAGAATGGCAATTTAAGCCTGGACAGTCAGGAAACCCAGCAGGCAGGCCAAAAATCCCCGAGGAAGTCAAGGCTATGCTTAAGGCTGCTGCTCCGGATGCGGTAAGAAGCTTAATAATGACAATGAACGACGAAAGCACAGCACCGGCTTTAAAAATAGAATGTATTAAGATTGTACTGGATAGAGCACTTGGCAAACCTTTGCAAGCTGTAGATTTTGATAGTAATTCCATGATTGAAATTAAACTTTCTAACGAGCTTATAACCTACGGCAAATAAAACACTTAATTTGCGGCGATTCTAGGGGTATACAACAAGACTTAAATCTATTATAATAGATTTACTCTAGGACAGGTTAAAATCTTCTCTACAGGGCTAAAAATAGGCTTAAAATTAGCTTAATACCGATAACCCATGTTATGTAAAGTTAGCAGTAAAAACAAAAGGGCTGATATATTATTATATCGCTCTTTTTTATTGCCTTTATAAGTTTACATAATGTGTTTTTGCAGGTGATTATACATTAATTTTGCATAAAATCAGGGTGTTTATGCAGTTTTGAAGGTGGTTGAATGGTAGAAATAACAATAGCAGAACCCAACCCAAAACAGGTTGAATTTTTTATGGCTTCACAAAGATTCGTAGCTTATGGCGGGGCGAGAGGCGGGGGAAAAAGCTGGTCAGTAAGACGAAAAGCTTTATTATTAGGTTTAACTTATCCGGGTATTAAGATGCTGCTGTTACGGCGAACCTTCCCAGAACTAAGAGAAAACCACATATTACCCCTGTTAGGCGAATTAAAAGGCGTAGCCGACTATAAAGAAGTAGAAAAGTCTTTTACTTTCGTTAATGGCTCAAGAATTAAGCTGGGCTACTGTGACAACGACGGAGATGTATTGCAATACCAAGGCCAGGAATTCGATATTATATTCATTGACGAAGCAACACAATTTACAGAATACCAGTTTTCGACCCTAACAGCCTGCTTGCGTGGCGTGAACAACTTCCCTAAAAGAATGTATTTAACCTGTAACCCTGGCGGCATTGGCCACACCTGGGTTAAGAGATTATTTATTGATAGGCAATATAAACAAAACGAAAACCCAGAAGATTATTATTTCATTAGAGCTGGTGTATATGACAATAAAGCCCTGTTAGAGAATGACAAGGGGTATGTATCCATGCTAGAAGCTCTGCCGGATGGACTAAGGCAGGCCTGGCTTGATGGGAATTGGGACGTATTCGAAGGGCAATATTTTTCTATGTGGAACAGGGACGTTCATGTTATAAGGCCGTTTAACCTTCCGGCAAGTTGGAAGCGATATGTAACAATGGACTATGGCCGGGATATGTTTGCCTGCTATTTTATAGCGGTAGACGAACAGGGCAAAGGGTATGTTTATAAAGAGATTTACGAAAGTGATCTAATTGTTAGCCAGGCAATAGAACACTTAAAGAGTATGACCAACGAAAGAATAGATACATATTTTGCACCTGCTGATTTGTGGAATAAGCATAGTGACACTGGCAAGAGTACAGCAGATATATTTGCAGAACATAATATAGGTTTAGTTAAGGCAAATAACAACAGGGTACAGGGCTGGTATGACATGGCTGAATGGTTGAAGGTTATAAAGGATGAGCAAGACCAAAAATCAGCTAGATTAAGGATATTTGAGAACTGTCATAACCTGATTAGAACCCTGCCAATGCTGCAATATGATTCGAGAAATCCTAACGATATATCAACAGAACCGCACGAAATAACCCATGCTCCAGATGCAATCCGGTATTTCTGTGCTGGTAGGCCAATGCCAGCAGAACAACCTGTTATACAAGACTTTGATATACCGGAATATGATGACGAAGTAGACAGCTTTTTAAGCTATTCCGGTAAGTATTAAGTAGGGGGTGAAGATTATATTAATCAATATATTAGTGTTTGCTGTAGGGGCTATAAGCGTTCTTTGTGGGGTTGTATTGGGTTATGTGATAACTAAACAAGCTAAGGAAGAAAAGGAAGAACAGCCTGCTATAATTCAAACAGATATCGAAGAAGATAAAGCAATAAGCTCTTTACAGGAACAACTAAACAACCTGCTAAGATATGACGGAACAAGCAAGGGGCAAAAAGAGGTGATTAAGTTTGAATAAAGTACAACCTAGCGATATTTGGAAAAAATATCAAAGCGGGGTAAGTTATAATAACAGTATTTCCCTGTATGATACCGTAGGAACAAACGAGAACTTTTACATAGGCAAACAATGGGAAGGTTTAAACGCTCCTGACCTTGAAAAGCCAGTATTAAATATCTTTGCCAGGGCTATCCCTTATTTTAATTCGCAGATAGTAAGTGATGATATTGGCATTGATATTAAAACCTATAAAGAAAATGCTACACCCTTTAATGTTGACAAAATTTTGTCTAGCGAAATAGAAAAAGTTATCGAGCAAAGTAAAGCTAAAACGAAGAACAGGGACGCAATACGAAATGCGGCCGTTGATGGTGATGCCTGTTTTTATTTACGCTTTAACCCTGACCAGGAAATAGGACAATTTGCCAAGGGAAAGATAGAGATAGAAACCGTTGATAATACTAATATTATCTTTGGCAATCCCTTTATAGATGAAGTCCAGGAACAGCCCTATATTATAATTGTCAAGCGTTCTAAGTTGTCCAGCGTTAAAGCACAGGCTAAAAAAGATGGGATAACCGATTGGGAGCAAATACAGGCTGACAGTGATAATAATTACTATGGGGAAAATAGCGTGGCAGAAAACGACTTGACTACCGTTTTAATTTATCTCTGGAAAGATGAAAAAGGGCTAGTTAATTACTGCAAGTGTACGCAAAATATAATGCTGTCTAAGGTAATTAATACTGGTTATAAGCTTTACCCGGTAGCCTACATGAGCTGGATTAAAAACAAAAACTCTTATCATGGTATACCGGCTATTACTTCTGGTGTAGTGCAAAACCAGATATATATTAATACCCTGTGGGCTTTATTTATGATCCACCAAAAGAAAATGGCTTTTCCACAGATATTTTATGATGCTTCAAAAATTCAAAAGTGGACAAACAAAGTGGGACAGGCTATTAAGGTACAGGGTTCGCCTAATGAGGTAGTGGCAACTGGCTTTAGGGCACCAGATTTCTCTGCTCAAGCTATGGAACTGGTTGAAAAGACTATTCAGTATACTAAGGAATTTATGGGCATTACTGATGCAGCTATGGGGAACGTAAGGCCGGATAATACTTCAGCTATTATTGCAGTACAAAAGGCAAGTGCTGCCCCTTTAGAATTACAAAAGCTTTCTTTTTATCAGTTTGTGGAGGATTATGTTAGGGTAATTCTTGAGATAATCAGGGTTAATTATGGGTCAAGAGAAGTCTATTATGAAGAAAACGGAGAAGACGTTAAGAACATAATAGAATTTGATAAATTGCATTATGATGCTATGGAGCTGAATATTGAGGTGGGGGCAGGTTCTTATTGGAGTGAAATTACCCAAATCCAAACAGCTGATAATCTGTTTGCTAATGGGATAATTAAAGACGCAGCTTTATATTTAGAAAGTATTCCTGATAAGTACATCAAAAACAAACAAAAGATTATTGACTTAATAAAAGAGCAAGCCCAACAACAGCAATTAATGCCGGAACAAAATCCGCAGCTTGCTCAGCAAATAGCCTTATAATTTAATATTTTATTCCTGTTAAGGGAAGCACTTCAATTCTTGAGGTGTTTTTTTTATACCCAAAAATAAGCGTGGGACACCAACACGCAAAAGAAAGAGGGATTTTTAAAATGACAGAAGCTATGGACACAAACATAGACGTAACCGCAGGATTTTTAGAAGGTTTTGGAGGGGATGAGCCTGCCGAGGTAACGGAAACCGGGACACTAACGGAAACTATCGAACCAGAAGCAGAAAGCATCCAAACAGAGGAAGTAGAAGCAGAAGAAACCAAAACGGAAGAAACTGCCGAACCAGCCAAAGCACCCGAAACCAAAGAAGCCCCGGCAGAGGAAATGTTATCGCTGAAGTTTTTAGACAAGAACTATGACCTTAAAAAAGAAGCCGCTCAGGAGGTAGCTAAGGCATTAGGAATTGACGAAACTTCGCTTATTAGCACCCTGCAAAAGGGCTTAAATTACGATTATGCCATTGAAAGGGCAAAAGATAATCCAGCCATGAAGGTTTTGGATTTCTACGCCAAAGAAAATGGTATGAGCGTTGAACGCTATTTACAAGAATTAGACAAGGGCAAAGACAAGGTTTTGTTCAGCAAGGAACTGGCCAAGCTTCAAGAAGCCCATCCAGAAGCAGACGAGGGATTATTAAAAGAACTGGCTCAACGTAATGTTGAAAGCCGGAAACAAGAAATAGCCAAGGTAACGGAAGAAGAAAAATATAAGCCTTGGCAGGATTTCTACAAGGAATATCCCGAGATTAAGCCGACTGACGTACCAAAGGAAGTTATGGAGCTAGTTGCTAAAGGCGAAAGCCCAATTTTTGCCATGATGAAAGTAGAAAAAGCAAAGCTGACAGAGCAATTAAAAGAAAAAGAAGCTTTGCAAAAACAAATAGAAGAAAAAGAAACGCAGTTAAAAATGCTGCAACAAAACGAAAAAAATAAAAAACAAGATATAGGCAGTGTTAAATCAGATGCAGCTGCACCTACGGGTGAAGCTGCTCTCTTTTTAGAGGGGTTTAGTACTGTCTAAAAAGAAAGGATTGATTTTAAATGGCTATTACTTTGCATGATAAATACGCAAAACAAATTCAAGAAAAGTTTATAAAAGAGTCTGTTATTGCTGGGAGGTTGTCAACTGAATACTCCTGGGCAGGTGTTAAAACTGTTAAAGTTTCCACTCCTACTACCGTTGCTATGGGTGACTATAGCAGAACGGCAACTAGTAACAGATATGGTACTCCTGTTGAAATTCAAGACACTGTACAGGAATTAGGGTTAACCCAAGATAAATGTTTTTCCTTGACTATTGACAAAGGGAACAATGAAGACCAGAGCGGCATTAAGGCTGCTGGAAAGATGCTTGCTTTGCAACTGCAAGAACAGGCTATTCCGACCCTGGATGAATATGTATTAGGGGTGCTTGCTAAAAAGGCAGGTACTGTTGCTTCTAGCTCTACCTCTCTAACTAAATCAACCGTATCTACTACTATTGATACTGGCCTTGCTGCTCTTGATGATGCAGAGGTGCCAGATGAAGGTAGAACCATTTTTGTTTCAAGTAATATTTATATGCTCTTAAAACAAGCAGGACAATTTGACGTTACTTCCGACTCTGTTAGTAGGGACGCATGGGTAAAAGGCCAAGTAGGTACTTATTCTGGCTGTACCGTGGTGAAAGTGCCCTCTGGCCGGTGGCCTGTATATGTAAACTTTATTATTGTTCAGAAAAATGCTGCTACCGCTCCTGTTAAACTGAACGATACTAAAGTACACCAAGACCCGCCCGGTATTTCTGGCAACCTGCTTGAAGGCCGTCAATATTATGACTGCTTTGTGTTTGGTGCTAAGTCTGGCGGGGTTTATGTGCATGTTGATACTTCGGGTAGTCATGGTACTGTGCTTGCTGCTCCTACTGTAGCAATCGAAGCCCATACTTGCACTATTACTCCTACTGCAAGTTGTACCGCTGTATATACTACTGACGGTACCGACCCTAGATATTCTAACACTGCTACTACTTATAGTGCACCTTTTACTACCGAGGCCAATGACGTAGTTAAGGCTTACCAGTATTTGACCGCTGGTACTGCTGGTACTTATCCTTCTGCTATTGGAACTGATACCGACGAATAATTAAATTAGGGGGAGGGGGTTTTTACCTTCTCCCCTCCCTTTTGGGGGAGGTAAAAGAATGACAACTGTAAACGATATTTACGCTGTAGCCCTAAGCTACATTGGCGAAACTTCGACAACTATGCCAGACTTAAACGGCTTTGTTTTAGGTTGGATAAACCAACTATTACAAGAGGCTTTACCATATGAAAATTCTGTAAGGGAACGAAACGAAGATACTTTATTGACTACCGCACCTACATTAACTAGCCTAACTGATACGGTTAGTTATTGTGATGATATAACAAGAATAGCCCTGCCCTATGGCCTGGCTGTATATATTTACCAAGATGATGATGATAAGCAATTTAGCATTATGTATAGACAGAAGTTTATAAATGCTCTAAAAGATGCCGAAAAATATAATGCAGAAGATATAGAAGATGAATATGACGTTGACGAAGACGAAGAATAAAGGCGGTGGGGGGAATTGGTAAGGATAACAGAAATGCCTAAAATACCGGGCGTTAGTTATTATAAAAAGAAATACGATAACTTCGCCGGGGTAGATTTTTCGACTGATGGCTCAACCGTCGCAGACAAAAGAAGCCCTGATGCCTTAAATATGATTTCTGATAGTGGCGGCTATCCGGTCAAAAGGTGTGGCTGGCGAATACTCCACACAACCGCCCTAAACGGAGAAACTACTGAAGATATAGAAACGCCTGTTTATGCAATATATTACTTTGATGATACCGAATTTGTTATTCATGCTGGTACAAAATTATATTCTATGAAAAGCACAGGCTGTACTGTTATCAAAAGTAGCGTGAATAATGGCAAGGGAGATGCCTTTTTATATGATGATGTTTTATATATCCTGACCGGAACAGAATATTTGTCCTATGATGGTACAACTATTCAAGCAGTTGATGGTTATGTGCCGCTAATAACAATAGCCGCTACTCCTGCAACTGGTAGCGGTACATATTATCAAGATTTAAACATGCTAACTCCAAAAAGAAAAATATCTTATACTATAACAGAACAGACAGTCAGCTTCAAGTTGGGTGTTACAGATATATCCAGCGTAGATGAAGTAAAATTAAATGATGTAGTAAAAACTGTTGACACTGATTATACAGTCAATTTATCACAAGGGGCGGTTTTATTTGTAAGTGGAGGGGGGGAAATACTTCCAACAACTGGAGATTCGCTTGTTATTACTTTTTCAAAAAATGTAGAAAACAAAATCTCTAAGTGTACCTTTGCAACGATATATAACAACCATGTATTTTTTGGCGGCACGGCTGACTATCCCAGTACTGATTTTTATTCCGAATTAAACGACCCTACCTATGTACCTGACACTTCTTATACAACAATAGGCAGTGATGATGCTGCAATAATGGGCTATCTTCATATTAACGACGCTTTGGCGATAGTTAAGGCCGAAAATCAACAAGATGCTGCCGTATTTTTAAGAACATACGATTATGATTCTACTGATGTTTTATTTCCTATCACGCAAGGCCTAACAGGCGATGGGGCAATATCAAAAGGTGTATTTTGTAGGCTGATTGATGACCCAATATTTTTAACTAGAAATGGCGTTTATGCTATTGGTAGCGAGTATATAAAATCCGAAAGAGTCATGCAATCTCGGTCAAGTTTTGTTAATCCAAAATTAACATTAGAAACCCTAGCAAATGCTATTGCTACTATTTGGAACGGGTATTTAGTTTTGTGTGTTAATGACCAGGCTTTTATTGCTGATTCTAGACAAAGAAGTTATACAAACAACATAACGGGCACTTTTGAATATGAATGGTATTATTTTGATAATATACCCGCTTCGTGCCTGTTTGAAAATGATGGAGAATTGTATTTTGGTACAGCAGACGGGAAAATCTGTAAATTTAATACCGACCTTATAGACAGTAATGGTAACACCTTAATGTCGGCCTATTCTGACGGTGGCTATTACACAGGTGAAACCTGGACAGATGGCGAGGCTATAACTGCTTATTGGACTACTCCTGTATCTGATGATAATAGCTTTATGACTTATAAGACAATGCAGAAAAAGGGCTGTGGTGCTTTTTTAAAGACTTATGCCGCCTCATCCGTCAACACTTATATTATTACCGATAAGGACTTTGGCACATTAATTAAGTCTGATTATTTAGGGTTGTTAGATTTTGGCTATATAGATTTTGAACATTTTATATTTAGTTCTTTACCAAAAAACATTGTTTCTTTTGGCAAAAAAATTAAGAAATATAAAACGATTCAAATTAAACTAGAAAATGACCAGTTAAATCAAGGTTTTGGTGTGTTTGCAATAGAACGCCGTTTTATTTATGGCAGTTCAGTAAAATAAGGAGGCTAGAAAATGGGATATACAATATTAAAACAAGAACCGGGATTATATGATGCTACAAAATTTTATATGGAAATGATTTGTGATACTGACGCTGACAAAGAGGATATAGTAACCACAAACCTACTAACAGGCTCAAAGGTATTTATACCCTATACAAACGAAACTTTTTATTGGGCAGAAAATGCCTGGGTGATACCTGGAACATATGTTGCTATGGTTACATTTACACCTGAAAGCGATACGGTAGATGTAAATGATACAGTAGCTTTAGCTTGTGCTACTTCCGGTGCGTCAATTTACTATACCACAGATGGGACAACTCCTACTGCCGAAAGCACCTTGTATGAGTCTGCCATTTCTATTACTGCAACAACCACGATTAAAGCTATTGCAATTAAAGATGGTTCTAATAATTCAACCATTACAAGCGAAACCTATACAGTTATTACTTGTGCTGCTCCCGTTGCTGCTCCTGTTGCTGGCGAGGTAGATTATAACGATACTATTACTTTAACTACTGCTACTGCTGGGGCTGATATTTACTATACTACTAATGGGAGTACGCCGACTTCTGGTAGTACAAAATATACTACACCAATTGCAATCACTGCTGATACTACAATTAAAGCTATTGCAATTAAGGATGGTTGTATAGATAGTACCGTTCTAACTTCTGCTTATACCTTGCCAGATGTGGCAACACCTACAGCTACCCCTATTGCTGGTGAAGTAGATTATAACGATACAATCGCTTTAGCTTGTGCAACAGAGGGAGCGAGTATTTATTATACTACTAACGGAGATACCCCCACATCAGGAAGCACTTTGTATGAAACACCTATTGCAATTACTACTAATACTACTATTAAGGCTATTGCAATCAAGGCACAAATGGGGGATAGTGATGTGTTAACTGCTGAATACACACTACCTTATGTAGCTACCCCTGAAGCTGCACCAGCTGCTGGGGAAGTTACTAATCCTACGGACGTTACTTTGTCTTGTGCTACCGAGGGGGCTACTATTTACTATACCACTAATGGCGATACTCCTACCACGGGCAGCACTGAATATACTACCGCAATTACAATTACTACAGCAACTACTATTAAGGCCATAGCTGCTAAAACCCAAATGAATAACAGTGAAGTCCTGACCGCTGCTTATACCGTTGCTGAATAAGGGGTGATAATATGGCAAGTTATCTAACAAAGGATAATAACGGAAACTATGTTAGGGTGGTTACGGGTGAAACCGCTGACCAGACAAAACAATATGTCGTTACGCCGGATGATGCAAGGTATACCAACATAGCAAAAGAATATGCTGACGCCAACCCTGACTACGTCAATGAACGCTCCTATTTAACAGGGCAAGTACAGGCAGGCCAAAACACAGGCAATACTGGCCTTGTATCATGGGCAAAAAATGAGCTAGCAGGATTAGACGTTAAAGCACAAAATACAGCCTCCAATCTAGCTAATGATATAGGGGTAAACAATTATAATTATAAATCCGCTACTTATGGCGATTATATCCCCCAAGCCTTGCAAGGTAATGTAAATACTACCAGTGGTAACGTGACCAGAACTGCCGGGGGTGCTCTTAGTGCCTCCGGCATCTCTGGCACTACTGGCAGCACAAACAAAACAAGCGGGAATAGTGCTGCTGGTGGCAATATATCTGGTAACGATACGCTTGCTCAGCTTGAAAGCGAAAGTGCATATTATTTAAATATGCTCAATTCTGCTAAGGCTTCAAATGACCAGGCGTTAGCAACTGCCATTCGGGCTACTTTAGCACAAATTGAAAGCAAGCGTAATGATATTTTAGAAGAACAGAAAAACGCTAATACCGCTGCTTATGTTGCCTATACTCAAGCCTCTAATCCATATGGAATTAATGCAGAACGTAATGCAAAAATAGGACTTAATAATTCCGGCTATTCTGAAAGCAATCTTGTAAAATTGGGCAATACCTACCAGGGCAATATTAACGCTAACGAGCTTGCCAAAAACCAAGCCTTGCAGGCCTTAGAATTAGAGAAACTGCAAACACAAGCCAACTCTGACATTGAAAGGGCACAAGCTGCCTCTGATTGGGATTCTCAAATAGCTAGCCAGGGCTTAAATAATGCACAAACTCTTTATAATGCAAGAATACAGGCTCAAGCTGACACCGAAGCAAAAGCACAGCAAGAATTTGAAAATGCTGTATATTTGTGGAAAATGGGCTTTACTAGTGAAGAAATAGGGGCAAGGCTAGGGTTGTCTTCTGCACAGGTTGCTAGTTATTTAACGGCGGCAAACGCCGGAACCACAAGCGGGACAAGCAGTAACAAAACCTCCACAGAATATACTACAAGCACTCCAACAAGTGCAGCCAATGCTACTTCAATAACAAACAGCCTTAATTCCCCTGCCAATTTAGAAATGAAGGGCTACGAAGCTTATAAAAATGCCCAAACTGGTGGCGAATATGGCCTGCAAGATGAATTTACCAAAGTTTACGCTCAAATAAGTGCTGGTAATGTTACACAAGGAAGTGCTAAAGCAAACGCTATTTTGTCTAACGCTGCCCAGAACCTAAGAAATGCCGGATATGATGAAGCAACGATTAAAGAATTTCTACAACTTTTTGGCTATTAAGGAAGTGATAAAATGGCTTTAACCCTTCCAAAATATAACTGGAAAACTGGCAATTTAGAAGATGAAAGTGTAAAAAAGACTTCTAAAGTAAACACAACCAGTAAAACAAAACAGCCAGATAATCCATACTTAACTGCTCTAGGTGCTTCTGCTGTAGCTGGTGGAATAGATGCTGTAAAATGGCCTGCTGAAATAATTAATAATTTTAATACCAGAAAAAACGAAAAAACCTACCAAGAAAAGCTGGCAAAAATAAAAAGCTCCGACTTGACAAATAAACAAAAACAAGCCGCTACACAAATGTTAGGTTATCTTCCGACCTCCCCAGAATCTTTTGGTAATAAGGCCGTATCAAGCGTTACTGATATTCTTAACAAGGCAACGGAAAAACAAGAACAAAAAATAAAAGATGCCAATATTGACACCTCTACTTTAGCAGGTAAGGCTTTTACTAATGTTGCTTTGCCTCTGGTTCGTTCTACCCCTTCTATTCTTGCCGATATTGGTATAATGGCTGCCACTGGCGGCACAGCTGCCCCTATGCTTGCAGCAGAAAAGGCTGGCACAATAGCAAAAGCTGCTGGCACAGTGGCTAAAAGTTTAAAAACACCGGTTACCCAAGTAAGGATAGGCAGGTATTTTTCTGATACCTATGATAACAGCCTAAAAGAGGGGGCAAGCGACAAGGAAGCGTTTATTAATGCTTTAGCTTATTCTATCCCTTCTGCTTTGATTGAATCTAGCGGTGGTATTGATAACGTGATGAAGGACGTTATAGCTAAAAACTATAAAACCAAAGCAGGACAATTCTTTAGCCAAAACATTGTTAAATCCGCACTTGAAGAAGGCAGGGAAGAAATCGCCCAAAATATAGTAGGGAATATTACAGAAAAGTCAACCTATAAAGAGGATATGCCCCTGTTTTCTACTGACAGCGAAGCAATCATTAACCCTAAACAATTAGGACAGGCTGGCCTTGTTGGGGCTATTGGCGGCGGTTTGTTTGGTGGTGCTGTTGGTGGAGTGGGGGCAATAAGTAATTATAACGCAGGAGAAAAAGCTGATATTACAGACCCATTACAGCAAGTGCAAGAAGCAACAACAAAAACAAATAAAAAAATGCCTGCTTTGGCTGAAGTTGAAGCTGCAAAACAGACAAATATTAAAGATAAAATTGTTGCTTTTGCTCAAGCTGTAGCAAAACAACCAAATGTTAATGCTAATTTGGAACTTGGCAAAGTAAACGACAGGGCTATAACTGATATTAAAAACCTGTTAGGCATTGATGTAAATGGCTTTGTGCATAACATTACTAACCGTGCTATAAACCACATTAACAGACGGCATGGAGCAACAGGTTCAGCTGACCATACTATGCAAGATATTAACGATATTGTTCTTGTTGAAAATGTTATTAACAATTATGACAGTGTTCATGTTTTACCTTCAAAAAGTTCAGAATATAATAACAAAAACAGCTCACAAGCCTCCTTGGTTAGATATGAGATGATTATGTCAAATGGTACTCATTATGTTGTCGAAGCCGTTCCTGATACCAAAGCAAAAAAATTGCAGGTTGTATCCGCATATATAGATACAAGCACTACAAATAAAAAAGGAGCTGAGCAAGCTCCTCATGCCGAAGCCTTGGGAACCACGTCCGAAAACGGTCTTGCTCAAACTCCTTTATACGACCCCATTATAGCACAAGCTAATAATGAAGTCAATAATATTATACCCAGTGTGGGCGAGAATATGTCTGGGCAAGCTGAAGATATTGCAGATGAATCCTTGCCAGGGTTTGTTAAAAATAACCTGTTAGACCAGAATGTTATGACTGACAAAAACCCCGAAGAAAAAAATGTTATAGCAAATGTTTTAACTGTTAATGATGTTATAAAAGAAGGTAAAAACATAAAAGAGGTTTTGTCTTCGGCTAATGATGTTTTTAGACGTAAGATTATTGATAGTGGCTACACAATTAATCAGTTTGCCAAAGCTACTGGTGACAATACTCTGTATGGCATATATAACAATGCTAAACAAGCAAAAAAATCAGCAGAAATGATGATAGGGTCACACAGTTTTGACCTAATGGGTAGAAAAACTGGCGAAAGTTTATCAAATGTTTTCTTGCCTGTTAAACAAAAAGGTGTAGAATACGAAAAAGCGTTTTATAGTTATTTGTTGCATATGCATAATGTTGACCGTATGGCACAAAACAAGCCCGTATTTGGCGAAAGCGTAACGGCAGAAGTAAGCCAAAACCAGGCTGCACAGTTATTAAATGCTTATCCAGAGTTTAAAGAGCTAGCCGAAAGGGTATATGCCTATAACAAAAACCTAATGAAGTGGCGTGTTGATAGTGGTTTGTTGTCGCAAGAACAAGCTGACCTAATGAATCAAATGTACCCTCACTATGTACCAACCTACCGCAAATTGACCTCTACAAAAGGGGCAAAGCAAGTATTTGATAGTATTATGATTAACCAGGGTGTTAAGTCTGCTACTGGTAGTAACAAAGATATTATGCCGATAGATCAAAGCATAGCACGTCAAACTATGCAAACAGTACAGGCTGCTAAGCGTAATATACTAGGCAACAGACTGTTGGATGATGCTCTGGCTAATAAAACAGAGGCGGCACAATTTGTTAATGCTATTGATGAAACACAGGAAAAATATGACATAGAAGAAACAGAAATAAACAACAAAGACAACGAAAAAAGAAACGCTTTTACTTTCTACCGTAACGGAAAGACATACACAATAAAGGTTAATGATGGCGTGGCAAGTGGCTTGCGTGATTTAGCTCCTGTAAACACAGAGAGCTTTTTTGTTGTTAATGCTATTGCTAACTTCAATAACAAATTCAAACAGCTTGTTACTTCTTATAATCCTTTATTTCTTGTTACAAACTTTGAAAAAGATATACAAGACGGTTTATTAATGTCAAAAGATGCCGGGGCATTTATCAAAACAGCTCCTGTTGCAATTAAAGAAATGGCAAGCGAGGGTGAACTATGGCAACAATATAAAGCCCTGGGAGGCATAGGGGCAAGCTTTTTTGATTATGACAAGGGCATTAAAAAACAAAACAATGTCCTTGTTAGAAATACCATAGGCAAAGTTGAAGATGCCAATATGTTTATTGAGCAAATTCCCCGTTTTACAGAGTTTATGGCCACAATTAATAAGGGTGGTACGTCATATGAAAATGTTTTACTAGCCATGCAAAACGCCGCAGACGTTACTGTAAACTTTGGTCGTAGTGGAACATGGGGAAAAAACATAAACAAGTTTGTACCATTTTTTAATGCTTCTGTGCAGGGTGCAAGTAAAGGCGTAAGACGGTTCACCGAAACAAAAGGGGCTAAACAATGGATTAATTTAATATTTAAAGCAACAGTATTGGGTGTTTTACCCTCAGTTATTAATAATCTTGTGTATGATGATGATGACGAATACGCCATAATAGATGACCGTACAAAATATACTTACTATTTGTTTAAGGTAGGCAACGGAAAATGGTTTAAGATACCTAAAGGGCGTGTATTGTCAATTTTTGGCGGCCTTGCAACAAACGTAATAAATGAAGCTAAAAATAAAGACGTACAATGGGGCGAATATTTTAATGTTGCAAAAGATCAGGTTGGCCCCGTTTCTGTTGCAGAGGGAAATATAATATCCCCGTTTTTGCGAGTTGATTTATTCGACAAAGAAAGTCCTGGCGAAACCTGGTATGGGGCAAATATCGAAAGCCAACGTTTACAAAACTATGCTCCTAGTGAACGCTATGACGAAAGAACAGACGTTGCCAGTAAATGGATAGGTAGCAAAACGGGCTTATCACCAAAGAAAATAAACAACATTATTGATAGTTATACTGGCGTTGTTGGTGACTTTCTTTTACCCGCATTGACTCCGCAAGCAGAGCGTAACCCCGTTGAAACCAAGTTTGTGTTGGATAGTGTTACTAGTAACAAACTGTCTGGTGAATTTTATGATACTTTGGATGAATTAAAGTATGATAGAAATTCTCAAAACCCCACAGAGGGATCAGATTTAACTTTTTCTTATATGAATACGGTTGCAAGTGAAATAAGTGATTTAAACAAAAAAATAAGAGAAATAGAAAACGACCAAAGTTTAACCAACAAAGCAAAGCTTGCTAGGACCCGAAAAACAAAACAAGAGATAAACAATCTCGAACAAAATGCCCTTGAAACATATAAAAAATATATGGAAGTATCGGCCAAGTATAGTAATTTAAAATATGATGAGGCAAAGGTGCAAACAAATAAAGAGGTTTTTGGTTCTGAATATGCGTTAAAAAAATATGATAAAGGCGTATATGAAAAAGCAAGCAAGCTATCAACAAAGGGTGTAGACTATGACGAGTATTACAATGCTTATTTTGCCCAAAAAAATGTTCAAGGAGATGGAACTTATTTAAGTGCTTCTAAACGCAAAAAGTCTGCTATAGATGCTGCTAATCCCGGCATGAGTAAGACAGAACTTAGGGCATTATATGAAACCTTTGGGGTAAGTGAGAAAGTATGGTATTAATTAGGAGGCGATACAATGGCATTTACAAAACCAGACACAGACGTTAGCGTTTTTCGTTCACAACCAGACCAGATAGAAAGCCAGGCGAGCACAGTTAAGGGGCTTTTTGACAGCTTGTTAAACTTAAATTCTACTGATTTAGTAGCCCTTATTGACGAGCTAGAGGCGGAAACGGGTGCAGCAAGTTTAGGGGCTGTTACAAGTGATGGAGTAACGGCAAGTACAATTCAGGCAGAGCTTGACAAAGTAAGCAACCTTGAAGGTGTGACAGCTACACCGCAGGAGCTTAATATTCTTGATGGAGCTACTTTGAGTACAGCAGAACTTAACATACTTGATGGGGCTACCCTAAGCACAGCAGAGCTAAACCATGTTGATGGTGTGACCAGTAACATACAAACTCAAATTGATGCCAAAGCGGACAAAGTAGCAGAGGCAACTAATGGCAATTTTGCTGGCCTGGATGCCAATGGCAATTTGACAGATAGTGGACATAAAGATGCCGATTATGCAGATGTTTCTCACGCTCATGGAGATATTACTAACGCAGGGGCAATTACTTCTGCTGCTATTACTCCCGATAATGGCGATTATCTTCTCCTTGCTGACAGTTCCGAGTCTAACAAGGTACAGCGTGGTATTGCGATAAGTACAGGCACAACTAAGTATTTAAGGGAAGATGGAAGTTTTCAGACTCCCCCGGATACAAATACAAAGGTTAGTCAAGCTGCTTCTACTGCAAACGAAACTCACGCCGTATTGTTGAAAAAGACTACTGGCACAGACACAGAAACAGAAACAGCAGTTTTTGATGATAGTGTAACCGTTAACCCTTCTACTGGTGAGATAGCTGCTGTTAAGTTTAAATCTACCCAGGCCACAGGCACAGCTCCTTTTGATGTAACAAGCACAACCTTAGTTACTAATCTTAATGCTGATAAGGTAGACGGAAAAGATGCTACCGACTTTCAATTAAGCATAGGTGCTACAAGCGGCATTCTCAAAGGTGATGGAGCTGGCAACATAGCGGCCGCTACCGCTGGCACTGATTATGCAAGATTACCGGCTACAGAAGTAATAACAGGTTATGCAAAAGCGGAGGCTTCGGCTGCTTTAGCTGCTACTGATACTGTTAATGCTGCGTTAGGGAAACTCGAAAAGAAAGTGGATGATGCCTCATCTGGTGGTGTTTCTTCTTTTAACTCTCGTACTGGTGCAGTATTGCCTGCTGCAAGTGACTATGATGCCGACCAGATAGATTATGATAACGTAACTTCCGGGTTAACTGCTACAGATGTTCAAGCCGCTATTGATGAAGTATTAGGCGAAATTCCTGACACAAGCGGTTTAGTGCCAAACACCACAAAGATTAATAGTAATGCTTTGTCGGGTGATGTTACGCTTGATGGTGCGGACATTGCTTTGACAGGCTACACCAAACCGGGATCTGCTTCCGCAATAGCCGCAACAGATACAACTAATGAAGCTTTTGGCAAACTAGAGAAGGGGCTTGATGGTAAATTAGCTTTGGCCGGTGGCACTATGACCGGGGCAATTACTGGTGTATCTAACCAAACAGACGGTGATCCTACAGATACTACTGGCCTAAGAAACATTCTTGTGTTAGACGCTGATCCTACAGGCACAGACGGTTCTGACGGTGATATTTGTATTGTAATTAGTGTTTCTTAATGGTGGTGATAATATGGCACAAAATTTAGGTGACTTATCAGCAGGTAGTAAATTAAAGCTTAATGAAACGGTAAGCGGCACTACTACTGCTGTACCGTTTATTATTACTTCTCAAGACCATTTTGCAACAGATACTACACATTTATTAAGGGAAAAGCTGTTTCCAACAAGTATGCAATTTCATTCTAGTATGGGAACCATTGTCTATGATAGTTGTACAATAGATACCTGGTGTACTGGTACATATTTTGGTTATTTAGATGAAGAAGTACAAGACATAATTCCCGGTGTTAGCATAGCAACATATAACAATGGAACTTTATCAAGAAAAGTTTATTTATTAAGTGGAAACGAATTAAATATTGCAGCTTCACCTTATACTTATTTATATACAGAAGGTACAGCAATTTCCTATTTTAGCTCAAACAGCTTAAGAATTGGGTATTATGGTTCTACGGCCAGTAATTATTATACAAGACAATCTGTGCGAGATTGGGATTATAACAATTCTGTTGGTGTAATAAACACTTCTGGAACTATAACAGGGCTTAATTGTACATATTCTTATTATCCCCGACCTTCTTTTAACCTGCCAAATACAGTACAAGTATCCGATAGTACAGACGGTGACGGATGTTACACCGTTGAGTCATGGGCACCACTTATTCCTGTTTGGGTTAAAGTATCCGGCACCTGGAAACAAGCAAGTGCTGTAAAAATTAAAAACAACGGCACATGGGTAGATATGGCAGGATTAAAAGTTAAAGTAGATGGTTCTTGGGATGGTGAAGGTGGTGTAACAGAGGGCAGTTTGTTAAAATATGAAAAAACAGTTTTTGACGATTATGTTTTTTTTGGGAGTGTGACAGAGGATACAGATATTGATATATCGGCAGGGTTAATAAATGCTGGGGATATATCGGAGGTAGTTGATGGATTTAGCGTTTTTGATGGCTTTACTATATCAGAAACTGCTGGCGTTGTTCTTACATAGAACGGAAGGGAGTTAAAAAAGAAAATGGATGATAAAAAATTTGCAGTTACGCTATCTAGTGGAAAACGCATATACGAAAAAGCATCATTTATAAACCGGATGAAACCGCTTCACGCAGAGGGGCGTGTTTGTATTGATTTAACCGATCCAATAACTGGTAAGGTTAAAAAGCGTGTTAATGGAAAAAACCATGTTTTTACAGATGGCTTATTTTCGGGGGAAAATTTTGATTGGATAACTGCCGTTTCCGAAGCATACACCTGCCTCAATGACAGTACAACTACTATTAACACTACAATTCCGTATATGTTCGGCAATACAGTGGGTTATGGTATCCCCTCAACTAGCGGTACTGGCACTTATAGGGGGGCATATAATTCTGAAAACCAGGTACTAGCAGAAATGACAACAACAAGTGCTCGTTGGAAGTTTCAGTACGATTTTACGGCAGCACAAGCAAATGGTACTATTGGTACAATTGGCCTGACGCACCAATATGATTCTGTTTACAACACAAAAAAAAGACACCTTTCGGGGTTTACAACAGGGGCAAACACAAACAACACTTTAACTTGTGATGGCCGCTATGCTTATACCTGTTCAACAGCTGGGATAATTACAAAATACGATTTGTGGCTAAATTCATCAAGTGCGATTGATGTTTCAGCGACTACAGGAACGGCCGCTAGTTATAAAACGGTTGGTTACGCACCAGCAACAGGAGCTTGTTATATTTACGTTTACAGCGGAACAGAATCCTCTCGTAAAATGTATGTTTTTTCTGATAATACATTTTCATCTCTTACTAATACTTATACGCCAACAAATATTGCTGTTAGCTCATATTATCCAATGTACATTCAGGGCGATTATGCCTATTGGTTTAAGACGGGGTCAAGCAGCGAAATTTTAAAAGCTGACTTTGTTAACAATGTGGCCTATAGCACAATAACAGTATCTACATACAATACAGCTTTTGGTTCACTAACAGGGAGTTTTGCTTGTGGCTCCTGTGCGTGTAGTGGTTCTTATGTTTATGCTGGAATGGGGTACACTTCTGCACCAAAAGGGATTTTGTTTGATTTGGCTTCCGATAGTGTTATTGCTTGGATTTACGGCCCAATAAGTAGCACCTCTTACAACTGTGCCGTATGTTTGCACCCACTAACGGCAGAAAAAATTTGTTGTAATACTTATGGCACCCTATTTCACAATTCTGCAATTGCAGCCAAAAAACTTGTTTCACCAATAACAAAAACAAGCGAAAATGGTATGACGGCAACTTATGAAATAGAAGTATTTTGGGAGTAATTATGTTAACCGAAAACAAAGAAATCGCCCAAAAACTAAATATCGAGCATT
>DIFF01000010.1 GCA_002419005.1 Peptococcaceae bacterium UBA5755 | reverse complement strand
GTCCGCTTTCTCGGGGCCAGGTTAAAGTATCGTTGGAATCAACACAACACCCAGCATAATCACTCTGCCTTTTTCAACGCCAAACTTAAAAATAATCGGCAATACTACGGACGCAAAAATCATTCCTAATGATATGAATGTGACGGAAGAAGCAAGAGTACCCGCAAGGTCTTTTGTAATAATAACCCCGATTAAACTAGACAGCAACGCTCCGGCTACAGAACAAAAAAATGCCAATAGATATTTTGAAAGCACCATATCGGTTTTGGAAACAGGCATAGTAAGCGCATATCTGTCCCATTTTGCCTTATCATCATAGGCAACTGCCGTAATCGGTACAAGCACAGCAAAAATTGACATAACGCCGCCGAAGAATGCCTCGTTATTGTTTACTAAGCTTACAACCAGCCAAATTCCAATAATAAACACATAGACTTTGACTTGTTGTTTCAAATTTATAATGTCCTTTAAAAATAGCCCTTTCATTATTTGCCCTCCTTCACAAAGTAAAGCATAATATCCTCAACCGATGCATGGTCGGTAACGAATCCACTGTTCAACTTATTTTTGAGAACAAGCGCCTCAACCCCAAAGCTGTTTTTTCTTGCACCAATCACCGCCGATTTATCAATTGCGACATATTCGCTCTGAGAACATTTTACAACAACATATTTTTGCAAAAGACCGTCTTTAGGCTCACTAAAAATAATTTTTCCTTTATGAATAAGAGTAATATAATCACAAATTTTTTCAAGATCGCTGATAATATGAGAGGAAATAAATACACTATGGTTTTCGTCCTGAATAAATTCCAAAAATACATCAAGGATTTCATCTCTAACAATTGGGTCAAGTCCACTTGTGGGTTCATCCAAAATTAAAAGCTTACTATCATGGGAAAGTGCAACCGCAATGGACAGTTTCATTTTCATTCCTCTGGAATATTCTTTTACAACTTTTTGGGGAGGCAATGAAAATTTATTTATATATCGTGCAAAAACATCATCATTCCAAGTTGTATAGCAGTTCCTCATAATTTTATTGATATTGTTAACTGTCAAATTATCGGGAAAACTGCATTCATCCATAACAACACCGATATGTTCTTTCAACTGCTTTCCGTTTGTTTTTAAATCAGAACCAAGAACCGAGATTTCACCACCGTCATGGTGTATCAAATCAAGAATAAGCTTGATGGTTGTGCTTTTCCCTGCCCCGTTTTCACCAATAAACCCCATAATACAGCCAGACGGAAGCGTAATATTGACATTGTCCAGCGTAAAATCCTTATATTTCTTTGTAAGATCTTTTACTGTCAACGCATTGCTCATTGTTTATTCCCCCTAATAAATCAAAGAAAGCATCTCTTTTAAATCATCCAGACTTAAACCACAACCTGTTGCAAGTTCAACAATGTTTTGCATAAGTCCCTCAATTCTTCGCAAATGCTCCTCCTTGATAAGCTCTATATTTTTGTTTGCTACAAAGCTTCCCTTGCCTGTAACAGAAACAATAAACCCGTCACGCTCCAACTCCTCATAGGCCCGTTTGGTAGTGATAACACTAATTCGCAGTTCCTTTGCCAAGAACCTCATTGACGGAAGCGCATCGCCTTCTTTAAGTTCTCCCGATATAATTTTTGATTTTATTTGCGAAGTGATCTGGTCATAAATAGGCTGACCACTTGAATTACTGATAATAATATTCAAGTTAATCCCCCTTTGTAATATTGTATATATTAATTATATACAATATGCTTTCATTGTCAAGGTAGAAGAAAAATAAAAAAAAGCAGTCCAAAAAACTGCTCTTACAAACCAGATTTAATATAGCCAATATCTGTTAGCAAAACCCCTTGAGCCTTAGCTTCCTCAATAATATCTTTATTGGAATTTCGCCGAAAAGCCAAATAGCCAAAAACAATACCGCAAAGAGCTTTATGAAAAGCCTCGGTGCCATAACTAGCAACAAAAATATAGGGAACCCATTATTATGTGTACCATAAACCAGAGGAAAACACAAAGACACAGTTTGACCCAACCTTCATGCATGTTTTTCTGGATAACAGGACTAAATTATTTATAATTATAAATAATTATTTATAATATCCTATTTGTGAACACTTCTCAACTTTACATCTGATAACGTATAATATTGTGACTTTTTGTTTATTTTTTATTTAACAATTGACAAAATATTACATATATATTATATTATAACATATGTGTAATATTTATATCATGCTAGATAAATCATATATGTAGTTAAATTAAGTTTATGTTATACCATTTAAAATCTGCATTTTTGGATTTCAGAATTCTTATCGATTAAGTCTCTGTCGGGGTACAACATCAATAAGTTATTCAGCCTATCGACGGTTTATTTCTGGCTAGTGGATCAGGCACAAATATACCCGCCGCTGAAAAAACTTAAAAACGCAGATCAATAATTTAAAAAATTTTTTAGGAGGATGAAAAAATAGTGAAAAGAATGCAAAGAAAACTTATAGTAATCATTCTTGCCCTCGTAATGGCGGTAGGCCTTCTGCCAGCGGTAACGCTCCCGGCGATGGCGCTGCCGGCAATGAACGACGCCTCAATCGGCGATACCCAATACGCAACGCTGGAGGAAGCCGTCACAACAGCACAAAGTGGTGAAACCGTAAAGGTTTTGAGGGATATTAACCTTACGAACGCCATCAATATTGCGGCCGATAAGAGTCTGACGCTCGACCTGAACGGATACACGGTGAGCCGCACGATAGACAGCGGTAGTACCGTACTCGAGCGTGGCGTAATAACGATAACCGGCGGCAACCTGACCGTTGTCGACTCGTCCGCCGAAGCCGGTGGCAGGATATCCGGCATCAACGGGCTCAAGACGGCACGCGGCGTCTGCATAAGCTCCGGTTCTCTCACCCTTGAAAGCGGGACAATTTATGGCCAGTACGCAGGCATCTATGAATACGGCAATACCGCTTACGATCATTCCACATCAATAAGCTCCGTCGTAACAATTGAAGGTGGAAACCTGACGGGCGACTTTTTTGGCATTTATCTCGCCGGAATGGGCGCTGAGCTGCACGTCACCGGCGGTACAATCAGCGGGACTGACAGCGACAGCGCCGCAATAAGCGGCAACGGCTCCGTAAACGAGGGAACAAACATCAATTACGGGGATACTGTAATCAACATCTCCGACGGAGTAATCACGGCGGGCGGAGCCGCCATATATCATCCTCAGTCCGGCACGGTGACTATCAGCGGCGGCACGTTCACAGGCGGCTCGACGCTTTCCATTAAGGACGGCACATGGACGATAAGCGGCGGTACCTTCACCGCGAACGGTACGTTCGCCGATCCCGCGGCGGCGAATAACAACGGTTCCGAAGATACCGGTGCGGCGCTGAGCATCACAAGCAACCCGGCTTATGCCGGCCCGACTAAGGGCGACTATATTTCGATGGACATCTCGGGCGGCACGTTCATCAGTGAGAACGGCTACGCTCTCTATGAGGGAATCGCGGTCAATAGCAATGTGCCTATCGCCGACGCAAGCTTTGTCACTACCTTTTCCATCTCCGGCGGTATGTTTGCAGGAGCCGCTGGAAAGGACGCCGTCAGCATCAACGCATATACCGGAAAAACAATTACCGGCGGCTACTTTACCTCCGACCCCTTAAATCATGTCGCACTCGGTTACATCAGAACTGCAGGTACATGGAATGTGGGTGGTGTGACCTACACATATACCGTAATACAGGAATCCGCTGAGGTGATAATGAGAAGCATTGCACCGACTAATGGCGTAGAGGTCATCATAAACGGAGAATCTCAGACGGCCGGAACTTCAGAAACCACGACCAACACGAACGGGCAGACGATAACGACCGTAACAGTGGACACCGATAAGCTTAACGACATACTTGAAGAAGAGGGCAACGGGTCTACTATCATAATCCCCGTGACGGGGGATTCCGACATTGCGGCGGGAGTGCTTACCGGCGAAATGATAAAGACCATGGAAAGTAAAGAAGCCACGCTTGTCGTGCAGACTGATTCTGCATCCTACACTCTGCCCGCTTCGGAAATCAATATCGACGCTGTTTCTGAAGAGCTCGGCACGGACGTTTCCCTATCGGACATAACTGTTACGGTTGAAATAGCAAACTCTTCCGATCAAACCGTTACGGTGGTTGAAAACGCGGCAGAGGAAGGCGGCTTCTCAATTGTTGTGCCTGCTGTTGATTTCACAATAACCTGCACATACGACGGCAAGACGGTTGACGTAAACTCCTTTAACTCTTATGTTGAAAGGCTGATCGCCATCCCCTCCGGCGTTGATCCCAATAAGATAACGACTGGCATTGTGGTGAAGCCGGACGGTACGACTTATCACGTACCGACCCAGGTCGTTGTGGTCAATGGAGTTTATTACGCAAAAATAAACAGCCTAACAAACAGTACCTATACAGTGATATGGAACCCAATCGAATTTGCAGACGTAGCGAATCACTGGGCGAAGGACGCAATCAACAACATGGGCTCGCGGATGGTCGTAAACGGCTTTGACGGTGTAAACTATGCCCCCGACAAAAACATCACCCGCGCAGAATTCGCAGCAATCATTGTAAGAGCGCTGGGGCTTGCCTCAGAAACGGGCCAAAACAGCTTTAGCGACGTGAGATCAACGGATTGGTACTACGGTTATATTGAAACGGCTTCATTGTACGGAGTCATCACTGGCTACGGCAACGGAACATTCGGCCCGAACGACAAGATCACCCGCGAACAGGCAATGACCATGATTGCACGGGCGATGAAGATCACAGGGTTGCAGGTCAGCCTAACCGACAGTGAAATAACTGCTATGTTGGATAAGTTTACGGACGGGATATCTGCCTCAGATTATGCGGAAGAAGGCATAGCAGCTTGCCTGAAAACCGGCGTTGTAAGTGGCAGAAGCAATAGCACCGTGGCACCAAAGGCTTTCATTACACGTGCCGAGGTCGCGGTCATTGTCCAAAGACTACTGCAAAAATCGGAATTAATCTAATACTAAGTAACAATTAAAAACATAGAAACAGCCCGGCTTTTACCGTTTATCAGGTAGCAGCCGGGCTGTTTTTTGTTGTCATACATTGATCCTACCAGAATTACTACTGCGCTCGTTGTCACGAACAGCCAAATGATTACCATGTTGCCACCAAGGTCTTTCAAAGCATTAATAAAATAAAGCCCGCCCATAACGAGGCAGGCTTTATTGTTTTTTCTTAGCAAACCTTTTTATGGACAAAGAGCACCAAATAAGATAGCAAAACTATCTACTACACAATATCATATAGCAAGGAGGTGAATATATTATGCCCGAAAAGTCGCCTAATCAATCACAAACTATAGACGAGTTAATTTTAAGTATATTATCAGACGAAGCACAAATGGCACAATGTCTGAGAGAGTTTTTCTGTAAAATATTGCAGGAGATATCGACGATTGATAATCTCCCCCAAAATAGAAAAATATTATTGATAAAGAACTTAATCAATACTGCAACTCAAAAGGAATTAGCTCTAGCTGCTGTGCTTGAAGCTATTGGCAAGGTTATTGGCAAAGAACCATCAGTAAACTGGATTATACTTTTACCCGGTGCCTTCTATCAAATCATATCATCCAGCCTAACTATGCAGACGATCCTTTTTGTGGCAAAAACAGATCCAGGCATTAGCGGTGGGAAAATAACTGCATTCCATATGGAAGCAGACGAACTTTTTGGCATAATAAATATTAGTAATACGCCGAAGAATTATACGATGGATTTAGGCGATGTTTTCTTTACTAATACAATAACGTTAAAGAACACAGGCACTGTGCCTATTTACATAAGAAATGTTACGGCAAGCTAATTAATTGACTTGAATTTGCTGACGAATAAAACCCCACTGAAATTTATAAAGGATAAAACAATAAAAATAAATTTCCTTAAAAAATTAGCAATCTTTTTACCAGCAAAACATCAGCTATTAATACAATTTAGCTGGTGTTTTGCTGGTTTTGCTTATTCAAAAACAAGGAAATTAACAGTTTATATTTGTTTATACGGGTTTCTAAAGTTTATGTTTAATTAATTAGGTTTTATTATTTATCACTTTCATTGTTAGATAATTGCTTAACTACTTGATTTGCACCAGTCGCAGCTAACCCGGAAACAATCCCCACAGCAGCAGAGGTTATGTAATCGTTTGCCGGATATTCCGGCATTACAAACATACCTACCACGCCTAGAATAGCACCCAAACCACCACAAATAACAGGCAACCATTTATTGTCAAGATTGGTGGCTTTTATTCCTTCTGCAGCCAAATAACAAATTATTGTTATTGCTGCAACGCTTGCTATACCAAAACTGCTAATATCCATTTATTCATCCCCCTTTTTATTAAAGATATAATGTTCTTTGCCTTCCAATACATCAAGGCGGTCGTTAGCACGAATAGCCAAAGACTCTGCCTTAATTAACCTGTCAAAAGTTTCTGTTTGTTTTCTTTTAATATCATCAATACCAGATTTAATATAGCCAATATCTGTTAGCAAAACCCCTTGAGCCTTAGCTTCCTCAATAATATCTTTATTGGAATTTCGCCGAAAAGCCAAATAGCCAAAAACAATACCGCAAAGAGCCGCACCTATGCTTATCGCTACTGTAATTTCTATTGTCACCGATACCACCACCCTACTTAGATATAGTTGTAAATTTTTTGTTTGCAAGGTCTACCCGGTAGCAAAAGCCATCAAATAAACCGTATCGGCAATAAAGTAGTGCCATTTTTAATTTTTGGGGCTACACGCAAAGCCACCTCCTTAATGTTTAACATAAATAAATTTAAAATTATTTTCGGTTGTATATACCACTATTATATTCTGGCCTCTTAATTATTGTGCAATAATGGTTTTTATTGGATTACTAGTATATAAGAAGTTAATTATGTTTATATTGTTAGTTAATATCTATCCTCAAAACTTTTGTATGGGGCAATAAAAGTTTGGCTTTAGTTCAGATGGACCTACTCCTAGGGAAATATACGTTACAAGGTTTTTGCATTAAATATTTATTTGCCAAAAAACGATTTAAGTATTTTAAAAAATAATAAAAAACATGTTGACACACAAGGATACCTATGATAATCTGTAGGCAATTACATACAATAAATTAAACCGTTGATGCGGAGATAACGGTGATGATGCTCTTACAGAGAGCCCGCGCTGATGAGAATCGGGTAGAAAACAAGTCATCAAATGGACCGCTGAGGGCACAGTCAAAGGCCATATAGGCTGAGTATTCTGTGACGTGTTGGCATACGTCAGTTGCCGGGGATATGTTGGTATCCTGCTGAGTGCACGGTCATTCCGTGAATCAAGGTGGCACCGCGAGTTTTATGCTCGTCCTTGACATTATTTGTCAAGGGCGGGCTTTTTTGTTGCCCTGAGTTAAATAAACGAAAGGGTTGAAAAAAATGTATAAACCAACATTGAACGATGCAAAAATTTTGGCGGCAACCAAAAAATACAAGGTTATACCGCTTAGCCGAGAGATTTATTCGGATATCTGCACTCCGATCGAGGCACTGCGTAAACTAAAAAACGTCAGCTCCCACTGCTATATGCTGGAGTCGGTCGAAGAGAGCAAATATTGGGGACGCTATACTTTTCTCGGATATGATCCAAAACTGGAAATCACTTGCACTAACGGAAAGGTGACTGTTACAAGCGATAAAGTAGAAACGTTTTTTACACAGCACCCTGGCGATTATATCTGTGCTATCATCGCCAACCACAAAAGCCCCAACCTAGATTATTTACCTTCTTTTAGCGGCGGTCTTGTAGGTTATTTTTCCTATGATTATATAAAATACGCTGAACCACATTTAAAACTCGATGCAGAAGACCAGGAGGGCTTTAAGGATGTTGACCTAATGCTTTTTGATAAAGTAATTGCTTTTGATAATTTTCGGCAAAAGATCATCCTCATCGTAAATATCAACTGTGAAGATATAGTATCCGAATATGACCGGGGAATAAAGGAAATTGACAACATGATGCAACTTTTGACTGAGGGTGAGCCGCAAAAACCCATGCCAGGAAAGCTAACCTCTGATTTTCAGCCTCTTTTTAGTAAACAGGAGTTTTGTGACATGGTCAACAAAGCAAAAGATTATATCAAAGAAGGTGACATATTCCAGGTCGTTCTTTCAAATAGACTGGAGGCCGGTTTTGAGGGCAGCCTTTTTGATACCTACCGTGTTTTAAGGACAACGAATCCTTCGCCATATATGTTTTACTTTTCCAGTAACGATATCGAAATCTCCGGAGCCTCTCCTGAAACCCTTGTGAAGCTAAAAAACGGTATTCTGCACACTTTCCCGCTAGCCGGAACCAGGCCCAGAGGGAAGACAAAAGCCGAGGACAAAGAACTAGAACTCAGCCTCCTTTCAGATGAAAAAGAATGTGCTGAACATAATATGCTTGTTGACCTTGGCCGAAACGACATCGGCAAAATATCAGAGTTTGGCAGTGTCAAAGTTGAAAAATACATGTCAATTGAACGTTTTTCTCACGTCATGCATATTGGCTCAACGGTTAAAGGTAATATTCGTGAGGGAAAAGATGCCATTGACGCAGTAGATGCGATTTTGCCGGCAGGCACACTCTCCGGCGCCCCAAAAATACGGGCGTGCGAAATCATCAATGAACTTGAAAAAAATAAACGCGGCATATACGGCGGAGCAATCGGCTATATCGATTTTGCCGGAAATCTTGACACATGTATTGCAATCCGCATCGCGTTCAAAAAAAACGGTAAGGTCTTTATCAGGTCGGGTGCAGGTATCGTTGCTGATAGCGTTCCGGAAAGCGAATACCAGGAATGTATTAACAAGGCAAAGGCGGTTATAAGGGCATTGGAGCTTGCACAGGAGGGATCAGAAAAATGATATTACTTATTGATAATTACGATAGCTTTTCTTACAACCTGTACCAGTATGTCGGCATGGCAAATCCGGATATCAAGGTAATACGAAACGACGAAATGACCGTAGATGAGATAAGGCTTTTGAAACCCTCGCATATCATCCTTTCTCCGGGGCCCCGTTACCCGCGCGAGGCAGGTATTTGCATTGAGGCTGCCAAAATACTCGGGCAAAGCATTCCGCTCTTGGGTGTCTGCCTTGGACATCAGGCTGTCTGTGAAGCGTTTGGAGCTACCATATCTTATGCTAAACAGCTTATGCACGGCAAGCAATCTGAGGTGACATTGGATACAACATGTCCGCTGTTCCTAGATATGCCAAAGAAAATCCCGGCCGCCAGGTACCATTCACTTGCCGCAATGAAAAAAACGATACCTGATTGTCTGAAAATCACAGCTGAAACCACAGATGGCGAAATAATGGCTGTAGCCCATACAAAGTATCCCATTTTTGGAGTGCAGTTCCACCCTGAATCTATACTTACTCCTGATGGTATGAAAATAATCTCTAATTTTCTTAAAATGTAAAGTGAGGTGACAATAATGATCAAAGAAGCAACCACAAAACTTATTGAAAACCAAAATCTAACCTATGCCGAGGCCATAAGTGTTATGGATGAGATCATGTCCGGCAAAACCAGCCAAATACCAACTGCCGCCTTTCTTGCTGCCCTATCAACTAAAGGGGAAACCATAGAGGAGATTACCGCCTGCGCCATGGGAATGAGGGCAAAGGCAACCCCCGTCATCCATGACATGGACCTTCTCGAAATTGTAGGTACCGGCGGCGACAATGCCAAGTCTTTCAACATATCCACTACCGCGTCCATTATTATCGCCGCCGGCGGGGTAAAGGTAGCAAAGCACGGCAACCGTGCAGCCTCCTCCCATTCCGGTGCTGCCGATTGTCTCGAGGCTCTGGGTGTAAATATTAACCTCGAACCCCCAAAATGTATTGAAATGATAAAAGATATTGGGATTTGCTTTTTCTTTGCCCAAAAATATCACAGCTCCATGAAATATGTCGGCCCTATCAGAAAAGAGCTCGGCATCCGCACCGTTTTCAATATTCTTGGGCCTTTAACCAATCCGGCCTCCGCAAACATGCAGGTTTTAGGGGTATACTCCGAGGCACTTGTTGAACCTCTCGCCCAGGTTCTGAGCAATTTGGGCGTAAAAAAAGGTATGGTGGTATACGGAAAAGATAAGCTGGATGAGATATCCCTCTCCTCCCCTACCATAATCTGCGAGTTCGGCAACGGCAAATACAAGACTTATGTAATAACCCCAGAGGATTTTGGCTTTAAGTTATGTGCCAAATCTGAGCTTGTCGGCGGAACACCGACTGAGAACGCTGAAATCACACGCTCTATCCTACGTGGCAAAAAAGGACCCAAAAAAGATATCGTGCTTGTAAATGCAGGTGCAGGTTTATATATAGCAGGCAAAGCCAAAACATTTGCCGATGGTATCAAAATAGCCGCCGAACTGGTTGACAGTGGAGCAGCTATGGCAAAGCTAAATGAATTTATCGAAAAATCTAATTCATAAGGGGGTAACATTATGATCTTTGAAGAGCTTGCCAATTCTGCAAAACTGCACGTAAATAAAGCAAAAGAAGAAATATCTACTGAGGAAATAAAGAGTATGGCGTATGCCCTGCCAAGAAGCGGCTTTCGCTTTGAAAGAACACTAAAGCAAAACGGCCTTTCCTTCATCTGCGAAATAAAAAAAGCTTCGCCATCCAAAGGAATCATCGCGGAGGATTTTCCATATCTCTGCATCGCAAAGGAATATACAGAAGCCGGGGCAGATTGTATCTCCTGTTTGACCGAACCCACCAAATTCCTTGGCAGTGACCAGATTTTCCGCGAAATCCGAAGCATTACAAATGTTCCAATGCTTCGCAAAGATTTCACAGTAGATGAATATCAAATATATGAAACCAAGGTCATGGGAGCCAACGCTGTGCTGCTCATATGTGCGTTTTTAGACACAAAAACCTTGGCACGATACCTAAAAATTTGTGATACTCTTGGCATGACCGCGCTTTTTGAAACGCACGACGAAACTGAAATAAGTACAGCGGTTTCCGTCGGCGCCAGAGTGATTGGCGTAAATAATCGTAATCTAAAAGATTTTTCTGTAGATATTTCAAATTCTGTAAGGCTCCGTGATAAAATACCACCAGAAATAGCATTTGTGGCTGAATCGGGCATCTCTTGTGCTGCAGACGTGGCAATGATGGCAAAAGCTGGAGCTGACGCCGTGCTCGTGGGTGAGGTACTTATGCGTTCGGCAGATAAAAAAGCCTTACTGAACAGTTTTCGGGAGGCAGCAAAATGGTAAAAATAAAAATTTGCGGATTGTCCCAAAGCTGTGATGCGGAATATGTAAACGAGGCCATGCCGGATTACGCGGGCTTTGTGTTCTGGCCAAAAAGCCGCCGCAGCATAGCACCCCAAAAAGCCAAAAAACTCCGTAAAATACTAAAACCGTCCATTGTGACCGTGGGCGTATTTGTAAACGAGACTCCAGAAAATATCGTGGCACTGGTAACATTAGGAGTAATTAGTATTATCCAGCTGCACGGAAACGAAAACAACGAATATATTGCCAGGCTCAGAAAATTTTGCCCCGCATGTGAGATATGGCAAGCCTTTACGATCAGAAGCCGGGATGACCTTGAAAGAGCCGCCAACAGTACAGCAGACACTGTTCTTTTAGATAGTGGCAAGGGTACCGGAAAAACTTTCGATCATAACCTGATTGGCAGTTTTCCAAGGCCGTTTATTTTGGCCGGCGGCCTTGAGCCAAAAAATATTTTAGAAACAATCAGAAAGTATCACCCAATATCCATTGACCTATCAAGCGGCGTGGAAACAAATGGGGCTAAGGACAAAGCAAAAATATTAGCCGCTGTTATGGCGGCAAGAAGTTAATAACATAAGCACACAGGAGGTTAATATGGTATTTATTTTAAAACCAAACGCAACAAAGCAGCAGATAGATTCATTTATAAAATCCTTTGAAGCTCAAGGGTTTTCCACTATTCTCAGTACCGGAACTGAACACACGGCAATTTGTCTAATTGGTAATACTGCCTCGGTTGATATGGATCATGTTGTTGCAACCACTGATTACATCGAATACGGCTTCCGTATTACTGAGCAATACAAAGCTGTAAACAGAACAGTACATCCGGAAGATACGGTAATTTCCGTAGGCGGTGTGGTCATTGGGCCAGATACGTTTACCGTTATTTCCGGCCCATGTTCTGTGGAGAGTGAGGAACAAATCGTTCAGGTGGCAAAATCAGTTAAGGCCAGCGGCGCAAAATTGCTCCGCGGAGGGGCTTTTAAGCCCAGAACATCGCCCTACTCCTTTCAGGGCATGAAAGAAGAAGGCCTGCGGTTTCTTTCTATTGCAAAACAAGAAACCGGGCTTCCCCTAGTCTCCGAAATCATGAATCAGACCCAGGCTCCGCTGTTTGAAGACATCGACATTATACAGGTAGGCGCAAGAAATATGCAAAATTTTGATCTGCTGAAAGAAGTTGGCATGATGGGTAAACCGGTGCTACTCAAGCGAGGGCTTGCTAACACACTTGAGGAAATGTTGATGTCCGCAGAATACATCATGTCCTCCGGATGCCACCAAGTAATTCTCTGCGAGCGCGGTATCCGCACCTTTGAAACCATGATGCGAAATACCCTCGATCTGTCGGCGGTCGTAATACTAAAACAAAAATCACATCTGCCTATCATTGTTGATCCCAGCCATGCCGCCGGTATCCGCTCGCTGGTTCCTCCTCTTTCCAAAGCTGCGCTGGCAGTTGGAGCCGATGGCCTAATGATTGAAACACATAACGACCCGGCAAAAGCAAAGTGTGATGGAGCCCAATCTCTTGATCTGGAGCAGTTCGCGAACCTAATGGCGGAGTTGAAAAAACGTTCTGGGTTGGAAAATAAGATAATTTGATAATTTAAGGAGAAAGATCATGACAAAAAAAGGAAGATTTGGTATTCACGGCGGTCAATATATTCCGGAAACACTAATGAACGCCGTTATTGAACTGGAAGAGGCTTACAATTATTATAAAAATGATCCGGAGTTTAACCATGAGCTGACTGCTCTCTTAAACGAATATGCCGGCCGTCCGTCACGCTTATATTATGCAGAGAAGATGACAAAAGATCTTGGCGGAGCAAAAATTTACTTAAAGCGTGAGGACCTAAACCACACCGGAGCACACAAAATTAACAATGTTCTCGGCCAAGTGTTGCTGGCCAAAAAAATGGGTAAAACAAGGGTAATCGCCGAGACCGGAGCCGGACAGCATGGTGTTGCCACCGCCACCGCCGCTGCCCTTATGAATATGGAATGTGAAGTGTTTATGGGTGAGGAAGATACAAAACGTCAGTCCCTAAACGTATATAAAATGCGTCTGCTCGGCGCAAAAGTATACCCCGTTACCACCGGTACCGCCACTTTAAAGGATGCCGTGTCCGAGACCATGCGCGAATGGACGAGCCGCATTTCAGATACACATTATGTTTTAGGCTCTGTCATGGGCCCTCATCCTTTTCCCACAATCATTCGTAATTTTCAGGCCGTCATTTCAAAGGAAATCAAGGAGCAGTGCCTTGAGAAGGAAGGTAAGTTACCCGAGGTTGTCCTTGCCTGCGTGGGCGGTGGCTCCAATGCCATCGGTGCATTTTACCACTTTATTGAGGACAAAAATGTACAGCTCATCGGTTGCGAGGCTGCAGGCAGAGGTATTGATACCTTTGAAACGGCAGCAACCATTGCCACTGGCAAACTTGGCATTTTTCACGGCATGAAGTCTTACTTTTGTCAAGACAAATATGGCCAAATTGCCCCGGTATATTCAATTTCCGCCGGGCTGGATTACCCTGGAATCGGGCCAGAACATGCCTTTCTCCATGATATTGGCCGTGCACAGTATGTTGCAATAACGGACGAAGAAGCGGTCTGTGCCTTTGAATATCTTTCCCATACAGAGGGAATCATCCCTGCCATAGAAAGCGCGCACGCTGTCGCACATGCTATGGAGCTGGCACCAGCAATGAGTAAGGGTAAGATCATGGTAATCAATATTTCCGGCCGCGGCGACAAGGACTGTGCCGCAATTGCCAGATACAGAGGGGAAGATATTAATGAGTAACATTAAAAAAGCTTTTGCAAATGGCAAAGCATTCATTCCATTTATTACTTGTGGTGATCCCGATCTTGAAACAACTAAAGAACTGATCGAAGCAATGGCAGCCGCCGGTGCAGATTTGATTGAACTCGGGATACCATTTTCCGATCCCACAGCAGAAGGCCCTGTAATTCAGGAAGCAAGCCTCAGGGCCCTTGCCGGAGGTGTCACAACTGACAAAATTTTTGACATGGTGGCAGAGGTTAAAAAAACGCTCGATATTCCCCTAGTTTTTATGACCTATGCAAATGTAGTATTCTCCTATGGTGCAGAACATTTTATTTCAAAAGCAGCCTCACTTGGAATAGATGGTCTGATTCTCCCCGACCTTCCTTTTGAGGAAAAAGAAGAATTTCTGCCTTTTTGTCGTAAATACAAAATTGACCTGATTTCGCTCATCGCACCAACATCCCGAGACCGTATTGCCATGATTGCAGCCCAAGCCGATGGATTTGTTTACTGCGTGTCATCTCTCGGGGTTACCGGAACAAGATCTGTCATCACAACAGATGTCGGTGCTATGGTTGATCTAGTACACAAAGCAAAAGACATTCCGGCAGCTATCGGATTTGGCATTTCAACTACTGAGCAAGCAAAAAATATGGCGGCAAAATCTGATGGTATCATAGTCGGTTCAGCTATTGTAAAAATAGTTGGCCAACATGGAAAAGACGCCGTTCCCTATGTTGCAGATTATGTAAGAAAAATGAAGGCGGCAGTAAGCTCTGCTGTTTATTAACTCTTTCGGGGCTTGTAATCATTGCCTGGATTGCCGCGGAACTAATTATTTCAAATACTGATATAACTGTTCTTTAACAGCGGGAAATGACAACCCGTTATCAGCACAATATCCTTTTAGTGTCTGATTTGTCGATGGCAGATCGCCACCGATTACATTTTTAATTTATTCTTCGGTAATTCCAATATTCAGTAGTTGCTGCAATGTAGTTGAGCCTTTTATGTACCCTTCAGATTGACCGGTACTATCCTGAAAATAATTTCTGTCATTTTTTGTGGACCAAATATCCATAGCCATAGTCAACGCGATCCCGCCGAAAATAATAACAATCAAAAGAATCGCCATAACACTCCTTTTTATTTTCATTAGATACGCCACTTTGGGTTCTTTGTAACTACCATTACTACCAGCTTGCAAGTTAACCGTGTGCTCAACGGGGCAGTACATTTCCGAGGTGCATTCAAAACAAGTGATACACTGAAGATTCGTAACGTTTTTCTTATCGGAAATTTTAATCCGCACCGGGCAAACTTTATCACACTTTCTGCAATGTATACAGGTACTTAAATTTCTTGATATTTTAAATATCCTTATTTTATTAAAAAATCCCAGCAGCGCGCCATAGGGGCACAAATATCTACACCAGGGCCGCGAAACAAACAACGATGAAACCAGAATAACCCCAAGAATAATTAAGGATGGAAGCCTTACATCCTCGGACCAAAAATTAAATAACGCGTAATATGGATCAATACTTGAAAATATTAAATATCCCGCTTTCGCAGTAATGTATACTACAACTACAAGAACAAAAATTCTCAAAAACTTAAACCTCTATCTATTTTTGAGGGAATAAATAAATTATATCTTTTCGGGAATATTTTCTTACCTAGTTCGCCTATCCATTCCTGAACCGAACCGAGCGGGCAGACCCAACCGCAAAATACCGGGCCAAACAAAATTGATAAAAGGAAAATCAGACTCATCAGAACAATGGACGACATATGTATTTTTTGTATCAAGGTTCCCTGGGTAATCAGGCTATACAATGTAACAACCCCGCCAAAGGGACAAAGCGCATGCAGTGGCATAAGTTCCGCCGCAGCAACAATACCAATCAAAAGAAAAAAGATAATCTGTATAATCTTTCTAATGTTATTTTTTCTTTTCAATTTTTATGTCTCCAATCATTCTTAATAAAATCCAAAAAACAGCACTCAGACACAAATTAAAAAAGATCTTGAAAATTATTATTCAAAATATGTTACCTCCATTTTTATTGTATTATTTAATTTAAAAATTATATGTACTAAAAAAACGCCATACTAAGTTTTATACTAATTTAAGAAAGGTTCCGCAGTGGAATTGCGGAACCTTAAAAATAGTTGCGTTAATTTGCTAAAAATGCCTCTGATTATGCTGCTGTATGCAATTCTGTTGCTGTGTCTTTGTCTGATTAGTCACTTGCTGTTTTTCCCTTAGTTGAAGCCTTGCCTGTTCCTGATCCGCTTTATTAATACATGTTTGAATATGTGTTTGCTCTCTATCTTGTTGCTGAATTTGGTTTTGTGATTGCCCTCGAGCCTGAGCTTGAGTAATATTACCTGAACCAGATGCAAATGCTGAAGCAGACAGGCTGATGATGAGTATGATTGTTAAAATAGTTATATAAACTGCTTTTTTCATTACATCCACCTCTTTCTTCTTATTTTTCAACTAAAATCTAAATTAAATCATTCTATTTTTAATTAATCCTAACCAAGCCTTTTCCTAATTGTACAGTGTAAAAATTTTCCCTACTACCAAAAAATAAACGATACTCCCTGCAGCTTCTGCTCAAGCCATCCTGTTCGGTGGCTATTTTATTTTGCTCCATATTATTAGTTTCGGATTTAATATCGCTCGGCTGGTTCTGGTTCTGGTTTTGGTACTGGTATTGGTTCCGTTCTTGCTCCTGTTCTGTGTTTTCTGAGCCTTGAGTTTGAGTTTGCTGTTGAACTCCACTTTTTAAGTTTTGGTTCTGGTTTTGCTTGCCATTCATATTTTGTTGCTGCTGCTCGGTATTTCCGTAAGCATTATGCACTTGCTGAGCCGCACCTTTGATTCTTTCAAGGCAATCTAGATAATCTTCGTTTTGCCCGACGCTGTTTTCTGAAAGCATGAGCATTTCGTTAGCTTTTATAATAATATCTGTTATTTTTGCGTTTTTATATTGTTCGAAGGTAATACTGGGATCAAGCAACTGCAATATTTTAATTAATCTGTATTTGCCCGGAGATAAACCTGCTTCCCGTGCTTGCGTCCGCAACTGAAGGTTTATACAATCGGTATATAAGACTGCAGATGTTTCTCCTGCATTCAGTGCCAAATTAACCCCTAATTCACATGTGTTTTGCAATTTGGCAGCTGTTTTTTCGTTGCTTGATTCGGCTGTAACCGCTATCACGGTTGAGCCATCCTCGGCAACAAATCCCTGTTCCATAGCTTCAAAAACCAGCGTATCAATTGCCTTTTCTAATGATTGGTGAGTATATTGATTTGCCGCCAAAAGCAGAGTCCCTTCCTCGTTATACGCTTCCACGGAAACTACTTTGTTAAATGCATTGACACCAAATTCAACACTGGGATTGATATCAACGCTAACATAGTTAACTGGGGTATTGTAATAGGCAAACCCCCCAACCGCTAAAATTGCACAAGCTGCAACAGAAGATACTGCAACTAGTATTTTTTTCATAGAAAATTTTTTTCTCCCAAATTCGGCAATAGAACTAGAACTTGTTTTTTGGCTTGCCCTGTTTGCAAGTGCCTCCCTAACATAAAATTTTGTATCGTTTTTTAACTTATCTTCAGCTTTCACTTTATTTATATAATCTGAAAAGGAATTCATAACTCGAGTTCACCCACTTTCACTTTCTTTTTTAACTGGGATTTCGCACGCCGAAGCATAGAATAGACAGTATTTGGATTCTTCTGCATAATTTCAGCTATTTCCGGGATAGGCCTACCTTCATAGTAATGCAGGTAGACAAGCTCTTTCTGATCAGGAGGTAATTCTAATACTGATTTGATCAGTTCGCCCTGTTCTGGAGTTTCACATGAAATTTCCACCCCATCAATGCTAATCACCTTTTTTCTCCAAAAACTTTTGCATAAATCCTTGCATTTATTAAATGTTACGCGGCACAACCATGCTTTTTGATGTTCTTCATTTTGAAAAGAATCAAAATTAAGAAAGAATTTCAGAAATACTTCCTGGAATACGTCGGCCACATCTGCTTCGTCTCTTAAATACAGAAAACAAATACGGCGCACCATGTCGGCATGTTTTTCAATTGCCGCCGAAATAAAATCGTTGGTACCAAACGACTGACTCAAATGTATTCCCTCCCTTCTTCTTAAACTAAATACGATTCTTTTAAGTAAATCCGTTTCCTTTTTAAAAATATTTTTTGTTAATTATTTTTAGTGTTTCATCCATTATTTTACTTTTTACTAAAATCTGTCATGCTAGCAAAAACAAATACCGCAACACAACCACAAAGAAAGCCCTGTAAGCATTGTTAGTTACAGGGCTTTCTTTTATTTTTTACAAAAATTTTTTAAAAAATAAGCGTGGATGCGGGAATCATCCGTTAATTCAGGGTGAAAAGCAGTAACAAGTATATTCTTTTGCTCGGCTGCTACAATATGTCCATTTACTTTAGAGAGAATAGTCACATCAGGACCCACGTTTTCAACATATGGCGCACGTATAAAAGTCATCGGTACGCTACCGATACCGGCAAAATCTCCATCGGTTCGAAAGCTACCAAGCTGCCGCCCAAACGCATTTCTTTTCACTAAGATATCAATTGCGCCAAAATAAACATTAGGGTCATTTTCTATCTTTTTGGCCAGCAAAATCAATCCGGCACATGTGCCAAAAACCGGTATTTCATCGTCTATTAGGTGTTTGAGCTGATTAAAAAGCCCAGATTCACGCAGCAGTTTCCCTACGACGGTACTCTCGCCGCCCGGTAAAATCAATCCATCAATTTTTTTGTCAGCCAAATCCTGATCTTTTCTGATCTCAAAACATTCAGCACCCAGTTTAGCAAGGATGTTACAATGTTCAATAAACCCACCCTGCAATGCTAAGATGCCTATCATTATTTTCCACGCTCCGCCATCAGAAGCTCGATTTCCTGTTCGTTGATGCCAACCATTGCTTCCCCAAGATCTTCGGATATCTCAGCAATAATGTCCGGGTCGTTATAATTAGTAACCGCTTGAACGATTGCACGCGCCCGTTTTGCTGGATCGCCCGACTTGAAAATTCCAGAACCAACAAATACCCCTTCCGCGCCAAGCTGCATCATCAAAGCAGCATCAGCAGGCGTAGCAACGCCGCCTGCGGCAAAGTTTACAACCGGCAGTTTGCCGTTGTCATGAACATATTTTGCAAGGTCATAAGGAACCTGCAATTCTTTCGCGGCATTAAAAAGCTCGTCCTCCCTAAGGCTCTGGAGGTTCCGAATCTGCTGGTTAATCAGTCTTATATGCTGTACTGCCTGCACAACATCTCCGGTTCCTGGTTCTCCCTTGGTACGGATCATAGAAGCTCCCTCGGAGATTCTACGCAGCGCCTCACCCAAATCTTTTGCCCCGCAAACAAAGGGGACTTTAAATTTTGTTTTGTCAATATGAAACACGTTATCGGCAGGAGTAAGCACTTCACTCTCGTCAATGTAATCGATGTCAATTGCCTCCAAGATCTGCGCCTCAACAAAATGGCCGATACGCACCTTTGCCATAACAGGGATTGATACTGCCGCCTGAATCCCTTTTATCATTTTGGGATCGCTCATTCTAGAAACCCCACCTGCTTTTCTGATATCAGCCGGAATCCTCTCCAACGCCATAACAGCACAAGCCCCGGCCTCTTCCGCAATCCTTGCCTGTTCCGGGCTGGTAACATCCATAATAACACCGCCCTTTAACATTTGGGCAAGGTTTTTATTTAATTCATAACGATTGTTCATTATTTTTTACTCCCCTCTTCTTCACTTATTGACTGATTTATTTACTATGTTATACTATAAGAAAACTGGTTATATGAAAAGCATCACATTATGATGATTTAATGGTATCAGATTTTGGAGGAAAATACAATGAACACTATTACGATCAGGTTAAGCCCGGAAGCACCGGAGCCGCTTTATGAGCAGCTCTATAAATATATAAAAACAGAAATCACCAATGGGAATTACCCCTATCAAACGAAGCTCCCATCCAAGCGCCAGCTTTCTTCTTATCTGCAATGCAGCCAAAATACGGTGCAAAACGCTTATAGCCAACTGGTAGCAGAAGGCTACATCATGTCTAAACCTAAGAGCGGCTATTATGTCTCTAAGCTTGACGGTGTTTTAACGATTACAAAGAAATCCATTTCTTCAGATGAAAGTGAAGCTTCCGATTTGAATTGCAAATATGATTTTTCCCATAGCGGAGTCGATTTTGAGAGCTTTCCCTTTTCAACTTGGCGGAAAATAACCAAAAGCGTCATCAACGAATATGATACGGATCTGTTAAAACCCAGCAGCCCGCAGGGTAATTTTAACCTGCGTTCCAGTATTGCTAGCTATCTGCATAATTCCAGAGGAGTAAACTGTTCCCCCGAACAGATCATCGTCAGCTCCGGAACGGAATTTTTGCTTCAGCTTCTTATTCAAATTTTTCACAAGGACTGCATATATGCAATTGAAGACCCTGGATACGAAAAGTTAAACATGATTTTCAAGAGTAATCGGGCAAAGTATGTTGGCATCCCTCTTGATGAAAGCGGCATGTTGCCTGACGCACTTTTAAAAAGCAACGCTGATGTTGCCTGTGTTACTCCTTCGCATCAATTTCCAACCGGAAACATTATGCCAATCGGCAGACGCATCCAGCTTTTAAACTGGGCAAATCAAATACCAAAGCGGTACATCATTGAAGACGATTATGACAGCGAGTTTAAATATAGCGGAAAACCAATACCCTCCTTACAAGGACTAGATAGCGGGGGAAAAGTTATCTATATTGGTTCATTCTCAAAATCTCTGACTCCGGCAATTCGGATAAGTTATATGGTGCTGCCAAAACCATTGTTGAAGATTTATATTGAAAGGCTAAACTTTTATCTTTGCCCGGTACCCTCTGTTGAACAAAAAGTCATGCATTATTTTATTAATGAAGGGTATTTTGAGAGACACCTGAACAAAATGCGAAACCTTTATAAGAAAAAAAGAGAGAGCTTACTCTCAGCCATTTACAATTTGCTGCCGGATGCGGAGGTTGAGGGTGCAGATGCCGGACTGCATGTTATCCTGAAAATCAAGAACGGCATGAACGAGGAGCAACTGGTTGCCGCCGCTGAAAATCAAGGTGTAAAAGTTTACGGCTTTTCAAAATTTTATTTAAGTGATGTTCATGCACAAAAAGAGCCTCTATTATTGTTGGGTTTTGCTTCATTAAGTGCTGATGAAATTTATAAAGCTGTAAATTTACTATATAAAGCATATTATTAATTATTACTCAATTATTATTCTTTTAAGTATCCCTACACATTCGGCAAAATAAAAGTAAATTTAAAAACTTTCATAATACATAAGACCAGTATAGTTTTCGCTACGCTGGTCTTGTTAAAGGACTTACTTATACTCATGCAAAAACATCTCTTATATATCAGTTTTCCAAAGACCATGCAGATTGCAGTAGGCATAAGCAGCTACTGGCTTATCCCTGCCGAGGGCAAACACAACCTCAGGAGCAGTACCCGGCTTTAGGCATTTGCGTTGACCGCCATTTTCGCTCTGGAGATAAATCCATTTGATGCTGTGCTCTTCCGTCATCGGATGAGCAACAGAACCAACTGCAACCTTTATAGTTCCAGCGGAAACAGTAACAACAGGCAAGTGCTTTTCACCACTAGCCTCCACAGTATTGGGAATAAGTTGAGACATTTCCTCGCCACAGCAGATTATCGGGACGCCTGATCTGTGGATCATCCCAACGAGGTTCCCACAATGCTTGCAGATGTAGAATTTGTTTTCACACATGTTTATTCCCTCCTAATATATTTATTTTATAAGATTAGACTGCCAAAATCCATCTTTATGTTAATTATCGATTCTATAAATTTGCCATTATCTTCGACCAACTTCTCTTGGCAGTCATAAACTCATTGTAATGTTTTTTAACGTTCTTATCGTATTTTTTTAGTTCTTTTATAACATTAAAAAAATCCTGTGTTCCAAAATAATTGCAAATATACGGCAATGTTTGATATAGTTTTTTTATCATTTCTTCTATTTTATCTTCATAAGCCTCTCGATCAGTAATATATAATAAAAGCGGCTTATAACGCACCCAGCCAATACAGGAAACATAAAAACGCTTAACAACTTGCTCGCAATCCGATTTAATGGGCTTTAGATTCGTTGGAAGTGCTCCCGATAAAAGGCATCTGTAAGCAGAAAAACCGTCATGAAAAGCATAGCAAGGAACCCGCAAGACTTTCCTTTCACTTAAACAAGTACTAAAAAAGGTATCTTCACCCCGAGCCCCCGGAGGGTTATAAAAGGAAAAAACTCTGCTTTTATCTGTAAGATTAATACAAAGATTAGACCCGGAAATAAACTTAGCGTGGTTGATTTCCGAGACATCAAGAACTTGACGGTTTGTTAGAATTTTAGTGTCCGCATAAGAAACGCCACCATTAATCATAAATTTTTTTACGTTTTCCCAATTAATAATGTCATTGCTTATAGCTTTAATAAATAGGCAAAAATCCTTCTCCTGTAAAGAATCTGAAAAATTAATAAAGGGAATGGGCGAAATATAGCCGCAATGATACCCATATGTGATATCTGCATTTTTAATATTCTGTAAATGTGTTTTTAAAATATGTTGACCACTCCAGATTGCCATATCTGCGTTTTTTGTTACAGCAAAAGGATATTCATCATCATCAAGAAAAAGTAAATAATCCATTTTGTTTTTTATTGCCCAGTACAATATGATATTGCGTTGTGAAGCATATCCTTTCCCAAAGACCGCAGATACTTCCTCTGGTTCAACAATTCGCTTTTGGGTTAAATATTGTTTAACTTCTTCAACTTCTTTTTCCCCAATAAAGTATTGGCTATCAATATAATCTGATATATCAGATTGTATTTTAGTGTAGTCAGTTTTTTTTGTATTTTTATAAGTAATATCATAAGCAACAAATAAATGCAAACTCACATTTTTGTCATCCACCAAGCCAGATTCTTTCCAATTATTAATATAGCTTCTTAAAACTCTTTGAAAATGTTTTCTGCCTGTTGCGAAGCCAATTCCTACTTTAATCTTATTTGCTTCCAAAAATTCCCCTCCTTCTTCTATTTTATAAAAACACTTCGCGTTTATTGTTAATATCTGAAAGAGTTACAAATACTTTATAAATAGCATGTTATAAGTATATCATAAATCTATAAACTGGTAAATAAAAACGTTCTATGCTACAGATCTAATATTAACAAACCGGGGCCTTCTTTTAAAATAAGGCCCCGGTTTATATAAACAAATTAAATATACCTAAAAACATCAGTATTTGGTACCAGTGCAAACAGGGTAATTGTCTCTCTCCCAAGTGTGGTTTTTAGCAATTTCGCTATCTGTAAGACAAAAATAATCATAGTACAAACGGCCGGCCACATCCGGCACCGGATCATCGTAGGTTGCATCCACATGATAATACTCGCCATCCAAGTAAACTATATTCCAAGCATGTCCAACTCCATTTGACTCACCATAAACAATATAACAATCTACCCCGGCCCGGCACAAAAGGTGGTAAAACAGCTCAGCATAAGCCTGGCAAACCCCAATGCCATTATCCAAAAGACCGGCAAAAGAATAGGATCTATAATAAGATGGGTTTTCCGGATCAGATATCAAGCGGGTGTCATATTTGTAATTTTTGATCAAATAATCATGGACCACTTTGGCTTTTTCATATTCAGTCATATTATCATTAATTATCCCTGATAAAATACTGTACATTTTTGCATCATAGGTCTTGGCCTCTTCAGAAGCATATAAAGAAGCCGCCGCATAGTTGGAATATAAAGCACCAACCTCATAATTTAAAGAATAGTCGATCTCTACTTCAAATAACGAAGGATTTCTACTATATACATAACTTCCTCCCTCAGCATTTTTAAAAAACAGCTCCCAGTTCGCCACAAAAAAATCACAAACATCTTGGCTCATGCTCACCTCAAAACCAGGAATAAGGCTTTTTGCAGCTAAATCAAATATTTCATAAAGCTGTTCCTTAGAATTTACCCACATGCCGGGAGTATAAACATCGGTCCAAAGCAAACTGGGGGAATTGCTCTCTGTAAAAGTCACTTTCTGCCGCTCCTGGGGCAGAGCAATCCGGGTAATAATGGCTGCCGCCTGGGCCCGGCTAATGGGCTTATATGGCGTAAAAGTCCCCTTGGTATCATTACCCATCAAAACCCCGGCCCGGTAAAGCAAAAAAATACTTTCTTTATAAGGAGTAACTTCGTTTACATCCGGCAAAGAATTAACTGTGTTAATGGCAGTCAATTCTTCCGTTGGCAAAGCATAGGCAAAAATATACGCCATCTCAGCCCGGGTAGCCGCCCGATTATAATTCGAGAAGTCATCAGAATTGATTATACCGTTTTCCACCGCATAATCAACGTAAACCTGGTACCATGGGTTTCCTTGCACAAACTGGCCATCCCCACCATTGTAAATATCATGCAGCCGAGCCGCCATAGTTATAGCTTCTGCCAAAGTAACCGGTTCATCCGGGGCAAAACCATTTCCCCTACCAACCATAATCCCCAACTCGCAGACTTTTTTAATTACCTGCTGCTGAGATTCGCCATACCATTTGCTTTCATCAACATCAGCAAATTGGCCAGCATTATACGGAGTATCTAAAACAAAATTGGTCATGGAAGCTTCAGCCGCCAGAGCAGCAACAGGCAAAACAAGGTAAATCAAACACCATATAAATAATATGCAGAATATAATTTTGCTTTTATTATGCAAGGGTTTTGCTCCTTTCATTTGCCCTTCCTTGTTATATCATACAATAGAGCTGGCAAAATTTCAACGCTTTTGACCGCCCTGACCGCCTGGTTGCATGCCTCCACCGCCGCCAAAACCACCACCAGAATTTCCGGTCACTACACTAGTCAAGGTTATGCTAGTACCCACCTTATTATTAACATAAAGAGTATAAGTAGAACCAATAGCCAGCTCTGGTGTGCTGACAACTACAGATTGATAGGTTTTGGCCGGAGTATAGGAAACAAAAACATTGCCGCTTGCATCACAAAGCTTAATGGTGCTCCCAGCCGCCTGAGAACTGGCAAGAGATAAGATAAAAGAGTTTTGTGAAGAATTGCTGCCAGGAGCCTCAGCCATGCCAGTGCTACCCACTGCCACCAAAATTCCGCCACTTATGCTGCAACTGTTCTGATAATCCAAAGCCCCATTGCCATCATTTGTGGGGCCACTCACAAGTATCGTACCACCGGTAATATCAAGATTACCATTGGAATCAATCCCGTCACCGAAAGCATCAATATTTATTGTGCCTCCATTGAGGGTAACATTATAGCTGCCACCATCAACAAAGCTGTCGCGTCCGGGGCGGGTGTCCATACCGGTATCGGAACCCCCAGCCGAATTAATACCGTCATCAGAGGCAACAATGCTGACATTCCCGGCATTGATTATCACATTGGCTCCTTCAATCCCTTCATAGCTCTTACTAATGGTTAGCGTACCACCATTTATGGTCAAATCGGCATCGGTATGCATGCCATCATCAGCCGAAGCAAGGGTTATAGTGCCCTTTTCTATGGTTATATTGGCATTGGAATGCAGGCCGTCATCAGCACTGCTGATATTGAAAGTGCCGCCAGAAACAGTCAGATCTCCTGTAGCTTTCAAGCCTTTAAAACTATCAGAAGCAGTTTTTGTAGCGCCGCCACCGCTGGTAATCTTAAAGCTGCCGCCATTAATAGCAAGAGTGGTTTCAGCCTGAATACCATCACCGGTAGAGGTTATTGTAAAGGTGCCACCGCTAATATTTATAAAACCCTTGGTAGCATCCTCATCATTGTTAGATTGGATACCATCGCCACCAGCAACTAAAGTATAATTACCGCCGGTTATCTCCACACTGTCTCTGCCCCGCAGAGCATCATTTTTTGCATTTACAATCACGGTTCCTTCTTTTATCACCAGATCATCCTTGCTGGCAATACCATTATTGTAGTTGGCTGTCAAATTTAAAGTGCCGGAACCTTCTATGATCAGATCATCCATGGAAAAGATGGCCGCATTAGGTTCATCCTCGCCACTTGCCAAAACATAGGAACTGCCGTCGGAAACTTTATTAACACTGCCTTTAACCAAAGTTATGGTCAGTTTATCTGCCTGCGAACAATATATAGGGGCAGTTGTGGAGCAATATATATCCACACCATTTAAAATAAGCTGCACAGCATCATTTTTTGTTGCTGCAATCACAATCTGGCCGTCGGTCAATTTGCCACTTAAAATGTAACTGCCCGCCTCCGTAATGGTAAGCGTGCTTCCTTTAGCAGTAGCCCCAGAGCCGTCCATACTAATACTATTCCCAGATAAAGTTATCTGGGTAGTGTCATTACCTTCCGCCACTTCTCCTTCTGCAACAGTACCATCAACACTTGTTACCACAGAAGCAACGGTAGTTGAAGTGGTTGAAACAGAATCGATGCTCTCCGTCTCCCCTGTTACCGTATCTTCCGTTTGTTCATTAGACGTGTTTTTCTCTGTATTTGTTTCCTGGTAATTACAACCAGCTAAAGCAAAAGTCAATATCACCGTTAATACTAAAGCTAATAATTTTTTTGATTTAAACATTTTTTCTCCTTTCTTAGATCACCGACATCACAGTACTTCTTTTTCCAGAGCAACTCGGCCCAAAATCACATTCAAATTGCCATTACGGCAACGGATCTCATCCAAAAAACGCTTTTCATGTACATTTTTTTGCAAAACCACATGATATCTAAGCTCATATAAGCTGCCCATATTGGTCGTTTTTACCCGGTCAAGTTGAGTTTTTTCTGTGTATTTTTTAAACAAATCATCAAAAACACCAACATAATCTAAATTTTCGGGGATGACAATTCTCAATTCTTTTTCTTCTTTTTTTAGTTCCCCAAAAGAACTGCTGCTTATAAGCAGGGTTATGCCACCCACCACAACAAAGAAAACCGCTGCCATGCCAATATAGCCCATGCCTGTAGCAAGCCCCAGGGCCATTGCCAAAAACACCGCGCAAATCTCCCTTGCTCCCCCTGGCACAGAGCGAAACCTCACCAAGCTAAAAGCACCGACAATAGCCACACCAGTACCAATATTGCCATTTACAACCATAATGATCAGTTGTACAACAGCCGGTAAAAGAACTAGCGTTAAAACAAACCCTTTGGTATAAGTATTTTTATACATAAACATCAATGCAACCATAAAACCAAAAAATAATGATACTATCGTACAAATCAAAAGTATGGGCAAAGTTATAGAACCTGTAATAATACTATCAAGCATAAAGAATCCTCCCTTTACTAAGGCTGTTTTTTGTTGTAAAACGCTCAGCCAGCAAATGTTCTTGATAACAAGTACCATATTTAGAAAATGAACTACCGTATATTTCCATTTCTGATAACAGACAGCTTAACCAAAGGGGCATTGTTTCCAAAAATTTTACTTCCATCAATACTTTGTTAGAATCTAAAATAGGGAACCCCCAATTCCCTTTTGTCAAATCCAGCTGCGAGCTCCGCCAGCGAATATTGCGGTCAAAAGTTATGCGAAGATCTTTAGCTTCTTTGCTAAAAAATGCCGCACGGTCATAGGCAATAAAAGCTTTGGTAGCAGGATGATACATATTAATAAACCAATCTATCTCATTTATTATTTGCTGGTCGGCATAAGCAGGCCTAATGCCACTTGTTAAATATTTTTCAGCATCAGCAAGTATTATAGGAACTCTCCTTTTATAAACCACATCGTTAAATTTCTTTTTCAACTCCAAAAACACCTTATCGTCCCTTTTAGGGATGCCATAACATCTTAAACGCAGCTTTTCCTTGTAAACAACAGGCTTTTCAATGGAGGCTCGAATAATGCTGTAATCATCCGTATCAAAATACAAATTGGCTATCTCATAAATACCATAGCTGTCCGGTTTAACAAAAGGCATCAAGCGAACCTCCAGTTCTTTTGCTAGGTTTGCGTCAAGAACATATTTTTTTTCATAACGTTGAAAAACATCCTGAATTTTTTTGGCCATATTGCCCCCTCCTTTTATTCTTATACTTTTAAGAATAAGGCAAAAAAATAAAAATAAACTTAAAAAAATTTTTTTATAATTTATAATTCTCCCACAATTTAGCCAACAAAATAACAGCCCCTGGCTTGTTTAAAAGCCAGGGGCTGTTATTTTGATTATTCACCAAAAAATTAATATTATTTAAAACTTAATCTCCTTTGAAACCCTATAGGACAATCAACCAGCCAAAAACTTCTCCACACTAGCCATTTTTACACAAAGGCACAAAAGCTCCATGGCCATAACAAGCTCCGCCAAAGGCGGAAAACTAGGTGCGATCCTAATATTTCTGTCCCTAGGGTCTTTACCATAGGGGTAGGTAGCCCCCGCACCAGTCAGCACCACCCCAACCTCCTTGCAAAGTTGCACAACCCTTTTAGCACAACCATCCAAAGTGTTTAAAGAAATAAAATAGCCGCCCTTGGGGTTTGTCCAAGAAGCACAACCCAAATCAGCCAACTCTTTAGACAAAATGCTGGCAACCGCATCAAATTTTGGTTTCAAAATAACCGCATGTTTTTCCATATGGGCATTTACCCCGTGGATATCCCGCAAAAATTTGCAGTGAGCCATCTGATCAATTTTGTTGTAGCTAATTGTTTGCGAAGCCAATTGATTTTTGGTATGGGCAATGTTGGCGGAAGATGCAGCAATAGCCGAAATTCCGGCCCCAGGGAAAGTAACCTTAGAGGTAGAAGAAAACATATATACCCTGTCTTCATTGCCCATCTCTTTGCAAACATCATAAATATTCAAAAGTTTAGCCTTGTCATTTTTGTCCAAATGATGCAGGCAATAAGCATTATCCCAAAAAATACGAAAATCCGGCGCGGCAGTTTTCATGCCGGCCAAACGACTTACCACCGCATCAGAATAGGTGATGCCATCGGGATTGGAATACATGGGCACGCACCAAATGCCTTTAATAGCAGCATCAGCAACAACCAGGCTTTCCACCTGGTCCATGTCCGGTCCGTCAGAAAGCATATCTACTTTGATCATCTCAATACCAAAATATTCACAAATGGTAAAATGCCGGTCATAACCGGGAGCAGGGCAAACAAACTTTATTTCTCCCTGTTTAATCCAAGGAGTGCTCCCCGGCAAAACCCCATTAAACATCGCTCTGGATACCGTATCAAACATTATGTTAAGGCTAGAGTTGCCACCAATTATCACATTATCTGCTGTTGTACCCAAAATATCGGCAAAAAGCTCTCTAGCCTCAGGAATACCTTCTAAAAGACCATAATTTCTCACATCCGTACCATCAGAGGCTATATAATCACCGTTTAAAATATTCAACATACCAACGGAAAGATCCAACTGTGTATCAGAGGGTTTGCCGCGGGCCATGTTAAGCTTTAAGTTTTTTGCTTTATAACTTTCATATTCTTTTTTTAGCTCAAGACCCCAAGCTTCCAGTTCCGGCTTTGTCATCTCTTCTATTCTCATTTTCAGACCTCCTCTTTTAACACAAATCAATTACACTAAATATGCAAATTATATGCCTTGCAATGGCTTCGTGTCAATAAATATATCACAAGCCATCCGATACTTTATTAAAATATCCGGTCGCTTGCTCAAAGGCCCGGCCCACTTGTAAAATTTGCTTTTCACCCCATTTTGGCCCCAAAATCTGCAAGCCCACCGGCAACCCGCAGCAAAAACCGCAAGGCAAAGAAAGCGCCGGGATGCCGGCCAAATTGGCCGGAGCCAAAAGCAAATCATTCATATACATTTCCAAGGGGTCGGCAGGTGGCAAAGCATGCGAAAAGGCCACATCCCTGGTAACCGGGGAAATCATACAATCAAACTTGGCAAAAGCCTGTTCAAATTCTGCTCCAATCAAAGCCTGCATTTTCCTAGCTTTTAAGTAGTATTTTTCATAAGCCGCAAAATCAGATAAAAGAACACCCAATAAAAGGCGCCGACGAACTTCTTTCCCCAGCATACCCTCTGCTACCTCATCCTCCATATAAGTCAAAATGGTGTTTTTAATCTCCCGGGGCGCCAAAACATGGTAAGCCATCAAACCATATTTACTGTAGGGTAAAGAAACTTCCTCGACTTCTGCCCCCAAACCTACCAAAATTTTTGCGGCAGCCAAAATAGCTTCTTTCACATCTTTCGCTACATCAGCTACCAAATATTCAACCGGCAGGCCAATTTTTTTGCCGGCCACGCCAAAATCAAGCCCGTCAGTATAATCATCGGTCTTTCTTTCGGCATCGGCAAGCACATTTAAAATCAGGGCACAATCCTCAACCGTACGGCTCAAAGGACCAAAAGCATCAAACGAAGGTGCCAAAGGCACCGTGCCCGTCGTGGGCACCAAACCAAAGGTTGGTTTTAGACCAACCACTCCGCAAAAAGCGGCAGGTTGCCTAATGGAACCACCTGTATCACTGCCAATACCAAAAGCCGCTTCTCCCGCTGCCACCGCCGCGGCCGGTCCTCCGCTGGAGCCACCCGGACTAAAACCAAACCGCCAAGGGTTATTGGTAGAATGATGAAAAGATGTAACAGTAGAAGAACCCATGGCAAATTCATCCATGTTGCCTTTCCCCAAACAAAAAGACCCGGCATCGGCCAAGGCCCGTGCCAAAACTGCCTCTTCGGGCCACACACGCCCAGCCAAAAGACCAGAACAGCAAGTGGTTGGCAAATCTCCTGCAAAAATATTATCCTTTAAAACCATGGGTACGCCAGCCAAAACAAGCTTTTTGCCACTAGCCAAAGCTGCATCAATCTTTTTTGCGGCGGTAAGGGCACGCTCCCCGGCCAGGCACACAAAAGCACCCATCCTATCCTCCACACAGTCAATCCGCTTCTGATAGGCTCTGGCAACCTCTAAGGCACTTATCTCTTTTTTATTAACTTTGTCGGCAAGTTCCGCTGCCGAAAACCGATAAATTTCCATAGATCTCCTATTCAACAGTCTCCTTTTCGTCTTTATCTGCCTCTAAAAGCTGCTCAACATAAGCCAAATGACGACTAATGTCATCCAGCATGTCTTTTACTTCTTCCTGGGTCAATTTCAGCTTTGCTTTAAGCATTAGTTCGGCTAAATCTTTTTCGTCAATCACCAGTATCCTCCCGTTCAAAATTTTTCACAAAGATAAAATGTTGTCAAAAGTATATTTATTATACATATATTATGATAAACTTAACATATTAAAATTATCACCAATATAAGTAGGAGCATTCGCCATGACAAAAGAATTAAAAGAAAGCATCCTTGCCACACCTTTGGGGAAAATAGAAATTGCCGCCAGTACCTTTACTGACCCCATAAAAACAGCTTATCAAGCCTATTTGGACATAGCCAGAATTTTGTCAAAAGATAGTTTTCTACCTTTAAGTCTGGGGAGCGTTGCCTCCTTGCCCGGAGCTATTCTGCACCACCTAGGGAAATCCCCCTCCAATACTTCGTTTTTTAATTATACCAACATTAATAAAGATATAAAAGAAAAAATAAATATAAATATTGCCCCACCAAAATACCAAGAAAGCTACTTTTTTTCGCTACCAAACGAAGTTGTCGCCGCCTCAGAAATTTCTGCCAAAAATGCCTGGCTGCAAAGCCTTTATGTGGCAGAATTTACCGAAGCAAAAGGCCTGACCATTTTAAAAAACACGCCGGCTGCCTTTTGGGGCCTGGCCTTTGGCCTTGCCACCTGGAGCCCTTTTTACGGCGCAATCTATAGCATTGTGCAGGCTGTTTCCTCTCTAACAATCATGGGCAACGACCCCACCGACGCCATCCTCAACTTAAAAATTTTTCTGCCAAAAAGCAAGCAAAAAAACTGTTGGGATAACCTTTTTGCCCTTTTTATGGGGGCTTTTTGGGTCCAATATCAGCTTGGCATTGCCCCAAGTAACATACAAATTGAATTAACCGAACTTCCCAACTTAACCCTTTTGGCAGAGGCTATTTCCAAAAATCCCAGCCAAACAAACACAAAACAACATTTTTGTGAAGAAAAAAGCCATGTGGTTTTAGTGCCGGTACTTTGCAACATAAATGAAATGCCCCGCTTTGACGAGCTAAGGCAAATTTATCTAAAAATCCGGGAGCTTTCGCTAGAAGGATATATCCTTTCGGCAAAAGTAATGGGCGAAGCAGGCCTAGCCCATACCATAAGCCAAATGTGTGCCCTAGGCCAAAAAGGTTTGGAGATGGGAATACCTCCAGATCTGGAAATACTCTTTACACCAGATATTGGCTCTATGATTCTAGAGCTTTCTTCCCGCCTCTTCATAGAAGAGCTGGAAGACCTATTTGAGAATATCCCCTTTGAATATCTGGCAAAAACAGTTTGCGAACCCACAATAAGTTTTGAGGAGTTTAAAATCAGCACAGATGAGATTCTGGCAGCCTTAAAAATTTAAAGAGAGGGCATAATGCCCTCTCTTTTTATAATAGGTTAATAAGTCTTTCTTTACTTTAAATATTAAACCCAGCCTCTCAGCTTAACAGCCCTCACAACTTTTTCAATAGAAATCACATATGCTGCATCACGCATATACAGGTTTTTCTCTTTAGCCAAGTTATGAACAGCCCAAAAAGCTGCGGTCATTTTGGTATCCAATTTTTCAAAAACTTCCTTCTTATCCCAAAAATAATTCATGTTGCTTTGAACTTGTTCAAAATAACTGCAGGTAACACCACCGGCATTGCAAAGGAAATCAGGAATCAAATATATGCCACGTTCAGCGATCAGTCTGTCGCAGTCAGGAGTTGTAGGGCCGTTGGCCCCCTCCGCAATAAATTTAACTTTGGGGCTAACTTGGTCAAAAACAGCAGGAGTAAGCTGACTTTCTAAAGCAGCAGGAATCAAAATATCAACATCTTGGCTCAACCAAGCCATGCCATCCAACACTTCATAACCTTTAGCCTGAGCTTTATTTTTATCGATGGTGCCAAATTTATCAACAATACTCAGTAAAAAATCAACATCAAGACCACTCTCACTACGGAAGGTATAAGCTTTTTTGTCAACATTATCCCAACTGGAAACAGCAACAATTTTTCCTCCCAACTTGGTGTACAAAACAGCGGCAGCTTGAGCCACATTACCAAAACCTTGAATGCTAGCAGAAGTTTTAAAGATTTTAATATCATGAGCTTTCATAGCTTCGCGAATGGTGTAGACAACACCATAACCGGTGGCTTCGGTGCGGCCCAAAGAACCTCCCATGCCAACAATTTTGCCGGTAATCATGCCAGGATAATGAGCACCGGTAATGGTCTCATATTCATCCAGCATCCACAGCATATGCTGACCTTTGGTCATCATATCAGGAGCCGGAACATCAACATTGGGGCCAACCACTTTAACCAACTGACGAATAAAGCCGCGGCACAATCTTTCCTGCTCACCCATAGAAAGTTCATAAGGATTGCAGACAATGCCGCCTTTGCTGCCACCCAGAGGCAAGTCCAAAATAGAGCATTTCCAGGTCATCCACATAGAAAGAGCTCTGATAGTATCAATGGTTTCATTAGGATAAAAGCGAATACCACCTTTTGTCGGGCCCCTAGAATCATTGTGTTGTACTCTGTAACCATTAAAAACTTTTACTTTGCCATCGTCCATCCGAACAGGAATAGTGATATGGTACTCCCGCATGGGCTGACGTAACAAATCACGGCTAGCCTGATCCAAATCAAGCATGTCCGCAACTTTGTCAAACTGAGCCTGTGCATTTATATAAGGATTATACGTTTTGTTTATCATCTTTTGCTTTTCCTTTTTATAAAAAATAAAAATAATTTTGTTTTCTTTTTATTTTTAACCAAAATCTATAATATATGCTGATTTATTATAAAAATGACAAAATTTAATTTTTATTTCACAGTAAATATATATTTTTGCCCCAAAAAATAAATAAAAGCTATAAATATAGCTGCAAAACACATTTTTTCATTCTCGGGAAAATATATTTTAAACAAGAAAATCCGAGGTGATGCTCATGGAAATTTTAAAACAAGGGTCTTTTGGCCCTCAGGTGGCACTTCTGCAAGCAACATTAAAAAGAATAGGCTATTATACCGCTGCTCTAGACGGTATATTTGGCCCAATCACAAAAGCGGCAGTAACAAAATTTCAAAACGATTGGGACCTGGCACCAGACGGCATTGTTGGTCCCGCTACCTGGAGGGCCCTCCATCCCTACATTACAGGCTATGTAAAACACAAAATTAAATCGGGCGATACAATATACAAATTAGCTAACACCTATCAAACCAGCCAACAAGCAATAGAAACAGCCAACCCCTCTCTTGTAGGCAAATATCTTGTCCCCGGGGCCAATATCATCATTCCCTTTTCTTTTCCTGTGGTTTTCACAAACATTCCCTTTACCCACACAGTATTAACCTTTTGCATAGAAGGCTTGAAGGCTCGGTATCCCTTCATCCAAACCAAAATTATAGGTAAAAGCATAAACGGAAAAAACATTTCATCCCTTGCCATCGGCATTGGCACAAACAAGGTAATGTACAATGCCTCTCACCATGCCAACGAATGGATAACCAGTCCCCTTTTAATAAAATTTCTGGAACAATATGCCAAAAGCTATGCCACAAACACTAATCTGGCTGGCTATAAAACAAAAGAATTATATAATACCAGCACCATATACCTGGTACCAATGGTCAACCCCGATGGCGTGGATTTGGTAACAGGAGAAATAAAACCAGGCAGCCAATCCTACACATATGCCAAAGGAATCAACACCCCAGATATAAATTTTCCCTCTGGCTGGAAGGCAAATATTCGTGGGGTAGATTTAAATTTAAATTACCCTGCCGGCTGGGAAAATGCCAAAAAAATAAAATATGCTGAGGGCTATACCAAGCCAGGCCCAAGAGATTATGTTGGCCCCTACCCGCTTTCCGAACCAGAAAGCCAAGCCATGGCTAATTTTACCAAAGAAAACACTTTCAAACTCACTATTTCCTATCACACCCAAGGAGAAGTAATATACTGGAAATATCTAAACTATCAACCCTCCCACTCTTATGAAATAGCTCAAAAATTTGCCATGGCAAGCGGATATGCGGTAGAAGAAACCCCAATATATTCCGGTTATGCCGGCTATAAGGATTGGTTCATTCAAACCTACAACAGACCAGGCTACACCATAGAAGTAGGTTTGGGCCAAAGCCCGCTTCCTTTAAGCCAATTTAACAAAATATATGATGACAACTTGGCCATTCTCCTCATAGGCGCCCAACCATTTTAGGCCTTTTCAGCTGCCAAGATCCAGGCAAAAAGCTTATCTAAAAAACAAAAACTCATAATATTGTTCAAATAATATCATGAGTTTTTTAAAATTCAGCTGTAAAAAGCTATAAAAATCTTTAAATAAATAGATGAGCAAAATTAGTAAAAATAAAACATAAAATGAGTCCGGCTATAGTAGGCACAATAAAAGCAATAGCGGTCCACTTCAGGCTTTTGGTTTCTTTTTTTATGGTAAGGCATGTGGTAGAACACGGCCAGTGCATCAAAGAAAAGAGCATAACATTAATAGCAGTAACCCATGTCCAGCCATTATCAACAAAAAGCTGTTTTAAAACATCCAGATCATTAATCCCCAAAATATTTCCCTGGGCCATATATGCCATAATAATAATAGGCACCACGATCTCATTGGCCGGGAACCCCAAAATAAAAGCCAACAAAATTACCCCATCCAAGCCAAAAAGGCTGGCAAATGGGTCTAAAAACCCAGCGCAATGAGCCAAAACCGTCATGTCGCCCACGGTAATGTTAGCCATAAGCCAAATGATAAGCCCAGCCGGAGCAGCCACCAGCATTGCTCTTTTTAAAACAAAAAGAGTGCGGTCAAAAATAGAACGAACAATAACCTTACCCATTTGAGGCTTGCGATAAGGCGGCAGCTCTAAAACAAAAGATGATGTTTCACCTTTCAAAATAGTTTTTGAAAGGATCCGAGAAAACAAAAAGGTAGCAAAAATGCCCAAAACAATAAGCAAAGTAAGAAAGAAGGCCGACAAAAAAGAAGAAAACAAACCAGTCGCAGCCCCAATAAAAAACATAGAAATCAAAGCAATTAAAGTAGGGAACCGGCCATTACAAGGCACAAAATTGTTGGTAATAATGGCAATCAACCTTTCCCTGGGCGAATCAATTATCCGGCAGCCTATCACGCCAGCCGCATTGCAGCCAAAACCCATGCACATGGTAAGTGCCTGTTTGCCGCAGGCACAGCTATTTTTAAAATGTTTATCCAAATTAAACGCCACCCGGGGCAAATAACCAAAATCCTCCAGAAGAGTAAAAAGGGGAAAGAAAATTGCCATCGGCGGCAGCATAACAGATACAACCCAGGCCAAAACCCGGTATACACCCAATACAAGTGGCTCATAAAAAAACTTCGGGGCCCCCACCATCACAAAAAAATCCAAAAAAGGCTCCTCCAACCAAAACAGCCCTTTGCTGATTAAATCAGAGGGATAATTGGCTCCAGTAATAGTAATCCAAAAAATTGCCAACAGCAAAGCCAACATAATAGGAAAACCAGTCAGCTTAGAAGTAAAAATTTTGTCCAGCTTACGGTCTTTTTTTGCATAGGCAGCATCACCAAAGTATACCACATCGCTGCAAATTTCTTCCGCTTTATTAATAAAGCTGGCAACCATATCATCCTTCATCTGTTCAAAAGAACTGTTTTTTGCCGCCAGTTTCTCTTTTATTTCTTCCAAAAGAAAAGCAATCTTTTTATTTTTGGCAATATCACAACCAACATAATTGCTGATGGCCTTCACAAGACTCTCATTATCATCCAAAAGCCTGGCACAAACCCACCTCGTATTAACCGCATCGCCACAAATAGCCTCCACTTCCGGCGTCAAAATAGCAATTGCCTCTTCCACATAAGACGGATAACTAACAACCAATGGGGGGCTATCTTTAAGAGAATTAAAAACGCTTACTAAACCGGTAAAAACCTGGTTCAAACACTTTTTATTTTTGGCAGTTGTGCCAACTACCGGCACCCCAATTTTTGCCGAAAGCTTTGGCAAATCAAGCTCAATATTCTTTTTGGCCGCCTCATCCAGTAAATTAACACAAACAAGTACTTTGGGCGTAATCTCCAAAACCTGCAAAACTAAATTAAAATTCCGTTCCAAACAAGTAGCATCACACACCACAATCACAGCATCCGAATTGCCAAAACAAATAAAATCCCTAGCAATCTCTTCATCACCAGAACGGGTAATAAGAGAATAGCAACCAGGTATATCAACCAAAACATATCTCTGCCCGCCAAAAGAACAATATCCCTGGGCATTGACCACTGTCTTCCCCGGCCAATTTCCTGTATGTTGGTTAAGCCCGGTAAGTTGATTAAAAACAGTGCTTTTCCCTACATTAGGGTTTCCGGCAAGAGCAATGACTTTATCAGACGGATTCTTTTTTTCTACAACAAATTCAGTATCAACAGATTTTTCATCCATCGACATCCTAGTCATCCCCATATTTACATTGTCCCCCTCAGTTTATATATTCCACCAAAACCATATCAGAGTCTTCACTGCGAAGAGCAATCACGGCACCCCTGATCAAAAAAGCAGCTGGGTCACCAAGCGGACTTTTCCCCACACATTCAACTACCGTGCCCTTAATAAGCCCCATATCCTGCAGTCTTCTTCGCATAGCGTTAGAAAGGGTCAATTCAACTACAACCGCCCTATCTCCCTCTTTTAATTGTGTTAATCGCAAAATATTATTCATCTGTTTTTACCTCAAAATAAATCAGGCCAAAAAAACTAAAATTTCTTAGGCCAAATCTTTTTAATATCTCAATATATGTTGCTGGTTAATATTAAGTTACAAAAAGATCTTTTTATACTGGTATATATTATTACAGCGGCTAAAATAAAATACTTTTCATTAAGCTAACAAAACCCAAAAGTAGCCGATCAAAAATGATATCTCACTTCAGACCGGCTATCGGTTAACTTAAGTTCTATATCAAAAAATCTAACCTCAGGATACCGCTTCCCCTTCATAATCTTCCGGTTTTTTGCGGCTGCATTTACCAGAACAAGTCCACAAACGATCAGCCACTGGTGCCCAGGCCAGAGCAGCATCCTCACATTTATCAGAAAAATGTTTGGCCGTTTCTGGATTGACAAAGTCAGTAGAAAAAGCACAGGAACTTTCCACCATCTTTGTTAAAGCACCAGGGTTATCCAGGGCAGGACAAGGCCTCAACATGTTGTCATTAAAGGGCTGACTATCATGATATGCCATAAAAAGAGGCGATTGTAATGCTTCCAAAATTGTATTTTCTTTGATGTTAGAATCAGAATAGTGGATAAAAGCACATGGCTCAATATCCCCGTTGGCATTTATATGTAAATATCTGCGACCACCGGCAATACAACCATCGGAAAATTCACCATCATTCCAAAAATCCATAGTAAAAATGGGCTTAGTTTTACGGAAAGCACGCACCTGATGATACATAAATTCCCGTTGCTCGGGGCTGGCTAAAAGCTCCGGCACTGCATTAACGCCAACCGGTATATAAGTAAACAGCCAGACAAACTTAGCTCCCCAATCAATCAGGCTATCAAAATATCCCTCACTACCAATAACATCCGTATTGGCACTTGTATAACAGCAAGAAACCCCAAAAAGCAGTTTTCTTTCTTTCAAAAGCTCCATGCCCCGCCGAAGAGCCGCAAAAGTACCTGCCCCACGCCTAGAATCGGTTGCTTCTTCAAAACCTTCCACACTAATGGCAGGAATAAAGTTTTTTACCCGAAGCATATCATCAGCAAAAGCCTCATCAATCAAGGTGCCATTGGTAAAAGAAAGAAAAGTACAGTCCTGATGCTCTTCACAAAGCTTGATGATATCTTTTTTCCGCACCAAGGGTTCGCCACCGGAATAAATATAAAAATAAACTCCCAAATCTTTGCCCTGACGAATAATTTCATTAAGCTGATCGTAGCTCATGTTCAGTTTGCTGCCATATTCTGCTGCCCAGCAGCCGGTGCAATGCAAATTGCAGGCAGATGTAGGATCCATCAAAATAGCCCATGGAACATTACAGCCATACTTTTCACGATTCTGGTTTTGTTTGTCCCAGCCAGCAAAAGTAGCATTAACAAAAAAATTTTCAAAGAAAGAGCTGCGCACTCCTTTGTCAATATCCGTCCATAAACTGCAAATCAACTTATACCAAATATTTTCCGGGTTCTGAATAATATTACGGACTCCGTTGCGAGGCTGCAAATAAGCATTTTGATGGTCAAACATATCGGCCAACTCAAGAAGCTTAGGAATATTGGCTACCGGATCCTTATCCAAATACTTAACAGCTTTTTTGATTGCAACTTTTTTTACTATTTTTGGAATTGCCATAATTTTCACACCCTTAAAATAAACAATATTACTTTAGACAAGTAAAGAGTATAGCACTATTAACAATAATTACACAAACAAAAAGCTCAATCCACCATATTCTTGCATCGAGTAAATATACCTTCCATGTGGCCACAAAAAACCCTCTCTATCTTCTCCACAATATTCTTTGGGTCTTCTTCCATCGCGCCGGCAATCCACTGAAAAATCAAGCCGACTAAAGCATATTTATAAAAATCAACCACAAATTTTATATCTTCAGCAGAAACATTAGTTCCTTCGGCATATTTGCCAATAACAACCGTTAAAAGATGTTCAACCACCCGATATAAATATTGGTCAAAATACCGCCCCTTACCCGAATTATAAAGATTATATATTATTTTTTTATTCTTCTCAAAGTAATCCGCAATATACAAAAACCCATCTTGCCACTTTTCGTAAATTTCATTCTCCTGCATAAACTGATTTAAAACATTAGTAAAAATCCAATCAATCAAAGCATATATATCCTGAAAATGATAATAAAAAGTATTTCGATTGATCTCGCAGGACTCGACAATATCTTTAACTGTAATCTTATCCAAAGGAGTCTTCTCCAAAAGTTCCATAAAAGAAGCGGCAATAGCCTTTTTGGTAATATTAGACATTTCTCCTCCAAAAATCATCCTCAGCTATACAAAGCATTCCCCAAAAACTAATAAATTAAATATATCACATATAATATATATTATCATTTTTACTTTGTTTGAGCAAGCCCCATTCTAATAATCACCTAATAATCAAATTGCTGCCCTGGTTTTTGGTAGCCCCCCAAAAAGGCCAATAAAAATCTAAATATAATCTTCCTGAGAATTTTCCAGCCTTAATTTAATTATATTTATCCGGTTAAATTTTAAGTATATTAAAATTTATAAGACTAATAGATATGGCAATACCCTCTGGATCTGGCCCATCTAACCAATGATTTTCTTCCCTTTTGCTTTACTAGTCATAATATTACAATATTCTTTCCAGGTTCTTAATAGATAAATCAAGTATGGAAGCGGAATGGGTCAGCGCACCAGAAGAAATATAATCAACACCAATATCTTTTAAATTGGTTATTTTTTCCAAAGTCATATTCCCAGAACATTCTATTAAGGCTCTATGGTCAACAATTTTTACAGCTTTTCTCATTTCTTCTACGCTCATATTGTCGAGCATAATAATATCTGCCTTCGCTTCAAGCGCTTCACGAAGCATAGCTAAATTTTCAACTTCAACTTCTATTTTATGGACAAATGATACTTCTCTTGCCATTTCAATCGCTTTTTTAACCCCTCCCGCAACTTTTATATGATTATCCTTTATCATAATGCCATCAGATAGGTTAAACCTATGGTTGCAGCCGCCCCCAACTTTTACAGCATATTTTTCAAAAATTCTGTTGTTTGGGGTTGTTTTCCTTGTATCAAGCAATTTTATATTACTACCCTCAAGAAGATTCACAACTTTTCGCGTATAGCTTGCAATGCCGCTCATTCTCTGTAAAAAGTTCAATGCGGTTCTCTCCCCCGAAAGTATTACCCGAATATCGCCTTCTATTTCGGCAACTAGTTGCCCACTTTTTACAGCGTCGCCATCCTTAAAATTGAAGTGGAGCTTTGTGTTTTCGTCAAGCAAAGCAAAAACCCGCTCAAAAACAGAAAGTCCGGCAATAACGCCCTCCTGCTTGCATAAAAGCTGCGCTTTACCTTTGGTGTAATTTTTAATAATAGAATCTGTTGTAATATCCTTATAGGTAATATCTTCATTAAGTGCTGACAAAATCAAGCGGTCCATATTGTTTTGCATTCTAGTTTCCCTTTCTTATCTCATCTAATATTAACTGTTTATTTTCCTCCAATATAATATCATATGGAAGGTAATCTGGCTCGGAAAACTTGGGATGCTTCTCCACCTTCCAATTCTTCATAATATTCTGAGCCGCTATTTTACTGAACACAAAACTCTCTAAAAGTGAATTGCTAGCTAAACGATTTCTGCCATGCACTCCATTACAACTGGTTTCGCCAACTGCATAAAGGTTCTCCATAGAAGTTTTACTCTTTAGGTCAACTTCTATACCTCCCATAAAGTAATGCTGTGCAGGCACAACCGGTATGCATTCTTTTGTTATATCATATCCTTCTTTTTTACAGTGTTCATAAATACCAGGAAACCTTTTTTTTATGTCCGCGTTAACATATCCTGCCAGGCAAAGCCTTACATAAGGCATCTTATCTTTTTCCATCTGGTCATAAATTGCTTTTGTTAAAACATCACGTGGCTGCAATTCATCAGTAAACCGGTTGCCATTTTTATCTATCAGTACGGCTCCTTCCCCTCTCACCGACTCAGAAATCAAGAACGCTCTGCCTGGTTTTTCTGTATACAACGAGGTTGGGTGAATTTGTACGTAATCCATATCTTTAACCTTTATATTATGTTTTAAGGCAATAGCAAGAGCATCTCCCGTAAGATGCGGATAATTAGTTGATCTTGGATATAAACCACCTATGCCTCCGGTGGCAAGAACGGTTGCCTGGGAATAAAAAATTTTTAACTCATTATTTTCTTTTTTTACAATAACACCATAGCAGTGATTATCCTTTGACAAAACATCTATCACCGTACTCTTTTCAAGAATTGTAACATTGTTTAATCCCTTAACTTTACTTATCAGCTTGCTTGATATTTCATATCCTGTGGTATCCTTAGAATGCAAAATCCTTGCTTTAGAATGAGCACCTTCTTTTGTATAAGAAAAGTCCGAATCATAACGATCAAATTCCACACCAATATTTACGAGATCGGCAATTATCTCTCTGGATGAGCGAATCATAACATCCACGGCTTCTCTTTTATTTTCATAGTGTCCCGCGCGCAAGGTATCTTCCATAAAACTATCGTAATCATCGTCATCAAGCTGCACGCAGATTCCACCCTGGGCAAGAAAAGAATCCCCCAAATCCATGGAGCTTTTAGTTATCATCAAAATTTTCTTGTCTTTTCCCAGGTTTAGAGCCGTAAAAAGCCCTGCCACTCCCGTGCCAACAACAATGACATCATATTCATTCATTTTATTTTTCCTCCGTCAGCTGTAGCATTCTATCCAAAGGGAGTAGTGCATTTTTTGTCAAATTCTCATCTAATTTAACTTCTGTTTCAAGGCTCTCCAGAGCATTGAGAACCTTTTCTAATGTGTTCATCTTCATATCAGGGCAGATTTGTTCTTCCGTAACGCAATGCAAATTTTTACCCTTTGTCCTTTTCATAATTTCATGAAAGACACCAGTTTCCGTACAAACAATAAAATCTGCTGCGTCAGTTTTTTCAATATAATTAATGATGCCTGTTGTGCTCCCTATATAATCAGCAAAATCCAGGACCTCTTTTTTACATTCAGGGTGTGCGGCAACTTTAGCATTTGGATATTCCTGTTTTTTGCGAATTACATCTTCGTCATGAATATCAGCGTGAACGGGGCAATACCCATCAGCAAAAATAAATGTCTTTTTAGGAATTAAATAAGAAATATATCTTCCCAGATTTTCATCCGGTACAAAATAAATATACTTATTTGGCAAAAGTTTAATAACTTTAAAAGCGTTGGAAGAAGTTACACAGACATCAGAATGCGCCTTGATTTCTGCTGTGGAATTGATATAACACACTACAGCAATGTCGTCGTATTTTTTACGAATTTTTTCAATATCACTTATCTTAACCATATGCGCCATAGGGCAATCGGCTTTCAGATCAGGTATCAAAATAATTGTATCCGGATTAAGAATCTTTGCACTTTCTCCCATAAAGTAAACACCACAAAACAAAATCACTTTCTCTTTAACTTGTGTTGCTATCTTACTTA
>DIFF01000007.1 GCA_002419005.1 Peptococcaceae bacterium UBA5755 | reverse complement strand
TTTTAAACAAATTTTTGCAATATTTACAGTTTAATTTTGAAGGGAACTTTATTTTATCATATTATCTCTTATCCTGTCAACCTACATCTACCTCGAGATTCGCAAACTCTCCAAAAAGCGCTTTTCAACTCCTACTAAAGCCTAACTCCTCTGTGTTTAGTTTTATAATTAGTAAAAAATATACATTATTTTTGTTTTTCTTCCATATAAATAATAAATAATATTTTAAAAATTAAAGGCGGCGGGCCAAAGGTCCGCCGCCTTTAATTTTGCAATTTTTAACTTTTTACTATTTGCCTTCTGCCAAACGCTTGTAGTTTTCATAACGGTTTTTGGCATCAGCTTCAGTTTTAGCAAACAACTCAGCAGCTAATTCAGGGTACATCTTCTTCAAGGAAGAGTAGCGAACTTCGCCGGCAATAAAATCTTGGAAGGATTCAGTGGGCTCTTTGCTATCCAAAATGAAGGGGTTTTCGCCTTTTTCTATCAACTCGGGGTTGTAACGATACAGCTGCCAGTAACCTGCCTTCACGGCATCTTTCATTTCAGTCATAGCATTCTTCATACCTTTGCTTACGCCGTGATTAATGCAGGTTGCATAAGCCATAATAAGAGACGGACCATGATACGCTTCGGCTTCTTTAATAGCTTTAAAGGTTTGTGCCATATTGGCACCCATAGCTATTTGAGCAACATACACATTGCCATAAGACATAGCCATTATGCCCAAGTCTTTCTTTCTGGCCCGTTTGCCAGCTGCAGCAAACTTAGCAATGGCAGCAGTAGGAGTAGATTTGGAAGCTTGCCCACCGGTATTGGAATAAACCTCGGTGTCAAACACCAAAACATTAACATCCAGGCCGCTAGCCAAAACATGATCCAACCCACCATAACCAATGTCATAAGCCCAACCGTCACCGCCAAAGGCCCAGAAGGATTTTTTGATCAGATGATCTTTCCTAGCACAAATATCTTTCAAGAGCGGATCGGTTGCCTTTTCAAGAAGCGGCAGCAAAGCTTTGGTAGCAGTTTTAGAGCCTTCGCCATCAGCAAAATTAGCTTGCCATTCTTTCAGAGCTTCGGTAACTTTAGCATCCACATTGGCTTTAATGGCTTCGCTTGCCAGTTCATAAATTTTTTCTCTTTGTTGGCTAGAACCCAGCATCATGCCCAAGCAAAACTCGGCGTTATCTTCAAACAAACTGTTGGCCCAAGCGGGACCTTTGCCTTCTTTGTTGGTGGTATAAGGCATGGCTGGCACCGCACCGCCCCAAATTGAGGAACACCCGGTAGCATTGCCAACAACCATCCTGTCGCCAAACAATTGGGTCAGCAGTTTAGCATAAGGAGTTTCACCACAGCCTGCACAAGCACCGGAAAACTCTAAGAGAGGCTGTTGGAATTGACTGTTTTTAACATTGCTAGGATCAGCTAATTCATCTTTTAAGGGAACAGACATAGCATATTCCCAGTTTTCTACTTCGTTTACTTTTTGGCTGTCAATATCCTTCATAACCAAAGCTTTTTCTTTGGCGGGACAAATAACTACACAGCTTTCGCAGCCTTGGCAATCTAAGGTGCTAACTTGCATGCGATACTTATAACCGGCAAAATCTTTGCCGTTGGCATCAATGGTCCCAAAGTTGGCCGGAACCTTGGCAGCTTCAGTAGCATCCAAAAGAATCGGGCGAATAGCAGCATGGGGGCAAACATAAGCACACTGATTACACTGAGTGCAGTTTTCGGGAATCCATTCCGGTACAAAAGCAGCTGTGCCGCGTTTTTCATATTTGGAACCACCAGAAGGAAATGTTCCATCAGCTCTTTCCACAAAAGCACTAACAGGCAAGGTGTTTCCCATGTTTTTGCTCATCGGGCGCAAAATTTTGTTAACAAATCCCGGCGCAGCTTTATCATCTACTTCGGCAGCATCTTTAGCATTGGCCCAAGAAACAGGAACATCAATTTTAACGATTTTGTTTACGCCGGCATCAACGGCAGCGTTGTTCATTTGAACAACTTTTTCACCTTTGCGGCCATAAGCTTTTTGAATCGATTCTTTCAAGCTGGCTACTGCTTCATCTTGCGGAAGCACCTGGCTCAACTTAAAGAAAGCAGCTTGCATAACCATGTTGGTACGGTTGCCCAAACCTAGTTCAGCAGCAATTTCTACCGCATTGATGGTGTAAAATTTAATTTGATTTTCAGCAATAAAGCGGCACACCTTGGCGGGCAGCTTTTCTTCTAGCTGGTCTGCAGTCCAGGTAGTGTTTAAAAGGAAAATGCCACCTTTTTTCAAACCTTCCAAAAGTTCATATCTGTCAACATAGGCCGGGTTAGAGCAAGAAATAAAGTCGGCATTGTTGATGAGATAAGGTGCTTTGATGGGGTTTTTGCCAAAACGCAGGTGGCTCATTGTCAGACCGCCAGATTTTTTGGAGTCATAATCAAAATAAGCTTGAGCATACATGCCTTCTCTGGAAGCAATGATATCCACGGCTTGTTTGTTGGCACCAACGGTACCGTCGGAACCCAAGCCCCAGAATTTGCATTGAATGGTGCCTTGCGGCAGCATATCTACTTGCGGACCTTTTGGCAAGGAGGTAAAGGTAACGTCATCTACGATGCCAATGGTAAAATGATTTTTAGGCTCGCCAGAAGCCAAATTGTCAAACACGGAAACAATATTGCCAGGTACTGTGTCTTTAGAACCTAAACCATAACGGCCACCAATAATAACCGGATTCATTTTTGCTTCATAGAACATATTACAAACATCCATATAAAGAGGTTCACCCAAAGCACCCGGGGTTTTAATTCTATCCAAAACAGCAATGCGCTGTACGGTTTTGGGCAAAACATCAAAGAAAAATTTGCTAACAAAAGGACGATACAAACGAACTTTGATAAGACCAACTTTACGGCCTTGAGCCATCAAATAATCTACAGCTTGCTCGGCTACTTCATTGGCAGAACCCATGCAAACTACCACATCGGTAGCCTGGGGGTCACCATAAAAATCAAACGGTTTATAATTTCGGCCGGTAAGAGCACTAATTTGATCCATATAGTCTTTTACAATACCAGGTACGGCAGCAAAATATTTGTTGCCAGCTTCTCTGGCTTGAAAGAAAATATCCGGGTTTTGGTTGGTGCCACGAATAACCGGGTGCTCCGGATTAAGGGCACGAGCTCTAAAAGCGGCAAGTTCATCCATGTCCACTAGTTTAGCATAGTCTTCATAATCAATAAGTTCAACTTTTTGTTGTTCGTGCGAGGTGCGAAAACCATCAAAGAAGTGCAAAGAAGGCACTCTGGCTTTGATTGCTGCCAGGTGAGCAACCGCACCAAGGTCAATAACTTCCTGTACACTAGCAGAGGCTATCATGCTAAAACCGGTTTGAGCACAAGCGAGCACGTCGCTATGGTCACCAAATATATTTAGAGCGTGGGTTGCCAAAGAGCGGGCCGAAACATGAAAAACGCCCGGCAAAAGCTCACCAGCAATTTTATACATATTGGGAATCATCAATAAAAGGCCTTGAGAAGCAGTATAAGTGGTAGTAAGAGCGCCGGATTGTAAAGATCCGTGAACTACGCCAGCGGCACCAGCTTCAGATTGCATTTCTATTACTTTTACAGGTTGTCCAAAAATGTTCTTTTTGTCTTTGGCAGCCCATTCGTCTACATACTCTGCCATATCGGAAGAAGGAGTAATCGGATAGATTCCTGCTACTTCCGTAAAAGCATAAGAGACATAGGCTGCTGCTTTGTTGCCATTCATTGTGGCCATTTTTTTGTTACTCAAGTTAAAAAACCCCTTTCAGTCTTCATTATTAAAAAATATTAAAAATAAACACAAAAATTAGCAATTTTATGTTTTCATTACCAAAGTTAATTTGCCCTATCAACATTGTCTTTAGCCAAAATTACATCAGATTTACCCTAAAGTAAAACAAAATACTTTATATATTATACAATATAATATCAAAAGAGTTTCATCCTTTATTTTAATATATTAAAGGGTGCTTGTCCATAGAAATTTTGTCCAAAGCATTTTCCTCTTCATGTTTTTTATGCAATTTTTGTTTTTACATGGGCAGAAATACCGAAACAGCCGCCAAAAGAAAAGCCCCAGGAATGCCCAAAACACTGGTGGCAGCCACAGAAATGCCATTTATGGCCAGGGTTGGCACGCCTGGCAAAGCCAAACTGTTGAACACCAAAATTAAACCCAACCCCAAAGCGCTGTTTAAAAAAAGCCGTCTAATCACCCTGGCTGGCAATCTGCGGGATCCCAAAAGCCCTAAGGCCACCAAAAACAAAACCACCAAAATAACACCAATCTGCCAAGTCATCATCTGCCATACCTCCCGCCACAAAATCTCTTTTCCGTCCGCAAAACTTGTTTTGGCAGGTCAAAAGCATCTACTTTTAATTTGTTTTTTTTAGCCTCCTGCAACAAAAAAACAAATCGTTTTTGGCTGGCTGCAATACGGTAAATGCCATAGTCCACATTCTCGGAAGGACAAGACTCCTCAAAATAATTAAGGGATGCTTGCCAATCTCCTTTAGCAGCCACAAGATCTTTCAATAATTGTTCTTTGTAACAGTCTTTTTCAGGTGTTTCTTTGCTTCTTTGCTGCCAAACAAAGCCAAAGCCCATTTAAATCACTTCTTGCTTTATTGCTATTGTTAAAAAATATATGCAGCAAAAAGTATCATATGTTAGCAGCTTGTCAAAAAACTACAATTCATTGCGGCCGGCATAAGCCTTGGCCAAGGTGGCCTCATCAGCATATTCCAAATCTCCCCCCACGGGCACACCATGGGCAATACGGGTAACTTTAATACCCATCGGTTTAATTTGACTTGCTAAATAAAGAGCAGTGGCCTCACCCTCCACATTGGGGTTGGTAACCATTACCACCTCAGTTATCTCGCCTTGTTTTAAGCGTTCCAATAAAAGGCCAACCGTAAGCTGGTTTGGGCCCACCCCCTCCATGGGAGATATGGCCCCATGCAAAACGTGATAAAGCCCTCGGTATTCCCTAGTTTTTTCCATCATCAGCACATCCTTGGGCTGCTCCACTACACACAAAAGCTGTCTGTCGCGGTTATTATCTCGGCAGACCGGGCAAATTTCTTCATCCGTCAGGTTAGCACAAACGGCACATCGTTTTACTTTTTTGCGAACAGTAGCAATAGCCTGAGCCAAGCCAAAAGCATCCACCTCGTTGGTTGAAAGCAAATGAAAAGCCAAACGCTGAGCTGTTTTGGGGCCAATGCCCGGCAGTCTGGTCAACTGCTGAATCAAATTTTCCATCGATTCGGGATAATAATAGACCACAACGATTCCCCTTTTATCTTAAAAATAATTTTTAAAACCCGGGCATTTTTAACCCGCCGGTGATTTTTGCCATCTCACTCGCGGCAAGCTCAGAAGATAACCGCAAAGCTTCTTTTACAGCAGCCAGCACCAAATCTTCCAGCATTTCCACATCAGCCGGGTCAATCACTTCCGGATTTATTTTTATGCTCACAATATCCTGACGGCCATTAGCAACCACCGCAACCATACCACCACCGGCTGTGGCTTCCACCTGCATATTTACCAATTCTTCCTGCAATCTAGCCATATCTGCCTGCATTTTTTGGGCTTGTTTCATCAATTTTTGCATATTTGCACCCATTTTCTTCACTCCTTCAAAAATAGTTTTTAAAATAAGCTTTTTACAAATCGTTGCCACCCCACCAATTTTTCGGAACGGTTTCCGGCTTTACTTCCACAAACTCGGCTGCAAGACTAACATTGCGGCCCAAAATTTTGACAAGTTCCATTTCCACAACTTGACGGTGGGCCGGCAGCAAAATATTCTCTTTGTGTACCTGATACCGTGGCTCATAACCCAAAAACACCCGCCCATCAGCAAAACGCAAAAACCCTCCTTCCTGCAAATAGGCTCCGGTGGCAACCTTGGCTTTTTTTATTCTCCGCAAAATTTCCGGCCAATGTTCTATCAAAAAACTGCTAATTTCCTCATCGGTGCTGCCTGGTTTAAAGCCTGTTCGTCCTTCCGCTGCAATTCTGCTAACAGGTGCTTTCGCCGGTATTTCTGACACCTTTGCCGGCCCTGCCTGGCCAGATTGCGCAATTGGCCGGACCGCCAAAGCAATTTGAACTGTCTCTGGCAGTTGAGCTGCTGCAAGCAAGGCCATTTCCAAAGTAATGCGGGGAGAAGTTGTGTATCGCAGGCGGTTATCGGCATTTACCAAATCCTGCAAAATAGCCAAAAGCCGCTTGCTGTCGGCCAATCCGGCATAACCGGGTTCCAAGCTCAAAAGCAGCTCTTGCCGCAAAGTTTCCAACAAATCATGCAAAAACTGCCGCATATCCAAACCATATTGGGATAATTCTTCTACCCCAGTTACTAGGCCAACCACATCTCCTTCTATAAGACCTTTGGCCATTTTGGCCAAAAAATCGCCGTCAGAAATACCCAAAACCTCTTCAATGGTGGCCGGGGTAATTTCTCCCTGGGCATAACCCCAGCATTGATCCAAAAGACTAATGGCATCCCGCAGGCTACCTTCGGCTCTATGGGCAATCATGGGCAAAGCCTCGGCAGATGTGGCAATGTTTTCCTGTTCAACTATGTGTGCAAGCCGTCCTAAAATGTCTTTTTCGCGAATCCGCCGAAAATCAAAGCGCTGGCAGCGGGAAAGCACAGTAAGCGGCACTTTGTGAGGCTCTGTGGTGGCCAAAATAAACATCACATGGCCAGGCGGTTCCTCCAGCGTCTTCAAAAGAGCATTAAAAGCCTCCGTAGTAAGCATATGAACCTCATCGATGATATAAACCCGGTATTTTCCTTGGGCCGGAGCATATTTTGTTCTTTCACGCAGGTCCCGTATTTCATCAATGCCGCGGTTAGATGCCGCATCAATCTCTACAATATCCATGCTGGGCCCAATCAAAAAAGCCTGACAGCTGGCACAAACGCCGCAAGGCTCCCCTTGTGCGTTCAGGTTTGGGCAGTTGGCTGCCCGGGCCAAAATTTTGGCGGCACTAGTTTTGCCGGTGCCCCGTGGCCCGCAAAACAAATAAGCATGGGAAACCCGCTTATTCTTTAAAGCGTTAGTCAGGGTGCGGCTAATATGCTCCTGCCCCACCAAGTCTTTAAAATATTGCGGCCGATATTTTCTGTATAAAGCTGTATATTCCAAACTCTCTGCCATTGCGGCATCTCCCTTTATATTTTAGTTTATTGCCTGTGGCATAAGCTCACGGCAAACAAAGCCCAAAATCATTAAGACCTTATATTTTTCCACATAAAAACTGCTTTTCCTGCCAAAAAAACCGTCCCTGGGCTATTATCAACAGGGAAAACATGGTTTTCCTTTAACAACAAAATAACGCTTCAAATTGAAGCGTTATTTTGTTAGCATAGCATAAGTGCAATTATATTGGTTGTCTCCAGGATATCCCAACAACATCCATCCCCAGATGGATTCCCAGCACAGGCCCTATCTTACGCAAAGACACTGTCTGCAAACATTTTTTTTGAAGCATCTCCATTATGCGAGACACCGTATTAAACTCTTTTAAACATTGTACTGTTATTTCGGCTGCATCAGCCGGAACAAAGTCTACCAATCTTCTTATCTGCTCGTTTGAGCCGCGCGCAATAGCACAACAATCGACTGCGCCATCACAACAAGTAAAAATTGGCCGTTGATTGAGCAGCGTTCCGATAGATTGTCGCACAAAACCCAGCCTGCCACTACGTCGCAAGGGAGCAAGATCACATACCGAAAAATAAGTATATATCTGGTCCCTCATAGGCTCCAGCGCTTCTAAGGTTTCTTCTAAGTTCTTTCCGTTGTTTATGAGTCTGCGTGCTTCTTTAACCATTATGGCAAGGCCGCCCGCTGCATTCTTTGAATCTATTATGCATATGCCATTGCCACCCAATTCCCGGGCACAAATAGATGCATTACTGTATGTCCCACTTAAACGTGCCGATAGGGTAATGCACAGCACCTCACAGTTTGCCGCGCGCAAAGAAGCAAAGCATTGCCGTATTTGGCTCATAACAGGCTGTGAAGTAGAAGTAGTGTTTATGTTGTTTATTGCAAGTGCCGATTTGTCAAAATCAAACATATCAATAAACCCCTCTGTATATACAGAATCATTTACTGTGTATGTCATTGGTATATAGCAAACACCAAGTTCTTTGGCTTCCTGCTTGGTCAAATATGCTGTACTGTCCGTAACTATGGCAATCATTCTTCTATTCTCCCAATCCTTCTAAACTTTTCATACCTGGCTTCAAGCAGTTCTTTTTCAGACATATTACTATATAAGGCTAACCTTTCAATAAGCATTTCCTTGATTTGCTTATATATTGCATCTGGGGTGCTATCTGTTTCTGATATTATCTCTTCAATTACGCCAAATTCTTTAAGTGCTGCCGACGTTAGTTTTAGCGCCTCACAAGCAGCTTCAACCTGACGGGAATCTTTCCATATAATACTTGCCGCACCTTCCGGCGAAATTACAGAATAATAAGCATTTTCAAGCATCCAAACTTCATTCGCCACAGCCAGGGCTAGCGCGCCACCGCTACCGCCTTCGCCAATTACGATAGATATTATAGGCGTTCTAAGAGTCATCATCTCCATCAAGTTAGCTGCAATTGCACTGCCTTGTCCACGTTCTTCAGCGCCAATCCCGCAATATGCCCCTGCTGTATCCACAAAACAAATAATCGGCCGGGAAAATTTTTCGGCCTGCTTCATGATTCGCAGTGCTTTGCGATAACCTTCCGGATACGGGGAGCCAAAATTATGGGCGATTTTTTCTTTTGTACTGCCGCCTTTTTCTGTTCCAATTACGGTTACGCAGGTACCACAAAGCTTGGCAAGTCCGCAAATAACCGCCCTGTCATCGCCATACAACCTATCCCCGTGCAGTTCCAAAAACCCATCAAAAATATTATTTATATAATCCTTAAAGGTGGGCCGCCCCATCGCACGTGCTTTTAATACACTCTCATATGCTTTCATAATTTTTCCTTTACATGACATCCAAGCAGCATAGCTATTATGTTTTTTTGGTCTTTTCTCTCAACAATACTATCAACAAACCCTTTTTCTAACAAAAATTCAGCCCGCTGAAACCCCTCGGGCAGTTTTTGCCGCATTGTCTGTTTTATAACCCGTGGCCCCGCAAAAGCAATCAATGCACCCGGCTCAGAAATTATGACATCTCCCTGCATAGCAAAGCTTGCCGTTACACCACCGGTTGTTGGGTTGGTGAGCACTGTTAAGTAAAACAAACCCGCATCACCATGTTTCTTAACGGCGCCGCTTGTCTTTGCCATCTGCATAAGCGAAAGAATGCCTTCCTGCATCCGAGCGCCGCCCGAAACAGTAAAGCCTACCACAGGAAACCGATGCTCAACAGCATATTCAAACAAGCAGGTTATTTTATCCCCGACAACCGTTCCCATGCTTCCCATTAAAAACAATGCTTCCATAACAAATATAGCGCAACCAATACCACCTATCCTGCAGGTTCCTGTAACAACACCTTCTGTTTCGCCACTTTCGTTTTTTGATTTTTCTAACTTTTCGTCATAGCCAGGAAAAGAAATTAGGTTTTTTGAAGAAATACCTACCAGTATTTCCTCAAAAGAATCCTTATCAGCAATCATATTTATTCTTTCCCTAGCGGAGATGTTTAAATAATGTCCACACAGAGGGCAAATAAAAAGATTCTCTCTAACCGTAAATACAAGTTGAGTTTTCTTACAGTGCGGGCAAACAATACTGACATTGCTACCATGGCATTCTTCCCCCTCAAGAGACAAATTAGGTTTTATGAACAAACCTTTTTTTAATGGCATAATCATTCACCTTTCAAATTTAAAACAATTTAAAACAACAATTTGCGCTTTTCCATAAAACTTGTATCGTAATCACCTGATTGAAACTGTTCATCAGAAATAATAGCTATCAACAGCTCTCGATTGTGATCTATTCCTTCTATCACTATTTCACACAAGGCTGCATTCATTTTTCTTATTGCCTCTTCGCGCGTTTTTGCATAAACAATCAGCTTGCCTATGAGTGAATCATAAAATGGTGGCACAGAATAACCCTGATATAATGCTGTATCAAAACGCACCCACGACCCACCTGGAATATGAAGCAAAGTAACCTTTCCGCAAGAGGGGCAAAAATCAAAGTGGGGGTTTTCTGCATTAATCCGGCATTCTATGGCATGACCACTTAAATTGGCTTCTGAAAAATCAAGCATTACATTGGCGGCAACACGAATCTGCCATTTCACCAAATCTATGTTGGTAACCATTTCCGTCACAGGATGCTCGACCTGAAGGCGCGTATTCATCTCCATAAAATAATAGTTGCCCTCTTTGTCCAAAAGGAATTCCACCGTACCTATCCCTCTATAATTCACCGCTTTTACCGCAATTGTTGCCGCCTCAGTCATTTTACGGCGCAATTCTTTTGATATAGCAGGCGAAGGGCTTTCCTCAACTATCTTTTGGTTTTTCCGCTGAATGGAGCATTCTCTTTCGCCCAAACATACAACATTGCCAAAATTATCACAAATCATTTGCATTTCAATATGCCTTACCGGAGAAAGATACTTTTCTAAATAAACGGCATTATCCCCAAACGCACTTTTTGCCTCAGACATGGCTGTATTCAAGGCGTGCTCCAACTCAAAAGCAGAGTTCACCCTGCGGATACCTCTGCCGCCACCGCCCGAGCGTGCCTTTACCAAAAGAGGAAAACCGATCTCCGCCGCACATTTTTGTGCCTCTTGGATATCCTTAACAATGCCGCTGCCCGGAACAACAGGCACGCCTGCTTTCTGCATGGAGCGCCGCGCCTCATCTTTATCACCAATAAGCCTTATCGTTTCCGCTGGTGCACCTATAAATACAATACCGTGTTCTTTACACATTTCGGAAAAATCAGCATCTTCGGATAACAACCCATAACCAGGGTGAATTGCCTCGGCACCTCTTAATTTTGCAACAGAAATAATCGCATTCTTGTTGAGATAACTGTCTTTTACAAGAGCCCGCCCTATGCAATAGCTTTCATCAGCAAGACTTACGTGCAGCGCATCTCTATCTGCCTCTGAAAAAACGGCAATCGTTAATATGCCCATTTCTTTGCAGGCACGAATAATACGCACAGCTATCTCGCCTCTGTTAGCAATCAAAACTTTTGAAAACATTTTATCTTCCTTCCACTAACATAAAGGATAATGTCCCTTTTGCACACAATTCGCCGTCAACCCGCACTTCGCAATTCGTAAAATAAAGCAGGTCCCTACTTTTTTCTACTTTCGCGGAAACCACAATAACATCTCCCGGCAGCACTTTACGTTTAAACCGCGTTTTGTCTATACCGGTATAATAAGGAGTCTTTCCGTATATGGTCTCGCCCATTAATACACCACATGCCTGTGCCATGATTTCACATAGTATAACGCCAGGAACAACCGGATTACCCGGGAAATGCCCCTGCAAAAACCATTCATCGCCCGTAACATGGTATTTTGCTGTGGCAACACCATTCTCACACACAGCCTCATCAAGTAACAACATCGGTTCACGGTGTGGTAACAGTTTTTTCAATTCCTCTCTGTTCACTCTGAAAAGCCTCTTTTCAAAATATTTTAAACAATGTTTGGCCAAATTCAACGATGTCACCGTTTGATACACAGATATCCACGATCTCCCCATCTCTGTCAGTAGTGATTTCGTTCATAAGCTTCATCGCTTCAATGATACATAACACATCGCCTTTTTTGACCTTGCTGCCTACAGTCACAAAAGGTTTTGCGTTTTCATTTTCTGCAGCATAAAACACACCGACCATTGGTGCCTTCAAAGTATAAATGGCATTAAAGTCGAGACCCTTGTCGCTGACTTCCGCCACACCTGATTTGTATGCCGGTAAAGAAGCTTGGGGATTCTTGGTCGCCACGGTGGATCTTTCTGCCGTTTGTGGACCATGTATCTTGATTTTCAAATCTCCTTCCTCAACTTCAATAGAGGATAAGTTCATATCATGTACTATCGATGCAAGTGCCTTTATTGTTTTAATATCCATCTTTTAATCTCCTTAACAAAATTGCCGCAAAGCAATACATCCGTTGTGCCCGCCAAACCCCAGCGAGTTAGAAAACGCAACATTCGCTCGTATCTCACGCGCCTGATTGGGAACATAGTCCAAATCACATTCCGGATCTTTTTCTTCATACCCCATCGTGGGAGGTATAATACCATGGTAAAGAGACAACGCGCATATAACCGCCTCTGTTCCCCCCGCAGCACCCAGCATATGTCCCGTCATGGATTTCGTCGAACTAACCAAAGCACACCTGGCAATCTGCTCACCCAACGCCAGCTTTATGGCAAGCGTTTCGGCACTATCATTCATAGGCGTTCCCGTCCCATGTGCATTGATATATAAAACATCTTTATCAGATAAACAAGCTTGTTTTGCTGTTTCAGTAATTGCCCTTGCGGCACACGATGCATCCATCCGCGGCGCAGTTATATGATAAGCGTCGCATGTATTTGAATAACCACATAATTCGGCAAATATCTCGGCTCCACGTTTTTTGGCATGCTCCATTTCCTCCAGCACAACCATCCCCGCACCCTCGCCAATCACAAACCCCTTGCGGCGTTTGTCAAACGGAATAGACGCCTTAGCCGGATCAGTTTCTGTGCTAAGAGCCTGAAGGTTCATAAAACCACCGACCGCAAGTTCATTTATGGTTGCCTCTGATCCACCGGCGATAATTGCGTCGGCATAGCCATGAGAGATTGCCCTGTAAGCTTCGCCTATCGTATGCGTAGAAGTCGCACAAGCTGTTACCACAGGAAGACACGGGCCTTGTGCATTGTATTGTATCGCAATATTTCCTGCCGCAATATTCGCTATCATCATCGGAATAAACAAAGGAGAAACCCTGCTGCCGCCCTTATCAAACATCTTTTTGGCTTCAACAAGAAAAGTGCCCATTCCCCCGATGCCTGATCCAACATAAACACCCAGTCTTTCCGGAGCAACTTTACCTTCTATGCCACTCTGTTCCATGGCCTGCTTTACCGCTGCCAAAGCATATTGGGTAAAAAGGTCTGTGCGTCTTGCAGTATAATTGTCAATCCCAAATTCCTCCGGCCGAAAATCCTTTACCTCCGCAGCAAGCCGAGCCTTCAGACTGCTTGCATCAAAATGCGTAATATCACCAATGCCCACTATGCCCAAGCAAAGGTTATGCCAAAATACATCTATACTATTGCCAAGCGGAGAAACAACCCCCAAACCAGTAATCACTACTCTTTTCATATGCTTTTCCTTTCAGCTTACATAGCCATTCCGCCATCTACGGGAATGACGGCTCCTGTAATATAAGAAGCTGACTCCGATGCCAAAAACGCAACCAGGGCTGCCACATCATCCACAGTGCCTACCCGTTTCAGCGGAATTTTGTTCTGCATTTCCTGTCTAATATCCTCGGGCAACCCTTTGGTCATATCTGTATCAATAAGCCCCGGTGCTACCGCGTTGCAGGTTACCCCCCTGCTGCCCACTTCTCTCGCGATACTCTTGGTAAGTCCTATAAGCCCAGCTTTGGCGGCACAATAATTTGCCTGGCCAGCATTTCCCGTATAACCAACAACAGAGGAAATATTAATTATTCTGGCATTCTTTGCCCGTATAAGTACAGGGTAAGCGTGCCGAATCAGGTTAAAAGCACCTTTGAGGTTGACATCTATTACTTTGTCAAAATCCTCTTCCTTCATCCGCATTGCAATCATATCACGCGTTATGCCCGCATTATTTACCAAAACACAAAGGTTCCCCATGTCTTCACAAATTAGTTTAACAGTCTTTCCGGCCTGCTCAAAATCCGATACATCGCAAAAATATTTTTCTGCCCGAACGCCCAGTTTCATTGCATCAAGCCTTGTCTGCTCGGCCTCCTGCTCATCGCCAATATATAAAATTGCCACATCAAATTCCTCTTCGGCGAGCTTCAGTGCTATACTCCTGCCTATGCCTCTACTTGCTCCGCTAATCAAAGCTGTTTTATTTTTGTTCATTTTATTCCCCTCATTATTATGTCTATCGTTTCCTCCAGAGTTCGAGGATTTTCCACGTTTGTGACAAGTTGCCCCTCATCTATTTTTTTTACCAACCCACACAACGTTTTTCCTGCCCCAACCTCAACAAAAGCATCAAAGCCAGCAGCAATCATTGTCTCAATCGTACTTTGCCAAAGCACAGGACTTTCTATCTGCTTCGCAAGAAGCTCAGCAAAATCATGCTCATAGGGTTGAGCCGTAGCATTGGCGTATAAAGGCATCTTTGGCTTCTGAAAGTTAAGCGTTTTTAAAAAAAGCAAGAATTCTTCTGCCGCGCGCCTCATAAAAGGACTATGGAAACCGCCCTTTACTTTTAGACGCATGGTTCTGCCGCCCTGTTCTTTTACTCTTTTTTCAAATTCGCCCAACAAAAAAACATCACCAGATACAACTGTTTGCCCCGGGCTATTGTAATTAACAGGATAAACATGCTCAAATTCGGCAGCAATTTTTTTGACCTGCTCTGTCGAAAGCTTCCCTACTGCACACATTGCCCCAGGCGTTTCTTCCGCACATTTTTGCATAAGCTCGGCGCGCCGGCAGACAGCTCTAAAGGCATCTTTCATATCAAGCATTCCGGAATATGCCGCTGCGGCAAGCTCTCCCAAAGAAAACCCCGCTACTCCATCAGCAACAACGCCCCGCTCCCGCAATGCTTGCGCGCAAGCTAAATCTACCGCAAAAAGGCAGGGTTGCGTGTTAATGGTCGTTGCAAGAGTTTCTTCATCGGCAAAAAAACATTGCTTAATGGTTCCTGGTCTAATAGCTTCAGCAACATCAAAAACTTTTTTTGCCGCAAAAGAGCTTTCATACAGTTCTTTGCCCATGCCAGCATACTGTGCACCCTGGCCGGCAAACATCAGGGCTATTTTAACCATTTGCCCGCACCGGCCAATATACGTTCGGCCTCACTGAACATGCCTATTACAATCTCTTCGCAGGATATCTCATCGTTTACAATACCGGCAATTTGCCCGGCCATAAACGACCCATTCTCCTCGTCACCCTCTAAAGCGGCCTTGCGCAAAGACCCCGCAGCAAAAAGTTCAAGCTCTTCGTTGCTAATATTCGAATCATATTCCATTTCCGCCAATTTTCTCGTAAAGGGGCTTTTTAAAGCCCGCACCGGATGGCCAAGGCGTTTGCCCGTAGTTAGCGTCTCTGTATCTCTAGCTTTCAATACCCGTTTTTTATAATTATCATGGATGGTACACTCTGTTGCCGTCAAAAAGCGTGTGCCGCATTGAACCCCTTGCGCCCCCAGCATAAATGCTGCGGCAATGCCACGACCGTCTGCTATTCCACCCGCTGCCAACACAGGAATGCTCACAGCATCCACCACCTGCGGCACAAGTACCAGGGTCGTTAGTTCTCCCACGTGCCCGCCAGATTCGCCGCCCTCAGCTATCACGGCACATGCACCAAGTTTTTCCACCCGTTGTGCAATCGCAGTGGTTGGAATAACAGGAACACACTTAATGCCGGCATCTATCCAGGCAGAAATATACTTAGAAGGCATTCCCGCCCCTGTTGTTACAACAGGAACGCACTCATCCAGAACCACCTGTGCCACCTCATCGGCAAAAGGGCTCTTAAGCATTATGTTCACGCCAAAAGGACGGTTACCCACAGCGGCCCGGCATTTTCTTATTTGTTCACGCAAACAATCCGCTCCTGAGTTCATAGCAGATATGATCCCAAGTCCGCCCGCATTTGAAACAGCACTTGCCAGCGATGCATCCGAAACCCATGCCATACCGCCCTGAAAAATCGGATATTTTATGCCAAACATGCTGCATACGGGCGTATTAATCATGAATTACTCCTCTCAATATAAGCAACAACATCACCTATTGTTTTAAATTCGCTGGCATCATCTATATTGACATTGAATTCCTCTTCTAGTCCCATTATTATTTCCACCATATCCAAAGAATCTATCTTCATGGTTTCAAAAGTTGTTTCTTCATTTATTGCCGATTTGTCCAGTTCAACATACTCACAAATTTTTTCTAATGCTCTTTCAAATGTCGTCATTTTATACCTCCAAAATAAAATATAGAATATTTATTGTTAAACAGTATTAACCGTTATAACCCGATTTATTCCAATGCATCATTATCGTGCCTGTTACAATGCCTGCACCAAATGCACTCATAACAATTATCTCACCATCGGCTATTTGGTTTTGTTTTGCCAATTCATCCAACAAAAGCGGCACACTTGCTGATGATGTGTTACCGTATTCTTCTATATTGGTTGGGAATTTTTCTTTTGCCTGATCTATGCGCATACGCACTGCTTCTATTATTCGCAAATTTGCTTGGTGCATTATAAAATGATCAACATCATCTGCACTTATCCCGCTCTCTGCCAATAGTTGCATTATCTGCTCAGACACTTCGGAAACCACATATTTATACAGCTTTTGGCCGTTCATTGTTACCGGCTCCGCTTCAGGCTGTGCTGGTGTATACGGGCAGTTGGAAGGTGGGTTGATAGCATAAAGAGTTTCAACGCTCGTATCTGTATTCATTATATATTTTGAATCAAAATCGCCTGCTGTTACCACCACGGCTCCGGCAGCATCACCAAATAAAACACAGGTGGCCCTGTCTTGCCAATCACACATTTTAACCGGTGTTTCCGCTGCAACAATGAGAATATTCTTTCTGCCCATTTTAAGATATGCCTCCGCAGTATACAGCGCATATATAAAACCCGCGCAAGCAGCATCCAAATCCAGGCAGGGGCACTTTGCACCTATCATGCCATGAACAACACATGCTAAAGACGGAGTCATATAATCGTTATATACATTAGAGCAAAGAATAAAATCAATATCGCTTACACTCAACCCTGCGTCAGCTATGGCTTTTTCTGCCGCTGCCGCCGCCAAATCCTCAAGCTTTTCACTACCCAAAATATGCCTTCTGCTTATGCCTGTACGCGTGGTTATCCACTCGTCGCTCGTATCCAAAATTGCTGCAAGGTCATTGTTGCTTACAATTTGCAACGGCACTGCGCTGCCCGTTCCTATTATTTTCAATTTATGTGTCCTCTCCAAAATTCATTAAATATTTAAATATATTGATCAAGATATCTATCTAAATTAGCCATCGCCTGCAATAATACGGCTTTGCCTTGTTCATCCAAGTCTTTAACCATAGCCCTTATGGCCTGTTCGTGAAAATACCTATGTACAGCATCTGCTTTTCTGCCCCGTTTGGTCAAAACTATGGATAACATTCTGCCATCCTCGCTGGAGCGAGTTTTTTCTAAATAACCTTTTTTAACAAGCCTGTTCACAGCAACAGTAACCGTGGGCAATGTTACACGGAGGGCCTTTGATATTGTACTTGCCGAACAAAAACACTCCCTGTGCTTGCCCACAACCTCAAGTATATCCATTTCGCTTATGCTAAGTTCCAACTTGGCATTTTGCAGCATCTTCTGCTCTACCCGCCGAATCGCATCATACACGCCAACCATCGTTTGATTCAGCTTCTCGCCGTATTTATCAAACATTTAAAAATCCTTCCCATAAACATTTAGCATTTTATTAATTAGTTAGACTAACTAATTAATAATTTAACAAAATTTTATCATTTATCTTTTTCTCCGTCAACAAAAAATCAAAAACTTGCCGTGCACCCATCCTCGAAGTTGAATCTCCAAGCGTTACCCAAATAGCCAGCTCAAACCAGGCACCCCTACGGCACCCAAGCAAAAAACTGCTTACCGCTGCTTTCTTCCGAACCTGACGGGGTTCACAGCCGCTTGTCGCGTAGGACCCAATTCTCATCACCGCTTGTCTGGGGCAGGCCTTACAGAATCAATCCTCAAATGGGAATTCGATCCTTCTATAGCGGGTTGAAGGTTACAAGGCACCGCTACCTCCCCATCTAGCACGGCAAACTTTAAAAACAAATTTCTTTAAAGGTACTAAATATCATAAACCAAAAAAGCTGGTCCTGTCAATGGTAACAAATTATTCCCACTCAATGGTGCCCGGCGGTTTAGAGGTAATATCATAAACAACCCGGTTCACCTGATCTACCTCGTTGATTATGCGGCCAGAAATTTTCTTTAGCAAGGGGTATGGCAGTTCGGCAATCTCTACTGTCATGGCATCAACCGAGGTAATGGCTCTAATAGCTATAGTATAATCATAGGTGCGGGAATCACCCATTACGCCGGTAGTTTTAAGGCCTGTAAACACAGTAAAATACTGCCAAATATCCCGCTCCAAACCAGCATTTGCTATCTCTTCTCGTAAAACAGCATCGGTTTCCCGCAAAATAGCGAGCTTAGCTTCGGTAACTTCACCAAGGCAACGCACAGCAAGCCCCGGGCCGGGGAAGGGTTGCCGCCAAACCAAATTAGCCAGAATGCCCAATTGTTCGCCCAAGGCCCGTACTTCATCTTTAAACAAATATCGCAAAGGCTCAACCAATTCTTTAAATTTAATGTTTTTGGGCAGGCCACCTACATTGTGGTGGCTTTTTATTACTGCTGCATCGCCCACGCCACTCTCAATAACATCCGGATAAATGGTGCCCTGCACCAAAAAATCAACATCGCCCAGCTTCTGGGCTTCCTCCTCAAAAACTCTAATAAATTCAGAACCGATAATCTTACGTTTTTGTTCTGGGTCGGTAACATCTTTTAGCTTGCTCAAAAAACGTTGGCTTGCCTCCACATAAACAATGTTTAAACCAAGTTTTTCGCCATAAACACTCATAACTTCTTCTGCTTCGTTTTTGCGCAAAAGACCATGGTTCACAAAAACACAGGTTAATCTATCCCCTACTGCCTTATGCACCAGCACCGAGGCCACAGAGGAATCCACGCCGCCAGAAAGCCCGCTCAAAACCAAGCCATCACCCACTTGCGCTTTAATATCCGCAATCAGGGTATCAGCAAGGGCATCCATGGTCCAATCACCTTTACAATGGCAAATATTATAAAGAAAATTATTAAAAAGCTTTTTGCCTTCTGGGGTATGCACCACCTCGGGATGATATTGCAAGCCATAAATCTTTTTATCATCACTGCCAAAAGCAGCCACAGGACAACTTGGGGTGCCGCCAAAAAGCACAAAACCTTCCGGCAGCCGGGTAATTATGTCGTTGTGGTTCATCCACACCGTTTGTTTTTCTGGCATTGTCTCAAGCAAAGGGTGAGTAGCAGAAAGACTCATTTTGGCATGACCATATTCCGGCGTGAGGGATGCCGCAACAGTTCCGCCAAAAGTTGCCGCCAAAAGCTGGGCCCCATAGCAAATGCCCAAAACCGGCACACCTAAGGCCAAAACTTCCGGGGCAAGTTTTAAGGCATCTTGGCCGTAAACACTGCGGGGCCCGCCAGTCAAAATAATCCCACAACAATTTTCTTTAAAGGTCTCAACCGGCTTGTTGTAAGGCTGAACCTCGCAATATACTTTGGCTTCTCGTACTCTTCTGGCAATCAGTTGACTATACTGGCCGCCAAAATCCAAAATTACAATTTTTTCCTGGTTTTTCATATATTTCCCCCTTTTGCCCCAAAAGCCAACGAAAACACGGTTCGGGGTTTTCGGCTTTTCTATAGCCATGTATTTTTCGCTTTTTTTGGGTTAATTCCTGCCGCAGCAGTCCGCCAACTCCTTCACAAGTAAAAAATTTTTGGCCACGTTTCGGCAAACTTTGTTTTTTCTTACCAAAAATATGGTATACTTTATTTTGATATATCTTTCAAAGTAAAATATTGGCAAAACCTGCCGATTGGAGGTGCCCCCATGCGAGTATCCTTGGAAGAACTAGCCTATGTGGCCAAGCTTGCCCACCTGGCCCTGCCGGAAGATGCAGCCGCTCAAAATAAATTGCTGGATGAAATGGAGTCTATAATTAACCTGGCCAACCAGCTTGCCCTGGCAAACACAGAAAATGTGGCTCCGACCGCCCATGTGTTGCCTTTAGAAAATGTGTGGCGGAAGGATGAAGTAAAAAATTCCTTAACCACCGAGCAATTGCTACAAAACGCCCCCGCCCAAGTCGCAAACTGTTTTAAGGTGCCGGCAGCCATCACCAATGCAAACGAGGAGGAAAAATTTTAATGCAACTATACGAAATGACGGCCCTCGCCTTGCAAAAAGTCATCAAAGAAAAACAGGCCAGTATTCCCGAGGTTGTACAAAGCCAGCTAAAAAGAATAGAAAGCACCGACCCTAAAATTGGCGCTTATATAAGCACCTTCCCCGAGGAGGCAATGGCCGAGGCCCAAAAACAGCAAAAAATCCTGGAGGCGGGGGGAACCTTGCCCCTTTTGGGCGGCCTGCCCATTGCCATCAAAGACAACATCTGTACCAAGGATATGCTAACCACTTGTGCCTCCAAAATGCTTTACAATTTTTGCCCTCCTTATGATGCCACAGTTATTAGCAAACTAAAAGAAGCCGGCGCCATAATTGTGGGCAAAACTAACATGGATGAATTTGCCATGGGCTCTTCCACAGAGCATTCGGCCTTTCATTTAACCAAAAACCCCTGGGATACTTCAAGAGTACCCGGGGGCAGCAGTGGCGGCTCCGCCGCCGCCGTAGCCGCATCTTTGGCACCTTTGGCCCTGGGCAGCGATACCGGCGGCTCCATTCGCCAACCGGCTGCCTTTTGTGGTGTGGTAGGTTTAAAACCCACTTATGGCACCGTTTCCCGCTATGGTCTAATCGCCTACGCTTCCTCTTTAGATCAAATCGGCCCCTTTGCTAAAGATGTGACAGATTGTGCTCTTCTTTACTCTGTAATTTCCGGGCCTGACCCCAAAGACTCCACCTCAGTAATGCCCAAACCTTTCAACCAAAAAGCAAACCTGGAGGGTAATGTAAAAGGCCTAAAGATTGGCTTGGCCAAAGAATATTTGGCAAACGGGCTTTCTTTTGCCAACCGGCAGGCGCTTGCCAAAGCACAGGCAATTTTAACCGAGGCAGGGGCCGAGTTTGTCGAGGTAAGTTTGCCCCTAACCCAATACAACGTACCGGTATATTACATTATATCCTGTGCTGAGGCTAGCTCCAACCTGGGGCGTTATGACGGCATAAAATATGGCTTCCGGGCCGAAAACGCCGAAAGCTTAAAAGACTTATATGAAAAAACTCGCAGCCAGGGTTTTGGTGCTGAGGTACAAAGACGCATTCTTTTGGGCACCTATGTTTTAAGCTCCGGTTATTACGATGCATACTACAAAAAAGCTTTGCAGGTTCGCACCCTGGTCTGCCAAGATTTTGCCGCAGCCTTTACCAAATGCAACATGCTCTTGGCCCCCACCACTCCTAATTCCCCCTGGCAATTCGGCGAAAAATCAGCCAACCCGGTGGATATGTATTTGGAGGATATCTTTACTGTTTCTACCAACATTGCGGGGCTGCCCGGCATTTCGGTGCCGGTGGCACAAGACGAAACCGGCCTCCCTGTGGGCTTGCAGCTCATCGGCCCGGCCTTTGGAGAAGAAAACCTTTTTAAAGCTGCCTATGTTCTGGAGCAAAAAGGCGACCGTTTGGGCCTTTTGCCCCGGTTATAAGGAGGAAATAACACATGACTGCTTATGAAACAGTAATCGGCTTGGAGATTCATGTGGAGCTAGCCACCAAAAGCAAAATATTCTGCTCTTGCTCTACCACCTTTGGCGCAGATGTTAACACCCAAGGCTGCCCGGTTTGCTTAGGGTTGCCCGGTGCCCTGCCCGTAATCAACGAAAAGGTAGTGGAATTTGCTGCCAAAGCCGGCCTTGCCACCAATTGCCGGGTAGCCAACTATTGCAAAATGGATCGCAAAAACTACTTTTACCCTGACCTGCCCAAGGCCTATCAGATTTCACAATACGACCTGCCCATCTGCGAGGATGGCTGGCTGGATATTGAGGCCGATGGCACCGGCAAGCGAGTAGGGATAATTCGCATTCACATGGAGGAAGATGCCGGCAAACTGACCCACAACGACAAGACCGGCCACAGTTATTTTGATGTAAACCGCTGCGGCGTGCCCCTTTTAGAGATCGTAACCCAACCCCACATGAACTCAGCGGCCGAAGCCAAAGCCATGCTGGAAAATATCAAAGAAATTATGGAAACTATCGGCGTTTCCGACTGCAAAATGGAGGAAGGCAGCCTGCGTTGCGATGTCAACCTTTCGGTACGGCCAATTGGCCAAGAGGCCTTCGGCACCCGTACTGAAACAAAAAACCTCAATTCTTTCCGCTCTGTGGTCAATTCCATATCATTTGAAGAAAAACGCCAAATAAGAGTGCTGGAGACAGGGGGCAAAATAATCCAGGAGACCCGCCGGTGGGATGATGAGCTTGGCGTCGGATATTCCATGCGTAGCAAAGAAAACGAGCAAGATTACCGTTATTTCCCCGAGCCCGATTTAGTGCCCATTGTGCTACCGCAGGAAAAAATAGACGCTTTAAAGGAAAGCCTGCCTGAGCTGCCGGCTATCCGTCGCAACCGCTACAAAACAGTTTACGGTCTTTCCGATGCCGACGCCAGGCAATTGGTTTTCGTGCCGGCCTTTGCTAACTTTTTGGATGAAGCAATAGCAGCAGGGGCCACCCCAAAAGCTGCCGCCAACTTTTTAATGGTTGGCATCCCCTTCCTTTTAAAAGAAAACAACCTCACCGAAAACCAAATTCCCTTCAGCCCCGCCATCTTAGCCGAGCTAATTGCACTAATAGAAAACAACACCATTTCCAGCTCCATTGGCAGTCAGGTTTTGGCTGAGCTTTTCAGCCAAAAAGCAAGCCCTAAAGAGATCATCGAGGCCAAAGGCTGGAGCCAGGTTTCCGATACCGGGCTCATCAGCCAGGCGGTAGCAGCTGCCATTGCCGAAAACCCCCAATCTGCTGCCGACTACAAAAGCGGCAAAGGCCAGGCCTTGGGCTTTTTAGTAGGTCAGGTAATGCGGGCCACCGGCGGCAAAGCCAACCCCAAAATGGTCAACGAAGAATTAAAAAAACGACTATCTTAAAAAACATCAAAAACAAAAAACATCAAAAACAAACCCCCACTGCCAAATTCTTGGCAGCGGGGGTTTGTTTTTTAAATCAATCAACCAAATTAAATGTTTCTTTGGCTTCTGGGCAAAAACATAGGCAAAACCTGGGGGGTTGTTTTTATTTCGGCCGGCAAAAAGCCCCATTTTTCACCATCAAAATCCAAAGGAATATCTGCCCCTGTCAAAGAACGCACTTTCATTTCCGAAGCCTGAAAATAATGTACATTGGGGTGACGCACATGTTCACCTATAAGGGCTTGTCCTAAGACTATCGGCAGATCGTTCCAGGGCATCTTTTCAAAAACACAAATGTCTAGTTTGCCGTCAATTATGCTTGCTTTTGGAGCAATTTTGCGAAACCCTCCCACACTGGCGGAATTGCTGGTAAAAAAGAGTAGCGTCTCCAGCTCCAGCTTTCCCTGCGGCGTTTCAAAAACAAGTGGCATAGTTTTTAAAAGCTGAGGTGCCGCTTTTACCGCCTCCAAAACATAGGCAAGCTTGCCCATGGCGGTTTTAGCATCGCTTGGGGCCTTATAAGCCACATCCGCCAGCACCCCCACTGCTGCCACATTCAAAAAATAGCGTCCGTTGCATTGACCTACATCCACTAGGGTCGGTTTTTCTTTCATAATCATTTTGGCATAAGCCGCCGCTGTTTTGGGTAATCCACAAGATTGGGCAAAATCATTCATGGTTCCGGCTGCCACAACAGCCAGAGGCAACCCGCTTTTAGCCTGCAAAAGGCCATTAACCACCTCGTTGGCGGTGCCGTCGCCCCCTACCGCCATCACAAAATCATATTGTCCGGGAGCAAGCCCGGCCGCTGCGGTCTCCGCGTCACCTGCTTTTTTAGTCCAAAAAAAATCTGCCTCTTGCAAAGCCTGGTGCTGCCACAAATATTTAATTATACCCTCTGCCAGTTTTTGGGCTGTTTGCCGGCCGGAAGAAGGGTTGGTGATTATTTTTGCTTTCATTTTTTAAATTAGCCCTTTTCTTTTTTGTCTCAAACAACAGTATCGTTTTAATTTAAGCACTCTCTCCATCAAATATTCCCACAGAGAGGTAGCGCTCCCCGGTATCCGGCAAAAGCACAACTATTACCTTGCCGGCGTTTTTCTCTTCTTTAGCAAGTATCACCGCCGCCGCCAAAGCCGCTCCGGCAGAAATGCCACTCAAAATGCCTTCGGTTTGGGCCAAAAGACGGGTGGTTTCCATAGCCTTTGCCGTTTCCACTGGCAAAACCCTATCCACAAATTCTCTTTTAAAATTCCCCGGCACAAAGTTGGCTCCAATGCCAGCAATACCGTGGCTTGCTGCCACCCCGCCGGAAAGCAAAGGAGATTCAGCTGGTTCCACGGCCACCACTTGCACCGCCGTATTTTGCTCTTTCAAAAATTTGGCCACCCCACTAATGGTACCGCCGGTACCTACTCCAGCCACAAAAATATCCACACTGCCGTCGCCTTGCTGCCAAATTTCCGGTCCTGTGGTTTTGTAATGCGCTTCAGGGTTGGCCGGGTTATCAAACTGGTTAATGATCACCGACCCGGCAATCGTTTTTTGTAATTCTACCGCTTTATCCATAGCGCCCTTCATGCCCAAAGCACCAGGGGTCAAAACCAGTTCCGCCCCCAAGGCGGCCAAAAGTTGTCTTCTTTCTTTGCTCATGGAATCCGGCATGGTCAAAATAACCCGGTAACCTCGGCCGGTGCCAATGTAAGCCAGGGCAATGCCCATGTTGCCGCTCGTGGGTTCAATGATGGTGCCACCAGGAAGCAAAATCCCCGCCGCTTTGGCCGCCTTAATCATGGCCAGAGCCGGACGATCTTTGGCACTGCCACCAGGGTTAAAAGCCTCCAGCTTGGCCAAAATTTGCACAGGCAATTTTAAATGGTTGACAAATTTGTTCAATTGTAAAAGGGGCGTTTCCCCCACAAGTTCAGAAAGCTCCTGTGCTATAGACATTTAAACTGCCCCCTTCTTTTGTACTATTCTCCACCACTTTTCCCCTGTTTTCCTTTTTTAAACTTTGCCAGCTTAGCTTGCTCTTGGGGCACCATAATATAACTTTGGGCCGGGCTGGGGAAAGTTCCTTTTCTTACTTCATCGCCATACTCTTTAAAAGCTTTCTTAATCAAACTGCCCACATCGGCAAATTCTTTCACAAAACGGGGTTTAGCTCCCTGATTAATATTCAGCATATCATAGCACACTAAAACCTGGCCATCGCAGCCCGCACCTGCCCCAATGCCAATGGTGGGAATAGTAAGAGCCTTGCTAATCAAGGCAGCTCCTGCTTCCGGCACACATTCCAAAACAACGGCAAAAGCTCCCGCCTCTTCTAGGGCCAAAGCATCCTGTTGCATTTTGGCAATAGCCTCTGCCGTTTTGCCCTGAATCACATAGCCGCCAAAAATGCCTGTGCTTTGGGGAGTCAAACCAAGATGCCCCATCACCGGCACACCGGCTTCGGTTAAGGCAGCCACCATGGGGGCCATTTTTCTGCCGCCTTCCAGCTTCACAGCATGGGCTCCGCTTTCTTTAATCAATTTTATACCATTCAAAACGGCTTGCTCTACGCTGGCCTCGTAGCTGCCAAAAGGCATGTCAACCACCACAAAAGCACTGCCGGAGCCCCGCCTTACTGCCCGGGTGTGGCGAATCATATCCTCCAGCGTAACCGGCAGAGTGCTTTCGTAGCCTAAAACCACCATGCCCAAAGAATCTCCCACCAAAATCATATCGACTTCCGCCGCATCGGCCAAAACCGCCATAGGGAAATCATAAGCGGTGACCACTACAATTTTTTGGCCAGCTTTTTTCATTTTTGTGGCACCGGGTGCCGTAACTCTAAGTTTTGCCATGTCAAGCAAGCCTCCCTTTTTAATTCTCCCTTTTCCGTTTTTACCTATTTATTGGTTCCAACCGCCAGCAGGGCTTCCATTTTGTCCAAAAGACAAGAAAAAATAGCAAATGCCCCTTCCATTGCCCCTTTGTCTGTCATGTCAATGCCAGCTTTTCGCAAAAGGGTAATGGGGTCAGCCGATGAACCGCCGGAAAGAAAACTTAAATATTTTTCCACGGCTTGCGGCTTGCGATCCAAAATGCCTTTGGCTAGAGCAGTTGCCGCCCCAAAACCAGTGGCATATTTATAAACATAAAAAGAACGGTAAAAATGAGGTATCCGGGCCCACTCCATGGCAATCTCTTTGTCTACCACCACATCAGGGCCAAAATAATCGCAATTAAGCTGATAATAAGTTTCCGAAAGCCAGTCACAGGACAAGGGCAAACCGGCTTCGCCTCTTTCGTGAGTCATTTTTTCAAATTCGGCAAACATCACCTGCCGAAAAACTGTACCGCGAAATTCTTCTAAATAATGGTTTATTAAATAAAGCTGCATTTTAGGGTCATCTGTTTTAGCCAGTAAATATTGTACGAGTAAATTCTCATTCACAGTAGAAGCAACCTCTGCCACAAAAATGCGGTAATAGGCATAAGCATAGGGTTGCTCCCGCCAAGAATAAAAAGAGTGCATGGAATGCCCCATCTCGTGAGCCAGGGTAAACACACTGTTCAAATTAGCCTGATAATTGAGAAGTACATAGGGGGCGGTGCCATAAGCTCCGCTCGAATAAGCGCCAGAACGTTTGCCTTGGTTTTCCAAAACATCAACCCAGCCGCTTGCTAAGCCTTTTTGCAAAATTTTACCATATTCCGCCCCAAGGGGTTTTAAGGCTTCCGCCACAATTTTTTTGGCTTCTTCATATTCATAGGTTTTGGCCACATCGTTCACCACCGGAGCATAAACATCATAAAGATGCAATTCATCCAGCCCCAGGGCTTGTTTTTTCAAAGCCAAATAGCGGTGATATTCCGGCAAATGTTGCCGCACTTCTTTAATTAAACGATCATAAACCAAAACCGGAATTTCTTCATCATCCAAAGACCCCGCCAAGCAAGAGGGGTATTTGCGTACCTTGGCATAAAAAATATCTTTTTTTATGTTGGAGGCCATCAAAGCAGCCAAAGTATTTTTTTGGCGGGCATAGGTTTCCATCATAGCCTTAAAAGCTTGTTTTCTTGCCCCCTTGTCCTCACTTTCCATAAAAAGCAAATAGTTACCATGGGTCAGGGTAATATTTTCATCCCCCAGAGAAATCTCCGGGAAACTAATATCTGCATTGTTAAGCATATTAAAAACATCATTAGAGGTTGCAGCTATCTCGCCAGAGAGGGCCAAAATTTCTTCTTCTGCCTGGTTGCGAATATGCTCCCGCTGCCGGGTAATCTCACTTATATAACGGGCATATAAAGAAAGCTTGGGGTTAGTAAGCCAAGTAGCCAATTCTTTGGGGTCAATGGCCAAAATTTCCGGCAAAGAAAAGGAAAGAGCGGCCCCCACTTCCACCGCAAGGCCCTGTACCTGCTGAAACATGCCCTGATAATGAGCATCAGCAGTGTCTTCATCCCGCCGCAGGCTAGCATAAAGGCCAACTTTATCCGCCAACAAGCCCAATTCATCCTGATATTGCAAAAAAGCCAACAGGTCTTGCGGCGAGCGGCTCAAAGTCCCGCGATATTTTGCAACTCCCTCTGTTAAATCTTTCACCCTGGCAAAATCTTGCCGCCAAGCTTTTTCATCCGCATAAATCTTCGCCACATTCCATTTCATTTCTTCCGGCACTTGACTGCGATGCAAGGGTTTTTTTGTTTCTTTCATTTTTATCCTCCCAAGTTTTCTGACAAATCAAATATATATTTATTATACCAGTTTTTGCTAAAAACAATCTTTTTTTTATAGTTCTTTTTTGCCCATCATTGTTCTTGCTCACCTCAGAACAAGCCAAAGCTTCTTCTATCTTCTATTTTATCCACCTTAGCCGGTTTATCCGTAAGAGTAAAAGAGCGATCCGCCAAAAAAGCTGCTTCGTCTGGGTCATGAGTAATTAAAAGAACACAAGCATTTTGTTCTTTTTGCCGCGCCAAAAGCCATTCCATCAGCTCTTCTTTGCCTTCCTCATGTAAAGATTTAAAAGGCTCATCCAACAGGTAAAGAGCTGCCGGAACCGCCAAAGCTCGGGCCAAATTTACTCTTTGCTTCAAGCCACCGGAAAGCTCCCGGGAGTAATTGTTGGCATAAGCCGTAAGCCCAGCATCTGTCAAAACTTGAGCTACTTTTTCTTTGCTATTTTTGGGCAGCACCAGGGCAATGTTTTCTGTCACCGTCCGCCAGGGCAAAAGCCGGTCTTCCTGAAAGCATACACTTAAAGGCTGATCGCCAAGTCCTCCCAAATCCCCCGCGTCGGCCGGCAAAAGCCCGGCAATTATCTTTAAAAGAGTGGTTTTCCCACAGCCAGAGGGGCCCATAAGACAGTTGATGCCAGGAGCTAAAAGTTCCATGTCAATACCGGCCAACACTGGCAAAGAGCCATAACTTTTCTTTATGCCGCTAATTTTATACACAGCCCCACCTCAATCCTGCCACTTGTAGTTTTTTTTGGTCCAAAACCGCAACAAACCCTCCACTCCAGCCACCAAAAGAGCCAAAACCATAACCCAGGCCATCACGCCGGCTGCATCCAAAGAAACTTTGGCAATTTGCAGGCTGTTGCCAATGCCAATACGGGGCTGGCCTAAAACCTCGCCGGCTATAATGACCTTTACCCCTAGGCTAAAGGTGGCGGCTACACTACCTTTTAACCTTTGAGCCACCGTAGGCAAATATATGTGCCGCAGATGCTTGGAAAGCGGGAGCTTAAAAACCTTGGCCATTTCTAGCAGATTTTGGTCGGTACCAGCCATGCCGGCCAAAACGTTATCATAAAGCAAGGGCCAAATCACAATAAAACTAACCACTAAGGGAGTCATGCTGCTAGAAAACCAAATAAGCACCAAAATAATGATGGCCAGGGTGGGCACCGACTTGCCCAAAGATACCAAAGGAGAAAGTACTCCCTGCACCCGTGGGTTAAGACCTGCCCAAATACCAGAGGGCACAGCCACCAAAAGAGCCACCAAAAAGCAAATAACCGCCCGCAAAAAAGAGGTGCCAACAATCAAATAAAACTTGGGTTCCATAAGCCAGCGGCCAATGTTTGCTACCACCTGAAGGGGGCTGGGGATAACCAAAACATTATCATAAAGGGCTGCTATTGCTGTCCACAGCAATAGCAGCCCTATTACAGAGCCTATAGTCCATTTTTTATAACCATACTTTTTAGAATTGTCGGAAAATCCCTTCATTAGGTGCCGAACCTCCTATTGTGTTTGGAGCCTTCAAAGCAAGTATTTCATAAAAATCTTTAAAAGCCTGGATAAGATCATCATTCAAAGCAGCCCCGGAAAGGTTGCTGCGGGTCAGTCCATCTTCGGTGAGGGCATCAATACCGGTAACGCCTTGATCTGCTGCCTGTGTTTTAATTACAGCAAAATCTGTTCCTACAGCAGCTTGACTTGCGGCATAAGCACCAACCAAAGCCTGAGCATCAGCATCAGAAAGATCGTCTCGCACAATCAAAACAGATTGCGGATAGCCATATTGACTGTTATTTTGCTCCTGCCAAACCTTGTTCAGGTCAAAATTAATTTTTACTCCTGGCACTTTGGCCAAAATATTGGAGAGAGCCGGCTCGGCCACCAAAGCAATTTCGGCCTTGCCAGAAACAAAAGTACTCACTACCTCGCTTGCTGCACCAATATATTCAATAGTTACATCTGTGCCTGGAGTCAGGCCGGCACCGGCCAAAAGCTCTTCCAAAACAATACCGGGGGTTAGGCCTTTGCCATGGCTGTAAATAGTGCGGCCTTCTAAATCCGCCAAATTGCCAATATCCTCTTTACTAACAATATAAAAACTACCAAAGCTGCCCACAGCAGCAATTTTGTAGCCCAACCCTTTGGTATAAGCAGTGGCTGCCAGGTTGGAAGGCACAATAGCAGCCAAAGGTTCTTTAGCCAAAATACGGGCCGAAAGCACATCGGTGGTTGCTGCAATCTCCGTGGTATAAACAACATTGCCAACTTTCTCCCCGGCTTTTATATTTGCCAAAAGTTTGCTCGCACCCAAAGCGGTAATGCCGTCCGGCACCACAAACAAACCTTCAGTAGTGGTAGCTGTTCCCTCTGGCTCTTTAGCACAGGCCGCAAAAGCACCCAAGGCAAAACCCAGTATAAGCAACATCAACATTATTTTAACAGCTTTACTAACCCTTAAAGTTCTAGCCATTTTTACCATCTCCTATTCATTTTTACATATGTTTTTGCCTAAAGCAATAAGGTTTATTAGTAGCAGTCAACAATATATTACCCCATGCTCGGTTTGTCAATAGGGTTGGTAAAATTAACCTTGTTTCCTCAATCCCCTTTTTTAGTTAAGCTTTGCCACAAAATAGGTGGCACAATGTCAACCAGCAAAACTTGGTCCCATTCCTTGCCACTAACCACATTGGGCACATAATCCGCTATCCTTATTCCAGCTTCATTCACATACTGCAAGGGCAAAGCTTCTCTTTTTTGGCAATCATCAAACCAGCGGGTCACCAAAGCATCCTCTCCGGCATTAATGATGGCACTGCGCAAAGAATAAGCCTTGGCGCTGTGGGGCAAACAGGTGTGAGTGTGGCAAACAATAGGCCGGATGGCATACTGGGTGCACAAAGATTTTTCTTTATCCAAAAAAACACAAGAACCATCCTCTTTTTTTGCCAGCATAATATCCACCACGCCGTTATCCATCTTAATCTCGGCTATTTTACTTAATATATCAATACTGTCTCCGGCAAATTTTTGGCTAATTTTGGCCAAATCCGGCAAAGTGAGCGGCGCCCTCTCCCAGCAGCAACCGCTGCAGCCGGCACAATTCTCCTGGTTTAATTGCTGAAACTCATCCAATGCCGCCATATAATCGGCCACAGTAGCCGTCGGGTCGTCAACCCTAATTTCATAACCAAAACCCACCTGAGGGAATTCTTGCAACCAAATTTTTACTTTTTCTGTCTTATTTTTCTCCACTTTCTAATAACCTTTCTTCTTTTAAATGTTTTTGTAAATGTTTTTGTTTTTATCCTTTAATTTAAAACAGGCTTGTACCACATGTAAGCAAAGCCTAGCCGTGGTAACAGCTCCAACGCCGCCGGGCACTGGGGTAATTTTATGTACAACGGGCTCCACACTGGCAAAATCTACATCACCGCAATAGCCACCAGGATTATCCGGGTCGACATTGGTCCCCACATCAATCACAACCTGGCCCGGGCTAACATAAGATGCGTCGATCATTTTGGCTTTGCCAATAGCCACAATCAAAATATCTGCCGCCCGGCAAACGGCTGGTAAATCCACCGTGTGAGAATGGCAAATGGTCACCGTGGCATTTTTGGCTAAAAGCAGCATGGCCAGGGGCTTACCAACCACCAAAGAGCGGCCCACCACAACTACCTTTTTGCCCAGCAAAGCAATGTTATAATAGGCTAAAATATTCATAACAGATTTGGCGGTACAAGGAGCAAAACCCTCTTCCCCCGTGTAAACCCGTCCAGCACTAACCAAAGAAAGGCAATCCACATCTTTTTCAGTGGGAATAACCGCCACTACTGGCTTTTCATCCAAATGGGCGGGCAAAGGGCTAAAAAGCAAAACTCCATGCACATCTTCTCGTTTGCTTTCTTTTTGTACCAACTGTTGTAAAGCCTCCTGGCTAATGTTTTCCGGCAAAGCCAAAATCTCACAGGCTAGTCCCACATTTTGGCAAGTTTTTTCCAGGCTGCGTTCATAAAACAAATCATCTGCCCGGGCCCCCACCCTAATAATCAAAATTTTGGGCGTCAGCCCTTCTTTCTGCAACTCAGCCAACATAGGGCCAATTTTGTTCTTAATGTTTTCCACCACTTCTTTGCCCGTTAAAAGTTCTGCCATCTTTTCCCCTCCATAGGTTTTTTGTTTTATTCTAATGTGTTTGTTATATTTTCTGTTGTCGCCAAAGCCATGGCAATTTTTGGTTCTACCTTCTGCAAAAAACCATCTAGCTGGGGTCCGCACTCTTCATGCATTTCGGCCAAAACCTCTATCATGGCAGTCTTGTTATGACTTTTAATATCATGCCGTCTTTCCAACTGAATTATGTAAGCATCTATTAAGTTATCAGGCCCTACATCTTCCAGGGCAAAAATATGCGGCAAAAACCTAAAACCCCGCTCAATCTTCTCTGCTGGCAAGCCAGTGTATTGGGCCAAACAGCCCGAAGCCAAAGCCAGAGCTTCTTCATTTTGCGAGGCGGCCACAATTGCTGGCCCTAAGGTTGGGTCAATCTTATTTGCAGCAAGCTCCATGCACATTTCAGCAAAGTTATGACTTTTCCACAGCGCCCATTTATCGGGCAAATTGCAGGCTTTTTGCACTTTATTTTTAAAAGGTTCCCCCAACATAAAGCACCAGCCACGCTCATTGCCAGGCCACTTCTCATCAGCATAAAAATCAAGCCCTTTTGGATCCATACCATGCAAAATGATACCGCGGGCCAAGTCAGCCGAATCAGGCCGGTTAGTGGCACACCACTGCCAAAAATCAGCTCCCATGGCATGGGCCACATTTCGATCCCAACCCATAAAACTTGCCAAATCAGGCAGGGCCCCACCCAAAATCAACAAGGGGCTATCTTTTTTTAAAACATTTTTTTCCAGCAAAAAATGAACTATTGGAAACATCATAAACTCCTTAAACAAAATAAAAACCGTCTATATGAAAAAACCTTTCGTTTATAGACCAATTTTTATGTTTTATATGTTATTATATAATAAAAAGATATTATAATGCTACAAAAGTTTTCACCAGCAGTATATCCCAAATAAAAAACCCCTATAACCCATCAATTAACCCTAAACCAACCTGCGCTTAGGACCACAAGCAAAAAACTTTTTTACCACTTATATTATACAACATCACCCGCGTATTTTAATAATATTTTCTTAAAAGAATGGGGGTATTCCCTTGGAAACCAGATACAAGATACAATCTTTTTTCTTCATTGCTTTTGGTTCTGCCCTTGTGGCTATTGGTTTAAACGTTTTTATCAATGCCAACGAGCTTTTTTCCGGGGGTCTCTTGGGTATTGCCGGCATGATCAACCGTTTTTTTCCGCAGATACCCTTCTCCGTTCTTTTAATCTTATTAAACTTACCCCTTTTTATTTGGGCCTGGTTAGAGTTAAACCGTTCTTTTGTTTTGCTTACCACCACCGCTATGGTAATGCAAGCAGGTTTTTTGGAATTATTAAAATTTCTCCCCCCGTATACAAATGATGTACTTTTAGCAAGCATTAGCGGCGCAGCTTTAATTGGTTTGGGGTTTGGTATTGTGCTTATGAACCAAGGTTCTTCCGGCGGCCTTGATATCGTATCCTTGATTCTTAAAAAACGCTATGGTTTCAGCGTCGGAACCTCCCTCACCATCTTCAATTTCATCATTGTGGGCGTAATTATGCTCTTTTTTGGCCTGGAAAAAGGTCTTTACACTTTGGTAGCTACATATATAACCGGCCAAGTGGTAAACATGACTACCAACGGCATCAGCCGCAAACGCTCGGCTTTAATCGTCACCACTCGAGGAAAAGAAATTGGCCAAGAACTAATTCTGCTTTTGCAAAGAGGTGTAACTATGATCCCCGGCACCGGCATTTACAGCAATCAGGAAAAGCAAGTGCTCTTTTGCGTAGTAAATGTGCTGGAAATTACCCGCCTAAAAAAAATAGTTTTGGATATCGACCCCCAAGCTTTTATCACAGTATATGAAACAGCAGAGGTAAAAGGTCTTTTCCATCGTCACCACCCCCTGGTCGACCGCACCGAGCCTTAAGATTGTTCCGCAAACAACAAAAACAAAAAAGGCCGTCCCCTTTTTGGGGACGGCCTTTTTTGGTAATATTTACCGGTGTCAACAAAGTGACAACCAAGGTTGTCCCTGCATAACCTGTACTATGGAGTGAGGACAAAGCCTCAAAAATAGCTCCCAAAAAAGGAGGATGTAAAATGTTTTTCGGATCTTGTTGTTGTAATCCCCCCGTAACTGCTCCCAGCTGTGGCTGTGGATGCGGTTGCCCAAACTATGGTTGCGGCTTAGAAAGCATTATCGGTGCTATTGTTTATCTGTCCATCCTGCAAAATATTCTCTGTTGTGGCCCTGGTATTGGCAACATACTTTAAAACACCTGTGTTTATTTTAAAAAAAGGAGGTAAAACACATGCCTAACGCTTGTTGTTGCAATAACAATTGCTTAATCAGCGACATAATCAATCTGATTATTTATCTTACCATTTTGCAAAGTATTTTGTGTTGTGGAGGCCATGGGGGCCATGGGGGCCATGGGGGCCGTGGAGTCCCTGTCGTTTGATTATTTTAAAAGCCCGGGCTTGCCCGGGCCTGCTAAAACTTTTGATGACGTTTTTTCTCCTGACGTCATCAATTTATCATAAAACCAGGCGAACGCCTTCTTTAAAAGGTTTTGCGTTCGCCTGGGCTTTTACAAATAAAAAGAAAAAGCCAAAAAAGGAGGCTACACCATGCTATACCAAGATGACCAGCCTTATCAGCCAAAATATTCCTCTTATGGGGAAGATAGCTTGCAACAAATAGCTTTTTTGTTGGGCAAAATTGCCAACCTGATGGAAAAAGAAGTAAGTCTACTGGAAAAAGAAAAAGAGCAAGAACAAACACTCCAAAAAACACCCCCCCCTGAGCAAAATGAAGCATCGGGTAAAACAGCTCCTAAAACTGGAGCTAAACCAGCTGGCCTTCTGGGTGGTTTAATGGGTAACTTGGGCGGCTTGGGTGGTGCCGGCGGCGGTGGTTTGGGTG
>DIFF01000009.1 GCA_002419005.1 Peptococcaceae bacterium UBA5755 | reverse complement strand
CGGGGCACCCCAATTGGGGTGCCCCGCCGCCTGTTTCTACAACAATTTGTGAGGAGGTTATCTAAGCTTTACGATAAATTACTTTGATGTTTCTTCTGTAGATGTTTTTTCATTTGTAGGTTTGTTAAAATTAAGAGCGTCGCCCCTGCCGGCACCACCAAACTGGCTGGAACCCATATCAGTCATGGTGATGGAAGATGCATCTATAAAACTTGAGGCATCTTCCTCCTGCCCTTCACTGGTGGAGGGGATTTCCCCGGCAAGTTGGCTTTTGATGCTTTCTGCTCTTAATAGGCAAAAATCTTTTAAAGTTGCCGAACCTTGCAAAAATTCTTCATAAGAACAGAAGGCAGTTGGGTCTTTTTCTACATACGGTGCTATCATCTCTCTGGTGCTATCTATAAGGTTTTCAAAATAACCACTAGTAAAATAATCTTCTATGAAATCCGCAAAAACTTGATGATATTGCTCTAAATATACTTCATTACTAAATATCCAAGAAAGCATGGGCCGCGATTCCACAGTTCCGCTTGTTACCGGATCATCTATTGGTGAATTTGCCAGGCTAGTTGCATCATCAGCCGTGGTTTCTTTACCCATAGAGAAGCCACCAAAAGCCAAGTTATAATCCCAGGCAATCATGGAAAGAACCCCGCCATCCTCATACAAATAATAATTATGGATCATATTGCCGGTATAACTATCACCATTTATGACAAAAGTGTGGGCCACAAAATAGTTGATTACCTCATCAACATTTACCACTTCGGCAATTTTTTCTTGGCTGTTTAGCTGCTTTAAAGAAGCAATCAGCCTATCTTTATCCGTGTTGGTTATGGCGAATGCGGCATTATCAAAAATGCTACTATAACTGTCATATTCATCATCCGTGTATATCAAGGAAGTAGCACTGTTTGACATCCCGCCGCCGCCCATCTTATCTCCTTGCCCAAAAGCCGGCCCTTGCCCACCATTTTGATTTTGCATGGTACCGGATGCCTGACCAGAATCGGGATTTTGCACATTTTCAGGCATCTGCGTTCTATCCGTCATCTGGCCATCCTCCGGCACATCTATATTATCTGGAATTTGCATATTATCCGGCATTTGTGTGGCATCAGGCATTTGTGCATTATCCGGCATTTGCGTTCTATCCAGTTTGTTTGCTCCCGCAGCAGCATTACCATTACCAAAACCCTGGTTTAAATCCATGCTATCCGGTTTATAGATGAGCCCGTAGTCCGAACCATAATTTCTTTGAGCAAAAGACTCCTCAACACCTTCCACCGCTAAATACAAGCCCCAATCCTCGCTATTTACTGTAATATAAACGAAACTGCAAAGAGGAGTATCTGCCCCCACGAACCGCATCATATCATAAGAAAGAAAATCTTTCAGATAGGTGTTATCTTGAATGATATTGTTTAAAGACAGTTTATCTAACCCATAATAAGTGTTGGCATCGTTATAATGATCAAACTCTATTTTAAAGCTATAACGGTCGAAATCGGAACTGGCTACTGTACTAAGAGAGGAATTGCCTTTAGGCCGGATGGCCACATTTGTTATGGTTTTGCCATCTATCACCACATCACAATTTATATATTCTTCGGCAGTAGCATTATCCAGCATCTTCTGCCAATTATCCGCATCCACAACAATATCTATGGCATGAACTGTATCTTGGGTAAAAAGTTTATCCTCATATTGCAGGCTTTGGGTAGAAGCATCCACGGCGATTATGCCCAGCTTTTCTCCATTGATAAAAACTATGGTAAAAACCAACATAAGAGCAATAATGATATAGCATACCATGTTTGTATACTTGCTTTTGGCCATCTTTTTTGCTCCTTTTAACCCAAATAATCCCCGTTATAGCTCACCAAAACCGCACTTTTAACTCCGGACATCGCTGCTAAATTGTTTATAAAACTGGTATCATCATTTTTTAGGCGAACCTCGTAATTTATCTCTATATTGTCTTGGGCAACCGTTTTGCTTTTTACCACACTTTTAGCGACTTGGATAGCCAAATATTTTTTTACTTCTGTTTCTGCACTTTGCCCTACACAGTTTATTACTGCAATATATGGATTGCTGCGAGGTTTTTTATTAACAAAAACCAGTAGAACAATACCAATAAACAGGCTGCCAAAAACAGCCAGGGGAATCATGCCGGCGGCTAAAACTATGCCCACAGCAATAGACCAAAACAAAAATGCTATATCTAAAGGCTCTTTGATGGCTGTGCGGAAACGGACTATAGAAAGGGCGCCTACCATACCTAAGGATAATACGATGTTGCTGGTGACAGCTAAAATAACCAAGGTGCTTATCATGGTTAAAGCAATTAAGGTGACGCCAAAACTAGAAGAATACATAACCCCACTAAAGGTCTTTTTATATACCATAAATATGAAAACACCAAGCCCAAAGGCAAGCACAAGAGCTATCACCATATCTAGGATGGATATGCTCATAATGTTTTCCAAAAAACTAGATTTAAAAATATCATCAAAAGTCATTTTTTATTTCTCCTTGCTATTGTTTTTTTTAGCCGTAAATACGGCAAGCGGCATATTTGGAACAGGCAGTGGTTTTTCTGTTTCCTACCTGGATAATATTTTTTATGATGTCAGGTAAAAAATCATCATATTTTACTTCAAGAATTATTGTTTGCTCCCCTGCACTGATGAGGGGCAAAGCCGGGTTAAAAAAATCTGTGCTAAAAAGTCCCGTTTTTATATCTTTATCCAGCGTAATGCGTACATTGCCGGGGCAATAAACAAAAGGTTCTCTTGTGTATTCCACAATGGTTTTGGGCCGCAGTTGTTGGCTTTGCATTTTGCTGTACAGCTCTAATACCAAAGCATCCCTACTTTTTTTCATCCATTCCACATCCCCGGCCAAAATTGCTTGTACTTCCTTTTCTGCAAGGGGAGTCTTGTATTTTTTGCAAAGACCATTTATTTTACTTTTTTTTTCTAAATAAATTAGTGATGGGTCATCATTGTAATACCGCAAACGAAATTTCTCTCTGACATTGATTCCGTAAATCTTTTCTCTAAGAGCCTTATCATTTTGATTGTCAAAATATAAGCTGCGTATCTTATACTGACCTGTTTCATTAACATGCTCATCAGTTTTTAAAGTAGCTTTTAGCCTTTGGTGAAGAACCAGATAATCGCTGTAATTTAGATAGTGTTTTAGTTCATGTCTGAATTCCATAGCTTTATCTTCTTTCTCTTTTTTATTTATAGATTATTTATATAAATATGTTGCCTATGATTTACTGCAACATATTTATTTTTTGGGGCAGACAGGCAAGACGGCCTTGAGATCTTGCCTGTCCGGGCTAACAAAACTACTTAATAAACATCACCTCCCGTACTTAAAATCTTAAGTCATCTTGGATGGTGGTTTTAGTTTATAAAGAATAGCTTAAACGTAGCTTAATAAAAGCTTTTAATTTATTTTAAGTTTGCCGTGTTAAGCTTTAATAGTCTAAATAGATATTTTCTTAAAAACAAGTATATGGTATACTTTAGTTAAAATCCGGAGAGGAGGAGTATCATGCGTATTTTGGTTGTGGAAGATGAAAAAAGGCTGGCGGATACTCTGGCAGATATTTTGACAGAAAATAAATATTTGGTAGATGTGGCCTATAATGGCGAAGACGGCTTGGATAATGTCTTAAGCGGTATTTATGACGTTATTGTTTTGGATGTGATGATCCCAAAAATGAATGGCTATGACGTTCTTCGTAAGATGCGAAATGAAGGTAACAGTACTCCCGTTTTGATGCTTACCGCCAAATCCGAAACCACTGACAAAATTACCGGGTTAGACTGCGGAGCAGATTATTATTTGACTAAACCTTTTGAGATTGACGAGCTTTTGGCCTGTTTACGGGCTCTTTTGCGGCGGCAGGGAGAAATTATAACAGAGGAGCTTTCTTTTGAAGATATTAGCCTTAATTTGGCCACCTGCCTTTTAACCTGTGACAAGCGTTCGGTACGGCTTAGCTCCAGAGAATTTGAAATGATGCGGCTTTTGATAAGCAATAAAGAAAACATAATTCCCAAAGAAACTCTCCTTTTAAAAATTTGGGGCTATGACTCGGAGGCAGATGATAATCATGTGGAGGTTTATATTTCTTTTTTGCGGAAAAAACTGGCCCACATTAAATCTGCTGTAATTATTGAGGCTGTAAGGCGAGTTGGCTATCACCTGGGAGTAAATCGGCCATGATAAAAAAACTGTGTTGGAAATTTGTGATTGTCATTATGTTCATCGTTACCCTGATTTTTTTAGGGCTTTTTTCTTCTGTTTTAATAGCCACCAAAAAAAATCTAGAAGCAGAAAGTATTGCTGTGCTTTATAGGGCCATCTCGGAATCCCACACTTTTAAAAAACCAGGAGAAGACATGCGAGATATGTCTTTGCCATATTTTACGATAAGTGTGGATGCAAACGGCACTATGTACATTGTAAACAGCAATTTTTATGCTTTAGATGACGCGGAAAGCATAAGTGAGATTGTAAATCTTGGCCTGGCAAGTGAAAAATCGCTAGGGGTTTTAAATAAATATAATCTTCGCTATTACAAAGAATTTTCTGGCACCAATTGGCAAATTGCCTTTGTGGATCTGTCCACAGAAAAAATAATTATTGCCAACCTTGTACAGACTTCCCTTTTGATCGGCGGAGCCTCGCTTTTTGTCTTCTTTTTTATCAGCATCCTTTTAGCCCGCTGGGTGGTAAAACCAGTGGAAAAAACTTGGAACCAGCAGCGGCGCTTTGTGGCAGATGCATCGCATGAGTTAAAAACACCGCTTACTGTCATTCTTTCCAATATTGATATGATCGCTTCGCATCAGAAAGAAGGTGATACTCAAGGCCGAAAATGGAGTGAAAACATTAAAGCCGAAGCAGTGCAGATGCGTAAATTGGTGGAAGAACTTTTGACTTTGGCCCGCTCGGATGATATGAAAGAAAAAATCATCCTGAGCAAAACAAACCTAAGCTACCTGGTTGATGAAAGCATTTTGCTTTTTGAACCCATTATTTATGAAAGTGAAAAACAGCTAGAACAGGATGTTACTGAAGATCTGTTTGTATTAGGGGACGCTGCCCGTATAAAACAGCTTTTGGCTATTTTGTTGGATAATGCCTTGAAATATTCCTCACCACAAAGTACCATCAGCATTAGCCTTACCGCCACCAACAACAAAAAAGCTTTGTTTGCTGTAAAAAACTTTGGCGAAACAATCCCAGAGGAGCAGCTTGCCAAAATTTTTGACCGTTTTTACCGGATGGATGCGGCCCGGCAAAGCAACGATAGTTATGGTTTGGGGCTGGCTATTGCCCAAGAAATTACCAATGAGCATAAAGGCAAAATATGGGCAGAAAGCAATAGCGGTGTAATTTCTTTATTTGTTTCTATTCCTTTGGCAAAATAAACCCACTTGATGAATAAAAAAAAGGGCCGAATCTGTTTTCAGATTCGGCCCTTTTTAAAACCATTTTTTATATAAGCTTTACTAACGGGCACAGTTGATGCTGATTCCTTTTAATATTTCTATGCCATGAGTTAAGGCCGGCAAAACAAACCCTAAGTTTTCTTGCACTGCTTTGGGGCTCCCTGGTAAATTGATGATGAGGCTGGAACCGCGAATGCCTGCCACCGACCTTGTTAGTATGGCCCGTGGGGTAATTTGCAAACCTCCGGCCCGCATGGCTTCGGGGATGCCAGGTACCTGACGTTCAATAATATCCAAGGTGGCCTCGGGGGTTGTATCCCGCTGGCTGAAACCAGTCCCGCCGCAAGTTAAAATTAGGTCTAGCTTTTTGTTGTCGGCCCAATCTTGCAATTTTTCAGCAATCGTCTCCCGTTCATCCGGCAGAATCACATATTCTGTAACATAGCCATTGATTTGGGGCAAAAGCTCCTCTATCACTTTTTTGCAGCCATCTTCTCTTGCTCCGGCTGCTCCTTGGTCGCTTGCTATCAGCAACCCAACCGTAATAAAATTGTGTTCCTCTATTACATCACCGGCGGTTACTTCACCATCTTTTAGAACCCGTACAAAAATACCCTCCCTGGGCATAATACAATCACCCACCTGATGATAGATGGCACAATGGCTGTGGCATTCCTTGCCAATTTGGGTCACTTCGACCAAAGCTTCTTTGCCAATTTTTAGGCGGGTGCCAATAGGTAAAGTAAAAAGCTCTAACCCTTCTGTAATTAAATTCTCCCCAAAGGCTCCGGGCAAAAGCTTTAGCCCCTTAGCCAGCATTTTGTTTATGCTCTCTTGAGAAAGCAGGCTTACCTGGCGGTGCCAGGAACCGGCATGAGCATCACCAATAATGCCCTGCCCTGCCTGCAAAACAGCAGAAACAACCTGGGTTTTGGCCACACCTTTTTGCGAGCTGGTGCAAACAGCTATTATTTTACCCATTTCCCCTCGTCCTCTCTTTCCCAAAGGCCGCTTTTGCCGCCTTCTTTTCGCACTAAGCGAATAGACCCTATTTCCATACCTTTATCCACAGCTTTGCACATGTCATATATGGTTAGAGCAGCAATAGAAACAGCTGTTAGGGCTTCCATTTCTACCCCGGTTTTGCCGGTAAGTTTTACTTCGGCTTCAATTTCAACCCGGCTTGCTTTATCATTACAAAAAAAACGCATTTCTATGCCGGAAAGCAAAAGTGGGTGGCACATAGGGATGATCTCCGGTGTTTTTTTTGCCCCCATAACCCCGGCCACCTGGGCTACAGCTAAAACATCGCCCTTTGCGATGGCACCATTTTTAATAAGCTCTAAAGTTTCCGGCCGCATGGAAATAAAACCTCTTGCCACAGCAATTCTGGTGCTTTCTTTTTTATCGGTTATATCCACCATTTTGGCCCGACCTTGGTCATCTAAATGGCTTAAGTTTTTTTTGTTTGTTAATGTGCTCATCTTTTCACCCCTGTTTTTTGTTGAATAACTTTAACATTCGTCAGGTGGCAGGTTTTCCCTGCCATAAAAACAAAAAAGCTATAGCCAAAGGCCATAGCTTTCGTTGGTAAAATTTAACGTTTGGAGAACTGACTGGCCTTGCGGGCTTTTTTAAGGCCGTATTTCTTACGTTCGACCATACGCGGATCACGGGTAAGGAAACCAGCACTCTTTAAAGTACCCCTAAATTCGTCGTCGGCCCCCAACAAAGCACGGGAGATGCCATGACGAACAGCACCTGCCTGGCCACTAATGCCACCACCTTGTACGGTAGCAATTACATCATAGCGAGATAAGGTGGAAGTAAGCTCCATCGGTTGCTTAACGATCATTTCTAATGTTTTTTTGCCAAAATATTCTTCCAGACCCCGGCCATTGACGTTAAACTTGCCATTGCCCGGCACTAGCCAAACACGAGCTATAGCATTTTTTCTGCGGCCAGTTCCATAATATTTTTGATCTGCCATAAATTCTTATCCTTCCTTCCCTTAATCCCTAATTTCCCAAACTTCCGGCATCTGAGCTTCATGCGGATGTGCTGCTCCAGCATACACCTTCATTTTCTTAAACATCTGCCGACCTAAGCGGTTTTTTGGCAACATGCCTTGAACTGCTTTTTCCATTATTACCTCTGGCTTGGTTGCCAGCATGGTTTGGTAATCAGTGCTTTTTAGGCCACCAGGATAACGAGAATGCCGATAAAATTTCTTTTGTGTAAGTTTATTACCGGTTAAAACCACATCCGCTGCATTGATAATAATAACATGGTCACCGGTATCAACATGCGGTGTAAAGATGGGCTTATGCTTACCACGCAACAAGGTTGCTGCTTCGGTAGCTACCCGGCCCAGAGATTTATTAGCCGCATCAAGGACATACCATTTAGAGGTAATTTCCTCAGGCTTAGCCATATAAGTCCGCACAGTTTTCCCTCCTCAAAATACTACTTGTTTTGCTTATTATCACGGGGCTGATAACGAGCGTACCTAAATATTATACCCAGTAGAAACATTAATGTCAAGAAAAAACCTCATTTTAACTGGGTACTTTTAGCATCATAAAAAACTTCCATCAGTGTTAGTCCCTGTGGCGGTGCCGGTGGGGCAATAATTTGACTTTGACCTGTTAAAGCTCGTTCAATGTCATTCAAACCAAGTCTTTTGTAGCCCACTGCTAACATGGCGCCGGCCATCAAACGGACCATTTTGTAAATAAAACCGTTGCCCGCCACCTGAAGCATCCAAACCGGCCCCTCCATTTGCTGCCAAGGCAACAAAAATTCGCCTTGTTTTGCTTGTTTTACCGGTACCCATTCACATTTATCTATACGGCGGCAATAGTTTTTAATTGAAGTGCCTTTGGCCGCAAAAGCATAAAAATCATGCTCGCCTAAAAAAAGCTTAGCTGCCTGGTTCATAGTTTCAATATTTGGTTCTTTGACCAAAAAATGAGCAAATTGCCAATTGAAGGCAGTGCGGGAAGAATCCGGTGCTATTGTATAATAATATAATTTGCCAATGGCACTTCGCCTGGCGTTAAAGTCTGCCGGTACATAAGAAGCATTACGAACAAATATATCTTCCGGCAAATAACCCCGCATAGCCTTAGGCAAATTTGCTGGCGGGATGGAACAATCTGTGGTAAAATTGGCAACCTGCCCAAAGCTATGCACCCCTGCATCGGTGCGGCCAGCTGCCACAAGCTGCACAGGATGGTCAACAACCTTTCTTAACGCCTTTTCCAGACAAGCTTGCACGCTTACCCCATGCGCTATAGGCTGGCGTTGCCAGCCTATATAATTTGTGCCACAATAGGCAATTTCCAGCTTGATATTATGCAGCATGATACTCCCTCCATACCGACAAAAAACGAAGTCAGGAGAACTTTGGTCCTGACTTTCGCTTTAGATAACATTAAGCTAAATAAGCCGGTGCTAAATCAATTCTATTTGCACCATAGGAGCGCCGTCGCCACGACGATGACCTATGCGGACAATGCGGGTATAACCACTTTGTTTATTTGCATATTTTGGGGCAACTTCGGCAAAAAGCTTTGTCACAACGTCTTCTTCTGTTAAATAAGCCAAAGCACTACGACGAGCTGTTAAATCACCTTTTTTACCCAAGGTTATCATTTTATCGGCAATACTCGATATTTCCTTTGCCCTGGTTTGGGTTGTTTCTATTTTGCCGGTTTTTAAAAGAGCGGTAACCATATTACGCAACATTGCCCGCCGGTGGTCGCTCCTCACGCCCAATCTGCGGTATCCCATAGCATAATCCTCCTTTTAGGTAAAAGCATTTCTGCTCCATTTTTATTTGAAAAATGACTTGTTGTTGTTTTTTTAATCTTCGTTGCTTCTAAGCACCAGACCAAGGTCGACCAATTTGCCGGTAACTTCTTCGAGAGATTTGCGGCCCAGGTTGCGTACTTTCATCATGTCTTCTTCTGTTTTTTGGGTTAAGTCAAAAACAGTGTTAATGCCAGCACGCTTCAGGCAGTTGTATGAGCGAACGGAAAGATCCAGCTCTTCTATGCTCATTTCCAGCAATTTGTCTCTTTTGTCTTCGGCTTTTTCTATCAAGGTCACTTCTTCCGGCACATCATCAGTTAGGCTGATAAAGAGCTTTAGATGATCATTTAAGATGCGAGCACTGATGCTAACAGCCTCATCAGGAGAAATAGTTTTGTCTGTCCAAACTTCCAAAATAAGCTGGTCATAGTCTGTGTGCTGGCCAACCCTTATATTTTCAACCAGATCATTGACTTTAATGATGGGAGAAAAAAGGGAGTCGACAAGGATAACCCCTATAACTTGTTCTTCTTTTGTGTTTTTATCAACGCTCACATAACCACGACCTTTGCCAATGGTAAGCTCCATGCCAATTCTGGCACCAGCATCTAATGTAGCAATATGATGGTCTTTATCCATAAATTCTACATCACTGTCACAGGCAAAATCTGCAGCGGTTAAGGTTCCAGGACCCAGTTTTTCCACATAGATAGCTTTCTCTTCATCTGAGTACAGCTTTACCTTAAGTTCTTTTAAGTTAATAATAATGTCTGTAACATCTTCTTCCACTCCGGGAATGGTGGAAAACTCGTGTTGGACACCGTCAATTTTTACGGACTTTACGGCTGCACCCGGCAAAGAGGAAAGCAACATGCGACGAAGGCTGGTACCCAAGGTTTTGCCATAACCACGTTCCAAAGGCTCAATGACAAACTTGCCATACGAGTTATCCGCGGCCTTCTCAACACATTGAATTTTGGGCTTTTCTATTCCAAACACTATATCGCCCTCCTTATATAAATCTTCTTTAGATCGGTTCAACATTGTTACAAATTAGCGTGAATACAATTCAACAACTAGCTGTTCTGTTATAGCCAAATCTATATCTTCACGGGTTGGTAGAGTTACTATGCGACCACTTAGTTTTTCTTTATCCATATCTATCCAACTAGGGATGGTTTTGGCCCCAACAGCTTCTGCAACAACAGTAAATTTTGGTGAATCCTTGCTACCTTCTTTTAATGCAATGACATCACCAACCTTTACTTGATAGGAAGGAATGTTGACTTTGCGGCCATTAACGGTGAAGTGGCTGTGCCTTACCAATTGACGGGCTTCTGGCCTGGAAACACAAAGACCCATGCGATAAACCACATTATCCAAACGGCATTCCAACATGCGGAGCAGGTTCTCACCGGTTATACCTTTTTGGCGTTCTGCTTTTTCAAAATAATTGTGAAATTGTTTTTCCTGTACACCGTAGATGCGGCGTACTTTTTGTTTTTCTCTTAACTGAATACCATATTCAGATGCTTTCTTCCGGCCTTGACCATGTTGACCAGGTGGATAAGCCCGTTTTTCGGGGATAACAGCACACTTGGCGGAATAACAACGGTCTCCTTTGAGGTATAATTTCATACCTTCCCGGCGGCAAAGTCTGCATACAGCTTCTGTATATCTTGCCATTTACCAAATACCTCCCTACACTCTTCTTCTTTTAGGCGGCCGGCACCCATTATGAGGAATGGGGGTTACGTCCTTGATCATGCTAATTTCCAATCCTGCAGCTTGCAAAGAACGAATAGCTGCTTCACGGCCGGAGCCGGGACCTTTTACAAGGCATTCTACTTGACGCATGCCATGATTCATTGCTTCTTTGGCAGCCACATCTGCCGCTATTTGTGCGGCAAAAGGAGTGCTTTTGCGAGAGCCTTTAAAACCCTGGGCACCAGCACTTGACCAAGAAACAGCATTGCCAGCTTTATCAGTAATGGTGATTATGGTGTTATTGAAAGTAGATTGGATATGGGCTACGCCATACTCAATATTTTTTTTCTCTTTTTTTCTACGTGTTTGTCTGCGAGCCAATTTATTTACCCCCTTCCTTTATTTTTTCGGCTTGGCACCCACGGTCCGTTTGGGACCTTTGCGGGTACGGGCATTAGTTTTAGTTTTTTGTCCGCGAACAGGCAAGCCGCGACGATGGCGAATCCCTCTGTAACAACCAATTTCGCTTAAACGCTTAATGTTCAGAGCAACTTCACGCCGCAGATCCCCTTCTACATGGGTTGTATTGGCTAAAACTTCACGAATTTTAATTACTTCTTCTTCTGTTAAATCCTTCACCCTTGTATCAGGGTTTACAGAAGCTTGTGCCAAGATTTTTTGAGAAGTGGCGAGCCCCACGCCATAAATGTAGGTTAGGGCTACTTCTACTCTTTTATCTCTGGGTAAATCTACACCAGCAATACGTGCCATCTAGTTTAAACACCTCCACACTTAAAATATTTCTTAAAACTTAAAATATAAAACATAAAATTATTTTCTAAAATTTTATACTAACCTTGTTTTTGCTTATGCTTTGTGTTTTTGCAAATTACCATTACCGTACCATGGCGTTTGATTATTTTGCATTTTTCACAGATAGGTTTTACGGAAGCCCGTACTTTCACAGTCCTCTACCTCCTTAACGCTATTTATAGCGATACACAATACGACCTCTTTTTAAATCATAAGGGCTCAGCTCTACGGTTACTTTATCACCAGGCAAAATACGGATGAAATTCATACGAATTTTGCCTGAAACATGGGCCAAAACCCTATGTCCGTTTGCCAGCTCCACTATAAACATAGCATTCGGCAACGGCTCTATCACGGTACCATCTACTTCTATGCCATCCTGTTTTGACATCCGCTTTTCAGCCTCCTTGTCTTAAAACCCTTTATTGGTCAATATTTAAGTCAGCTAAATAATCTTTAATTTCTGCATCTTGCACAATTTCTTGATTATTCAGTTTATTTACTAATTCTTGCGACACTTTGTTGATAATCTGCAAATGGAAACTATTCTTTTTCTTTGGGTTTGCCACACCCCTTTTTGTTCCATCCACCAAGAGCAAATATTTGCCATCATTACTGCGGCCAAAAACCAAATAATATCTGCCTTTGTCGTGGCCGGCTTTGGAACAAACCAAACGACCAACACCAAAAACTTTTTTAGTTATGCCCGTCTCATCATTCATGCCAGTCAACCCCAACCCCTTCATGTTTTGTTAAGATTCCCGGCCCTGACCTGTTAATGGATATTATCTGCTCAAAATGGGCTGAATAAAAAGCATTTGGTATTGCGTTGCCCAACCATCTGCCAGGATCTTCATTTTGTGTCCCCATATTGACCACGGGTTCAACGACAAGGGTCATGTTTTGCTTGTTTATTATGGTAATCATACCCAATTTAATCCCAAGCTTTTACCAATATCTGCCAGAACCATATTAATTGGATTATCCCCCTTAATATTATGCAAAATACCTTTGTTCTCATAATATTTTATCAAGGGTGCTGCTTGGCTATTATAAACTGCCAGACGATTTAGAACTGTGTTTTCTGCGTCATCCATGCGTTGATATAATTCGCCGCCGCATTTATCACAAATACCTTCTGCTACTGGAGGATTGTAAAGCATGTGATAACTTACACCACAACACCTGCAAACCCTACGGCCAGAAAGCCTTTCCACAAGCATTTCTTGCGGCACATCAATATTGATAACAGCATCCAAAGCAGCCCCTTTTGCTGCTAAAATTTTGTCTAAAGCTTCTGCCTGGTTTACCGTACGAGGAAATCCATCTAACAAAAATCCCTCGTCACAATCCAACTGAGAAAGCCTATCTTCGACGATGCCGATAGTAACTCCATCTGGCACCAGCTGGCCCTTATCCATATATTCTTTGGCTTCCAGACCGAGCAGGGTTTCCATTTTTATGGCAGAGCGGAAAATATCACCAGTAGAAATGTGAGGCACAAACAATTTGCGTGTGATGGTTTCTGCTTGAGTTCCTTTGCCCGCTCCTGGCGGTCCTAGCAATACTAATTTCATTTTTTTACCCCCTGTTTACTTCATGAAACCTTGGTAGCTACGCATAAGCAGTTGAGATTCCAGTTGTTTCATAGTATCAAGAGCTACACCAACAACAATTAGCAATGATGTTCCACCGAAGGATATAGGTAGCCCTGTTCCGGCCTGCACAATATTAGGTAAAACAGCAATGAATGCTAAGAAAATGGCACCTGCTAAAGTAATACGTGACAAAATCTTTTCTAAATACTCAGCGGTGGAACGACCAGGCCTAAGACCTGGCACAAAACCACCGTATTTCTTTAAATTATCTGCTACATCCACAGGATTGAATGTTACTGCGGTGTAAAAATAAGTGAAGAAAATAATCATCAAAACATAAATTATCATGTAGATTATATGTCCGGAGCCAAATATCTTCACAATGAAATCTGCAATTGAATTACCGGAAAAGAAACCGGCAATTGTGGAAGGAAACATTAAAATAGACATAGCAAAGATGATGGGAATAACACCGGACTGATTGACTTTGATGGGAATGGTGGAGTTTTGCCCGCCATACATTTTGCGGCCAACCACTCTTTTTGCATATTGTACAGGAATATTTCTGCTGCCTTCCTGGATGGCAATTACCCCAACCACAATCAGAAGAGCGATTGCTACAAAAATGATTATGGTGACTATGCTGGCCTGACCACCTTTAACATATTGCCAAATGTTTTCTATGCCGGCAGGGAGTCTGGATGCGATACCGGCAAAGATGATTAAAGAAATACCATTACCAATACCTCTTTCGGTAATCAATTCACCAATCCACATTAAGAACACGGTACCTGCGGTAAGAGTAAGGCTGACCAATAAAATGGAACCGATACTAGGGTTTTCCAAAGCATTTCTTAAATAAAAAGACATAGCCAAAGCTTCAAAGAAACCTAAAACCACAGTACCATATCTGGTATACTGAGTCATTTTTTTACGGCCTTCTTCGCCCTCTTTGGAAAGCTTTTCAAAATAGGGGAAAACGATGGTAAGCAAGTTCATGATGATGGAAGCATTGATGTATGGCATGATGCCCATGGCAAATACACTGATTTGCTTAAAAGCACCGCCGGAAAAGAGGTCAATCATATTCCAGATACCAGATGCTGCACCACCAAACAATTCCGCCAAAACCTCTTTGTTGATGCCAGGCACGGAAATTTGGGTACCAAAACGGAAAACCACGAACATCAACAAGGTAAAGATTATTTTTTTGCGAATATCTTTGACCTTCCAGGAGTTTATTATGGTTGAAAGCAAATTAGTTCACCTCAACTTTTCCACCTGCGGCGGCTATTTTTTCTGCTGCTCTTTTTGTGCAGGCTACTTGAACAGTAAGCTTCTTTGCCAAATCTCCGTTGGCAAGCACTTTTACGCCGTTTCCTACGCTTTTTATCAATCCTGCTTCCAAAATTGCTGCTTCCGTAACAACTGTTTCGTTTTCAAAACAATTTAGGTCGCTAAGATTGATGTTAACTATTTGTTTTTTAAAGATGTTAGTAAAGCCACGTTTGGGCAAACGTCTGTATAAAGGCATTTGGCCCCCTTCAAAACCAGGACGTGTGCCGCCACCGGAACGTGCTTTTTGGCCTTTATGGCCACGGCCAGAGGTTTTGCCCAAACCAGAACCAATGCCTCTGCCAATGCGAGTTTCTTTTTGCCGGGATCCCGGTGCTGGCTGCATTTCGCTTAAATTCATCTTCACACCTCCCTCGACATTATTTTGCTTCTTCCACCTTAACAAGGTGAGCTATACTATGGATTTTCCCCAGGATATCCGGTGTGTCTTCTTGGATTACGGAGCTGTTAAGCTTTTTTAAACCCAAAGATTTCACCGTTTCCCGTTGTTTTTTGTTATATCCTATTACGCTTTTTACCAAAGTAATTTTTATTTTCGCCACTTTTATCCCTCCTACCCCAATATCTCTTCAACAGACCTGCCGCGTAATTTCGCAACATCTTCTACTGTTTTTAGGGATTTGAGGCCTTCAATGGTAGCCCGCACCATATTGATAGAATTGTTGGAGCCTAAAGATTTTGTAAGAATATTGCTCATACCAGCACATTCCAAAACGGCACGTACGGGGCCGCCGGCTATAACACCGGTACCTTCACTGGCAGGCTTTAAGAGCACTCTGCCTGCTCCATAAACACCAATGACTTCATGGGGAATGGTGGTATTAATTACAGGAACAAGAACCATGTTTTTTTTGGCATCCTCCACACCTTTGCGGATGGCCTCCGGAACTTCGCTGGCCTTGCCAATACCTACACCTACTTTACCTTTGCCATCTCCAACTACTACCAAAGCACTGAAGCTAAACCTACGACCACCTTTTACAACCTTGGCCACGCGGTTTATATTTACCACTTTTTCGATAAGCTCCTGACCTTGGCCAGGGGTCTCAAATCTGGACATCTATTTCCCTCCTTATTACGACCTTCTCTGCAATTAAAACTGCAGACCGCCTTCTCTTGCCCCATCGGCCACGGCTGCTATCCGCCCATGATAAAGCATCCCGCCTCTGTCAAAGACTACCTCTTTAATACCCTTTTCTAGAGCTCTTTCTGCTACCAACAGGCCAACTTTTTTTGCTACTTCTATATTGCCGCCATACACATCTTTAAATGCGTTGCCCGCTGTAGAAGCGGCAACCAAGGTAACACCCTTGGTGTCATCGATTACTTGTGCATACATGTGTTTTGCACTACGAAAAACTACCAAACGAGGACATTCAGGCGTGCCAGAAATATTTTTGCGTATGCGGCTATGCTTCTTTTGTCGGACTTCTTTACGGTTAATTTGCTTGTACAAGTATCTTCACTTCCCTTCAAACACAGCTTTTGCTTATTTTGCTGGTTTTATTTCTTGACGCCGGTTTTACCAGCTTTGCGACGAACAACTTCTTCTTGATATTTGATACCTTTGCCTTTATAGGGTTCCGGCGGACGTACGGAGCGAACTTCGGCTGCAAAAGCACCCACTTTTTCTTTATCAATACCAAAGATGGTTATCTTGGTGGGCACTGGTGTTGCCACCGAAAGATCCGGACCAGGGTCCATCTCTACCGGGTTAGAATAACCAACAGTAAGCACTAACTTATTGCTATTTACAGTGGCTCTATAACCAACGCCTACTAATTCCAGTTTTCTTTCGAAACCGGTGGTTACGCCAACCACCATATTATTGAGCAACGCTCTGGTTAAGCCATGTAGGGAACGATATTTTGGTTCATCGTTCGGACGTTTCACTACTAATTTACTATCTTCCAGGCTAAACTCCATTTTTGGGGAAAACTCACGAGAAAGCGCACCTTTGGGGCCTTTTATTTCCACCTTATTGCCATCGATAGTAACCTGAACGTCACTGGGAATCTTGATAGGCATTCTGCCAATTCGTGACATTTAAAAAGCACCTCCTAAATAGGGTAAGAATCTCTTACCAGATATAGCATAAAACTTCGCCACCCAGGCCTTGTTTCCGAGCTTTTTTGTCGGCCATCAAACCTTGCGAGGTAGACACAACAGCAATACCCAAACCACCCAGCACCCGAGGCAACTCATCTTTTTTGGCATATACTCTGAGTCCCGGTTTAGATATTCGTTTCAATCCGGTTATTACTCTTTGCCGGTTGGTGCCATATTTCAGATAAATTCTGATTATACCCTGTTTACCATCTTCAATATATTCCACATCTTTCACAAAACCTTCCTCTTTCATAATTATAGCCAGACTTTGTTTGGTTTTGGATGCAGGAATTTCTACTTTATCCATATAAATCATGTTTGCATTGCGAATCCTGGTTAGAAAATCGGCAATGGGATCAGTTACAACCATTCAATAAACCTCCTTCCATTCAAACCCGGACTACCAACTGGATTTGGTAATACCCGGTATCTCACCTTTATAAGCCAGCTCACGGAAGCAGATACGGCAAATACCGAATTTTCTCATGTAAGCATGAGGTCTGCCACATATTTTGCAGCGGTTATAAGCACGTACCTGATACTTAGGCTGACGCCTTTGTTTTTCTATCATTGATTTTTTAGCCACAAATGTCCCCCCTTAATTAATACTGGGATGTGCTAAAACTAGGCTTCACGGAAGGGCATTCCCAGTAATCTGAGAAGCTCTTTACATTCTTCGTCTGTTTTAGCAGTAGTTACAAAACACACTTCTAACCCGCGCAGGCGGTCTATTTTATCATAATCTATCTCCGGAAAAATCAGCTGTTCTTTTAAGCCCAGGGTATAGTTGCCACGACCATCAAAGGCCTTGTCGGACACCCCCTTAAAATCACGCACCCTAGGTAAAGAAACAGATATTAGTTTATCCACAAAGGTATACATTCTGTCTCCACGCAAGGTTACTTTGCAGCCGATGGACATGCCTTGACGTACTTTGAAGGCAGCAATAGATTTTTTGGCTTTAGTTATTACTGGTTTTTGGCCCGTAATTGCAGTAAGGTCGCTAACTGCTGCATCCAAGGCTTTGGGGTTAGCAATTGCTTCGCCCAGGCCCATGTTTACTACCACTTTTTCCAGTTTGGGAATTTCCATAACATTTTTATAGCCAAATTTTTCCTGGAGAAGGGAACGTATTTCTTGATTGTAGCGATCTTTTAGTCTCGCTTCCATGTGCTTATCCTCCTTTCTCCCTTTTAATTGAATTTATCGCCGCATTTGCTGCACACACGGATATACGAACCGTCTGACAGCTGTTGCTTTTTGATTCTAACCGGAGCCTTGCACTTGCTGCAATACATCATCACATTGGAGCTCGCGATTGGTGCCGGTTTTTCGATGATGCCGCCCTGAGGAATGTCTTTTGTGGGTTTAGTGTGACGTTTAATAACATTTACCTTTTCCACAATTACTCTTTTTTCTTTAGGCATCACAGACAATACTTTTCCTTTGGTACCGGCATCCTTGCCGGAGATCACCATAACGATATCACCTTTTTTTACATGTACTTTATTTGCCATCTCTTCACCCCCTGGTCGCCTAAAGCACTTCAGGAGCAAGGGAGATAATTTTCATATAGTTCTTATCTCTCAACTCCCTAGCAACGGGCCCAAAAATGCGGGTGCCCCTTGGCTGGCCTTGGTCATTAATGATTACGCCGGAATTTTCATCAAAGCGTATATAGCTACCATCGGGTCTTTTTATTTCTTTTTTGGTGCGAACCACAACGGCTTTAACAACTTCACCTTTTTTTACCACGCCCCCGGGTGTAGCCACTTTAACGGAACAAATTATGACATCTCCTACCGAAGCGTATTTGCGGTGAGAACCACCTAATACTTTGATACAAAGCAATTCTTTGGCGCCAGTGTTATCGCCAACTTTTAACCTGGTTTCGGCCTGAATCAATTTAAGCCGCCCCCTTTCTTCCTATTAGACGTAAAATTATACAATGGGCGCTTTTTCCAATACCTTTTCTAAACGCCAGCATTTGTCTTTGGACAGGTGCCGGGTTTCTATGATCAAAACTTTATCGCCGATGGCGGCTTCGTTGTTTTCATCATGGGCTTTGAATTTTTTGGTACTGCGGATAATTTTGCCATATAAGGGGTGCCTAACGCGAGATTCCACCTTAACAACTATGGTCTTATCCATTTTGTCGCTGGATACTATTCCTATTCTCGTTTTACGAGAAGAATTTCTTTCATTAGTCACTGCATAATCCTCCTTTTCTGCCCTGATCCATTATTAAGCTTCAGCCTTTTTAAGTTCTCTTTCTCGGATGACAGTTTGTACCCTAGCCATGTCTTTTTTGACATTTTTTATAACCATTGGGTTATCTAACTGCCCGGCAGCTAACCTAAAGCGCAGGTTAAAGAGTTCTACTTTTAAATCATCTGCTTTTTGTCCCAATTCGGAATCGGTCAAATCGCGAATATCTTTAGCTTTCATTAGCTTCACCACCCATTTCTGCACGCTTAACAAACTTAGTTTTGATAGGTAGTTTATGCTGGGCCAATAACATAGCCTCATGGGCTACTTCTTCTGTTACACCAGCCATTTCAAACATTATACGACCTGGTTTTACTACTGCCACCCAATATTCCGGTGAGCCTTTGCCGCTACCCATACGGGTTTCAGCAGGTTTTTGTGTTACCGGTTTATGGGGAAATATTTTTATCCATACTTTACCGCCACGTTTGATATAACGGGTCATAGCAATACGGGCTGCTTCAATTTGGCGACTGGTGATCCAGCCAGCTTCTAAAGCCTGCAGGCCATATTCACCATAGGAAATATAGTTTCCTTTATGAGCACTGCCTTTCATGCGACCACGGTGTTGACGGCGATATTTCACTCTATTAGGAATCAACATATTCTATTCGCCCCCCTCCGTTGCTTGCTTTTTAACTCTACGGTTAGACCGCTCTGGGCGTTGCGGAGCCTCTTCCACTACAGCTTCAGCACCTGGCAAAACTTCGCCCTTGTAGATCCAAACCTTAACCCCGATTTTACCATAGGTGGTGTTCGCTTCTGCAAAGCCATAATCTATATCGGCCCGCAGGGTGTGCAGGGGAACAGAACCTTCTGCATACCACTCCGTACGGGCAATTTCGGCACCGGCCAAACGGCCGGAACACATGATTTTTATGCCTTTTGCTCCCATACGCATGGTACGGCTGACTGTTTGCTTCATGGCACGGCGAAAAGCTATGCGTTTTTCTAAGGAACCTGCCAGATTTTCAGCTACCAGTTGAGCATAAAGTTCCGGGCGTTTAATTTCGGTAATGTTTATATTTACTTTTTTGCCCGTCATTTTTTCTATCTCTTGCCGTAAAATTTCTGCTTCTTGACCGCCACGGCCAATTACAATGCCGGGTTTTGCAGTAAAAATATTTATTTTAACTCTATTTGCAGCTCTCTCAATTTCAATATGGGAGACGCCGGAAACATACAATTTTGCTTTCACATATTTGCGTATCTTATGGTCTTCCAAAAGATATTTTTGGAAGTCTTTATCGGCATACCATTTAGCATCCCAATTTTTTATTACACCGATACGCAAACCTTTAGGGTTAACCTTCTGACCCACTGTTTAATCCTCCTCCTTTTCGCCTACTACAACAGTAATATGGCTAGTACGATGAAGCATACGATCCGCACGGCCTCTGGCCCGTGGTTTAAACCTTTTCAGCGTAGGACCTTCATCAATATATGCTGCTTTAACCACCAGGCTATCTCTGTTAAGACTCAAATTTTCCTCCGCATTAGCTACCGCAGAATTTAAAACTTTGCGAATAGGTGTAGCAGCCCTGTTGGGAGTAAATTGCAATATTGCATCTGCTTGCTTTACATCTTTGTTTCTAATTAAGTCGATAACTAAACGTGCTTTCCTGGGTGAAACACGAATATTTTTGGCAACTGCTCTAGCCTCCATCAATTATAACCCCCTCTCATAGGTAGAGTTCTTTTTGTTACTTTAATTATTTCAATGCTGTGGAGCGTTCGGAACGCCCACTATGGCCCCTAAAAAAGCGGGTGGATGCAAATTCACCCAGTTTGTGGCCTACCATATCTTCTGTGATGTATACCGGCACATGTTTTTTGCCATCATGAATGGCGATGGTGTGACCTACCATTTGTGGGAAGATGGTGGAACGGCGAGACCAGCTTTTTATAACTTTTTTATCTCCGGCCTCATTCATTGTTTTTATTTTGGCCAGAAGTTTTGCATCGCAATATGGACCTTTTTTTAATGATCTACCCATACTTTTGCCTCCCTTCGCTTGTACTTATGATTTTAGGCACAAGCCCTTTGACAATTACTTGCTGTTACGACGACGAACAATATATTTGTTAGATTGTTTTTTCTTGTTTCTGGTTTTGGCACCTAAAGCCGGTTTGCCCCACGGAGTAACCGGGTTGCGGCCAACCGGGGAACGGCCCTCACCACCGCCATGTGGGTGGTCTACCGGGTTCATAACCACACCACGGTTTGTCGGGCGAATACCAAGCCAGCGGCTGCGTCCGGCTTTACCAATATTAATATTAGATTGTTCGGCATTGCCAACACTGCCAATGGTTGCTTTGCAGCGAATTGGCACTTGACGCATTTCGCTGGAAGGCATACGCAAGGTGGCATATTTTCCTTCTTTTGCCATCAACTGCACAGAAGAACCAGCAGAACGGGCAATTTGGCCACCGGCACCCGGGCGAATTTCCACATTGTGTATCATAGTACCAATGGGGATCTTCTCCAAGGGCAACGCATTACCAGTTATAATGTCAGCATCTGGACCGGATATTATGGTATCCCCCACTTTTATACCTTGAGGAGCTAAGATATAACGCTTTTCACCATCTGTATAATTTAAAAGAGCAATATATGCAGTGCGGTTAGGATCATATTCGATGCTTGCAACTTTGGCGGGGATGCCATCTTTGTTGCGTTTAAAGTCGACTATGCGGTACATCTGTTTGTGCCCGCCACCTTGGTGCCGTACCGTAAGCCTGCCTTGGTTGTTGCGGCCACCCATTTTGTTTAAGGGTTGCAGCAAGGATTTCTCCGGCTGACTAGTGGTAACTTCCTCAAAAGTAGAAACCGTCATGCCACGGCGACCAGGCGAAGTAGGCTTATATTTTTTTATTCCCATATCATTTGCCTCCTTTGCCCACTATTATAGGCCAGTAAAGATTTCAATTTTGTCTCCGGGTGCCAAGGTTACAATGGCTTTTTTAATATCGGGGCGTTTACCGGAACCCTTGCCCTGAGACTTTACTTTGCCTTTAATTATGCGGGTAGTAACTTCTAAAACCTTAACTTTAAAGATAGCTTCTACAGCATGTTTAATCTCGATTTTGTTGGCATCTTTTGCCACCACAAAACTGTATTTATTTTCCTCCATCATAGCTACCGATTTTTCTGTAACCATGGGACGTACTAGTACATCATGAGGATTACGCATTGACAAGCACCTCCTCAAGCTGGGCTACAGCAGCCTTTGTGATGATAACTTTTTTGTGGTTCAACACGTTATATGTGTTAACACTTTGTGTGGTTACTGTCTCTATTCCAACAATGTTTCTGGCAGATTTAATCACGTTTTCGTTGACACCATCAATAACCAGCAAAACATCGTTGACTTCCAAAGCTTTCAACACTTGAATCATATCTTTGGTTTTGGGAGCATTTAAATTTAGTTCATCTAAAACGATGAGGCTTTTATTTTGTAATTTATCACTTAAAGCAGAGGCAAGAGCTATGCGTCTTTGTTTTTTTGGCATGATGAAACCATAAGAACGGGGATGGGGGCCAAAAGCCACGCCACCAGCACGCCACACAGGATTGCGGCTGGAACCCACACGGGCTCTGCCGGAACCTTTTTGGCTCCAGGGTTTTTTGCCGCCGCCAGAAACTTGTGCTCTGGTTTTTGTGGCATGAGTACCCCTGCGTTGAGAAGCCAGGTAAAGCACCACTGCCTGATGCATAAGCCCGGAATTGACCGGCCTATTGAAAACGGCATCATTTAATTCCATCTCGCCGACTTTCTTGCCTTGCATATTTAAAACTGCTACGTTAGTCATGTTTGCCCTCCTTTCTAGCGGTTATTAACCAACCTTAACGGCAGATTTGATCATAAGCAAACCATTTTTGGGGCCAGGAACGGCACCTTTGATCAAAAGAATATTGCGTTCTACGTCTACCTTAACTATTTCCAGATTTTGTACAGTTATTTGCTCGCCACCCATGCGGCCAGGAGAATGTTTGCCTTTAAAAACACGGGCAGGACCTTTGGCACCGGCAGAAGCTGGACGACGGTGGTTTTTGGAGCCGTGCCCCATGGGGCCGCGGTGTTGATTCCAACGCTTGATGGTGCCAGCAAAACCCTTACCTTTGGATTTGCCGATAACATCTATCTTTTCACCTTCTGTAAAAATATCTGCTTTTATTTCTTGGCCCAATTGATAATCGGTTACATCATCCATTCGTACTTCCTTCATGTATTTACGGGGAGCTGCACCAGCCTTAGCAAAATGGCCTGCCTTAGGTTTGTTTACATTGCCCGGTTTTAATTCACCATAACTGATTTGAATGGCACAATAACCATCGTTTTCTTTTGTTTTAATTTGCGAAACCACACAAGGTTTCACTTCAACTACCGTAACTGGAATAACCTTGCCGTCTGCACTGAACACTTGAGTCATGCCGGCTTTGTTTCCCATAATAGCTTTGGGCATCTTAACACCTCCGTTCAATAATTCGAGTTGCCACCATGCCCTGGCAGCATTGCTCGAGCACTCTTTTTAAATCTAATCCACGGCACCAGGTGTGCCTTTTTATTAAAAAGAGCTTAGGGATATGCACTCCCTTATTATAGTTTTATTTCAATATCAACACCCGCCGGCAAATCTAAATGCGTAAGGGAATCGACTGTTTTGGGGGTAGGGTCTAAAATATCAATTAGCCTTTTGTGAGTACGCATTTCAAACTGCTCCCTGGAGTCCTTGTTTACGTGAGGAGAACGCAAAATAGTGTAGATGTTCTTCTCCGTGGGCAAGGGAATCGGCCCAGACACAGTAGCGCCGGTCCGCTTGGCAGTTTCCACAATCTTTACTGCCGATTGATCTAAAAGTTTATGATCAAAAGCCTTTAACCTAATGCGAATTTTTTGTTTACCCATGTTTTAACCTCCTTTGCGCCCGCAATTTTTTACGAACATTCTCCGCGAAAAAACCACTAATCTGCCGGGTCCAGTAGATCAATGCAACCTCTCGCATCATCGCAATCCCTTAACAGGGCCATAGGATACCAAGCTTTTAAAAAATTTGGTATCCTTGCAGCCCTTTTAATCACTTACTTTA
>DIFF01000002.1 GCA_002419005.1 Peptococcaceae bacterium UBA5755 | reverse complement strand
TGGAGCGGGTGATGGGAATCGAACCCACGTGACCAGCTTGGAAGGCTGGAGCTCTGCCATTGAGCTACACCCGCAAATGCCAAAAATTAGTATACCTTATTCAGGCCAAAAGTTCAAGTGCTCATATTAGCTTTCTTTAGCCAATTTTTGCAAAATTGGCAACGCCCCTCTTAACGCTTGCCCCCGGTGACTAATTTTGTTTTTGTCAAATGCTGTAAGCTCTGCCATGGTTTTGGCAAATTGAGGCAAATAAAACAAAGGGTCATAGCCAAAACCATTTTCACCCACGAGCTTTTTACCAATAATCCCGGGGCAACTGCCACAAGAAAAATATGTAGAACCACCAGGTGTGGCAATAGCAATAACACAAGAAAAGTGAGCCGTGCTTTCTGCTTCAGCAACACCAGATAACATCTCTAAAAGTTTGGTATTGTTGGCTGCATCATCCTTGTCTATGCCGGCAAAACGAGCCGAATGCACCCCAGGAGCCCCAGCCAAACAATCTACCTCCAAGCCCGAGTCATCCGCCATAGCAATCATTCCGCTGGCCTTGGCTGCAGCAACAGCTTTAATTTTGGCATTCTCCTGAAACGTTTCGCCATCTTCCGGCGGCAAAACCAAATTTGGAAAATCTCTCAAAGAAAAAAGCTGCCAGGGGGTGCCCTCAAGCATGCTTGCAAGCTCGCTTAATTTATGTTCATTGCCGGTCGCCAACAAAAGCTTGGGCATTTTGCCACCCCTTTTCCTTTTTCAAACTCAAAATTTCAGTAAAATAAATATGAGTCCACGGCCTGGTGAACTATCGGCAAAATGCCTTGCCCACCGGGCTTTTCGTGGGCTCATATTTATTTTGGCACTTTTGCTTTTTTTTATGCAAAAAATTTAATCAATCTTAACAAAATAATTTTGCAAACCATTAAATATGCCTTGGGCTAAAAGCTGTCTAAACTGATCTGTTGCCAGCAAGGCCTCTTCTTCCCGGTTAGAAATAAAAGCCATCTCAACTAAAACAGCCGGCCTGTAAGTGTTTCGCAAAACAGCAAAATTACTCTCCCGCACCCCAAAATTAGCTCGTCCTGCGGCAACCAGCAAAGCATTTTGCACACAATTAGCTAAAAGCTGTCTCGCATCCCGGTCATAAGCACCACCAACCGGAGCATAAAAATAAGTGCTGGTGCCGTTAGCCGAAGCAACGTTAGAATTGCAATGAAGGCTAATAAAAACATCAGCCCCCGATGCCTCTGCCAAATATGCTCTTTCTGCTAAATCCAAATATGTGTTGCCGGTTCTCGACATTATCACATTGGCCCCAGAATTTTTAAGTAAAACTGCCAAATATTCCGCCACTGCCAAATTTACTGTGGCTTCCTTTAAGCCAGTATAACCCAAAGCTCCCGGATCCACAATACCATTAAAATTTATCACCCCATGACCGGCATCCACCACAATAGTGCGGCCAACCAAAGCCGAAGTAGATAATAAAATGGTTATCCGGTTTTGTTCTTGGTTGGCACTAAAACTGCAATAAACATTATCCTGCCAGGAAAGAACAAGCCTATTTTGCGAACTGCTGGATAGAGTAGCACTTACTAAAACCTGATCCAAAGGAGAAAGTTCCCCATCTAAGATCACATCAGTAATAATAGTCAGTTTTTTAGCTTCTTTTTGAGTTACATAACCAATATAATCACTGCTTTCAATGGTTATCTGCCAACCAAAAGAGGTGGTCTGCCAACTAATGCTCGCTGTGCCCAAAGGAGACCCGCTTTCATCCCAGGTTAGCTCCGTCTTGGCAGGAGCTGCCACGCTGGCTATTTCAGTCCCATCAATGGTAACATAATCCACACTAACCCAGCCCGAAAGAGAACCGGTTTGTATCTGATACCACCCCTCGCTACTTGCAAGAATATTTATGCTGTCGCCCGTATTAAGCTGGCCAATTTTGGCATAGGTGGTATCAGGCCCACTGCGAACATTTAGATTGTCGGTCGTTACCGTACCCTTAGCAATACCCAAAACCGTTTCTATGCCACCCGAAGCATCACCACTACCACCGGCAGAGGCAGCCCCAGCCTCCTGTACCAACCAATTAGCAAGCCACCCAGTTTTACTGGCATCAATAGCCACCTTATACCAGTCACCGGAAGCAGACAAAACCATCAGTTCTTCCCCCGGTTGCAGCTGGCTAATTTTAGCATAGGTGGTGTCAGGCCCGCTGCGAACATTTACGACGCTACCCAAACTCTCCACATAAGCAGGAATATTATCCTCAGCCAGCACCTTCACATAAGGCATATTAAGCCAACCTGTTTCACCACCAGGCAAGGTAACCTGTACCCAATCATCTTCTGTTTTAACCCACAGGCTCAAATCACCTTTAACAAGCTGAGCAATCTTGTCATAGTTGGTGCCCGGTCCGCTACGCACATTTAAAATATCAGCCGTTACCTGCACCCGTACCGCAGCAAATACCTGGCTGGAAAAAAGAAAAACAAAAACCAGCACAAAAAAAAGAGAAAAACAAATTTTTATTTTATTTTTAAAGAAAGGCAAAATATTTTCCCCCTAATTGTAAATAATTACAAATTACTGCACTATTTTTATATTTTAACACATATCTCTTTTTCTTGCCAGTAGCAATATACCACAAAAAAGCCCGCCCCAAATGGGGCGGGCTTTAGCAAAAAGGGTTTAAGGAGTGATGATATCTTCATTTCTTGACATAGTTTCGGATATATCTAAATGGCCTGCCAAGGTTTCGATTTCACAGCCGTTAACCAAAATTTTAACTTCTTTAACACTGGAAAACTGCGTTAGCGTATTAACGATGGAATATACTGTTAATTCCTCATTTTGAGCTCCGCCAGGGTGATTATAAACAAGATCATTGCTAAAATCCACTATACACAAACCATCCGACTTAATGTTAATATCCAAAAGTTCTGTACCTTCCGGCAAGCTTGCTAAAAGCCCCGAACCTTCATCCGGTCCTTTAATTAATTCTTCAATGGTTTTACGGGCTATACTTTCCGTTATAGAAATTGTTCGCTCCTGTTTGGTCAAACTACTACCGTCTGCAGAGATAAAATAAAGCATAATTTGTTTGCCTTTACCAACAACCTCATCTTTTTTTTCTGCGGCCGGAACCTGGAGTTCGCTTTCTTCTACCGGTGGGGTTATTTCCTCATTTTCACTTTCCACCTGTCCTTCTTTCCAAGCCTTAAGCTTATCCAAAACCCCGCAGCCGGATAATAAAATCCCTATCATACACACGATCAACAACAATACAAGCCATTTTGCATTTCTTTGAGACATTTTTTTAGCCTCCTTCAGCCTCAAAACTTTTTTTAAAATATATGGCCAAAGAAAGCTTTTTAGTACAAGTCAAAAATATTTAAATACAAAAAAGCTGCCCCAAAAACAAGGACAGCTTTAAAAAATATTTTAAAAACATTTATATATGATCCAAAGTAAGCATATCCAACACCTGAATGTTGGCCTTTTGCAAGGCTTTTATAGCATCGTCCGGCCTTTCCACCCGGCAAATCATCACAGCCTTTTGACCGCTTTTGCCAAGAAAAGCATAAACATATTCCAAGTTAATGCCAACATTATTAAGCACTGCCAAAATTTTTCCCAAACCGCCCGGCTTATCTTCAATGGCCACGGCAATCACATCAGTGGAACTAACCGTAAAATCATTAGCCTTCAGTATTTCATAAGCTTTGTCAGTATGATCAACGATCATCCGCAAAATACCAAAATCCGAAGTGTCGGCAATAGAAAGCGCCCTAATATTAACATTCCCCTCTTTTAAAACCTGCGTAACTTTAGCCAAACGACCCGCTCTATTTTCCAAAAAAACAGAAATTTGTTTTATTTTCATCTTTCAGCCCTCCTAAAATTATCTAGCCTAAATATCCCGTTAACTCTATGATAGCATAAATAACAAACAAAACAAAAATTGCTCACCGGCTTACTTTAAATTTCTTTTATCTGTAACTCTTTTGGCTTTGCCTTCGCTTCGCGGCAAAGATTTGGGTTCTACCAAAGTAACCTTGCAACCAACACCCAAAATATTGTTTAGTTCCTTGGCAATAGTGCGAGAAATATGTTCCAAGCCTTTAATGTGATCGGAAAACATATCTTCCAAAATCTCCACTTGCACCTCCAGGGTATCCAAAGCGCCATCTCTGTCCACAATAATATGGTAATTAGGTGTAGCCAAATTAAGTTCCAGCAAAATTGCTTCCACTTGCGAGGGGAAAATATTGACTCCGCGAATGATCAGCATATCATCGGTACGGCCGGTAATTTTGTTCATCCGCACATGGGTGCGGCCACAAGGACAAATGTCGTCATTCAAAGCTGCCACATCCCGCGTACGATAACGAATTAAAGGAATACCCTCTTTAGCAATGCAGGTAAAAACCAGTTCGCCCTGAGTTTTTTTTGGTAAAACAACCTGGGTATCCGGATCGATCACTTCTGGCAAAAAATAATCATCAAAAACATGCATGCCATCATTGTGCTGACAGCTAATGGCAACGCCAGGCCCCATAACTTCACTTAAACCATAAATATCAAAAGCCTGTATGTTCAAACGTTTTTCCAATTCTGCTTTCATCGCCTCAGTCCAAGGTTCGGCGCCAAAAAGACCTGACTTAAGTCTTAATCTATCTTGTTTTACACCCATTTCCTCAATCGATTCCGCCAAATACATGGCATAAGACGGAGTGCAGGCCAGCATAGTGGTACCCAAATCAACCATCATCTGAATTTGCCTTCGGGTGTTGCCGGAAGAAGTAGGAATAACAGACATGCCCACTTTTTCGCCGCCATAATGCAAACCTAAACCGCCGGTAAAAAGACCATACCCATATGATATCTGTAAAATATCTTTAGCGGTACCTCCCGCACTAGTAATAGATCTTGCCGAGCATTCGGTCCAGGAATCTATGTCGTTTTGAGTATAAGCAGAAACGGTAGATTGACCGGTGGTCCCAGAAGAAGCATGAAAACGCACGATCTTTTCCAGGGGCACAGCAATCATGCCATAAGGATAACTGTCCCGCAGATCCTGTTTGGTGGTAAAGGGCAGCTTACGAAGGTCATCAAGCTCTTTAATATCACCCGGCTCAATGCCGGTAGCCTGCATTTTTTTGTGGTAAAGCGGCATATGATCAAAAGCATGCCGCACCGTTTTTTGTAATCTCTCAAGCTGCAAAATCCGACGTGCTTCAATGCTCATGCATTCCTGCTTTTTATTCCAATAAATTTCTTTGTGCAAAACCTGTCCCTCCTATCAGTAAACAAAAATAAACAAAAACACACTATATATTGCATTTTTGGCTATTTGGCTATAATAAAATCATGTTATCACAAACAACCTTTTGGTGCAATAATACATCCTGAATTATATTAAATTTAATATCTTTAATTAGAAAATTATACCATTAGGACCACCTTTTTCTTGTATATAGAAAGGTTCTCTACGCCATAATAAAACTGCATCACAATTAAAAGGGGGGCAAAAAATGGTTAAAAAATCTAGTGATAGCAGCAGCAACAACAACCCGAACAATGTAGCAGAAGCAAAAGCTGACTCCTCCAAAGCTAGCAACTCTTCCAGGTCTACTAATACCAACAGTGGGAGCAACAGTAATATGAGCAAAAACAATAGCCCCAGCAGCTGCTCTAATTCTAGCTCCGAAAGCAAATCCAGCTCTAGCAGACAAAATTCCAGTAACTACTAAATTTTTTGCTTTAGCTGAAATTGCAAAAAGAGACCGGCTCAAAAGGCCGGCCTCTTTTATATTTTTTTATTTATATTTTCTTTAGCTTTTGCGGCACACTTTTTACGCCATTTTTTTATTTCTGCCCCGTAATTATTAGCGGGATTATTTTGCAAATTAAATAAAGGAACGTTATAATCTATCAAACCTTGCTTGGTGGCATTTACTACCTCTTTCGCCAAAGGCAAGATGGCTATTTTCATGTTTTTTTGAATCCAATTAGTCAAAATATCATCACTGACCGCTGCTAAAGCATAATTATCAAAACGGTCTGCATCGCTTTCATCTAAAGTACGAGGAATAGGCAACAAATTATATTTTTCGCACAGAAGTGCTGCCAAAGACCTCCTTAAAGTAGAATAACCAGTACGTCCTGATTCCAAATGCCGCAACGCTTCCGACCCTGCCCCAGCCACAAAAACAATTTTTGGTCCTTTGCTATTCCACAAACCAAAACCCAATTCTTCTCCTTCATAAGATAAAGCAAAAACTCCGGTCGTAGTTTTTATTTCTGCTAAGGCTTTAACATCCAATGGCTCAAATTTATCCAAAATCTCATCGGTAAGCGTGCGGCTTTCTGCCCAAGAAATTATTTCATCGTTAACAACCATAATATATCCCCCCTTTTATGTTTTTTGCTCAACTAAATTATATTTTTATTTATTATAAACAGACGGATTTAAAATGCCCAAATACGGCAACTGACGATAATGGCCGGCATAATCCAGCCCATAGCCAACAATAAATTCATCCGGAACGATAAAACCATTAAAATCCGGGTTAAAATCTATCTGGCGGCGAGAAGGTTTGTTTAAAAAAGTGCATACCTTAATGGAAGCAGGCTGCCTGGCCTGCATAATGGCCGAAAGCTGACTTAGAGTATTGCCGGAATCCACAATATCGTCAACTATTAAAACATGCTTGTCTTTGATGCTAGTCTCAATATCCTTACTAATAGTAATTTGCCCGGAAGACTTGGAAGAATTACCATAACTGCTTACCCGAACAAATTCCATTTCGGCATCCACTTTAAGAGAACGCACCAAATCGCAAAAAAATACAATTGCACCATTCATAACACAAATAGCAACTATATTTTTAATGCCTTGCTTGCTATAATAAATATCAATTTCCTGCCCTAGGGAGAGCACTCTTTGGCTTATGGTTTGTTTATCTATCAAAATAGCTTGTATATCTCTTGTCAAAATTTTGCCGACCCCCCATCATAAAACATTATTATAATTATTCTTTATGCCCGTGGCAAATCCCTGCCTTTTTTAAATCAATCTATGACGTTCTGGCATAAAATTTAACTTAAACCTATAAACATTAAACAAAATTGATTTTAAAGGATGAGCTTGATGGAAAAAATAAAATTAAAATTGTCTCGCCGCCGAATAATCTCGCTAGCTATAGCCATAATTACTCTGGTGGTAATAGTTACGGTTCTTGCAACAATTTTTTCAGAACCGGCCAAGAAGCCAAATCAATTGGCAGTCGAGGGAATAAACAACACTTTGACAGCAACTTCATATTATTATACTAGCCAAAGCACCTTACACATAGGCTCAGAAAGCCAGGTTTACAGCAACATAGAAGGCTATTATGCGGGCAATGCCCACCACGCCTGGGGCACCATTTTAAACAGCAAAGTAGATGTCTATCAAATAGAAAACACCTTATATATACAAGATTCCTTAACTGGCAGCTGGCAAAAAATAGAAAATAACGATTTTGAAACAACCGCCTCCCTCTTTGCCGAAATAAACCCCACTTCCAATCTGCAAATAACAGAAATAGGCGAATGCACTTATGATAAAAAAGAAAAAATAAACGGCACGAATTGCCAAATAATCTACTGTAAGCCAACCCTCGCTAACGAGTGGATAGAAGAATATTTTAAAGATATAAAATATACTCTCTGGGTCAGCTGTAATAATCCCCGCATAATGCAGGCTAAAATAACTGGTACCACCAGCTATGGCAACACCAGTGGCACCTTAGAAATAATAATTAACTTTGATGAATATGGAAAAGATTTTAAAATAACCGCCCCTATTTAACAAAAAAGCAGCGTAACCTAAGGGTTATGCTGCTTTTTTGTTATTGTATAAATTTTTTGTAAATATTTACATCATTCCCATTCCGCCGCCCATGCCGCCGCCCATGCCCATGGCCGAATCATCCTTTTTGGGTATATCAGCAACAACTGTTTCGGTGGTCAAAAGCATAGCGGCAACAGAAGCAGCATATTGCAGGGCAGACCTGGTAACTTTGGCCGGGTCCACAATACCGGCGGCAATCATATCCTCATAAACACCGGTAGCAGCATTATAACCAACGCCTTTAGCAGCTTCCTTAACTTTTTCTACAACAATAGCACCCTCGGCACCGGCATTATAGGCAATTTGTTTAATAGGCTCTTCTAATGCCTTTTTGATAATGTTGATACCAGTCTGAGTATCACCTTCAGCAACCAGGGCATCCAAAGCAGGCAGCGCTTGCAACAAAGCGGTGCCGCCGCCGGATACAATACCTTCTTCTACTGCAGCTCTGGTAGCGGAAAGAGCATCTTCGATACGTAATTTTCTTTCCTTCAGTTCTGTTTCAGTAGCAGCACCAACTTTAATTACTGCCACGCCGCCGGCCAACTTAGCCAAACGCTCTTGCAATTTTTCTTTATCAAACTCGGAGGTTGTTTCTTCCAATTCTTTGCGAAGTTGAGCAATCCTGCCGGCAATATCCTGCGAAGCACCAAAACCATCAATAATCGTAGTATTCTCCTTAGAAACTTTAACCTGACGGGCTTTACCAAGCATATCAAGTTCGGTATTTTCCAGTTTCAGACCAATATCCTCAGAAATAACGGTACCACCGGTAAGAACAGCAATATCCTGTAGCATAGCTTTGCGGCGGTCGCCAAAGCCAGGGGCTTTAACACCAATGCAGGTAAAGGTGCCACGCAATTTATTAACAATCAGTGTGGCTTGTGCTTCCCCTTCAATATCTTCGGCAATAATCATCAATTGTTTACCAGACTGCAAAACTTTTTCCAGCAGGGGCAACAATTCAGTAATCATAGTAATTTTTTTGTCGGTAAGCAAAATATATGGCTCATTCAAAATAGCTTCCATCTTGTCGGTATCAGTAACCATATAAGGAGATAAATAACCACGGTCAAACTGCATGCCTTCTACAACTTCACAAAAAGTTTCAAAGCCTTGACTTTCTTCTACAGTTATGACACCGTCATTGCCAACTTTTTCCATAGCATCGGCAATTAGTTCACCAACTTTAGGTTCATTGGCAGAAATGCTAGCTACCTGAGCAATAGATTCTTTGCTTTCTACCGGGCGAGAACCCTTTTTCAATTCATCGACAACCGTTTCTACTGCCAGGTCAATCCCTTTTTTTAAGATCATGGGGTTGGCACCTGCAGTCACGTTTTTCAAACCTTCTCTAATGATAGCCTGGGCCAAAAGGCAGGCGGTAGTGGTACCATCACCGGCAACATCATTGGTTTTGGTGGCAACTTCTTTAACAAGCTGAGCTCCCATATTTTCCAAAGGATCTTCCAGATCAATCTCGCGGGCAATAGTCACGCCGTCATTGGTAATCAAAGGGGAACCAAATTTTTTCTCCAAAACAACGTTACGGCCTTTGGGGCCAAGGGTAACCTTAACCGCATCTGCTAGAGCATTAACACCTTTTTCTAAAGCATAACGGGCTTCTTCTCTAAAAACAATCTGTTTTGCCATTATAAACTTCCTCCTCGTTTTTTAGCTTATTTGCAAAAATTATTCCACGATGGCCAAAATATCACGCTCAGCATTCAAAACCAAGTATTCTTCGCCATCTTTTTTTATTTCAGTACCTGCATATTTAGAATAGATAACTCTGTCGCCCACTTTAACTTCCATGGGAGAAAGACTACCGTTTTCCAAAATTCTGCCGGGGCCAACAGCCACAATTTCTCCCTCTTGGGGTTTCTCTTTCGAAGCAGTATCAGGTAGTAAAATACCCCCTTTGGAAACTTCTTCGGCTGCCAATACCCGTACAACGACACGGTCAGCTAATGGTTTGATATTCATTCTTTTACCTCCTCGACTAATTTGATTTTACCAATTTGTTAGCACTCACCAAATGTGAGTGCTAACATCTATACTAATAATATAAACAGAAGTTTAATCCCGCAAGTCTCTTTAATGGGCAAATTTGGGCAAAAAGACAGTTTCCACCATTAAATCTATAATTTTCTTTATAATCCTTCCATTTACTTTATTTTTCAAATTTACCAATTTTTTCCGCCAGACAAAAGCAACTATAAAACAAAAATTAAATATTATAAAAACTTTATTCCCAGCTAGTTGCATTTTATTCAAGAGCCATATATAATAAAACATGATTATTTTTTAACACTATGATGATAAAAAATAAAAGCATTTAAGGAGGGGGAAAAAACTATGGGTTTTTGGTCTGATGCAAAATCCATAGCTCAGCGTGACCCTGCAGCTAAAGGACCCCTAGAAGTGTTCTTTCTGTATTCCGGTTATCATGCTGTTTGCTGGCATCGTCCGGCCCATTGGCTGTACAGGCATGGGCTTTTTAGGTTTGCCCGCATAATTTCTCAATTTAACCGTTTTTTTACCGGGGTGGAAATTCACCCCGGTGCCAAAATAGGCAGCGGTCTCTTCATCGACCACGGCATGGCCATAGTAATTGGTGAAACCGCCGAAATCGGTGATAACTGCACCATGTATCATGGCTGCACCCTGGGTGGCACCGGTAAGCACACCGGCAAAAGGCATCCAACCATCGGCAACAATGTACTGATTGGCAGCGGAGCCAAAATTTTGGGGCCTCTAAATATTGGCCATAATGTCCGCATCGGGGCAGGCTCCGTGGTGTTATCCGATATCCCGGCCAACACCACCGCTGTCGGCATTCCCGCCAGGGTAGTTCGGCAAAACACCATAGACGAAACCCCCTCCGTAGACCTAGATCAGATCCATCTGCCGGATCCCACCCATCAAGAAATCTTGGAGTTGCGAGAAAGACTGGAACAACTAGCCAAAGAAGTAAGGGAATATCAGAACATAGCAAAAACAAACAAAAAAGAATAACTTAAAATATAAAGTATCTATATTAGTAAAATTAATATGGATACTTTTATTATTTAATTAAAATAAAAGTATCCATAAAAGTATTTTTTTTTTGAGAGAAATATGTTAAAATAACCTCATGTTTCCAAAATATTTTTTAGTCCCCAATTATATTCTTTATATCCTTAAATTACGTGTTTTTTTAGGAGGCGAAAAGCGTGGAGAGCTTTATCTTCAGCATTAATGCCATTTTACCTATTTTCCTTATCATGCTTTTGGGTTATTTTATTAAAAGAGTAGGCATAGTAGACAAAAACTTTTTTAATTTAGCAACAAAATTCTGCTTTAAAATAGTCATACCCATTATGCTTTTCAATAACATAATCAACAACAACCTCCTAGATGTCGTCCAGCCAAAACTGGTTATTGTAGCTTTAGCTAGCATCCTGGTTTTTTGCCTGCTTTTGCAAATAGGCGGCCTCCTTTTCATAAAAGACCCAGCCACCAGAGGCACCTTCATTCACGTTTGTTATCGGGGCAATTTTCTTTTTTTTGGTATTCCAATTTTAGAAAGTATTTGTGGAGACCAAGGGGTAGCCATTGCCTCCATGATAATAGCCTTTGTTGTCCCATTATATAATATTTTAGGGGTATTGGTCTTAACCCTAAACAGACGGCATGATGGCGATTGCACCGACAACCTCGGCAAAAAAATGAAAACCGCTCTTTACAATATTATTACTAATCCTATCATCATTGGTATTTTTGCCGGTTTTGTTTTTTATTTATGCAAAATCCCCCTACCCGGAGTGTTTGCCAAATCCATCTCCTCGGTAGCAGCCATTGGCACACCTCTTGCCCTAATGATCGTTGGTGCCAGCATAGATTTCAAAACTAACAAAAACAAACTGCCCATAAGCATCCTTGCCACCTCAATAAAAACGGTAATATACCCCATAGCAGTTATGATAATTGGTTATTTGGTCGGCATAAGGGGCATAAATATGGCAGTACTGATGGTTGTTTGCGGCACTCCCAGTGCCACCACCACCTACATAATGGCTCATCAAATGAATTCCGACTACGAGCTTGCTTCCCAAATAATCCTTCTTACCAACTCTATTTGCGCAGTCACCATCTGCATCGGCATCTTTTTCTTAAGAGCCAAAGGCTTCATCTAATTTTACTTTTCCTAAACAATAAAAGCGGAGCTGCTTTAAGCATTAGCTCCGCTTTTTAAATACACTTTTTTACACTTTTTTTAACCACCAATCGTTTTCATACAATTATTCTGAGTCCCAATCGCCGACCTTCTCGGCTTAGCCAAAACCGCCTGCCGCATAATGGCCAAAAGCTCTTCATCGCTTGCCCCCTGCCGAATAGCAGATATGATATCAAAGCTACTACCACTATGCAAACAGGGGTAAAGCTTGCCGTCGGATGTAAGCCGCAAACGGTTACAGCTTGAACAAAAATTATTGCTGATAGCATGAATAAAACCAACTGTACCGCACCAATTGGGGATGTCAAAAACTTCGGCCGGGCCATTGCCACGCACCTTTGCCGGCCGCAATTTACAACCTTGTGCAGTCAAAAGTGCCTTGCTTTCCTCGCTGCTCACAAAATTTTTCTTGCTCCAAATTCCGCTCTCACCAATAGGCATAAGCTCAATAAAACGCACATGCAACGGTCTATCCTGGGCAAGTTTTGCCATCTGCCAAATTTCTGTATCATTTAGGCCCCGCACAACCACTACATTTAATTTAACAGGATGTAACCCGGCAGTCAAAGCAGCCTCGATACCGGCAAAAACCTTATTAACATCCCCGCCCTGAGTAATCCACCTATAATTTTTGGCATCCAGGCTGTCAATGCTAATATTCACCCGTTCCAACCCAGCATTTTTTAAATCCTGGGCCATGGTCGCAAGCAAAATACCATTGGTGGTAAGGGAAATATCCTCCAGCTCCAACCCAGCAATTTTCTCAATAAAAGTCAACAAGCCTTTGGCAAGCAAAGGCTCTCCTCCTGTAATGCGAATTTTCTTAATACCTTCCGCCACAAACAAATTTACCAGGCGATACATCTCTTCTATTCTTAAAATATCCGCATGGCTAATAAATGGTACTCCTTTTGCTTGCTCACAATATCTGCAGGACAAATTACATTTATCAGTCACAGACACTCTCAAGTAAGTAATTTCTCTTCCCCATTGATCCTGTAGCATTCAAGTCCTCCCTATTTTCATCCTCCAACCAATCCACTTGGAAAAGTAATAACAAAAGTGGTGCCTTTGCCAGGGCGACTTTTTACCTGAACATCACCACCACAATTAGAAATTATCTGATAGCAAACAAACAATCCCAACCCGTTGCCATCCTTTTTGCTGGTAAAAAAAGGCCTGCCCAAATTACTCAAGGCCTCCTTATTCATACCAACTCCATCATCCACAACGGTCAAAATAGCAGCTTGGCAAGAAAAATTATATTTAATTTGCACTTTTACACTACCACCAGGTTTACAAGCAGCAATAGCATTAGAAAGCAAATTTACCAGAACTTGCTTAAATCCTGCCAAATTAACATAGCTAGGAAGATTTCTCTTGTCATATATCTCTTTTACAGAAATATCACACATGGCTGCTTTGCACCGCATAAGGGTAACCACATCTTTACAAACCTCGGTCAAATTACAAAGCTCCCACTCGGTTTTGTTAGTTCTCACTACCGATAAATAGCCAGAAAGCAAAGAATTGGCTCTTTGCACTTCTTTATAAATAATATTACCATAAACGTCTATCGCCTGGCTATTCTTATATTTATCATTCATCATCTGTATAACAGAAAGCAAATTCTGCAAAGGATTGCGGATTTCATGTGTAACACTGGCTGCCAAGGCTTTCAATTCCTCTAAATAAGCATTTTTGGCCTTTAATTCCTCCAACTCTTTTGCGTTTTCCTTTTCCAGTAAAAAAACAAAAGCCCCACCATAGTCAAATTCAGCCTCATCCCAAAACTTATACAAGGCAAAAGAAAACATTTTGCCGGCTCTGTTAATTTCATCTTCCAAATAAATTTGCCTATAAGCAACATCATTTTCTTGAAACATTTCTGTCAAAAAGCCAAAATCAAAAGGCTGCTTCAAATATCTTTTTTCAAATGTCTTAATTTCGGAATAATGAAGCCCCAACAGGTCATTGCTTTTTTTAGCCAAAAAATCTTCAATATGTGCATTAACAAAGCAAACCGTACCAAATTTATCCAAAACCATAACCCCAAAAGGCAAGCTGGATAAAATCTTCATGTAAAAACGAGTTGTTCTTTCCAAAGTTTGGCTCATTTCAAAAGCAATTTTCTTCCATTTTGCCAATTCTTCCGCAAGCTTCTGAATCTTAGTCTCCTCCGAAACAATGCCAAAATGCATTCCCTGTGGATATAAAAACAAATATATCTTATATGCTGAATAAAATCCAATTAAACACGTTATCATTTCCCTTGATAGCATATTAAAAACAATATCCAGCATCCCGTTTACCTCCAGCAAGTTAATAATGTTAGAACTAAAACAAAACTCTTAACATAATCGTATAACAAAAGTCACAAACAATCAAAAACGGGCCTTTTAATATATTCATTATATGTTCAATATATATTACTTACAACATGTATTCTTTAGCATACATTTTATTATAAAAGTATTTATCATAAAGCAATAAATTTCCTCTTAATGAACTATATAAAAAAAACTACAAAAATCGACAAAAATCAACAACTTAAAATATCCTCCTCTTCTATTACCGTTTTTTTTAGCAAAAAACTGTCGTTTTTGTTTTGTAAATGTCAATTTAGCAAACATTTCTCTTCAAATAATCAAATCTTCCGTAATGACTGCATCCATCAAACAATCAGCTGCATCTAAGGGCAAGTTTTCTACCACCTGTAAAGCAAAACCAACGCCAACTTTTAAGCAATCCAAAGAAAGCTTTGGTAAAAACCTGTCATAAAACCCACCGCCATAACCCAAACGCCCTTTTTGACGGTCAAAAGCTACTCCTGGCACCAAAACCAAATCTATTTCAGACGGCAAAACAAAATGAGGCAAATTAGGTTCCAAAATACCAAACCAGTTGACCCGCAAATCCAAAAGATCTTCCGGCAAAAGCAAAGCTGCTTGCATTTCTCCTTGGAGTTCCGGTAAACAAACTGGCACCAAGACCCTTTTTTTTTGCCGCCACAAGCAAAAAAAGAGCTCCTGCAAATCAACTTCATTATGTACAGGTAAGTAAGCCAAAACAGTCTTCACCTTGTCCCACGGCACAACCTCAACCAAACGGCAAACAATTTCATGGCTTTTGGCAGCCACATCAAGGGCAGTCATTTGTTTACGAAGAGCCAAAATTTCGGCCCGAATCTCTTTTTTTTTGGTCATAGCAAGTAAGTCCCTTTCCCTAACATTTATTTCATCCAGCAACGTAGCTTTTTAGATCCTTATGTCTAATAAAGGGTTATCTACAAAAAATCTGCCCAAAAAAATGTTCACACAATTATCCACAATATCCACAAGCAATACTCCACCGTTGGTGGATTATTTTTCTTTTGCCCCATATAGCGAGAGACTGGCATATGCATTCAAATCCAGCTTGGCGAAATCCCCCTGCAAAAATTTATTATAAGCGGCACAGGCAATCATGGCGGCATTGTCTGTACAAAAAATTGGTGAAGGATACACAATTTTAGTTTTTGGCATTTCCTTTGCCAAAGCCTGCCGCAGAGCAAGGTTGGCTGCCACACCGCCTGCCAAAACCAGGGTTTTTACCCCCGTTTTGGCCACAGCCCGGGCCGCTTTAACCGCCAATACCTGCACAATGGCCTCCTGGGCTGAGGCCGCCACATCTTCTGTTTTATAATTCTCGCCTTTCATCTCTTTTTGATTAAGAAAATTTAAAACAGAAGACTTTAAGCCACTAAAGCTAAAATTCAAATCATCCTCACCCAGCCACGCCCGGGGAAAGTTATAAACTGCCTCTCCGGCGGCGGCTGCTTTTTGAATAGAAGGCCCACCTGGGTAAGGGAGCCCTAAAGCCCGGGCAATCTTATCAAAAGCCTCACCGGCTGCATCATCCTTGCTTTGGCCCAAAAGCTCATATTCGCCTTGCTTTTTCACATAAACCAAGCTGCTGTGGCTGCCGGAAACAACCAAAGCCACAAAAGGAAAGTGCAAATCAGGATTTTCCAAAAAACTGGCCATAATATGCCCTTCCAAATGGTGTACAGCAATCAAGGGTTTTTGCCAAGCCAAGCTAAGGGCCTTAGCATAAGAAACCCCAACTAAAAGAGAGCCTATCAAACCAGGCCCGTATGTAACAGCCACCGCAGACAAATCTTTTGCTACCACGCCTGCTTTCAAAAGGGCAGCTTCCACCACGCCAACAATGTCCTGTAAATGTTGGCGGCTGGCAATCTCCGGTACCACGCCTCCATAAGGCTGGTGGATATCTATCTGCGAAGCAATAATATTGGATAATATCTCTCTGCCATCTGCCAAAACTGCTGCCGCTGTTTCGTCACAACTGGTTTCAATGGCCAAAATTTTTACCGTCATTTTTTAACCCCCGTCAGCTGCAACCACATAATAATTGCCGCTTCCCCATTGTCACTATAATAATTAGGCCGTATGCCAGCTGCCACAAAACCCATCCTTTCATAAAGCCGCAAAGCAGAAAGGTTTGATTCCCGCACCTCCAGGGTAAGCCTGTCGCCTCCCAAACTGCAGCAAAGCTCGCTCAAAGCGGCCAATACGGCCTCACCAATGCGTTTTCCCCGCATTTCTGGGTGAATGGCAATGTTGTTGATGTGACCTTCATTAAAAATCAGCCACATGCCCCCATAACCCAAAAGTTTATCACCAGCCACCACCGCCACATAATGGGCCAGCTTGTTCATTTTTATATCATATAAATATTCTTCCCGCCGCCAAGGCACCGCAAAAGAGGCATTTTCTATAGCCATCAACTGATCCAAATGCTCTTCGGCTAACGGAACAATTTCATAGCTCAATCCCTCACTCATGGGCCAAACGCCTCACTTCAGCTTCAGAAGCCCTAAGATAAACAGGCAAGAGATCCCCAGGTTGCACCACCTCGCCGGCCTGCAATTTTGCCATACCTAACATGGCTACCGCCGAAGCCATAAAAAGCCGGCTTTCTTCTGGCAGCAAAATAGCCTTTTTGCCCAAAGTATCGTAAATCTGCGGCCAGTACATCTTTGCCCCATCTCCCAAAAAATTAATAGGTCCCGGACAATCAGAAAGCAAATTAAAAAATTCTGCCGGGGGCAAGGCAGCCGGCAGAAAAATATTTTGGCCGTTTGAATCATAAAAAGCACAGTATATCTCATTTTTTCTGGCATCCAAAACCGGTGCGCAAAAACCGGTATAGCCGCGGGCCTTAAAAGCCAAAGCATCCAAAGTAATTATGGGCACAACAGGAATAGCCAAAGCCTGGGCCAACCCCTTGGCAGTGGCAAGGCCAATCCGCAAACCAGTAAAAGAACCAGGGCCAACCGTAACAGCAATAGCCGATATATCACGCAAACTCAATTCCATCTGCACAAACAAATTTTCCAACACTGGCAACAGCCGCTGCGAATGGGTTTTCCCCACATTAAGGTTTATCTCGCCGCACAAGGTATCTTCCGTAGCAATAGCCACGCCAAGTGTTTTAGTGGATGCATCAAGAGCAAGTATATGCATATAATTTCACAATCTCCTTCAACCAAATCTCGTCTGCCACATCGGCTTCCACTTCAATTTTCCGCCAATCTTCCCCTTTTTTATAATCCGGTTTTATCTTAATCAAAACAGGGTTTCTTTCTAGCAAATTTAAAAACAGGTGCGGCCATTCCACTGCAACAACGCCGCCAGCGGCAAAATATTCCTCCAAGCCTATCTCTTCTATTTCAGACCCGCCACTTAGGCGATAAAGATCCATATGATAAAAAGGCACTCGGCCCTTATATTCTTGCACAATGGTAAAAGTAGGGCTGGTTATCATCTCTTCAATACCCAAACCTTTGCCAATACCTTTAGCCAAAAGAGTCTTGCCGGCCCCCAAAGGTCCTGCCAAAAAAAACACCGTGCCGGTTGGGGCGGCCTCCCCCAACTTAATACCAAAGCCATATGTCTCTTCTGCCGATTTACTGTAAAACCCCCACAAATCTGCCCACCCCCGCAAAGCAAACTGCAATTTATTTAGGCGGCCAGGCAGCAACATCCGCTGCCAAACCCTGCAAAGCCCAATATTTATTTTTTACTTCCCTAAAATCCGCATAAACATCTTTTTTTTTGTTTTCATCCCGCAAAATGGCAGCCGGGTGAAAGGTTGGCATAATCAAAAAATCGCCTTTTTGCACCCAATGTCCTCTCTCTTTGGTAATGCGGGCATCTGCCCCAAGCAACATTTGCGTAGCCAATGCTCCCAAACAAACAATAATTTGCGGACAAATTATTTTAATTTGCTCCCGCCAAAAGGGCCGGCAGGCTTCAATCTCCACTGGGTTCGGCAAACGGTTGCCCGGCGGGCGACACTTCACAATATTGCATATGTATATATCATCTAAAGGCATTTCAACATCAGTCATCATTCTGTCTAAAAGCTGGCCCGAGCGGCCCACAAAAGGCAAGCCCTGCTTGTCCTCATCCGCCCCCGGCCCTTCGCCAATAAACATAATGGCCGCACTTTCGCTGCCGCGGCCAAAAACCACATTGGTACGAGTTTCCGAAAGAGAACATCTATAACAACGCTCAACCTTATTTGCCAATTCCTCCAAAGTCATCAGTATTCACTCCCCGGCAAAAACCTCCTGAAAATTCTGGTATCAAAAGAATCAACCTTTTTATAATTTTTGATTTTTATTATATATCATATCACAGATAAAAGATAATAAAAATTAAAAAATGAAGCTGCCTTTTTTAAGGCAGCTTCATTTTTTAATTTTCAAGTCATGCTGTTGGGAGGAATGCCCATACTAATGCCCAGAGCCCTATCTACTCTATTCATGGCATTGTCAGAAAGCGCAGCTATTTTTTGGTGCAAACGGCTTTTATCTATGGTACGCACCTGCTCTGCTAAAATCACCGAATCCCTGGCCAGACCTGATTCACTTTTGCCCAGCTCCACATGAGTGGGTAGTTTAGCCTTGGTCAAACGAGATGTTATAGGTACCACAATGGTGGTGGGGCTGTGAAAATTCCCGGTATCATTCTGCACCACCAAAACCGGCCTGGTCCCCCCTTGCTCTGAACCCTGCACCGGGCTCAACTCTGCAAAAAAAATTTCTCCTCTTCGCAAATCCATTTATATGTCACCTCGCAAATTCTTATGTATCTTTCAATTTTCTCTATATACACTTTTCCCAGTCAAAAAGAGGATTATACTTGTAAAAATATGGTAGATAATGTCAAATAAATAAAAAAGGGCCTTGGCTTTCGCCAAGGCCCTTTTTTTACACAAAATAAATTTTTTATTTATTTATATAAATCCGCGGCAAACGTTCACTGAGCATGCACATGATCTCATAATTGATAGTTCCTTCAGCGGCGGCAATCTCCTCCACAGTAATACTCTCATCACCCTGAGAACCAATTATTACTACTTCTTCCCCCACCTGTAAATCTGACAAACCGGTAACATTTACCATCATCTGGTCCATACACACACGGCCAACAACAGGAAACCGCTTCCCACGAATCAGCACCTGCCCATAGTTGGAAAATCGTCTGCTATAACCATCCCCATAACCTAATGGCAAAGAAGCAATCAGGCTGGGCTCATCAGTAACATAAGCACACTCATAGCTAATGCTGGCACCTTTAGGTACCCATTTTACATGGGATACAACTGCTTTTAAAGTCATGGCAGAAGCAATGTTTATCTTATTGTGGTCCACTTCATCAGAAGGATAATGACCAAAAAGGATAATCCCTGGCCGAACCATATCATAATGGGTTTGGGGCATATCCACCAAAGCAGCAGAGTTAGCCACATGACGCAAAGCAAATTTATGGCCTCTTTCTTCCACCTGAGCCACAAACTCATCAAAAAGCCGGCACTGATTCAGTGTAAAGCTTTTATCAATGCTATCCGCCTTAGGAAAATGAGTATAAATACCCTCTACATAAAGGCTAGGGAGCTGCATAATTTTACAAACCTGCTCCACTCCCTTGGCCCCGGGCAAAAAACCAATGCGGCCCATGCCAGTATCGAGCTTAATGTGAATAACCGCGGTTTTACCTTGTTTTTTTGCCTTTTCGGAAATCGCCAATGCAGCCTCATAACCATAAACAGTTTGGTTAATATCATATGCCAAAGCCATATCCACATGGCCCTTAGGCACATGGCCCAAAACCATAATGGGGGCTTTAATACCGGTATCCCGCAGAATGATCCCTTCACCCAAAGTAGCCACACCCAAGCGGTCGGCTCCATTAGCCAAAAGCACCTCGGCAACACGTTCTGCTCCGTGGCCATAGGCATTGGCCTTAACCACCGCCATAATTTTGGCTTTCAGGCTGGTAATTCTTCTAACCTCGCGCATATTTTGACTTAGCACACCTAAATCTATTTCCAGCCAAGCCGGCCGGGGAATTTCCCATATATGCATAAATATCGCTCCTTCAAGCTCTAGTACATAAAAAACAGTATATACAAATTTATGATCATAATCAATGGACTATTTATATCGTATTTTTAAGCTTTGTAATATTCTTGTAATATTTTTGGCAAAAAGTCAATAATATCGCCAGCCTTTAAAGAAAGCTGACCAAAATGTGCCACCGCCGCATCTCCTGCCGCTCCATGCAAAAACACCCCACAGGCAGCAGCAGCCGGGGCTGGCACATTTTGGCCCACAAGAGCCCCAATAAAACCAGCCAGCACATCGCCGCTTCCCCCTGTTGCCAGGCCAGGGTTGCCATTACCGTTAACATAAAGCCGACCAGATGGCGTAGAAATTAAGGTATGATCCCCTTTTAAAACCATGGTAGCCCGCCACAATTTAGCAGCTTCCTGCACCGCTCCCATGCGGTCAGCCTGAACTTCAGCAACGCTGATATTTAAAAGTCGGGCCATCTCCCCCGGGTGCGGCGTGCAAATTAAAGGATGCAGCCAGTTTTTTGTTGGTGCTCCCAGGCAGGCAAGAGCATATAAGCCATCCGCATCAAGCACCATGGGGGCGGGCATTTGTGCCAGCAACCCTTGCACAAATGCCTTAGCATCCAAAGAACGGCCAAGCCCCATACCAACCACCAAAACTTTGTTTGGAGCGGCCAAAAGCACCGGACTTAATGCCGCTTCGGCCAAGCCTCCCTGGTCTGTTTCGGCCAAAGGCAAAGCTAAAAGCTCCGGTACCCGCCCCAAAAGAAAACTCTGTAAAGATAAAGGAGTAGCCAAAGTAACCAGCCCTGCTCCCATTTTTAATGCTCCATGCGCAGCCAAAAGCGGCGCCCCAGGCATCTGCGGGTGCCCACCCACCACCAAAACATGGCCATAATTGCCTTTGTGGCTGTCCGCTTTTCTTTTGGGCAGCCAACGCTGGCAAAAATATTCATCCAAGTATTCCCTTCGAACATCTACCAGCTCCAAAAGTTCCTTAGGAATAGAAATATCCGCAACCCGCAACTCGCCAACATATTGGGCAGCCGGTGGCAATAACAAACCCAACTTAGCAAAAGCAAAAGAAACCGTGGCCGTGGCCAAAACTGCATTCCCTGCAACCTTGCCGGTCGAAGCATCCACACCGGAGGGCACATCAACTGCCAAAACCGGCCTTTGAGCCGCATTAATAATATCGATTGCCAAGGCAGCAGCCTCTTTTGGCACCCCCTGAAAACCGGTACCAAACATAGCATCGATTATCAAATCCGCATTGAATATAGCAAGCTTCAAAATGTTACCATAATCTTCTTCTTTAATTACATCAAAACGCAAGCCAAGGGTTTTTACCACAGACCAGTTTTCAGCTGCATCGCCCGCAAAAACCTCTGGCTCTTTAAGTAAAAAAAGCCGTACTTCCGCCCCAGCATTATGTATATGGCGGGCCGCCACCAGGCCATCACCGCCATTGTTGCCCGAACCAACAAAAATCACCACTTTTTTTTCTTCCGGTTTGCCTGCCAAAAGCTCAACAGCTTTTTGGGCCACCGCCCTTCCGGCATTTTCCATCAGCACAATGCCGGCAATACCGTATTCTTCCATGGCAGCCGCATCCAAAAGCCGCATTTCTTCTCCGGTCAATAATCGCATATAAGGCTCCTTTCTGGCTCTTCAAAAATTGCCCAATTATTTACGATAACCCTTTTTATCTTTATCTTTTTTTTTGCTGCCAACGGCTTTCCTTTCTCTTGGGTTTTTGCCGCCAACAACTTTACTGTCACTACCGCCCTTTCGGCCGGCCGCCAAAATAGCTTGGCTACCGCTTTCGGCCGGCACCAAACATTTTGGCCCCCTGCCAATCAAATCCTCCCGGCCGGCTTCTTTTAAAGCTTGCCGCACCAAAGGCCAGTTTTCCTTACTTGTATATTGCAGTAAAACATGCTGCAAAAGCCTCTCTTCACCCCTGGGCACATAAACCGGCTGCATGGTACGAGGGTTTAACCCCGTATAAAACATGGCGGTACTAAGGCTGCCCGGTGTAGGAATAAAATCCTGTACCTGCTCCGGCAGCCATTTTTCATCCCGGAAATACTCGGCCAAGGCAACCGCATCCTTAAGCCTGGTACCAGGGTGCCCCGCCATAAAATAAGGTACCAAATATTGTTTTTTACCTAAATCTTTGTTTATCTTCTCATATTGTTCCACAAAACGCTTATAGCCACCTGCTTTTGGCTTACCCATATACCGCAAAACCTCCGGAGCCACATGCTCCGGTGCCACCTTCAGCTGGCCGCTGATGTGGTCACGGCAAAGCTGCCGCAAAAATTTATCGTTTGGCTCCAAAAGACAATAATCATAACGCAAACCGGAACGCACAAAAACCTTTTTAATGTTAGGTATGCGGCCAATTTCCGCCAGAAGCCTGGCATAAGGTCCATGGTCAACCTTCAATTGCTTGCATGGTTCTGGCCAAAGACATTGTTTGTTGGCACAAGCACCTACCTCTTTGGCCCTGCCACAGCCCTGCAACCTAAAATTGGCGGTCGGACCCCCTACATCGTGAATATACCCTTTAAAATCCGGGTCTTCGGCTAGCTTTGCCGCCTCGGCCAAAATAGCCTCGTCACTACGATTTTGAATTACACGCCCCTGGTGAGCACTGATGGCACAAAAAGAACAGCCACCAAAACAGCCCCGGTGCGAAAGCAAAGAAAATTTAACTTCGGCCAATGCCGGCACCCCGCCGACCCGATCATAAACAGGGTGCCAACGCCGGTTAAAAGGTAAGGCATAAACCGCATCCATCTCTTCCGTGCTCAAAGGGCGGGC
>DIFF01000005.1 GCA_002419005.1 Peptococcaceae bacterium UBA5755 | reverse complement strand
ACCCCAATTGGGGTGCCCCGCCGCTATATAAAATTTTTAAGAATTTTTGTCGGTAGTGTGCAACTGCTTCAAGTTGCCAATTTTTTGGCTGCGGGCCGCAAGCTCCAAAAGCACATCTTCAATTGGCACATTCTCTTCGGCCATAACCACTAGCAAATGATATAATAGATCACTAATTTCCAGAACCAAGTTTTTTGCATCCCCGTTTTTGGCAGCAATGATGGTTTCGGCGCTTTCCTCACCAACTTTTTTTAGCATCTTATCCAAACCCTGTTCAAACAAGTAACAGGTGTAGGATTGTGGCTGCGGATTTTCTTTTCGGTCAAGGATGACCTGGTAAAGCTCTTTTAAAATATTATCCATATTATCTACTCCATTATCATATTAAAAAAACAACTAACATTACCGGTGTGACAGGTGGGACCGTCGGGTTTGCACAAAAGCAGCAGGGTATCATTATCACAATCTGCAATCATCTTTTCCACATGCAAAAAATTGCCGGAAGTCTCACCTTTTTGCCAAAGTCTTTTTTTGCTGCGGCTCCAAAACCAGGCGGTTTTTGTTGCTAGGGTTTTAGCCACTGCTTCTTCATTGGCGAACCCCAGCATCAAAACCTGCAGAGTACTGCTATCCTGTACTATAACAGGTATAAGCTCACTTTTTTCAAATAAATTTTTTATTTTCATATTCATTCCCCCAGCCGCACAGGCACATTATGTGCCCGTAAATATTCTTTTACCTGTGATATGGTAAGCTCAGCAAAATGAAAAAGGGAGGCAACAAGAGCAGCATCGGCATTAGCTTTTTCAAAAACCTCCACAAAGTGTTCCAATGCCCCGCACCCACCAGATGCAATAACCGGTATGGTCACAGCCTCGGAGATTGCTTTAGTCATGGCAATGTCATAGCCCGCCTTGGTACCATCGGCGTCCATAGAGGTAAGAAGAATTTCTCCGGCTCCCAAGCTTTGTCCTTCTTTAGCCCACTTTACCGCGTCCAGGCCGGTTCTGGTGCGGCCGCCGTTAATCACCACTTCAAAGCTGCCGTCAGCACAGGCTATGGCATCAATCGCCAAAACCACACACTGGCTGCCAAAACGTTCGGCCGCTTTTGATATCAGGGTTTTATCCTTCACAGCGGCAGAGTTTACGGATATTTTATCGGCCCCGGCCCGCAAAATATCCTGAAAATCTTCCACCGTGCGAATACCTCCGCCGACCGTAAGAGGCACAAAAACCTGGCTTGCTGTCCGTTCCACCATGTCGATAACAGTTGGGCGGTTTTCAAAGGTAGCAGTAATATCCAAAAAAACAATCTCATCGGCACCTTGCTCGCTGTAAAACTTAGCTAATTCCACCGGGTCGCCGGCATCCCGAATATTTACAAAGTTTACACCTTTTACTACTCTGCCGTCTCTAACATCCAGGCAAGGAATAATTCTTTTTGCAAGGGTCATGTTTTTGCCTCCTTAATGGCCTCTTTCAAATCAATGGTGCCGGCATAATAAGCCTTGCCAATTATGGCTCCATCTAAATTAGCTGCCTTAAGTTTTTTTATATCTTCAATGTCACTAATTCCGCCGCTTGCAATTATAAAGCAGTTGGTTTCATGCTTCAAAACTAAAAGTTTATCCATAGCCGGGCCGCATAGAGTGCCGTCGGTGTCTATATCAGTAAAAATAATGGTTTGTACACCTAGTTTTTCCATAGCCTTAGCAAAATCCAAATAATTTAGCCGGGAGCATTTGGTCCAGCCGCTGGTTTTTACAAAACCGTCTTTAGCATCAATAGAAACGGCAATTCGCTCGCCGTATTTGGCAACTGCCTGCTTTACAAAGGGCGGGCTTTCCACCGCCATAGAACCAATTACCATGCGATAAACTCCCATGGTATCAGCCGCGGCCAGGTCTTCCATGCTCCTAATGCCGCCACCCAGCTCAATTTTTAAGCCGGATTGATCAGCAATCTGCCGAACGATAAAGCTGTTTTTCCGTACTCCATTTAAGGCACCGTCCAAATCCACCATATGAATCATTTCTGCTCCGGCTTCAAAAAAGGCCTGGGCGGTTGCCAGCGGGTCTTCAGATACCTGGTGTACCGTATTAAAATCACCTTTAAACAGGCGGACACATTGGCCGTCTTTTAGGTCTATGGCCGGCAAAATAATCATTTTATTAATCCTCCAAAATTCTTCAAAATCATCAGCCCAACCTCGCTGCTCTTTTCCGGGTGGAATTGACAACCAAATATATTATCTTTTTCCACAACGGCAGCAATCTCCTCCCCATAGGTGGTGGTGGCGACCAAATTTTGGTTTTGGGCAGGTACGGCACAAAAACTATGCACAAAATAAACATAAGAATTTTGGGGTAATCCCGCTAAAAGAGGGGAATCTTTTTTAATAGAGAGATTGTTCCAGCCAATCTGAGGCAATTTTAAATTTGTTTTTATCTGCCGTACATCTCCCTCAATCAGCCCCAATCCCATACTTTCTTTAATTTCAAAACTGCGGGAAAATAAAAGCTGCATGCCTAAACAAATACCCAAAAGAGGTTTTTTTTGGCTTTGGCAAACCAAAATTTTATCTAACCCTCGTTGTTGCAAATTGTTCATGGCTTTAGGAAAAGCCCCTACCCCCGGCAAAATGATGGCAGCGGCTTTTTCAATCTCCTTTGCATCGCTAGTAATAAAGTTAGTTAGGCCAAGATAACTCAAAGCCTTGGTAACGCTCAAAAGATTACCAACCCCATAATCTATAATAGCAATTTTATTTTTCATTTTTACAAAATTCCTTTTGTAGAAGGGATATTTGCTCCCTCAATTTTTATGGCCTCTTTTAAGGCCAGGCCAAGAGATTTATACAAAGCCTCGGTAATGTGGTGAGAATTATTGCCATAAAAGCCTTTTTGGTGCAGAGTAATGCCGGCGTTGGTGGCAAAAGCTCGCATAAATTCCTCTGTCAGCCAAGATTCATAGCTACCGATTATCTCCTGTGGCATGTCAACCGCAAAAACCAAAAAGGCTCTCCCACTGATATCCAAGCTAGTGAAGCACAAAGCCTCATCCATGGGCACAAAAAAGCTTGCAAAGCGTTTTAGGCCGGCCTTATCTCCCAAAGCCTCTTTAAAAGCCAAGCCCAAAGCAATGCCTGTATCTTCCACAGTGTGATGCCCGTCCACGTTAACATCACCCGTTACTTTAAGGTCAAGTCCCCAGCCGGCATAAAAAGCCAAAGCATTTAGCATGTGGTCAAAAAAGCCCAGCCCGGTGGCAACCTGTACATTCCCATCGTCCAAGTTCAAAGCAAGGGAAATTTGAGTTTCTTTCGTATTACGTTCCAAAACGCAGCTTCTTGCCATTTATTTTTCCTCCTTTTTTAACTAAACTGCCCCCACGCAGTTTGTATGGGTTTTAGTTTTTTAATCGTACCCGAATAGAATTGGCATGGGCGTCCAGGCCTTCAGCCTGGGCAAAAGTTATGATATCTTGGCCAAGCCGAGCCAAATTTTTTTTGTCAAAATCAATAATACTTGTTCTCTTTAAAAAGCTCTCAGCCGAAAGAGGAGAGAAAAACCGAGCAGTGCCGGAAGTGGGCAAAACATGGGATGGCCCGGCCATATAATCGCCCAAGGGTTCCGGTGTGTTTTCTCCCAAAAAGACTGCTCCCGCATTTTTAATTAATTTTAAAATTTCTCGCGGCTTTTCAGTCATAATCTCCAAGTGTTCGGGGGCAATCTCATTGGCAATTTCCGCAGCCTTTATTAGGTTGGGGCAAACAATTATAGCCCCAAAATTCTCAACAGATTTTTTAATGATTTCTTTTCTGGCTAACTTGGTTGTTTGTTTTTCAATTTCTTCAGCTACCTTTTGGGCTTGAAGTAAACTCGTAGTAAGCAAAACAGAGCTGGCTAGGGTGTCATGCTCTGCCTGGCTCAAAAGGTCGGCTGCCAGGTAAACCGGGTTAGCAGTTTCATCAGCAATCACCAAAACCTCGGAAGGCCCGGCAATCATATCTATATCAATGGTGCCATAAGCCAAATTTTTGGCAGCAGCAACATAGGCATTGCCAGGCCCCACAATTTTGTTCACTTTGGGAATAAATCCAACCCCATAGGTAAGAGCAGCAATGGCTTGTACCCCACCCAAGGCAATTACCCTATCCACCTTGGCAATTTTGGCAGCAGCCAACACAGCCAGGTTTAAATTTTCCGTAGGCGGCGTAACCATAATTATCTCTTCAACCCCAGCCACCCTAGCGGGAATGGCATTCATAAGAACAGAAGAGGGGTAAGCGGCCGTGCCCCCCGGCACATAGATGCCAACTTTGTTTAAAGGCTGCACCAGTTGGCCAACAGTGCCTCCGTGCGGTCCCTGCCACTCGCTTGTTTCGGCGAGCAAATGCTTCTGATAATCCCAAATATTTGCCGCGGCTTGTTCCATAATTCTCACCAAATCGGCAGGGCAAGCCTTATAGGCTTCGTCAAGGTTAGCTTGGAATATTTCATAGGGTAAAGCCTTATCAAATTTCAAAGAATATTCTTCCACCGCTTTCATACCATGCTCGCATATGTCTGCCATAATTTTAGCCGCATCAGCTTTAATGTTAGCCCCAACAGCATTGGCTCTTGCCCGCATGGTATTTATGAGTTCTTTTTCAGTTGAATTTGCAGCCTTTACAATTTTAATCATTTTTTCCTCCAAAGGCATCACATTTTTTAATAAAATCCAAAATCTCTTTTTTCCGCATCTTCATACTGGCTGTGTTGACAATCAAACGGGCACTAATTTGGTACAAGTCTTCAATTGCCTCTAGCCCATTTTCTTTTAGGGTGTTTCCCGTTTCCACCAAATCCACAATAGCATTAGAAAGCCCCAAAACCGGGGCAAGCTCCACCGAGCCTTCTAGCTTGATGATTGAGACATCCATGCCTTTTTTAGTAAAATATTCTTTAGTAACTTCCGGGTATTTGGTAGCTATGCATCTGTTTTGATAATTCTCGTAAAAGTTTTCTCCGGTTTGGGTGGCAAGCACAAAACGGCATTTGCCAAATCCCAGGTCTAAAACCTCATAAAAATTTTGTTTACTTTCCAAAATTGTGTCTTTCCCCACAATGCCCAAATCGCAAATGCCATGCTCAACATAGGTAATAACATCAGTGGCCTTGGCCAAAACAATATCCAGATCATAGTTAGGTACAGTCAAAAGCAGGCGGCGGCCCGGGTTTTTAATTTGGCTGCAATCCAACCCCATTTTTTCAAAAAGTTCCACAGATTTGTCTTGTAAACGCCCTTTAGTCAGAGCAAGTTTTAGTTTATTCATAGTTTTACCTCAGTTTCATTTTCTTTATCCAAAATCACAACGCGGCAGGCCCCTTTCTTTTTAGCCAATTTTTTGCTGCCTGCTAAATCCAAGCAAGGGGAAATCTCGCAGGTGCCGGGGGCACGGGTTGCCACATAGCTTAAAGCTTGGGCCAAAGAACCAAAGGAATAGTGAATAATGCTTTTTAATTTTGGCGGTGAAGAGACTGGCAAACAACCCAAAACAGCCAAAATATCAATAGCAAAACCAGTGGCAGGCACCGGTTTGCCAAAAGTCTCAATCAACTTGTCATAGCGGCCGCCTGTCAACACAATGCTGCCGGCACTTTCAATGTAGCCGCAAAAAACCATGCCAGTATAATAATTTATTTGTTGCACCAGGCCCAAATCAAAACGGATCTTATCCTGATGTCCGGCAGCCAAAAGCTCATTATAAATGTTTTTTAGATAATCCAGGGCCCGGCTGGCGCATAAGTCATTGGTTAGCTCTTGGGCTTCGGCCAAAATCTCCTCGCCGCCAAAAAGATGCGATATTTTATTTAAAGCATCAAAGGAGGGCTTATCGGCAAAGGGCTTTAGCAAAACTTTCAAAGCATCAAAGTTTTTTTGCTCAATATAAGACCGCATTAGTTCAATCGTTTCCGGTGGGGCATCAAGCTCTTTTGCCAAAGCCTTAAAAAAACCGGTATGGCCAATTTCTATATAAAAATTATTAATACCGCAAGCCTTTATGGCCTCGATGGCCAAAACCAAAACTTCTACATCCGCCTTCAGACCGGCAGCCCCCAAAAGCTCAATACCGCACTGAACCACTTCAGCATTACTACCGGCATGGGCCACATTAGAACGAAAAACAGTTTGGTTATAGTAAAAACGCTGCGGGAAATCAGTATTTTTTAGCTTGGTAGCTGCTACCCGGGCAATAGGAGTTGTGCAATCCGGCCGCATAACCAAAATTTTACCACTCCTATCAATTATCTTCACCAAAGTTTCCTGTGGCAAAGGATAACCAGAGGCAGTAAAAAGGTCATAATATTCTATCTCCGGGGTAATAATCTCGCTGTATCCCAAAGAAGAGAAAAGCCGGGTGATAGCCCCCTCCATTTTTCTTCTGTCTTGACACTCGCAAAACAGGCTGTCTTTTGTTCCCTCAGGTGTGTTAATTATGTATCTGTCCATATTTTCTCCTTTTTAATACTTTAACACTTTAACTTAGTAATATAATAACAAATCATATAAAAAAAAGCAAGATCATCAATAAAAATTTTTTAAATTCTTCAAAGGATATATTCTAAAAATTTATTAACAGCATATTTTTTGCAAGAGGAGGTGGCAAAATGCCTCAAACCTTTTTTAAAGTTATACGCTTGCGTTATTCTGCCGTCTTATTTTTTTGTTTAATTTTTGCTGTGGGCATGGTGATAGCCTGTTATTTTTGGGGCAACCGCATGTATTCTTCAACCCAAGCCATGGCTTGGCCCATCTTGGGACAAGTGGTGGTTGTGGATGCCGGGCACGGTGGTGGTGACCCAGGGGTAGTGGGGGCAAACGGAGCACTGGAAAAAGATATAAATTTGGCCATAGCCATCAAGCTTGCCGGTTTTTTAAAACAGGCAGGAGCAAATGTGTTAGAAACCAGAACAACAGATACGGCTCTGGCAAAAAGCAAAAAGGAAGACATGGCAGCTCGTGTGCAAATGGCCAAAAATGCCGAAGCTACACTCTTTATAAGTATTCATGGCAATGGTTTCCCTTCTGCCAAATGGCGCGGGGGGCAGGTTTTCTATAAAAGCAAATCAGAAACTTCGCAGGCTTTGGCCAAAAGCATTCAGGACGAAATGCAACGTATCCTAAAAAACACCGACAGAAAACCGCTGGCTTTGGACAACGTTTATATAATGAAAAATTTAGAAATAGATACAGTTATAATAGAGGTGGGATTTCTCTCCAACCCGGCTGAAGAAGCAGACTTGCAAGACAAAGAATATCAAAGCAAAATGGCTTGGGCCATATATAGCGGTCTGGTGCATTATTATGCAGAGCTTGCAAATGAAGATGCAAAAGAAAGCCAAAAAATAAAAGAATAAAACAGGAAATTAAAGCAAAAAAAAGAAAACATATACCAAAATTATAACGGCAGGGGATCATTTTTATGTTGAGCAATTTAGAAACTTCTTTGGGCAGAATGGTCATAAGCTGGGATGAAAAAGGCATTAATAGGCTGGTTTTGCCTACCTCTGCCATGTCTTTATCCGCTCCCAGTCTTAAAGATTCGCTGCCAAGAGAAGCAAAAAAACAGCTGGAGGAGTATTTTACCGGCCAAAGACAAAAGTTTGATCTGCCCATAAACTGGCAGGTTTTTGGTAAAGAAAACAGCTTTTTTAGGCAAGTCTATTGGACCGTTTATGGTATTTCCTGGGGAGAAACGCGAACCTATGGCCAAGTTGCTACTCTTTGCGGTTTGCCAAAAGCCGGCCGGGCAGTGGGGCAGGCCATGGCCAAAAACCCTGTGCCAATTATTATTCCTTGCCATCGGGTGGTAGCAGCAAATGGCTTGGGCGGTTTTGGCGGTGGGCCAGAATTAAAAAAAATCTTATTGAGCATCGAAACCTCAAACAAATTAACAAATTAACAAATTAACAAAACCCGCATCAGCTAAGTTTTTTGCTGCAATATCGGCAAAAGGCTTTTTTTTGGTTTGGGCAAGGTTCATTGGTCAAAGCCGCCCAGCAATCACAAACCATATCTAAATTTACCGGAGATTGTATAAAATTCATTTAATATACACCTTCTTTGTTTAAATATTTCTTTTGCTATTTTGGCCAAAACATACAATAATATTCCGCAAAAGGCAAGATGTTTCTAAACAGCGAGCTTGATTTGTTAAAAAATTATATAAATTTTTGCAAATTTCTATTGCAATTTTATGCATAAAAAGAGTATAATTAACCCATTCCAAGGGAGAGGCGGTTTAACCATGATAAAAGCAAGCGTAATTGGGGCGGCAGGTTATGGCGGTGGCGAACTAGTTCGGTTCTTGTCCATGCACCCTCAAGCCCAAATAGTTTCACTTACCGGCCACAGTCATGCCGGCAAAAATATGACAGAGGTCTTTGGTCATCTGCGTAATTATGTAGATATGACCTTAGATGAATTGGATATAGATAAAATCAAAAGTATTGCACAGGTAGTTTTTTTGGCATTGCCGCATGGCCATGCTGTGCCGGTAGCAAAAGCTTTGTCGGCAGCAGACATAAAAGTAATAGATCTAAGTGCCGACTTTCGCTTTGATGATGTCCAAACCTATGAAAAGTGGTATAACGTTAAGCACGAGGATCATGTCCTAAACCAGAGTGCAGTATACGGCCTGCCGGAAATTTGGCGGCAGGAAATTAAAGAAGCCACGGTGGTAGGTAACCCCGGGTGCTACCCCACCGGTGCCATTTTAGGCTTGTACCCTCTTTTGCAAGCAGGTCTGATCGATACAAAAAGCATCATTATCGATGCCAAATCCGGCGTTTCCGGGGCTGGCCGGGCTTTAGATCTAGGCAACTTGTTTTCGGAGTGCAATGAAAGCGTAAAGGCCTACAAGGTGACCAATCACCGCCACACGCCGGAAATTGAGCAGGCTTTGAGCAAAATTGCCGGGGAAGAAATTATTGTTAATTTCACGCCGCACCTTATCCCCATGACCAGGGGCATTCTCTCTACCATCTATGCCAACCTAAAACCAGAGGCAAAAGGAGTGGATATTTACAAACTTTATGAAGAAAAATATGCCAATGAGCCTTTTGTGCGGGTAATGCCCAAAGGCGTTTGGCCCGCTACCAAATGGGTGTTCGGCAGCAACTACTGTGATGTCGGTCTTGCCACAGACCCCAGAACAAACAGGGTTATAGTCACTTCGGCCATAGATAATTTGGTTAAAGGGGCGGCCGGCCAGGCAGTGCAAAACATGAATATTCTTTTTGGCCTGGCAGAAACCACTGGTTTAGAAATAGCACCCATCTATCCTTGATAGATATTAGGAGGTAAAAAAATGAACTATACAAAAATAACAGGGGGCGTAACGGCAGCCAAAGGCTTTTTGGCTGGTGGTGTCCACGTTGGGGTAAAATCCAGCAATAAAAGCAAAAAGGATGTTTGTATAATTGTTTCAACCAGCCTGGCAGCAGTGGGGGGTGTTTTTACCCAAAACAAATTTGCCGCAGCCCCGGTAGAATGGTGCCGGCAAGTGGTGGCAGGCGGCGTGGCTAAGGCTATTGTGGCCAACAGCGGTTGTGCCAATGCCTGCACAGGTGCTTTGGGTTTGACCAATGCTGAAACGATGGCTGATTTGGCCGCAGTCAAGTTAGGTGCAAAAAAAGAACAAATTCTGGTGGCTTCCACCGGGGTCATCGGCCACCAGTTACCCATGGAAAAAATCCAAGCCGGCATAACCAAAGCAGCAGAAAGCCTGAGTGAATCCGGCGGCAGCCAAGCAGCGGAGGCCATAATGACCACGGATACATATGCTAAAGAAAGTGCTTTGCAATATGAATACGAAGGAAATATCATAACTATCGGCGGTATCGCCAAAGGCTCCGGCATGATCCACCCCAATATGGCGACCATGTTTGCCTTCATCACCACCGATGCCGCAATCGAGCCGGCTTGCCTGCAAAAAGCGGTAAAAGCTGCAGCAGATAAAAGTTTTAACATGGTAACGGTAGATCAGGATACCAGCACCAACGACACCATGCTGGTTTTGGCTAATGGTCAGGCAAAAAACAAGGCCATAAAAACAGAAGACCAAGCCTACCAGGTTTTTTTGGATGCCTTAACTGCTGTTGCTATTGAGCTTGCCAAAATGATTGCGCATGACGGCGAAGGTGCCACCAAGTTTTTGGAGGTACAAGTCCAGGGAGCAAAAACAGAAACAGCAGCCAGGCTCGCTGCCAAAGCGGTTGTTTCCTCTACTTTAGTAAAAGCGGCCTTTTTTGGCGAAGATGCTAACTGGGGCCGAATAATCTGCGCGGTGGGGAACTCCGAGGCGGAGCTAGATCCCGAAAAAGTGGACATTTGGCTTGAGAGCAAAGGCGGCAAGGAAAAAATGATGGCATCAGGGGCGAGCCTTGTCTTTGATGAAGCAAAAACAGCCGAAATTTTAAAAGAAAGAGACATAAAAGTGCTGATAAATATGAACGACGGTCCGGGTGCAGCAACTGCTTGGGGCTGCGATTTAAGTTATGATTACGTAAAAATAAATGCGGATTACCGCACCTAAAAAGTGCCAGAAATAAAGGTAACAAAAATAAGGCAGGTGAAATAAAAATGAACAAAAAACATGAAGCAGCTTGGGAGAAAACCAAAGTGCTAATAGAGGCAATGCCTTATTTTAGGCAATTTCATGGCAAAACCGTGGTGATAAAATATGGCGGCAATGCCATGCTGAACGAGGACCTAAAAAAAGATGTAATAAACGACATAGTTTTGATGCAGTTGGTGAGTATGCGGCCTGTTTTGGTGCATGGCGGCGGCCCGGAAATAAACGGCCTTTTAAAAAAATTAGCTATTCAATCCAGCTTTGTCAACGGCCTGCGGGTCACAGATGCCGCCACCATGGAGGTTGTGGAAATGGCTTTGGTGGGCAAAGTCAACCCCAGCATAGTTAACCACATCAACCAAGCCAACGGCAAAGCGCTCGGTCTTTCCGGTAAAGACGGCAACCTTTTGGTAGCTCATCAAAAATATGCCATCATAACCGATGAAAAAGGTAAAACTACGCAGGTAGATATCGGTCAAGTAGGTGAAATAGAAAAAGTGAATACCGAATTGCTCAATTCTCTTTTAGAGCAAGGCTACATCCCTGTAATTTCCCCCATTGGTGTTGGTACGGATGGCAAAAGCTACAACATAAATGCCGACACAGCGGCCGGCAAAGTAGCAGGAGCCTTAAAAGCAGAAAAGCTGATTCTGCTTACGGATGTGGAAGGTATCTACCGGGACTATCAGGATAAAGAGAGCTTAATTTCTCTTTTGCATAAAAAAGAAGCAGAGGAGCTCATAAAAAAAGGGGTAATAGACGGCGGCATGATCCCCAAAGTAGAGTGCTGTTTGCAGGCTTTGGCCGAGGGCGTGGTTTCCACCCATATTTTGGATGGCCGTTTGCCCCATAGCTTGCTTTTAGAAATTTTCACTAAAGAAGGCATCGGCACCATGGTTGCCGAATAACAAATTAAATAGATTTAATTCTTTTTAGGGGGATGAAAAATGCAAAATGAACAACTGATGACCGAAGGCAAAAAATATTGTCTAAATGTATATAACAGGCTGCCTATTGCCATGGTAAAAGGAGAAGGTGCCTATATTTATGATGCCGACGGTAACAAATACTTGGATTTTGTAGCGGGGATTGCCGTAAATGCGTTAGGCCACAGCCACCCCAAAGTGGTGGAAGCAATTGCCAAGCAAGCCGCAAAAATGATCCACTGCTCCAATCTTTATTGGATAGAACCGCAGATTCAGTTGGCCAAATTACTGGTAGAAAATTCTGCTTTCGACAAAGTATTTTTTGGCAACAGTGGTGCCGAAGCAAATGAAGGTGCCATCAAGCTGTCTCGTAAATATGTCAAAACTCACGGCAAACCAGAGAGCTTCGAAATAGTCACCATGAAAAAATCCTTTCACGGGCGTACCATGGCCACCCTTACCGCCACCGGGCAAGATAAGATCCGGCAAGGTTTTGATCCTCTTCTGCCAGGTTTTAAATATGTGGAATATAACAACATAGATGCCTTAAAAGAAGCCATAACTCCTACTGTTTGCGGGGTGATGCTGGAGCCCATTCAAGGTGAAGGTGGTGTAATAGCAGCCGACAAAGAATATCTGCAAGCTGTGCGAAACCTGTGTGATGAAAATGGCCTATTACTGATTTTTGATGAGGTGCAGGTTGGTATGGGCCGCACTGGCAAGCTTTTTGCGTATCAAAATTATGACGTGGTGCCAGATATCATGACCTTAGCCAAAGCTTTGGGCGGCGGTACCCCAATCGGAGCCTTCTTAACCACAGACAAAGTGGCCGAAGCTCTTGTCCCGGGCGATCATGGCTCTACCTTTGGTGGCGGGCCTTTGGTGACTGCTGCGGGTGTTGCCACCCTTACCACCATGCTGGAAGACAAAGTTGTAGAAAACGCTGCCGCTATGGGAGTATATCTTAAAGAAAAACTAGAGGAGCTTTGCCAAAAACATGAAATATGTTTAGAAATTCGGGGTCTGGGCTTAATTTTGGGTATGCAGCTTGTTGGTTCCGGCAAAAATATAGTTGCCGAATGCTTAAAGCAAGGCTTGCTTATCAACTGTACTTCGGAAACAGTTTTGCGTTTTATTCCACCTCTGATTATTACTAAAAAAGAGGTTGATGAAGCCATAGCCATATTAGACGACGTTTTAAGCAAAAACCAATAAAAAGGAAGTGACTTTATGGAGCTAAATCAAAATTTTAAAGGCAGAGATTTCATCTCTTTGCATGATTACAGCCAGAAAGAGTTGTTGTACTTTTTAGATGTGGCTGATTTTTTAAAAAAACAAAAAAAAGCTGGCGGAAATATAGAATATTTAAAAGGCAAAACCCTGGGCATGATCTTTCAAAAAAGCTCAACCCGTACCAGGGTATCTTTTGAAACTGGCATATATTATTTGGGAGGCATCGGGCTTTTTCTTTCCAGCAGTGATCTACAAATTGGCCGGGGTGAACCGGTGGCCGACACTGCCCGGGTGCTGGCCCGCTATTTAAACGGCATTATGATCCGCACCTTCAGCCACAAAGAAGTTTTGGATCTGGCTAAATATGCCGACATCCCAGTAATAAATGGTCTTACTGATCTTTTACACCCCTGCCAAGCCTTGGCCGACATGCAAACTGCCAGAGAATATAAGGGTAGTTTAAAAGGCCTAAAAATGGCTTTCATCGGCGATGGCAACAATGTTACTCATTCCCTCATGTATGCAGGAGCCAAATTTGGTATGGAGGTATCAATAGCTTGCCCGGCTGGCTATGAACCAAATGCAGAGATAACCGCCAACGCAGTGGCCGATGCCAAAGTAAATGGCGGGGCAATCAGCATTGTACGAGACCCTAACGAAGCCGCCGAAGATGCAGACATAATCTACACCGATGTTTGGGCTAGCATGGGCCAGGAAGCTGAAGCCCAAAAACGCAGGCAGGCTTTTGTGAATTACAAAGTGGATGATGCTCTTCTTGCAAAAGCTGCCAAAGATGTCATGACTATGCACTGTTTACCTGCCCACCGCGGCGAGGAAATTACCGATTCGGTAATGGAAGGGCCTCATTCGGCTGTTTTTGATGAGGCAGAAAACCGTCTTTATACGCAAATGGCCATCATGGCCCTCTTAATATGAATCAACGTTTCTAAGGAGGAAGGCAAAATGACAAGTAAAGAAAAAGTAGTGTTGGCATACAGCGGTGGTTTGGATACTTCTATTATTATTACCTGGTTGAAGGAAAACTATGGCTACGATGTTATTGCCATGTGCGGCGATGTTGGACAAGGGGAAGAAACAGCCCTCTTAAAGGAAAAAGCCATAAAAACCGGGGCCAGCAAATTATATATAGAAGACCTGCGTAATGAGTTCATAACCCAATATATCTATCCAACCATGAAGGCCGGTGCCATATACGAGGGAAAATATCTTTTGGGTACCTCTTTTGCCCGCCCAATTTTGGCTAAAAGAATGGTAGAAATAGCCAAACAAGAAGGCGCAGTGGCAGTGGCCCATGGTTGTACCGGCAAAGGCAATGACCAAGTACGCTTCGAACTGGCTGTTAAAGCTCTCGCTCCAGAAATGAAAATAATTGCCCCTTGGCGGGAATGGCATATAAAATCTAGAGAGCAGGCAATTGACTATGCTAATGAACATGGTATTCCTGTTCCTGTAACCAAAAAAGATAATTACAGCATGGATAGAAACTTGTGGCATTTAAGTCACGAGGGCATGGATCTAGAAGACCCTTGGAATGAACCTAACCCAAAAATTTTAAAAATTTGCGTGCCAGCTAGTCAAGCACCAGATATTCCAACCTATGTGGAGATCGAATTTGAAAAAGGTATCCCTGTAAAAGTAGATGGCCAAAAACTTTCTCCTTTTGAGCTGGTAGATTATTTAAACAAAACAGGTGCCAAAAACGGCGTTGGTGTAACTGACATGGTAGAAAACCGCCTGGTCGGCATGAAATCGCGCGGTGTCTACGAAACCCCTGGCGGCACCATTCTTTATCAAGCCCACAAAAACTTAGAAGAGCTCTGCCTCGATAGGATAACCTATCATTACAAAGAGGTAATAGCTTTGCGTTATGCCGAGCTGGTTTATGAGGGAGTTTGGTTCTCTCCCCTGCGGGAAGCCTTGGACGCCTTTGTAAACAAAACCCAAGAGACCGTTACCGGCACCGTAAAATTAAAATTGTATAAGGGGAATGTTAGCAATGCCGGTGTTAAAAGCCCCTATTCACTTTACAGCGAAAAGTTTGCCACCTTTGGCGTGGACGAGGTTTATAATCAAAAAGATGCCGAGGGTTTCATAAACTGCTTTGGCCTGCCGCTTAAGGTGCGGGCCATGCTAATAGGCGATGCAGCCAAAGCCAACCTAAGCACAGTACCTGCAGTTCCGGTCAGCACCAAAGAAGATTACCCAGAACTTGCTGCTTTTGCAGAAAAAATGCTAAAAAAGTAAAGTCCAGCCAAAAACTTACTTTTTAAAACAAAAACAGGAAAAAGCTGGGAGGAAAAGGTTTGGGGAAAAAATGGCAAAGTTGGCAAAGGGAGCTGGCTGTTTGCAACAGATGTTCTTTGGCCGCTAGCCGCAACCAGGTGGTGTGGGGAGAATACAACCCCGGGGCAAAAGTGTTTTTGCTGGGGGAGGCCCCCGGTGGTCAGGAGGATAGAGAAGGCAAACCCTTTGTGGGCCAAGCCGGGCAAGTTTTGCGGCAATTTTTGCAGACAACCGGCTTAAAAGAGCAAGATATCTACATCAGCAATGTGGTAAAATGCCGGCCGGTCAAGCCATCTGTCCGTGGTCATTATGGTCTGTGGGCCAACCGTCCACCCAAGGCAGAAGAAATAAAAGCCTGTGGCTACTGGCTAAAAAAGGAAATCGAGCTGATAAAACCAAAGGTTTTGGTAACCTTAGGGGGTGTTCCTTTAAGCCAGGTAGCCCAAAAAGGGACAATAATTGGCCTGGCGCATGGACAGCCTTTTATTTCACAAACATTTAACTTGCCAGTTTTTCCCTTATATCATCCAGCAGCAGTAATATATGACCAGAGCAAAAAAGCAGTGTATGAGGAAGACTTAGTAAAGTTTTGCTGCTGGCTAAAACAACAAAACCTGGGGGTAAAAGTATGAAAAAAATAGCTGTTTATCCTGGTACCTTTGATCCGGTAACCAACGGCCATTTAGATATTGTGGAGCGGGCCACCCAATATTTTGAAGAGGTTATTTGGGCGGTGGCGGAGCAAAATAACAAAACCACTCTTTTTACCATGCAGGAGCGCATAGATCTAATCAAAGACATTGCCAAACATCTGCCAAATGTAAAAGTGGTGGGTTTTGATGGCCTGCTGGTAGATTTTTGCCAGAGATCACAAGCCGGTGTTGTTATTAGGGGGCTTAGGGCCATGAGCGATTTTGAGAAGGAATTTCAGATGGCTTTGATGAATAAGGAAATGAATCAGCAGGTAGAAACGATGTTTTTGATGACAGCAGCCAACTATCAGTTTGTCAGTTCTTCCATCATCAAAAATGTGGCCTCCATGGGTGGGCAAATTTCCCGGCTGGTGCCGCCAATTGTTGAAGAAGCTTTGCAAAAGAAATATGGCTACAAATAAAAAGGGGGAAACACAATGGCAGCAGAAAATCAAAACCCCTCTGTGGAAAAAAATCAAGGTGATGAATTTACCTTCGACGGTGATTATGTGGCAATCAAAGCTCTAGAAAATGGAGTAACCATAATCGGATTGACTCGAGGCAAGGAAACCCGCTTTCATCACACCGAAAAGCTGGATAAGGGAGAGGTTTTGCTTCCTCAGTTTACCAAAAACACCTCTGCCATCAAAATTCGTGGTAAGGCCGAGATATACACGAAACATGGCCTAATAAACACAGCGGAATAAAATTAAAGCCTGGCTAAATACCGGGCTTTAATTTTTGATTATTATGAGTTAATTTTGTAAAATATATTTAGATAAAACTTGTTTATTTAAATTAAATATTATACAATATAGCATAAATCAGTTATGGCTGGGTCAATGGAGGGATTATTTATGGCGCACAAATTAGGCATTACCGATACCACCTTGCGGGATGCACACCAATCACTTTTGGCTACCCGTATGAAAATCAATGACATTTTAATTTTGGCACCCGAGCTAGATAAGGTAGGCTTTCACTCTATGGAAGTGTGGGGCGGTGCCACTTTTGATAGTTGTATGCGTTTTTTAAATGAAGACCCCTGGGAAAGATTACGCAAAATTCGCAAAGCGGTCACCAACACAAAGTTGCAAATGCTTCTTAGGGGGCAAAACTTGCTGGGTTATCGGCACTATGCTGATGATGTGGTGGAAGAGTTCTGCAAACGTAGCATCGGAAACGGCATCGACATAGTTCGTATCTTTGATGCTTTAAACGATGCCCGTAATGTGGCTATAGCCATCAATGCCACCAAAAAAGCTGGTGGTCATGCCCAAATTGCCATGTCGTATACCAATAGCCCCGTCCATAGCATAGAATATTTTATTAAGCAAAGCCAGCTTTTTAAAGATATGGGTGCTGATTCCATATGCATCAAAGATATGAGCGGCATCATATACCCTTATGGTGCTTATGAATTAGTTAAGGGAATTAAAGATCAGGTTGGCCTGCCTGTGCAGCTTCACTGTCATTGCACAAGCGGCATGGCCTACATGTCATATCTTAAAGCAGCCGAGGCCGGCTGTGATGTGATAGATTGTGCCATTTCTGCTTTAGGCGGTGGCTCTTCTCAGCCGGTCGCTGAATCCATGGTGGCAACTTTTAATGGCACAGAATTTGACACTGGTTTGGATTTGACTTTATTGAGCCAAATAGCGGTTTTAGCAAAAGAGGTTCGCAGCCACTATGCCAAATTTGATGTTTCGGATCCCAATGTAGATACAAATGTTCTAAAATATCAAATTCCTGGGGGCATGATTTCCAACTTTATTTCTCAGCTTAAAGAAGCAAATGCTTTGGATAGATTACCGGAAGTGCTAGCCGAAGTGCCACGAGTACGGAAAGATTTTGGTTATCCACCGCTTGTCACTCCTTCCAGCCAAATCGTTGGTTCGCAGGCTGTTTTAAATGTTTTGACCGGCGAACGTTACAAAATGGTTACTAACGAGGTAAAAGCCTATTTAAGTGGTCAATATGGCCAACCCCCTGCCCCCATGGACCCAGAAGTAATAAAAAAAGTCATTGGGGATGAAAAAAGAATCAGTTGTAGGCCAGCCGACCTTTTGGAGCCGCAGCTTTTGGCTGCCACAAAAGAGCTGGGCCACTTAATGGAAAGCCCGGAAGATCTGCTCTCTTATATAGTTTTTCCGCAGGTAGCTACCACTTTTTTAAAAGACCGGCTGGCAGGCAAAACCAATGTAGAGCTGAATATGCTAGGCGGCGAAAAAAGTAAAATAACTTATTGTCCCATTTAAAATTACTTGCAACAAAAAGGTTGTTAGTTTCTAACAACCTTTTATTTTTTACATTTTTATCAGAAACAATAGGCAGGATTTTGCCGTCAAAGAAAGGAATAAATATAACTTAAAAATTTAAAATAATGTTTTGTTGTTTTAGTTTATTATTTCAACAAAAGGAGAGGGTGTTTTTGAAGCATAAAACAGTGCTTTATTTTATTGTCATCATGGCTTTTTTATGCTTTACGAAGCCTGCCTTGGCTGATGATGTAAACTATACACGAAGTAGTAGACGTAATTATACTGTTTTTCATCAGGTAACAGTAAAAAACAACACCAATTCCACCATTTATAATATAACCGTACAAGTACCGCTGGCCCCAAAAAGCAACCTTGCTTATCAGGATTTTATTGGTGAAGAACTTAACCCAACACCAAAAAACATAACCATCAACTCAGATGGAGAAAGAATGGCCACCTATGTAATAAACAAATTAGCTCCCGGGCAAAGCGTAACGCTGGAGCAACGCTTGGGCATTGCAAGTTATGCAGTGAATTATAATATTATTGCAAACAACATTAACAATAATTATAACATAAGTGATATTGGCGAAAACTATCTTTTGCCGGAAGATGGTATTGAGGTAGATAACTATCAAATAGTCGCCTATGCCCAAAACAGTACGAGGGGTCTTGCCAACCCTTATTTAATCGCCAGGCGGCTTTTTGCCGATATCAACCTTTACATGACTTATTCGGATGATACCACGGCCGGGGAGGGAGCTTTAAATGCACTTTTGACTGGCACTGGCAACTGTGAGGATTATGCGGATTTGCTGGTGGCCACCCTGCGTGCCCTTAACATTCCGGCTCGCAAACAAACCGGCTATCTTTATTTGCCATTGGAGCATACCGGCTCGCCATATGTTCGCTCGGATGGTACCCTGCAGGGAGATTTGTTGCGTCATACCTGGGTAGAGTTTTATCTTTCAGATATTGGCTGGGTTTTGGCTGACCCTACCTTTACTTATACTGTAGAGGTAAACGGTGAAACGGAAAAGATATTGGATTGGGACCGTTTTGCCTCCGTCAGCAAAAACTATCGTTATATAACCATAGATGAAGGCAGTTATGATGATAATAACATTTCTTATACATATAATGGCAAAGAGCCGACCGTTATTTTTACGAGCTACATTTCGCCAATTTTAGACATTTCTCCTTTTAGTGACATAGTAGGGCATTGGACCAGAGAAAGCGTAATCTACCTTTATTATCAAACCTCTTCTATTGTTGCAGGCATTAATACCAGTACCTACGGTGTGAATGAACCTTTGACCAGAGCGCAAATGGCAGCTCTTTTTAACAGGGTTTTTAACCTTTCTTTTGTAGAAGCAAAAGGCAATGTTTTTAGCGATGTTTCTGAAAGTCACTGGGCCGCAGATGATATTGCTACCCTGACTTCGGCCGGTTTTTTAAATGGTTATCCGGATGGTAGTTTTAAACCAAACCAACCTGCCACCAGGGCAGAATTTGCGGCGATTTTGGCTAGTTTGGCCAATTTGCCAAGGGGTACAGAAACACCTTTTACAGACTTAAATACTTCTGGTTCTTCTTGGGCTGCTGATGCTATAGCTAACATGTATCAGGCCGGTTTGGCCGGCGGTGTTACCGCTACCACCTTCGAACCAGCAAGCCCTCTTACTAGGGGCGAGGCGGCTGTTTTCTTGCAGCGTTATATGCAAAGTGCTTATTATGCTGCCCAATAAAACAAAAAAGTAAACATATAAAAAAACCTGCCCCAATAAAAAGGCAGGTTTTTTATTAAATATAGTTATAAATAGCTAAGTACGCCGCATAATTTATACTATTAATTGAGGAGATGAAAAACAGGGAGGAATATATATTATGCAAAAGGACGTTCTAACAAAAGAATATTTAACATTAAAAGAAGTGGCTGAGGAAACAGGTCTGAGTTATGGTACAATAAAAAGGGATATAGATAGAGGTAAGCTGCCTGCTTATCGTATTGGCCGCAAATATTTTATTGGTTATGCCATTATGGAAGCATACAGAAAAGACAGAAGGCCTTTTAAAAATGTGGAAGGATATACCATTCAGGATCTAATGGGGAAAATACCCTTGAGCTATGCTTTTTTGATTGAAATGATTAAAGAAAAAAAATTGGAAGCAGTAAAGGTAGGCCGGCAATATATTATTCCTTATGCAACTTTTGATGCTTTTATGGAAAATAGGAAAGTAGAAAGTTTTTAAATAAGAAAAAGGGCCATTCTGCAGGATGGCCCTTTTTCTTATTCATGAGTGTAATGCTTTTGGATTATGTCTGTGAAACCAAAAATAGAGCCTCCGGCTACCGCCAAAACTATAATACCCCCATACATCTCTACATAAGATACTCGCATCCAGGCATCCAGAATAAAGGCACCCATGCCAATTTGTGTACCAAAAGTTTCTGTAAAGAACAAAATGGAAAAAGCGGTTCCCAAAGAAAGACGCAAACCACCTAAAAGAGCCGGGATAGAAGCCGGCAAAAAAAGATGCCACATTTCCTGCAGGTTGCTGGACCCAAAGGATTTAAAAACTACTCGATTAGATTCTGGTACAGCCTTCATGGCATCCCGGGCGGAAAGGGCAAACTGAAAGAAGCAGATAAGAAAAATAAGAAATATTTTTGGTGATTCTCCCAAACCAAAAAGCAGCAGTACCACTGGTAAAAGAGCAATTTTGGGAATGGGATGTAAAAGGTAAATTATAGGGTAGATAGTTTTTTCCATTTTGTCGGAAAAAACTGCGGCCATCGCACAAATTATGCCACCTAATGCTGCCAAAGCTACCCCGGCAAAAACCCTGCCAAGGCTTGCCAATAAGCAAAGGCCAACTTTAGCTGCGTATTTGGTACAAAGACTATAAATAACAAGAGAAGGCGAAGGAATTATGGGCTTTTTTACCAAAAAGGCAATCAGTTCCCATAGCAAAAAACCAAAAATTATTGCCAGTGTTGGGCTAAGCCAAGAATATTTTTTATTCTTCATCATATTACGTCCTGTTTATCTTTCATGGTGCAGCGTAAAGAATCACAAAGCTCGTAAAAGCAATTTTGCCTGCGAGGTTCATTATATCCCTTCAAGGGATTTTTCAATATTTTTATTATTCTGCCTTTTTTCATAACCAAAATATTTGTGCCAAGCACCGCCGCTTCTTCAACGCTATGTGTTACGATTAGGGTGGTGATATTGTAGTTGTGTTTAGTGATTTCCCGCAGAAAATCCTGGGCTTCTTCCCTGGTGTTAGCATCCAGGGCCGAGAAAGGCTCATCCATAAGAAGGAGTGAAGGATCCATGCAAAGGGCACGTGCCACGGTCACCCGCTGTTTTTGGCCGCCGGAAATTTGCCCGGGGTAGCAGTCTTTTAAAGCCAAAATGCCCAGGCGTTCTAAAACCTGACTAACTTTGGCTTTGTTATTTTGATGCTTAATTTTTTGGCCCAGGGCAGTGTTTTCTTCCACTGTAAGCCAGGGCAAAAGACCGCCATCCTGTGGAATCAAGCCGACATTTATTTCTTTTGGGTTGATAGGTTTGCCATAAAGCAAAACATTTCCTGCATCCGGCGTTAAAATTCCAGCACAAAGCTTAATCATGGTAGATTTACCACAACCGGATGGCCCCAAAACAGCACAAACCCCTGAAACTTCAAAACTTATATTTTGCAAAACAGGGAGGCTGCTGTTGGGGTAGGTGAAACTGACATTAGTTAAAGATAACATTTTTCTTCCTGTCTTGATTAATATAATAAGTCTGTAGTGGCATCTTTAAATTCAATAGTTTTGTTTATTAATTTGCGTTCGTACATCCAGTTTATACAGGTGTCAAAAGAAGATTGTTCTATCATTCCGGCTTCACGGTAGGTGGGTAGCACCAAGTTATCTTTTGCTGCTTCAGGAAAACCGCAATCAGAAATCAGGATGTTAATTGCCTCAGCGGTGTTTTCATTTATATATTTACAGCCTGCGTTATATCCTTGATAGAAAAATTCTATTTGAGCTTGTTTTTCATCTATGGAGTTTTGGGTAAATAACAAGACAGAGATATCAATATCAAAGTCATTCGAGTTGCCAATGCAAACGGCATCATCAATGGCAGAAGCCAAGGGCTCGGGCAATACTGCTGTGTCAACCTGGCTGTTTCTTAACATTTCCAGCCGAGCCGGCATTTGTTTTACTATTTCTTTTTTTACGGAATCTATACTAACACCGGCGTTAGTTAGCATTTGGTCTACATAATATTCGATGATGGTGTTTTGGGAGAGGGCAACAGATCTGTTGAACATCTGATCCAGGCTTGTGATGCCAGATGCGGCACTGGCCATAAATTTAAAAACACCTTCCGAACGGGAGGTTATTTTAACATTAAAACCACCATTTAAAGCAAAGGCTACCGCCAAAACGTCGGAAATCGCACCATCTATGGCACCTGATTGCAGAGCGGCATCCCTGTCGGCTGCACTGTCAAAAAGAATAATTTCTACCTTATATTTACCCTTGTCAAAAAAGCCTTGTTGATCGGCAATAAGAATGGGGGCGGAGTTTATATCATTTAAAACAGCAACTTTTAAAACAGCGGCTTCCGAGGAAACATTCTCATCTTTGGTGCAACCACCAAAAGCAAAAGCACAAACACAAACAAAAACGAGAACAAGCATGGTAATAACAGCAAATTTTTTCATTTTTTACTCCTTTTAAATGTTTTTAATTATTTAAAATTTAAAAAATAAAATCTAATAAAGCAAAAAAAACAAAAATAATACTAACCATTTGATTAATTGTGTAAGCATAGAAGTTTACCGACACATTTTTTTTGATACTAAAGCATATTTCAGCTGTTAAAAGCAAAATAAAAGAAGCTAAACCAATAAAATAAAAAGTCCCTAAATTTATTAGCTGGGGCAGAACTGCCAAAAAACAACTGGCTGCCGCAAAAAGAACGGAAGCAATTATAATGCCACCGTTTCTGCCAAAAAAGACAGGGAGGGAGTGTAGCTTTTGACTGCGGTCAAAAGTAATATCCTGTATAGCATATACGGTGTCAAAACCGGCCACCCAAAAGCAAACAGCAGCTGTCAATAAAAGAGGTGGAGCACTAATGCTATTTTGCACTGCAATCCAGGCCCCCAAAGGAGCTCCGGCAATGGCAATCCCTAAGATCAAATGGCACAACAAAGTAAAACGTTTGGAAAAAGAATAAAAGCAGAAAAGGACAAAAGGAATGGGGGAGAGGGCAAAGCACAAAGGCCCCAGCATAAAAGCCCCCAAAAAATACAAGCCAAAGCACAAAATGGTTAAAGCCCAAGCTTCCTTAACGGTTACTATCCCTCTTACAAGCACCCGGCTTGCGGTACGTTTATCCAGAGCGTCAAATTTTTTGTCAATAATTTTGTTTATGGCATTGGCTCCGTTTCTGCCCCCAAACAGAGCAATCAAAATCCAAATAACAACACGAAAACTGGGGAGGCCATCTGCTGCCCAAACCATACTCAAAATGGTGAATGGCAAAGAAAACAAAGTATTGCTAAACATTACCAGTGAGTTATAGTTTTTTAGTTTTTCCCCTATCTTTAATTCAGACATCCAGCCCATAGTTCTTCCACCGTTCTGTAACTTTGGCTATGGTTTCTGGTGCCATAGCTATATCTTTTGGCCATTCTCTGGTGTGACCTTCCTCTTTCCATTTGCGGGTAGCATCTATGCCCATTTTGTGGCCATAATGCGGCAGGGGTGAGGAGTGGTCCAGGGCATCCAAGGGCCCTTCCACTATCACAACATCTCTTCCTGCGTCTATATTGTTAAAAGCTTTCCAAGCTACCATGGATATATTCTGTGGGTCTATATCCTTATCCACCACTATTACCAGCTTGGTATACATTAGCTGACCCATGCCCCAAACAGAATGCATAATTTTTTTGGCATGGCCAGGGTAGCGTTTATCAATGGAGATTATTACACAGTTGTGAAAAACGCCCTCCAGCGGAAAATTAAGGTCTACGATTTCCGGGAATTGGGTTTTTAAAATTGGCAAAAAGATTCTTTCTGTAGCTTTGCCCAAAAAACAATCTTCCATGGGTGGTTGCCCCACCACAGTTGCGGGGTAGACCGGCTTTTTTTTGTGGGTAATGGTGGTAACATGGAAAACTGGGTATTCATCCGCTAGCGAATAGTAGCCAGTGTGATCGCCAAATGGGCCTTCCTTACGTAATGGTTCATTGGGATCCACATAGCCCTCCAAAATAAACTCGGCATCAGCTGGTACCAAAATTTCGGAATTGATGGAACGAACCAAAGGCAAAGATTTTTTGCGAAGATAGCCGGCTAAAAGAAATTCATTTATAAAACTAGGCATAGGCGCAGTTGCGGCATAGGTTGTGGCTGGGTCAGTACCAATGGCCACAGATATCGGCATGCGTTCTCCATTGGCCCGATATTTTTCGAAGATGGAACGGCCGTCCTTATGCAGGTGCCAGTGCATACCAGTTGTGTTTTTGTCAAAAACCTGCAGGCGGTACATGCCCACGTTTTGGGTACCGGTGTCAGGGTCCCTGGTTATTACCAAAGGCAAAGTAATGTAGCGGCCACCGTCTTCCGGCCAGCACTTTAAAATGGGCAGGGTATTTAAGTCGGGGTCATTTTCTTTTACTTCCTGGCAGGCACCCTTGGCAACAGTTTTTGGGAAAATGTAAGCCAGCTTGGCATATTGTGGCATTGATTTTACCACATTTCCCAAACCAGAGAATTTAGAAAGATCTAAAAGTCCGGCAATTTCTTTACTTATATCTTCCAGGTCTTCCACGCCCAGGGCATAGGCCATTCTTTTATAGCTGCCAAAAGCATTTGTTACAACCGGGTAAGGCGAGCCTTTTACATTTTCAAAAAAAAGAGCGGGACCATGGGCCTTGCTTACCCTATCAGTGATTTCGGTAATTTCCAAATTCCAATCTACTGGAACAGAAATGCGTTTCAGCTCTTTTTTTTGCTCTAAAAAGCTTATAAATTCTTGCAGGTCACGGTAGGCCACATATAAAACCTCACTTTTTATTTATATAGGCAATTCTGTATGCAATTTAGGGCAAAAGGCCATATTACTATAACTCAAAATAAGGGTATATTATATATTATACAATATATTACACGTTTTATATTATACATTTTTTCAAATGTATTACAAGTTTTATTTTGTTGGTGGGGTGAGCAAGTGTGTGATATACTAATACTAAAATTGATAGATTAATGTTTGTAGAGGGAGCGAAATTTTGTGAAAATGGATTTGCCAAAACAGGTGGAAAAGGCCCTGGGGCTATTGTTAGCAGCAGGTTTTGAGGCTTTTGTTGTTGGCGGTTCTGTACGGGACTTGCTTTTGGCAAAAGAGCCGACTGATTTTGATATTGCCACCAGTGCCCGGCCGGAACAAACAAAAGAGGTTTTTACCGAATTTAGGCTGGTTGAGACCGGTCTAAAGCATGGTACTGTGACAGTGCTTGTGGAAGGCATACTCCTAGAAATAACTACTTATCGCATTGATGGTGAGTATTCCGACAACAGACACCCGGATGAGGTAATTTTTACTAAAAACCTTAAAGATGATTTAAAAAGACGCGATTTTACCATTAATGCCATGGCTTTTGACCCTGTTGTTGGCCTGGTGGATTTTTTTGGTGGAGAAGAAGATCTTAAAAACAAGGTTGTTAAATGTGTGGGAGAGCCGGATGCACGTTTTTTGGAAGATAGTTTGCGGATTTTGCGGGCTTTGCGTTTTGCCTCGTGCTTAGGTTTTGAGATTGACCCTGCTACGGCCAAAAGTATTTGTGCCAACAAAGAGCTCTTGCAAAATATTGCGGCCGAACGGATAGCCAAGGAGTTTACCTTATTTTTGTGTGGTCACAAAGCCGGGGAATTGCTGGAACAATATACGGATGTTTTTGGAGTTTTTTTGCCGGAGCTTTTACCTATGAAAGGGTTTTGCCAGCACAATAAGCATCATATTTTTGATGTGCTTATTCACACAACAAAAGTGGTAGAGAATGTTGACCCGCAACCCGAATTGCGTTTAGCTGCTCTTTTTCATGACATAGGCAAGCCGGCCACCTTTTCTTTGGGGCCTGATGGGGTTGGTCATTTTTTTGGCCATGGTAAAAAAAGTGTTGAGCTGGCCGAAGCCGCGCTTTTACGTCTAAAGTTTGATAATGCCACTATTAGCCGAGTACGTACTTTGGTGCTTTATCATGATGCGGATGTGACCGCTGACCGCAAGATAATTAAAAGGTGGCTCAATCGGTTAGGCCCAGAGCTTTTGCATGAGCTTCTCTCTTTAAAGGTAGCGGATGTGCTTAGTCACGCTCCTAACGATCATTATCGGGTGGCGGAGATCAAGCAAATAAACGCTTTGGTGGATGAAGTGGTGGCCGAAGCACAGTGCTTTTCTTTGCGTAATTTGGCGGTAAACGGAAGAGATGTGCTGGAGCTTGGCATTCCGCGGGGTAAAAAGGTGGGCGAAATTCTCGCCTTTTTGCTGAATGAAGTTATTGAAGAAAGGTTAGCAAATGACCGTGAAGTTTTGCTTACGGAGATTAAAAAATATTTAATTTGAACTGTTTGATATATGCCGGTGATGACGTAGCATTTAAGCCGGCTTATGCTGTTATTGCAAAGGAGCTTAAGAATGGCAAGAAAACGGGTTGTTTTTATATCTTTAATTGTTTGTGTGGCAATTTTGGGGATTAGGTTTTTTTACACCTTATTTTGGCAGAAAATTAATAAAAATATAATTTTCGCCACTGAGCATTCCCAAGTAATTAATATAGATGGCACGACCATAGAGGAGCGTTTTTTGGTGCCGGAGGGCTTTGTTAGGGTTAATGCTGCGGCCGGAAGCTATGCGGAGTTTTTGCGGCAAATGCCCTTAAAACCGGACGGGAGCTTTGTGTATTATTACGATGGCAGCAAAAAAACCAACCAACAAACCTATTTAGCAGTGATCAATATGGAGATTGGTGATAGAAACCTGCAGCAATGTGCCGATACCGTGCTGCGTTATTTGGCGGAATATTTGTGGCAGGCAGATAAAAAAGAGAATATCCAGTTCTATTTTACCTCCGGTTTTTTATGCAAATGGTCAGAATATAGCGAGGGATACCGGGCAGAAATTAGCAACAACGTGGTTAAATGGGAAAAAACTGCTGCCGACGCTGCTAATGGAGCTACTTTTTGGCAATATTTGCAGTTGGTTTTTTCTTATGCCGGTACCTTGTCTTTGGAAGCTTATGAAACAGAGCCGGTGGCGATAACGGATATGCAGATTGGGGATATGTTTCTACAAGGGGGTAACCCCGGTCATGTGGTTCAGGTGGCGGATATGGCCATTAACTCCGCAACAGGTGAAAAATGTTTTTTGCTAGTTCAAGGATATATGCCGGCGCAAGATGGCCATGTGCTTTGCGGCAGGGGAGATGGAGCCCTAGGCCCTTGGTATTTTTTGCCGGCTGCGGCATCGGGTAAATTTGTTACACCGGAATATACTTTTGAGTATACTCAATTAAGGAGATTTAAAAATTTGCTATAAGTTATTTTAAAATAACAAAAAACATGCCAAAAAACAGGTATGTTTAAAGAGATAAAGTGTATTGACAATAATAATATGGTAATATATAATTTCATATTGTCGAGCTTTTGATTTTGTTGTTATATTTGCCGCTGTAGCTCAGTAGGTAGAGCGCATCCTTGGTAATTACCGTATGGATGT
>DIFF01000012.1 GCA_002419005.1 Peptococcaceae bacterium UBA5755 | reverse complement strand
AGAGAGAAGAGAGAAGAGAGAAGAGCTTTTGGACGAAGAGTTTGTTTCCGGGCTGGGGATAACCCCCTCACAGAAGAAGAGAAGAGCCTGGTTGAGGATGTACATGAGGTTTTATCCGGTGCGGGCTATGTATTTGATGCGGCGGATTTGTTGGATGCTCTGGTGTATGTTTTTGAGGGAGATTTTAAGAATGCGGCTTTATCTTCTTTGGCTGCAGTGCCTTTGGTTGGCTTTGGGATAAAGGCAGTAAAGGTACTGAAAAATGCGGCTGAGTTAGCTGGTGTTTTGGCCGGAGTGGATGAGTTTGCTAAGGCTGCTTTTGGGGTTAAAAAGGCTGCCAAGGCGGCAAAAGCTGCGGGAGAGGCAGCCAGGAGCAGCAAAGCTGGGGCAAAGACCATCACTGAGGGTGTGGGGGATATAGGTTTAGATTCCGATATCTTGATAGATTCTTATAAAAATATGCGGAATAGTCCCGATGTAACAGGACAATCACATCACTTAAATCAAGATGCTGCATTTAAAGATGTAATACCTAAAAATGATGGGTTGTGTGTGGAAGTAGAAGGTAACGCATTTAGAGATGTCGGAAGTCCGCACTATTTAGCGCATGAAAATTTGGAAAGCTTTTGGAACAATTTCAGATCTAAAGGTGACCTATATGGAGGTACTCCAAAAATTTCGGATTATAACTCGGCATTATATTATTCATTGCGTGCAGCAGGATTATCAGATGCTCAAGCAAAGGTTGCAGTTCAAAATGCGGTTAAACAACAATCACAATATGGATTAGTGGGTGATTCCTTCGTTCCAAGAATTCCGGGAAGGATAAATTTTAAAAGATAGCAACGCAAGTGCGGAAAGGACATAAGATGGAAGCATCGAAATATTTTAAAGCAGTAAATTACATCGCAGACGAAATTATTCGTGCATCAAAGATGGACACGTCGAAAATGAATGAGCAAGAAAAGCAAATAATGGGTGCTTTTTGTTTTGGAGCGCTGAATGGATATTCATTAGAAAATCGGATAAGTACGGTTCAAATTCAAAGTGCTATGATTGCTATATTAGTACAGAAGCTTCAATATGACCCATCGGTTGCTGCTGAGTTTTTCGATTTTTTAGTTAAATGTACAGAAAAAGATTACCATCCGACTATGAATGCAATTATTCATAGGGGGGTTGAAGGCTATTATCAGCTAGAAGATACGGATAAATTGCGAGAGAACATAGCAGATATTGATAAAATGGTTAAGAAGTACAATAAATAAGTAACCACGTTTCTGGTGCAACTAGAAAGAGCTTTATTAAGTCCTACACCATGCACGACCACCTACAAGGTAGCCGTTAAATATCCTTTGGTTATCTGGCTTTCATGGGATTCCGACCACCTGTACCGCACCAAGTTCTCAATCCGACCACCTGAGCCGGAATCCCAGAAACGCCCAGTACTGCTGGGCGAAGTGAGCGGCGGGTGCGCCGCAAGGATTATTTTAACCCAAGCATCTATTTAAAGCGGCTTGGGGGTTTTTATATAAAATCTACCCTTTTGGGGTAGTTTTTTGTTTGGCTGCCTTCGCTAAAAAAAACAAAAATAGAGAAAGACAAGCCAAAAAGCTTGTCTTTCTCTATTGCAGAAGGAATTATAGGGGAAAATGTTCCATATAAAAAGATTTGCTGAAAAAACTCATACCGAGGACATCATCGGAATCCAAAGGATAATTTTGGGGAAGATGATGTAGAAAATTATATTGCCAAGAATAATTAGGAAGAAGGGGAATGAGCCCCTGGCAATGGTTGAAAACGGAATGTTTGGTCTTAATCCCCTTAGGATAAATAGGTTCATGCCGACAGGCGGGGTCAGTAAGCTGCATTCTACCAAAAGAGTGATGATAATGCCGAACCAGATTACATCATAGCCCATACCGGTGATGATAGGATAGATGATAGGGGCGGTCATTACCACCATAGCCATGCCATCCATCAGCATGCCCAAAATGAGATACAGCACAATGATGCAAGCCATAATAACGAAGTTAGGAACACCTAATCCGGCAATGGCTCTCGCAATTTGGCTAGGAATACCCAAGTTGGCCAAAGCAATAGTCATGATTTTTGCACCCATGTAGATGAGCAAAATCATGCAGGAGGTTTCAACAGCTTTGGTAAAACAAGTTTTGATGACTTTCCAATTTACTTTTCTGTAGCAAATGGCAATAATTAAGGAAAGTACGCAACCAATGGCCGATGCTTCGCTGGGGGTGGCCCAGCCGCCGTAAATGGAGCCCAGAACAGCTGCAATTAAAATAATGATAGGAATAAGGTTTAAAAGGGTTTTAAAGCAATAGCCCCAAGAAAGATTAATTGTTTTATCGTCTGGGCCCATTGCCGGGTTTATTTTAAGCCGAATTACTATGTAAATAATATAGCAAAGTGCCAGGATAATGCCAGGTAGAATACCAGCCAAAAATAGTTTGCCGATGGAAGCGTTAACCATGGCACCATACACAATCAAAATTAAGCTGGGCGGAATTAAAATACCCAAGGTGCCGCCGGCCGCCACCGAACCAAGGGAAATGCCAGTCTCGTACCCTCTTTTTTCCATTTGAGGTAAAGCCATGGTACCAATAGTGGCGGCAGAGGCAATGCTGGAACCGCTGCAAGCAGCAAACACAGCGCCAAAAGCGATGTTAGAGTGAAGCAAGCCACCAGCCGGCATGATTTTGCTTAAAATAGGGTATAAACCCTGATAAATAATTGAGCTTAAACCTGTTTCGGAAAGAATAAAACCCATCAAAATAAAGAGGGGAACTGCAATGATGGTAAAGTCTGTTACACTGTTCCATCCTACCAGAGTTGCTATTTGCAGTGCATTTGGTCCCAACCAAAGAAAAATAGAAAGAATACCAACACCTCCAAGGGCAAATGCAATAGGTAACCCACATAGGATTAGTACCAGAGTAAACACGATAAATAGTAATATCTGCATTTACCAATCCTCCGATATGTAAAATTTCAATAATTAATTATTAATTGAGTTTTCTATAGCCACAATGTTCTCTTTATTCTCTTTTCCGACCATTCTTTTGAAGACTTGGACAATTACGGCTAAAACTTCAAGAAAAAAGATAAACAAACCAACTGCCATAATAGTTTGAACATAACCTAGAGGTGTTCTTAAAGGATAGTTAGAAAGCTGGCCTATTTTGATAGCGGTGATAAACATTTTGGTAGATTGCCATGTTAAAACAGCTACATAAAGAGCCCCAAGAAGAGAAACTATAAAAGCTAAAAAAAGTTGGATACGCTTGGGCAATAATTGGGTAACAAGGTCAACATTGATGTGGCCACCTTTTCTCATGGTATAGCCAACACCGGCAAAGACCATCAAAGCTGTGCAATAGTTGGAGTATTCCTCAGTGAAAACGAGACCTTTGTCAAATATGCCTCGGGAAACAAGACCCATAATGATCAAAATGACCGTCACAGCAATGGAACAGGCCGAAATAATAAAGAGGACTTTTCTCACAACATTGATAAAAGTCATCAAAGCTTTCATTAAAGCTATCACCTCGCTTAGGGTTTTTTAATTAGGTATGGGTTTCCCGAAAACGGAAAACCCATACCTAATTAAATGTATTAAGTAAAAGTCTAGCTGTTTATAACTATTTAATTGCAGCTACAACAGCATCATAAGCTTGTTTGCCAAGGTCGCCGGCTCCAGCCAGCCATTTGTCAACGGTGGGTTGAGCAATTTCTTTAGCTTTCAGGATTTCAGCTTCATCAACTTCAATGTAGTTTGCTCCCAAAGCTTTAATCTCTTCTATGTCTTGCTCTTCAGAGTAATACATGGTAGCCCAGAACTCATCTTCCATTTCTGCGGCTACATCCCACAGAACTTGTTGAACATCTTCCGGCAGAGCATTGAAGGCATCTTTGTTAACTACATAGTTGTAGCTAACTTGAATGATTTTCCACATATTTTCGTATGGGGTAACCTCATTAAATTTAGCATCTATGTAACTTCTGGTGCCAGTTATGTTAGCTTCGGCAACACCGGTTGCCAGGGCGGTATAGGCTTCGGCCCAAGCAATGGTGGTAGGAGTAGCGCCCAAAGCTTCAATAACTTCGGCTAAAACAGGAGACCAGGTTCTGATTTTTTTGCCTTTAAAAGATTCAACGGTACTCATTTCAACCTTGGAGTTAATGCCGCATCTGGAAAGGTTGTGGCCAAACAAATAAACCATGTTGACTCTGTCAGCAGCTTGTTGCAAAAAAGGTCTTGCAGCTTTAGCGGCTAATTCAGCGTCTTCAGCTTCGCCAGTATACATAAAGGGAAGTTCCAAAACGCCAAATTCCGGAGCTTCGCCGGCAACAGCGGTGGCAGACATTTGTGCCATTTCTATTAAGCCTTGGCTAACGACGGTACCAATTTCATAACCGGTGTAGCCTAAAGAACCGGCAACAGCAACTTCGATCTGCAATTGGCCATTGCTTCTTGCATAAACTTCATCAGCAAATTTTTGCAGCATTACAACACCAGGGGCTTCAGGAGATGCGTCATAAGATTGAACTCTCCAGCGAACGGTTTCAACCGGGGCTTTGGTTTCGGTTTTGCTGCATGCAGCAAAAGCAAAGGTAAGAGCAACAATAAGGGCAAAAACAAATAAAAGCTTAAAATTTCTACGCATTTAATCCACCTCACAAATTGTTTTTATTTTGTTTTGCAAAAAATTTGGCTTTAAAAATTAACTTTAAAAAGTTTTTGTCTTGAGTAAATAAATTGTGGATTGTGCTGGGTTAGAAATCTAACAACCCGGGTGTTTTTTAACAAAAAACATATCCATAAATAATATATTATATAAAAAATACAATATACATAGTTAGAATTCTAACAGTAATTCTAAAAAAATATTTATTTAGTTTTTAAAATCTTATCTTAATAACTATTAACTATCCCCCCTAATAACATTTTCTCTTATGTTTTTCAATCTTATTTATTATATAGTATGTATATAGTAACTTTTTTAGAATCTTGATTATTTATTGATAATTCTTTATATTTCCTAAAAATCCTTTTTAATAATATTAAAAATACCAAAAATTTTATATTATTATTTTATATGATCTTTTAACATAAATAATTATACTTTGTTAAAAATTTTTTGTTTTTAACAAAGTATAAAGTTTTTTGCCTTATCTTAAAATTTGTGACAAAAGGTTTTCTCCTACATGAATTAGTGTTATTATAAGCATAAAACATTATTATGTTATTATTGAGGAGGAAAAAGATGTCAGAATTAGTTAAGCTGGAAATAAAAAATTTTCCCGGCGGCCGCTTAATTGGTAAGGCCGCAAGATGTGTAGTTGGTACTGATGAAATAACTATGGCCCAGTTGTGGGAAGAATGTGAAAAAGATGACACCTTTACCCAGCTGGAAAACATGAAAGAACTTGTTCTGGAAGATGCCCGTGTTAACTGGCTTGGGTGTTTTGATGAAACGGCCGAGGACTTTGTTTGCTTTTCCGGTGTGCTTATGCAGCCCGGCACCCAGGTTCCAGAGGGGCTTGCCTTTTTTGATTTGGCACCAACCCACATGGCTATTGCCCATGTGCGTGGCCCCATAAAAGGCAACATGATCCATGCTGACGGCGGTGAAGTAGCTATATTTGCCTTAGCCAAAGAGGGCCTTCAGATAGATCAAAAAAAGGGTTATATGATGGAGCTTTATAATAAGGAAAGGTTTTTGCAGCCCAAGCAAGAAGGAGCCGAAATGGTAATTTTGGAGTATTGTTTTCCCTTGATTGACGCTTAAAAACACCGGATGCCGCAAAAAGTAAAACGAAAAATTAAAGGTCTTTAAATTTATTTATTTCTGCTTCAGAAATATCTTGCATGTGCTCCGAGAAGAAGTGGGCACAAAATTCAATTATTTCACGGCGTCGAACAATACCAATAAAAACGCCCAAATCATCTACCACCGGAATAAAGTTTTGGTTCATGGCCCTGTCTAAAAGATCTTGAATTTTTGCGTCCACGTTTACCGGCTTTGGGTCCCAGCTACGAGGGATGTTATCTATGTATATTTTTTCCCAGTTACCTGCATTGAGCTCGGGGCTGTTTTTGATTTTCCAGAGCAAATCTGCTGCAGTTATAGCCCCCATATATTTGCCTTCTTTATTTAAAATGGGTACCGCAGAATAATGGTGGTGTTCCAATTTTTCCATGGCTTGACGCATGGTATAGTCATTGTATATATATATAATATTCGCTTTAGGAACCAAAAAAAATGCTATATTCAATGGTTTACCCCCTTGATTTAATAAATTTATTTAATTTTTTTAAATATTCACCCCCTGAAAGAAAATTTTAACGGGCTAGCTTATAAATGGCCTGAGCATAGATTTTTGCAAGTTGAATCAGTTCTTTAGTTTCAATATATTCATTGGCTTCATGAGCCACGTGGTGAGCTCCCGGCATTACCGGGCCAAAAGCCACACAGTTTTTCAAAAAGCGGCTGTAGGTGCCGCCGCCTATTGCCAAGGGTTTGCTTGTATTATCTCCAACAGTTTCCTGATATGCTTGCAAAAGTTGAGTTATCAGGGGAGAATCTTTTGGTACATACAGAGGAGTTTTGTGTTCTAAAACCCGCAAAGGAAAAAGACCGGCTCCGACTGCCGTTTCATCTAGTTTTTGCCACAGCTCTGCGAAGTTTTTGGTTACCGGGTACCGAATATCGCAACAAGCGTAGGCTTTGCCCCAGCCGGCTTTTATTTTGCCTAAATTTAAGGTAAGTGAACCGGAAACCTCATCTTCTGTGGCAATTTGGGCTCCTTTGCCCAAATAATCCTTGCCAAAAAGCTGATAAATATTGTGCAGCCAGTCACAAAGGCCAAAAGGTGAAAAACTCAACTCTGCTAAAAATGCTAAAATTAAACTTATGGCATTTATACCCCCCTGCGGCATGGAGCCATGGTGAGATTTGCCCGTAGCCTGTATATAAACGCGCAACTCATTAGCCTGAATTTTAATGTGCTGTTTTTGCGGAAAACGCTCCAAAACTGTTTGAATTTGCTGCCTGGCTTCTTGGGTAACTTTTAAAACCGCCTCGGCCTGTGCCGGTACCATGTTTACCCGATCACCGCCATAAAGGCTTATAATTTCAATATCTGCATCCTCTTCGCCGGGAGACAGCATAAGATATCGGAGATCGGCCGCAAAATGCAAAATACCTTTTTCCGCAAAAATAACAGGGAAATCTCCATCCGGAGAAAACCCACCCCAGGGCAGTCCTTCTTTTGCTAAATAATATTGCAGACACTTGCTGCCTTTTTCCTCATCGCCACCCATAATGCTAATGACCCTACGGTTTAAAGGAAGACCAGATTCTTTCAGTGCTTTCATGGCAAACAAAACAGCTACCAATGGTCCCTTGTCGTCACTTGCTCCACGGCCGTATAAGCGGTCATTTTCTATTTGCCCGCCAAAAGGCTGATACCGCCAACCGCCTCCGGCTGGCATGACATCCATATGAGAAAGCACCGCAACTGATTCCTCCTGCGAGCCTTCGCCCAAGGCAACCTCAATGGCATAGCCGTCGACAGAGCGTCCTTTTAAACCCATTTTTTTAGCAAGTTCAAGTACTTGGTTAAATGCAGCAGCAACACCCCGGCCAAAAGGATGTCCGGGTTCTTCTTCCTGCCAGGTACTATCTATTTTAACCAACTTTTGCGTGGTTTTTATAATGTCTTCTCCGTAGTTATCTATCAGTTTGTTTAAAATATCTTCCATAATAAATACCTTTAATAAATACCTTTCCCAAAAAATTTAATAACAAAAAATTTCGTTACTAAAATTTTTATTATAAAAAACAGAAGTCTTCCTATTTAACAATGTAAATATATTGTATGTTATTATTATACGCTAAAAAAATGCTTTTACCTTTAAAAATTTATAAGAAAAGCTCCAGCATAAACTAGAGCTTTTTTATTTCATTTATAATATTATGCCCCAAAAGGGTTATTTACTACTCAAATATTCAACAATTCCTTCCGCAATACCAGAAGCTGCTGCTTTTTTACTCCAGCTTTGATTCAAAAGGTTTTCTTCTGCCGCATTAGAAATAAAAGCCACCTCAACCAAAGCTGCCGGCATGTTGGCGGAACGCAAAACACTCAGTTCTTGCGGCAAAATACCAATATTCCGCAGGCCAAGAGCAGCTACCAAGTTTTTTTGTAAGCATTTTGCTAAAGCTATGTCAATTCCTTTGTGCCAGCTTGTACTATGATAATAAGTGGCGGTACCGGCAATGTTTTTGTTGATATTAGCATTGATATGGATGGAAACAAAAACATCAGCTCCCGCGTCGTTGGCAATTTTTGTGCGCTGAGATAAGGTAAGGCTTGTGCTTGCTGTTGTTCTGGTAAGAATGACTTTAGCTCCTTGTACTTCCAGGATTTGTTTGGCATATTTAGCTATTTCTAAAACAACGTCCCTTTCGCAGAGGCCGCTTGCTCCTACTGCCCCTGGGTCTGTCCAGCCACCGGGTTGAATGCTGCCATGACCGGCATCAAGCACTACGCAATAACCCTGTAAAATATTGTTCTTTGTAACAGTTTCAGTGCTTGGGTTTGCGGTGCCACTTCGGGCAGCGGCAGATATTTGGTCACATGCCCGGACATTACTGGCCATGACCCAACCGCCGGCCACCTGAACCCAAGCATCTCCTTCGGGGCTGGTTTGGGTCAAGTATTGTCCTTGCTTTGCCGTTCCCAAGATCAAGCAATTGATATCCGGCCCACTGTAAATATTAGCAATATTTTCTGTAACCACCAAATCACCAACATTTTGGGTTGATTTAGATTCTATGTAAACAATTTGAGTGCTTTCATACCAGTAAACATTTAAACATTAGCTCCCAAATTTTCCGTAACTGCCCGCACTGGTACCCACAACCTGTCATCGATGATTTTGGCTGCAACATCTATAGCAACGCTTACACCATTTGCTACAAGCTCTTTTTTGTTTGGCATTATAATAACATCTTTGCCTGGCCCGCTAATAAAAGCTTCTCTTGTATTTGCCTGCCAAATACAGCGATAGCCCAACCCCTCAGAAACAGCTCGCAAAGGCACCATGGTGCGGCCTTCGATGTTTATTGTTTCATAACCCAGTGTTTTTTGTGAGCCTGACAAAACCAGGTTGCTTGCTGCTTGTGCCGTTTGTGGCAGAGTAAAAACAAGCAAAAAAACAAAAAACAAACCCAAAAAAATCTTTAAATTTTGCTCCTTCAATTTTTTTATCAGCAAAGGCAAAAACATCTCCCCTTTCTTTTTGCCGCGGACTTGCAAAAATAGCATAAAAGTAAACTGCCCCGGGCAAATTAAGCACAAAGCTTGTCTTATAAATTTAAGACTAGTTTTTTTGGCAAATGTTTTAAAAATTTCTTGCCAAATATATCCATTTAGCTTGGTTTTTGCTAAAGAACCTGCCAAGCCAGCCCTGCATAAGATAAAAAGAATTTATTTAATAAAAAATATTAAAAAACAAGTAAGGTAAAGGAGGAAAAAAATTGGAAAATTTTGTTCGTATGGGGGCAAGCCAGCCCATCACCATCACTTCTCGTACTAATGGCAACGGAGGTGTCGGTAAAATGCTTTTGGCCCATGCTTATGTGCCGGTGCAAACATGGGGCAATGTATACAATGCCGGCCAGGCCCTGGCCCAGGGCACTATTTTCCCTGACTTAGTAATGCCCAAAGGCGCCTATGGACCTAAAGAAGGAAACTAAAAAATAAAAATTGATTGCTTACTTTAAAACATGTTTTGAAAGAAAAACAAAAAGGGGGTTTTTTTGTGGAAACTATCAGCGCCAAGCAAAAGGAAGACTTGAAAACTGTGCAGGAGCTTGATTTTTTTGTGCAGGATCTGATTGAATATTTAGATACTCACCCCGATGACAGTGAGGCTTTAAATCAATATAAAACTGCAGTCCAAAAAGCAAACGCTTCCCGCAAAGAATATGAAGCGACCTATGGGCCTTTGTTTATCTATGATTTTGAAGAAGCAAAAGACTGGAGCTGGGGCAAAACTCCCTGGCCCTGGGATATGTAATTAGTGTAATGTGTAATTAAAGGAGGCAAAGATATGTGGCAGTATGAAAAGAAACTGCAGTACCCTGTTCGTGTTAACGGAAGCAATCCGGCCTTGGCCAAATTCTTAATAACTCAATATGGCGGCCCCGATGGAGAATTGGCAGCTGCTCTGCGTTATTTAAACCAGCGCTACACCATGCCTACCCCTGCTTTACAGGCTCTTTTGACGGATATAGGCACCGAGGAATTTGCCCACCTGGAAATAATGGCCACCTTGGTTTACAAACTAACTAAAGATGCCACTCCGACCCAAATGAAGCAGGCCGGCCTGGGTGCTCATTATGCCGATCACGACAAAGCTCTTTTTTATTGCGATGGCAACGGTAACCCATGGACGGCAAGTTACATTCAGGCCAAGGGTGACCCGATTACCGATTTGACAGAAGACATGGCAGCTGAGCAAAAGGCTAGATCAACCTACAACTGGCTGATGGATCTTTCGGATGACCCGGGAGTTTTGGATTCCCTGCGTTTTTTGCGGGAAAGAGAAGTGGTGCATTTCCAGCGTTTTGGCGAAGCTTTGGATAAGGTGCAGTTTGATTTTGCGCAAAAACAAGTTTTTTAAAACACCAAAAAAAAGCCCGCCGCATATGCGGCGGGCTTTTTTTTTGGTTATAAATAGCTAAACAACAAAATAAATAATATGCTTGTTCTGGTAGTTTATATAAAATTTTTTGGGTTAATATAGCCAATTCCATCCTTTGTTATAGTTTGTTGAAACTTGTAAAAAAATATAATATCCTGATTTGTTTCTCCCGATTTGTTTTTTTGAAGATCAAAACATATATTTTTTAAAAAAACCTCAAAGTTTCCATTTTTATAATAAAAAATAATTGTTTGGCAGGATATTTTATAAAGAATATTGAATACTAGCTTGTTTTGGTTTAGTTAAAAAAGTTAATAAAGCATTATGTTTTTGGGGGAAATTGTTGTAATATAACAAAATACCATTTTTTTGAATAGACATTTTTCTGTCTATAGTTTACAATTATTGTATAATATATTTAACTTTACTAAATTTATTAAATTTACTAGTGCTGTTTTTTGCCGGCGTGAGTGTACAATATTCACGTAAGTTTTCTTGTTTTACAAGGTGAGTTTTAATATAAAAGATTTTTTGGTTTTTAGTATTATCCATTTTTATAATTATATATGTTTAAAGAAAGGCGGTGAATAAATGGCACTTGAAGATATAAAAAAAGTTGCCCTGGCCGAACAAGAGGCTGAACAAAAACGCACAGATGCTTTTCGCGAAAGTAAAACGCTTTTGGCTGATGCAGAAAAAGCCGGACATGAGCTTGTAGAAAAAGCGCGAGCCCAGGCAGACAAAAAAGCAAAACAGATGCTGGCTGAAGCTGAGGCAAATGCTGTTAAGCTGTGCGAAGAAATTTATTTAAAAGCTGAGAAAGATTGCCTGGCTTTAAAAGAAGAAGCCAGCAAGAAGCAGCCTGATGCAGCTGCAATTCTTATTGGAAGGATCGTGAATGGCGAATGACGATTGTTAAGATGAAACGCTTGTGCTTGGTGGCACCGTCGGCCATGAAACGAAAATTATTGCGAGAATTGACCCGCTATGGCTGTGTAGAAATTGAAAGCGGCGAAAAATTTTTAGCGGATCCTGCCTGGACTGAATTTTTGGAAAAGGAAAGAGGGGAAGCTAATGCCGTTTCTTCACAGCTTTCTTCTATGAATTCTGCCTTAACCATCCTGCAAAAACATGCTCCGGCCAAAGGTGGAATGATGGTACCAAAACGCACAATAAGCGAAGCAGATTTTTATGACGAAGAACAGATTTCCAATGCTTTAACAGCAGCCCAAAAAATCAATCAACTGGCCCAGGACATTACGGAGCTTTATAACCGACAAAATCAGTTAATGGCTAAAAAGTGTTTTCTTTCTCCTTGGCAAAACACGGATGTGCCCCTAGACATTAAAGCTGGTAAAACAGTTTCTTTGATTTTTGGTACTTGCCCTTCTTCTGTTAACCTTGCTGATTTGCAAGATGCACTAAGCAATGTTAAAGAATGCAAGCTGGTTTTAGAGAATTCTGATAAAGAACAGCATTATTTGTCTTTGCTAGTTCATAAGTCGGTAGAAGAGGAAGCTTTGGATGCTTTAAAACCAAAAGGCTTTTCTACTGTTAGTTTTAAAGGTTATTCTGGCACTGCAAGAGAAAACATGGACTGGATAGATGCAGAAATAGACCAAAATATCAAAACCCGAGAGGCTCTTGTTGCCAACATAGTTGAGCAACAAACCGAACGCCAGGTGATGGAACAGGCTTTAGATGCCTTGTCTTTGGATAATACCAGAGAAAACGTGCTCAACTCTCAGCTTTACACCAAAAAAACAGTTTATATGCAGGGCTGGGTTCCTGAACAAGCCACAGAGCAAATACAAAAGGTAATGCAAGGCAATGAATGTGCTTTTGAGTTTGTGGAAGCCGAAGAAGGAGAAGAACCCCCGGTGCTTTTACATAACCGGAGTGGTTTGGTTTCATCCTTTGGTTCTATTACAGAGCTTTATGGTCTACCAGGTTACAAAACCGTTATCGACCCCAATCCTTTTGTAGCTATCTTTTATTTTCTTTTCTTTGGTTTAATGCTTTCCGATGCTGCTTATGGTTTGATATTGGCAATCTTTGGTTTTTTGGTGCTAAAGAAAGCTAAACCTGATGGAATGTTCAAAAAATTTATGGTTTTGGCCACGTGTGTTGGTATTTCTTCCTTTCTTTGGGGTGCTGCTTTTGGCAGTTGGTTTGGCAATGCTATTCCCACTGTTGTTCAAATGGCTACTGGCAAAGAAATTACTGTACCCTACATATTAGACCCCTTAGCTGAGCCAATGAAGATGCTGGTGCTCTCACTTGGTTTCGGTGTTGTCCATTTATTCTTGGGTATGGGGCTTTCTGGCTACCGTATGATCAAACAAGGCCACGTATTCGATGCTATTTGTGACATCCTTTTCTGGTATCTCATCATTGGTGGTTTGCTGGCAGTTCTTTTAGGTGCTCAGGTTGGTTTATATGTTGCCCTTGTTGGTGCTGTTGGTGTTCTTTTAACTGGCGGCCGACACAAAAAAGGTTTTGGCAAAATTACAGGCGGCTTGGGATCCCTTTATGGAATCACCTCCTACTTATCAGATATTCTGTCCTATTCCCGTTTGATGGCTCTTGGTTTGGCTACTGGTGTTGTTGCTACGGTTATAAACACAATGGGTGGGCTAGCCGGAAACGGTGTAACAGGCTGGATACTCTTTGTAGTAGTATTTATTATTGGTCAAGCTTTCAACTTGGCAATTAGCCTTTTGGGGGCCTTTGTCCATACCTGTCGTTTGCAATATGTTGAGTTTTTTGGCAAGTTTTTTGAGGGTGGCGGACGTTCCTTTAAACCTTTATATAATAAAACAAAATATATGCGTATTCTGAAGGAGGAAAATTAAATATGGAATGGTTGAATGCAATTTTTAGCGGTCCTTTCTTAGCAATTTTGGGTGCAGCTTTGGCTGCTGGCTGTGCCGGTGCCGGTTCTGCCCGTGGTGTTGGTGTGGCTGGTGAAGCTGCTGCAGGTGTTCTTACCGAAGACCCTGGTAAGTTTGGTCAAACTCTGCTTTTGCAGGCTCTTCCCGGTACCCAAGGTATTTATGGTTTGTTGGTAGCTTTTTTGATTATGAATAATATTGGTTTATTTGGCGGTAATGTGAATGTCACCACTTCTCAGGGTTTTATGTATTTAGCCGCTTCTTTGCCTATTGCTATTGCTGGTTATTTTTCTGGCATTGCTCAAGGCCGCGCTTCCGCTGCATCAATGGGTGTCATTGCAAAGAAACCCGAAGAATTAGCTAAATCCATGCTTTATCCCGCAATGGTTGAAACCTATGCCGTTTTGGCTCTCTTGGTTTCTATCCTGATGCTGACCAATGTTTAATCCAAACAGAGGGAGTGCCTGTAATGAACGACATTGATAAAATTTTAGAAAAGATTAACGAAGAAGCCCAGATGGAAGCAGCCAAAGTGTTGGCCAAAGCCAAAGCTGATGCAGATAGTATTTTGGCCAATTATGCTGCAGCTGCGGATAAGGAAAAAGCCGCCCTTTTGGAGGCCGCCGAAAAGCGTGCTGCCCAACAGAAAGCTAGGATGATTTCCGTTGCCGAGTTGGAAGGCCGCAAAAAACTTCTTTCAGCAAAGCAGGATCTTATCGGTCAGGTCTTTGACATGGCACTAGATTCACTTTTGTCGTTGCCGGAAGGTGAATATAGCAAGCTTTTGGCGAGCCTTGCGGCCCGTTATGCCCAAACCGGAACAGAAGAAGTTATCCTTTCTGCAAAGGATAAAAACAAGTTTGGTACAGCCGTTGTGGCTGCGGCCAACCAACTTTTAAAAACCCCCAGCCGCAAGCTTACCCTTTCTGGCGAAACCAGAAAGATTGCCGGCGGCGTTATTTTGAAACAAGGGGATATTGAAATAAATTGTGCTTTAGAAACCCAGGTTAGAATGATGCGGGAAGAATTAGCCTTGGATATCGCCCAAGTGCTTTTCAGTTAAAAAAACAAAGGAGGGCGAGCAATTGAAATATGGTGAAGGTTCCATTCAAGATATCGACTATTTATATTCCACTGCCCGCTTGCGTTCTTTGGAAAGAGGACTTTTAAGCCACGATCGCATGGACCGAATGTGTGATGCCAAGAACTTGGAAGATGCCGTAAAGGTATTGGCCGAGTGCGGTTATGATGATACAGTTCCGGTAAACCCCGGTCAGGTGGATGAGCTTTTAGCTGAAGCACGCAACGAGCTATTTAAATTGGTAGAAAGCATAGCTCCTGATCTCGATATTGTTGATGTTTTTAAAGTAAAATATGATTATCACAATGTAAAGACCTTTTTAAAAGGAGAACATGGTGGCGAGAATTATCAAGCCTTGTTCATTCCCTGTGGCAGAGTGCCAGTTGAGGTGCTTTGCGAAAACTTGCGGGAAAACTCTTACAAAGATTTTTCCTCTTCTTTGCGCCGTGCAGCAGAAGAGGCAAAAGAGGTTTTAGGCAGAACCAACGACCCCCAATTGGCGGACTTTGTTTTAGACAATGCCTGCTATAAGGAAATGTTAGCCTTGGCCCAACAAACAAACAGCAAATTTTTGGTAGGTTATGTTAAGCTTTTGATTGACAGCGCCAACCTACGGGCTGTGGTTCGCAGCCGCCGCATGGGCAAGGATGCAGACTTCTTAAGACTTTGTTTGATTCCCGACGGAACTATTTCTCCGGCTGCTTTGATTTCAGAGATGAACCCGGATGCTTTTGAAGCATTATACAATTCCTCTCCTTTGGCTGCAGCAGGAGTTACGGGTGCCGCCGTTTTGCGTGGCGAAGCCAGACTTACCAGCGTAGACCTTAAATGTGATGATGCACTTACCGAATATTTAAAGAAGGCCAAGTATGTGGCTTTTGGTGAACAACCTTTAATTGCTTTTTTGGTTGCAAAAGAAAACGAATTTACGGCTGTGCGTACCATTATGGCAGGTAGGTTTGCTGGTCTTTCCCCCGACATGATCAAAGAAAGGTTGAGGGATTCTTATGTATAAAATAGCAGTAATTGGAGACCGCGAAAGCGTACTTGGTTTTAAAGCATTAGGCCTGGACGTTCAGTTTGTAGATGATGTTGCTGCTGCCAAAAATGTCCTGCATCGTTTAGCCAAAGAAGATTATGCTGTAATTTATCTTACCGAACAACTGGCTGAAGAAATGCAAAGCGATATTGCCCGTTATAAAGACAACACTGTGCCAGCTGTAATTTTATTTCCTGGCAAAAGCGGCTCTTTAGGCTTAGGCATGCAAGGTGTGCATCAATCGGTGGAACGGGCCGTTGGGGCTGATATTTTGGCCAAGGATTAAACAGTGGAAGGAAGGATGACCGAAGATATGAAAATAGGCAAAATTGTAAAAGTTTCCGGGCCGCTGATTGTTGCAGAAGGTCTGGAAGACGCAAATATGTTTGACGTTGTCCGGGTTGGTAAGCAACGCTTAATCGGTGAAATTATCGAAATGCGTGGCGGCAATGCCTCGATTCAAGTTTATGAAGAAACTGCTGGCATTGGCCCCGGAGACGATGTGGCAAGCACCGGCGCTCCCCTCTCGGTAGAATTGGGACCCGGGTTGATCGAAACTATTTATGACGGAATTCAACGTCCCCTGGAAGAAATACGGGCTATTTCCGGAAATGTTATTTCCCGCGGTATTGAAGTTCCCTCTATTTCTAGAACCAAAAAATGGGGTTTTGTGCCTATTGCCAAGGTTGGCGATAAAGTTATTGGTGGCGATTTTTTGGGTTCCGTTCAGGAAACCCCGGTTGTTAGCCACAAAATTATGGTGCCCAACGGCGTTGCCGGCACTGTGGAAGAAATTAAGGCTGGGGAGTTTACTGTTTTGGATGTTGTGGCAAAAGTTCGTGCCGAAAGCGGCGAACTGAAAGAATTGACCATGATGCAAAAATGGCCGGTTCGTCAGGGCCGCCCCTACAAAACCAAATTATCCCCGGATATCCCCATGCAAACAGGTCAGCGTATTATTGACACTCTTTTTCCAATTGCCAAAGGTGGTACCGCCGCTGTGCCCGGGCCTTTTGGCTCTGGCAAAACTGTTGTTCAGCACCAGCTGGCTAAATGGGCCGACGTAGATATCGTTGTTTATGTTGGCTGCGGTGAACGTGGCAATGAAATGACCGACGTTTTGCGGGAATTCCCGGAACTTAAAGACCCTCGTACCGGTGAAAGCTTGATGAAGCGAACTGTGCTGATTGCAAACACTTCCAATATGCCGGTGGCAGCTCGTGAAGCTTCTGTTTATACAGGTATTACCATTGCAGAATATTTCCGTGATATGGGCTATGCTGTGGCTGTTATCGCTGACTCCACCTCTCGCTGGGCCGAAGCCTTGCGTGAAATGTCCGGCCGTTTGGAAGAGATGCCCGGTGAAGAAGGTTATCCTGCTTACCTGGGTTCCCGCATGGCTCAGTTTTATGAAAGAGCTGGTCGGGTTCAATGTGTTGGCTCCGAAGGCAGAGAAGCATCTCTTACAGCAATTGGTGCTGTTTCACCCCCCGGCGGGGATATTTCCGAACCGGTTTCCCAGGCTACGCTTCGTATCGTAAAAGTTTTCTGGGGTTTGGATAGTGCTTTGGCTTATGCTCGTCACTTTCCTGCCATAAACTGGCTGCAAAGTTACTCTTTGTATTTAGATCGTCTGAGCAATTGGCTGGATAAGAATGTAAACCAAAACTTTAAAGAGCAGCGGGCAGATGCCATGCGTCTTTTGCAGCAGGAAAGTGAGTTACAGGAAATCGTTCGTTTGGTTGGTGTAGATGCTCTTTCCCCTGCTGACCGCCTGGTATTGGAAGTTTCCCGCATGATCCGCGAAGACTTTTTACAACAAAATGCTTTTGTGGAAACCGACTCTTATACCTCTTATGACAAACAATACAGACTACTAAATCTGCTTTTAACCTACTTTGATTTGAGCAAAAAAACTTTGGCTAAAGGTGCCAGCCTGGATGCTATCTTTAAAATTAAAGTTAGAGATGAGCTGGGCCGTGCTAAACACAGTGATCCGGAAATTTATGTTCAGGAATATGATCGAATCAAAGCCGATATGATAGCTCAGTTAGACGCAGTAGTGGCCGCCGGAGGTGACGAATAATGATTAAAGAATATCGTACCATTCAAGAGGTTACCGGCCCACTAATGCTCATTCGTGATGTGGAAAACGTAACCTATGACGAACTAGGAGAAATTGAATTACAAAATGGCGAAACTCGCCGTTGCCGGGTGTTGGAAATCAATGGTTCTAATGCATTAGTTCAGTTGTTTGAAAACTCTGCCGGCATCAACTTAGCTCAATCCAAAGCACGCTTTTTAGGCCATGGCATCGAGCTTCCGGTTGCCGAAGATATGCTGGGCCGGGTTTTTGACGGCATGGGGCACCCAATTGATGGCGGTGCTGAAATTTTGGCCGAAGCCCGTTTAGATATTAACGGCTTGCCTATGAATCCTGCCGCCCGCGACTATCCTTCCGAGTTTATTCAAACTGGTATTTCTGCTATTGATGGTTTGAATACCTTGGTACGTGGACAAAAACTGCCTATCTTCTCCGGTTCTGGTTTGCCGCACGCCGAACTGGCTGCACAAATTGCTCGTCAGGCCAAAGTTTTGGGCACCGATTCCAAATTTGCTGTTGTGTTTGCCGCTATCGGTATCACCTTCGAAGAAGCCGACTTCTTCATCAGCGACTTTAAACGTACCGGTGCTATTGACCGTGCCGTGCTCTTTATGAACTTAGCCAACGACCCCGCAATCGAGCGTATTGCAACCCCGCGTATGGCTCTTACTGCTGCTGAGTATTTAGCTTTTGAAAAAGGCATGCAGGTTTTGGTAATCCTTACCGACATCACCAACTATGCAGAAGCATTGCGTGAGGTTTCTGCAGCCCGTAAAGAAGTTCCTGGCCGCCGTGGTTATCCCGGTTACCTTTATACCGACCTTGCAACCATGTATGAACGGGCCGGCCGTTTGTTAGGTAACGATGGTTCCATTACTATGATCCCCATCCTCTCCATGCCGGAAGATGACAAGACCCATCCAATCCCTGACTTGACAGGTTATATTACCGAGGGTCAGATCATTCTTTCCCGTGAGTTATATCGCAAAGGTTTAAAACCTCCCATCGATGTGCTGCCCTCTCTTTCCCGTCTGAAAGACAAAGGTATTGGCAAAGATAAAACCAGAGAAGACCATGCCGATACCATGAACCAGCTTTTTGCTGCGTATGCCCGTGGTAAAGACGCCAAAGAGCTAATGACGATTTTAGGTGAAGCAGCATTGACCGAAACCGATAAACTGTATGCCAAATTTGCCGATGCTTTCGAAAAAGAATATGTTTCGCAAGGCTATACTATGGATCGTCCCATTGAAGGAACCTTGGAACTTGGTTGGAAGCTCTTGAAGATTCTGCCCAGAGGCGAGCTAAAACGTATTCGTCAGGCATATCTTGAAAAATATTGGCCCGAAGAGGCGTAAAGGGGGTTGAAACATGGCTCGTCTTGCGGTAAACCCTACTCGTATGGAGCTGACCAACTTAAAAAAACGTATAAAAACAGCTAGACGTGGTCACAAGCTTTTAAAAGATAAGCGGGACGAATTAATGAAACAATTTTTAGAAATCGTGCGGGAAAATCAAAAACTTCGCTTAAAAGTAGAAGAATCTTTGATGCGCGCTCACGCCAGTTTTACTGTGGCTTCTGCCGTTATGTCGCCAGAGCTATTGGAAGAAGCATTGCTTTATCCCAAGCAGAGTGTAACTTTGGACATGGATTTCAAAAACATTATGTCGGTAAATGTACCCCGCTACCAATTCATCACCAAAAGCAACGACCCATCGGAAATATATCCTTATGGTTTTGCCATGACCTCCGGGGAATTGGATGATGCTCTATATGCTCTTTCAGATACCCTGATGGATATGCTGAAATTAGCCGAGATCGAAAAATCGGCTCAGCTTTTGGCCCAAGAGATAGAAAAGACCCGTCGCCGGGTTAATGCTTTGGAATATGTCATGATTCCTCAATTGGCAGAAACTATCAAATATATTACCATGAAGTTGGACGAAAATGAGCGTGGCAACACCACTCGTCTGATGAAAGTAAAAGATATGATGCTGAAGCAGGCTCATGGCTATTAACAAGTCCCAATAAACAAGCTGTTTGATTTAAAATCCCCGGCTGTTTTTTGCCGGGGATTTTTTTGCTCAATACCGCCGGGGTAAAAGAGCTTGGTTGATTGACAAATTCTTTACCAATATCTATACTTAATTGTGTATGTGGCAATAAAGTTGTTTTAAAAAAAGGGGGGAACCATGAACAACAAGACGGATCTTGCCATCGTGATTCCTGCTTTTGACCCGGATGACCGTTTACTTAAGCTGGTGGATGAGCTGATTGAGGTTGGCTTTGATAAATTTATTATTGTGAATGACGGCAGCGGGCCACAAAGCAAAGAAATTTTTTGCACCCTAGCCGCCAAACCACAGTGCCTCATTTTAGAGCATGCGGCAAATTTGGGTAAGGGCCGAGCTTTAAAAACAGGGTTTACTTATTTTTTGGAAAACTTTAAAGATTGCATTGGGGCTGTAACTGCTGATGCTGCCGGCCAGCATAGCGTTTTAGACGTTGAGCGGATTGGTGAAAAGCTACAAGAGCACCCCAACAATCTGATTATCGGCTCTAGAAAGTGCTGGTCAAGAGAAGAGATAGTTAGTAAAAAGCGTCTTCTTAATTGGTTTTTTCGTTATGCTTTTTATTTTTTTACCGGTATTAAAGTTATGGATACGCAAACAGGTTTGTGAGGTATACCGGCAAGTTTTATGCCTGTTTTGGTGAAGACAAAAGGAGAAAAATTTGATTATGAGATGAATATGCTTTTAGAATGTAAGCAAAGACAGATAAGAATAGAAGAAATTTTTATAGAAATTGCCTATATAAGCAAAAACCGTTTTTCTCATTTTAAAAATTTACGGGATGTCTTGCAGATCCTGATTATGTTTCTTAGTTTTATCAGTACCTCACTTTTTTCTTTTGGGATAGACTTAGGGTTGTTTGTTTTGTTTTCTTTGCTTTTTCACATTGTGCCTGCCACTATTTTTGCCCGCATAATCTCTTCTTTTGTAAATTACTTGGTTAACCGCAAAGTTGTGTTTAGAAATCAGGTTCAAATGCAGCATACCCTAATTAAATATTACAGCCTAGCTTTGGTAGTTATGCTGATTTCGGCTTTTAGCGTTTGGGGCCTGCATGAGCTGGCGGGTGGCGGCAAGGTAGGTATAAAAATCTTTGTGGATGCGGTGCTTTTTGTAATCAGCTACCACTTTCAAAGAGAATGGGTTTTTAAGAATAGAAGCCGCAAGAAACGACCTTAACTGCCAAAATAAAAATATTTCACGCATAATAAAGTTAGCCGATTTGGAACAAAATGATAAAAAAAAGAGTTAATAATACATAAAACAAAAGGAGGTGGTTTAATGCTTTGTGCCCGAAAAATTTTAGCCCAAAAAGTTTTACTGGTGCCTACTTTAGCACTGACTCTAACGATTTTTTGTGCTTGTGAAGACAAAAAAATTGAAGGAGATATTTTGGGCGAAAGCTCTGATGCTGTTTTGGGACAGCTTTGGCTGTCTGACCATCTTCTTGGCTTAAGCGGCCAAGTGTTTTATGATATGGTAGCCATAAAAAACCACCTTTATTATATTGGTGAAAATGATGGTGTACTTTACGATCTGGCAAAAGACGGCACCAAAATAGCTATTACCTCCTCCTCCTCTTGCATTGTGGGGGCAACGGAAAGTGCTATTTATTATATGTGGGGAGATGGCTTTTACCATTTGGTGCCAGGCCAAAACCCATATAAGTATAAAAACCAAGTGTTGAATGTCTTGAATTTGCAACAAGAGGGCAGCAATACTTACTGCTATGCCACAGACAAAAACGGAACCGGCGGAGTATATTCCATTGTAAACGGCGGCAACTTGAGCCTGCTTGCAAAAGAAAATATGGAATTTTGGCGGATAAGCGGCAACAACTTGTATTATGCCGACGAAGATAATCAGTATATTACTTGCCTTAATTTGAGTGGTCAGCAAAAAACCCAGCTTTCCACCAAGTGTATCTCTAACATTTTTGCCAGGGAGGGCAAGATATATTTTTTGGGGGATGACGGAACTGGCACCACCCAATGTTGTGTGATGGGAGTGAATAATACGGTGTTGGTCTTAGCAGAGGGCAATATATCCTGGCTGGACATGGAAGATAAATGGATTTATTATAATATTGAGGGCGATATTTATCGCATGAAATCTGAGGGGGCTAACATTAGCCTGGTTATTGCAGATACCAATAGTAACTTTTTTGAAGTTTCTAACGGCTGGATTTATGTGCAGGAAGACAGCATTAGTAAACGCATAAGACGCGTTAAAGCTGATGGCAGCAGCAAAGAATGGCAAAGAGTAAATTTTGATACCATAGATGTAGATAGTGGCACGATATATCAGGAACCGAAAAACTAAACAAAACAGATGAAGCAAAAACTCCAAAAGAGGGGAAACAGTTGTGACAAAAAAGCGTAAAACAGCCATCATATTTTTTACGGGGCTAGTGGCCCTTTGTTTTGCCATTACCTATGTGGTTTGGCAAACCATAGATAAAATGAATGAACCGGAACCTACTAACCTCACCCAAAGTGTTGAGGGAAATGCCGAAGCTATGTTGTACCCTGCTTGGCAGCAGGGAGAAGATAACCAAATTTTTTGGGGTTATATTGATGTCCAGGGTAATTGGGTTATAGAACAACTTTATGATAAGGCTTTGCCAATGAATACGAAAGGCCTTTGCTGGGTTTTAGAAAATGAAAAATGGGGAGCCATTAACGAAACAGGCAAAACCGTGGTTCCTTTTAGCCTAGAAAACATATATATGCAGGCTAATGAATATGTGATTGCCAAGGAAGGCGATAGTCACTATGTTTATGATGCTGCTGGGCAAAAAATTTTTGGCGTAGCCGGTGATATTCAGCCCTTTAATGAAGGCATGGCTGCTTTTGGCCGCCAAAAAGATTCCAGCCAACTATATGGCTTTATAGATTCTTTGGGGCAAATTATTGTGGAGCCTATTTATGAGGCGGTAGGCAATTTTTATGACGGACAAGCCTTAGTTAGAACCACTGAAGGCAAGGTGTTTTTAATAGATAAGGGAGGCAAAACCTTGGTTGAAATGCCCAGTTCAGTTTTGCTGGGGTCTTTAAATGAGGGACGCATTATTTATCAGTCCGATACTGGTACCATGGGTTATTTAGATACTCAGGGCAATGTGGTTATAAAAGCATATTATTTACAGGCTCATCCTTTTTATAATGGGGCCGCTTTGGTGCTTACCACCAAAGGTTACGGTCTTTTGGCTACTGATGGCAGCTGGTTGGTGCAGCCCAGCTTTGGCTATGGAGCATATTTGGGGCGAAACCTTTATGCTTTTGCCAAAAGTAAAGCGTCACCACGGGCTTTGTTTAACAATGAAGGGGTGCAGTTGAGCGAATTTTGCTACAACGTTTTAGGACAGGAAGACCCCATGCTTTATGTGGGCAGCCTGGCCCAAAGCTGGCACTTTAACATCAAAACTCCTTTTGTACTTGCCCAAACCGATTCCGAAAGCTGTTTTTTGAATGACGAGGGGCAGGAGATTACAAGCTTACCCAGTTTGTCTGGCAGCTATGTGCTTTATGTTTTAGGAGATTTGATTATGGTGAATGATCAAGCCAGCTTCTATTATATAAATGCCGAGGACGAACAAATTTACGGTAGTAATTATGGCATTACTTTAAATGATAAGGCTTTTGCCGAAGCCAATTATGCCAACAGTATTTATGATTTGCAGGTTGTATATCCTCAAATAAGTGGTCTTTCAGGCAAACTATCTCAGCAAAAAATAAACAGCCAAATTTATTATCTTTGCGTTTCACCCTGGGTAAACCAGGCCAAAGGAGGCTATTTGGTACAGCTTTCCGCAGATTGGAAAATGGTTGGTGATGTACTGGAGCTATATCAAATTGGCCGTGTTATTAGCCCAGAGGGTGAAACAGAAAAAGTTGAGCTTTATTATCATATTGATATAAATACCGGACGCAGCTATAAGCTGTGGGATCTTTATGAAAATGGAGCTGGTTGGCGTAATAGTATTGAAAAAACTATAGAAAAAGTAGTGGCAGCCCTTCCCGGGGCAAGCTACCCCGAAACCTGGGTGGATGCGGGGCTTATAAACAACCAAACAGAGTTTAAGCTGAGTACCGATGGCATGAACATTTTAGTGGATCCAGAAAGTCAAGAGATAGAGCGTTTTGTGGTTGTCCCCTGGAGCTTTTTGATGGAGGATATCTATAAGAATGGTACTTTTTGGCAAGCCATAACAGCAGAATGAGCTATTTTGGATAAGGAGGCGGTAAAAAAATGACCATAGAAATAAACAGTCTGGAAGCAGCTGCAAAAGGCCTGCAAAAGAAAGGTTTTAAGGTGAAAGTATGCCAAAATAAAGCAGAAGCCATAAGCTTTTTGCAAAATCAAGTGCAAAAAGAAGAGGTGGCGGGTCTGGGTGGTTCTGTTACCTTGCGGGAGCTTGGGTTGCCCCAGCTTTTGCAAGAAAAAGGTCTGACGGTTTTAGACCATTGGCAGGAAGATCTAAGCCCGGAAGAAAAACTTCAAATTCAAAGGCAGGCATTGGTGTGCGATGTTTATTTTTCCAGTGCAAATGCCATTACTACGCAAGGCCAAATTTTTAATGTAGACGGCAAGGGCAACCGTGTAGCAGCACTTTCTTTTGGGCCAAAACGAACTTTTGTGGTTGCGGGCAAAAACAAAATTGTGGCCAACATAAAAGAAGCAAAAGCTAGACAACGTATGATTGCCGCACCCAAAAACATGGCAAGGTTTGGCCGCCAAACCCCATGCCAAAGCCTAGAAAGCTGCGAAAAATGCGAGATGGAAAACAGCCCTTGCTGTGTTTACAGCCTTTTGGACCGCCCTGCTTGGGGGAGTGATCTGACGGTGGTTTTGGTGGATGAAGTACTGGGCTATTGAAAGAGCTTTAATAAAACAATTTTCTTTTTAAAATAATGTATAGCCAATCTTAATAAAGAAGTGTATAATCAAAATATTCGCAAGATAAAATGCTCATCAAAACAGCCATAAGGAGGGAAAATTTTGACTAAGTTTACTATTGCTGTAATAAATGGTACTGAAGCTATTCTTATTGATGAAAAAGGCCGCAAAATAGCCACAAAAGCTGACCCATCCTGGGAGGTCGGCATGGAAATTACCGGGGAACAATATGCTCAAGCTAAAAGGGATGCGCTGCCCGATTATGTAAAAAACTCTAAAAAAAAGAGGCCATTGCGAGCTAAAAAACCGGAAGACAAAAAAAGGTTTCGCCGCAGCTTTTTAATTTTTTTAATTATGTTGTTGATTGCCTTAATTGTATGGGTACCCAAGATTAAAGTTCTTTATAAAGTAGATACTTACATAGATGTGGCTATTAATCCTATTTGTCGCATCCCCTTAAACCCAGATGGCAGGGTTTTGAAGATGACAGGGATAGATGAGGAAAGTACCCGCTTGGTGAAAGGGGAGGACAACACCGTGCTTGATTTTAAAAGCTCGGTTATGTTAGTTTTTGATGAGGCAATAGAAGCAGGCTTACTTGATCCTTCTGCGGAAAACACAGATATTTTGCTTACCATTTACAATGATGACCAAACAAAGGCAGCTACGATGGCTGAGGAGCTTAAGGAGTATGCCTTAACTGAACTGGCCGACAGAGGCGTTGCCGCCACCATATATACTCAGACCAAAACCCTTGGAGAAGCTGATGCGGTCTGGCAAGCTGCTATAGCAAGAACAGAAGCTGGTCAAACCGGTCTGGAGGCCTATGGTTTTGTTAAATAAACAGTCAAAATAAAAACTAAAAAAGCACCCATAAAAATTGGGTGCTTTTTTAGTTTCCCAAAAAGGTCTAAATTTTTCTGAGTAGAAAAGTTATGGCTAAAGCAATAAAGGTGAAACCTATATAGGCAGAAAAAGAAGCAAAATAAGTGCCAAAAGCAGCTTGCAAAAAACCTGCCAAATATGGGCCCAAAAAAGACGAAGGAATGGAAAAGATGTGCATAATGCTGAAATTTACCGCGTAATTTTGCGGCCCGTAAGAGCTGTTGACATAAGCTGAATTGACCGGAGCCATAGCCCCAAAACCAAAACCGGTAATTATATAACCTAGCATTAAAAGAGGCACATTACTGGTTTTAATGGCGGTCAAAAGAATTATAGCCGCACTCATCATTAAAAGGGTAGCAAGAAGCATAGTTTTTCTGCGGCCGACCCAGTCAAAAAAAGCCCCAAAAAAGAAGCGACCTGCCCCATTGCAGGTGGAAATGAGGCCAACAGCAAATGTGGCCAACCCGGCGGTGGCCCCAACCTCCAAAGCGCACTGTAGGGCATGGCCTGTGAGACCCATACCAAAAGAAATACCCAAGGTAACCCAAACAAAGAAGAGCCAAAAAGAAGGTCTTTTTACCATTTCTAAAGGGGCATAGTTTTTTAAGGGAGGGTTATCTTTCCTATTTTTTTTGGCTTTAGGTGGTTCAAAAACCATATCTTTTGGCGGCAAAGCCATAAAAAAGGAACCCCCCACCAAAACCACACCCAAAAGAATGCCAATAACAAGAAAAGCATTCCGCCAACCAAAATTTTCAATAATGAAAGCAGCCAAAGAACCAACAATCATGCTGCTTAGCCCATACCCCATCATTAAAATACCGGAAACAGTGCCCACTTTGTTGGGGTACCAGCGGGTAACAGAGTTAAGGATAGCATTGTAAGTCATGCCGGTGGCAGTGCCGGTAAGGCAGCCAAAAAATATGTAAAGCAGCCAAAGGGTGTCTTGTTGCAAAAAAGTGGCAGAAAAATAAGCACAAAACATGGCAATCCCGCCGGCCAGCACAATTGTGCGTGGCTTAACTCTTTTGGCAAGAAAGCCGCCTAAGGCATTGCCAACACAAAAAAACAAAAGCGAAAAAGTAAAGCACAAAGAGGTTTCGGTGTTTTCCCAGCCAAATTCTGCCATAAGAGGGGATGCAAAAATAGACCAGGCATAAACAACGCCCAACGTAAGAAACATAATGGTACCGCTAGCCAAACGATGCCATTTTCTCGGTTTTGAATAACATTGACCGATATGTTCTTCCATTAAAACTCCTAAAACTTTTAATAAAAATTGGTTAGAATCTTAACAATATTTAATTATTATCTTAACATATTAATTTTCAAGAATAAAGAAATATTTATAACCAATAAAAATATTTTGCAGGATTTTTTGCTGGTTAAATATAAATAATCACTTTAGTTATATGTTGATTTTAGAAAGGAGTTTTAACATATGGAAAAATTTGAATTTCAGTCGCCAACCCGTATCGTTTTTGGCCGGGACACGCAAAAGAAAGTTGGCGCAGAAGTAAAAAATGCTGGTGGCAAGAAAGCCCTAATTCTTTATGGCGGTCAAAGTGCCGTAAAATCCGGTTTACTGGCTGAAGTTGAAGCATCTTTAAAAGAAGCAGGGGTGTCTTTTTGCTCTATGGGCGGAGTAATGCCGAACCCAAGGCTTTCTTTTACTCGCCAAGCAATTAAACTTATTTGCGCCGAAGAGGTAGATTTTGTTTTGGCAGTGGGCGGCGGCAGTGTTATAGATTGTGCCAAGGCTGCTGCTGCCGGCGCTTGCTTTGACGGTGATGTGTGGGATTTTTTTGAAAGAAAAGCTGTCTTTACCAAAACCCTTCCGCTTGGGGTAGTTTTAACTATTCCGGCGGCTGGCAGCGAAACAAGCAGATCCATGGTTATTACCAATGATGAATTTGCCGGTGGCTGGTTAAAACGTGGCCTTATTAATCAAAACATACGGGCCAGTTTTGCTATTTTAAACCCAGAGCTTACCTACACCTTGCCCCCTTATCAGACTGCTTGCGGTGTAGTAGATATTATGATGCACACTATGGAACGTTTTTTCAGCCCAGAAAACGACACCGATTTAACAGACCGCATTGCGGAGGCAATTTTGGCCACACTGATTAAAAATGGGCCAATTGCTTTGGATCATCCAACAGATTACGAGGCCCGCTCGGAAATTATGTGGGCCGGCAGTCTTTCGCACAATGATTTAACCGGCCTTGGCCGAAGCATGGATTTTGCTACCCACCAGCTGGAGCATGAGCTCTCCGGCTTGCATGATGTTGCCCACGGGGCTGGTTTGGCCGCCATGTGGGGAGCTTGGGCCCGCTATGTTATGCCCAAGGCTATCTGGCGTTTCTTTAAATTTGCGGTGGATGTTTGGGGTTGTGAGGCCGATTATTTGAACCCGGCCAAAACGGCACTTGCCGGTATCGAAAAAACTGAGGGCTTTTTTGCCTCCTTAGGCATGCCCAAAACCTTAAGAGAACTTATTGCTAGCCACAACTTGTCCGATTTGACCCCGGCACAAATAGAAGATATGACCAAAAAATGTAGCTTCTTTGGCAAGCGGACCATCGGTTCGCTGGTTGTCTTAACAGAAGATGATATCAGAAAGATCTATCAGCTTGCCCTTCTTTTGTAAAGCCAGATCAGGACTCACTGTTATTTGAAAATAACCTATGTTCTTAACAGTTTTTGTGATAATATATTAAAGACGAATTCAAATTTTTAAATTTTCCTTTATGAGTATGAGGAGGCTTTAATATGTGCGGTATTTTTGGTTACACAGGTGAGGAGCAGGCTGTTTCTATTCTTTTGCGGGGGCTTGCCCGTTTGGAATATAGGGGTTATGATTCGGCTGGGGTAGCTCTTTGCCATGATGGCCAAATTAATGTGCAAAAGGCCAAGGGCCGTTTAGCTATTTTAGAAGAACGGTTGAAAACCCAGCCTATTTTTGGTACCAATGGTATTGGCCACACTCGCTGGGCCACCCATGGGGAACCTTCCGATATCAATTCACACCCCCACACAGACGTAAAAGGCAACATTGCGGTAGTACATAATGGCATTATCGAAAACTACTTGACACTAAAAAATTGGCTTATTAACCAGGGTTGTGTCTTTGTTTCCGGTACGGACACAGAAGTGGTAGCTCACATGTTAGACTATTTTTATAAAGGTAACATGTTAGCCGCCATCAGCGAGGTTACAAGCCATCTGCAAGGTTCTTTTGCCCTGGGTATAATCTGCCGGGATAACCCGGACACCATTTACTGTACCAGAAACGATAGCCCCCTGGTCATTGGCCGCAGCAAAGACGGTTCTTTAATAGCCTCAGATATACCGGCCATCTTGGAACACACCAGAGATATTTATCTTTTAGAAAACATGGAAATCGCTGTTCTTACCAAAGATGAAATAAAAATTTATGATGAATTTGGCCAACCCATAGAAAAAGAAGTACTACATATAAATTGGGATATTGCAGCAGCAGAAAAAGGCGGTTTTGAGCACTTTATGCTTAAGGAAATATATGAGCAGCCCACCGCCTTAAAAGCCACCTTGGACCCCCTGGTAGATGTAAAAAATTTAAAAATAAAAGAAAATATGATGCCCATCACATCCGAAGTAGCTCAAAAAATTTCTAACCTTACCATTGTAGGGTGCGGCACTGCTTATCATGCCGGAATTGTAGGCAAAAGTATTATTTCTCAACTTGCCAAAATGCACATAACAGTAGATATTGCCTCGGAATATCGTTACAGTAACCCCATTTTAGGGCCAAACGACATGCTGATCGTGGTCAGCCAATCCGGTGAAACGGCCGATACTGTAGCCGCCATGCGAGAAGCTAAAAAGCAAAAGGCCAAAGTTTTAGCTATTACCAATGTGGTTGGCAGTACCATAGACCGAGAAGCCGACTATGTGATTCGTACCGGGGCCGGGCCGGAAATTGCCGTGGCCTCCACCAAAGCTTTTTCTTCTCAAATTATGGTTTTTTATATTCTAGCATTAGATTTGGCCAAAAAACGCGGTACCATAACAGATGACTATTATAAGGAATGCCTCTCAGAGCTTATTAACATTCCCAACAAGGTTAAAGAAACCCTAAAAATGAAAGAGCTGGTACAGCGTTTTGCCTATCAGCATTTTGACCACAAACATATTCTTTTTATTGGCCGAGGGCTAGATTACGCCCTGGCTATGGAAAGCTCTTTAAAGCTTAAAGAGGTTTCTTACATATATAGCGAGGCCTATGCCGCAGGTGAGCTAAAGCATGGTACCATTGCTTTAGTGGAGCCGGGAGTTTTGATTATTGCCCTTTCCACCCAAGATTCTCTTCTGCCCAAAATGGTGAGCAATATTACCGAAGTTAAGGTTCGCGGGGCCGAAGTTTTGGCTATTACTAATCCTGGTTGCAAAGAGATGGAACAAGTGGCAGACACGGTATGGTCGATTCCTGCTGCCAAAAACCTTTTTGCTTCACTTTTGGCCATTATCCCCATGCAGTTTTTGGCCTATTACACCGCTTTGGAAAAGGGCTGTGATATTGATAAACCGCGCAATTTGGCCAAAAGTGTTACAGTAGAATAAACAGATAAAATAAATAAAAAGGTCTCCAATTTAAATTGGAGACCTTTTTATTTGTAATAAGCTAACAGATAAAGAATAAAAAATTTTTTAATGGAAAAAATGTATAGGTGAAAATATTTGCCAAAGAAATGGCCTGTTTTATTGACTTTGGCAAACAATTTTTATATAATAGAAAAGCAATTTCCATTCGGAGAGTTGGCCGAGTAGGTCGAAGGCGCTCGCCTGCTAAGCGAGTATACGGGCATAAACCTGTATCGAGGGTTCGAATCCCTTGCTCTCCGCCATTTTTGCGCCCGTAGCTCAACTGGACAGAGTGGCTGGCTACGGACCAGTAGGTTGTGAGTTCGAATCTCGCCGGGCGTGCCAAAAGAACCTATCTGTGAATGCTTAAACTCACAGATAGGTTCTTTTGTTTTATTACGCCAAAACCAGCATTTATTCCCAGATAGCATAAACTATTGGGAGCAATTTTTCAAACGTGGCATCGTGGTTTTTGTGCGTTATATAGCAAACTTGTGCGTTTTCGTGCCCACGCAGTTCATCCAGGAATGGTGTTTGCGTACTTTTTACCGCTGCAATAACAGGAATATCGCCATCCAGTGCTTTAATTACAGCATCGCGGAATATCATCGCATCGTTTTCCATAAACCCAAGCTCATCCATAAGGATTATACTATCTGGCTTGGCCGCAAGCAGTTCCGCGCCGTAGGTGTCAAACACCTTCGGATGGCAAAAACTACAACGGCCTTTATTACAGCTTCCAATTAGGTTTAAAGGGGTGAGAAACCGTTCGCTTGTATTTGCAGGATGTATATAGGTCGGACTTTCACCGCTTTCATCCGCAGGCTCACGCTTGGTAACAAAGCCGCATATGGGTCTACTGCTTTGAGCAACTAACCGTCGTATCAGGGTGCTTTTGCCAGCGCCCACGTCGCCGCAGATCAGTATATGTTTTGTACTTTTCATTCGCTTTCCTCATTCATGTTTGCTCTGTGCAAAATCAACTCGGCAGTTATGCTTATTGCTATCTCAGCGGGAGTTTCCCCCTTTATGGGAAGACCTATGGGTGTATGAATGCGGGACAGCCCCGCCTCAGTTATACCTGATTCAAACAGCTTTTTATTGGTAATAGCAATTTTATGCCGGCTGCCTATTACGCCAACATAGCAAGCTTCGGTGCGCAGCATTTGCTCCAGCACTTCATAATCCGCCTGGTGACCACGTGTCATTATAACAACATAATCATTGTGCGTAATAGTAATATACCTGGCTATCTCCGTAAAAGGCGCAGTAATAGTATGTATTGCAGCAGGAAATAGCTTTTTATCGGTAAACTCTTTGCGGTCATCATATACGACAGGACGAAAGCCTATATGGGCAAGCACGGGCACAAGCTCTTGCGCCACATGGCCGCCGCCAAAAATGTATGCCATCCCTGCCTGGGTAAGTGGTTCCACATAATAGGCAGGTTCGCCTTTTTGTAACATGCCGCGGCTTTTAAGCAGTGGCAGGACTATGTCCTTAGGTATATTTTGGGCAAAAAGCAGACCGCTATCTTCCTCATATACGCCCATCTGCCATACACCGCCCTTGGCAATATGTGTTATCAGCCACGAGTTGATTCCGCGGTCAAATAATCCGGCTATATGTAAAAACATAGCTTTTGCCTGCTCGTCATGGCCGGCAAAATACTGAAAATACACCACAACCTGACCGCCACAGATCATGCCGATATCCGCTGTTTGATTTGAGGTAAGGTTAAACCCAACTGAAAAAGCACTTTTGCTTTTTAAAGCTTCTTTGGCATGACGTATACTCTCATATTCTACAGCTCCGCCACCGACGGTTCCCAGGGTAGAATCGTCGGCGAATACTACCATTTTAGCTCCCTTGCCACGCGGTGTAGAACCCGAACTGGCAATTATACTGCACAGCACTAGATCATTACCGTGGCAAAGCGTGTCATAGATGGTTTTAAACAGTTCTCTCATAAATAGGCTCCATATTTATGCCGCCGATTCCTTGGCGGTTATTGCTATAGAATTTGATATCAGTTCATTAAACTGCTCCTGGGTGATATTGCAATGATAGAACATGTTAAAATACTGAGAGATTTCCGCATACAAATCATACTGTGCAGTTTCAGGATACAATAGCTGAGCCATCCACATCATGCCAAGATAACGCTGCACGGAGGGAGGAAAGCCCATCCAGTTATAGGGGCCAAACGGCACTTCATAGTAGTTGCCATTTTTTATCGCAGTAACATCCTGCCAATTAGAATCAGAACCGACAGTAGCGTAAATACTGTCTGGGGCAAATAAGATCACATCAGGATTCCAAAGCAAGATCTGTTCCATATCGACTTCATTGCCACTACCCTTGCTGGAGGGCGATTCTACAACTGCCAAATTGTTGGCAAGCAGGTCAATAACTTCGGCATGATAAGATCCCTTTGCAATAACATTAAGGCCAGCATCGCCAAGGCAATAGAGCAGGTTTACTTTATCTACACTGTTTGCTATTTCAACAGTCCTTGCATAGACCTCATCGCAGTAGGCGGCAAGTGTTTCGGCTTCATCCGTCATGTTTAGCAGCTCACCCAGTTTGCGGTAAGCGTCGCCCATGTTTTCTGTGGTAGCGGTTATATGTACAAAGGGTATGCCAGTTTGAGTCTGAAGGGCGTCAAGGTCCTCAAATATGGTGTCCTTAGGTTTGCCAATATCTATTACAACTTGTGCTCCGCTTGCCAGCAGCGTTTCCAGGTTCAATTCACCCTTACCGCCGTAAAGCTGACCCAAGAGCGGCAAATTATAATAATTTGTGTCAAGAAATTGTTCAGCTGTGGCATCCCATTCAGAAGCAATGCCAACCAGCTTATCAGGGGCAAGTGCAAATACCACAATCTGTGCAAGGGGTCCGGAAATAGCTACCTTGGTAATATTTGCGGGGACCTCTACCTCGCGGCCTACGGAGTCAGTGAACATCACCGTGGCATTTTCATCCACAGTAGATCCAGTTTCCTTGGTCTGGGAACAGCCCGCAAAAACAGCCAGCATAAACATCAAAACAAATACTAGTATAAAAGTTTTCTTCATTTTTTTTCTCCTTCCACCATTATATATTTTTGTATGTCATCGGGGATATCTCCCGAATCCAACGCAATAAGCCCCATTTGCTTGAGCGATGGCAGATAGTATGGGAAATCTTTGCAATCCTGTTTGATCAACTTGTCCCATATATCCGTTGCTGTGATGCTATCAGCATCCACATCCTTGCTGTATGTGCGGAAAAAATCCACCGCATCCTCCATAGAGCGAAACGGCTGACCCATTTCCAAGGCAAAGGTCTCATAGCAAAAGGGTATGCCAATAAAATTAAGTTGTGTCTGCGCTTCCGCAAAATTAAAGTATTCCAGCGGCTTGTCGCAAAGGGTAAACCGGTGCTTTTCCCAGTTCTTCCTTATCATTATTACCCTGCCGCGGCATTGTGCTTTTGCCACGGCAAGTGTTTTAGCAATGCTGCCAAAAAAACAAAACACCATTGCGTCATAAGGTTTAAGAGGACAGCAGTCGGATATATTACCTTCTACGACCGATATATTGGTATATCCGTGCTGCTGTATGTTTTGAGAAAGTATGTTGAGTGCTTTTGGTGCAATATCCACGGCAATCACATTGTGGCAATATTGCGCTAGTTCAAGGCTCAAATAACCCAGCCCGCAGCCTGCATCGCATATGTTTGCATTTTCTGGCAGGTGTTTTACAATCTTTTCTGCTAAATTGCGGTGATAAAAACCATATTCCGATGCGTCCTTCATATAACGTATCATCTGTGGCTGCCAACGAAACATAAATCACCTCTTCCCTGAGCAGGCACAATTAGACGTGTTTTGCCCGCGTCCATAAATTCTACTTCCATACCATACAACAAACGAATAAGGCTTTCATCCATCACATCATCTGGCACGCCAAAAGCGGCAATAGTACCACCGTGCAGGGCAAGAATCGTATCCGAATAAAAAAGAGCGTGTTGCGGATTGTGCGTAGAAAGCAATATCGTATAGCCGTTTTGCGAAAGTTGCTTTACACAATCAAGCACGCGTGACTGGTTGCCGTAATCCAAGTTTGCGGTAGGCTCATCCATCAAAAATATGCTTGCCTGCTGTGCCAGTGCCCGTGCAATGAGCACAAGCTGCTGTTCGCCACCAGATATGCAGCAAAAGGATTTTTTGCTAAGAGACTCTATGCCTAACTGTTCCAGTGCCATTTGGGCGGCATCAATTTGCCGTTTTTTGGGCGATGCAAACGGGGTAAACTGATGCGTGGTTCCCATAAGTACCATATCAAACACGGTATAATTGAACGACTGTCCATGTGATTGTGGTATATATGCAATGCGGTGAGCAAGTTCACGTACAGAAAAAGAGCTAATCTCCAGCCCATTCAACATAATGCGTCCACTGTATCCCGAAAGTAGGCCCAGCATGCAGCGGAATAACGTGCTTTTGCCCACGCCGTTTGGGCCAAGCACCGACACCAACTGTCCCGGTTCCACGCTAAAATTTAGGCCGGATAGTACAGGATGTATACCATAGCTAAAACTCAAATTTTGTGTTGTTAGGCTCATAACATTTTTTCCTTCCTCGTAATGAGATAGATAAAAAACGGAGCGCCAATAAAGGCGGTGAGTATACCTATGGGTATTTCAGTTGCCATAAGATTTCTAGAAAAATTATCAACAATCAACAAAAATGTTGCTCCGACGATTATTGTGGCTGGCATAAGATATTTGTAGTTGCCACCGACAATTTTACGGCACAGATGCGGTATCACCAACCCAACCCATCCTATCATGCCGCTTACGGATACGCTTGCCGCTGTGATCAGTGTAGAGCAAATGATAATCACAAAACGCAGTAAATTTGTGTTAATACCCATAGTGCGTGCTTCGTCATCGCCTAGCGTAAGCACATTTAGCTGCCAGCGTAACAAAAAGAGCGGTATCAGCCCCAGCAACATAGGTATAATAACAAAGCCTATGCTCGACATCCGCGTACCGGAAAGGCTCCCCATAAGCCAGTAAGTTATCTCCGGCAGCTGATTAGTAGGGTCCGCCACCAGCTTTATATATGATGTTCCTGCAGAAAATAATGAGCTTACCATTATGCCTGCCAGGATCAAATTAACGACTCTGTGCCCAGGGGCGCGCTGTCCTATAAAATAGACTATGCATACCGTAATAAGGCTAAAAATAAACGCTGATACGGTTATCATCCTGTTAGATGCTGAATTGAGTATGGCAAGGGCTGCCCCAAATGCCGCTCCGGAGGATGCCCCCAAAATATCTGGTGCAGCCATGGGGTTTTGGAATACGCCTTGATAAGATACACCTGCCACCGAAAGGCAGCAGCCAACAAGGCATGCCATAAGTATGCGCGGCAACCTTATGTTAAAAACGACCGTCTCCATCTGTGATGTCCAACTCTGTTCTATGGGGAACAGTTTGCTCAGTATAATTTTGATTAGTTCATCTAGCGGTACGCCATATCTGCCAAGGCAAAAGGAAGCAAGAAACGTTATCAAAAGAAAACAGGCAAGCAGTAAAAGAGCCTGCCTGCTCCTGCTATACAACCCGTTATGTTTGAGTTCTTCCTGCATTGTGTTTTTTCTTAAGCCAAATATACGCATATTTTAAATTTTAAACTTTCATTAAAAAATTAAGTTTTTGCTTTTAAGCACAATAATTGTAGCATTATTCTTGCATAAGTACAACGCTATGCGTTCAGTAATAACGAATAATGGTTTGACATGGCAGAATAAATATGGTTTTATATAAGAAGTGCTAAATTAAATGCCATATTGATTAAAACAAATTAGTGGGGGAAGAAACGATGAACAACAATCAAGGCAAGGTAAAATCAGTTATAAAAGCAGTCTGTTTAATAGATTGTCTTGCTCAGGCAAAACGAGCGCTCACATTACAGGAACTAGCCCAGCGGGCAGGCTATCCCAAAAGCACAACACATGCCTTGCTTGCATCTTTGTGCGATAGTTCGCTTGTAGAGCAGTCGGATGACGGCAAGTACCGCCTAGGTGTTCGTCTTTTTGAGCTTGGCAATATTGTCAGCAGTTCATGGGATATACTATACATTGCACGTATGCACATACAGAACATAGCTTTTAAGACCGGCGAGTCTGTGCAGCTTACTACCCTGGATAAGAATGAGGTTCTTGTATTGGAGACCGAGGATTCTAATAACGCCCTCCGTGTAATGATGAAAGCAGGCTCTCGCATGCCGAGCTATTGCACTGCCCCGGGTAAGGCAATGCTGGCGTTTTTGCCAGAAGAAAAAGTCAAAACAATACTCCATGCCACAAAGATATATGCCTTTACGCCACACACCTATGTTGAACCAGACAAACTGAAAGCGGAGCTTAATGCCATTCGCGAGAGTAGCTTTGCAATTGAAAATGGCGAATACCGCATTGGTTTGCGGGCTATTGCCGCACCAATATTTGATATTACAGGTGCGCCAAAATACGCTATTGGTGTTTACGGAATGTACCGCCGTATTACCGACGATGATTTTATTTTGGCGCAAGGGTTGGTCCAAGTTGCCGCAAAAACTATCTCACAGGAATTGGGGTATAAAGACTATTTGTAAATACCCAAGAGTTTGTCATCCTGCGCATCTGGGAAGAATTTTTATAAGATTCTTGGAGTTTTGTCTTAAGAATAAAACGAAAAGATTATAAGCATAATTTTCTGTTGTCCTTTGGCGTTTTTGCTTTTGCACATGGGGGATTTTGGTATAATATGGTATAATTAAGTAAAATAAGGAGGTGTTTTATATGAACCCGGGAGAAAAGCTGCAGCAGCAAAAAAAAATTAAAGAGCTTAATGTCAGCCGCCCCAAAAAGACCGGGGGAATTTTGGCGGGGTTTTTGGCTTTGGCAATTATAGTAATTGTTGTACTGTTTGTTTTGTTGCAACAGGAGCTTTCTTTAAACACTAACCAAACCTCTGGCCTGACGCAAGCCGCCGAAGATGTCACAAGTTTAGCTGATGAAGCAGATGGATTTGAAGATGTTTTAGCCATTAGGGGTTTAGCGTTTGATTTTGCCATTAAAAATCGTTTTGATTATGTGCCGGTTTTTGAAGAAGGAAATATTCCAACAGAAAGCAGTGAATATCTGTTTTTCGCTTTCATCATCAACCTAGATAATTGGGGTGATGATAAGGGTGTTATGACTAAGGAGTATGTAGAGCAAGTAGCAAAAGAATACTTTAACGCACAAAACATTAACCATGGTTCCATGCGAAAAGGCTGGAATTTTGACGGGGAAAAGTACACCGCGGTACCTTCTAGTGTAAGTGAACCACCCATATATGTGTTGGAAAAATACGAAACCTATCAGCAGGACGGTCTGACTGTTTATGCGCTGACAATGAGCCGATACACCATGGGCGGCATCATTCCGAGTGATGATGATATGAAGACGATACGCCAAAACATCATTGCTGATGATTTGAGCAAGTTAGATCTGGTAGAAACGGAGATATTTAAATTTTACTTTGATGATAAAAATGATTTTGATAAGGAAAATGACATGGTTGTTTTTCTTTCTCACACACTAAAAGAGTAATGTGCTCCCGTCAAAAAACCCGCAAACAGCCAAAAAGACTTGGTTTTATTACCATAATATAACAAAATTATTTAAGAAACAAAATATGACGAAATACGTCAAAAAAAGTAGGATAAAACTGCGACAATATTATAAGAACAATATTATAAACAAGGCAAGTTGTTTTTAGGAGGATGGATGATGGTAAAAACAAAAAACCCCCTGTTTTTTTTAGTTTTATTGGTTTTTGTTATGTTTGCTTTTTTGTTTTGCTTTTCCGGCCAGGCTTTGGCTGCTCAAAAAATTACCCTGATTATTGACGGGGAGGAGATTGTGCCTGATGTTGCCCCCTACATAGATGTCAAAACGGGTCGTGCCATGGTGCCCATTCGTTATGCCACAGAACCCATGGGAGCCATTTTAAGTTGGCAGGGTGGCAGTAATGCTACTGCTTATATTTATAAAGACAACATCACAGTAACCCTACCCATAGGCAAAAAAGAAGCGAGCATTAACGGCATAAGCTGCACCCTGGATTCTCCAGCCGTAATAAAAAACGGCCGCACCATGGTGCCCATTCGCTTTTTGGCTGAAGGCATGGGAGCCAGCGTGGCTTGGGAAGGAACAACTAAAACAATTACAATTTCTTGGCCGGATTCTTTGCAGGTACCGCCCAGCACCAGCAAGGTGATTGGTTATTATTATGATTCCGCTTCTTTAGATGCTCTTTCCGCCAATGCTGATACTTTGACTGGGGTCATCCATTTTTCCTATCAGATGGATGCTTCCGGCAACATTAGTCAAACCCGGGGTTTTGCATCTGATCTGTTTTATGCAGAAAATGGGGGTTTGGCGGTGGCTCAGGCAAACAACATTCCTGCTCAACTTTTGGTTACGGATAGTTTTGTAAGCAGTGTGCCAAGCAATGTACTGCCAAGTGCAACCTTGCGGGCCCAAGCAATAAGCCAAATCGTAACTCTGGTAAAACAAAACGGTTTGATCGGAGTCAACCTAGATTTTGAGGCGGTGCCCGTAAGCTGCCGGGATTCCTTTGTGCTTTTTGTAAAGGAATTAAAAGAGGCTTTAGGCAAAAATTACACTGTTTCTCTTTCCTTAAGGCCTCGCTCTGACAGCAGCCAAACTTGGATGGAAGGCTACGATTATGAGGCACTTTCCCGCTATGCGGATTTGATGATTGTTATGTGCTATAATCAGCATTATTCCACCAGCGAGCCCGGTCCGGTAGCCGGCCTGAGCTGGACAGAAAGCGTTATTCAATACATTCTTAATACTGGTGTGGATAACAGTAAGCTGATTTTGGGTTTGGGTTGTTATGGCTACAGCTGGCCTCAAGCCGGCAGCGGCAGTTCGGTACGGTTGACCCGAGTTACCGAGCTGATAGAAAAATACAATGTTACTGTGCAGTGGAGTCAAGAGAACCAGGTGCCTTGGTTTACCTACACTGATGATACAGGTATGGCACGGGAGCTTTGGTTTGAGGACGTTACAAGCATGGGTTTAAAAGCGGCCTTGGTGCCCAAGTATCAGCTTGGTGGGGTGGCCCTGTGGCGTTTAGGTTTTCCCTCGCAAGAAATGTATGACGCTATTGTTACAAATAGCAGTTACATAAAATAATTTTGAACTTGCCTTTTGTTGTGATATAATAGCCCTAATCCACAAATTTTTATTTGGGGAATTATGGCTATTATATTTTTGCCAAAACGGGATAACAAGGGAGCGGTTCCGGTCTGGTGGTCGGTCTAGACTTCAAATCTAGTTGTAAGGCAGCAAACTGTCTTAGGTGTGTTCGATTCGCACACGCTCCCGCCAAAATATCCAAATAAAATGCTTGTGGAACAATTAAGGAAAGGATGCTGAAATAATCGCCAAAATTTTTGGTTATAATAACCAAAGGAGGTATGATATATGAGAACTTATAGTCAGATTATTAAAGAAATAAAAAGCGGTTTGTCAGGCAACCCCGAGCATGATATTCCTTTTTTACAAGTGCAAAAAGCAAAATTTGTCATGCATAATTTGGGTCCCGAGGTTTTGCGGGCGGTAGATAAAATGATTTTGGAAAGAATGCCCCAAGAAGATAAACAGTAAAAAGGAGATAATCGATGGACTTTGATGCGATTATGGCCGTAATCGAAGCCAGCCTTATCGGTGATAATGAAAAGGACCTGGTTTTTTTGGAAGAGCAAAAAGCCAAATATAAAGAGCACGAATTTGCCCCGGAAATTTTACGTGCGATTGGCCGGTTGGTATATGAAAGATTGCCCGAAGAAAAAAAAGAAGCCTGGCTGGAAATACTAAAAAAAGAGGCCGAAAAACTGAATCAGGAGCTTGTTAAGGCGCAGGATTTGGCCATTTTTGGCAGCCCGGCCCAAGCCTTTGCTCTTTTGGAACCTTTGCTTGCCAAAGTAGATACCTTTGCCAAAGAAGACCGTTTCAACGATTATTACAGTTTTCGGGATATGATAGACTTCCAACTTTATTGCTATCGCTACAAGCCCAAACAGCCTTTGCGGCCAGCTGCTCAAAAGTACAGTGACCTGTATTTTTTATGCGGCTATTTGCAGATGGAGCTTGGTCAATACAACAAGGCCTTTGAATTGCTTTTGCAGGGTATCAAGTGGAACCCCATGGATGCGGGTATTTACTTAGCTTTGGCCGAAGCGAGCCTGGCCCTGGGGGATTGGGAACAGTTTTTTGCTTTTACCAAATCGGCTGCTGGTTTAGTGCGCTCTGCCCAAGAACTTGTGCGTTGCTATCATTATTTTGCCTATTATTACGAAAACAAAACCCACGACTACAAGACTGCAGCCATGTTTTACACCTTAAGCCAGGTTTATTTTGAAACCAACTCGGCCAAGGCAGAGCTTGAAAGACTGCAAAAAGAGCATGGCCTACCAGCCGAACCCCCCGGTTTTACCGAAATTGAAGAGCAATTGGAAGATTTGGCGATTTCACCCTACCCGGATGAGGATGTAGTGGGCATTACTTTGGTTCTAGCAGAAAATGCAGAAACACAACAAGACCTTGTGGCGGCCCGTAATTATTATGAAGTGGCTTATAATCTAACCAAAAATGATATTATTAAAGATAAGTTAGCCAAAATTGCCCAGATATTACCTTCTCAATAAAATAAAAATAAATTAAAAAAGAGGCGGTCTTAATAGACTGCCCCATTTTTAATTTATGGATTGTTTGACAAAAGTTTAACAGCAAAGCCTATTTATCCAGCCACAAATCTTGCCGAATTTGAGCTAGCTTTTGCTGCGCCTCTTGAGAAAGGGTTTGGGGGCCACCCAACAACTGGGCATAAAAACCAATACGGCAAATGTGTTCCAGGCTTTCCATCATATAATAAGCCTGGTTTAAATTTTTGGCTACGGTTACCGCCCCATGGTTGGCAAGAAGCAATGCTTGGCTTTTTTGGCAGGCTGCAGCAATGGCATCTGCCAGCTCTTTAGTGCTGGGCGCAGCATAAGGTACCAAGCATATTTCCCCTAAACCTAGCAAGGCTTCTGGCATGTAATTAAAGGGCGGCAATTTGCCCGAGAGAGCAAAAGCAGTGGCAAAAGCCGGGTGGCAGTGAACAATTGCGTTCAAATCCGGTTTTTCCTTATAAATGGCTAAATGCATTAAAAGCTCGGAGGTGGTTTGCCCGGTCCCCGCCACTTTTTTGCCCTCGCTATCCACCACCACCAGCATTTCTGGTGTTAAAAACCCTTTGCTGCTTTTGGTTGGGGTTATTAAAATGTGGTTTTTATCCAGCCGGACGGAAATGTTACCATCATTGGCAGCCACCATACCTCGAGCATAAATTTTTTGGCCAATCTCAACTATTTCTTGCTGGTTTTGAGCCAGCTTTTCTTTTGAAAACATTTGCTTTCTCCTCCATTTTGTTAAGCTGTTCTTATTGTATTATTATAAACTTTTTCTTGCTTTTTGCCAATATTTTAACGTTTAAAGATATTGTATCACATTTGCAGCTGCAAATATGATACAATATCTTTAATTGAATTAAAATTAACTTTTGGAGGAGAAACTGATGAGTCAAATTGCTACCTTGCGTTGGCTGGGAGATGCTTTGGAACTTTTGGACCAGACCAAATTGCCGGGGGAGATAGAATATGTTACTTTGTCCACGGAAGCGGAAGTTTTTACCGCTATCCGTGATATGATAGTTAGGGGGGCTCCGGCCATTGGGGTAACTGCTGCTTATGGTTTGGCTCTGGCCGGCCTTAGAGCACCCAAAACCAGCCCAAAAAAATTTGCCGAATACTGGCAAAACCAGGCCAAATATCTTTTAACGGCCAGACCCACCGCCGTAAATTTGTTTTGGGCCATCGGCCGCATGAAGCAAAAGCAAAAAGAACTAGCAAAGAAAGGGTTGAGTGCAGAAGAACAGGCAAAAGCTTTGGTTACCGAGGCGGTGGCAATTGAGGCAGAAGACCGGGAGGCTAACCGCAGCCTGGGTGAAAATTTGTTGAAATTACTAAAGGACGGGTATACTGTTCTTACCTACTGTAATGCAGGCAGTTTGGCTACCAGTGCTTATGGCACAGCACTTTCTCCTATTTATTTAGCAAAAGAACGTGGCTGGAATTTAAAGATGTATGCCTCGGAAACCCGGCCCCGCTTGCAAGGTGCTTCTATTACAGCTTTAGAGCTTACCTATGCCGGCATAGATACCACCTTAATTTGTGATAATATGGCGGCGGTGGTTATGGCCCAAGGTAAAATAGACGCAATTATTACTGGTTGCGATCGGGTGGCTGCCAACGGAGACGTGGCTAACAAAATTGGCACCTTTGGCCTGGCCGTTTTAGCCCGCAATTTTGGCATCCCCTTTTATGTTGCCTGTCCCACAAGCACCATAGATTTTACTTTGGCAGATGGTTCAAAGATTCCAATTGAGGAAAGGGACTGCAATGAGATCAGATTTATTAAAGGATGTCAGATTGCCCCTTTGGATGTTGCCGTGTTTAACCCCTCTTTTGATGTAACGCCGGCGGAATACATTAGTGTTATAGCCACGGAAAAGGGGTTGGTTTACCCGCCTTTTGCAGAAAACTTGGCAAAAATTAAAAATTTATAATATATCTGATTTTTTGTTGCAATCAATAAAATTTTGAGATAGAATGTTTGTATTTATATTTTAGAAAACATGGGAGGGAGAAAGCATGGTAAATGTAGCAATTGAAGAAAGTTTGGCTAAAATGGGGATTGTTAATACTAGGAAAATTTATTATAATTTGGTACCAGCCAGTTTAGTTAAGCAAGCCTTAATCAGAGGAGAAGGCGAACTTTCTTCTAATGGTGCTTTATCTGTGAGCACCGGTAAATATAATGGCCGTTCTCCCGAAGACCGTTATATAGTTAATGTTGGTTCTGCTCAAAACAATGTAGATTGGGGCAAAGTTAATGTGCCCATGGAAGATTCAACATACCAGCTTTTAAAGGCAAAACAGGCTGCTTTTTTGGCAGGTAAAGAGGTTTTTGTTTTTGACGGTTTTGTTGGGGCTGATATCAACTACCGCCTGCCCATTCGGGTTATCAACCAATGTGCCTGGCAAAACGTATTTATTTACCAGCTTTTGCGGCGGCCTACAAAAGAGCAGCTGGTTAATTTTAAACCCGAGCTTACTTTGGTTTGTACCCCTGGTTTTCAGGCAGCACCGGTAAATGACGGCACCCGCTCAGAGGCTTTTGTAATTTTAAATTTTGAAGAAAAACACATTATCATTGGTGGCACCTCTTATGCTGGCGAAATAAAAAAGGCCTGTTTTACCGCCATGAATTACTATATGCCAGATAAAAATGTTTGCCCCATGCATTGTTCTGCCAACACAGGGAAAGATGGCAGAACGGCCCTTTTCTTTGGTCTTTCCGGCACCGGCAAAACCACTCTTTCCGCCGACCCCTTGCGCAGCCTAATTGGTGATGACGAGCACGGTTGGAGCAACGAGGGCATCTTTAACTTTGAGGGCGGCTGTTATGCCAAATGCATCAATCTTTCCAAAGAGGGCGAACCCCAAATTTGGGATGCAATTAAATTTGGCAGCGTTATTGAAAATGTGGTATTGGATGAGGAAACAAAAGTAGCTGACTTTAATGATGCCAGCAAAACCGAAAATACCCGGGCTGCTTACCCCATTTATTACATTCCAGGGGCCAAAGAAGATGGCCTGGGGGGGCATCCTTCTACCATTATCTTTCTTACTGCCGATGCTTTCGGGGTTTTGCCCCCCATCTCCCGCCTTGATATGAACCAGGCAAGCTATCACTATCTTTCCGGTTACACTAGCAAATTAGCCGGTACCGAACGTGGCATCACTGAGCCACAGCCCAGTTTTTCTGCCGGTTTTGGTGCGCCCTTTTTGCCTAGGCTGGCTGGAGTTTATGCAAGCCTTTTAAGAGAAAAAATTATAGAGCACAATGTAGAGGTTTATCTTTTAAACACCGGCTGGACCGGCGGGCCTTATGGCGTTGGCTCCCGCATGAAGCTTTCTTATACCCGGGCTATGGTTACCGCAGCTTTAAGCGGCGAGCTAAAAAATGTAGCATATGAAACAGACCCCATTTTTAATTTGGCAATACCTATTAGTTGCCCCAATGTGCCGGCCGAAATTTTACAGCCTCGCAACACCTGGAAAGATAAAACAGCATATGACCAAACGGCCAAAAAACTAGCCCGGAAATTTATGGAGAACTTTACTAAACTAAAAGAAGTAGCCCCGGAAATTGCTGCCGCCGGCCCCAATGCCTAAGATCATAGCAACCACTTTATAAAAAAGGATTTTACCAAAAAGCAGCCTTTTGCTAAAAGGCTGCTTTTTAAACTATTGCCTTACAATATAAATATGTGTTAAAATTATTATTAACATGGGTATTTATCAGCTTTATTAGATATCTGTCCTATTGTTATTATGGAATGGTTACTGGAGGAAGATAAAATGTTGTTGAGCGGAGCAGAAATTGTAATTGAAACATTGAAACTGGAAGGAGCAGACACTGTTTTTGGTTATCCTGGTGGGGCAGCTTTGCCACTTTATGATGCCTTGTACGGTTCTAGTATAAGACACATTTTAACTCGACACGAGCAAGGTGCAGCCCATGCTGCCGATGGTTATGCCAGGGTTTCTGGCAAGGCGGGGGTTTGTTTTTCTACCTCTGGTCCCGGGGCCACAAACCTCGTTACCGGTATTGCCACTGCCAACATGGATTCCAGTCCGCTGGTTTGTATTACCTGCCAAGTAACCTGGGAACTATTAGGCAAAGATTCTTTTCAAGAAGCAGATGTAATTGGTATTACTGCCCCAATAACTAAACATAATTTTATTGTAAAAGATATTGATGAGCTGGCTAAAACCATCAAAAAAGCTTTTTTTATTGCGTCTACAGGCCGGCCAGGTCCAGTAGTGGTGGATGTACCTAAAGATATTTTAATTAAAAAAACCGAATTTAAAGCCCCCGAGCCTTTTGCTAGTTTGTGCGGCTATGAACCTAAATACAAGGGCAAAACAACTGCTGTTACGGCCATTGCCAAGGCTCTTTCTGCCGCCAAACGTCCCTTGCTTTTTTTGGGTGGTGGCGTGGTAATTGCCGGAGCCCAAAAAGAGGCCCTGGCCCTGGCCCAAAAAATCAATATACCTGTTATCTGTACCCTTATGGGGATGACAGCTTTTCCTACCAATCATCCGCAGCACTTGGGGATGGCTGGCATGCATGGCAGTTATGCAGCCAACATGGCTATAACCGAATGCGACCTGTTGGTTGGCTGTGGTGTGCGTTTTGATGACAGGGTGACAGGCTCTACCGCCGATTTCGCCTCCAAAGCCCGCATTGCCCACTTGGATATTGACCCGGCAGAAATAAACAAAAATGTGGAAACCCACTTTAAGGCAGTGGGAGATTTGTCTTGGTCGCTTCCTTTATTAATAGAGAATACCCATCCCGGCAAAATAGAACCCTGGTGGCAACAAATACGTCTATGGCAACAAGAACATCCGCTTTCTTTTGATACTAAAAGCAAAGAAATTAAACCCCAGGAGGTTTTGGTGGAGCTTGACAAATTGGTGAAAGGGGAAGCTGTTTTGGTAACAGATGTAGGCCAGCACCAAATGTGGACTGCTCAGTATTGCACCATGACCAAACCACGGCATTTTATTACTTCTGGCGGGTTGGGGACCATGGGTTTTGGCCTGCCGGCTGCTATTGGGGCTCAAATTGCCTGCCCCGAAGAAGAAGTTTGGCTGATAACCGGGGATGGCAGCATTATGATGAATTGTCAGGAAATGGCAACAGCAGCCGAGCTTAAATTGCCTATTAGGGTTGCTATTTTAAATAACCGTGGCTTGGGCATGGTACGTCAATGGCAGCGTTTCTTTTATAACACTCATTACTCTAGCTCCCGGCATGAGCCAGATATGGATTTTGCCAACCTGGCCAAAGCTTTTGGCTGTACTGGCATTAGAGTGGATGAAAAAAAAGATTTGCCGGCAGCTTTGGTAAAGGCACGTAGCATTAAAGGACCTGTCATTATTGATATTAGGGTGGATAACGATGAGGATGTTATGCCCATGGTTGCGCCGGGGCAGGCTTTGGCTAAAATGATAGAATAACTAGAAGAGTAGAACATAAAAGAATATAATTACGTCAAATGCTTATACTAAAAAAATAAGAATAAATAAATAAACTTCTTTGCTTTTTTACAAAAATAAAAAAGAGGTGTTTTAATATGAAAGCATCGCAATGGCTGCAAAACAATGTACTACAGGCTTACAAAAAATCTTGGCGGCTTTTTCCTCTTACTTTGCTTACAGCTTTGGCTTTGGTAGTCATTACCATTTACCAGGTGGAAAAGGGTTTTGACCTGGGGGATCTTTTAAACCGGGTGCAATTTGCTTTGCTTTTACTTGTGCCTCTTAGCATTCTTGCCACCTTAGAAAGCAAAAGAAAGGCAATATCCGGCAAGGGCAAACAATTTATTTTATATGCCATTGCCATAATTTTGGCTGCTCTTTATGCCTGGCTTTTTTTGCCCCCAGATATGAACATGGTTGAAAGAATCCGTTACTTTTTGCTAATGGCAGCCATTTACCTGCTGTGTACTGTTTGGCTTACTTGGCCCAGTAAAAAACAAAAATTTAGTCTTTTTGCCGCAAAAATCATTACCGAACTGGCTCTTACTTTTTTGTGCAGCTTAGTAATGTTTTTGGGACTTTTGGCCATCTTTTTTGCTATAGATGAGCTTTTGTTTAATATAAATATAGAATTTGCCCCAGATATTGCTATTGCTGTGGCAGGTGTTTTTGCTCCGGCCTTTTTTCTGGCTCGCTTACCGCTGGAAGAGCCGCTGGAAGAAGCCGATTTTAGCAGGATTTTGCGGCTGCTTTTGAATTATATCATCCTACCTTTACTTTTGATATATTCACTGGTACTTTATATTTACTTTGTTAAGGTGCTTGTGGGTGGTATTTGGCCTTCTGGCGTGGTTTGCTGGCTGGTTTTGATTGCTGCCGTGGTGGGCATTCTTACCATTTTGCTATTGCGTCACATAAAGGTCAACACTTTTGTAACCAAGACTTTTCGTTGGTATCCCATTGCTTTGTTGCCCCTTTTGGGCATGATGTTTTTTTCCGTAGCCAAACGCATTGCAGAATATGGACTTACAGAAATGCGTTGTTACATTATTATTGCCGGATGCTGGCTGGTTTTTGCTTGCCTTTATTTTGCCATTAGCAAAAAAGCCACAAACAGCATTTTGGCTTGGAGCCTAGCTGCAATTATTATTTTGAGCGTTGTTGGGCCTTGGAGTGTTTTTAATTTAGCTATCAATAGCCAAACAAACCGGCTGTCTCTTGCTTTACAAGCAGCAAGCATTTTGCAGGAAGATGGTACATTAAACCCCAATTCTACCTTAAAAGAGGAGGAAAAGTACAATATCAGCAGCATTTTATATTTTTTAGATTCCCGCGATGCAATAAACCAAATAACTTATTTCCCGGCTGAATTAAAAGAAAATTTTAACGGGGAAAATGTGGTAAAATATTTAGGTTTTGAATACAGCTATGGCAGCTATTATTATAACCGTGGGGATGTTAACACACTTTGTTTTTACTGCGAAAAAAGGCCGGCAGAAAATGTCTCGGGCTATGACTGGTATTTGGCGAATTTTGATTTAACGCAAAAATATAATAATGAATTAATATCAATTGGGAATGATATATCTATAAAAAATGAAAGCAGTAGCAAACCTAAAATAATTATTAGCTATAAGGATGAGGTTGATTTTGAGATTGATGTTTTCTCTGCTTTGCTTGCTTTTTACGAAGAAAATGCAGATGCCTCCAACTTTAATGTGACTTTAGATGAGCCTTTGATCATTGAGGCCGAAGGTCAAAAACTAGCTGCTAAGATATTTATAATTGAGGGCTGCCTCTACAAAGAAAATGGGGAAATCTCTGTTAATTGGCTTAACCTGCATCTTTTAGTAAAAGAAAAATAATAAAACCGGCTACTAGCCAGCAATTTTAATTATATTACATTTAAGTATTTAATAGGTAAAACAGGTAAAAATAGTATGGTATAAATTGTCAATCCTTGGGCAAACTAAAATTGTATTAGAAAATGCAAAACTGTTTGTTTAAGGAGGCAATGTTAAAAATGAAGAAAAAATTTGTTTTAGGGTTTTTTGCTTTATTGTTGGTTTTTGCTTTGGTTGGTTGCACTAATAAAACCGATACCGGCCAGGCTGGTAGTTCCCCTGGCACCGGGTCTGGCTCAGGCTCTGCTGCAGGCACTGGAGAAACGGTTGGGGTGGAAGGATATCGTTATGAGAACACCAATATGGGCTATGCTTTTAATCTCCCAGCCGAGTGGGAAAACAATATAACCGCTAAACAAGAAGCTGCAAGCGATTATCAAAATGCTCCTGTTACCCGTTTTTACTACAAGACCCTAGCAGGTGGCGAGGAGATCTTGGCTTCCGTTTATGCTATTCCTGTTGCTGCGTGGCAAAGCTTAAAAACGGCTGGGAACAAGTTAACTACAACCGGCGTTGTTTTGAATGAAGAAGGAGATACGGTTTATGTGATGGAAAAAGCCGACACCTCAAAATGGACTACTGAAAATAAAAGTTTTTTGGATAAGATAAAAGACTTTTGGGATAATCCAAAAGCAAGCTTTGAAATGTTAAAATAGTTTTTTTAGAGTTCCTTTTTGAAGAACAAATTTTTCATAAGCTTTAAAATACAAAAGCCTCTGCTTTTATAGAGGCTTTTGTATTTTAATTATATTTTTATACAAATTCATGCATAACAACTGAAAGATTTTTTTAAAAAACTAAGAGTTTTTTGGGAAGATAAAACTGTTAACTAAGAAAAGATTGTTGACATAAATTTGAAAGTTTTGTATAATATACAATACTTGCTAATTATTATTCATGAAAATGATATTGCTGGAGGTGCTGCAATGTTTGAAATAGATAAGAACACTAACCTTTTGGAAAGAGAAGAGTTTAAATATCCTTTACAGAACGTGAAAAGGCCTAATCTTTTTCGCAGTTTGTTCAATTACGATGAGATCCCCAAAGTGGCCTTCAACCACCGCATTGTACCAATTAGCATGCCTAAAGATATTTGGATTACCGACACCACTTTTAGGGATGGGCAGCAAGCCCGTGAGCCTTATACGGTGGAGCAGATAGTTCATCTTTTTAGTCTTCTACATAAATTGTCTGGCCCTAAAGGCATTATTCGTCAGAGCGAATTTTTTGTTTATTCCAAAAAAGACCGTGAGGCTTTGTATAAGTGTATGGAGCTTGGCTATGAATTCCCAGAAGTAACAAGCTGGATTCGGGCCAACAAAGACGACTTTTCTTTAGTAAAATCCATTGGCATTAAAGAAACCGGCATTTTGGTCAGCAGCTCGGATTATCACATTTTTTACAAAATGCACTCCAACCGCAAACAGGCCATCCAGCATTATCTCAACATTATCAGAGAATGTATAGAAACCGGCATTCGGCCCCGCTGTCATTTTGAAGATGTGACCAGAGCCGACTTTTACGGTTTTGTGGTGCCTTTTGCCATGCAGTTGATGAATCTGATGGAAGAATATAAAATTCCCATTAAAATTAGGCTTTGCGATACAATGGGCTATGCTATTACCTACCCCGGCAGTGTTTTGCCCCGCTGCGTACAGGGTCTGGTTTATGGTCTTTACCACTATGCCGGTGTGCCTCACGAGCTTTTGGAGTGGCACGGCCACAACGATTTTTACAAATCGGTAACCAATGCCACCTATGCCTGGCTTTATGGAGCATCTTCCGTTAACTGCTCTTTGCTGGGATTAGGCGAACGCACAGGCAATACCCCTCTGGAAGCCATGGTAATAGAATACGCCCAGATGCGGGGCTCTTTGGATGGTATGGACACCACCGTAATTACGGATATTGCCGATTATTACAAAAATGAAATTGATTTTGATATTCCGCCTATGATGCCTTTTGTGGGAGAAAGATTTAACATGACCAGTGCCGGCATTCACGCCGACGGACTGATGAAAAACGAAGAGGTCTACAACATTTTTAATACCGAAAAAATCTTAAAACGTCCCTGCCGCGTTTCTATTGGCAGTTCTTCCGGCCTGGCCGGGGTAACTCACTGGGTAAACCAGCGTATCAGCCTGCCGCAAGGCAAAGCATTCTCTAAACAGCATGAATTAATCCAAAGAATTAAAGATTGGGTTGATGCTCAATATGCCGAAGGCCGGGTAACCATTATTGGCGATGATGAAATGGAACAAATTTTGCAGAAACACTTGCAAGAGCTAAACATAGAATACGAAGTAAAATAAGGAGACCGCAAATGGGATTGAACATAGCAAAAAAAATTATCAAAGAGCATTTGCTGGCAGGAGAAATGGTTGCCGGCGAACAAGTTTCTTTAAAAATAGATCAAACACTTACCCAGGATTCTACCGGTACCATGGCTTACTTGCAGTTGGAAGCGATGGGAATAGACCAGGTAAAAACCAAGCGTTCCGTGGCCTATGTTGACCACAACATGCTGCAAGAGGGCTTTGAAAATGCTGATGACCACAAATATATTCAAACTGTGGCCCAAAAACATGGCATTTATTTCTCCCGTCCGGGCAATGGCATTTGCCACCAGGTGCATTTGGAGCGTTTTGGTGTTCCCGGGCAGACCCTGCTGGGCTCGGATAGCCATACCCCTACCGGCGGTGGCATTGGTATGCTGGCTATGGGAGCCGGCGGCCTGGATGTAGCGGTGGCCATGGGGGGCGGTGCTTATAACATTAACATGCCAAAAGTGGTCAATGTTTGTCTAACCAGCAAATTAAAACCGCCGGTGGCTGCCAAAGATATTATTTTGGCAGTGCTTGCAAAGCTTTCCGTTAAAGGTGGCGTTGGCAAAATAATCGAATATAGCGGCCCTGGTGTGGCTAGCCTTTTTGTGCCAGAGCGAGCCACCATTACTAACATGGGTGCCGAACTTGGGGCCACAACCTCTATTTTCCCCAGCGATGCAACCACCAAAGCATTTTTGAGGGCCCAAAAACGCGAGGCCGATTGGTTACCTTTAACAGCAGATGATGATGCTGAATATGATGAGATTTTGGAAATAGATTTGTCGGCCCTGGAGCCCCTGACTGCTGCTCCGCACAGTCCCGACAATGTTAAAAAAGTAGCGGATGTTGGCCCCATCCACATAGACCAGGTGGCCATCGGCAGCTGCACCAACAGCTCTTATCAGGATATGATGAAAGCGGCCCGTCTTTTGAAGGGCGAAACTGTGGCCCCCAACGTTAGTCTGGTCATTTCCCCCGGTTCCAAACAGGTATTGACCATGCTCTCGGCAAACGGTGCCTTGGCGGATATTATTGCCAGCGGAGCCCGCATTTTGGAGGCTGGCTGCGGTCCTTGTATTGGCATGGGTCAATCTCCTGCCACTGATGCCATTTCGCTGCGTACTTTTAACCGCAATTTTAAGGGCCGCTGTGGAACAGAATCAGCTCAGGTATATTTGGTTAGTGTGGAGACAGCCGTGGCCAGTGCAATTAAAGGCGTTTTTACAGACCCCAGGCAAATGACGGCCGATTGGCAGGTAGAAATGCCGGATGAATTTTTAATCAATGACAACATGATAATAGCTCCAGCTGCCGACCCTGCAACGGTAGAAGTAAAAAGAGGCCCGAATATCAAGCCTTTCCCCTTGAATACCGAGCTGCCGCAAAAAGTAGTAGGAGAAGTGCTTTTAAAGCTAGAAGACAATATTACCACAGACCAGATTATGCCCTCTAATGCCAAGCTTTTGCCATACCGCTCCAATGTGCCTTATTTAGCTAATTTTTGCCTGCAACCGTGTGATGCAACTTTTGCCGGGCGGGCCAAAAAAGCCGGCGGCGGCATAATTGTAGGTGGAGAAAACTATGGCCAAGGTTCCTCGCGTGAGCATGCGGCCTTGGCACCGTTGCAGCTTGGCATTAAAGCAGTGATCAGCAAAAGCTTTGCCCGCATCCATAAATCAAACCTCATTAATTCCGGCATTTTGCCCTTAACCTTTAAAAACCTGGCCGATTATGATGCCATTAAGCAGGGGGATGAATTAACGATTGAAGATGCCCGCGCCCAGGTGAAAGCGGCAAATACTATTGTGGCCAAGCAAGCCAGCGGTTTGGTATTGGAGCTCGAGCTTGCCTGTACCCAAAAAGAAAAAGAAATACTTTTGGCCGGTGGCAAGATAAACCAAATGCGGCAGAAATAAGTAATAATATTTTTTTAATAATAGGGAGGCCTATCTTATGGACAATATTGCCTTAGCCAAAGAAAAATTCGGCACTTTGCTGGAAAAACAGTTAAAAAGAGTAGAAAGAATGAAAAATAAAAAAACTTTTTTGGATTATGCAAAACTAGATACAATAATTATTGGGGTAACCGGGGGCGATGGCATCGGCCCGGCCATTACTGCCGAAACCCAAAGGGTATTGGAGTTTTTGCTATCTAGCAAAATTGCTGCCGGCAAGGTAAAGTTTAAGGTGATTGATGGCCTGACCATTGAAAACCGGGCCGCCATTGGCCAAACCCTGCCGGATGATGTGCTGACCGAACTAAAAAAATGTCATGTAATTTTAAAAGGGCCTACCTTTACTCCCCGAGCCGGCGACCCTTGGCCTAATTTAGAAAGTGCCAATGTTGCCCTACGTAAGGAGTTGGATTTATTTGCCAATGTTCGCCCTGTGCGAATCCCCGAGGAAGGCATAGACTGGACTTTTTTTAGAGAAAATACAGAAGGCTCCTACATTATGGGTAGCGAGGGCTTTAACGTGACAGATGATTTGGCGGTAGATTTTACTGTGACCACCACCGACGGCACCATAAGGATTGCCAGAGCCGCTTTTGAATTTGCCAAAGCTAACAACAAAACCCAGGTTACAGTGGTTACAAAAGCTAATGTCATTAAAACTACCGATGGCAAATTTTTAAGTATCTGCAAAGAAATAGCCAAAGAGTATCCCGATATCAACTTAGATGACTGGTATATTGACATCATGACTGCCAAGCTGGTGGATGTAAAAAGACGCAACCAGTTTCAGGTTTTGCTTTTGCCCAATTTGTACGGCGATATTTTAACCGACGAAGCAGCAGAGATGCAGGGTGGTGTAGGTACGGCCGGCAGTGCCAATTTGGGCAGCCGTTATGCCATGTTCGAGGCCATTCATGGTTCGGCCCCACGCATGGTGGCAGAAGGGCGTACCAAATTTGCCGACCCGTGCAGCACCATGCGGGCCGGGGTTATGCTGTTGTCCCATATTGGCTTTGTGGATGAATCTGCCAAACTGGCAAGAGCCTTAGATATTTGTTGTTTAGAAGAAAAAAAGCTTATCATTACCGGGCGGGATACCGGAGCCACTACCAGCCAGTTTGCAGATTATATTATTAAAACCATCCAGAAGCTATAATTAAATTAATTTGAAATTTTGTTTTTCCCCAAAAGTATTTTTTATGAAAACGAATTAAACTTTTGATTAAAATACTTGCCTTATAAACATAATATATGTATAATAATAAAGCACAGTTTTAAAGCAAACTGTGCCGATTATATGTGGAGCGGTATCGAAGCGGTCATAACGAGCTCGCCTGGAAAGTGAGTAGCCTTAACGGGCTCGTGGGTTCGAATCCCACCCGCTCCGCCAAATCATGACCCAATCATTAATACAATGGTTGGGTCATTTTCCATATTAAATTCTTGATATTTTTAATTGTTTTAGACAAAGTTTAGCTTTTTCTTTTAGGCAAGGAAGGCGCCGCAGATTCCAATTACAGCATTTTATAAACCTTATATGTGCCGTCATCTGAAACCAATTAGCGGCAGACGTAAAACGGCAGCTGCTAATACATGTACGATCACGCAGGGGATAAAAACGATAAATGTGCCAAGCATTGCAAGCTCATACCAAATACTGCTGCGCGGATCTACGACTTTATGGGGGTTTTTGGAAAAACGGGCTTTAAAATTTCCCAACGGAACTCCATAAGTATTGCCAAGCATAACCGTGCGTATGGCTCCCAATATGGCAATACTTTTTTTATCGCCGTATTGCCTTAAGATGGAACTCCAAGCTTCTTTTGAAGGCCGGCCGCGGCTGTCCGCATAGTGCTGCGCAAAGAGGATCGCCGGCATTTCATCTGGCCTGACATCGGACAAATCGCCGGCAAGGAGGGAGTTGATTTCATCTATACTCATTCCGGCCTCCAGTGCCATCTTTGTGTGGGCATAAGAACACATGGCGCATCTATTAACCTCGGTCACAGCAAGCATCAAGCGCTCCGTAAAATCATTTTTCATTACGCCTTTTTTACTTGCCCGCAGAAAACTCGGCATGGTACGAACCGCCCGGTACAGTATCATATATGCTTCGCCTACGGAATACAGTTTTCGCCCGACATTGTGTTTTTTCATGGTGGTGTTAAGACCTCCCTCGCTGCAAACATTGATGATAGTTTCGGGGATATACATATGGTGCTTATTCCTTTTATGTATTATTTTCTTCACGAGCAATAAGAGCTGCCCCAAGCGCACCGCAGATTTCAGGTTCTTCCGGAAGCAATACAGAATAGCCAAGTTTTTCCTTAATTGCCCGCACAACACCGGTGTTTTTTGCAACTCCGCCCGTCATCATATACTCTTTTTCTATACCGACCCGACCTCCCAGTGTAATAACCCTAGACGCAACGGAAACATTCAGACCATGCACAATATCCGGCAGTTTTTTACCGGCTGCAATAAGAGAGACGACTTCCGACTGGGCAAATACCGAGCACATGCTGGATATGACAATCTCTTCGTTCCACTTCAGTCCACATACGCTTATCTCCTCCAGTGTTATGCCAAGAGACTGCGCCATCATTTCAAGGAAACGCCCTGTACCTGCCGCGCACTTGTCGTTCATGGCAAAATCTTTCACGTTGCCGTTTGCATCCAGCCTAATTATTTTGCTGTCCTGACCGCCGATATCGATTACCGTACGCACGCCAGGGTTCAGAAAAAAAGCTCCTTTTGCGTGGCAGGTGATTTCAGTTACATCCCAGTCACTGAAACCGATGCCTGCACGGCCATATCCTGTTGAAACAGTGCGATTAATCTGTTCCTTTGAGATTCCGGCTCTTTTAAGAGCGATGTCAAAAGCTTTTGCCGCGCTTTCCGCCACGCTTATGCCGGTCGGCAGCGCGGCAAAAGAAACAATTCTTTTTTCACCGTCGAGGATCACCGCATTTGTAGATGTTGAACCGCTGTCAATTCCTGCAAAATAACATTTATCGTCATTTCTGATTGCCTGGGTACAAGGTAGTCCGGCATTTGTCTTGTGAGTGGGGAGATTTTCAAAGAAGGCATCCAGCCGGTTTTTTAACTGGGCTACCGATTGTACGGTGTAATCGGTCTCTATTTTAAGGATTGGGGCAGGCAGTTCTTTTGCTATACGGGAATATTCAAATAAATAGTAATCGCAAAAGCTTACGGTATTATATATGATCCTGCAAATATTTGGGTCATTGATAAGCTCTTTGCGGGCTGCAGTATCCGTCATTCTCATACATGGGGGCTGGAAAAGCAGTTCTTTCGCATACCAGTCCATCAGTTTATCGGTATCACCGACCAAAGGAGCGGGACCTATTTTTCTGTTTCCGGTACACGTCCTGTTTACTATGGGTAACAATGAGGCTGACTTTATGTATGCCAGAAGTTCTTCGCTCATTCTAGCTCCCATGAGGAGAATATAAGGAATTTTAGCTTCTTCAAGCTGTTTCCCGCATGCTGCTTTGAATTTTTCACAATCGAAATCTTTTTGGGAGTACTCGGAGAATTCACGAATAAATCTTATGAGTTCTTTTTTATACAGCTGTCTTGCACACGGCCCATCTTTATGCGGGAGGTCAAGCATGAAGACCTTTTGAACTTGCCCGCAAAGAATATCGCCTGACCGCTTTATGGAATCGCAGCAATTGGTCAAAATAATCGGCCCGCTGCATTTTTCCATCCGGTGTTCAAGCAGTGCTTTGGAAAAGCTGCAAATATTCCGATGTATTATTTTATCTGCCGCATCAAAGTTCTCTGCTGAAAAGTTGTACAGCAAGCTTTCCTCTTCAAAACCCGCAAGCAATTCAACGGGTACGTATTTGCAGAAATACTCTGTCATTTTCTCGCCTCCAAAATCTCCAGAAAAGCCTGGAGACGTGTATGCATCTGCCCATCGTTTACATTCCCGGTGTCACAACCATCACCGTCCAGAATCAGAATTGGGATGCCTGCATTATCCAGTTGTTCTTTTGCGGGATAAGCGTTTCCAAGAGTCTGTTTGCATCCCCAATGGCAAAAATAAACGATACCATCCGCATGCAGTGCTTTTGCCGTTTCTAAAATCTTTTCAGTGCGTCTTTTGCCCGGTCCTCTCATCGTATTGCAAAGTAATTTTTGAGCCATTGCTTCATACGGGCGGGATTCGTCCAATTCAATCATCGAATCAAAATTCATATCACAGCATAATAGATGGTATTTCCCGCTTTGGTTAAAAATATTTTTAAGGGAATCCTGCCAAAACGGCAAGGTATGTACCCATATAATCCGGATTTCTTTCCCCGAATCGGCGGCAGTCTGTGTATCCTTCAGAAGAAGTTCGAAATACCTTTTAGCGGCTTTTGTTCCAAACAGTATATGGGTCATAAAAATTTTGTACATCTCGGATGTCATGTTGTTTGGCAAATTTTTTTTTGCAAGCTCTTCAAAATATCGCCGGTAAAGCTGTATGGAACTATTTTCCCGGCGGATTATTGTTTTCAGGTCTTCATCCTTCAGCTTCTTTCCCATAACTTCCTCAATAAAGCTTTTAAGGTCACTCAATTGTCCTGCAACATATGCGACTGTATCCGGGGTTTCCCTGTCCGGCACATCTAACGTAAATTGGGGCACCCCCCAGAAATCCGACAGTGTTCGGAAGGTGTTATTGTTGGCATCGCAGGCAAGCGTGGTGTTCGCAATAAACCGTGGCTTCGGTAGGACGCCCGATAAAGCCGCGCCAAGCAAAATTTTATGATAGGAACAATAAGTCTGCGGGATTCCTTTATCTTCCGCAAGGTGAATAAAGGCCTGCTCGCAGCCTGCACCGTTCAGATAACATGCCAGCCCTTCGGTAAACTGAGGAGTGATATCACTTGCATGCAGCATTTCGCATGGCATAAATACGCTGACGACAGCCGAATTCTCTGGCCTTTCAAGCGGAGCCCGGATGGCACCGTTGCTTATTACAGCCGCGTACCTTTGGTGGGGCAGCAGTTTCTGATTCGGCAGGTGTTTCATCTGCTTTCCGCTTACATAATATCCCGCTTTCAGCAACTGCAGTGACCGCTGTGGCTTTTTTTGTATGCTTTTACCGACAACTCCGCCAAATTTATTGATTATAAAACTCATTTATTATGACCTCTGTTTAAATAACATTTTTAAATACTTTATTCTAATTACCTAATCAGTGCAAGATCTATTTGTATTTTTGTTTGATTGGAGATTCCCTGGCAAATTATTCAGAATAAATTGGAATAACAGCATAGATACTTTTGATAGGCTGTTCTATAAAAAAAGGCATAGTAGTACTTTATGGCTACGCCGTATAAAATAATATTAATGGTTTAAAATATGAACAGAATATATTAAAATAAGGAGTTGTAATTATGAAAAAAATATTATATATTACAGCAAATTCAAAGTCTGAAGATATGTCTTCGAGTAGGACGGTTGGTAGAAGAGTTGTAAATGCAATTTTAGAAAAGTTTGCTGATGCACAATCAGAGGAAGTAGATTTATACAAGGAACACATTCCACAATTAAAAGGTTGCTATTTTGCAAGCAGAAGTTCGCTTGTTACTGGTGAAGCCAAAAGCAAATTAACTGCTGAGGAACAAAAAGAAATTGATCAAGTTATTAAGTTGTGCGATCAATTTAAAAACGCCGATATCTATGTTCTGGCATCACCCATGTGGAGCCTTTCATTTCCTGCTCCAGTTAAAGAATATATTGACTGCATTGTTCAATCAGGTAAAACGATTGAATTTGATAACAATAAGCCCCATGGTATATTGGATGATAAGCCCAGAGTGTTTGTTTATGTTCAATCATCCGGCGCGAATATTTCTTGGATAATACGACCGGCCTTAAACAAAGGGTTGAATTATGTTCATGATATAATGAAATTCATTGGCATAACTACATTTGAAGAATTGTTGGTAGACGGAACCGGAACTACTGAACAGGAACGCCAAGAAGCGATCCAAAATGCAACAAATAAAATTGATTCTATGATTAATAGATTATTTTTATAAAATTTAAATTTTGCATCTGCAGCAATGTAGATGCTTTTCTTATGACCAAAATAAATATACTTTAAAAAGGATGACAAAAAAATGGCGATATTAAATAATAGCTGAAATAGTGATAATTTAGTTTTTATTTTATATAATATATTTAAATAAAAACTATAAAGGGGGCAACTATGAAGCAAAACTGTAAATACAAAACATCCTTTATTTTAATTAATACTATTATTTTAGGAATTATTGCCGGCTTTTCACATTTTGCTTATAATTTAAGTGGAGATTCAGTAATAGTTGGTATGTTTAATCCAATTAATGAAAGTGTTTGGGAACATTTAAAATTTATGTTTTTCCCTAATCTTTTTTGGTGGATAATAATGTATTTTATCCAAAAAAGAAGGTGCGATGTAGATTTACAAAAGTGGCTTATTACCGCGGCAGTTTCACTCGTTACAGCGCCATTATGTGTGATATTTCTTTTTTATTCTTATACTGGAGCCTTAGGCATCGAATCAGTAATAGTTGATATCTCATTAGTTTTTATTTGCTATTTTGTAGCATTAAAGCTTGCGTTTTATGTTTATATGTATATAAAACCAAATACCACAAAATTTATCTTTTCGATTTTACTAATAGCTATAATTTTCTTAGCATTTATTATTTTTACATTTAATCCTCCACATTTGCCTTTATTTTATGATACTACTACGGGAACATATGGCATACAATAAGTTGGTATTTTCTTTTGCCCGCCAGAAGGCCGTTTATATGGGTTGTTTTTGATGATTGCCGTAAACCCCTATGTAAACCACCTTTTAAAGGCGGGCTTTTGCTTCTATTACATTTGTTTGCCAGCGGCCAGAAAAATAAAACCAAATTATTAAAAGCAAAGCGCCAAAAGAGGCAACCGGAACCCCCAAGCCAATGCCTTTAACCCCCATTTGAAAAGTTATACCCAAAATAGCAGCAGCCGGCACTCTAAGCAAAATAGAAGAAAGTATACTGTTGATGAGGGTAAAGGTGGTGTGCCCCGCTCCAATAAAAAGACCATTTAAGCAAAAAACAAAAGGTGTAATCAAGTAATTCAGGCTGAATATACGTAAATATATTACACCGTTTGCAATCATCTCCGGGTTTTTATCAAACAATGCTAAAATTTGCTCGGGAAAGATTTGTACCAAAACAAAAATGGAGTAGCTAAAAAATATGGCAATCAAAAGACCTGTCTTACAGGTTTTTTTAGCCCTGTCCCACTGGCCCGCCCCAATGTTTTGGGCAGCCATGGTAGAAACCGACATGCTCATAGCCAAACCAGGCATAATGGCAAAGCCATTAAATTTGCCTACAACGCCTACAGAGGCCGAAGCATTTACCCCACCAACTATATTAACAAGAGCAATAATAATTAAAAAAGAAATACCAACGATGCCGTTTTGCACTGCAGTAGGCAAACCAATTTTGGTTATTATTTTTAGGGTATTTTTGCAAATATGAAAGGACGGCAGCCTAAAGTCAAAAACAAAGTCATTTAACTTGAGGTAAATAATGCACAAAATCATGCTTATGGCTTGTGAAAGCACAGTAGCAATGGCTGCCCCTTTAGCCCCCATGCCAAATTTTGCAACTAAAAGCAAATCCAACCCCACATTTAATATGCAGGCAATCGCCACAAAATACAGTGGCCGCCGGCTATCTCCCATGCCACGCAAAATGGCACTAAAGGCATTATAACCAAAGATAAAGATGATACCCAAAATAGTAACAAAAAGATAACTGTTCGCCTCATCAAAAGATTCGATGGGGGTTTGCACTAACCGCAAAATCGGCAACCGAAAAATTAGCATTAACACAGTAAAAACAACGGAAAGCACCAAAAGCGAGGTAATCAGAGTTGTCGCGGTTTTTTTAACAGCATCTTGGTTTTTTGCTCCAATATATTGGGCAATCAAAACAGCCCCACCAACGCAAAAGCCCACGACTATTTGAGTAAAAATTAGGGTGATTTGGCTACCAATGTTTACTGCGGCTATGCTGGCTGTGCCGCTAAAATTACCCACAATCAGCATATCTGTTACGCTATACAAGGATTGAATTAAGTTGGAAATAAGGAAGGGAAGAGAAAACAAGATAAGCCTTTTTACAACATTCCCTTCCGACAAATTTGTTTCAAATTTATTCATTTTTATTAAGGCCGCCTTGTCAATTTTAAATTTTAAAAACAATTAATTGAGAAAATACTTGTCAATATAAGATCGTTTGTAAATTAAACAAAGCATTTTTGTCTGGAACCTTATGTTATATCAGCAAGCTGAAAGCAAATTATTTTATGTAAATCATTGGGGGCCAGTTCAACCTGATAACCAATTTTGCCGACACTGAAGCAAAAAGTTTCCCAATCGGCAACAGATGCATCAATTACAGTTGGGAAAAATTTTTTCATACTAATCGGCGAGCAGCCACCATGAACATAACCGGTTAGCGGTAAAAGATCTTTTGCTTTAATCATCTCAACTGACTTTTCCCCCACGCTTTTGGCTGCTTTTTTTAAATCCAGCTCTTTTGAACCGGGTATAACAAATACATAATGATTTTTTGATTTCCCAACAGCAACCAATGTTTTAAAGACTTGATCGGGGGTTTTGCCCAAGGCTGCTGCTACATCTATACCACTAACAACACCGGTGTTAGCATAAGCATGGCCAATATATTTTATTTTTTTTTGCTCTAATAAACGCATCACATTTGTTTTTTCTTCCATAGTAATTTATCTCCAGTGAGTTATCTTTGTCAAACAAAAATATTTAACGTTAGTATATCAAGAAAATAATAAAAAGTCGAATAGTTTTCCCCTGTGCAATAATTTTACTCCCCCAAACCCTTCAATTTTTGTATTTAAATCAGCATTACTTTATGATAAATTTATACTGTAACCGATATTACATAAAATGAGTTCAACGAAAAAGCATGGGTAGGTAATATAAGTAAAAAATAAAAAATTTATATCCAATATTGTATTACTCGGACTTGTAAGTATGTTTGTGGATACCAGCACAGAAATGGTTTATCCTTTGGTTCCGTTCTTTTTGATGGTTACGCTTGGAGCATCACCGGCTATTGTGGGAGTCATTGAGGGCATCGCCAAAAGCATTGCTTTGCTTCTTAAGGTGTTTAGCGGTTACATTGGAGATGTGTACCACAATAAAAAACGTCTTGCCTTCACCGGATATTCGGTGGCGGTTTTTTATAAGATATTTCTCCTTTTGGCCGCTTCGTGGCCTGGTATTTTGGTTTACTATTGTCATCAATAATTGCAGGTTTAATGTGGAGTAACATAAACTCTAGCGCACCGTTTTTGTTTGGCGGCATTTTGGGGATTTTATTGGCTGTCATAATCTAAATAATTCTTGGCTGCGGGCTGCCAAAACAAAATATTTAGTTAAAAGCCAGAAAATGCAAAAACCGCTCGACATTAGCCGAGCAGCAGAGATAACCAAAGCCAAAAAAAATAGAAGATGACCCAACCATTGTATTAATGATTGGGTCATGATTTGGTGCGAGAGACGGGACTTGAACCCGTATGGAGTTATCCACACGCCCCTCAAACGTGCGCGTCTGCCAGTTCCGCCACTCTCGCTTAAAATTGCGGCAAAAAACACCGCAATTAAGTATACACTTTTGAGCATTTAAAATCAATATGCTTTTTAAAATCTGCTAAATCCAGAAAAACAAGGTTATTTTACTGTATCGTATATATAAACATATCTGTTATAATTTTTTAAAATTTTTTTAATATATTTTTTGGTTTCTGCAAAAGGCACTTGATCTATATTTTCTTTTGTGCCATCCCAATCTCCTTTTTGAAGCCAAATACGAACCTGATTTTGCCCACTGTTGTAGGCAGCAGCCACCTGGGTTAAATTACCATTAAACTGCTCTAACAAAAAAGCCATGTAATAAGTGCCAAGCTGAATGCTGTAAGCCGGGTCTAATAATTTTTCTGCCTCATATTTTATATTTAACTTGTCGGAAAGCCAGGCTGCCGTTTCCGGCATTAGTTGCATCAGACCTTGGGCTCCTTTGGCCGAGGTTGCTTTTTCATCAAAATTACTTTCCGCTTTAATGATGGCCCAAACCAAATAGGGGTCCACATCATATTCAGCGGCATAAAAGAGCACATCTTCCTTATATTTTACTGGGTAAACTGCCTGAACTACCATAAATAGAAGGGCAAAAAGCACTACAACCAATAATAAGAATCGGCAAAAACCTCTAAATATTTTTTTTGGTTTTTGCTTTTTGTTCAAAATTTCCCCTCCAGTTTTTTATGGTATTAGTTTTTGAGTTTGTCCCAGGCGGCATCCACCGTTTTTTGCAAAGCTTCTTCAGTGCCATTATTATGCAGAACTAGCTTGGCATAGCTCTCTTTTTCTTTTTGGGGCATTTGGCTTTTTATGCGTCTTTTGGCCTCGGTTGCAGAAAGCCCATCCCTTTGCATAATTCTGGCAAGCCTAATGTCATCTGTTGTTTCCACCAGCCACACCTCGTCTACCAGCTTGTCCAACCCAACCTCAATCAAAAGAGGAGCATCTAAAACATAAACAACAGAGGGGTTTTGTTTTTGAGCCAAGTCCAGCAGTTCCTTACATTTTTTTATGATAATTGGGTGAAGCAACTCATTTAGTTTTTGCAGTTCTTTCGGATCGGCAAAAACCTTAGCGGCCAGTTTTTTTCTGTTTAAGCTGGCATCAGCATTAAAATATTGCGGACCAAAATTTTGGCTTAGCAAAAGATGCCCCAAATTGCCTGGTGCCACCACTTCTTTAGCAACTTCATCGGCATCTATTATTATAGCCCCAAGGCTTTTTAAATATTGAGCCACTGTGCTTTTGCCGCTGGCAATGTTGCCGGTAAGGCCAATAATGGTCATATGCTCACCTCAATTTCAAAATGCCCAATAATATTACCAAAAGAGCAGGCAGATATTTTAAAAACCCCTTCTGCCAAATAGTTTGGCTAGGCCCGCGTTGGCCTAGCCAAACCGCCAAAGAAAGCAAAATATAGCTTGCTGCAAAAGCCATAAAAGATGTAAAAAACATCGGGTAATTTCCCAAAGCCACGGCAAATCCGGCCCCAAAGGCATCCAAAGATAAAGCCAGCCCCAGCCACAAGGCTTCCCTGCCTTTAATAGTTCTGTCAGAGTTCGTATCACAGCTTGCTGGCTCGCGTAGTATTTGTATAATAACACCTAAAAATGGTATATGCAATTGCCAAACCTTGTTTTTTTTGTTTTGTTTAGGCAAATTATTTGTTTTGCTGTAAGCCTGATAAAAAAGCCAAGACCCCAACACAAACAAAATGGCGGCGGCAAAAAGGTCGGCCAAGTGCGGTGTCAAAACATTTTGCAATAACTTGCCTAAAAGCATAGCCAGGGCCACTAACACCCCAGCCGCAAGAGATACCAAAAAACGGGTGCTCTTGGGTATTTCAATGCCCCCAATTACATATGCCAACCCCAAAGCAAAGCCATCTATGCTTACTGCCAAAGCAAAAATAAAAATTTCCGTCACCCAAAACCAACCCCCTATATAGTCTTGTTTTATACCATATGAAAGGGGTAAAAAAGGGGTGCCTGTTTATTTTTGGCAATGTGGGCAGTAAAAACTGCTGCGGCCGCCAACCTTAATACATTTTATGGGTTTACCGCAAGTAAGGCAAGGCTGGTCCCGCCGTTGATATACTTTTAAAAAGTCTTGATGTTCTCCTTTAGCGCGGTTGCCATCCACATAATCCCTAAAACTGGTGCCCCGATGGGTAATTGCTTCTTTTAAAATATTTTGCATAGCACAACAAAGAGCAGCAAGCTCTTTTTGACTGATATCTTCACAACGCCGTTCGGGATGGATGCCGCTCGCAAAAAGCACTTCATCAGCATAAATGTTGCCCAACCCGGCAATTATTGTTTGGTCCAAAATAAAAATTTTTATTTTCATTTTTTTATGTCTAGCAAGTTTGTCGGCAATTATTTTTTTGTCGAAACCCTCATCTATTGGTTCCGGCCCCAAAGTATCCAGGCCCGGTATGCCAAAAGTCTCGGTTTTTGGCACAAGCCACATCCGGCCAAAGCGGCGGGTATCAGTAAAATGCAACTCGGCTCCGTTTTCAAAAACAAAAATTACATGGGTGTGCTTGGAAGGAGGCGCGGTTTTTGGGTAATACACGAGTTGCCCCGTCATACGAAGATGCACCACCAAAACCAAAGCATCATCTAGGTAAAATATAAGGTATTTTCCTCTTCTGGCAATTTGCAGAATTTCTTTTTTTGTTAATTGCTCACAAAAAAGGGTTGCCTGTGGCTGGGTAACCGGAGTATTTACTTTTATTTCAGTAATTTTTGCTCCCTTTACCAAAGGTTCCAAACTACGGCGTATCGTTTCTACTTCTGGCAATTCTGGCAAAATTTCTCCCTGCTTTCTGTTGTTTTTTAGGTCAAATAAGTTGTTAGGTTATACCAATTTGGCCCTGTTTTTAAGTCTACTATTATGGGTACTTTAAGTTGGGGAACGGCTAAATTTGGCCCGCCCGCCATTTCTGTTTTAACAATTTTTGCTACCTGTGGTAATTCTGCTATTACGCAATCAAAAAGCAGTTCGTCATGCACCTGCAAAATCAGCTTGCTTTGCAAGTTCTCTTTTTTAAGGCGTTTTGCCACCTGCACCATGGCAATTTTTATAATATCGGCAGCGGTACCCTGAATGGGGGCATTCATGGCCATACGTTGGGCAAAACTGCGCAGGTTAAAGTTCGGGTTTTTTAAATCTGCCAGCCAGCGGCGTCGGCCAAACAGGGTAGCCACATAACCTTCTTTTTCTCCTGTGGCAATCAGCTCTTTCAAGTAGGCTTCCACCCTGGGGTAACGCTTAAAGTACATGTCTATATATTCCTTTGCCTCCCAGCGGGGAATACCCAAATCTTTGGCCAGGCCAAAATCGCTAATACCGTAAATAATACCAAAATTGACTGCTTTAGCCCGCCTTCTTTGTTCTTTTGTTACTTGGTCTATGGGCACACCAAAAACCTCGGCAGCCGTACGGGCGTGAATATCCTCCTCTTGGCGGAAGGCTTGGCACATGGCCTCATCCCCCGACATATGGGCCAAAATTCTCAACTCAATTTGGGAGTAGTCGGCATCCAAAAAAACATTGTCCAGCTTTTCTGGCAAAAAGGCACGACGAATTTGCCTGCTCATCTCCTCTCGAATGGGAATGTTTTGCAAGTTTGGCTCGGTGGAGGAAAGCCGGCCGGTGGCGGTCACTGTTTGATTGAAAGAGGTGTGAATCTTACCATCCGGATATATAAGGGGTTGCAACCCCTGGGCATATGTGGAGTTTAGCTTGGCACAGGTGCGATATTGCAAAATTTCCGCAGCGATTGGCTGCTCTTTTGCCAAAATTTCCAGCACTTCCGCATCGGTGGAATAGCCAGTTTTACCTTTTTTTACTGGGTTTATTTTCATTTCTTCAAAAAGAACCTGACCCATTTGCTTGGGAGAATTGATGTTAAATTCATGTCCGGCCATGGCATATATTTGTTTGGCGGTTGTTGCTGCTTTGGTGGCAAGCTCAGCGGCAAGCTCTTTTAAAGTGTGGCTATCCACCTTAATGCCGGTTAGTTCCATCTCAGCCAAAATGGCGGCAAGGGGTAGTTCCAAACCCTCATAAAGCTTTTTCATATCGGGTTGAAGGGCCAGCTCCGCTGCCAGTTTTTCGGCAAGAGGGAAAAGCAAAGAAGCCATTTTGCCGGCGTTTTCCCAGACATTTGCGGCAATGGCGGCAGGCTCGTCCCCCAAGTATTTTTGGGCTAAAGAAGCCACCTCATATTTGCTAAGAGCCGGGTCCAGCAAATATGCCGCTAGGGCTGTATCTGCTACCACTCCTTGCAGTTTTAAACCGTTTCTAGCCAAAATCACCTGAGCTTCTTTGCTGTGATGCACAATTTTTTTAATACTTTCATTGGCCAAAAAGCCGGCCAGAGGTTGCAGTTTTGTGGTTTCCAAAAAACCAAACACTTCCAAACCAAAGCTTCGGCCATCGGCTAAAGCCAACCCCAGGCTAACCATATTACCCTCGAAAGCCGAGCCTTTATGTTCCAGCCAAAGGGATACCGTTTGTTGCTGCTCAAGTGTTTGAGCCAGCTCAGCCACTGCTTTTTCATCCGGCAAAAGCTCTACCCAAGGCATAAGAGCCCCCTGGCTTCCCGTTTTTTGGAAGTCGGCAGGGACAGCACCTGCCGGCAAATCGGCCAAAAGACTTTTAAACCCCAGGTTTTGGTAAAACTCCCGCAGAGCTTTGGTGTTTTGCGGCCTTCGGTTGTAGCTTTTTAAATCCCTTTCCACCGGCACATCGCAATCTATGGTAGCAAGCTGATAGGAGAGTTTGGCCAACTCTTCGTTTTCCCTTAACTTGTTTTGCACACCTGGCGGGGTTATTTGCGCCAGATTTGCAAAAATGTTGGCCAGATTGCCATAAGCATGCAAAAGATTAAGAGCGGTTTTTTCGCCCACACCAGGCACTCCAGGAATATTATCCGAGCTATCTCCCATCAGGGCTTTCAAATCTATTATTTGGTTTGGTGTAAGCCCAAATTTTTCATCCAGGGCAGCCTCATCCCACACCTTTACATCCGTGATGCCTTTTTGGGTGGTCATAACCTTAATTTTGTCGTCTATCAGCTGCAAGGTATCTTTGTCGCCTGTTAAAATCAGCACCTCATCATTTGCTTTGGCAGCCTGACGGGCCAAAGTACCAATAATATCATCGGCCTCGTAGCCTGCAAGCTCGACCCAAGCTAACCCCAAATGCTCCAGCATTTCTTTGGCTAGCTCAAACTGGGGACGCAATTCAGAAGGGGTTTCTAACCTTTGTTGCTTGTAACCCTCATACATTTCGGTGCGGAAAGTTTGGCGGCTTTTATCCAGGCAAATGGCAACTTGCTTTGGATCTTCCTGCTTGAGTATCTTTTTGAGCATCATGGCCAGGCCATAGACCGCGTTGGTATATTGACCATTTGGGGTGGCCAGAAGAGGAAGCGCAAAAAAAGCTCGGTGAATCAAGCTACTGCCATCTACAATCAAAAATTTGTTTGCCACAAAAACACCCCTTTTTACCATGCTTTACTACCACGTTAACCTTTAAAAATTACCTTTTACCACTAGTTTGCCGGCATCTTTTTCCACCTTGGTATCAAGTTTTTCGGAAATACTGATGAAAAGCTGGCTTGTTTTTTCCTGCTGGCTGCCAGTGGCAAAAGTTGTTTGCCCCTCGGCAATGTAAATGGGCACAAAAGATGCACTAACCCAACCCCAGGGAGAAAGCTCCAGCTCCAAAACCAGACCCTGGCGGGCATCTTCCCGGTGCTCCTGGTCAAAAACAAAGTTGCCCAAGGAATAAGCAATCAAGCCATCTTTATATGTCTCCACTCCCTGAATTACATGAGGGTGGTGGCCGATTATCACATTAGCCCCGGCATCCACCATGGCATAGGCATCCTGTCTTTGGTAGGCTTCGGGCAAATTTGCATATTCTATGCCCCAGTGAACGGTAACAATGATGATATCCGCCTCTTTTTTGGCCTCGGCAATGTCGGCCACAATAGTGTTAATATCATAAGGATTAATACCAGGCAAGGTGTCGGTGGCTGCCAACTTTCGGGGGTGTTTAATATCCCAATAAATATCCGTCATTTGGCTATATGCCAGCACCGCAATATTCACATTGCCCACCTGGCAAATGGCAAATTTTTTGGCCTGGCTAATGTTTTCGCCGCCGCCAATGGCGGTTATGCCGGCCGTTTTTAAAATATTCAGGGTGTCCAAAAGGGCCGGTGATTCATAATCCAGGGCGTGGTTGTTGGCTACCGTAAGCAAATCAAAGCCGGCGGCGGTTAAGGCTTCTACACTTTCCGGTTTGGCTCTAAACCAAATCCCCTTGCCGGGCAAAGGGGTGCCATTGTTGGAAATAGGGGACTCCAAATTGCCCATAGTCATGTCGGCATCTTTTAAATAATCCGCCACCTGGGCCATGGGGTAATCTACCCCATTAGCGTCTATATATGTGCCAATTTTGCGGGAGAGCATAATATCGCCCACCGCTTTCAGCAAAATTTTGTCTTTAGTTTGTTCTTGTGCCGGCACATATTCTTCTGCTGCCAAAGCCTTTTTAAGGCTGGGCATTTGGCTTTTTGCCAGCCAAGTACCGCCTACTGTTACTACTACCAGTATAATAAGGGCCCCAATGCCCGCTTTTTGCCAATATTTCATCAGCTTGTCCCCCATTATTGAGGTTTTTGTTGCGCATAGCTTATTATAACCCATTAGAGAAACAAAAAAAACCCCTCTCTAAATTGAGAGGGGTGTGTTTATAAAAATAAACTTTAATTTCTTAGGCTGTTGATGGGGGCAGGTATGCGGCCGCCGCGAGCTACAAACTCATGATTGTTAAAGGGATTAACGGCTTGCACCGGGCCGTGGCCCAAAAGGCCGCCAAATTCCACCATGTCGCCCACCTTGTAACCAATAGCAGGAATAATGCGAACGGCGGTGGTTTTATTGTTAATCATACCGATAGCGGCCTCATCAGCAATAATGGCACTTAAGGTGGCGGCAGGGGTGTCACCGGGTACCACAATCATATCCAAGCCCACTGAGCAAACGCAGGTCATCGCTTCCAGTTTTTCTAGACTCAGGGCCCCGGCCTGCACTGCACTGATCATCCCAGCATCCTCACTAACAGGAATAAAAGCACCAGATAAACCTCCCACATAAGAGGTGGCCATAACGCCGCCTTTTTTTACCGCGTCATTCAAAAGGGCCAAGGCGGCAGTGGTGCCGTGAGCCCCGCATTTTTCCAGCCCCATCTCTTCCAAAATATGGGCTACGCTGTCGCCTACCACTGGTGTGGGGGCGAGGGAAAGGTCAACAATGCCAAAGGGCACGCCAAGACGCGAACTGGCTTCTTGAGCTACCATTTGGCCCATGCGGGTTATTTTAAAAGCAGTTTTTTTAATTGTTTCGGCTACGCTGCCAAAATCCTGTCCTCTTACATTTTCCAGGGCCGCTTTTACCACGCCGGGGCCGCTCACGCCAACGTTTATCACACATTCCGGCTCGCCAATACCATGAAAAGACCCGGCCATAAAGGGGTTGTCCTCTGGCACATTAGCAAAAACCACCAACTTGGCACAGGCAATGGAACCTTGGTTTTTAGTCAGCTCGGCCGCTTTTTTCATAATCCGACCCATCTCGGCTACCGCATCCATATTGATGCCGGCCTTGGTGGAGGCCACATTTACCGAGGCACAAACACGGCTGGTAGAGGCCAAAGCCTGAGGCAAAGAGGCCAGCAAAGCTGTGTCTCCTTTAGTATATCCTTTGTGCACCAGGGCCGAAAACCCACCAATAAAATTTACCCCAGTTGCAGCCGCGGCTCGGTCCAAAGCTCTAGCCATTTCCAGACAGTCCTCGGGGGTTTTGGCATCGGCCAAAAGGGCAATGGGGGTAACGGAGATGCGTTTGTTAACAATGGGGATCCCCATCTCTTTTTCTATATCGCTCCCCACCTTAACCAAATTTTTGGCGGTGGTGATTATTTTGTTGTAAATATTTTGACACTGAACTTTAATGTTGGGGTCATGGCAATCCCTAAGCGAAATGCCCATGGTGATTGTACGGATATCCAAGTGTTGCTTTTCCACCATGCTCACCGTTTCCATAATTTCTTGCATGCCTATTAAGCCCATTTATTTTTCCTCCAGTTAATTTATCTGAGTACGGCAATCATATTTTGTGCATGGCATCAAAAATCTCTTCTCTTTGCAGACGAATGGAAACGCCAATTTTCTTGCCTAGCTCCTCCAAAAGGCTTATAAGCTCTTGAAAATCGGTACTAGATTTGCTTGCATCCACCCACATAGCCATAGTAAACATATCTTCTCCCATTACGGTCTGAGAAATATCCAGCACATTAACCTGGTTTTCGGCCAAAACCTTGGTAACCTGGTATATTATACCAACTTTATCTTTCCCAACAACGGTAATTATGGCCCGCATAAAACGACCCCCTTAATAAATTATTAAAAAGCCTGTCTTTTCTTAAATGTTATAATAATTACGACCTCTTTACAAGGGCAAAGCCACAAATTTTAGGTTTTTTACTCAAAGTAATAATAAAAGTAATAATATACGACAATACATGCCTCAAGGGCCAGCTTTTTATTTTAACAGCCAGTAGTGGTTACAAAAAAGCTAATTTTATTCGATGCTATTCTGTAGCGGAGTAGCGGCAAGGGCAGCAAGATTTTGATTATGACAACTTTGATGAAAATTTGTAGGATGGTACAATAGATTGATTATAAAACAGCTCGCATAACATAACATAACAAAAAGCCCCTTTTAAAAGGGGCTTTTTGGTTAAAGAAAATTTGATTTTAAGCAGCTAACAAAACCAACAGGTTATTGCTGGCAGAAAGGTTTATTTCTAACTTAATGAAAATATAGCTTAAACAAGTTACCTGCTCCAAAATGCTCAGTTGGCTCTGAATATCGGTAATTTCCGCTTCTAAATCTTTAATTTGGGTTTCCAGCCAGGCAATGTCATTGGGGTTAGTCGTTTCAGATAAGACCTCTTCATAAGAGGCTTTGTCTTTTTCTTTTTGTGCCAAAAGGTTATTGCTTTCGTTATATTCCTGAATTTTTGCGTTATCTTTTATGGCGCTTTCATTTATTGTACCCAGGTTGTTAATGACAGCCAGGGCTTGTTCCACCTGGGCTGTTGCCACCCAAAGCTCCATAGTTGCACCAACGATGTTGTTTTGGGAATCATACTGGGGTTGGCTTGTTGCCACATAACCGCCATATTTTTTTGCAATCTGAGACAAACTTTCCATTGTTTGGTTCACATCGTCCACCATAATTTTCAGCGAGGCATTTCTGGTATTTTCTTTTGCTACATAATGCACAGAATTTAAAGTGCTATCAAATTCTTGGGCAAGCTGCGGGGAAACCTGTAAAGGTTCAGATTTGGACCTTTCGACCGGGGTACTGCCAACATCTTCTTCTTGACTTTCCTCCTGAAGAGTATTGGCAAGCTTGACTTCATTATTGCTAGCGTTCTTATCCCGCAGAGAAATGGCACCATAAGTGCTGATGCTAATTAAAATAACTAAAGAAGCTGCTAAAATGGCCACTTTGCGGTAAGTAAATTTTTTATTTTTAGAAGGGAAAGAAACGATTTTGGCGGCGTTTTGTTCGGCTACAAGGTTTTGGTGCAAAGCAACAGAAAACTGAGCAGGTAAAGGCACATCAGCACTTTCTTGCAAAATTCTTACCGTGTCTTTAAGCTCACTCAAATATTGCCGGCAATTTTGACATGTTTCCAGGTGTTTTTTAACAAAAAGCATGTCTTTGGCGGGCAACATATCGTCGATGTATGAAGATAACATTTCTCTTATCTTTGCACAGTTCATTATTTTCCCTTCCTTTTATCCAATAGACGCTGTATTTCTGGGTATTGTTCCTGCTCCTCAAAGAGTTTTTTTCTAAGGTGGCTGCGTGCTCGGTTGAGGCGTGATTTGACAGTGCCAAGGGATATGTGCAAAATTTTAGCAATTTCTTCATAGCTAAAACCACGTTGGTCTCGAAGAATGATGATCACACGGTAATCTTCTTTCATTTCATTTATCAGTTTTTGCAAAAATTGTCCGATCTCCGTATATTCATAAATGCCTGCCGGGTCATAGTTTGAATCCGGTACTTCAATGGTGTTTTCTTCACCGCTGCCGTTAACAAACCCACCATCCAAATAGTATGTGTTACGCCGATTTTCTTTACGTTTAAAATCTTTAAAAGTATTGATTAAAATATGATATACCCAGGTACTGAAAGAACAGCCGCCCCGAAAGCCCACAATGGAGCGGTAAACTTTTATGGAGGCCTCTTGGGTCAGGTCCCAGGCATCATGAGGGTTGCCGGTAAGCCGCAAGGAAACATTATACATGCGGGAAAGGTGTTGGCTCATTAGTTCTTCAAAAGCTTCGACATCGCCGGATTTACTTAAAATTATTAAATCTTCGCTGTTTTTTTTAGACAAACCAAGAGCTCTCCTTTCCTTTATTTTTTATAAAACTCAAGCTATAAACATGTGTTCAGAATATAGAGGCTAAAATTTTGCCCATGCAGTTATTATATCACAATTCATCCCTAGTGGGTAGCAAAAAACAAATTACAAAATACCTGGTTTAACCTTTTGTCGACAAAAAATTTGTTTATTTATTTATAAGCAAAATTTATAAATAAATAAACAAAATGTGATATAATATAAATATAACCCCGCACAAATATAGCTCAAAGGCAAAAAGCAATAAGCTTCTAGGAGGTATTTTTATGTATATGTCCTTGTCTTACTCAGAAATCGTCCTGCGGCTTTTAGTTTCTTTTGTTATTGGTGGGTTAATGGGTATTGAAAGAAAAAAAAGAGGTAAACCGGCGGGCTTTCGTACCTATGTTTTAGTAAGTCTTTCTGCTACCGGCATTGCCATTGTTTCGGCTTATGGCTTTACCACCGCAGAGGGGGTATCTGCCTCAGACCCGGCCAGACTAGCAGTGGGCATTATTACCGGCATGGGGTTTTTGGGTGCCGGTATTATTTGGCGCTCGCCAAGTGGCACAGTGCAAGGCATTACCACCGCTGCCCATGTTTGGGCCACTGCTTGCCTTGGTATTATTATTGGTTTTGGCTATTATTTTTTAAGCATTATTACCATGGGTTTAATCATGTTGGCTCTTCTCATCAAACCACTTTACAACAAATTGCAATATCGCTGTGCCGAGCGTGAACTATGCGAAGAAGAACAAAAAGAAAAAGTTTCGCAACCGCGTGACGAAGTTCTTTAAGAAAAAACTTGCCAAAAACTAAAAATATGGGTATAATATTTCTTGCATTTATGTACATGCCGGTGTGATGGAATGGCAGACGTGCTTGACTCAAAATCAAGTGTCCTCGGGACGTGTCGGTTCAAGTCCGACCACCGGCACCAGCAAGGAAGTGGTCAAATTTGACCACTTCCTTTTCATTTTACTCAGTATTTATGCGGGTTCACGGGCCTTGAACTTGGTACAAGTCTTATAAGGACACTCGTGTCCATAGTTGATCATCCCCATAAACTGGTAATGTATTAATTTTATTACCGATCAGGTCTAATTCTTTGATCTACTGGGTATTTCGTAATATAAGCAATAAATATTAAAATAACAAGACATCTTGTGGTGGGTATAGTTAGTGCTCATCATTACTTTGCGTTTGAGATATGGAAGGCATAACATAAACAATTCGCCCATATCGCTTTCCATGTGTGCTTTGTTATTACATGTTTTTTATGAACCGTATCTTCAGCTATTATCTCCCTTTAACTGTCACAAGGTCAGAAAAGCCCAAACATGACTACAGAATTAGACGAGAAACATTTTGTAGATAGCAACATATTGTATGGCAATGAAAGACTTTTGAAAAGGGAGTGATACATATGCCCTAATGCCCTGCAGGAACATATCCATATACCATCCGGTCCGGAGATTCTTTATGGTTGATTGCACAGCGTTTTCATACGACCATTCAGGAAATCGCGTCGGCAAATCCCGGACTTGAGGTTAACGATCTTTACATTGGGCAAACGATCTTCATTCCTTATAGATACAGCCAAATAACCGCGCAACCCCTTGCCAGGGGCATCAGCAAAGCTGAACAGACATTGAGCAATCACATGCGGCTACTGTGGGAACAGCATGTTTATTGGACGAGATCAGATGTGCAGCCTTTAAAGCTATTCGGGCTTTAAGTTTCTTATGTCGGGTATTAAAAATTCATCCAAAATATTCAAAACCCGCATTACGGCTTGTTAAGTCGAATACCAATCGCCCGCTTTCCCACAGGCGGAATCGGGCGACGGTGCGGTTACACTCTTTTACGATTCCTGTCATGTTGCCGCGTAAAGGTGACTTGAGCGGGTGACCGGTTTCTGTTTGGAAAATGTCGATCTCCAACATAAGCTGCCCTTGTGACAAAAGTATATGCTTCGGCCCAGCGTTTTGAATTTTTACGCCGCCGTAGGTAGCAAGGCGGTATTCGCGGCCCTCGTAAACAATGGCACAGATGCAGCCGGTGAAATGCAGTACGACAAAGGGAATCTGTGCAATAGAGACCATTACGCTGCACTCTGTAGGAAAATCGTTACATTGCAGCCAAAGATACTTAGATGGGAACGACCGGCCGCTGTCTTTTTCAATGTAGCCCAGCCCGCCGTCGAACGTCGTTTCATACCCCTCGATCATCAGTGAACCAGTTAGCTTGTGACGCATGCTGATAACGCTGTGTCGGCACTCCATGGGCAAAAATCGGAATGGCCCCATAATATCCGAGTGAAGCGGTGTGAGCGTTTCATATTGAATTTCTCCGCGAATGCCCGGCAGATCGATTGTGACACCGTCGGTGCCGAAGGTGCATCTTCCGGCGCAGATTTTATCTGTGACATGAAGCGATGGGACGTCAAAATGACGGGAGACTTCATTGGTTACTACCTGAATAAAAGCCCCGTTTTTTGCTCGCCCAGGAATAAATGCAATAGTTTTCTCGCCCTTTTGATGCTTAAAGTACCAACCCTCGAAGCGGTTATTCCACATGGCTGTCCCTCGTGGCGGGGTTATTGATAAGCTTGCCATGCTCATCAAAACGCGAACCGTGGCATAAGTAATCCCAACATGCTCCTGCCCGGCAAAAACAAAGGAGGGTCACCCAGGCTCATATGATCCTGGGTTGCCCAGAGGTATCTTTTCCGTGCATCAGGCAAATAGTGCCGTGCAAAACTCCATAGATATTCCATAACGCGCCCCCTTTAGTGGTTTGTGACAATATTCTTTATAGTATCTGCAGTAAGCGCCAAATATATGAAAAAAGTTAGAGAGCCTGTAAGGAACGATAAACCATCAAACCAAACAGGCGTTTAGTCTTGTGCTGTTTTTTTATGTTAACCGCTAATAAAAAATATTAAAAAGCAACGATTCTAAAAAGGGAAATTAAAAAAAAAGGGAAATATATAAATAAAATGTTTGGTTGCATAAAAATACTTTTATAAACTTATTTAACCCTGTGGGCAATTTTTAAAGGAGTAATTAATTTTTGAAGGAGGATTTTCACATAGCTATTTTTGATAAGGTAGGTAATAAGGTAAGTAATTTTGCCAAAAATGCGGCAGACAAAACCGGAGATATGATCGAAACCGCCAGACTCAATTCCAAAATCATTTCAGAAGAAAATGTAATAGATGGCCTTAAGGTTAAAATTGGCGAATATTATTTGCAAAAGTTTGAAGCAGGCGAGCATCTGGATGTAGATGTAATGGAACTTTGTGCGGAAATTCAAGGCATTAAAGCAAATATTGCAGCCATAAAGACCGAAATTTCCGCCATCAAAGCCGGTAAAGATGATGAGCCTGCTGCTGCCTCCCCAGCAGAAGAAACAATTTTTTGCCCCAACTGCGGGGCTTCCCTTCCTAGTGGCACCAAGTTTTGCGGCCAATGTGGCGCCCAGCTGTAACCAACCCATAAAACAAAAAAGCACCCCGGTGGGGTGCTTTTTTTATAAATATACATTATTTTAAATAAATACAACAATGTAAGCACCAATTAACAAAAAAAAAGAAGGATTGAGTAGAATTTTTAATAAAATAAAGAGGGTTTGTCAAAAAAAACACGAATTTTTTTAAATTATACAATCATACAAAAGACATACAAAAAAGATTTAATGCTCAGTGCTGGCTGCTATTCTTTTTGTTAGTTATTAGCGACATGTTAAAAATTTTTATTAAAAAGTTATACTAAAGAATGCATTTTTATGCTCCCTAGCGTACTGCTGCAAATGTGGGCAGAATAGCCAGGAACAAACTCAAAAGACTGCAGCTGAAGGCCGCAAACTGAGCTTACCAAAATACCATCATTCACAACAGAAAAAGACTCAAGAGGCAGGGAAAGACCCTTCCCATGGTATTTTACATAGCTTTCTTTGGCGGTCCAAATGTTAAAAAAAGTACTTATGCTGCCTGAGGCCACAGCCTTGCATTCTTCCGGGTGAAAAAAACGCCGGGCGATGGCAGAATAATCTGCTACTCGCCATTTTTCTATATCTACACCTAAGGGGTTCTCCCCAAAAGCACATAGCCAAAAATCACCGGAATGGGAAATGGAAAAATGAACTTCTGGCAAATTGGCAAAAAATGGCTTGCCATATTTCCCTTTAGTAAGACCAAAATCTGCCGGGGCCGTCAAACCATTTTCTTTGCAGAAGGTCAGGGCACAGTAAGCCAAAGGGTCTTTGAGCAGTTTGTCGCTGTTTGGCCCCCAAAATATTACAATATTTGCTTTTTTTGTGTTTTGTTTAAACATATAAACTCCCAAAAATTTAAATTCCAAAAAAATGTTTTTAGTTTATTCCATTTTATTATTTTAGCTTGTTTTGTTTTTGCGGTCAATGAGGCAAAAAAAGAAAGGCCTTTAATAAAATAAAGGTGTGTGTTCTATTGAATAATCAGGCAAAGATAATCAATCAAAACTACCGCCAAACTTATCCTCTTTCTTGTCAACAGAGGAACATTTGGCATTTGGAACAGGTATATAGCGGCATCCCTATCAATAACATTTGCGGGAACCTAAAAATAGAGGGAAGGCTTGATATTGCTCTTTTAGAGCAAAGCATCAACATACTTTTGGAGCACGATGACACTTTACGGACCCGGCTTACCATGATAGACGGAGAGGTGCGGCAATACACAGCCAAATTTTTACCCAAGCCCATAGATTTTTTTGACTTTACCACAACCAGAAAAAATGGTCTTTTTCAGTGGGATATTGCTATTTCTCGGCAGGTTTTCCCAATGCTGAACTCGGATCTTTTTTATTTTGCCATCTTCAAAACAGATGAAAAGAACGGCGGCATCCTCGTAAAAACCCACCACATAATATCCGATGGTTTCAGCCAGGCTTTAATCACTAACAGAATAGCCGAAAACTATATGAAACTCCTGGCAAAGGAAAGCCCCGATATCCAAGACTCCCCAACCTATTTTCAATATCTCGAAAAAGAAGAGGATTATTTTGTTTCCGAAAGACACAAAAAAGACCTGGAATTCTGGAACCAAAAAATGCAAACCTTGCCTTCTTTAACTGGTTTAAAAGAATATTCATACAGCTACTTAAGTCCGGTGGGCAGCCGCAAAACCTATGTGATGCCGGCCAAGCTTTCCGATGACATGCTTGAGTTTTGCCTGGAGCACAGGGTCACTTTATTTTCTGTTTTTCAGCTTGCTTTGTGCATATACGTTAACCGCATGACTGGTCATGAAAGTTTTGTAATCGGGGTTCCAATAGTTAACCGTACTTCTTGGCTAGAAAAGAATACAACCGGCATGTTTGTAAGCACCGTTCCTTTAATTATTGAAGTGGCAGAAAAGCAAAGTGTGGCCGAATTTACCAAATCCATTCTAACGGATTGGTATGAAATACTACGCCACCAAAAACTGCCTTATGATGAAATTTTAAACTTAGCCAGAAAATATAATGGGCAAACCACCAGGCTTTTCGATCTAACACTTTCCTACCAAAACAGTGTGCTTTTTAATGGGCTCGAAAGTAAAGCGGCTATGGAAGGCCGTTGGCACTATAGCGGGTACCAGGGGGAATCTCTTTGCATACACATTAGCAACCGGGGTGGCGACAACCGCATAATAGTCGACTATGATTATCTTACCCAAGTTTTTTCTCCCAAGGAAATAGATTATATCCATAACCATCTGCTAAACATTTTAACGGATGCTTTAGCTAATCCCAATAAATCTCTTGCCGACATAGAGATTATGGATGATGAAGAAAAAGAAAGGGTCATTTATACCTACAATAGTAATAAAAAGCCCTATGACAAAAAAGCTACCATTAACCAGATAATAGAATCGGCTGCCAAAAAATATCCGCAAAAACCTGCTATCATTAGCGAGGGGGGTATTTTGTCTTATGCCGATTTGCTGCTGCAGGCAGATGATTTGGCTCAGGGTATCAATGCCAACCTGTTTTTTTCCGGCGATCAATCCCAAAAAAGCAACAGGACCATTGCCGTGGTTTTAGATAAGGGGCCAGATCTTTTTGTGGCCATGCTGGGCATTTTGCAGGCCGGCCATTGCATGCTTTTAATAGACCCAAAAACCCCGGATAAACGCCGCAAATATCTTTTAGAAGACAGCAAAGCCAGCCTTATCATCAGCTCTGCTGCCTTAAGTCGTTCTTTAAAACTTGCTAAGGATAATGTGCCCCAGTTTTTAATTGATGATAGCAAAAAACAAGGTTATTTAAACTTTTTTACTTCTCAAGGAAAGCCAAAAGATTTGGCCTACATAATTTACACCAGCGGCACCACTGGTTGGCCCAAAGGTGTGGGAGTAGAGCACACAAGCCTAATTAATTTTGCTGAAGGGATGAAAGATATTTTTGCGGATAATACGGTACTTTCTCTGACCATGGTTGGCTTTGATGCTTTTATGCTGGAAAGCCTGGTGCCTTTAATGCACGGCTGTAGTGTGGTTATTACTCCATCTGAAAAAGAAAACGACCCTGATGTTTTGGCCGAGCTTATGCTAGAGCATCAAGTAGGGCTAATTTCCCTTACCCCCTCTCGGCTCAAATCTTATACCAAAAACAGCCGTTTTTTGCAGGCCGCCCCGGTTTTAAAATCCATTATCTGCGGTGGCGAACCCTTCCCAGCGGATTTGCTAGCTGTACTAAAAGAAAATACAAATGCCCAGGTATACAATCAATATGGGCCAACCGAAGCCACAGTAGGCGTTACCCTGGCTCCACTTACAGGCAGCATCAGTATAGATATCGGCAAACCCATGCCAAACTGTCAGCTTTATATTTTAGACCGCAACAGAAAGGCCTTGCCAGTTGGCGTGCCAGGGGAAATATACATAGGTGGCGATTGCTTAGCCCGTGGCTACATCAACAACCCGGATCTAAATGCCCAATCTTTTGTGCCGAATTCGTTTAACCCAAAAGAGCGGCTATATAAAACAGGTGACTTGGCCCGTTGGTATCCACAGGGAGCAATTGCTTTTTTGGGTCGAGCTGATAACCAAGTAAAAATTAGAGGTTTTAGGGTGGAACCAAATGAGGTTGCTGCCTGTATCAGCCATTTTCCAGGGGTCGATCATGTGGTGGTCAAAGTTTATGAAGATAATGGTGGCCAAAACTATCTATGTGCTTACTACACCTCACCAGAGGCAATAGACATAGGCAAAATAAAAGATTTTGTCGCTCTTTATCTGCCCCAATATATGGTGCCTGCCTTTATAGAAAAAATAGAAATTTTACCCTTAACACCCAATGGCAAGGTGGATTATGCAGCCCTTCCGGAGCCCAACCTGGCCAAACAGGGTCAAGGAGCTTATGAGGCGCCGGCCAACATAGTAGAAGCTCAGCTAGAAAAAATTTGGGCCAAAATTTTGCATGCAGATAGCGTCAGTGTTACCGCCAACTATTTTCAGCTGGGGGGCAACTCTCTTAATGTTTTGGAAATGATAGTAGAGATACATCAGGTTTTTCAAGTATCTTTAAAATACACCGATGTTTATGCCAACCCAAGCATAAAGCAGCTAGCTCAGCTTATTATGGCGAGCGACGCAGGGGTTTTTCAACCAATTTCTCCGGCACCTGTTTTGCCGCAATATCCGCTTTCGCCTGCCCAAAAAAGGTTGTATGTGCTTTATCACATGGACCCCAGCAAGTTGTCGTACAACATGCCGGGCGTGTACAGAATAAGAGGCCCGTTAGATGTTAAAAGGTTAGAAAATGCCTTTAAAAAACTCATTGCCCGGCAAGAGGTCTTACGTACTTCTTTTGCCGTAGTGGATGGTGATTTGGCTCAGTACATAGCAGAAGAAGTAAATTTTGAGCTGGAAGTAATCGCCAAAACCAGCCTCAAAAAAGCCATGCAAGATTTTGTGCGGCCATTTTGTCTTAGTTCACCGCCGCTTTTAAGGGCCGGCATAATGCAGCAAGGCCTGGAAGATTACTTTCTTTTTGTCGATCTGCACCACATAATTTTTGATGGCCTTTCCGGTGATATTTTTATGGAAGAACTGGATACTTTGTATGGCAACGGTGTGCTGCAGCCCACCTCAACCATGTATAAGGATTATGCTTATTGGTTTAGCCAGCAAGAAAAAGGCCCTTTAATGCAAAAGCAGAAGGAGTATTGGCAGCAAACTTTTAAAGATAATATTCCGGTTTTGGATTTGCCCTATGACCGTCCACGCCCCCTTGTTTTTGATTTTAAGGGAGAAAAAATAACTTTTACATTTTGTGCCCCGCTTTCTGTTGCCGTAAATGATTTTTGCGAAAAGAATCAGGTTTCGCCATATATGTTCTTTGTTGCGGCTTATAGTATTCTTTTGGCCAAAATGGCCGGGCAGGAGGATATTGTGATTGGTTCACCTACCAGTGGTCGCCGTCACAAAGATCTGGCAAGGCTAATGGGCGTTTTTATTAATACTCTGCCAATGTACCTTAAACCGCGTCCCCAGCTTATTTTTACGGAATACCTAGCCCAGGTAAAGCAAAAGGTGCTGGAGGCCTTGGATAATCAAGATTTCCCCTTCGATAGATTAGTCGATCTTTTAGAAGTAGACCGCGATCTCACTCGCAATCCTTTCTTTTCGGTTATTTTTGCCATGCAGGTAATAGATGCCCAAAATTTCAGTCTTGCCGATTTAAAAGTAGAAAATGTTCCTTTAGACAGCAAAAAAGCAAAGGTTGATTTGAACTTGGAAGCTATTTGGCGCAAAGGGGCTTATCACTTTACTATGGAATATGCGACCTCTCTTTTCGACAGAGAAACCATAGAAACCTATCTTCGCAGTTTTACTGCCATAGTAGAGGGTATTATAGCGGATGCCGCAAGAAGCATTGAACTGCTGCATTGGCTGCACCCAGATGATAAAGAAAAGCTGGAAAAAGCCAATCGCAGTTTTATGCCTTATCCCTTAGGGCTGATTGACCAAATAATCGACCGGCAGGCCACCGCCAAGCCGCTTACTACCGCCATAGAAGCAAGGGACGATTCCCTTAGTTTTCAGGAGCTATCCCAAAAATCTACTGCTTTAGCTAATCATCTTATCAGCCTGGGGGCCAAAAAAGGAGATAAAATTGGCCTAATTTGCCGCCGCCATCCTAAAATGATTGTGGCACTAATTGCTATTTTAAAGGCCGGCTGTGCCTATGTTCCCATAGACCCAGACTACCCAGAAAGCCGAAAAAGATATATTTTAAACAACTCTCAGGCCGCTATTCTGCTTTGTGATGGGAAAACAGAAGTACCCGCCGGGCTTGATGTGCTTGTTGCTAACTTTAATTATGCCGATAACAGTCCTTTATCTAATTATGGTCGTAGTACTCAGGATCTAATGTATATATTATATACTTCCGGTTCCACCGGTCAGCCAAAAGGTGTTATGGTAAGCCATGGTTCAGTTGCCAATTTAATGGCTACAATGGACCAGCTGATAAAACAACCGGGGGGCAAGGTGCTTTGTACTACCAATATGGTTTTTGATGTTTTCATTGCCGAAAGCCTAATTCCCCTGGCCTTTGGCATGAGCGTGGTGCTGGCGGATGAAGAGGCAATGCGTTTACCTTGGCTAATGGCAAATTTGATAGAGTCAAGCGGCGCCGAGATCATGCAGCTTACCCCATCCCGCATGCAGCTTTGCTTAACAGACAAAAACTTTACTGCTGCCATCAACAACATGAAAATAATCATCCTTAGTGGTGAAAAGGTGCCGGGCCATTTGGTGCAAAAGCTTTTAGATGCTACGCCGGCCAACATAATCAATATGTACGGTCCCACAGAAACCACGGTCTATGCTACTTGGGCCAACCTAACCAGGGCAGATTATCTGCCAATTGGTAAAGCCTGTGCCAACACCCGCTTATATGTTTTAGATGAGAATTTGCAGCTTTTGCCTCCTGGGGCCAGGGGCCAGCTCTACATAGCAGGCCCGGGGGTGTCCATGGGTTATATGGGCCAGCCCGAACTGACCCAAAAAGCTTTTCTGCCCGATCCTTTTTATCCCGGCGAGCTCATGTATAAGAGCGGCGACATTGTGAGGCAGCTTCCCAACGGGGATCTGGATTTTCTGGGCCGCCAGGATAACCAAATCAAAATGCATGGGTTACGAATAGAATTAGAAGAGATCAAAGCAAAAATAATAGAATCAGGCTTGGTAAAAGAGGCTATAGTCTTACCAAAAAAAGAAAACAACCAGGTTGTTAGCTTGTGCGGTTATGTGGTGCCCAAAGAGCTTCCGCTCTCAACTGAACTTTTAAGAGAATATTTAAAGGAACAACTGCCGGAATATATGGTGCCAGGCTACTTTATTAGCTTGGACAGTCTACCCTTAACCTCCAGCGGTAAGGTTGATGGCAGGGCATTATCAAAGCTTTCTTTGAACCTAAGCAGCCCAATACTTTCTGCGGGAATAGAGGAAGTTCCACCAAAAACGCAAAAAACACAAATGCCCATACCTGCAGCTTCAACGACCACACCGGCTTTAAAAACAGCCATAGCCTCTGTTGAGGCACCTATTTTACAAGCTTCTCAGAAAGCCTCAGAGCCGCTTCCAACACCCTTGCCGCAAACAAGCAATCTAGAAGAGGGCATGCTAGCCGTTTGGCGGCAGGTTTTGAATAAGCAAAACATTGATCCCCAGCAAAACTTTTTTGAGCTAGGTGGCGATTCCATGCGGGCCATTATAGCCTTAAGTCAATATTTTGCTGCCAACTGGCCTTTGAGTTTTGAGGAATTTTATGCTAATCCCACCATAAAAGCTCAGGTAAAATTAATAGAAAAAGCAAAGGGGCTAGCCGTACCCCCGGCAGAAACAATAAAAGAAGAAGTTGACGAATCTCTGGAATTCTCAAAAGAGAACGAGGCCGCAATTCCGGAGGTTTTAATTCAAGCCGATTCTACCCCTCCAATGCCGGAAATTATGGCTGCTAAAGAAGCTGCCCCAGCACAACTTAAACCTCAGCCTCAGCCTCAGCCTCAGCCTCCAAGTGCTTTGCCAAGTTACTCTATCTATCCCGCAGCCTCGGCAGAGCTCTTCCCTGCCATGCCCCAGGCCGAGCTGGCAAGGGTTGTCTTGCCGCAGCAGGTCTTCATCACCGGCGGCACCGGGTTTTTAGGGGCTCACATAATATATCAGCTGCTCATCCTAACCCAATCCCAGGTAGTGGTTTTGGTGCGGGGCGGCAGTTTAACCCGCTTAGAAGAGGTTTTAACCTTTTATTTTGGTCCCTACTGGTTCAGAAAAAATGCCTATCGCTTAAAAACGGCAGATGGGGATATAACTTTGCCTCTTTTGGGCATGGCTGCCAAAGAATACGAAAGGCTGGCCAAAAAAACGGATGTTGTGATACATGCGGCAGCAGATGTAAGACATTATGGTCAAAGCAAGGTTATTATGGCCAACAATGTGCTGGGCAGCCAAAATGTTATAGATTTTGCTCACATGGCCGAGGCCCATCTGTGTCATATTTCCACCACCAGCGTGGCTGGTGAATATTTGCCGGCTGAGCCGGCAAGGGCAGTAAATTTCACGGAGGCCGATTTTTACATAGGCCAAAACTGGCAGGATAATCTATATGTAAAAAGCAAATTTTTGGCAGAAAATCGGGTAATAAATGCTATGGAAGCAGGTCTTTCTGCCTCCATCTTTCGGGTGGGGCGTTTGGTGGGTCGGCATGAGGATGGGGTATTTCAAATCAACGAGGGAGCCAACGCTTTTTATAGCTACATGCAAGCAATAATGAGCCTGGGGGCTATACCTCAAAACATGCAGGAAAACCAGTTGGAGCTCACGGGAGTTGATCTTTGTGCCAAGGCCCTGGTGAGAATAATCATTGGTGGAGCCCTGGCTCCGGCGTATCATCTTTTTAATCCACATTACATTAGTCCGGTCAGTATATTACAAGGTTTTGGGGAGAAGCCAAACATTTTACCCGAGCAGCAGTTCCAAAGCCTAATAAAAGAAAAAATCAGCACAAGTGCTGGCCCGGTTTCTTATGGTCTTATAGAAATGAGCCAAAATAATTTGTTTGCGTCTCAAGCTCGGCCAAAAATAAACCTTGTGGGTGATTATACAGTAAATGCCTTAAAAATGTGTGGTTTTACCTGGCCCAAACCAGATGTCGAATTTTTACAAAAATTATATAAGCATATGCAGGAAAGAGGATTTTTTTAAAAGGATCTTTTAATTATAATACAATAAGCACAACTGCCAGTAAAATTAAGCTCGAAAGGAAAAGAAAGTGATGTTTTCAAGTAATATATATCTTTTCTTTATATTCTTTTCCATAATTGCTATGGTCAGCTATATTTTAATTAATATTAAAATAGGCAAAGGCCGGTTGATAAACAACCTCTACATGGCCTTATCTGCTTGCCTTATTCTTTGGCTTGTTGCCCTCATACCCATAAAATATGTTGATTTAAACGAAACCTGGCTCTATATTTGGGATGCAGTTACCAACATTGCTGCAGCTTATGTGCCGGTAATAGCTTTAATATTGGCCCGTGCCTTTGTCAATAATTCCTTAAAAATAAAAATAAAAAAATACTGGCCTCTTTTCATAATTCCTACCATAACTGTCATAATGGTATGGACAAACCCCCTCCATCACCTGCATTACCGTGTTTTTTCTACTGTTGCCAGCCTAGTTGAGTTTGGCCCATATATATACATAAGTGCCATATACAGCTACTCTTGTCTTGTTGTTTCCACCGTCACCATTCTACGTTTTGGCATCAGTACCAACCGGTTTTATCTTAAGCAATCGTTGGCTTTTTGTGTTGGGAACCTTATCCCTATGATAGTCAGCTTGATTGCAACCTTAAAAATCCTTAATCTGGATATTGCAGCCACCCCTATATCTTTTGTGGGAACCTGGATCTTTCATGGCATAGCCTTCTTACGCTTCAAATTTTTAGATATTACTCCTCTTGCCATGCAAAGCATTATGGATAGGGTCTCAGATTGTTATATCATAGTTTCGGATGGTGGCCTGGTGGTGGATTTTAACCAGCCATTTCACAATGTTTTTGCCAAGCAATGCGAACTAAAACCAAACATGTATTTAGAAGATGTGCTAAAAAAACCCGGTAGTACCGGTATCGATGTGATGTATAATCTTTATTCCACCATCGAGCAATGCTCAATTTCCTCCGAGGTCATTTATTATGAGCAAGACATACAGGGCGAAAAAGGTAAAAACTATTATTTTGTAGAGATTGTCCCTCTTTTTAATAACGAGGCAACAGCCGGCTATTTTGGCATCTTTAAGGATGTAACAAGCTTAAAGGCGGATATGGCCAAGCTGCAAAACACCCAGAGCATGATTATGGAAAGGGAACGTTTGGCCTCCTTGGGTCAAATGATAGGCGGCATAGCTCACAACTTAAAAACACCAATCATGTCTATTTCTGGCAACACAATGGCCCTGGAAACGCTAGCCAATGAATATTTAAACTCCATAAACGATTCAGCGGTAACAATAGAAGACCATAAAGAAATTGCCGCGGAGATGCTGGATTGGCTTGGCAAAATCCGTGTGGCCTGTTCGTATATGTCAGATATTATTACTACGGTAAAAGACCAGGCTACCAGAATGAACGCCTCCTATGTAAGGGAGTTTTCTTTGGATGAACTCTTTAAAAGAGTGGGGCTTTTGATGCGGAACGAGCTGATAAGCAAAAAATGCCAATTAAGCATGGAAAACACTTTCAGCTACGATATTTTTTTGGTGGGAGACATCAACAATCTGGTTCAGGTTTTAAACAACTTAATAAGCAATGCGGTAGATGCTTATGAAGATGTTGGTGGCGAAATCGTTGTTAAGGGAGAAAAAAAGGATGATATGCTGCTTATTTCGGTAAAAGATTTCGGCAAAGGGGTGTCGCCAGAGGTTAAAAGCCACCTGTTTAAAGAGATGATAACAGACAAAGGGACCAAGGGTACCGGCCTGGGCTTATATATGTCGAATGTTGTGCTGCGTGGTAAATTTGGCGGCGAAATGTGGCTGGAAGATAACCCGGTAGGGGGTACCATATTTTATTTAGGAATTCCCATGAAAAATGTAAAAATATATGAAGGAAGCGTAGTTGGGCAGGTTGATATTCCGCCACCGGCGCCAGAAACAATGAACCAAACAATAGAAAACAGAGCTTAAACAATAAAAATAAAAACGGTTTTGGAGGGGTTGTTTTATGAGAAGAAATAAAGCAGGGTTAGCTTATAATGGTTTTTCTATGTTGGTTCTGGATGATGATGTGAGCATTACCCAGGCCTTAAAGTCATATTTTCAGGCTTCTGGTTATTTAGTGGATGTGGAAAATGACCCAGTTTTAGCCATAGAAAGAATAAAACAAGATACTTATGACATTCTACTTCTGGACTTTTTGATGCGGCCAATGTGTGGGGATGAGGTTGTAAAAAAGGTGCGTCATTTTAATCAAAATCTCTACATAGTACTTTTAACCGGTCACAAGGATTTGGCTCCGCCCTTAAAAACCATCAGGGAACTGGATATTCAGGGATATTATGAAAAGAGCGACAAATTTGACCAATTGGAGCTTTTGGTAGAAGCCTGCGTAAAATCCATTTCTCAAATGCGGATAATTAGAAAATACCAAGACGGTCTAAACCAAATTTTATCGGCAGTGCCCCAAATTTATCAACTACAACCACTAGATAATATTTTAGAGAAGATTTTGCTGCAGTTGATGCCCCTTGCCAACAGTAAAGACGGTTTTATTTTGGTAGAATTTGAAAGCATACACAGTATGACCGGCAACATGCTTAACCAAAAAAGTATTTTTAAGGGTATCGGCAGTTATAACATTAAGGCGGCAGATTTTATGGAAGATTTGCCCCCTGCTTTAATAGAACAAATAGGCAAAGCCAGAAACTCCCAAACAGCGGTGGCATCAACCAACTTTTTTGTAGCTCCATTAGTAAACGAGCAGAATGAATCCATCGGTGTTATTGGCGTCAACACAGGGGAAGGAGTTTTTGACAAGGAGATAATAAAACTATTTGAAATCTATGCCAATCAAGTCTCCTCTGCCATCAGCAATGCTTTTTTGCACTCCTTGGTGAATATTAAAAACAATGAACTGAACAAAACCTATGCCCAATTGCGAGAAGGTTATTTGGAAACTATCAGTGCTTTGCGTTTAATAGTAGATGCCAAGGATATCTACACCAGAGGTCACTCCGATCGGGTAGCTTATTATGCTGTAAAAATAGGTGAAGCTATGGGTCTATCGGAAGATGTTCTGGAAGACTTGAAAATTGCCGGTCTCTTTCATGATGTGGGTAAAGTTGGTACGGCAGATGACATCTTAACCAAAAAATCCAGCCTAAGTCCGGAAGAATTTGCCGAAATAAAAAAACACCCGGAAAAAGGAGCCGATATTCTCTCCGCTATATCCATGTTCCATAGGGTGGTAGAGGTAGTTCGCTGTCACCACGAACGCTGGGACGGTAGTGGTTATCCCAATGGTTTAAAAGGTTTAGAAATCCCTTTGGAGGCCAGAATCATTGCGGTAGCTGACTCCTTTGATGCCATGGTTTCCAACCGGCAATATCGCAGCCAACTTAGTTTACCTATGACCATAAAAGAGCTAAAAAAAGGCAAAGGTACCCAGTTTGATGCCGAAGTAGTTGATGTTTTTCTTGAGGTGCTTGAAGATTATGAAGCGATTATCAAAGAGCTGGAGTCAACCTTTTCTATTGTCTTATGATGCCTAAATTATTATTTTAAAAAGGGGAAAAACATATGAAGAATTATCCTTTTTATCAGGTTGATTATTATGATACAGTAATAGACTTTGTGCGAGGCATCGGCAAAAAATATTCAGAAAGCCCGGCTATCACAGTTTATGACAAAAACGGTGAAAAACAAACATACACTTACAGCATGCTTAAAGCTGATGTGGCAGGTCTTTCTGTTGCTCTTTTGAGCATGGGTCTTTGTGGAAAACATGTGGCCATAATCGGTGAAAACAGCTATGAATGGCTGGTTACATTTTTGGCTGTTGCCAGCATCGGCAGTGTTGTAGTGCCTATAGATATAGACCAATCTGATGATGTAATAGAACAAATGGTTCTAAAGAGTGATGCATCTGCTTTGGTTTTTTCGGCTGATTTTTCTCTTCTTTGTCAAGAACTAAAAGAGGAATATCCGCAAATAGAACATATTATAAGCTTGGAAAATGATTTTCCCTGCCCGAATTTTAGCAGGCTTGTGGCAAAAGGAACCGAAGAGATAGCAAAAGGCAATGATATTTTTACCACCATACAAACAAACTCAAAGGCTCTCTGCATAATCTTTTTTACTTCTGGGACCACCAGCACCAGCAAAATGGTAATGCTTTCCCAAAAAAATATCTTAATAAATACTAGTTCAGCTCCCGCTTCCGTTTTTATAGACCAGGGCGAAAAGGTTTTTACCGGCCTGCCATTTAATCATAGTTATGGTTTAGTAAACAGCGTTTTAAGTATGTTAGTTACCGGTTCCTGGCTCTGCATTAACGGCAATACAAAAACTTTATTTAGGGATATGGCCCTCTTTGAGCCAGAAACCTTTATCACAGTTCCCATAGTTTTAAACATAATGAATGAGAAGCTATGGCAGATAATAGATGAAGCCGGCAAAACCAAAGCAATGGAAAGATATTTAAAAAAGAAATCATTTTTGACTAAACTTGGCCGAGCGAGCCAACCAAGTTTTTTAAAAGATATAAATTTTACTCTGGCAGGTCACAATCTTAAAAAAATAGTTAGCGGTGGAGCTTTTTTAAACAACAACATAATAGAAAATTTTAATGCTATCGGCATTCAAATTATACAGGGCTATGGCATAACAGAATGCTCACCTTTGGTCTCAGTAAACCGTAATGAACTATCAAAATTTGGCTCCATAGGTTTACCCGTATCCTACTGCCAGGTAAAAATAGAAAATGATGAGATTTTGGTGAAAGGTGACAATGTGATGCTTGGTTATTATAAAGAACCGAAATTAACAGAGGAGGCCTTTGAAGACGGGTGGTTTAAAACAGGTGATATGGGTTACATAGATAAAGAAGGTTTTTTGTTCATCACCGGCCGCATCAAAGATTTAGTAGTTTTTAACACCGGTAAAAAAGTTTCACCTGAAGAAATAGAAGAATATGTGTTGGGCATACCTTGGGTAAAGGAGTGCATGGTTTATGGCTCCGAAACGGGGCAGCAAAAAGGGGATACAGTAATAGCGGTTTTAGTTTACCCTGACCCAGAAAAAACAGAAGGTCTTTCGGATTATCAAGTGCTTTCACAAATAAAAAGGGATATAGAAATCATAAACCGAAATTTGCCCACTTATAAAAAAATAAATCAGGTTAAACTGAAAAAGAGTGAATTTGCCAAAACAAGTACTCATAAAATAAAACGCTATAATCAGTGAAGGAGCAAAAATATGTTAGAAATAATAAAAGAAATATTAAAAGAGGTGATAGGTGTTTCCTACGTTAGTTTGGAAACTGATTTTATAAAGGACTTACATTTAAACTCTTTTGATGTGGTGAACATAATTTGTGCCTTAGAAATCCGCTTTAATATTGAAATTCCCACCCGAGATATTTGGCATATTAATACAGTAAATGATTTAATAGAGTATTTAACAGAAGTAAAAAAAATTGCCCTCTAAAATAAATAAAAGCGCCTTATGTTTAAGGCGCTTTTATTTATTTTAGAAATATTTATAATTGATTGCGAGTTTCTTCCCTTTGATGACGGTATTTTTGCCGGGTTGCTTCGCCTCCTCGAAGGTGCCGCTGAGCTTTATTGTTTTCTAAAATATCCCTTACTCTGGCTGCTATTACCTCATTAATCATGGGTAAACGTTCTGTGACATCTTTATGTACGGTACTCTTGCTAATGCCAAAAACACTGGCAGTTTGGCGCACTGTGGCCGAGCTTTCGATGATGTAGTGGCTGATTTCCAACACTCTTTTTTGAATATAATCCTGCATCCTTCGTCCTCTCCTAACAGGCTTTTACAAAATATATATGGCTTTAACCAAAAAAAAGAACAGCCCGGCCAAAAATTGGCAAAATTTTTTTTAGAGAGGATATGGTAAACAAAATATCTTTTTAATATTTTGTTGTAGGTAACACAAGCATAATATATAATTATTTTGTAAGAACATCAACAGAGATGGTGAGCTGATTCCTGATGCTCAAACAGAGGGGCATTCTAATATTGGCGCAATTGGGGCAGCCATGGGCTTTGTTTTAATGATGATTCTTGATGTTGCCTTGGGTTGAGGCAAATTAATTTGTTTACATATGTGTTCTAGTATTATTTAGAACCATTTCATGCATAAAATGTGCTATAATGTTCTTGAGTAAAAAGGCTTTTTAATTTAAAAGGCTTTTTAACTTACAAACTAAAGAGGTAAAATTCCATGAAAATAACCCAACTTTTGTTGTCAGAAAAACCTAGCATTTCTTGTGAACTTTTTCCCCCCAAGGAAAGAACTCAGCTTGTGAATGCCAAAAAAATAGTAAAAGAGATAGCACTTTTAAAACCATCCTTCATAAGTGTAACCTATGGAGCAGGCGGCAGTACTGCCCAGCACACCATAGATATCGCCGACGAGGTGCAAAATACCAATGGTATTTTGGCCTTAGCTCATCTTACTTGTGTTTCGGCCAACAAAAATAGCATTGAAGATCAGCTGGAGCGGCTGAAAGAAAAAAATATAGTTAATATTTTGGCCTTAAGAGGTGATATTACCCGGGGTGAGGTTTTTCCTTTGGTAAACCAATATGTTCATGCCTCAGACCTGATGTCTAAAATATCTGCCGAATACGGCTTTTGCATTGGTGGAGCTTGTTATCCTCAGGGGCACCCGGAAAGCCCCTCGTTAAAACATGATATTGACAATCTGCTTCGTAAAATGGCGGCTGGTTGCGAGTTTTTAACTACCCAAATGTTTTTTGAAAATGAAGTTCTTTACAACTTTTTAGAAAAAGCCCAAAAAAGAGGTGTAGATATCCCGATCGTGGCCGGCATAATGCCGGTTACCAACAGCAAACAAATAAAAAGAACGTGTGAGCTTTCCGGCATGGCTTTGCCGCCGAAGCTCATGGCGTTGGTAGAAAAATTTGGCCACGATGACGATTCCATGCGGGATGCCGGCATTGCCTATGCTACAGAGCAAATTTTGGACCTGCTGCGGCAAGGGGTAAAAAACATCCACATATACACTATGAACAAGCCGGATGTGGCGGGCAAAATTTTTGCCAATTTGTCTCACATACATATAAAAGAGTAATAATTGGGGTAAAAATTATGACAACGAAAATAAATATAAAAAAAGAAGAGGTGTTGCGATATTTAGGCTATGGCGGCAAAGCGGCAGATACTGCGACCCAAAAGCTAATGGAAGAAGTTTTGCTTGAGGCGGCGGAGGTTTTTGATTCAAAGAGCATTTATCAAGTTTTTCCCTGTATCTTACAAGCCGGCAATATTATTTTGCTGGGCGATATGAAAATAGTAAGTGATGATTTGTACAAAAATCTGACGGGTTGCAAAAAAGCCATCCTTATGGCGGTTACTTTGGGCCAAAAATGGGACAAGCTTGCCCGGCGGTATGCTATCACCAACCTGGCTAAGGCGGCAATTTTTCAGGCTGTTGGGGCTGCTACAATAGAACAGGTTTGTGATGACCTAGAAGAGCAAATAAAAAAAGAGCACGGTTTTTTTTGGCAAAAATTGCGGCCTCGTTTTAGCCCGGGTTATGGTGATTTTAGTCTGAAATATCAAAAAGATATTTTTAAAATACTAGAGTGCGAGAAAAGAATAGGGCTTTCTTTAACGGAAGGCTACATGATGGTACCTGCCAAAAGCATAACAGCCATAATTGGCATAGCTGATGAGAAAGAAAAAAAACAGCAGCAAAATTGCAATGGCTGCACCCAAGAGCAGTGTATTTTTGGTGGGGACAGAGGCAAAACCATTAATTAAAGCAACAAAAAAGAAAACGGGGGAGAAGTTGATGAATTTTAAAGATGTGCTGGGTAAAAAAATATTGTTCTTCGATGGAGCAATGGGCACCATGTTGCAAGATAAAGGCCTGTCTACCACCGAAATGCCCGAACAATGGAACTTTACCCACGCGCAAGCGGTACTTGATATTCACAAAGGTTATCTTGCTGCCGGTTGCCACATAATAAAGACCAACACCTTCGGAGCCAACAAGTACAAGCTGGCGCAAGCTTCCTATGGTGTAAAGGAAACAATCGAGCAGGGGGTAAACATAGCCAAAAGAGCCATCAAAGAAACAAATAAAGAGGCCTATGTGGCTTTAGATATTGGAGCTTTGGGCAAACTCATGCAGCCTTTGGGTGAGCTGTCTTTTGATGAGGCCTATAAAGCCTTTAAAGAGATGGTTTGTGCTGGGGTAACTGCAGGAGCCGAACTAATCCTGATCGAAACTATGAGTGACACCTATGAAACAAAGGCTGCAGTGCTGGCTGCCAAAGAAAATAGCGACCTCCCCGTCATCGTAACCATGATTTTTGATGAAGAGGGCCGTCTTTTAACAGGCGGCGACATTGCCGCCGCTGTTGCCATGCTGGAAGGTTTGCGGGTAGACGCTCTTGGTTTCAACTGTGGTTTTGGCCCCCAACAAATGCTAAATATTTTGCCCGATTTGGTTGCCTGTACCTCGCTTCCCATTGTTATCAATCCCAATGCTGGTTTGCCGGCAGTGGTAAATGGCAAAACAATTTTTGCCGCGACCCCGGCAGAATTTGCTCAGGCTGCTTTGCAGCTGGCAAAGGGCGGGGCAATGGTGCTAGGCGGTTGTTGTGGCACCACGCCGGAACACTTAAAACAAACCATAGAATTGTGTTTAGGCGAGGTTACACCAAAACAAGTCAAAAAAGACCTCACAGTGGTTTCTTCTTATGGACGGGCTGTATGTTTTAAAGAAAAACCCTTAATAATTGGGGAGAGAATAAACCCCACCGGCAAACCAATGCTCAAACAAGCCCTGCGGGAAGATGACATGACCTACATTTTTAAAGAGGCTCTGGCCCAGCAGGAAGGCGGAGCCCACATTTTGGATGTGAATGTTGGGTTGCCGGAAATTAACGAAACAAAAATGCTTGAAAAAGTTATTTTGGGTTTGCAAGGCATAACCGATTTGCCGTTACAAATAGATACCTCCAGCGCGCGGGCAATGGAGCGGGCTATGCGGATATATAATGGCAAACCCCTCATTAATTCGGTAAACGGCAAAAAAGAATCAATGGAAGAAATTTTCCCGCTAGTGCAAAAATATGGTGGTGTTGTTATTTGTCTTACCTTGGATGAAAACGGCATTCCGGAAACAGCAGCTGAAAGAATAAAAATTGCGGAAAAGATAATAAAAAAGGCTGACGAATACGGCATCGAAAAAAAGGACTTAATTTTTGATACTCTAACTATGACCATCAGTACCGGCAGCCAAAACGGGTTGGTAACGTTGAAAGCTATGCAACATGTTAAAAATGTGCTTCGTGCCCACACGGTGCTGGGTGTTTCTAACATATCTTTTGGCCTACCCCAAAGGGAAAACGTAAATGCCGCCTTTTTTGCCATGGCCTTGGCAGATGGCTTAAGTGCCGGGATCATTAATCCTTTAAGCAAACAGATGATGCAAGTATATGATAGTTTTTGCGTGCTTGCGGCCCACGATGAGCAATGCCGAAATTACATAGCCAAATATTCTGTTCAAGATGCTTCTGCAGCCGGGGTCGGACAAAATGCCCCGGGCCAGCCATCCCCCACCCAAGAAGATAGACTGTTTAATGCAGTAGTAAAAGGGCTTGCGCAAAATGCAGCTCAGGCAACAGAAAAATTGCTACAAACAAAAGATGCTCTCGCCATTGTCGATGAAGATATAATTTCCGCTTTAGATTACATAGGCAAAGGTTTTGAGGCAAAAACCATCTTTTTGCCTCAGCTTTTAATGAGTGCGGAAGCTGCTAAGGCGGCCTTCGAAAAAATAAAAACCGCCTTGAGCAAAAAAGGCAGCAAAAGAGAAGCAAAAGGCACAATAGTTTTGGCCACGGTTAAAGGCGATGTGCATGATATTGGCAAAAATATTGTTAAAGTGCTTTTAGAAAACTATGGTTTCAATGTGATTGACCTAGGTAAGGATGTAGACCCGCATTTGGTGGCGGAAACTGTGCTGGCCAACAACATTGCTGTGGTGGGCCTAAGTGCTTTAATGACCACCACAGTGGTTAGCATGGAAGAAACAATAAAATTATTAAAAAAAGTAGCTCCAGGCTGCCGGGTAATGGTAGGCGGAGCAGTTTTGACTCAAAAATACGCAGATATGATAGGGGCCGATTTTTACTCCAAAGATGCTATGGGCGCTGTGCGGTATGCCGAAAGTTTGTTTACTAAGTAATAAAACACATAAAACATAAAGGGACTCCCTTTTTTAAAGGGAGTCCCTGTTAAACTGTAAAATTCCACAAACTAACTAATTATAATCCCAAAACAGTATAAGTTATAAGCATCTGCCAATCCATCAAAGAGATACCGGGTAAAATTTGGGGTATTATTTGGGTGGTTATTATATACCCGCCAAGGTTATCACTGGAAACCTCAGTAACTAAGTTTGTTGTAGAAAATTCATCAAGGTTTTTTGTATAATATACGGCATAAACATTGCCTGTTTCTGCCTCATAAGTATATTGTCCGCTGCTTTGCAACCAAGCTAAATATTCCTCATAGCACAAAGAGTTTTCCTTCATGTAAAGGCTGTGAGGAAGCCCCACAAAGCGCAAATGCCACGGTTCCCAAACACAACCGGTCAAAGTTGTTTTGTCGGCTCCGTAGCGAATAATAAAACCATATTTCCAGCAATTTTCAGCCAACCATTCTCCGGCGGGGGTTTCGCTAAAGGCCTCCACCAACCGACCGTTTAAAGCACTAGTGGTTAAATCTAAGGCCAAACCTGTCTGATGTTCCGAGGTTCCGGCCGGCACCACAATTTGCTCTGCCAAGGTGGTGGCACTAGCTAAAGAATAGCCCTTTTTTCTGTATTCAGCTATCTTGTTTTTGTAAAGAGTGGCTTGATATGTATAATTCCGATAAGCACTTGTTGACTTAAGGTCGCTTATGCCTGCTTTTTGCATATCCAGATATATCTTTTTTATGGCTTCGGCGGCTACATCTTTAAACAAAACATCATTTCTGGCTACCGGCACATAGGCCGATAAAGACACTAAATTTTCCGGCATATATGTTGTTTCTAAAGAGTTAGATTTGTTAACCAAAAATAAAACATTGTTTTCTGCCGGCAAAGTGGACGGCCAATCCTGCTGCAGGTAAAAAAAAGCTAAACCAGGCCTGACATAATCTTCCTGCTCGGCAGGGGTTGTTAAGGTAAAGGCGCTGCTGTTACCTAACTCAAAAGAAAGGAACCAAAATAAAGGTCCTAATAACAAAGCAAAAAGAAAAATAGAAATGTGTTTTTTGAAGCAAGGTTTGGCGAGCACCCCAAAAACCCCTTTTGTAGCAAATATTTTTAACCCCAAACAAATAAAGATAATCTGCTCAAAGTATATCCTATAAAGTAAATTTTGTCCACCAACCAAATTTTTCTTTTAAACGACTTATTTTTGCCAAAAGGAATTTATTTTTACATTATTTTAGCAGAAGCATTGCAAATAATGACACCCTTTGCGAAAAGCCTCTTTTAATAAAAAACAAAAATTGATATAATATTATTAAATTATTAAAATATTTTTGCTGTTGCGTTCAAGAAGGGCAAGGTATGGAATATAGAGTGGATGAAAAAATATATGGTTCTTTGCCTCAGCTTGACACAATAGCCCGATATATTGCTATTCTTTCTGTTTTTGCCACCCTGGGCAACAACAAAACAAAGTTAGAGGAAACCCTGTGCCAAGCTCTGGAAGCCGGTTGTAGTGCTGCTTGCCTAAAAGAACTTTTTTTGCAACTTCTGGCTTATGTGGGTTTTCCTCGGGCTATCAATGCCCTTGATATCTTGCAAGAAGTGCTGGTGAAAAAATATGGTGAAAATATGCCGCTCATGCCAACTACCCCCGCCACCGAAGCCCCAAAAAGAGCCGCTTTGGGCAGTCAGGAGCTGGCTCTTGTCAACCCGGTTCAAGAGGCATCCTTGCGGCAAAAGTATCAAAGTTTTAGCCCCGAACTGGTAGATTTTATTATAGATTTTGCCTATGGTGATTTATATGGGCGGCCGCATCTTGGCAAAATCTACCGCGAGGTTGGCATAATTGCCAGCATTGTAACTTTGGGGAACAGCTTTGGCCAACTGGAGTTTCACATGGGTGCTGGCCTAGTGCTTAACCTTAGTCCGGCCGCCATAAAAGAGATAATTGCCATTGCTGCCAAAGAAAGCAGCCTGGCCAACGGGGAACTTGGCTTGCAAGTTTTAGCCAAAATAACCGGTTAATTAAAAAAAGAAGGGAGTTCCTATGACCAATTTACCAAGCTTTGAAATCGATCATGATTTGTTGCTGCCAGGGCTTTATACCTCTAGGGCAGATGTTTTTGGCCCGGCTAGCATCACCACCTACGATTTAAGGATACGTCGTCCGTACAAAGACCCTACTTTAACCGTAGAAGAAGGCCACAGCTTTGAGCATCTTTTGGCTTATTATTTAAGACAATTACCGGAAGCCAAAAAAATAATTTATGTTGGCCCCATGGGTTGCTTAACCGGCTTTTATGTGATAACATGTTGCCTGGATTATGAGAGCATCCATCAAAATTTAATGCAGGCCTGCGAGCTGATTTGTGAGGCAACCAAAATGCCGGGTGACAAAAAAGCCATGTGCGGTAACAACCGTACTCTAAATTTAGCGGCCGGCAAAAATGTTGCTCGGGAATATTTAAATATCCTAAAATCGCCTACAATTGCGGATAACCCCCCAAAACTATAAAAAAGTTGGGATAAAAATGACCATAATACAGCATAATCAATATATGGAGCTGGCTTTAGCCCAGGCTGCTTTGGCCAAAGCAAAAGACGAGGTGCCTGTGGGGGCTGTGGTAGTATATAAAGATAAGGTTATAGGTTCTGGCCACAACCTAACCCGCAGCAACAATAATGCCATGTGTCATGCAGAAATGATTGCCCTGGCCGAGGCCAGCAAAAATTTGGGTAGTGAAAAGCTTCTGGGTTGCACTTTGTATGTTACCCTGGAGCCTTGCCCCATGTGTGCGGGGGCCATGGTTTTGGCTCGGCTTTCTCAGTTGGTGTATGGGGCTATGGATCCCAAAATGGGGGCGGCAGGTACCTGGGTTAACATTGTCAACAACCCTTCCTTTAATCATCGAGTACAGGTTTTGGGTGGTATAATGGAAGCGGAGTGTGCCGCTATTCTGCAAGATTTTTTTCGGAGCCGCCGAGACCAACCCCAGCAAAACAAACATGGAGTGGTATCGAAGAGGTCATAACGAGAACGACTCGAAATCGTTTGATCGGTGATGAGCCGGTCCGTGGGTTCGAATCCCACCCACTCCGCCAATCTAAAAGCCTGTAGCCATGCGGTTTTGCAGGCTTTTTTCTTATGCGCATTTACTAGTAAAGCAACCGATTTTTGATCGGTGATTAATGTATAAAATCATATAGAGAATAATTTTTTGATGAAAGCAGATCATATTGACAAAATTTGATTTGAAGCATATACTAAAAACATATCAAATAATTTTGATATGGGGTGATAACTTGGCAACAATTTACGAAGAACATGCGAAAGTGTTTAAGGCCTTCTGCGATGAAAAGCGTCTGAGGATTCTTGAATTGTTGCGCGGCGGCGAAAAATGCGCCTGTGTTTTACTGGAACAACTGGACTTGGGGCAGTCGGGGCTTTCCTACCACATGAAGATTTTGGTTGAGTCGGGCGTTGTGGAGAGCTGCCAGGAAGGCAAATGGACGCACTATAAAATCAGCGAAAAAGGCAGCGCCTATGCCGGTACCCTACTGAAGGAACTGACAAAGCCAAACACGGTGATTGAAAAAAACAATTGCTGTAAAAAATAAAAGCTATCCAGACGATGGCTTTTAAAAAGCACCATACATCAAATTTATTTGCTATAATTCCCCTTTATGGAAAGAGAGGGTCTTCCTGCAATGCAAATATTAAAAGTAATCTGGGATTTTTTCCAGTATCAGATTCTCGGCATGAAATGGCTGGATGGGCTGATCGGAAGCGCTCTTGCCGCTATGAGGTTTGATACGTCCACCCGCCTGGTCGGAAGCATTGAGTTTTTTCTATACGATGTGATTAAGATAACGGTACTGCTGTGCTTCCTAATCTTTCTCATCAGTTACATTCAAAGCTACTTTCCGCCGGAACGCAGCAAGAGAATACTTGGGCGTTTCCATGGGATTAGAGCGAACAGTGTGGCGGCTTTGCTCGGCACGGTCACGCCTTTTTGTTCTTGTTCGTCCATACCGTTGTTCATCGGCTTCACATCAGCAGGACTTCCCGTCGGCGTGACGTTCTCATTCCTGATTTCCTCGCCGATGGTGGATCTCGGTTCACTGCTCCTGCTGATGAGCATTTTTGGTGCAAAGGTAGCCGTCGTCTATGTGATTGTCGGCCTGATCATCGCGGTAATCGGCGGCACGCTCATTGAGAAGCTGCACATGGAAAAACACGTTGAAAGCTTCATTCTGACAGCCGGCAGTGTGGATATTGAATCGCCGGACCTGACGAAGAAAGACCGGCTGATTTACGCCAAGGAGCAGATGCTCTCCACCTTTAAAAAAGTGTTCCCCTATATTTTGTTCGGCGTGGGTATCGGCGCTGTTATCCACAACTGGATCCCAGAGGAATGGGTGGCAACGGTGCTCGGCAGCAAAAATCCCTTTGGGGTCATGTTGGCAACGCTGGTGGGAGTTCCGATGTATGCCGACATCTTTGGTACGATCCCGATTGCGGAAGCTCTGTTATACAAAGGGGCGCAGCTTGGCTCCATACTGTCATTTATGATGGCCGTCACCACGTTGTCCCTGCCGTCCATGATCATGCTCCGCAAAGCGGTCAAACCAAAGCTGCTGACGCTGTTTATTGCCATCTGTACCGTCGGCATTATCACTGTAGGTTACTTTTTCAATGCTATTCAGGGATTCATCATATAGGAGGAAAATATTATGGCAAAGACATGGTATCCCGTTATAGACTATTTGACCTGTACAGAGTGCGGCACCTGCATTTCAAAGTGTCCCCATGGCGTTTATGATACCGTGAAAGCCCCGTCACCCGTTGTAACGAATCCGGAAGCCTGTATCGACCATTGCCACGGCTGCGGCAACCGCTGTCCGGTTGGAGCGATCACTTATGTTGGCGAAGGCACCGGCTGGTCGCCGCCGAATGACACACAGGAAAACGAGGAACCCTGCTGTTCCTGCGGCTGTGAAGCATCTTCTGAAAAGAAAATTGACGTTGAGTATCTCTATCTCGATTTGCAGACCTGTGACAGATGCATTGGGACGGATGCTGTGCTTGATGAAGTGATGATGACACTTACCCCCGCGTTGCGGCTTGCCGGTTACGAAGTCGGGTATCACAAAATTGAGGTGAAAACAGCGGAGCTTGCCGAACAGTTTAAGTTTCTTTCTTCTCCGACAATCCGCGTGAACGGTCAGGATATTTGTCAATCAGTCGCGGAAAACAGCTGCGGCTGCTGCAGTGACATCAGCGGAACCGATGTTGACTGCCGGGTATTTGAATATAATGGGGAAAACTATGAAGTACCTCCCAAAGAAATGCTTGCCGCAGCCATTCTGAAAACCGTATTTGGTCCGTCTGAATTTGGCTGTACCTGCGACGGCTATAAACTGCCGGATAATTTAAGAGCTTTTTACGAGGGCAAAAACAGCAAGTCCGGCTGCTCCTGCGGGGGTGGCTGCTGCTGATGGATAAGAAAAAACTAATAAGAATTATCGTTCCAGCCTGTATTCTCCTTGTGATTGTTGGTATATGGTTTTTTAAGAATACTGACAAAGGTTTGGAAGCACCGGAGGCTCCCTTGGAGGACAAAGGCTCAGAAAACCTTGTAACGCCTGATCATGAAGGAGATTTTGTTTTGGAGACCGAATCTGTTGATCTTAACACGCTAACAGCTTACGGACTGCCGATTATCATTGACTTTGGCTCAGACTCCTGCATTCCTTGCAAGGAGATGGCTCCCGTTCTTGAAACCATGAACGCCGAAATGCAGGGGAAAGCCATTATCAAGTTTGTCGATGTGTGGAAGAATTCATCTGCAGCCGACGGTTTCCCGATACAGGTTATTCCCACACAGATTTTCATTGAAGCCGATGGAACACCCTATGTTCCCAGTGACGATATTGATGTGGAGTTTACTATGTACAGCTATAAAGAAACCGGAGAACATGCTTTCACCGTGCATCAGGGCGGCCTGACCGAAGATCAGATGCGGGATATCCTTGCCGACATGGGGGTGGCCGAGTGACTGCCATACTGGAGAGTTTATCTGAGCTTATAACGAAGAGCGGCTAGTTTGCGCCTTTGCTTGCGCTTTTGGCTGGAGTACTTACGTCCTTTACGCCCTGTTCGCTTTCCAGTATTCCTTTGGTTATCGGTTATGTTGGCGGTGTAGGCCAGCGGGATACAAAAAAAGCGTTTTTGCTTTCCGTAACTTTTGTGGCAGGAGCCGCGGCTACCTTTACGACACTAGGGGTTATTGCTTCGCTGGCCGGTAAATTAATTGGTACTTCGGCATCTTGGTGGTATATCATCCTGGGTATCCTCATGATTCTTATGGCCTTACAGACCTGGGGCATTTTCGAAATCATTCCATCGAGCTATCTTATTTTAAAGAACACAAGAAAGGGGTTTGTCGGAGCGTTTATCGCAGGGATTCTCGGCGGCATCTTTTCTTCGCCGTGCTCGACGCCGGTCCTCATCGCGCTGCTTGCCATCGTAGCCGGAAAAGGAAGCATCCTTTGGGGCATACTGTTGTTGCTGCTGTATTCAATCGGGCACGGAATGCTTGCCATAATTGCCGGAACATCAATTGGTTTTGTGCAAAAGCTTTCTTCTGGCGAAAAATATGGAAAAGCAAGCACTATTTTAAAAATCGCAATGGGCGCTCTTATTCTGCTTATAGGCTTTTATATGTTCTATCTTGGATTCTAATAATTCTGAAAAGGAGATATTTATTATGGCATTGTTTAGTAATAAAAACAAAAAAGTTGAGGATTCTTCATGCTGCTGCGGCGGCAGCTGCGATGCCGAAAGCATGTCGAAAGCTGAAACGGCGAAAACTGAAGGCGCGTCTATAAAAATCCTTGGCAGCGGCTGCGCGAAATGCAATCAACTGGAAGCGGCAACAAAAGCGGCGCTGGAACAGCTTGGCATGGATACGACGATCGACCATGTCACCGATTTCTCACAAATCGCGGCTTACGGCGTCATGACCACGCCCGCCCTTGTCGTGGACGGGAAAGTGGTCTCTTACGGCAAGGTGCTCAAGACAGAAGAGGTTGTAAAAATCCTGCAAAAGGTCAGATGACAAATCATCTGGAATAAGCTTTTGCCTTACCGGTCAGTTAATAAATATTGGGGTGCAGCTATGTTTATCTATATTTTATATGTGCTTGCCGGAACGGGCCTTGTGATATCATTTTATAAGGACCGGAACAAGACTAAAATGGCGTTAAAAAAAGCATGGAAGTCATTTGAGAACATCCTTCCGCAATTTTTGTCCATATTGATCATTATCGGCCTTGTACTAGCTATATTGAGTCCGGATATGATTACAAATATTCTCGGAACACGCTCAGGAATCTGGGGCGTACTCGGGGCGGCAATTATCGGGTCTGTTACACTGATTCCAGGATTTGTCGCGTTTCCGCTTGCGGCGGCGCTTTTAAAAAACGGCGCGGGATATATGCAGATCGCAGCATTTGTTTCCACGCTTATGATGGTCGGCATTGTAACGTTGCCGCTGGAAATAAAAACCTTCGGGAAGCGCGCCACAATTATCCGTAATATTTCGGCGTTTTTATTTTCACTGATTGTCGCATTTGTGATTGGGGTGCTACTGTGATGAAAGCTTTTTTCAAACGTTATAGGGTGTTTTTGCTTCTGATTTTTATTAACATTGTGATAGGTCTAGCATTACCGGATATTGGGCTTAAATCACTCAGCCTCACAAAGCAGAACTTCATTGAGATGATATCGGTAATCCCGCCGATTTTTATCCTTCTGGGATTACTGGACGTATGGGTAGACCGAGCAACAATGATGAAATATACCGGCAAGGGTTCCGGCTTAAAAGGGGTTTTGATTGCTTTCTTGCTTGGTTCTGTCGCCGCTGGCCCTCTGTATGCGGCATTTCCCATCGCCGGTATAATGTTAAAAAAGGGCAGCAGTCTGTTTAATGTTTTTATATTCATCGGGGCATGGTCAACAACCAAAATACCGATGCTGACCTTCGAAGCGGCAAGTTTAGGTCTTACTTTCACGTTAACCCGACTGGCGCTGAGTATCATCGGTATCTTGATTATTGCGGTAACTGCTGAAAAAGCTCTTAATCTGGAACAGCAAAAAAAGATATATGAACTTAACCAATAGCGAAGAGGCGAAGTTATGGCAAAGAGCAAAAATACGGGGATCGGCTTTTTTGAAAAATATCTCTAGCTCTGGGTCATCTTGTGCATGGCCGCAGGCGTGCTGGTCAGCAAATTTTTGCCGGGCATTCCTGCTTTTCTGGGACGTTTCGAGTACGCAAATGTTTCGATACCCATTGCCATACTTATTTGGCTGATGATCTATCCCATGATGCTGAAGGTTGATTTTTATAGCATAAAAAACGTGGGTAAAAATCCGAAGGGCTTATTTGTCACCTGGGTAACCAACTGGCTGATCAAACCCTTTACCATGTTCGGCACGCCTGGCTGTTTTTCTTTGTGATTTTTAAGGCGCTGATTCCGGAAGACCTCGCGCGTAGTTATCTTGCCGGTGCGATTCTGCTGGGCGCTGCTCCCTGCACCGCCATGGTGTTTGTCTGGAGCCATCTGACAAAGGGGAACGCCGCCTACGCGGTGGTGCAGGTAGCGACGAACGATCTCATTATACTCGTTGCCTTCACTCCTATTGTGGCGTTCCTTCTCGGCATAGGCGGTGTGACGATCCCCTGGGATACACTGATTCTCTCGGTGGTTCTGTTCGTTGTCATTCCTCTGGTCGGCGGGACGGTCACGCGAAACGTCGTCATCAGAAATCGTGGACTCGATTACTTTAAAAAGAGCTTTATCCCCAAGTTTGAGAACATTACCATTACTGGACTGCTGCTTACCCTCGTCATTATATTCTCTTTCCAAGGCGACGTCATTCTGAATAACCCGCTGCACATCGTGTTGATTGCGATACCGCTGATTATCCAGACCTTCCTAATTTTCTTCATTGCCTACCTTACAAGCAGAGCATTAAAACTGCCGCACGATATAGCAGCGCCCGCCGGGATGATCAGCGCATCAAACTTCTTTGAACTGGCCGTCGCGGTGGCGATTTCACTTTTCGGCACGACGTCACCTGCTGCGCTTGCTACCATAGTCGGCGTTCTAACTGAGGTGCCGGTGATGCTGATCCTTGTCAGGATCGCAAACAATACGAAAGGATGGTTCAAGTATAAGTAAACCAAAGGGGGCTTTTATCTGCGTCCATAACTCCTGCCGTAGCCAGATCGCCGAAGCATTAGGAAAACGGCTTGCCGCCGATATTTTTGAAAGCTATTCTGCGGGTACGGAACTAAAAGACCGCATCAATTCGGATGCGGTGCGTCTGATGAAGCAGATTCACGGAATTGATATGGAAGAAAGCCAGCGTTCAAGGTTGCTCGCGGAGCTTCCGCTCGTTGATGTGGTCGTAACGATGGGCTGCAACGTGGAATGCCCCTATCTGCCATGCAAGTGCCGCGAAGACTGGGGACTGCCCGACCCGACCGGCAAAAGCAATGCGGAATTTCTTTCCGTAATCCGTACAATTGAGGGTAAAATTACGGAATTAGCGAAATCATTATGATTGAGATATAACATGTTGGCCGGCAGTTGAATGAGAAAATGCCGGTCTTTAATTTCATGCTGCAATGCGCTAATGATATCTGAAATCAACTATGGCCAAACTTTTTGGGGAGTGCAACATGTGGTTTATTCTTTCATTCTTTCACTAAGAGTAACACAATGAGTGAAAGAATAAATCATTTAATTTAACAATTTTGTTTACAGAATGATAAATTAATATTAATGCTGACAACTTGCCAATTTTACATTCGAGCTTGCCAATTTATCATTTTCAGTATATAATTGATAAATTAAAGGGTATACTATGATAGAATGGAGGTTGTATCATGCACTCTTTTGATTATACAAATATTACCGATGCACTTTTGACAACAGATATCGTCAATCTACTTTCAGCTATTTATGAATATAAGGGCCGGCAAAATTTGTTTATCGAATCAAAAGCCGATATTCTGTCAAGCCTTCTTAAAGTAGCAAAGATCCAGAGTACAGAATCTTCAAACCTGATTGAAGGTATTTTCACCTCGGATAAACGTATAGGAGAGCTCGTAAGGGACAAAGCGGAGCCTCACGACCGGAACGAAAGCGAAATCGCGGGATACAGGGACGTCCTTGCATTAATACATGAAAATTACGACTATATGGCGCCTCGCTCCAAGGTGATCTTGCAACTTCATCGCGATCTCTATAAATATAGTCCGTCATCCATTGGCGGCAGATATAAAAATGTAGATAATTTTATTGAAGAACAGGATATAGAGGGGCATAAATTTATCCGCTTCAAGACTATGCCAGCTTTTGAAACACCGGCGGCAATGGACGCGCTTTGCGATAGCTTTTTACGCGAACTGGATAAAGGTGAAGCCGACGCTCTTCTTTTAATTGCAGTATTTATTTTTGACTTTCTCTGTATTCACCCCTTTAATGCCGGCAATGGGAGAATGAGCCGGCTGCTTACCTTGCTGCTGCTTTATCGAAGCGGATACATCGTTGGTAAATATATAAGTATTGAAATGTTGATAGAAAAGAGTAAGAACACCTATTACGAGGCGCTGCAGGATGGTTCCGAAGGCTGGCATGATAATAAGAACAGCTATCAGCCGTTTGCCCGGTATTATCTTGGCGTTATCCTAAATGCATATAAAGAATTTTCCTTGCGTATCGAATATCTCACAAATAAATCCATAACAAAAGCGCAGCGTATAGAGGAAATTCTTAAAACGCACCTTGGTAAAATGACAATGGTGGAGATTCAGGGTTTATGCCCTGACATCAGTTACTCAACAATAACCAAGTCACTGAATGCGCTTATTAATAAAGGTACCGTCCTAAAGATCGGCGGCGGGCGTTATTCGGCCTATGTCTATAATCATGAACAGTGATCCGATTTACCCACGGCAGTAATAACTGCATAGAAAAAGGTTTCCAGAAAGATCGGAATAAAAACGTCGGTATTTTTGTCATCTGTTCTGTAGGACTCAAACCCCGGCGACAGCGAAGCATCTTATTATTGCTCATTTTTTACCTTTATAAAATATGGAGTACGGATATCGGGTCCGTACTCCATATTTGGTGCATCATGGCTAATACCAGGATTTTTATCTACTGCGGTATTCTTAATGCTTGTGGCATAGGGAAGCACTTGGGCAAGTGTTGCAGCCGTAGCTGTAGCTGTAGCTGCAGCCTACAGCTTTACCGCTTTTTTTCTTTTTGATCAGATTTACTGAAATCTGTACGACAACAGCCAGTAATGCCACGCTTATAATAAGTGTCGCTAAATTGTCGACTATGAAGGCTATCATAATGTCATTCTCCTTTCTATGCTAACCCTTCGCTTTTACCGATATCATGGGATTTAGGGTCCCGCTTTCCTTATATGGCCGAAACAGCAGATACAGGGCTACAGCTGCGACAATCAGAGCTGTTGCCGTGCCGATTCCAAACCCGTTTCCGGAAATCAGGTTCCCAAACTGATAAATGCACAGGGAAACCGCATAAGCGAAGATGGTCTGGTATCCGATGGCAAACCAGGTCCACTTTTTGTTGTTCATTTCTCGGCGAATGGCACCGATAGCTGCAAAGCAGGGGGCGCAAAGCAGGTTGAAAACCAGGAACGAATAAGCTGACAAAGCCGTAAAGCTTGAAGCAAGAGTGCCCCAATACTCTGCGCCATCCTCGGCTACCTCTGCGTATCCGTATAGTACTCCGAATGTCCCAACCACGTTTTCTTTGGCCACAAGGCCTGTAATAGCGGCCACGGCGGCCTCCCAGTGTCCCCAGCCGAGCGGCTCAAAAATCCAGGCAATCGCACCTCCGATCACGGCCAGCAAGCTGTCGCTCATGTTGTCCACCATGCCGAAGGTTCCATTGGTGACGCCAAAGCTCTGCAGGAACCAAATTACGATAGCAGAAAGAAGTATTATCGTGCCAGCTTTTTTAATGAAAGACCAGCCACGTTCCCACATACTACGCAGGACGTTGCCGGTAGTTGGCCAGTGGTAGGGGGGCAACTCCATTACGAAGGGTGCAGGGTCGCCAGCAAACACCCGGGTTTTCTTTAGGACAATCCCGGAGCAGATGATGGCGGCGATGCCCACGAAATAAGCGCTTGGCGCCACCCACCACGCGCCATTGAACAAAGCCCCGGCAATCAATGCGATAATGGGAAGCTTTGCCCCGCAGGGAATAAATGTGGTTGTCATGATCGTCATTTTACGATCGCGGTCGTTTTCAATCGTCCGCGAGGCCATAATGCCAGGGACGCCACAGCCGGTGCTGATGAGCATTGGTATGAAGGATTTTCCCGACAGACCGAATCTGCGGAAAATGCGGTCCATAATAAAGGCAATACGGGCCATGTAGCCGCAAGCTTCCAAAAAGGCGAGAAAAGCAAAGAGCACCAGCATTTGCGGTACAAAGCCAAGCACTGCGCCAACGCCGCCAATAATGCCGTCCAAAATCAAGCTTTGCAGCCAACCAGCTGTTCCGACAAAAACTAGGAGGCTTTTCACCGCCGGAGGGATGATTTCACCGAAGAATACATCGTTTGTCCAGTCGGTGACCCATGCGCCAATGGTAGTTACGGAAATATAATAGACGATAAACATTACAAGGGCAAAAATCGGCAGCGCCAGCCATCGGTTGGTAACAACCTTGTCGATTTTGTCGGAGACGGAGAGGCTTCCTTTGTTTTTTTTCTGGCAGCAGCCCTTGATAATTGATGCAATATAGAGATAGCGCTCATTGGTGATAATGCTTTCGGCGTCATCATCCATTTCTTTTTCGCAGCTTTTTATGTCCGCCTCGATATGTAGTTTGAGTTCGTTGGAAAGTGCAAGTTTCTCCATGACTTTTGTATCGCGTTCAAAGATTTTGATGGCAAACCAGCGCTGCTGGTTTTTCTCAACCTTACCTTCCGTAGCTTCTTCAATGTGGGCAACAGCATGTTCGACGCTGCCAGAAAACGTATGTTGCGGTACCATAGGTATCTTGCTCTCTGCAAGTTGCACCGCCTTTTCAGCCGCATCGTTAATACCGGTTCCTTTGAGCGCGGAAATTTCCACAACAGGACAGCCAAGTTCCTTGAAAAGCCGGTCTATGTAGATTTTGTCGCCGGATTTATGAACAGCATCCATCATGTTGACCGCAATCACCATAGGAATACCAAGTTCCGTCAGCTGCGTGGTGAGATACAGATTACGCTCGAGATTGGTACCGTCAACGATGTTTAGAATAGCGTCGGGGCGTTCCATTATGAGATAGTTTCTTGCGACTACCTCTTCCAGCGTGTACGGAGAAAGTGAGTAAATTCCAGGTAGATCTATGATGATGACGTCTTTATGATTCTTGAGTTTCCCTTCTTTTTTTTCCACCGTAACGCCTGGCCAGTTTCCAACAAACTGGTTCGAACCGGTAAGCGCATTGAAAAGTGTAGTCTTGCCGCTGTTTGGATTGCCGGCAAGTGCTATTTTGATGGGCATTACTTTATCCTCCTATAAAAATCTATAAAATTTCTCATACTGACTTGTTAATCTAACATGCCAGTTAGTTGCATCTAACCTATTGGCCTTAAAATTGCGGGATCCGGTTGTACCGTGAACCCCGCTGTTATTGTACCGATATCATCTCCGCGTCTGCTTTGCGCAGGGAAAGCTCATAGCCCCGTACCATAATTTCCACCGGGTCTCCCAGTGGAGCCACCTTGCGCATATAGATTTCAGTTCCTTTTGTAATCCCCATATCCATAATTCTGCGTTTGACGGCTCCCGTACCATTAATTTTTGTAACCGTAACAGTCTCACCACACTTAATCTCTTTTAGTGTCTGCATATCCTGTAACCCCTTTCGAAATTGTTTACACCATGATTTTATTTGCCATCTCACGGCTGACGGCAACCCGTGAATCCTTGACGTTGACGATTACGTTTCCACCGATCTTGGTAATCACGGTAACGGTACCGCCGACAAGAAACCCGAGATTTTCCAGATGCTGCTTGGTCTCCACCTTGCCGCTGATCCTTTTGATGAGGTTTTCCTCTCCCACCTTTGCCATTGTTAAGGGCATCATAATTCCTCCCCTGTGTATTATGGTTAGATAAAATAATCCATGGTTTTTACTATTAGTTAGGCTTGCCTAACTAATAGTATGTTAGCATAAACTAACCACATTGTCAATACGTATTTTATCGAATTTATTTATGTTGTTTTGTTTGATTTCTGAAAAATAATATGCTATTCTATGGTCAGTTGCGTATAATCGGTAGAAAGGGGATGAAGACCGTGAAAATGCAGGAGTCTTCCGAAATGTATCTCGAAACGATTCTTGTTTTAAGTCATAAAAATGCGCAGGTTCGATCCATAGATATTGTAGATGCGCTTAACTTTAAAAAGTCGAGCGTCAGCGTAGCTATGAAAAAACTGCGCGAGAACGGATATATTGAAATGGACGGCGAAGGGTATATTACATTGACTAAAAAAGGAAGGGGAATCGCCGAAACCATGCTCGAGAGACATACACTCATCTCCGATTGGCTAATCTATCTGGGTGTTGATAAGACTATTGCTGTGGAGGATGCCTGCCGGATAGAGCATGTGATAAGCCCGGAGAGCTTTGAAGCAATGAAAAAACATGTGGAAGAAGCAAAACAATAATAATATATATATAATAGTAACTGTTCTTTAACTTTACGGGGACTCCGATTGGGATAGTCCCAAACCTTTATGAAAAACGCAGACATGCAAAAAGCCCTGCAATGCAGGGCTTTTTGCATGTCTATTCTCTTTGTTCTTTAGTAATACTCAATGCTGAACTTAATATGTAATGCCCTGAGCCAGCATTGCGTTTGCAACCTTCATAAAACCCGCGATATTCGCGCCGACGACGAGGTTGTTTTCAAAGCCAAATTCCTTCGCGGTTGTGTTGGCGTTTCTGAAGATATTAACCATAATGTCTTTCAGTTTCTGATCAACTTCCTCAAAGCTCCAAGAGAGTCTCATGGAGTTCTGGCTCATCTCAAGACCAGAAACTGCTACGCCGCCAGCGTTGGATGCTTTGCCGGGAGCATATACGACTTTGTTTTCAAGAAATACTTCAACTGCTTCGGGGGTAGAGGGCATGTTTGCACCTTCACCGACTGCCCAGCAACCGTTCTTAACAAGTGTCTTGGCAGCGTCTTCATTCAACTCGTTCTGTGTTGCACAAGGTAACGCGATATCGCATTTAATGGTCCAAATGCCGGAGCACCCTTTCACATACTGTGCTTCGGGATGATATTTCAAGTATTCGCTGATTCTCTTGCGTTCAACTTCTTTAATCTTTTTGATGACTGGCAGGTCAATACCATTTTTGTCATAGATGTAGCCTGCAGAATCGCTCATTGAAACAACTTTTGTACCCAGTTGCTGAGCCTTCTCAACAGCGTAGATCGCAACGTTACCGGAACCGGATATAACGACGGTCGAACCTTTGAAGGATTTGCCTTTGATAGTCTGCATTGCTTCATCCATAAAATAGCATAAACCATAGCCGGTGGCTTCTGTTCTGGTCAGGCTGCCGCCAAAGGAAAGGCCTTTGCCAGTAAGAACGCCGGTGAACTCATTTTTCATCTTTTTGTACATACCAAAAAGGTAGCCGATTTCGCGGCCACCCACGCCAATATCACCAGCCGGAACATCCGTATCAGGACCGATATGTCTTGAGAGTTCGAACATAAAACTCTGGCAAAAACGCATAACCTCTGCATCAGATTTGCCTTTCGGGTCAAAATCGCTACCGCCTTTGCCGCCGCCCATAGGCAATCCGGTCAGGGAATTTTTTAAGATCTGCTCAAAACCGAGGAATTTAATGATGCTTAGATTAACGCTAGGATGGAATCTTAATCCTCCTTTATATGGGCCAATTGCGCTATTGAATTGAATTCTGTAGCCTCTGTTGATGATTACCTCGCCTTTGTCGTTTACCCACGGTACTCTAAAGATGATCATTCTTTCAGGCTCAATGATTCGGTTAAAAATACCGGCTTCAACAAATTGGGGATACTTTTCCGCAACAGGTTCAAGGGAGTCAAAAACCTCTTTTACCGCTTGGAGAAATTCTGGTTGATCCGGGTCACGTTTTGCTACCTGGTCATAAATTTTTGTAAGTTTGTTCACAATAGTTCGCCTCCATATAATTAAATTAAAACTAATATGCACAACAAAATGTTTTGACCGTTACTTTGTTGGAACACGCATCCTTTCATGAGGCTTTTGTTGAGATTTAGAAGAATGTTCTTTCTACATATTATTTTCTCAACATTATATTTTAAAATAATAGTTTTGTAAATAAAAAAATACATTATATTTTATATTTTTTTTATAAAAATATAAATATTGGAAAGAGCGTTCTTATATGGAGAATATTGTTTATGCTTTGCAGATGGAGTTTAGGTATTTAATTAAAGCAAAGGCGATGAGCAGAAAACCTGCAAACCAATAAAACAAAATATAATGAGAGATTGTTCCGTATATTTCCAAAACCCCTTTTAAACAGCTGCCTACGGTCAGTGTGGTAAGCCCGCAATTGTAAAGGACGCATGAAGTTTGAGTAGGGTATGGAATCCGACGGAAAGCAAGGACTAAAAAAGCGGGCACAACACCCCCGGCAAGCGGGAAGGCAAAAAGATATATCATATAGTTTGAATATACCCCATGGCTAAAGTGCTCATAGGCGATACTAAACAATACACAAAACAAAGTGAAGGCTGTATAAATCAAAATAGTTTTGCGAATTCTCCTGCCGCCGTCAATATCCGATATAGACAATGTCGCTCACCTTTCTTTCCTGGATTGTTTTACCGTTGGTGGTTGGATTATTGATGATTTCACCGTTAAAATACATGGTAGAGGAACCGCCGCCATCAAGATTATATGCTGTTTTGACGCCGAGCCCTTGCATAAATGTTGCCAATTGATACAGCGACAAACCCTTGCTTTTATTGGTACGGCCGTCAGAAACCACCACCACATAATGAAGGTCGTCGACAATGCCGATGGCGGTACGAGGGTTACTTGTTTTTGACTTATCAACCTCTTCGTTTTCTAAAACCGTAATCTCAGCATTTTTCACAAGGCCGGGGCCAAAAGAGAAAACCTGGAGGGCCCCTTTTTTCATCAGTTTCGCCGCCGAAACAGAGTCTTCAGAAACAATGCTAAATGAACCGTCAGACCAAATTACCAAGTCTTCCTGATCCTCATCCGATTTGGTTTCGCGGTAAAGAGTCCCGTTGCGGATCACATAACCATTTGTCTGTGCACCATAATCATCGCCGTTTATCGCCAGAATGGCGCCGTTGCTTTGCGCAATCACAGAGGTTACTTCTGTCACATTTCGTCCGTATATGTTGTTAGCAAATGCTGTTTTTAGATATTCCGTGCTGGAAATATGTATGTCGGCAACATAGATGTCGGTTTCATATTTCCGGTATTGCGTGATTGTAATATTAATGTTTTCGTCAGAATAGCTGGATTTGGAAACGACAGCGTCTTCACTGTTTTTATTGGATTCAGTTGGGGGATCTTCCGTTGTCATTTTTCCCCCGTCCAAAGCGTCGGGGGTTTTTGTGTCAATCAATTCATAGGTCCTCGGTATGACAAATACGTCCAAAACTACAAAGAGTGTAAACAAAACCAAAATAATTGAGTATACAAACGCCCAGGTTTTAGGTTTTTTTAAAAATTTCATAACAACCCTGCTTTCGGTTTTATATTTGAAGATTCAGTTACGTTTGTGTTTGCGGAAAATAATAAATCTTTGCACCAGCCAGCTTAATGTAAAAAAAGTAATTTCTGTGATAATTTTGGCAAAAAATTTATTGATATAAAGTTTTTCAACCAGAAAGCCCAGCAGTAACGTATTAAAGGCCAAAATACACGCGGCCAGCGTGAAATACAAGGTAGCTGTTTTTGCGACACGGTCTCTGTTTTTAAATATAAACCTGCGGTTAATGTAATAATTGACCGTTGCGCTTGTCACCCGGGCGCAAATATTAGAGAGCGGCACACTGACAGCGGTGCCGAGTCCGGCGGTCAGGATGACAAGCAAACTGTACATACCGTAATCCACCAAAAAACCGGTAAAGGACGAGGCGGCAAATTTTAGAATCTCACCGTAGACGCGGTATGAGTCGGATATGGTATTGAAGTGAGAACCTGCGTTATTATCAAAGTAAATTGTTTCGATTTCTATCTCATGTATTGGAATATCATGTTTGGCACACATGAGCAGAACGTTCATCTCGAACTCATACCTGTCACCTTCAATGCCACAAAGAAAGGGGATCATATCTGAACCAAATGCTCTCAGACCGGTCTGCGTGTCATGAATCTTTTTTCCAGTAGAAAGCCTGAATACAAACCTTGTGATTGTATTTCCGAACTGACTCCTAGCAGGTGTATTTTCCCTAAGGCGGCGGCTGCCCAGCACAAAACTGTCCTTGTTCTTCAGAGCTTCATCCTTTACGCGTAACACATCTTCCAAACGGTGCTGTCCGTCTGCATCGAGCGTCACGATTACGCAGTACGTAAGTTTTTGCTCAGCAATATAAGACAGCCCTGTTTTTAAGGCATATCCTTTGCCGTGGTTTTCAGAATAGGAGAGAACGGTAGCGTACGGTTCCGTCTTGCTGAAAACCGATTCGTAGCCGCTTCCGCTTCCATCATCCACAATAACTACCCTGAGCCCAGCCTCATACATCTGCCTCGCCAGGTTTATAAGCATATCTCCAGGTTTATATGCCGGAATCAGTGCAAAAATTTCTACTTCTTTTCCCATTATAATTTCCTCAAAATTATTAATTCAAAAAGCTTGCTTTGTAATTTATGTATTTAAATTAAGAGATAAACTTAAAACAGAGCTTAAAATGATTTAGGGTTTTCATTATTTTGACAATTTACTATTCCATATATAATAAGCAAAAACCGCTACTGCAAAACCAACCAGCCAGCCGCCCAAAACGTTCCCGGCATAATGTACGCCCAAATAAATGCGGCTGAAGCCAATAACAATGTTAAGTGCCGTGCAGACGGAGGCCAGGGTGATTTTTAGGGGTTTGTTCCGGATATATTTAAAAATAAAAGGATGAGCATTGTATAAAGGGTGGCATTAATCATGGCGTGACCACTGGGGAAGCTGTAGCTTGTCTCACTAATCAGCCGCAGAATGTCGGGGTGCTCCCTCACGAAGATGTTCTTCAGTGCAATATTCAATACTGCCGATATTATTACTGTTACAGAAACTAAGCGCTTCTTTTTTGCCCTTTTATGCGGATATTATAACCTTTTTTACTTTCATATTATTACAATTACACGTTTAAAAGGTTATGGATATATTATAATTTTGGTAACAAATAATACACAGCTAAAAAGGCTGTGCATTATTTTTATGTTTAAGTGTAGAGGGGTATTCAAATAAAAGCGATTACAATTGCGATAAGTTGTTGGGAGGAAACAATTAAATAGTTTTCATAACATATTACTTAGCTAAATAAACCTCGGCAAAACCCCGCTTGTTATATAAAATCCCTCCGTCAGTATTAATATATTCTTGAATAAATCCGTCGGCTATTTTAGAGACCTTATCCCCGCTGATTTTAAAGATGCCTGCATCATAAGATTTGTTGATAAAATAAACGCCGGACTGATTGATCAAAATATCGTCCGTTACTATATCGCTCGGCCTTTTTACAGTTCCCGTTAGCGCTTCGATATAAAAGAGCCCCGCTTCGCCCGTAACCGTATAATAAATATCGTTGCCATAAACATTGATCATACCAAGGTTTTGATCCACCAAAACCTTGGTGTTATTCCCGGCAAAGTCTGACTTCATTAGTTTTCCGCTGGTATATTCCTGATAAACAATACCATCTTCAATCAGCCAAAACTTGTTGACCTCTATGGGTAAAATCGTTTGAGTATTCCCTCTTTAATGATAGGACTGATCGTATTGCTTTCAATATTCACGTCGGAGGTGTAGCCAACGGTTCTAATGCCGCTGTTATCGTCGGTGGGGTTAATGATATTATATACTTGGTTGTCATGAATATTAATATTTACGGCTGATTCCACATTATCGTTGCCCCAGACGAAAATCCCGACAGCTTCGCTGTCGGTGTCGTCAGCGTTTCCTAGTTTTTTAATATTATCAAGAGAGGTTTGATTTATATTGTATGCGATCAGGTTTTTTGATGAATTATTGATCAAATTTTGGATAAAGGAATTTAAATTTTCCCCTTCATAATCCATAGATTTTAAGATTTCATTATAAGAAAGACCGCCGGCGGGAGCATTGTCCCGATATGTTAAAATTGTTTTTACGGCAGAATCGGGAGACTGGCCGAATTCATACAGCAATTCAATATTATTAAAAAAGCAGGTGTCAAAAATCAAAAGATCAATACTCTTGCCCAAGTTTTTTTTGATATATTCCAGAACCAGCGCAATTTCAGGAATACCCATAATATAGGGTTTATCCTGGCTATAATCGTTCATCATGCCAATATACTCGCAGGAATGCCCACTTAAAATGAGCATATAATGCTCAGCCGGATAATTTTGCATACCCCATTCGATAAAACCATATAAACTTTTTGGGTCCGCCATATTTAGATTCGCTAGCTCTCCCTTTAAGGAGGAGGCGGCCTGGCTGATATGATAAAGCCTTACACCATGCCAGGAGTCTTTTTCATCTGTTTTTTCGTTCGGCCTCAATATCTTTACTATATTTTTATCCAGCCGTCCGATCTGCAACAATATTTCCGTATCTATACCCGGGGCTGTTTCCTCTATATCATATTGGGCGGCGCTTATTTCCGGCGCCAATTCGTTGTTGCCGTTAAGATAGGCGAGTAATACCCATGGGGGATATTTACCCATGCTTTGTCCCTCTTTGATATGAAAATATACTGAAAACTATGCGGTAAAACCCCGGGATGTTACATTAGGGGAGGGAATTATTTTTGATAGTTGACTTTGTTTGAGGGAAGAAATAAAAGTTTGCATATTATTTTTTTAACAGAGAATAATAAAAAAATAATATTAGTAAATTTTTAAGGAGGAATCATAATGGATCTTGTGCCAGGGAACCAGTTTAGGGGTTTGGATAATATAGAACACGGTACAAACAGTTTGTTTGATATTTACCCCTTCAGAGCCTTTTCGCATTTTTCTTCCCCCAAAATCGATATTTATCAAACAGAAGGTGATGTTATATTAAAGGCGGAAATCCCCGGTGTTTTAAAAGAGGATCTTAATGTTTATATCGACAAAGACTCCATCCGATTAAGCGGGATGACGCGGAAAAACGAGGAATACGAGGAAAATAACGTTTATAAAACGGAAAGATCTTATGGCAGTTTTTCCCGCACCATATCCCTGCCGGCAGATGTGATAGCCGACCAAGCCACCGCAGAATATAAAGATGGCATATTATCAGTAACCGTACCAAAAACAGAACCTCGAGATATCAAAGGCCATAGAATTGATGTCCAATAAAGTTAAAACAAAAAGCAAAACAGGGCTTAAACTAACAGTTTAAGCCCTGTTTTTAATTATTTTTCATTTAATTATTTTTTATATGGTTGCGTTTTTCATTTTTAACCTAAATACGGTAATAGCAATTGTCAATATAACAATGGCATAACCTGTTACCCACAGCAAATGTGGAAAAATCAGTGCATAATTTCCTGCAAGCGTTGCTTTCCCTGCATCCACAGCATGAACAAAGGGGAGAAGATATGCTACCGACTTAAAAGTACCTCCAACAAGATCCAAATCGAACCAAGTACCGGAAAGCCATGCGCTGAGATTGGTAAGCAAAGCGCCGCAGATGCCTCCCACTAGTTTATCATTCAATAATGTTCCTGCCAATAATCCTATGCCTATAAAAAGTAAGACGGCGGGGAGAAACACGATAAGTACAAGTAAAACATTTATACTTAAATTAAGCCCAAGAAAAAGTGCCGCTATAAGACAAATAGCACTTTGGCCTATTGCCATTGGAATAATTGGCATAATATATCCGATTATAAAGCCTGTAGCTGTAAGAGGAGAAGCCATAAGCCTAACCAAAAATAATGTACTTCTGTCTTTCGCAATCAGCATACCTGAAAACAGTGAAATGAAAGAGAGGCCAAAGACCGTTATGCCCGGAGCGAGAGTTGTAATGGGGAAAATGGGTTCAGGAATATTGGCTTGAAGTGCAGACAGCAAAAACAGTACGACGAGCGGAAAACCAAGTGCAAAAGCCAAATTCAAAGGGTCTCTCAAAAGTTCTTTTCGGTTCCGCACCGCAAAAGCCCTTGTTTTCATTTTACTCCCCCATTTCCGCTGCTAATGCTATAAAGGCATTTTCTAAAGAATTTGTATTTGTTTGCAGCATAAGTTCCGTAACAGTGCCAACCGCTTTTAGTTCGCCATTTGACATAATCCCAATTCTGTCTGAAAGTGCTTCAGCTTCTTCCATATAGTGGGTCGTGAGAATTATTGTGGTTTTCCCCTTTAGTTTTTCAATAACTGCCCATAATTCACGTCTCGCTAGAACATCAAGGCCGAGCGTAGGTTCATCCAAAAACAATATTTTTGGTTCGGTGATGAGTGCCATCGCAATACTTAGCCGTCGCTGCATTCCACCAGATAGTATTTTCGTTTTATCTTTTGCTGCCTTGGTAAGCCCAAACAGAGACATCAATGTGTCAGCCTTGCTTTGTGCTGTTGTTTTGTCGTTTCCATATATCCCTGCAATCATTTCAAGATTCTCTCGCACCGATAAATTGCGGGCGACCGCAGTTTCCTGGGGGGAAATATTTATTTTATTCTTCACACTATGAGGGTTTGAAATAATGCTGTCGCCAAGCAAAACTGCATTTCCGGAAGTAGGAGATAATACACAGGACAGCATTTTGATTGTAGTGGTTTTTCCAGCACCGTTTACTCCAAGTAAAGAAAAAAGCTCACCCTGAAAAACAGTCATATTCAGGGCGTTTACGGCTGTTCGGGTTCTATACTTTTTTGTCAGATTGATCGTTTGTATCGCTGTTATCATTTCTTCCCTCCATATCTTGCGTATCTAAAACCAGTGAAAACAGTTCGGCAAACTTATCTCCTTTGACAATTGCAAGTCCTCTTTTTTCGTCTCCAAGAAGCAACAGAGTATCTCCCGGATTAATGTCGAAAATATCTCGTGCTTCTTTAGGAATAACAATTTGACCCTTTTCTCCAACCTTTGCTGTCCAAGCATGCTTTCCTTTCGGACCCTTCATATATATAACCTCTTTTCTAATTTAGTTCAGAAAGTATGATTTGTATGATTTATTATACGTTATTAAAAGGGTAGAGTCAAGTTGCCAAAATCGTTACTTTCCCCGCAAAACACTGCCATACGTTAATTACGCCTTTCCTTTGTGGTGCTTTCGGCTCTATTGCATAATATCCAGGCATAAAAAAACAGCTTCTTTTTCAGAACGCCGCCTATGCGTTTACTGCCTCTTACGAGGCTTCAGCTATGTAGTTAATATAATAAAACTTGCTGTTATATATGCTTTTTATTACAGCTTTGCTTCATTTTTGAATCAAAATTGCATTTGGTCTTGATATTTTTGTGGCTTTTATGTATTATCTTTGTGTAAAGTATTATTTTCGTATAAAGTATGTTGTATAATAAATTAATAGGTTAAATTATAATTTAATAAATCTTTATGTAATACTATTAAAAGGGGACAAAAATTTATTTTTTGCTAACTGGTGGGGATAAGTACTGTTTTTAGTGCTTATTATTTAAAACAAGTCATGTGGAAAGGTAGAACGGGATTTTTTAAGGAGGCAGTAAATGAATTTAGCGTATAACATAGTTATCAATAGTTATTCCATAGTATTGTTGATAGTCATTCTTATCCATTCTCAAAAGGGTGCCAAAAATAATTTTTTTCAGCATAAGCTTTATATAAATCTTGTAAAACTTACTATTTTGGCATTGGTTTTGGATATATTAGGCAGGTTTGACGGTAACCCTAATACAATTTATCCTGTTATTAATCATGTGGCAAATTTATTTCTTTTTATTGTAAATCCCATTCTGCCATCATTTTGGTTTTCATATGTTCATTACCAAGTTTATAATGATGAGGAGAAAACTAAGCGTTTGTTTTATCCGTTGTGTATCCTTAATATAATAAATTCTGGTCTAATTATATTATCTCAGTTTAACGGATGGATATATTATATAGATTCTAATAATATTTATCATAGAGGGCCGCATTTTTTATTTTCGGCAATCCTGGTAATTGCCTTGCTTCTTGCATCCTTTGTTTTGGTTTTTAAAAATCAAAACAAAATCGAAAAAAAACATTTTTATTCATTAATATTTTTTAGCATACCTCCATGTATAGGTACAGTACTGCAGCTTTCTATCTACGGGTTTTCATTTGTATTAAACATCATTGTTTTGTCTTTGCTTATTATACATTTGAATATTCAGAACTATAGTATATACACCGATTATCTGACAGAAATTAGCAACCGTGAGAAGTTTGAAGCAAAATTAAGAGAAAAAATTAATGCAAGCACCGAAAATAAAACCTTTTCACTTATTATGTTGGACTTTGATAACTTTAAAAATATTAATGATACTTTGGGTCACGAAATGGGGGACGGGGCACTTAAAACTGCTGCCGAACTGTTTAAAAAATGCATGCGGGCAAATGATTTTATTGCCCGCATTGGTGGTGACGAATTTTGTTTTATTCTGGATATATCAAACAAAACCAAACTGGAGGCTGCCGTTGACAGAATAAATAGCTGTGTTGATGAATACAACAAATCTTATTTTCAGCCTTATAAGCTTTTCTTTAGTATGGGCTATGCTGTATATGATTATCATGCCCACATGAAAGCAGAGGAGCTTTTTAAACAAGTAGACAGATTGATGTACGAAGATAAAAAACGGAAAAAACATAATAAGTCATTTGAGGCATCTTTTTGACCTAACAATTAAAAAGCCTATCGTGTAATTAGGTTAATTTCATGTTTTTTAGGTAAAATAAAGATTCATTCTTTTTGGGGTGGGTCTTTATTTTATTTAAGAAGGATTTGGCAGAGGGCTTGTCAAATATTAATTTTAATAAAATTATTAATAATTTTATTAAAATTAAAAATAAGCAATCTTTTATTTTTTTGCTTTTGGCAAAAAAAATAAAAGATTATTAAAAATTGTCTAAGAAACTGAATGCATAATATCTCAAGGAGGTGCCAAAATGAAAAAGACGGCAATTTTTTTAATTTGCATTTTGTTTTTATGTGTTTTTGCCGGCTGCGGCAAAACTACGGAAGGCAGGATCACTTTTACCGCAACGATTGAAGAAGTATATGATAACTCGCTGCTTGTCTCAACATTAGACGATGTGGGCTTTGATATAGCAAGTGTGAGTTATGCAAAAGAGCTAAAGTACGACTTTAACTTTGTCATTGGGCAAACCGTAAAAATAACGATTCTGCCGGAAATTAGAGAGAGCTACCCAGTTCAGATTACTGCCACAAAAATAGAGCTTATTCAGTAGATCAGAGCTTATGCAAATATGTGAATAAATTTACTTTTCTGGTCAGAAAACTACAAAGGCTGGCGATTTCCGGTGAAAGGAATCTACAGCCTTTGTGGCTTTATTGAATAATATTTATAAGGAGGGGGTGTTATAAAATATTTAAAAACGTGATAATAATATTTATATTTTTTTTGGGATAATATAAATATTATGCTGGAATTTTGTAATAAAAATTAGGGCATATTCAACAAAAGTGTTTAAAATTTTACAAAAACTGATTAAAATAAAAAATTTTATTGTTAAAAAATACAACTAATATAAGCTTTTAGCTTGTAAAACAAAATAATACAAAAATTTTAATAATTTTAAAATAAAATTTAATATTGACTTTAACATAATTAAAGGCTATAATTAATAATATTAAAGGAGGCAATAAAATGGCTGTAGAAATAATTCCGGATTGGATGGTAAATTTAGATGATAAAGATATGTCCTTTATTAAAAATTTTATCATGGCATCCGGTTCCCTAAAGGAGGTTGCAACCCAATATGGTGTGACCTATCCAACAGTCAGGTTGCGTTTAGACAAATTGATTCAAAAAATCCAAATTACCGAAGATGCGGTAAACGAGCCATACATTGCTTTAATTAAAAGGCTTGCTGCAAATGAAAAAGTTGATTTTGATGCGGCAAGAATACTGATAGCGGAATATACCAAAGCCCAAAAAATTGCTGGTTCTCAGGAAGGCGGCACAAGCTATATCCATGCCCGCGGCATGCGGAAGATCATCGAGCAATATATGGACAACGCAAGTGCCTCGGTTGAAACTACCTCCGGCTCGGTAGAAAATGCCAAGCTGGTGGCCAGCAACAGATGCCAAATGGGTTTTGTGCTTGCTGATATTGCTAAGTATGCCTATCTTGGCCAAAACCCATTTGATAGAAAACTTACCAGCTTGCGGATGATGATGGTTGGCCAAAAATCCTTCGTGCATGTTGTGGCTAGAACAGATGTTGGCATCAATTCCATAGGAGATTTAAAAGGCAAAAGAGTGGGGGTCGGTTCTTCCGGTTCCTACACCTCCATGGTAGCTGTGCCTGGTATTTTAAAGGCTTATGACATGAGCTATGATGATATTGACGAATATTTTTTGAATATGAAAGAAACCACGGAAGCTTTGTCTAATGGCACGGTAGATGTGGGCATATACCTGGCTGGCATTCCGGCCGGGGGCGTAACAGAGCTTGCTCAGGCAGAAAAAGCAAAACTAATTTCCATCGGGCCAAAATATATGCAAAAGATCATCGAAGATATGCCCATCCTTTATAACAGGGTCATCAAAGGCGGAACATATAAAAGCAATGAAGAAGATGTGCCCGTGGTGGCTGTCAGAACCTGTATTTTAACCAACGACCAGGTTTCAGAGGACACTATATATCAAATCGTTAAAACCATGTTTACCCACCAAAAAGACTGGATGAATATTCACCCCGGCACAGCCGAATTCACTCCGGAAAGGCTAGCTAATTTTGGCGAATATATTATGCCGCTTCATGCCGGAGCAATCAAATATCTTAAAGAAATTGGCTTAAAATAGCCAAAAAAATTCTTGTGTGCAAGGATATTTTTGTTTGTTAAAAACGTTAAATAAAGTTATTTTACCTGGGCCAGGTTTTTAAAAGAAAGTAAACTAAATCAAAGAGGGGGGCAAAAAAAATTTAAATATGTTTTTAATTACTTTTAAGTAAGTAATTTATTTTAAGGAGGAATAACATGCAAAAAGATCTGCGCACTTTTTTAAACAAAATCAAAACCCAATATCCGGAAAAATATTTTGAAGTAGAAGAAAAATTGGATCGCGACTATGAGATAGGTGCTGTCCAAGAGCTTTTAGCTGCTAAAGGTAAATACCCCGTAGTTTTCTATAAAAACGTAGAAAAATCTCCCATGCCAATGGTTTCCAGCCTTTTTGCAAGCTATGAACTTTTGGGTCATGCTTTGGATGTTGACGGCAATGAGCATGAAGAAATTCTGCAAACCTACATTAAACGTGAATCTAATCCTCTGCCCATGCAAGAAATTGCCAAAGCAGATGCCCCTGTGAAAGCACAAATTTTTACTGGTGACAAAATTGATTTAGATCAAGTTCCTATCAGTATTCATAATGAGCTAGACTCCGGCAGATACATTTCCAGCGGCAACCTGATTTGCATTGACCCCGACAGCGGTGTGCCCAATGTTGGTATCTATCGCATGGAAGTTAAAAATAAAAATACATTAAGCTGGATGGTTAACCCTGCTTCCCACGCCGCATACATTTATAGACGTCATTGCGAGCTGAAAAAACGTATGGAAGTTGCCATCTTTATCGGCCACCACCCCGCAGTAGTCCTTGGTTCTTCTTCGCGTGGTAAATTGGATGAACATAATGAACTTGAGACCATGGGCGGTCTTTTAAACGAGCCTTTGCAGGTTGTTAAAGCTGAAACCGTTAATATCAATGTTCCCGCTTATGCCGAGATTGTTATCGAAGGTTATTTGGATCCTGGTGAAATGACTCAAGATGGTCCTTTTGGCGAATATGCTGGCTATTATGGCCCTGAAAAAGAAGTTGCTGTTTTGCATGTAACTGCCATCACTATGAGAAAAGACCCCATCTATCATGACATTCGCCCAAGCTTCAGAGAGCATACCTTGGCCGGCGTTTTAGGCCGTGAAGCCCATATGTACAAAAAAGTTAAAGAGATTATTCCTACTCTCAAAGCGCTCCATCTGCCGCCTTCTGGTGCGTCCTTCTATCATCTTTACATGTCCATCAAAAAAACCGTAGAAGGTTATGGCAAGTTTGCAGCTTTAGCTGCTCTTGGTGTGAACTATGACTTGAAGCACGTTTTTGTTTTTGATGAAGACATCAACATCTATGATAATGAACAAGTGCTTTGGGCAGTGGCAACTCGCGTACAAGGTGATATCGACATCTCTATGATCCCCTACACCTTTGGTGCCCAACTTGATCCCAGCTCTTATGCTGAAGACAACAGAGCCGGCAAAGGCAAGTTGACCACCAGGGTCATCATCGATGCTACAAAACCTTTCCATACCGAATTTCCAAAGGTTGTTAAAGTTCCTCAAGAGGTTAGCGACAAAGTGAGCAAAATGCTGAATTTATAAAATTTAAGGGAAAGGAGTGTAAAAATGACAAAAAAAGAAACTGTAGTAAACAAAGACGGCAGTGCAGTTCTTGAGGCTAAAAAACAGGAAACACAGCTTAGCAAATTTATTAAATATGCCATAATCGTAATTGCTTTTGGGTTTTCCGTATTTCAACTTTATACGGCAGCTACTGTGCCGTTGCCGGCTGTAATACAAAGGTCTATCCACCTGGGTTTTGCGATTGCATTGGTGTTTTTGCTTAATCCTTTTAAATTAAAAGGTGATAAAGCAGGAACACCGTTAAACATAGCAAGAATGATCTTTAACGTGATCTTCTTTGCTGCAGCCGTATCAGCCTGTATTTATCTTGCAACCAACTATTTTGACATAGCCTTTCGAGCTGGTACCCTATATACTATAGACGTGGTATTTGGTTGCATAATGACTCTTGCAGTACTTGAAGGCACGAGAAGGGTCATGGGTTTTCCCATGCCGCTCATTGCCGGGATATTCTTGCTTTATGCTTTTCTTGGCCAATTTATTCCTGGGCGCGTGGGGCACGGTGGCTATAGTCTTTCTCGTATTGTCAACGCCATGTATCTTTCTACCGAAGGTATTTTCGGTACTCCTTTGGGCGTATCCGCAACCTATGTTGCAGTTTTCGTTATCTTCGGCGTAATCCTGCAAAGAACCGGCGGCGGTGACTTTATTTTTCGCATTGCCAATTCTCTTTTGGGCAATGTGAGAGGTTCCTCTGCCAAAATTGGTGTTGTTGTAAGCGGTTTGTTCGGCACCATTTCTGGTAGTGTTATTGCCAACGTGGCAACCGCAGGTTCTCTTACCATTCCTATGATGAAAAGAGAAGGTTTTACCCCTCAATTTGCCGGGGCTGTTGAAGCAGTTGCTTCCGCAGGCGGCATGATTATGCCGCCTGTTATGGGTGCTGCAGCCTTCATCATCGGCGAAATGCTAGGCATCTCCTATTGGTCTGTTGCTATGGCAGCAGTCATCCCGGCTATTTTGTACTACACGGCACTTTTTATAACAGCTGACATCCGTGCTCAAAAACTTGGTTTGCTGGGTACCAGCAGAAAAAATTTGGAATCTTCTCTTGTTGTCTTAAAAGATGGGGGGGCATTTTTGATTCCCATTATTCTTTTATTACTGATGCTGGGCGTTTTTAAAACTAGTGCTATCAAAGCCGGTTTATATGCCGCAATAGCATGCTTTATTATTTCTTTATTTCGTAAAACTACCAGACTCAGTGTAAAAAAATACCTAATGGTTTTGGTAGCAGGGGCCAGGGGTCTTGTTGATGTAGCTATGGCCTGTGCTTGTGCTGGTGTAATTGTTGGTGTTTTTTCCCTTACAGGCCTGGGCCTCAAACTTTCCTCTTTTTTGATTACTCTTTCCGGCGGCAATCTGCTGCTTCTGCTTATTTTAACCATGCTCTGCTGTATCCTTTTGGGCATGGGCGTAACCACCACCGCGGCATATATTGTACTGGCTGTTTTGGTTGCTCCAGCTCTCATTCAAATGGGCGTTTATCCTTTAGCTGCTCATCTTTTTATCCTTTACTTTGCAGTATATGCAAACATCACTCCTCCAGTTGCGGTGGGTGCCTATGCGGCGGCGGCAATTGCCGATTCTGACCCAACAAAAACAGGTTATACAGCATTTAGGATGGCTCTTCCCGGTTTGTTGGTTCCCTACATCTTTGTTTATAACCCGGTCCTCTTAATGCAAGGTTCTGCAATTCAAGTAATTTGGTCTTGCCTAACCGCAATAGTTGGCGTGTACTTCATGGTAACAGCCCTCGAAGGATATTTACATGGCAAATTGAATATTATTATAAGAATTGTTATTTTTGCCGGTAGCTTGCTGATGGTTATTCCGGGTTTTTATACCGACATTATTGGCATAGTTGTGCTGGTAGTAATCTTTATCCTTCGTAAGCGAATAGCTAAAAAGAACAAACAAGGTTCTAGTTTGGTGTCCGAACCGGATCTACAGGCATAAGAATCATTGCAATATTTTTTTTAGAGGGGAAGGAGGCAAAAGGTTAGCGGAAAACCAATTTGTGGAGATCCAAAAAATTAAATTAATTTAGGAGGGAAAACAATGGTAAAAAAATCTAAGCTTATGGTATTCTGTGCTATTATGTTATGTTTTGTAATGTTGTTTGCATTTGGTTGCACTAAAGAGGAAGAACCAGCCGGCAGAACTGAAACCCTGCGGTTGGCAATCGGCGGTTCCCAACAAGGTGGTACTAGCTACATTCAAGCTGGGGGCTTGGGCAAAATTTTGGAAGAAAACATGGAAAACACTACTGCTTCTGTAGAAGCAACCACTGGTTCTGTAGAAAATGCTAAATTGGTTAATGCCAACACCTGCCAAATGTCTTTCGTTCTTGCTGATATAGCTAAATATGCTTATCATGGTGAAGAGCAATTTGTAGAAGCTGGTGCTCAAACCAATCTGCGTATCCTGATGGTTGGCTCTTATTCTTATCTGCACTGGGTAACCAGAGCTGACTCTGGCATTGATTCCATCGAACAGGTTAAAGGCAAAAGACTTGGTGCTGGTTCTCCTGGTTCCTCCATCTCCACCCTGGCAGTTCCTGGTGTTTTGGCAGCTTACGGCATAGATGTGGCTGATGTTGACATGTACTATCTGAGCATGGCTGAAACCACCACTGCTCTCTTGGATGGCACCATTGACGTTGGCGTATACTTTGCTGCTTTCCCCGCTTCCGGCGTATCTGAGGTTGCCTTGTCTCAAAACATCAAGCTGCTCAACGTTACCGATGAAGCAGTTGCAAAAGTTATTGAGACCATGCCTTTCTTCGTTACTAGTACTATTCCGGCTGGCACTTACAACAAAGTTGATACCGACACCACTGTGTTGGGCGTAGCAACCACTATCGTTTCTAATACTTTTGTTTCCGAGGCTGATGCTTATGAAATTTTGGATGTTATGTACTCCCATATCGAAGACTGGAAAGCCGTTCACGCTGGCACTGCTGCGTTTACTCCTGAAGCATTGGCAGCTTGGGATCAAACTTCCATGCCTTTACATGATGGCGCTATCAAATATCTGAAAGAAAAAGGTCTGCTGAAATAATTTATCTTAACAATTAGGAAAAATTACCTATAGTAAATACTTGCTATGAGCGGCATTTAATGCCGCTCATAGTGGTATGGCTTTTTAAACAAAATCATCTTCCACCAAATAGCGGGAGGGGAAAAATTGAAAATAATTGTGGGAATTACCGGAGCTTCCGGGGCCATCTATGGCATTAGATTATTAGAAGAATTAAAAAATTTGGGAGTCGAAACCCATTTAATAATTAGTAAATGGGGCGAATATACCATAGCGAATGAAACAAGATATTCTCTTGAAGAAATAAAAGCCATGGCCGATTTTTGCTATGACGAAGATAATATGGCAGCTGTTATTTCCAGTGGTTCTTATAAAAATGATGGAATGATAGTGGCACCCTGCAGCATGAAAACCTTGTCGGGAATTACCAATGGTTTTGATAATGATTTGATTATTAGGGCAGCAAGCGTAGCCTTAAAAGAAAAAAGAAAGTTGGTTCTTTTAACCAGAGAATCGCCTTTGAGCACTGTTTACCTGGAAAATATGCTAAAAGCTTCCCAGCTTGGTGCAGTTGTCATGCCGCCGGTACCGGCTTTTTATTCTAAACCGCAAAATTTAGCGGACATAATCAACAATACCATCGCGCGGGTTTTAGATCAGTTTAATTTAAACATGAAGATCCAAAGATGGGAAGATATGATAGAACAAATCAAACCAAGGGACTGATAATATGAAATGCTATACTAAAACTGAAAATGGCCTTGCTCTTAAGGCACAAGTTTTGGTTGTGGGGGATGAGCTTTGCTTGGTTGTTTCGGGCGGTGATGCGCCCCATATCGGCAGTGTCAGCATTGCTGTGCCACGTCCTAGCTTAAGTGATCCGGCAAAAATCAGTGCCACCACCAGTACCTACAACTTTGTGGGCCACATGGATGACAAAATTGGTAATTTGTTTGCCGAAAAACTTGCTGCATTCTTAAATAAAAAAATTGTCGTAACTTGCGGTATCCATGTAAACAACATTTCGGAAGATCAGATGGTTTTAGTTAAGTCCTTAGCAGAAAGATTGCTGAATGATATAATTGCCGATTTATAGAAGAGGTCTTTTTAAATTTGGTAGCAAGTCGCAGAATTAATATTAAAGAAAATAAAAAAGGAAGCAAACTGCAAAAAAGGGTGCTTCCTTTTATTATTAATAATTTTTTTTAAAAAAGCTTGTCATTTTATGGGAAAATATGTAATATAATGTTAGATTAATAACTATATTATACCATACCATACCATACCATACCATACCATACCATAAACATAGTATATTGGAGAAGATATGCAATATGTTGTAGAATTTGAAATATGCGCCCTGGTCTTTCTTTTAATATTAACACAGCAATTTTTTGAAAAAAGACCTTTCCCTAATATGGCAAATAAGCTATTTGGGTTTATTTTGGTATGTGCGATTGCTGATCTGGCCTTGGATATTATTAGTGCCTTTACTATTGAAAAAGCGGCGTTTTTGCCTATTTGGGTCAATTTGGTCACAAACGCCGCTTTTTATTCTTTGCAGCTCATTTTCTCCGTCCTTGCTATGATATATGCAATGCTAATGGCGGGGATTTTTAAGGCAAAAAATGCTGTTATTATTGTGCTTTTGCTTTTGCCGGGCATAGTTTTTGAGATCATGTTGCTTTTAAACCCCCTAACTAATCTTTTCTTCTATATTGACGCATCCATGAACTATATCCATGGGCCATGGTTTAAGTATCTTTATTATATTGTAGCTTTTTACATGTCTTTTATTTTTATTTTCATCAACATATACAGAAGAAAACTTCAGGAAAATCAGTATAAAACCATTTTTATTTTTATTATAATTATAGCAATAGCTATAATGTTTCAATTTTATAATCCGAGATACTTGCTTACCGGTGTGGCGATTGCTCTTGCCATCACTACAATGTACTTTACCATACAAAACCCCAAAGACATGTTGGATGTTATGACCGGTGTTTTTAATTATGAGGCTATGCTAATTTTTCTTAAGGACAAGCTGGAAGAAAAAAAACAGTTTCAGCTTATTGCCATCGATATCGGCGGCATGCGGCGCATCAACAACCTTTTTGGTATGGTCATTGGCAACCAAGTTATGATAAAAGTGGGCGATTTTTTGTTTTCCGAAAAGGAGAACACCTGGGTTTTTCGCATGGTTGGCACACGTTTTGTCATCATAACTTATGACCAAGCAACTTACCAAAAAATGCTTTCTAAAATAGAAGAAGGTTTTAAAATTCCCTGGGAAATGAATGGTATGGAGCTCATGCTTTCAGCTACTGTGCGTCATTTTCCCAGAACAGATTATTTTAAAAAGCCGGAAGATGTGATAAATCTTATAGATATGTCCTTTTTCGATTTAGGTAGTGGTGGTCTAGGTTCCACAGAAGAGATAAAAAGCCATCTTATGTTAAATATTCAAAGGCGCGTTGCAATAGAAACTGCCCTAAAGGAAGCATTGGAAAACCAAAAAGGTTATTCGCTTTATTTTCAACCAATTTATTCGGTAAAAGAAAAACGAATTGTTTCTGCGGAGGCTTTACTCAGATTTTCTCATCCGGTTATGGGTGACATTTCTCCCGCCGAGTTCATTCCAATTGCAGAAGAAAAAGGGCTAATCCTGCGGATAGACGAAACAGTAATAAATTTAGCCTGTCAGTTCATAAAAAAATATCAGCCTCAAAAAGAGCTTGGCATAAAAAGTCTTCAAATTAATCTTTCAGCAGCCGATTTTTTGTACCAGCATTTGCCAGAGCGGTTGAGGAGTATTGTAGAAAAACATGGGGTAGACCCATCCGGCATTATTTTTGAGGTCACAGAAACTGCTGCTATAGACTCTTATAATGTTCTTGCTAAATGTATGAATGACCTAATAGAAAAAGGTTTTCGTTTTGCTTTGGATGATTTTGGTACAGGCTATGCCAACATTGCTCAGGTAGTAAATTTACCATTTTTTGCCGTAAAGCTGGATCGCAGTCTTCTGGTTCCGGAAATAGGCAAAGAAAATATCTCTATTGTTTTTGAAGATACTTTAAGAATGTTTAGGCGGCTTGGTTTAGTGATAGTGGTGGAAGGTGTAGAGAACAACAACCAGGCAGGAATAGTCATCAAGCTGGAAGCAGATTATGTCCAAGGGTTTTTCTATGCCAACCCCATGCCTGCTGAAGAGTTTGTAGCTTTTATCCAAAAACAAAACAAACTATAAATAAAAAAGGGGCTCGGCGATCGCCGAGCCCCCAAAATTATATCTTTAATTATCCAGCCAATTTATACATTAAAGCGAAAATTGATAATATCTCCATCGGCCACAATATATTCCTTCCCTTCCAAACGAAAGCAACCTTTTTCTCGGGCTCCTGCCATGCTACCGGCTGCCAAAAAATCGGCAAAGGCAACAGTTTCGGCCCGAATAAATCCACGCTCAATGTCGGAGTGGATCTTGCCGGCAGCTGCTTTGGCCGAGAGGCCGTCTTTTATGGTCCAGGCCCGCACCTCATCTTCGCCTGCTGTCAAAAAAGAAATCAGACCAAGTTTGGCGTAAAGAGCTTGGGCAAGCCGGTTTATACCGGGGGTTCTAATGCCCAAATCGGTCAAAAAGGTCGCTCTTTCTTCCGATTCCAGTTGGTTGATTTCTTCTTCAATTTGAGCACAAATTATAAGCGGCGGTGTCATCCCTTGGCTTTTGCAATAGTCGTATAGCTCATCCTTGCCAGGGAAGCTCTCTTCCGCCAATTGCTTGTCATCCACATTTATTACCAAAATTACTGGTTTTTGGGTTAACAGGGTAATATGGCTAATCGCATCTTTTTCCTCTTGGGAAAGGTTCAGTGTTTCTATCGGTTTTTCTTCTTCCAGGGCGGCTTGGCATTTCAAAAGCACCGGTTCTTCCAGCATATTTTCTAGTTTTCTTTTTTTCCCTTTTGCTTCTAAAATACGGTTCAATCTTGTTTCTATCAGCTGCAGATCGGCCAGCAATAGCTCGTTTTGAATAATTTGCACATCTCGCTTAAGGTTAATATCTCCGGCTACATGCATAATGTCCGGGTTATTAAAAGCTCGCAAAATATGGGCCAAAATATCTACATCCCGCACCGAGGCCAAAAACTCATTGCCGGTACCCTGTCCCTGGCTTGAGCCTTCTACCAACCCGGGAATATCAATTATTTCAATTTGTGCATAGGTGGTTTTTTTTGGTTTAAAAACCTTGCTCAAGCAGTCAATCCGGGCATCAGGTACATAAGCCATTCCTTTGTTGGTGCTGGTTTTGCCGGAGAAAAAATTACTTGTTTCTGCTTCAGCCTGGGTAAGCAAATTAAAAAAAGTGGTTTTGCCTGTTATGGGCAGGCCAACAATCCCACAGGAAAGCGCCATAAATCATTCCTCCTAAATTTCATTAAATATGGTTACATTATACCACGGTTGGTCTTTCTTGCGGATACATTTTTTTGTTGACTAATTAGGGAAGGTTAGTCTAAAATAGAATTATTACTAATAGGACAAGCCTTTTAGTAAATATTGGTTAAACTAAGATAAATTTTAAAAAGGGGGTAAAATTATGGATTTAAAAGGAAGCCGTACTGAAGCAAATTTGCAGGCTGCATTTGCCGGTGAAAGCCAAGCCCGCAACAAGTACACTTTTTATGCAAGCCAGGCCAAAAAAGAAGGTTTTGAACAAATAGCAGGTATCTTTTTGGAGACTGCTGACAATGAAAAAGAGCATGCTAAAATGTGGTTTAAACAGCTTCATGATGGCATGCCTAAAACTGAAGCCAACCTGCTGGATGCCATGGGTGGCGAAAACTATGAATGGACTAATATGTATAAAGAATTTGAAGAAGTAGCCCGTGCCGAAGGTTTTAACAAAATTGCCGATCTTTTTAAAGAAGTTGGCGAGGTGGAAGCCGAGCACGAAAAACGTTATGCAGCTCTTTTAGCCAATTTAAGGGAAGACAAACTCTTTAAAAGAACCGAAGAAAGAGAATGGCGTTGCCGCAACTGTGGTTATATACATACCGGTAAAGAAGCTCCTACACGCTGTCCTGCTTGCTCCCATCCCCAGGCTTATTATGAGCTGGCTGCTGATAACTATTAATCTTATGTTTTTATAAAAAAATTAAGGGCCCCGCCAAAAGGCGGGGCCCTTTTATTTACAGCAAGAGTCCCAAAAGCCCCAAAGCTTTATCAACATATTGGCTGGGCCAAGTGATCAGATCATCGGGAGCTCTTTTTTGGGTGGTTTTAGCATCCGGTGGCACCACCGCTTCTTTAAAAGCAAACTTTTCAGCTTCTTTTAGGCGTCTATCCAGTTGGCTAATGTGCCTAACTTCTCCCGTAAGGCCAATTTCCCCCATAGCCAGTGTGTTTGCCGGTACCGTTCTATCTTTGTAGCTAGAAACAATGGCTGCTGCCACTGCCAAATCCGCTGCGGGGTCTTCCACCTTCAGACCGCCTGCCACATTCACATAAATATCTTGGGTGCCAAGCTTAAGCCCCAGTTTCTTTTCTAAGACCGCCACAATCAAAAGCAAACGGTTATAATCCAAGCCGCTTGCAAGCCTGCGGGAGTTGCCAAAAGTGGTAGGGGAGGTTAGTGCTTGCACCTCTACCAAAACAGGCCTTGTACCCTGCATAACGCAGCACACAACAGAACCGGGCACTTCTTGGTTTCTTTGGCTCAAAAAAAGCAAAGAGGGGTCGGTTAGGGGCGAAAGCCCGGTATCCAGCATCTCAAAAATACCAATTTCGTTAGTGGAGCCAAAACGGTTCTTTGCCGCCCGCAAAAGCCGAAAAGAATTGTTTTTTTGTCCTTCAAAATAAAGTACCGTGTCTACCATATGTTCCAAAACCCGTGGCCCAGCCAGGCTCCCCTCTTTGGTTACATGTCCTACCAAAATAACCGCCACACCAGTCTCCTTGGCATATTGCATTAGGGCGGCACAGCCCTGCCGCACCTGAGAAACGCTGCCTGGGGCTGCAGTCAATTCTGGCAGATAAACGGACTGAATGGAATCCAAAATCAGCAGTTTCAAATCCTTTTCTTTGGCCTTGGTCAAAATAGCTTCCAAGTCGGTTTCTGCCAAAAGCCACAAATTTGGCGAAAGGGTGCCCAGTCTTTCAGCTCTTAGTCGCACCTGAGGAGCCGATTCCTCACCGGAAACATAAAGAACAGGTCCGTGGTTGTTGGCTAAAGCCAGGCTCACCTGCAGCAAAATAGTGCTTTTGCCAATGCCGGGTTCGCCGCCCAGCAAAACCAAAGAGCCAGGCACTAGGCCGCCGCCAAGCACCCCGTCCAGCTCGCTTATGCCAAGCTTCAAGCGGTCTACCTGGCTTAAAGAAACCTGGTTTATGGGTAGGGGCAAAGCCCCGGCAGAATTTTGCCCAACTTTTTTTTCAGGGCTGCTTTCCAGAGGCTCCATAACCAAGCTGTTCCAGGTCTCGCAGCTTGGGCAGCGGCCATACCATTTCACACTTGTGTGACCACATTCTTGGCAAACATAAACAAATTTTGCTTTTGCCATCTGTTTTCCCCCCTTCGTAGGTATGTTTTGCTATTATTCTTCAAAAACAAATTTTCTTATTGCTTTATACCAGCCATCATTTGTTACAGTGTCAGTAACCCAGGTGGCAGATTCTTTCAAAGCATCCACCGCATCACCCATGGCAATTTTAATATCACCGGCCTCAAAAAGGTCCATATCATTATAATTATCGCCAATCACCAAAATTTCCGATTGCTTTATCCCCAGCCGATCAGCAACAATTTTTACGCCTTTGCCCTTATGTACATTTGGGTTAATGGCCTCTACAAAATATGGGGCGGAGCTGGTAATATATATTTCGCCGGCAAATTTCTGGCGGAGCATTTTTTGCATATTGGCGCAATTTTGCGGGGTAGAAATAAAAAGTACCTTAGTGGGATCGCCAAAAATGTCTATTGCTTCCTTTAAATCCTCCAAAAGCCGGGTTGGGGCGGCACACAGCTTCATATAATTTGCCGTCCAATTGGTCATCTCTTGCACATAAAGCACATCATTTATATAAACATGCATTACAACACCATTTTCCATGCCAATTGCAATAAGTTTCTTGGCTATATCTTTGTCCATAGTAATGTTTTGTAATTCTTTGCCATAAAGTCCCTGATGCACCATGGCCCCGTTGTAGCTTACTATATATGGGTTAATACCCAACTGACGCACGGTCATTTGGGTAGCACAATGCATGCGTCCGGTAGAAATAACCAGTTCTACGCCTTTTTTAATCATTTTCTGCACAATTGCCTTTGTTTTTGGATCAACTTTGTTATCTTGTAGCATAGTGCCATCCAAATCGGTTGCTACTAATTTTACTGTCATTTTCTTCATTCCTTTGTTTTGTCGTGTATATCATGGAGTTTTTCATATACTGCTGTGGCTGCTTTTTTGTTCATGCCAGGCAGCAAAGAAAGTTCTTCAATGCTGGCTTTAGCCATTTTTTCTTTTGAGCCAAAATGTTGCCAAAGGGCCTGTTGGCGTTTTTTACCAATGCCGGAGATCTCCGCCAAGCTGGATGCAGCCATGTTTTTGCCGCGTAGTTTTTGGTGATAGCTCAGGGCAAAGCGGTGGGCCTCATCCCTTATCTGTTGCAAAAGCTGCAGAGCCGGGCTTTCTTGCGGTAAAACAATAGGGTTCCTTTCGCCCGGCAAATATATATACTCTTCCGTTTCGGCCAGGCCGGCAATGGGTACCGCCGCCAAAAGATCCAGCATGGTCAAAACTTCCACCGCCACATTCACTTGCCCTTTGCCGCCATCCACCAAAAGAAGATCAGGCAGCTCTTGCCAGGCTGGCTTCTTTGGGTTTTTTGCCTCGGTTTGGGCGGGGGTTTTCTCATCTGGTCCTGATTTTTCCACGGCTTTAGCAAAACGCCGGGCCAAAACTTCTCGCATGGCGGCATAATCATCACCATGGTGGTCCCCTTTAAGACGAAAGTGACGATAATCACTTTTTTTGGCTTGCCCGCCTTCAAAAACTACCATGGCAGAAACAGTGTTGGTTCCTTGAATATGGCTGTTATCAAAACATTCGATGCGATAGGGCGTTTTTGGCAAGTTAAGAATTTCTACCAATTCCAAAAGGGTGGCAGCCCTCCTTTTTTGCTGTTCTTCATTTGCCTCAAGGTTTTGGGATAAAAGCAGGCAGGCATTTTTTATGGCCAGTTTCAAAAGGGATTTTTTGGTTCCTTTTTGTGGCAAAGTTATCTTTACGCTGCCGCCACGCATTTGCTGCAGCAAAAGAGCCATGGTTTCAGTGTTTTCCGGCAGAGCTGAAAGGCAAATAAGAGGAGGAATATGTTGGCGACGGGCATAATATTGTGGCAAAAAAGCACCCATTAAATCAGCTTCTTTTACTTCCGTCTCATTAACCAAAAAGAGATGTTCTTTGCCCAGCAGTTTACCCTGCCGCACAAAAAAAACCTGGGCCAAGGCATCTTTTTGGTGGCTTGCCAGAGCAATTATATCATAATCCCCTGCATTAATTTTGTTTATGGGGTTTTTTTGCTGAACAAACTTTACTGCTGCCAACTGATCCCGGTACCGGGCTGCCTCTTCAAAATGCCAGGCAGCAGAAGCTTCTTTCATCTTTTTTTCTAGGTTTTGGCCAATCTCTTTGGTGCGGCCCTCCAAAAACAGGCTCACTTCTTCTGCCATTTCTTTGTAAGCAGCTTTGTCAATGCCGCCTGTGCAAGGGGCCAAACAATGCCCAATATCATGATTAAGGCAGGGGCGTTTAGAACTGGCAAACTGGCTGTTGCTGCAGCTTCGCAAAGGCCAAATTTGCCTAATAATATTCTGTACCTCGTGCATGTTTTGGGCAGAAACATAAGGGCCAAAATACAAATTAGCATCGGCCCTTGGTTGTCTTACTACCAACAAACGGGGAAAATCCTCCGCCATAGTAAGCATAAGGTAAGGGTATTGCTTGTCGTCCCGCAACCGCACATTGTAGCGGGGATGGTGCTTTTTTATTAGGTTGCTTTCCAAAACAAGTGCTTCCACAGGAGAGTTTAAAACAACCGTTTCCAACCGCCGCACCTTTTCGACCAGGGCGGCAGTCTTTGGGGTGTTTTTGTTGCCCCTCACAAAGTAAGAGCGGACCCGTTGCTTTAAAGAGCTGGCTTTCCCCACATAAATTATTGCGTCCGCCTCGTCATACATCAAATAAACGCCTGGCTCATCCGGCAGCTTTTCTAGCTGTTCCTGCAATTTTTCTTGCCAGTTTTGACTCATTTTTTCACCCCCTTATCTCTGGGTAAAAAGGGGTACTTGCCCATATTTTTGTAAAACTTGTTGCACAAATGGGCTGGTGTAACCAACATTTTGGGCGGCGATCTCCTCTGGGGTGCCACAGCAAATTACCCGGCCGCCTCTTCTCCCGCCGTCTGGCCCCAGGTCAATAATGTAGTCGGCTGATTTTATCACGTCCAAATTGTGCTCAATAACCAAAAGTGTGTTGCCGGCTTCCACAAGTCTATCAAATACATGCAAAAGCTTGTGAATATCTGCCGTGTGCAGACCGGTGGTTGGTTCATCCAAAATGTAAAAAGTTTTGCCGTGGCTGCGGCGGGCCAACTCAGAAGCCAATTTTACCCTTTGCGCCTCACCGCCGGAAAGAGTGGTGGCGGATTGGCCAAGTTTTACATAACCCAAGCCTACATCCTGCAATACCAAAAGCTTGCTGTAAATTTTTGGGATATTGGCAAAAAATTCTACTGCTTCATCTACCGTCATGTCCAACACATCGGCAATGTTTTTACCTTTATAGCGAATTTCCAGTGTTTCCCGGTTATACCTTTTACCATGACATACTTCGCATGGCACATATACATCAGCAAGGAAATGCATTTCAATTTTAATAATCCCGTCGCCCTGGCAAGCCTCACAACGGCCGCCCCGAACATTAAAGCTAAAACGGCCAGATTTGTATCCTTTGGCTTTGGCATCGGGGGTCATGGCAAAAAGCTCCCTAATATCGTTAAATACCCCGGTGTAGGTTGCGGGGTTAGAGCGGGGGGTGCGGCCAATGGGGCTTTGGTCAATAGCTATTACTTTCTCCAAATTTTCCAGGCCTTCTATCTTTTTGCAGGGGCCCGGTTTTACCTGGCTTCCGTTTAAAAAGTGGGCTAAACTGGTGTAAATGACATGATTTACCAAAGAGCTTTTGCCGCTGCCGGAAACCCCGGTAACACAGGTAAAAGTACCAAGCGGAATAGCTACATCTATGTCTTGCAGATTGTTGGCAGCGGCCCCAAAAACCCGCAAATATTCGCCGTTACCTATTCTGCGGTTTGGCGGTAGAAGGATTTTTTTACTGCCGTTCAAATATTGACCGGTGATGGATTTTTTGCAGGCCTTCACATCTTCTACTGAGCCGGCCACCACCAGGTGGCCACCTTTGGCTCCGGCACCGGGGCCAATATCTACAATAAAATCTGCCGCTAAAATGGTATTTTCGTCATGCTCCACCACCAGCACCGTGTTGCCCAAATCCTTAAGCCGCAGCAAGGTGTTAATCAGCTGAGCATTGTCTTTTTGGTGAAGGCCAATACTCGGTTCATCTAAAATATACAAAACCCCTGTAAGCTGTGAGCCAATTTGGGTAGCCAGGCGAATACGTTGAGCTTCGCCGCCGGATAATGAGGCGGCCGTGCGGCCCAAGGCTAAATAATCTAACCCAACATTAACAAGGAAACTCAGCCGTTCATTTATTTGTTTTAATATTTGTTCGGCAATCAAAGTTTCCCTTTCAGAAAGTTGTAAAGTATCTATAAAATTCCGCAGATCTTCAATGGAGAGCTGGCTCAGCTCATGAATGTTTTTATCGGCAATTGTTACCCCAAGGCTAATGGGCTTTAGCCGGGCTCCGTGGCAATCTGGGCAAAGGTTTATGGCCATCAGTTTCTCCAGCTCATTTCTAACCCAAGGAGAGGCTGTTTCTTTGTAGCGGCGGGCATAATTGTTGGCCAGACCCTCCCAGCTTTCGGTAATCGTTCGTTGGTCTCCGCTTTGGTTTTCGTAGGAAACAGTAAGCTTGTCTGTACCGCTGCCGTAAAAAATATAATCCAAGGCCCAGCGGGGTAAATCCTCTACCGGTACTTCCAAAGAAAAACCATAGCGTTCCGCCAAAGCTACAATAAAGCGGTAATACCAACCCTGCGCCCCATCATTAAACTGCATAATGCCGCCTTCTTTTATGCTTTTTTCGGGGTGGGGCATCAAAAGTTTTTCATCAATGTGCATGGTGTAACCTAAACCACCGCAGGTGGGGCAGGCCCCGTAAGGGCTGTTAAAAGAAAACAAGCGGGGGGTTATCTCTTCTAGGCTAATGCCGCATTGGGCGCAGGCAAAATTTTGGTTAAAGGAAATCTCCTTGGTTTCTTGTTTTTTATCTTTTTGCGGCTCGTCCAAGGCATTGTCTTGCGGTTCTGAGTTTGCGGCAGGTTCTTGCACCAAAACCTTAACCAGCCCATTGGCATGTTCCAAGGCAATCTCCAAAGAATCGGCCAGCCGGCTTTCAATTCCTTCTCTAATAACCAACCTGTCAACCACAATTTCTATGGTGTGTTTTTTTTGCTTGTCCAAACTAATTTCTTCGTCCAAGTCCCGCATTTCACCATCCAAACGTATGCGCAAAAAGCCCTGGCTTTTAATATCCGCCAAAAGCTTCACATATTCACCTTTGCGGCCCCGCACAATGGGGGCCAAAATCTGTAACCGTGTCCCCTCGGCATATTGCAAAAGAGCATCAATCATTTGGTCTACACTTTGGCTGCTGATGGGCTCACCGCACACCGGGCAATGAGGGTGCCCAACCCTCGCAAACAAAAGCCGCAAATAATCGTAAATCTCGGTTATGGTCCCTACCGTGGAACGGGGGTTTTTGTTGGTGGTTTTTTGGTCAATAGAAATTGCCGGGGAAAGTCCCTCAATATGGTCCACGTCGGGTTTGTCCATCTGCCCCAAAAACTGCCGGGCATAAGCAGAAAGCGATTCCACATAACGCCTTTGACCCTCCGCATAAATGGTATCAAAGGCTAGGGAACTTTTGCCGCTGCCAGAAATACCAGTTAGCACCACCAGCTTGTCGCGGGGAATACTCACATTAATATTTTTTAAATTGTGCTGTCTTGCTCCTTCGATAATCAACTTATCATTAGCCATAAACAATCTCCTGATTTATTTAAAATTAGCAGCAAATCTAAATTTATCTAACCTTGTTTTACCCCAGCCAGACGAATTTCCATAATCAAATCCCGCAGTTCGGCTGCTTCTTCAAAATCCAGCCGCTTAGCCGCCTGCTGCATTTCTTTTGCCAAAGACCGCAACAGCTGCTCTTTTGCTTTTTTGCTCATTTTCCCCGGCTGCAGGTCAGGGCCAGTTTTTTTGTCTGTTGGCAGCACTGCTGCAATTACATCCCGCACTTCTTTTTGAATAGTTTGAGGCGTTATGTTGTGCTTCTGGTTGTAGATATCTTGTTTAGTGCGACGGCGGTTGGTTTCTTGGATGGCTCGCCGCATAGATTCGGTGATATGATCTCCATACATAATCACCCGTCCGGCAACATTTCTGGCGGCTCGGCCAATAGTCTGAATCAGTGAGCGTTCCGACCGCAAAAACCCTTCCTTATCCGCATCTAAAATAGCCACCAAGGCCACCTCTGGCAGGTCTAGACCTTCGCGTAGCAAATTTATGCCAACCAGCACATCAAATTCGCCCAGCCGCAAGTCCCGTACAATGGCCATCCTTTCCAGCGTTTTTACTTCCGAGTGAAGGTAACGCACTTTAATGCCGGCCTGATTCAAATAGGTGGTCAGATCTTCTGCCATCCGTTTGGTAAGGGTAGTAATCAAAACCCTAAAACCCTTTGCTACGGTTTGGTTTATCTCGCCAATCAAATCATCAATTTGGTTTTTGCTTGGTCGCACCTCTATGGGGGGGTCTAAAAGCCCGGTAGGCCGTACTACCTGTTCAACAATACAGTTAGAGTGCTCCAGCTCATACGGGCCGGGTGTAGCAGAAACATATAGCAGTTGTTTAGCTTTTTCTTCAAATTCGGCAAATTTCAGGGGCCGATTGTCAATGGCTGAGGGCAGGCGAAAGCCATAAGCCACCAAATTCTCTTTTCTGGCCCGGTCGCCCTTGTACATGGCGCCAAGCTGGGGCAAAGTAGCGTGAGATTCATCTATCATAATCAAATAATCTTCCGGAAAATAATCCAAAAGAGTAAAGGGGGACGAACCGGCCGGTTGCCCTAAAAGATGCCGAGAATAATTTTCAATGCCCTGGCAATAGCCAACCTCGGCCATCATTTCCAAGTCAAATTTTGTGCGTTGCTCTAGCCTTTGCGCTTCCAAAAGTTTGCCGTTTGCCCGCAGTTTGGTTAACTCTTCCGCCAGCTCTGCTTCAATAGAGGCCATGGCCAAAGCCAGCTTTTCCGGAGCCGTCACATAATGGCTTGCCGGAAAGATCAACACATGCTTTTGCCAGCCCAAAACCTGGCCGGTAAGAGTATCGATCTCGGCAATTCGCTCAATCTCATCACCAAAAAATTCCACCCGCAGGGCTTGTTCACTTTCGCCGGCAGGGATTATCTCCACCACATCGCCCTTGGCCCGAAAAGAACCGCGGGCAAAATCCATCTCATTGCGGTTATATTGAATATCAACCAAACGTCGCAAAAGGATTTCTCTTTTCATCTCTTGTCCAGGCCGTAAAGAAACAGAAAGTCCCAAATATTCACTAGGGTCGCCCAAACCGTAAATGGCAGAAACACTGGCTACGATTATCACATCCCGTCTTTCAAACAGAGCAGCAGTGGCCGAGTGCCGCAGTTTTTCAATCTCCTGGTTTATGGAAGCATCTTTAGCAATATAAGTATCGGTATGAGCTATATAAGCCTCTGGCTGATAATAATCATAATAGCTCACAAAATATTCTACGGCATTATTGGGGAAAAACTCCTTAAATTCCGCACACAGCTGAGCAGCTAAGGTTTTGTTGTGGGCGATCACCAGAGTGGGTCTTTGCAGTTTTTCAATCACATTGGCCATAGTAAAGGTTTTGCCGCTGCCGGTTACTCCCAGCAAAGTTTGGTAACGGTTGCCGGCCAAAATGCTTTTTACAAGCTCATTTACAGCGGTTGGTTGGTCACCCATCAGCACATAGTTGCTTTTAAGTTGAAATTGGCCCACATCATCACCACCTTGTCATTTCTAAATAATAATTATAACACAAAAGAATAGTTTTTAACCACCTAATAGCAAACAAAAAAGGGCCCCACTTTTGCGGAGCTTTTTTTGCTTGTAAAGACTATATGAAATGCAGCTAAGCCATATTACAGTCTTTGTACATTAGCGGCTTGAGGGCCACGAGCGCCTTCCACTTCGTCGAAGGAAACTTCTTGACCTTCATCCAGGGTTTTGAAGCCATCGCTTTGAATAGCGGAAAAGTGAACAAAAACGTCACCACCAGTTTCCCTTTCGATGAAACCAAAACCTTTTTCTGCATTAAACCATTTTACTTTACCTTTCATGTGCAACCTCCTAGAAATAAAAATATCATGTTAATTGTATCATCTAATTTTCTATTTTTCAAGCTTTTATATTTTTATTTTATTAGTAAAACATTTTCAAGCTGGGCATCTATTTACCCAAAAGCAATAAACCGCCAGCTATATATAGTAGCACTATTTAATTATAACTTGTAATATTTTCCACATATGGTTTTGGGGGTTTCTTTATGTTTAAGAGGGCTTTAATTTAAAAAGTTACTAAGAAATAGTTGCATTTTATCAAAACAAAGAATATAATGGGGTTAACCTATTGTTTTACAGCTCAGGATTTCCTTGCTCCTTCTAATGGAAACAAGTGGATTAACCTGCAAAGTAAAATTAGGCACACCATTTGAAGGAGTGAAGTAAAATGACTTTCGAAGACAGAACCCTTACTTGCAAAGAATGCGGAGCAGAATTTGTTTTTTCTGCAGCCGAACAGGAATTTTATACTGAAAAAGGTTTTCAGAATGATCCTGCTCGTTGCCCGGAATGCCGTGCAGCCCGTAAACGCCAACGCAACAACAACAGAGAAATGTTCAATGTAGTTTGTGCGTCTTGCGGTAAAGAAACTCAAGTACCTTTCCGTCCGGTTAATGATCGCCCTGTTTATTGCAGAGAATGTTATCAACAAATGCAACAACAAGAAAAATAAGTTAAAAGAACAAGGACCTCTTTTAGTAATAACGCATTAGGAAGCAAAATTTGAATATTAGATATTGCCAAATGAATTTAAAAAACAGCAGGTTCAAGGTGTAACCTTGCGTCTGTTGTTTTTTGTTTTAAAATTACTTAGACATTCTAAAATAAAATTTTTACCAAAAACTTCCATAAAAAAACTAGTGAAAACTTGTTTAATATATGTTAGAATCATGTCATAGAAATATCATAACCACAACATAAAATAATAAAAAACTAGAGGCAGTATAAAATCTGCCTCTAGAAAATATAAAATATTTTGTTTATAGTTTGATTACGGTGCTACTACAGCGGTTGCTTTACCAACAGTACCATCAGCTACAGTTACTGTAAATTTATCTGTCGCATAAGTAAAACCAATACTTCCGCTACTGTTTGTTACGTTAGATATCGTACCAGAGAAAGGGCCGGTCAATTTTCCAAGAGCATCTGTTGCATCATATGTACCTGCAAAAGTGGTAAGATCTATGGTTTGGTCTTCTGCATATAAGGCAGACATTGAAGTTGTAATTGTTTTTGCATCTGCTTCAACAGCAGCTGATTTAGCTGTGTCGGTGAACCCTGCTAATCTCGGGATTGCTATAGCAGCCAAAATGCCAATAACAACAATAACAACAATTAGTTCAATTAATGTAAAGCCTTTACGGGTTTTTAACTTTCTGCTTCTTTTAATTAATGTGTTCATAAAATTCCTCCTATTCTTTATTAATGTTGGGTCAATATTCTTTTTTTAAAAAACTAAAGAAAGTTGACTATTTAACAATAAAATTATACCATATTAAAAAAATAATAGACATTTTTTTCTAAATTTATTAAAAATTTTTATTAAATACAACAGTATCCTAATTTTAATAAAAACTAACTTAAAGATAAACCCGCTTTATACAGTAAAATTTTGCCAATTTTGGGGAGGAGTTGCCAGATGAATCTGTCACTGGTTTCTATTATTACAACACTTGAACCGGTCGTATATATTGCGGCATTGGTGCCTGTTTTAATTGCCATTATTATGTGGGCTGTTTTTTACTCACAATATGATACGGGAAAACTAAAGAAAATTGGCAAATCGTTTAAAAGGTTGGCCGACGATGGAGCAAAAATAAAAGACTGTAAAAGAGAAAACATCTTTTTTATGGATGAGATGGTAGTTAGAATGGCGCCCCCATATTTTCTGGAAGCTTGGCTGAGGATGCTGATGCAGCTAGAAAAAAACTATAAAGGGGAATTCATCCCTGATGGCCAGTCCTTTTATGATTTTGATGCTATGGTAGAAGTCCCGGGCTGCAGAAGCAGGTTAAATTCCCTGTGGAAAAGCTTTTGGATCCTCAGTCTTGTTACCCTTGTTTTGCCGGTTGGATTAGCTTACTTTGTTCAGCCAAGAGCTATATTTGATGCTTTAGCCCTTGGAGGTGTTCTTTTTATACTCCTTTGTCTTGGTGAGCTTATTTTTACCATGCGGGACCAAAAAATGTATTTTAGTACAAAAACGGAGTACCATAGGTTTATTGATACCTTTAACAGAGTGCTCCCTGTTGCAAAAGCAGAGGTTGCTATGCTTTTAGAAGCTACCCAGAAAAATCAGGAAGCATACCAGGCAGCAACCCAAAAAATAGTAGAAAAGTTTGATACTATTGTTGATGATGTCTTGCTTCCTGTCTTGGAAAATTCTGTTGAGATCATCGTGCGCAGCAATCTGGTTCCAGCCTTGCAAAATATTGAAAAAACACTCGATAAAACCATGAACAAGACACTGGAGCTTCAGGAAAATGGTATGGAGCGCATGACAGCAGCTTTTGCAGACCGGCTAATCGAAGCTTTAGAACAAAAGATGTTTAGCCTTGCTATAACCGTTAGTAATGTACAAGGTCAAATGGAAGAGCTTAATTTAAGCCTTGGTAAGCATGTTGCGGAGCTGATGGAGACCACTAAAAGCAGTATTGAGCTGCAAAAAGAGCAAACAGCCAATTCTATAGCCCTCCAGGATGAGCATATTGCTAATACAATCGACCAGCAAAACCAGCAGATGATAGCTATTACTACATCTTTTACTGAATCACTCACTTGTACCTTGCATAACAATGTAACTAGTTTAAATCAGGAGATCGGGAATATCCAAACCCTGATGGGTGAGCTTAATATAAAACTTGCAACTAATATTGAAAATCTGTCAGTTATGCTGAATGAACAGCGTAATGTTTTTGAGGAATCGGCAAAAATCCTAATCAATTCTGCTGAAGTTCAGGAGATGACTATTGCACAGACCAAAGAAATCCAAAGCAAAGCTGTTGAAAACAATCAGATCCTAAATCAGCATGTACAGATGATGGCCGATACGGTTGACAAGCTCACGGAACAGACCGTAACCTTCAGCAATGATGCTTTCAAATTTACTAAGGAAACCAACGAAACACAGATCAGAATGTCGGAGGGCATAAAACTATCCCAGGCCAATTTGGAAGCCGTAGTCAACGAAACTATGAGTCAGTACACGAAGATGAATAGTATGATCTCTGACATGATGGATAACATCACCGAACGAATGAATGAAGCTATGACGAATGCAGGTAGAGAGATCGCTCATGGTATTAAAGAAGCTACGGCAGATAATGCAGAAGCCATTAGCATGTTGACAGAGCAGGCGCAGAATCTGAGAGGTGACTACGATACATATTTCTCCCGTTTGGAGGGCAGTACCCTTAAAACCTTAGATGATATGGATTATCAGATGAAAGGCATCATCGCCAGAATCACAGAAGATATTGGTGCTATGATGAAGGAAAATACAAGTGCCAATGCAGAGATATTAGAAAAGTATAAGGATAATACTGTTGATCTTCTTCAATCCTTTGATGAACAGGCTAGAAGCATTGGTTTATATGCTAAGGAAATCAATATGGATATTACAGATCTTTCAAACAATCTTCAGGCTTCCGTGGGTGAATTCAGCAGCAAAATACAAGAAGGTTTACGGGTAACCTTCAGTGAATTTGACAGCGGTCTTTCGGAACTGACGCAGAGGATAGCTAACACTGTCGAAAGCATCAGCGATGCCGTTGAGTCCTTGCCTGAAGCATTGAGCAAGAGATAAAATAAATGGAGATGCTCATGAGCGACTTAGGTGAACAACTGCATAACACTTTTGAGCCAGCGGACCTTAAAGCCACTATAAACAGTTTAAGAGGCCGGTTCTTTACTCTAGAAGAATTTCCTTTTATAGAGCGGGGTATTCTTCCTTTGAATGTCCTGAGGGAGGCAATGAAATTGCCAAAATCTGATATCGAAGGTTACGCTGTCAGTCTAAAGGGAAAAGAGCTGGAGGGACTTATACTGGATCTTCCGAATGCGGCAGATTCTGATGAAATTCAAAGAGCATCTGAGATCCTGGCCATCAGAATTTCCCCAAGAATTTTAAAACTGCTGACAATATTGTATCAGTATAATTTTATGTCAGCAGGGCTAATTTTTGTATTAAAAGAGGTCGCCCAAAAAACAGAAGAAAAAAATGACACCTCACGGGAAGCTGCTTTTGTCAGAAGATTTGGGGCTGAAAAAAACAAAATAGCTGCCTCTTGTGCAGCCATTAATGAATACAAAATGGATATTGATGAGTCCTTTCGGGCCTTTAGTATTAGCAATCAGAGCCCATTTGCAGAAGAAGTGGTGATAGCTTATTTAGGAAATACATCTAAAGAGGGGCTTATGAACAATCGCAAGTGGATAATAAATGCGATAGAGCACCACACTGAAGACCGGCTGCATGAGCTTATAGCTAATTATCTTTCATCCTTTAGCATTGTTGAATTTAATGATGAGATAAATCTAGCAATTATGCATAAAATAGGTCAGCCATATATTTCACCTGATTGGGAATTTTATAATACCGAATTAAGAGATAAATTTGCCCAGTGGTGCTACCTTTATCAGCTGAAACTTCATTCCAGCGAATTTCCCAAAAAATTTATTGTTTTGAGAAAATATTATAATCAGGTAAGAAGCAGCTATGAAATCAAGGAAGAAAACCTGCTAGTCATTGATTTTGGTGACATTGTAATAGCCGATATCTCAACTAATCCCTACTCGTCTTTTTATGAAAAGTCAGCATTTGAAGAGGAAATGGTAAAATGGAAGATGAGCAAGGAAAATGAAGCAGCTTGGTCACTAGAAACAGGGGAGGAAAAGCCGAAGCCCTATTTGCCATCCTTTATACTTTTGGATAAAAAGAATCTCACTGCCAGGGATTTCATCATAGAGGAAATAGAGGAGCCCTGTGTAAAACTTAGCTATGAAGGCATTGATGTTCTGTATATAAATGAAATGCTGGACATTAAAATTGGTCTGGAGCCAGATATGCGTACAAAACAACTGGCAAAGATCAGAAAAAGAGTTAAAAAAAAGGCTCTTTAAAGGAAGATTGAAAGATACCAGGATAGCAGTTGATTGCCAGTAAGTACACAGGTAACGATACCCAAAGACAGCATTGGACCAAAAGGTAAGGCTGTCTTCAGAGAACCTTTTTTAACAAGTATGACAAATATTGATACGATCCCGCCGTAGAGGGCACCAATAAATAGAGAGAGGAGAATTAGCTTCCAACCTATAAAAAGACCGGTAGCCGCCATTAGTTTAATATCTCCGCCGCCCATGCCCTCTGGGAAAATCAAGCCAAGAATCAATAGGGGTACTGAAGCGGCGAAAAACCCGACAACCCAATTATACCAGGGGACATTTAAAACAGTGGTCTGATAAATTCCGTTGGCAACACCTAAAATTAAAATTGTAAGGACAAGTCCATCGGGTATGATCTGATATTTAAAATCAATGAAGGATATGATGACTAAAATAGAAAAAAGGGCGGCAAAAAATATAGCCGGTACAGTCAATCCGTAGACTTTCCAGATCAGAAGATATAGCACAGCGTTTAAAAGCTCCACTGTGGGATAGATCAGAGATATTTTTTCTTTGCAGTTACGGCAGCGGCCTTTTAAAAATATGTAGCTGAACAAAGGTATGTTGCAGTACCATGGGATCGGCGAGTTACAGGAAGGACAGTAAGAACGTCCCTTTACAATCGTTTTCTTAAGAGGGATTCGGAAGATGCAGACATTGAGAAAACTGCCAATAAGAAGACCAAAAATAAAAATCAGAACCGGGGTTGCTATTATAATCATAATGAACCACCTTTGCTTTTACTTTATACTTAACAGTAAAAATTTAAAATAGAAACAAACTAAGCTAATCTATATTAATTATTATCATAAAATTATAATTATTCAAGGTGGAGATAAGTATATGGGTGCAAAACAAAAAAAATTAGGGGAAATACTCATAGAAGCCGGAGCCATTACGCAGGCTCAATTTGAAGAAGGCATGCTGGTATCTAAAGGGAATAATACTGTTTTAGGAGAGACGCTTGTTCAATTGGGCTATATAGACGAAAAGACTCTTTACAAAGGTCTCGAGTATCTCTTTCATATTCCTTATATAGACATAACAACAATTGTAATAGATAAAGAAGCAACCAGTACAATTTCTGGTGATTTAGCGAAGAAGCACAACATGATTCCTATTAAAAAGGAAGGGAAGGTACTGACAGTAGTCATGTCAGACCCTCTAAACTTTTATGCTTTGGATGACATAAGAAATGCTACAGGAATGGAAATCAGTGTGGCTATTTCTCCCAAAAAAGATATTACTAATGCAATTGACAGATACTATGGTAGTGAAATAGCAGAGAAGGCCTTTGAGGATTTGCAGCGTGAATATGGGAAGCTGAACATAGCAGGTCTGAATGAGATTTCTGAAAGCGAAGTGGCTAATGCACCTGTTGTCCGCTTAATTAATTCTCTGCTGCAGCATGCTATCAAATCCAATGCCAGTGATATTCATATAGAACCCACAGCCACAGAACTGAAGGTCCGCTTTAGAATTGATGGTCAGCTCCAAGAGGTTATGACCTCATCCATGTCAGCCCATCCAGCTATTTCAACAAGAATAAAAATTATGAGTGGTATGGACATAGCTGAAAAGAGGCTCCCTCAGGATGGTCGTGTTGAAACCGTCGTCGATGGAAAGGATGTGGATCTTCGGGTATCCCTTCTGCCAACAGTATATGGTGAAAAAATTGTAATTCGTGTTCTTGGAGGTCAAACTGTTGTCCTTGGAAGGAAACATTTGGGGATTTCTGAATCCAACATGTCATTATTTGACAAAATAACCAAAAGCCCTAATGGTATAATACTAGTATCAGGGCCCACCGGTTCCGGCAAAACCACCACTTTATATACATTACTAAAAGAACTGAATAAACCGGAAGTAAACATTATTACCGTTGAGGATCCTGTTGAATACAGACTGGAAGGTATTAATCAGGTTCAGGTAAATGTGAAGGCTGGACTAACCTTTGCTAGTGGTCTCCGTTCTATTTTACGGCAGGATCCGGACATTATCATGATCGGTGAAATACGCGACCCAGAAACAGCAGAAATTGCTATTCGTGCTTCCATAACAGGCCACTTGGTGCTTAGCACCATCCACACAAATGACGCAGCCTCATCAGTAGCCCGTTTAGTGGATATGGGTATTGAGCCTTACCTGGTTTCTTCCTCCATTGTAGGGGTAGTAGCCCAGCGTCTTGTCCGAAATATATGCCCAAGGTGTAAAACCTCTTACAGGCCTTCCCATGATGAAATGCTCCTGCTGAAAATGAAAGAACCTGTGCCGCTTTACAAAGGGGCCGGCTGCCCTACCTGTAATTTTACCGGGTATAAAGGCAGAACGGGTATTCATGAGGTGCTTGTTGTTACCAAAGAAATCAGGGAGCTCGTAAATAGAAGGGCATCTACAGATCAGATTGAACAGATGGCTATCAGGCAGGGCACCACTACTTTACAGCAGAGCTGCACTGAACTAGTTTTAAACGGAATTACCTCTGTGGATGAGTTAATTAAGGTTACATATAGTATAGATTAAAAATAGTATAATTGTCATCTATAAATTAAAAAGTTTAAATTTTATATTGGGATATAAATAATATACAAACTTTTAAGTACTAATGAATTTATTATAGTAATTTTTACAATAGAAAAGGAAGTGATATTGTGTCATATAATTTTATGGAAATTCTGCTCCGGGCTATCGAATTAAAAGCATCCGATATCCATATTACTGTAGCTAAACCACCCATATTACGAATCAGAGGGGAGCTTGTTCCTTATGGAGATAGCATACTTACACCAGATGAAACAAAAGATATCTGCTATTATCTAATGAATGAGGAAAAAAAGGGAGTCTTCGAAACGAAAGGCGAAGTGGATTTTTCCTGGGCATTGCCTAATACAAGCCGTTACAGAGTTAACGTTTACAAGCAAAGGGGAAGCTGTACCGCTGCCTTAAGAATGATCAACACTAAAATTCCTACGGTTGAGGAACTTAAATTGCCGCCTATACTGAACACCCTAGCCTTAAAGCCCAGGGGTATGTTTTTGGTAACAGGACCAACAGGCTCCGGCAAGTCAACAACTTTGGCCGCCATGGTAGGGCACATCAATAGTAATCGCCAGTGCCACATACTTACCATTGAAGATCCTATAGAATATATGCACAAGCATAATAAATGCATGATCAATCAAAGAGAAATAGGAAGCGACTCTCAAAGCTTTGCTAATGCATTAAGAGCTGCCCTACGTGAGGACCCTGATGTTATTATGGTAGGGGAGATGCGTGACTACGAAACCATTTCCACTGCCATATCCGCAGCTGAAACGGGACACTTTGTTATGTCCACCTTGCATACTACTACAGCGGCCCAAACCGTTGACAGAATTATAGATACATTTCCACCTCACCAGCAGCAGCAAGTCCGAACCCAGCTTTCTGCGATCCTTCAGGGTATCGTGTGCCAACAGCTTATAAAATCATCGGATGGGAAGATGGTTGTTCCCGCTATGGAAGTGCTGGTAGTTAATGATGCTATCAGAAACCTGATCCGTGAAGGGAAAAACCACCAGATAGACACCGTTCTGCAGACAAATATAAAAAATGGCATGATGCCCATGGACTATTCACTGGCTCAATTAGCCAAATCAAAGATCATTACCAGTGAAGAAGCCTATGTGAGATGTGTGGATCCGGAAATTTTTAAAAGATATATGACCATGTTGTAAAAATTATATTCTAAATTATGTAATAATGTAAGGGGTCGCTTAATGGGAACTCAGTATATTAATAATATTGATGAAATATATCAGGAGTATTTTTTTGATTCAAATGAAAAATCCCTGAATGTGTTGATGGATGCATGTAAAGGGCTTGTATATCATTATGCCAAGCTTTATGGTGGCGGATACTGCTTTGAAGATATTCGCCAGTCTGGTTATGAAGGACTGTTAAAAGCAATCAGAAATTTTGACATAAAAAAAAATATAAAATTCAGCACCTATTCTTCCCATTATATCATTGGGGAGATCCGTCACTTTGTGAGGAAGGAAAGGAAATACTATTATCCTATGTATTTGGAAGTTTATCAGGAAAAACTGGATAATATCATAGTGTCAAATCTTGATAAACGTGATGAACCTGTATCTAATGATGAATTGGCAGGTATGTTAAACCTTCAACCAGAAGCGATATTGCCGATGATGAGTGCAGGACTTATACACTTTGGCTGTTTAGAGGTATCCAGCATCAAAACAAAAGAACCAGAAAGTTTTACTCTTTCCGTGGAAGATAAGCTTTTGCTAAGCCAACTAATATACCATTTAACTGGTATTCAAAAAGACGTGATTGAAAGGCTTTTTCATAAAGAAATGACCCAGGCGGAGGTTGCAAAAGAGCTTGGTTTGACACAGAAGCAGGTATCAAGGATAAAACTTAAAAGCCTTCAGAAAATGAGGGGATTAACAGGAGAGTAAACTTATACTTGTTTACATACATAAAATATCTATAAGCATTATAGATGGGATTTTAACTTTTTAATATTTAAATATAATAGCAAAGGGAGGGTGATATCATGATAAAGAAACTAATGTGTGATAACAGAGGTGCAGCATTTGTTTTTGTGATTATAATTATGGTTGTGCTTATGATATTAGGTAAAACAGCATTGGTTTTGGGAAATTCCGAAAGGACTTTTTCGACAGACAGTGAGAAAAAAATGCAGGCCGAGTATATTGCCCGTTCCGGAGCTGATATTACAGCGCAATATTTTCTTGTTGACAGCAATTCTACCATATCTGGTGTAATCTCGGGCGATTTAGGGAAAGGTTCCTTCCAGGCTGCCTTCGAAAAACCCGATGCAGCGACCATTTTGATCAGTTCCGAAGGAGAAGTTGATCAGGTTAAGCGCATGGTAGCATTAAAATTGACCAAACGTACTTATTATGATGTTTTTACCGGAATCAGACAGACCAGCGAAAATCAGGATGAATTTGATCTTACGCAACTGGAAATCTACCATGACGCAGATGATATGGTTAACCTCGAAGCAAATTTACCAAGTGCCGAAGATATTTTACTATCCGGAGCAGCGGAAAGTGATGACAATATTGTTAGGCGTGTCAACGATACACCAGCCGAGCCAGTTGTTGTGCCTGATTATAGCAGTTTTACTCAATTATCGCAGGTTTCCTATGTGGGTGGGGTAGCCGTATTAAGTGACCCTGCTTATTACATTGAAGATTTGTCTAAAGTAAATAATGAATATTTGACCTTTGATACCGGAGATGTAAATGGAGAAATGACCATGGTGGTTGACTCGCTTGATTTTGGGGGTTCTGAAGGTCAGGTCAGCATTACCGGGGGAGGAGTTGTTCACTTATATATCCGAAATAGCGGTACTGAAAGTACGATAGATAATCCTATCTATGTAAATGCTGGTGGCGGGGGTACATTGTTTATCTATTTGGAAGCGGGAGCCATTTTAGGGTTTCAGTCTAATGCAGATGTAACCGCATATATATATGGGCCAGATGCCACGCTGGAAATTCAATCAGACCAGACAATCATACGAGGAGCAATGATTGGCGAAATTATTGACAGAGGAAATCCTAACGGACCACACGGAGTGTTTTATTATGTTCCTTTAACTGACGATATTGAGACGAATGTTAACCTGGGCTATACCAAAAGAGAATATTATAAATAACTATGATTTCAGCAGTATTGCGGGTGAAATTAATTTTTGGTATTATTTTAGTAGATTAGATATGAAAATTAGTAGAATTGAGGTATAATTTAATAAGAGCAAAGGAGGGGTGATATCATGATAAGGAAAATAATGTCCAATAACAAAGGTGCAGCACTTGTTTTTGTGATTATAATTATGGTTGTGCTTATGATATTAGGTAAAACAGCATTGGTTTTGGGAAATTCCGAAAGGACTTTTTCGACAGACAGTGAGAAAAAAATGCAGGCCGAGTATATTGCCCGTTCCGGAGCTGATATTACAGCGCAATATTTTCTTGCTGACAGCAACTCTACCATATCTGGTGTCATCTCGGGTGATTTAGGGAAAGGTGCCTTCCAGGCTGCCTTCGAAAAACCTGATGCAGCGACCATTTTGATTAGTTCCGAAGGAGAGGTTGACCAAGTTAAGCGCACGGTATCATTAAAAATGACCAAACGTACTTATTATGATGTTTTTACCGGAATCAGACAAACCGGCGAAGATCAGGATGAATTTGATCTTACACAAATGGAAATTTACCATGACGCGGATGATATGGTTAACCTCGAAGCAGATGTGCCAAGTGCCGAAGATATTTTACTATCCGGAGCAGCGGAAAGTGATGACAATATTGTTAGGCGTGTTAATAATACACCAGCCGAGCCAGTTGTTGTGCCTGATTATAGCAGTTTTACTCACTTAAAAAAGGTTTCCTATTCAGGGGGCAAAGCCACATTGAGTGATTCTGCTTATTATATTGAAGATTTGTCTAAAGGAAATAAGCAATATTTGACCTTTGATACCGGGGATGAAGATGGTGAAATGACCGTGGTGGTTGACTCACTTGATTTTGGGGGTTCAAAAGGTGATGTTAGCATTACCGGGGGAGGAGTTGTTCACTTATATATCCGAAATAGCGGTATTGACAGCATAATAGATAATCCTGTTTATGTAAATGCTGGCGGCGGGGGTACATTGTTTATTTATTTGGAAGCGGGAGCTACTTTAGGGTTTCAGTCTAATGCAGATGTAACCGCATATATATATGGGCCAGATGCCACGCTGGAAATTCAATCAGACCAGACAATCATACGAGGATCAATGATTGGCGAAATCATTAATAGAGGGAATCCTAACGGACCACACGGAGAATTCTATTATGTTCCTTTGGGCGACGATATTGAAACAAATATTGAACTAGGCTATGCAAAAAGAGAATATTATAAATAGCCATAATTTCAGTAGAACAGCTTCAAAGCAAAACAATTGAGGTGATTTGAAGTGAATCCTTTAAAAAGTAATAAAGGCATAACACTAGTTGAGATAATTATAGCGATTGCCATTTTGGGGATCATTATGGTTGGAATCTTAGGCATGTTTAATATTGCCGTATCCGAAGTTTTTACCTCGGGTAGCCGGTCCGAACAAACTATGGATATACAGAAAGTTATTGATGAGCTGCAGACGGAAAATGATTGGGAAAAACTCGATCAAAGTGAAATTATTGCTTTTCTTAATGCTAAAAGTTATTACCGGGTGACTGATATATCTCAACTAAAGACTTTTAATGCAGCTTATGAAGGGAATTACTTTGTGACACAAAAAACCATAACAAAAGATGGGTATAATGTAACAGGGTATGATGTAACGGTTCTAAAGTTCTTTAAGAATGGCAGTCGTACTGCCCAACTTACTACCTTCATAATGGGGGACATATAGAGTAAGGAGATAGTTTATAATGAACCGCAAAATTCTACTTAATAACAACCGAGGGTTAACCTTAGTAGAAATTATTGTTGTGATGGTTATTATGGGTGTAATCATAACCGCAATAGCTTCTTTTTTCCTATCTAGCAATAGGGTCTTCACACTTAGCAAAGATCAGCGCAATGTCCAAAGTGAGGTCAGATTAGCTTTGGATCAAATCTTGCTTGATATTCGGTATGCAAAAGAGGTCGAATTGATAACTGTGGAGGCCGCCAAATCTCCAGAGCCAGGCTATAACTACATTTATATGGAGGACGGGAGTATTCATCGATGTATTTATGATGAAGATACTTCCTCATGGCAAGAAAATGTAGTGATTGGCAGTTTTTTGGATGCTGGTTCTTCCTTTAATAAAGTAAGTGGCAACCCAGACAGCCTGAAGATTATTGTTGCAAGTGAGGAACAAGGAAATCAAACATATACCCTTGATTCGACAATAAAACTGCCCAACCTAAGCCTTAACACTTCCCCTGACCTTAAGATGGTAAAGGGAGCAAACGCTTCCGGCCTTGCCATTAAATACAAACCTTCTTCTGGTGTTTTAAGTAGCGATTAGCTATTCTGAAGAGGAGGAGGAAGAGGAGGTCCCGGCAGGGGCACCGGCACCAGTGGTAGTTTTATCGAACGCTAACAAAAAAAGGCTGTTTTTCTTTATAATATTTTATATTACCCATTGCTTGAATACCAAATTAATGGCGGTGCTTGGATGCCAATAACCTTGCTTACCACAGTAGGCAGCAGAGGGTCTAACACAATTTATGTACGAATCCCCGGGTTGCCTCCTTGGATATCTCCTTCAAATTCAACTGAAGATCTAGATTATTTAGATTAACCATGGTTTATTTAAATAGTGCTGAAACATAATACAAATATAATTATAAATAAAAAGTAGAGCGAAATGATTCGCTCTACTTTTTATGATGTCATAATGTTTAATATTATTGATTATTTGAAAGGATTAGCTTTGCCCGAGGGTAATGTTGGTTCAAAGATCAAGTCATTATTTTCGGCCTTATCCGGTTTCGCGAGGGAATATAAATTTAATACAATTTCACCTTTTAGCGTGGTTCCCTCTACATTCTTCATTAAATTTATATTCTGCACAACAATTGCTCTATCCATTGTTTCAACTTGTTTTAAGAAACTAACTACGCTTTCATAGCTAGCTTCTGAGAAACTTATCGTGATCTGAGTAAAGGCGGCAGCATCAGAAGACGCTTCCTTACTATTTGAAGAGGATTTGTTGTTGTTTTGTGAAGCTACTTTTGTTAATAATTCATCATTTAAAATTAATGCATCTTCTAAGATAGGATATGTTAGTGGTTGATATTTGGACTGAAAGACCGGAATGGTTTCTACTGTTGGTCGGGTTTGAGTATAAGAAATAACCGGTATGCCGGCATTGGTGATTAATGTAGCAAGTTTATATAAAATTCTCTCCTGGTTGATCTCATAAAAGAAAGCTTTGTACTTTTCTGTAATTTCTTGCAGTTGTTCGCTATACTTTGTGCGGTTTTCCGGCAATTGCTCAACCGCATTCTGTGCGTTTACCAGCTGATTTTCAGCAAGTTTTGCTTCTATAGAAAGCTCACTACCTTTGGCCCAGGCTGGGCTAATGATAAAGTAATAGATAACAAATACAGCCACTACAGCAGCAAGAAAGATCAGCAAATTTTTATCTCGTGAGTTCATTGTCGTAAGCTGTATTTTCATTTACTTTTCACCTCCCTCACCATAAGGCACTCTATTTTTGCTGTAAATTTTGTGTCTGTTATATTCTTTGTAATAGAATTCACATAGGCATCTCCAACAAAGGGGAGTTCCTTAAGACGAAGTTGGAATTCTGAAATAGCTTTCCGGTTTTGAGCTGTGCAGATAATCTGAATAACATTACTATCTATATACATGTTACTCATGGATATACCTTCCGGGACTTTGCTATTAATACTGCTTAAAAGGGAGGTGTTTACAATTTTTGCATCATCTAACTTTTGTAAAGTAACAGATGCTTTTTCATTGTATTTTGTCATGGCTGCTTGTCCCTGTTGAATTTTCGCTGCTTCCTGATATTCCTCAGTAGCTTTAATAATTTCTAATTTTTCATATGTATTTTTAATTTTTTGGTTTAAAACAAGGTTTCTAACAATCAATCCGGCAGCAATAATAACCAATATTAATAATATTGTTCCCAAGATAAAAACGGGCGATTTCTTATTGAAACTCCCTTTTTGTTTTTTATTGTATATTTCAAAAAAGTTATAATCTTTCATCTAATCACCTGCTTCTATCTTTAATAATCAGTGCACCAAGAGCATTCAAATATGAAGCAAAAGGTGTAATAAGGGCATTAAGCTTAACCTTTGAAACAGTAAAAATTTGCTCTGTAGGTATACTTAAATTGTATTCACAGTACTCTGTAAACCCAGCCAAACCGCTACCCCCACCAAATAAATATATTTGTTCTACATTGCTGGCAATTGATCTGCTGGCATAAAAACCAATTATTTTTCTTATTTCATCCATTAGGTTATAAAAAAAAGGGCGTAAAATATCAAAATATTTTTTTGCATCTTCATTATCACTAAAGAAATTAAATCCGTCTTCCTTCATTTTTTTGATTTCTTTTTCTGATGCAAAGGTTTGCTCACTGATTATTCTTTCAATTTCTCCACAACCTGAATCTAACTGTCTATAAAAGATTGGCTTATTTTGAGATATTATGTAAACTGTAGTAAGGGTGGCGCCAAAATCTAGCAGCATAGTACTATTACTATTTAGAATTTTTTTATTAATGGCGATATCTCCTTTTAATAGCTTGTCTATAGCATTAATGTTGATATCCATGGCTACCGGTTTTAATTTTGATCTTGTTAATATGTTGTGGTATGCTTCAACTATCTCTTCATCAATAGCTGCAGCACGGTAATTTATTAATTGGGTATCCGAATCACCTGATACTTTGCCGATGTTTTTATATTGCACAACATTTGTTGGAGGAATATGATAGGTTTGAATCATTTCAGTATGGATCATTTTTGTTGTTTCATTTGGTTTAGCATTCGGCAAAGCTATATCCCTTATGATTGCGCCATAAGCATCAAAGGTTATAATAGCTTCTTTTGAAGAAAACCCAAAGTTATTTATTGCATTCATAAGATATTCAGAGAGGCGGTCAGGGTTGCTTATTGTTTCGCCGCTAAAGCATCCCGCCGGAACCTTAAAACTGGCTGCCTTTTCAATCAGCAAATCATCTTTTAAAAAGCTGCCCTCCACAATATGAATGTTTTCCTTCCCAACATCAATTGATAAAATAGAACGCAAATAAATTCACCCCCATAAACTAATTAAATGACTATTGTTTTTACGGTTTAAAGGTTGCCACTCATTGAACTGTATAAATCAAACATAGGCAACAGAATAGCTACAACAATAAGACCTACTATGAGACCCATAAATACTATAAGGATAGGTTCCACAAGCGTTACGAGTTTTGAAATTGAATTTTCTATCTCATCATCATAATAATCGGCGGTCTTGTTCAGCATGTCCTCAATTGTTCCTGATTCTTCACCAATGCCAATCATAGAATATACCATAGGAGGAAGAACATCTGCTTTGCGAAGTGATTGGGAAAGAGGTATCCCCTTTCTAATATCTTCTTTTGTAACAGCTAATCCGTCCATAATCACCCTGTTGCCAGCTACCTGAATGGCAATTTCAAGTGATTTTATTAAGGTCATGCCGCTAGAAAGCAAAGTGCCAAGAGTTCTCGTGAATCTTACGGCAGAAATTTTGGTGATGGTGTTTCCAATTAATGGAATCTTGAGCAGTAGGGTATGCCAATTTTTTTTACCTTCCTCTGTCCTGACATAAGCTCTTATACCAATAACAATGGCACCTATTATAAGAAGTATAATATACCAATATCCTGTAAGTGCATTGGAAAAGGCAAGCAGTGCTCGGGTTATTAAAGGCAAAGTCATTTCTTCTGTAAACATACTTATAAACACTGGCAGTACTTTTGTTACTAATATAAGCACAACAGCAACACAAAGTACAGCTAGTATAATAGGATACATCATAGCAGACCTGATTTTATTTCTCAACTTTACGTCTTTTTCAAAAATGTCAGCAACTTTGGCAATGACACTATCTAACCGGCCGCTGGCCTCTCCGGCTTCAACCATACTGATCATAATTTCCGGATATAAATTATTTTGCTTTTTTAAAGCGTCGGAAAGCTGATCCCCCTTTTGCACACTTTCATAAAGTCTTCTTATGCTTTCTTTTACATTTTTCTTTTCTATTTGCAGATAAAGAATATTTAAAGCCTTTATCAAAGTTACCCCGGCTCCTAGTATTGCTGAAAGTTGCCTGGAGAACATAGCAACATCTTTCAGTGAAAGATTAAGTTTGTTGCCGCCAACAATATCTTTTCTTTCTTCCACAGCTTTAAAGTTTAACAAATATAAACCAGAGGATTTAAGTTGGGTTATCAGACCGGCTTCATCCTCAGCTTTTATTTTGTAATTTTTAATTGTTTTCCCGTCAAGCATTTTAACGGTACATTTATATTCCTGCATATTATCCTACTCCATTATGTATGTGATTCGTCCGTTGTTATTAAATCAAAATAATTATACTCTTTTGGGACATATTATGCAACAATAGAATAGATATTAATGCTGCAAAAGGAGCCATAGAGGGCTCCTTGTTGTTTATAGTTTTTGTCTTTAAATTATACCGCGTAACCACATGAATTTAACCCATTTATTTTTTAATCTTTAGGGAGTCCAAGCTTTTTAATCATTTTTGGCAACACATTTTCAAAATCTACACCTTCTCTAGGCACGGTGCCTCTTTTTTTGGTGCGGCAAATGCAGTCATGGGTCAAATCCACGGCAAATTGGGTAGCATTTACCAAGGTTTGTCCATTCAAAATAGCAGATAAAAGAAAACTACCAAAAACATCGCCCGTACCATGAAAATTCCCTGGCACAAGGGAAGAAAAAGCATAATTAATTTCCCCAGTTTCTTTGTTATAGCAAGCAGCACCCAGCTTGTCGGTTTGCTGATAAACTCCGGTAAGTACCACTTGTTTTGGCCCCAGATCAGCCAATGCTTTCAGCAAGTGTTCAATATAAGCCGTGTCATAAGGGCCTTCTGTGTATTTTTCGCCCAAAATAAATGCAGCCTCTGTGAGATTCGGCACAATGATATCTGCTTTTTGGCAAAGCCGAGCCATACCAGTTGCCATGGAAGGAGAATAAATGGCATAGAACTCGCCATTATCTGCCATAACCGGGTCGACCATGATAATGTTGTCTGGTGTTTTAAAGGCGGCAAAAAGTTCTTCTACCAACTCAATTTGCTCTTGCGAGCCCAAAAAACCGCTGTAGATTGCATCAAATTTTAGGTTCAATGACTGCCAATGTTGAGAAATCGGTCGAATATCCTCTGTAAGGTCCCTAAAGGTATAGCCTTCAAAACCACCAGTGTGGGTGGAAAGCACAGCAGTAGGCAAAACACAGCATTCAATGCCGGCGGCCGAAATGATCGGCAGGGCTACAGTTAAAGAGCATTTGCCAAAACCGGAAATATCATGAATGGCAGCCACACGTTTTTGTCTTTCCATTTTTATTGCCTCTTCTCCAAGGCCGCCAAATCAGCCAAAAAGCTTAAAAGCTTGTCTAACCCGGCAAAAGCAGGTAAAGGTTTTGGCCCTTTAAAGAGATGCAGGTAGCCGGTGACTGCCTTAATTGCAGCTTTTTGGGTTTCTTGCGGCAAAGCACTTGCCTTCCCTTGAAAATTTTGCTCCAACAAAAAACCATAACGTCCCAAACTGCAAATTAGTGAAGGCCCCGGCTCAAAAGGTTTTTGCGGCAAAACTTTTGCCAGCCAGCTACCATAATAATGCAGCTCTAAGTTGCAAGCTTGGCTGCAATAGGGGCAGTTAACCACAGTAACGCTTGTAGCAAGAGGGGGTGTTTTGACACCAGGTTGTTTTTCTGTTAAGGCGCCGGTGGGGCAAATGGCCACACAAGAGCCGCAGCTCACACAATCGCTTTCAGCCAGAGGGGTTCCAAAAGGTGGGGCGGCCACAGTATCAAAGCCTCTATTCAAAAAGGTCAGAGCGGCTTTTCCTGTTTCTTTGGCTTTACAAACCTCAATGCACAGGCCGCACAAAATGCATTTATCCCCATTACGCAAAATAAATGGGTGTGAACAATCAATCGAGGTTAGATTTTTTTTGCCGTTTAAAAAGGTCAACTCATCAGAACAACCATCTGGCAAATATTGCTGTGCCAGGGAAAGCAGTTTGCAATCGTAAACAGCCTGGCAACCGCATTCCAAGCAGCGGCTAGCTTCTTCTTTTGCCAAAGCTTCAGCCAAAGTGGCCTCCACCGGGGCAAAGTTTTGTTTTCTTTGATTTGCTGGCAAAAGAGTGGCAGCAACCGGTTTTTTGTAAGGTACCTTTGGCAGATCTGCTGCTTTAAAATCTTTGTTTTCTACTATCCAGGGTTTTTTACCATCAAAAGGCATGCCCTGCAAAAATGCATCAATGGCTGAGGCAGCAGTTTTACCATGGCTAATGGCATTAATGGCAATGCCGGGGCCTTCGTTAACTGCATCGCCTCCCGCAAAAAGACCAGGAATGTTGGTGCTGTAATCGTTGGGGTTTGCTTTTATGGTGTTTTTACGGGTTAGTTCCACCCCTGCCAACCCCAAGGCAAACACTCCTTGGCCAATGGCTACAATAATGTGATCAAAAGGTTTTTCTGTAACGGCACCTTCTTTTGCCACGGGCCTTCTCCTGCCGCTTGCATCCGGTTCGCCCAGCTCCATTCCTTGCAAAACAAGTCCGGCGGCTTTACCGTTTTCTTCCAAAACCTGCAAGGGAGCCGTCAAAAATTTAAAATTTATTCCTTCTTCCATAGCTTCTTCAATTTCCCAAGGGGCAGCGGGCATTTCTTTTTGGCTGCGGCGGTAAAGTACATCAACACTATCTGCCCCCAAACGAAGGGCAGTTCTTGATGCATCCAGGGCAGTATTGCCACCGCCAACTACAGCTACTTGGCCCTTTAATTTAAGAAGCTTTTTTGTGGCTACATCCTGCAAAAATTCAATGCCGCCAATTACTCCGGGCAATTCATCACCGGCACAACCCAAGGCCATACTTTTCCAGGCGCCAATGGCCAAATAAACAGCCGCATAATCTTTTAAAAGTTTTTCTATGTTAATATCTTGTCCTAAACGGGTATTGCAGATGATTTTTACGTCCAGTTTTTCTATACAAGATATTTCCGCCGCTAAAACAGCTTTGGGTAGGCGATATTCCGGAATGCCATATCGCAGCATGCCACCTGCTTCGGGCATAGCCTCAAAAATGGTGACATCGTGGCCCAAAAGCCGCAGAAAATAAGCAGCAGTAAGGCCAGCCGGGCCAGCCCCCACCACGGCAATTTTGTTACCGGTATCTTTTTTTGGAATGGGTGAGCTGGCTTTTGCCTGTTTTAAAACAAAATCCCCGGCAAATTGTTTAAGTTTAGCTATTTGTACTGGACCTTCCAACAAAGCCCGCCGGCAAGCATCTTGGCAGGGGTGTGGGCACACTCGCCCAATGCTAGAAGGGAAGGGATGGTCATTTTTTATTAGTTTTGCGGCCTCTTCAAAATACCCGTTGGCAATTAGTCCAACATAGCCCTGGCAATCGCTGCCGGCCGGGCAGGTATTGCGGCAGGGGGCAAAACAATCGCCAACATGGTTGGAAAGGAGCAAGGCTAAATTTATTTTGCGGGCCTCAGTGAGCCGGGGACTCTTGGTAATTATCTCCATCCCGGGGCTTAGAGCAAGATTACAGGCTCTTTCCAGCTTATTTCGTCCTTTTACTTCCACCAGGCATAGTCCGCAGCTGCCAGAAGGCAACAACTCTTTTAAGTAGCATAAGTGCGGCAATTTTATGCCGGCAGCCAAAACAGCATCCAAAACTTTGCTGCCTTCTTCTGCCAAAATGTTTTTACCGTCAACACATATGTTAACAAAATTCACATTGCCACCCCCTTGCTAGAAATTTTTACCGCATCAAAAAGGCAAGAAGATTGGCACATTCCGCATTTGATACACAAAGAAGAATCGATATGATAGGCCTGTTTTCGCATACCGCTAATGGCTCCGGCCGAACAAACCTTAAAGCATTGGCCGCAGCCGGTGCATTTTTCCTCATCAATGGAATAATCCAGCAAAGCCTGGCATTTTAAAGCTGGACAGCGTTTTTCTTTTATGTGAGCGGCATATTCTTCGGGGAAATACCGCATGGTTGTAAGCAAAGGGTTGGGGGCAGAATTGCCTAACCCGCACAAAGAGGTGCTTTTTACATGTTTGCCTAAAGTTTCCAAAAAGGGAATATATTCTTCTTTGCCCTGCCCTTGGCAAATTTCTGTTAAAAGCTCTTCTAGTCGGACCATGCCAATGCGGCAAGGGGTGCAACGTCCGCAGCTTTCGTCTTTATTGAAAGCCATAAAAAAACGAGCAATATCTACCATGCAGGTGCTGTCATCCATAACCACCAGACCACCAGAACCCATAATAGCCCCAACGCTTGCCAGTTCCTCGTAATTGATTTTTAAGGTTGAAAGCAGTTTGCCTGGCAAACAACCGCCAGAGGGGCCACCAATTTGAATTGCTTTTGCTTCCTTCCCGTTTTTTAACCCGCCACCGATTTCATAAATAACTTTGCTAAAAGTGGTGCCAAGGGGCACTTCCACCAAGCCACCTCTTTTTATTTTGCCGGTAAGGGCAAAAACCTTGGTGCCGCTGTTTTCATCGTTGCTCAAATCACCAAAAGAGAGCCCCCCGTTATTTATTATCCAAGCTATGTTAGCAAAAGTTTCCACGTTGTTTATGTTGGTAGGCAGGTCATGGTAACCCCTTTCAGAGGGGTAGGGTGGTTTAAAAGTTGGCATACCCCGCTTGCCAGAAAGGGAAGCAATTAGGGCCGTTTCTTCGCCGCAAATAAAAGCCCCTGCTCCTTGCACCAAACGTAGGTTAAAATTAAAATCACTTCCACAAATATTATCTCCCAAGAAACCTTTATTCTTAGCTTGAAGAATGGCTTTCCCTATTCTTTTTACGGCCAGGGGGTATTCCCGCCGCACATAGATTATGCCTTGTGTGGCTCCAATGGCCCTTGCGGCAATAACCATACCTTCGATTACGCTGTGCGGGTCGCTTTCCAGAAGGCTTCTATCCATAAAAGCACCCGGGTCGCCCTCATCTGCATTGCAAATTAAAAACTTTTCTTTTCCTGGTGCCAAACGGGTATTTTGCCATTTTAGCCAAGTGGGAAAACCGGCACCCCCCCGACCCCGCAAGCCAGAGAGTTTAACTTCTGCAATAATTTCTTCCAGGTTCATTAAAACAGCCTTTTTTAAAGCCGTATAGCCGCCAACCCACAAATATTCTTCTATGTTTTCTGGGTCAATTAAACCGCAATGAGCCAAAGCCACCCTGGTTTGGGGGGCCAAAAAATCATTAGCATCTTGCATTAGCAAATTTTGTTGGGGAATCTGCCCCGCCAAAAGGGCCTTGGCAATGTTGCTAGCAATATCCTCATTTAAATTGCCATAATAATAATTTTCCCCTGCATCGTCAATTACTTGCAAAAGTGGTTCGGCAAAACACATACCATTGCAGCCCACCAGGGTAAGCTGAAGATTGGTGTCAGCCAAAACTTTTTGCATAGATTCAGATACCGTAAGGGCTCCGGCTGCCAAACCGCAGCTGCCAAATCCCAGTAGCAACCTCATATTTTAACACCCCCGGCACTTTCTTTTCGCAGTTGGCGAATAATTGCACTTATTTTTTTATGGGTCAAGTTGCCATATACCTGGCCGTTGATCATCATGACCGGAGCCAGGCTGCAGCAGCCCAGGCAGGCTACACGCTGCCAGGAAAAGAGTCCATCAGCAGAAACTTCTTTTTCTGCCAAGCCGGTTTCGGCAGCAATAATACTGGCCATGCTTTCACCATTATTAACATGGCAGGCAGTCCCTAGGCAAACTAAAATCTCGTATTTACCGGGTGGGGTAAAACAAAACTGGGAATAAAAGGTGGCAACTCCCGCCAATTGAGCTAAAGGAAGGGAAGCTTTATCAGCCACATACCGCAAAATTTCCTGCGGCAAATAGCCAAAAAGCCCCTGAATATCCTGAAATAAAGGAATCAAGCTTTCCGACACGTTAGTATATTTGTTTAATATCGAATCTACTTGGCTAAAGTCAGTCATTTAACTCCTCCTGTGAGATTGCAAAAATTAGTAAAACTCTATAGTAAGTTGTAGCTTTTTAAAACCAAAAAGCTACATATCCTGTTAATTATTAGCCAAGAAAGCAAAAATTCCTTCCTGAATATTAGCATAAACTCCTGCCATTATAAACCATTATAATTTAAAAAGCAAAGCACTTTTACAAAGCCCGCAGCTGAGCAACCAAATCGGCAAATTCTGGTAATTCCTTCACTAGGGCATAGGTGGGATTGTTTAAAAGAGCATAAAGAGCATTTTCCTTTAAATAAGCGTCTGTGGGAGCCGGATCTTCCGAAACCATTTGGTCAAACAGCTTGATTGCAGCCAAATTTATGGAAGAGGCAGAATATTTAACTGTGCAGTCAACAAACTCTTTCAAATAAGCCAGGGTGTTGGTCTTGTCGCCCATTTGGGCATAAATATCTGCCAAAAGCAGGCAATTGGCTGGTAGCATAAAAGGCTCTAATGATACGGCCTGAATGAGTAAACGTTGTTTTAACATCAAATCCAAAGCAAAGGGATAGTCTTTTCTTTCTTTTGCGATACGATAAAGATTGTTTAAACTAACAAAAGAACTATTTAAACTGGTAAACAAAATTTTCTGTTCTATTTTGGTTGAATTGTCAAAATCTCCTTGGGCAAAGTAAATAGTAGATAAAATAATTTCTGGGTTAATGTCGGATTTGGGCAAAAGGTTAAGAATATTGATAGCTTCTTGATAATTACCTTTCAGCATTTCCAAATTGCTAAGCATAAAAAGAGAAGTAAGTTTAATTTCCAGTTCTTTGCTACCAGCGGTTTCTGATAAAAGATCGGTGGCCATATTGATCATTTTGTCCAGCTTTTCTTCGCTGTTAACTTTGGTAAAATAAGCCTGCAACATAATGCTAAGGCGATATTTTAAAAACAGGCTTGCCGGATTTTCTTGCAGATGTTTTTTGCAAAGAGCAAGGCCGGCATCGATATTCCCCACTTCCATTTCTTTGGCACATTGCTTAACAATGCTAATAATTTGTTCTACTTTTATTTCTTCCGAGGAGTCAAGCAAAAAAGAAACATCGACGCCTAGAGTTCTTGCCAAATCTGGCAAGTGAGATGTGTTGGGCAAGGCCAAATCTCTTTCCCATTTAGAAACCATAAGAGGAGAAACCCCAATCGCAAGAGCCAAATCCTTCTGAGTAAGCTCTCTTTTTTTTCGTAAATCACAAATCTTTTTTCCCATAATTATTTCCATAAAAATCCCCACTTTCTTAGAAAATTTTAAAAATTTTTTAAAAAATTTATTTTCTTACATATTAAAAACGGTTCCAAAACAGCCATAAAAAATAAAAGGATTATCTATTTTAAACCCGAAGTTAAAAAGTATTATGTATTCCACATAAATTACCAGAAGGCCGATGTTGATTCGCTAAACTTGGCAAAAGTAACATTACGTTATTTTATATTATATCAAAACATAGCAAATTAACATATAGGCCGACAAATTTTGAATAAGGGGGTGGTTTTTGTGAAGAAGTTTGCACCGGTTATTTTTATCCTGATTTGCCTTATTGGTGCGTTTTTATCCATTAAATTTGGTTCTGGTGCTTAAAAAGTTTTTTGGTCTATACTGGGTTGGAAAGACTAATTTGTGCTTTTAACTTACAGCAGATGGAACCAAAAATTTAAGCTCTGGGTAATTTTGCTAGGTTAATAAGGCTATTGCTTATTATTTACTTATTATATTATAAGTAATATAAGTAAAACTAAAAGACTTTATCATTAAAAAATTATGATAAAGTCTTTTAGTTTCTAAATTAGCAAACAAGATAAAAACAGGATTTTTTTTAAAAAAATCGAATACTTCAGAGTAACTTTAAAAAGATAAAAAGCTGTAAAATTAATAAAAAGGTGGTTAAACCGGTGAAAATAAAACTTCCGGAACGCTTATTATCTGTGGCAAGCATGATATTGCCTGGCAAAGCTGCGGCCGATATTGGGACCGATCATGGTTATTTGCCGGTGCATTTGGTTGTGGAAGGGATTTGCCCTTTTGTGATTGCTACAGATAGGGCCCGTTCTCCTTTGGAATCAGCCCGCCAGCTGGTAGAACTACTTTCTTTAACCAAAACCATCGATATTCGCTTTGGCGAAGGGCTGGAAATTTTGGAGCCGGGTGAAGTTGCTACCATTTGTATGGCCGGAGTAGGCGGTGCCACCATTCGGTCGGTTTTGTCAGATTCCCCTTTGGTGCTGGATAAAACAGAAAGATTGGTTTTGCAGCCACAAAGAGGTGCAGTTGGTTTAAGACGTTGGTTAGCAGATAACGGTTTTACTATTGTGGCTGAAGACTTGGTAATGGAAGACGGTTTTTATTATGAAATTATTGGGGTAGAGCATGGCCACATGGTTTTAGATGAAAGCCAGACCGAGTTTGGCCCGCTTTTGCTTGCCAACAGACACCCCCTGCTGAAGGATTATTTGGAGCTGAAAAAGGCAGACCTTACCCGCTTAATAGACGGACTTAGCCAAAACCGCACCAAAGAATGTCAGGAAAGGCTGGCTCAGCTTTCTTATGGTGTGCAAAGAATAGAAAGGGCTTTAAAATGTCTTTAAATTTAAAAAAAACAGCCGATATACTTGATGCCTGCTTGCAACCCAAGCTTGCGGCCGAATGGGATAACGTTGGCCTTTTGGTGGGTGAGAGCGAGCAGCCGATAAAAAATATTTTATTAGCTTTGGATATTACAAGTCAAGTCATCGAAGAGGCTAAAACAGTTGGAGCCCAGCTAATTTTAACTCATCACCCGCTAATTTTTCACCCTGTTACTTCGCTTGCGGCCGGTGCATACCCCGCAATTCAAATAAAAGAACTAATAAGGTCAGGTATTGCTTGTTATGCCGCTCACACCAATTTAGATATTTTGCCTGGCGGAGTTAATCACACATTAGCTTTGGCATTGGGGCTTGTCAGCATAGAAGGCATAAGTATAAATGGCATAGATAACCAAATATGTGTTGGTAGTTTGACCAAGCCAACTACTTTAAAAGAACTTGCCTGCCACGCCAAACAAGTTTTACAAGTTTTGGTGGTAAAACTTGTTTGTGTGCCCGGCCCAATTACTCAGGTTGCTGTTTGCGGTGGCGCGGGCAGCGGTTTTTGGCCCCAGGCCAAGGCAGCTGGTGCTCAATGCTTAATCAGTGCCGAAGGCAAGCACGAGATAGGCCTGGCTGCCCAAGAAGCAGGTTTTAGTCTCATAGATGTAGGGCATTATGCCAGCGAGCATTTAATTATTTCGGTCCTAGCTCAAAAATTGCAGCCTTTTTTTGAGCCATATGACATAAAAATTATTCAAAGCAAAACAAATACAGACCCATGGCAATTTATTTAAATAAAAGTTCATAAAAGCTCAGCCTCGGTTTTTTTGAGGCTTTTTTGTTTTTTACCAATAAATAATTGATTTTTTCTCTTTAAAAATGTTATAATAAAGAGCCAGCAATGGTAAAAAAAGTAGTTGAGTAAATTGAATGAACGCAAACAGGGGCTAAAGCCTGTTTGAGGAAAGTCCGGGCTCCACAGGGCAGGGTGCTGGCTAATGACCAGTGAGGGTGACCTCAAGGATAGTGCCACAGAAATGCAGACCGCCTAAGCTGTTCTTTTGGACAGCCGGTAAGGATGGAACGGCGGGGTAAGAGCCCACCAGCAGCCAGGCGACTGGCTGGCTAGGTAAACCCCACTTGGAGCAAGACCGAATAGAGAAATGTTAGAGGTGGCCCGCCTCATTTCCGGGTTAGGTCGCAGGACGTGCCTGGCAACAGGCATGCTAGATAGATGTTCATTTTCAACAGAACCCGGCTTATAGGTTTGCTCGACTGCTTATTTAGCAAAATAAAACGCCGTTTTTCAAAAGACGGCGTTTTGCTTTAAATATTTTCCTATTGTTATATTATTATAATAGGAAGAAAAACATTTTTTACTAAATAAATAGTGTTATAAAGTTATGAATAAGGAGTGGAAAAGGTGGAAGAATTAGCAAAAAAAATGCAGGAATACTTAAAAATGACAGAAGAAATTGATTTTACAGAATTTGCTCAATATTATCAGGATGTAATGAGCTTTTTACAAAAGGAATATGATAATCTAGATAAGGACAAACTCATCACAAGTTTAGGCATTTGTCAATTGATTGCCGCCAATGCCCAAACCAGAAGCTTAAAAAAAGATGCCGACAGCAAAAAGCTTAAAAAGTTTGCCGAAAAGAGCCGCTTTTGGGCTGATTCTATAGAGTACAGGTTGGGCAAACAATTTGGCATCATGCCGAGCGAGGTCGAGGAGGCTGTGGCAGCCTTGTGGGGAGATTAAAATGCGTTTGAGGCGAATTCCTGGGGTTCAGAAAAAGCTAAAAGAATATCCGTGCATTTTGGTGGAAGACCCAAAACAAAGTGCAGGCAACTGGCAAAAACAATTTGCCGCTTGTGCCCCTCTGGTTTTAGAGATCGGCATAGGCCGTGGTCAGTTCATCCGGGAGGCCGCCAGGCGGGATCCTCAAAAAAATTTTGTTGGCCTAGAGCTCAGGGAAGAGATGCTTTATCAAACCATCCAACGGATGGAAGGGGAAATACCTCCTAACCTTCGCTTGCTTTGGTTAAATGCTGCTTTTATGGAAGAAGTTTTTGCCCCAGGGGAAGTAAGCTGCATTTACATAAATTTCCCCGACCCGTGGCCCAAAAATGCTCATGCTAAAAGACGGCTTACCCACAAAAATTATTGGCAGATATATCAAAAAATTTTAACTCTTGATGGTTTGGTTCAGCTAAAAACAGATACCCAGTCTTTATATGAATTCTCTTTAGCTCATCTTGCCGAAGTTGGCTGGCAAATAAAAGAGGCGGATACTGACTACCATTTAAAAGAAGACCCGGCCAATATAATTACGGAATATGAAAATCGCTATCGCCGGCAGGGTAAACCCATATATCGCATAATTACCAGTCCCCCTGCTTAACCTTTGCGAATTTGACCATATTAAGGAGGAACCCACAATGTTTTATCTAAGCACCAGAAACAACTATCAGCCGGTAAATTCGGCTACAGCCATTAGCTTGGGCATGGTGCCAGCGGGTGGCCTTTTTGTGCCAGAAACCTTGCCAAAGTGGCAAATATCCTGGCAGGATACAGTTAAGCTTAGTTACAAAGAGCTAGCCTTGGCTATTTTAAAATTATATTTGACTGATTATAATGAAGAGACGTTAAAAAATATTGTGGATGCTTCCTACGGAGACAACTTTTTTCACAAGGATATTGCTCCTTTAGTAAAGTTAAAAGACAATAGATACATTTTGGAGCTGTGGCATGGTCCCACCGCTGCTTTTAAAGACATGGCACTGCAAATAATGCCTCGCCTTTTAACTCAGGCTGTGGCCCAAACCCAACCCCAGCAAGAAACGGTAATTTTGGTGGCCACTTCGGGCGATACAGGCAAAGCGGCCTTAGAAGGCTTCAAAAATGTGCCGGGCATCAAAATTATTGTTTTTTACCCGGCTCAGGGCATTAGCCCTATGCAACGCTTACAAATGGTCACAACAGATGCTGATAACACTTTTGTGGTAGCAGTGAATGGCAATTTCGACCACTGTCAAAACGGTGTGAAGGGAATTTTTGCCGATGCCCAAATAAACGATCTCCTAGCAAAAAACAACCTCAAATTTTCTTCCGCCAATTCCATCAACTGGGGGCGTCTCTTGCCGCAAATAGTTTATTATTTTTGGGCTTATAGCCAGCTTTTGCAAAAAGAGGCCTTGAAATCGGGGGATGCCATGGATGTTGCTGTGCCCACCGGCAACTTTGGTAATATTTTGGCCGGTTATTATGCCAAATGCATGGGACTCCCCATCAAAACTCTTATTTGTGCCTCTAATGAAAACAATGTGCTGGCAGATGTTTTGGCCACCGGCACTTATGACAAAAGACGGGGATTTTTTAAAACTACCAGTCCCTCTATGGATATTTTAGTTTCCAGCAATTTTGAAAGATTTTTGTATGCTATGACTGATGGTGACGGAACTCTGGTTACTGAGGCTATGCAAAAGCTAGGGAAAGACGGCACTTACACGGTACCCACCTGGGTTAAAGAAAACTGGCAAAAAATAATGGCTGGCGGCTATGCCAATCAAGCTCAGGTACAGCAAACCATTCGAGATACCTTTAACGAAACCGGCTACACACTAGACCCGCACACAGCAGTAGGTGTCAAAGTATATGAAGATTTTGTTGCCGCCAAGAGGGCAAATACGCCCGGTGTTATCCTTTCCACTGCCAGCCCCTTCAAATTTGGCAAGGCGGTGTTAAAAGCTCAAACCGGTCAAGAACCAAAAGAGGATGGTCCAGCCCAACTAAATCAGCTAGCAAAAATTTCCGGCTGGCCGATTCATCCCTGTTTAAACAAGCTGGAGGGAAAGCCGGTGCTGCACAACCTAACCATAGAAAAAGAGGATATGGCTAAAACAGTGCTGAATATTTTAAAAATTAACTAAAACCCAAAAATAAAAGCGGCCCCGGAGAACTTAATCTCCGGGGCCGCTCCGCTGGATTAGTAGTTATTCGTCGTTCCATCTATAACCGACGCCGACCTCTGTTAAAATAAAACGTGGTTCTGTTAGGTCTTTTTCTATTTTTCTACGCAGGTTAGACATAAAGACCCTAACGCCTTCCGGCCCACCGCTTTCGTAGCCGTAAAGTTCTTTGATTATGTAATTATAGGTCAGTACCTTACCACGGTTCCGTATCATAATGCAGAGCAGCTTGTATTCGTAGGGTGTTAAATGCACCTCCCCCCCGTCGACAAACACTCTGCGTTTTTTATATTCTACCGTCAGCCAATTGCAAACATATTGAGATTCAGCCGGAGGCAAAGAAGAAAGCTTTGACAGCAGCCGTTCGGCAACGCGGATGCGAGCTAAAAGCTCTCCCATATTGAAGGGCTTCGTTACGTAGTCGTAAGCACCGGCGTCCAATGCCAAAATTTTTTCTTGTTCCTGTCCGCGCGCCGACACAACAATAATAGGTGTTTCCGAGATTTCCCTAATTTCTTCGATGACTTCTATGCCGTCCTTGTCGGGGAGCCCGAGGTCAAGCAAAACGATCTCAGGCCGGTGAGAGGAAAACATAAACATTCCCTCTAGAGCATCTTTAGAAACCAAAACATCGTAGACGCTTTTTTGTAAGGATGTTGAGATGAAAGCGGCTATGTACTTATCATCTTCTATGATTAAGATTTTAAGCTTCCCCGCCATTTTATTACACCTCCAACGGCAGAGTGAACACAAACCTTGCTCCGTGCGGTTTGTTATTCTCTATCCATATTTCCCCTCCATGTGCTTGAATAATTGCTTTGCAAATAGCAAGACCAAGTCCGAGGCCTTGTTTGCTATCCGTGACCCCGCTATCGAGCATTACAAACCTGTCAAAAATATGTGATTGCATTTCTTCTATTATTCCCTTGCCCGTATCAGCCACGGCTATCTCAAGAAAGCCATCTTTGACATATGCCGCGAGGCTAATGGACGCATCCTCTGGTGTGTGCCTAATAGCGTTCTCAAGAAGATTCACAATGACCTGCACAATCAGCTTACCATCGGCAGGCACCAGTACCACTTTGTCTGGCAGCGACATCGTGAACTTTCGACTTTTCAGGAAACGTTTCATGTGAGAAACTGCATTGGTAATCAAGTCGTCGCTTGCCTCTTTGCCCTTATTAAGAACGAGTTGTCTTTCGCTAATTCTGGTCATGTTGAGGATATTTTCAACAATGTTTATGAGCCACAGGGTTTCTTCGCTCGTGTTTGCTGCGAGCTTATGTCTTTCGCTCTCGCTCAGAGAAGCATAACCGTCGGCCAACAGAGTGCTCGTGCCGTACAAAGCCGTCAGCGGGCTTCTTAGGTCGTGAGCAATGCTGCGCAAAAGTGTGTTGCGCTGCTGCTCACGTTCCATGGCAAGCCGGATACTCTCTTGTTCGGCGCGGAGCCTTTCTCTGTGAATGGCGATGCCAAGCTGGGTGGCAATGGCCATAATGATCATTTTATCTTTGGAGCAAACCCCTTTTCTCGGCATAAATACCCGCAGAATGCCAAGCTGTCCTTCGGAGCTTTTGATCGGATAGTCAATATGTTTTTTGTCAGGGTCAGGGGTGGATCTTATGGAATCAACGTAATCAAGGCAGACCTCACAATCGTATCCGGTGTTGTTTTTTACATACGAGACTGCCAGTGTTACGATGTTTTCTTCCCCGTTGACTGGAAGGAAGCCAAGTGCGATTTGATACAGGATGCGAGCCGTCTTTTCATTTTCGGCGGTGAGCCTTATTTGTGTCTGGAGCCGAGAGGTAACAAAGCCAGAAACAATGGCAGTGACCATAAAGAAAGCAAGCAGAATTATATCGCTGCTGGAGTATATTAAAAAGGTAAACCGCGGTTCGGTAAAAAAATAATTAAAAAGCATTAGACCCTGTATTGATGCTATAATACCGTATATGCTGCTTGCGGTTAACACAGCAGAAAACAAAACGCCAAGCAGAAAAATCATAATAATGCTCTCGTTACCTACCCCAAACAGTAAATCGAGCACGAGAGAACAAATGGTGGCTAATGCCAGAACAGCAATTGTTTTCAGGATTTGCCAAGGCTCTAGCATTATTTTTTTCTTCTGTGGTAGAGGGTTACCCTTATATAAAATATCACGCACTGTCATAGTCTCACCTCTTGGGTCGAGTCATACTGATATAAAGTAATTATATCATCTCGTCGCGCATTTTGACAGTGCCCTGCTTTAATTACGCATGATTCATCATTTTAAGCAGATTATTTTTTTCACCGGCCATAATTAAATGTTCCCCACTTTCGAATACGTGCTCCGTACTAGTAACGGGTATTACTGTGCCTCCGTATTTTCTGCCGATGACGTTAATGTTGTATTTTGTGCGTATATTTAACTGGATCAGGTTTTTGCCAACCCAGCTTTTTGGAACTTCGACCTCAAAGATTGCATACTCAGGAGTAAGTTCGATATACTCGAAGGCTCCTTTTGTGCTGTATTTTATGGCGGTCTTCTGTGCCATGTCACGCTCCGTGTAAACCACGTTATCGGCTCCGATCTTACGCAAAAATTTAGCATGAAGATCACTATCAGTTTTTGATACAACTTTTTGTGCCCCAAAATCTTTTAGAAGCGATGTAATTTCAAGAGAGGACTGAAAATTATCACTGGTGCACACAAAGCAAATATCGAAGTTAGAAACGCCTAATCCACGGAGCACATTCTCATCCATGCAATCGCCGATTTGTGCTCGGGTGACCCGTGAGGCAATCTTATTGATCACCTCCGGTTCTTTATCGATAGCGAGTACCTTATTTCCAAGTTCTGTTAGCTTTAATGCAAGATGTGTACCAAATCGTCCAAGACCTATAACAAGCATTGATCGCATAAAATTCCCTCCTAACCTACAATGATTTTTTCTGTGGGGTTGGCCAGCTCTGTTTTTACCTGTCGTTCGGAAACAGACAGGATCACGGTCAGGCTACCCACCCTTCCTGAATACATAAGCAGAATGATAACGATGCGAGATATGGTGATCAAATCACGCGTGATACCGGTGGAAAGGCCCACCGTTCCGAACGCTGAGAATGCCTCAAACAATACGTCCTTGAGCGGCAAATCTTGTGCAATGGTGATAACCAGAGCACCAGTAATAGCCATTAAAAAGTAGAATACTGCAGTGCAGAAAGCTCTTCGCATGAGTAATTGGTCTATCCTGCGGCGAAAAACATTCATATCATTGTGCCCACGGCTGTATGAAATAATAGACAGCAGCATGATTGCCGCCGTGGTAATCTTAATACCGCCTGCTGTGGAACCCGGCCCGGCTCCCACAAACATCATCACCATTGTAATCAGCGTTCCTGCGCTGCTCATTGACCCTGTATTGACTGTGTTGAATCCTGCTGTCCTTGGGGTTACTGACTGGAACAGGGAGGCAAGAATTCGCTCTGAGAATGTCATGCCCGCCATGGAGGCTCCGCGCTCTGTGAGCAGAAGGATGGCGGCAGTACCGAAAATAAGGATTGCAGTCCCGACCAGCATAATTTTTGTATGTAAGCTGTATCGCCAAAAATGCAGCTTATTGTTTAACAAGTCATTCCAGAGCACAAAACCAATGCCGCCGATAACGATCAACGCCATCACCGTTAAGTTGACGGTGAGATCATCCGCGAAATATGTGAGAGATGAATAAGGTTTTATTTGACCCATCAAATCGAAACCGGCGTTACAGAAAGAGGATACTGCATGGAAGAGCCCGTACCAAATTCCCTGCCAAAATCCAAAACGGGGGCAAAATCTGGTCGCCAGCAACAAGGCGCCGGTAAGTTCAATGGCGGCAGTGCCAATCAGAATCTGCCGTACCAACCGAACAATGCCACCGATTTGCATAGAATTGACCGACTCGGTTATGAGCTCTCGTTCGCGCAGGCCGATGCGCTTTTTTAATACCATGAAAAAAAGAACAACCATCGTCATAAAACCGAGCCCACCAATTTGAATGAGCAGCATGATGACTAATTGACCAAAAATCGTGAACTGACTCCAAGTATCGTAAATTACAAGCCCGGTCACGCGGGTAGCGGAGGTAGCAGTAAACAACGCATTCAGAAACGGGATAAATTCCCCGCTTTTATTGGCTATGGGCAGCATTAAAAGCAGTGTACCTATAAAAATGATGAGGGCAAAGTTGGTGGCAATAGTTTGTGTTGCCGTAAGGCGCAGCTTTTTATTGATCTTCACTGTTAAGCTACCTTTCGATCGCCAATAAAATAGAAGGAGTATCAGGAGTGCCAGTTGACACGTTTTTTACTCCAGCGTCGGTATACAAAAATTGATATGTTGAATTGTTGCACCAGGCAAACAACATAACATCCGGCCATAGGCGCTTCGCCCGCCGGCATATTGTAAGGTTATCAAGATCATTGCGAGAAACGGCAACAGCAGCAAAAAAAGATGTCTCTTCGGGGATTATAATTGTTGGTGTATCCTGCCACGTGATTCCATAGCTGCTAAGACACTCAGCTACCACTTTGACAATTTCGGCATCTCCAAACAGAAGCACAGCCTGTTTTGCTCTTGTCTGTACACTGTCTGCAAATCCGCCGCTTTCTATAAAATTGTTTAATTGGTGCATAATATACAAGCCAAAAAATAGCACGCCGGCTGTGGAAATAATCAATACCGCTGTCACAGTATTCACCTGCCTCATGCCATATTTTAGTTTGATTCATCTAATGATGGTGTAAAGATTGTCAGACGTGTATAAGGAATTTCTAAGCATGATAACCCGCTACTAAAGACCATTCGCCTTTTAATGTTATATTTATGTTATAACATTAAGCAAATAAGCGTGTGTTTATTATGACCAAATTTGCATAGCAATATCCAAATATATAGATGACAATTAAGGATTGAAAATTTTTAAGAGTTTTAAATGTCCATTTTGTTAAAAAAACCATTTAAACAAAAGGATTGCTAGGTAAGAGTAGCGAATAGTTAACAAAGAAAGTAAAACAAACAGATGTTTTAAGAGATGCTTAGAAATGCTTAATAAGATGATTAGGCAAAAACTTTGGCTAAAAATTATTTAAGGAGGCAACCATGTCAGATCATGAAGATAACATTTTAATTTTAAAAGAAGAATATGCTAAGATGCTAAAAGATGCTAAGCGTCTGGTGATAAAAGTGGGTACAAGCACCATTACCCATGCCACCGGCAAGCTCAACATAAACCGTATGGATATGCTAGCCATGGAAATAGCTGATTTGGTGGGTATTGGCAAAGAAATAATTTTTGTTACTTCCGGGGCAGTTGGGGCCGGCATGGGCCGTCTGGCTCTTAAGGCAAAACCGACCCAAATTGCCAAAAAACAGGCCTTGGCTGCGGTAGGCCAGGGGCTTTTAATGCAAGCTTATGAAAAGCTTTTTAGCGAATATGGGGTAGATGTGGCCCAGATTTTACTGACCAAGGAAGATATCGCCGACAAACACCGTTATACAAACGCTAAGAACACGCTGGAAGCTCTGTTTGATTATGGTGTTTTGCCTATAATCAATGAGAATGATACAGTGGCTTTTGAAGAGATAAAAGTAGGAGATAATGATACCTTGGCTGCTTTAATAGCTGGTCTTGCTGAAGCTGATTTGCTGGTGCTGTTATCCGATATTGATGGTCTTTACACTGCCGACCCCAGAACAAACCCAGAGGCTAAACTAATTTCGGTAGTAGAAGAACTTACGCCGGAAATCTATGCGGCAGCCGGGGCCGAGGGTAGTAAGCTTGCTACCGGTGGCATGAGCACCAAGCTTGCGGCAGCCGCCATAGCGAGGGAAAACGGTATACCAATGGTTTTGGCCAACGGTTCACGCGGCCATATTTTAGAAAATCTTGTGGAGGGCATTTGTTGCGGCACCTTGTTTTTACCTAAAATAAAAGCATAGGGCTAAGCAGTTTACGCAATATTTAAAAGGAGAGAAACAGAATGGCAAAGTCGCCAATAACTTTAGAAGAATTGGGTCAAAGTGCCAAAGCAGCAGCCCAGCTTTTGGCCAACATAACCACAACAGAAAAAAATAAAGCACTTGAAGCTATGGCCGAAGCTTTGGGAAAATATGCCGATGATATTTTGGTGGCAAATGCCCTGGATATGGTAAGCGGCAGAGAAAAGGGTCTTAGTAATTATTTTTTAGACAGGTTGCTTTTGACCACGGATAGAATAAAAGGTATGGCCGATGGCTTGCGGGCTTTGGTGGCTCTGCCTGATCCTGTTGGCAAAGTGGAAGATATGTGGCTGGGGGCCCAGGATATCCAGATTGGCCGCATTCGGGTGCCTTTGGGGGTAGTAGGCATCATTTACGAGGCCCGTCCTAATGTCACCGTGGATGTGGCGGGCATCTGCCTAAAAACAGGTAATGCGGTAATTTTGCGCGGCAGTGGCGATGCTTTTAACTCTAACAAAATAATCACCAATATTTTGGCCACTGCCGCCACCGCTTCCGGCATTCCTGCCGGAGCAATTCAGTTAATGGAAGATACAAGCCGCGAAGGGGCGCAACAACTGATGCGGCTTAACAAATATTTGGATGTGCTGATTCCCCGGGGCGGAGCGGGTCTTATCAATTCGGTGGTGGCCAACGCTACCGTACCAGTAATTGAAACCGGGGTAGGCAACTGCCATATATATGTGGATGAATCAGCTGATTTGGCTAGTGCGGAAAAAATAGTTTTAAATGCCAAAACACAACGGCCTTCCGTATGTAATGCGGCGGAAACCCTGCTGGTTCACAAAAATATAGCGGAAGATTTTTTGCCGATGGTCGGAGCCTCTTTGTGGGAGTCAGGGGTAGAGGTGCGCGGTTGCCCTATAACCAGAAAATATTTATCTCGGGCCATCCCCGCTACCGAAGAGGATTATGAAACAGAGTTTTTGTCTTTGATTATTGCTGTCAAAGTGGTTAATAGTTTAGCAGAGGCAATAGAACATATCAACAAATATGGCACCCGCCACTCGGAAGCCATAGTAACAGAAAGTTATACGAATGCCCGTATTTTTCAAGCCCAAGTAGATGCTGCCGCCGTTTATGTCAATGCGTCCACCCGCTTCACCGACGGTTTTCAGTACGGGTTTGGGGCAGAGATGGGTATTAGCACTCAAAAACTGCATGTCCGCGGCCCTATGGGGCTGGAAGCCATGACAACAATCAAATATATCATCAATGGTAGCGGCCAGGTGCGTGCTTAAAACCCCAATAAAAGGAGGTAGGAATATTGAAAGGTGATCTAATTTTAGCGGTCTTTTTGCTTATTGGCCTTATTTGGGGCTATAAGTGCGGTATAATACGTTGTTTAGCTGGTTTTGGTTCCATTATCATCAGCCTTGTTTTGGCCCGCCGTTTTACGCCTTATTTTGGCAATTGGCTAAACCAAAAAATAGGTTTGGAAGACAAACTGGCTTCTTTGCCAAATGAGGGCATTTGGCCTCTTTTTAAAACATTTTTTGTTTCAGATAGCGTAATTGGCTGGGTTATGGAAGCTTTGGCTTTTATTATTCTGTTCTTTATTTTTACTTGGCTTTTAAGGATACTTTTTGGTTTTATTTCCAAAGCGCTGGATGCTACCCCGCTTGGTTTTATCAATCGGGTTTTGGGCATGCTGGTTGGGCTTGTTTTTGTGGCCCTTATCAGTGCCGCTATTACCGGCTGGGGTTTGCCGGCTTTGGCTTTTGGCAGTAAAGATCAGGATGATTTTATGTATAAAGCCAACAACATGTTCCAGGAATCCAAAATTATTCGCCCGGTCACCGAGGATTTTGCCGGTTGGTGTGTGGATAGTGTAAAAAGACAGGGTTTTCAGGTCCCAAGTTTAAGTGATTATAATTTGCCCAGCATCAGCATACCGGATGATCTTTTGAACCCAAGCACAGACATAGACACGGATACGGATACGGATACATAGAAAAACTAGCTGAGTATATAAAAATTACCCCAAAATAAAACCTCATATAAAAAGGAGGTGAGCTCATGGATTTGCGAAAATTGACGCAAATGGTGCAAAAATCTGGCTGAGCAGCCAAATGGGGTCCGGAGGATCTCTCAAAAATTATGGCAAAATTGCCAAAATTTACTCACCCAAATTTAATAATAGGCTCAGAAAATTATGATGATGCCGGGGTCTATAAAATCTCAGAAGATTTGGCAATCATCCAAACGGTCGATTTTTTTACGCCTATTGTTGATGATCCGTATATCTTTGGTCAAATAGCTGCCACCAATGCCTTAAGCGACATTTATGCCATGGGCGGCACCCCCATTACTGCCATGAATATTGCCTGTTTTCCTGCTGGTTCCGATGCAAACACCTTTGAGCAGATTTTGCTGGGCGGAGCCAAAAAATTGCAAGAGGCGGGGGTTCTTTTAATTGGCGGTCACACGGTGGAAGATACCGAGCCTAAATATGGCCTGGCTGTAACCGGGGTGGTTCATCCTCAAAAAATTACGGCAAATAAAGGCGGCAAAGCCGGTGACCTGCTTTTTTATACCAAAAAACTGGGCACGGGCATTTTATCCACTGCTTTAAAAGGAGGCCTTGTTACAGAAGCGGATTTAACCGAAATGATTCAAAACATGACCAGCTTAAATGACAAGGCGGCTCAAGCAATGGTGCAAGCGGGTTGCTTGGCGGCCACGGATATTACCGGTTTTGGCTTTTTGGGCCATCTTTTTGAGCTGGTATCCGCAAGTGGGGTAGGTTGTGAAATATGGGCAGAGCAAATACCTGTTTTGCCACAGGTTAAGGATTTTGCGGTTATGGGCATTGTGCCTGGTGGAGCGTACCGCAACCGGCAATATTTGGCAGGGTGTGTAAAGTTTGCCGAAAATGTTCCACAAGACATGCAGGATATTCTTTTTGATCCGCAAACCAGCGGTGGCCTGCTTATGGCAATTGCTGCAAACAAAGCGGATGACTTGCAAAAGCAGTTGGCAGCGGCTTTTGTGCCATATGCAATAGTAGGTAAACTAACAAATGAGGATATAGGTTTAATAAAAGTAAAACTAAGCTCCCTGTAATAATTAAGTACCAAAAAGCCGGGGCAAAAAGCTTGGTTAATTTAGCTTTAGCCCCTGGAGGCCAGAGGCTAAAATACTAATTCAAGGAGGCTGGCAAAAGCCCAGAGATAAAAAGCTTTACATGTTTCATAATTTTTATTGTGGCTTTAGCCTTTTTTACGATTATGGTGAAAAAACGAGCAAAAAAAACTTTATTGCAAGCCAAAGATGTTCAGACTGCAATTTTAACCCAGGCGGAAATTCTGCAAAAAAAATGGGGAACCTTAAACGAAACGGAGAGGCAGGCTGCCGGCGAAACAGCAAAAGAACAAGGCTGGCCGGATGAGCTTTTGGCTCTTTTAGGGTTAAAACCAATGGCCGAAACAAGTCTTGTAATGCTTTGGCCATACCTAAAAAGCCAGAAATTACTAGATAATTTGATAGAAAAACTGGCTTCCCCTAATGAATTTGTCCAAACGGCAGTTGCTAGAACCTTAAAAGAAATTGCCGATCCTCTTTCTATCCCGGGTCTTTTGGGAGCCTTGCTGCAGCCCCGCCGCTTTTTGCCGGCCCGGGTAGCCGAAGCCATGAGCGGTCTGGGCTCTTTTGGTGCCAAGTCTCTAGAAGCATTGTTTTTTTTGGTAGAAGCAGAAAAACGTCCGCTGATTTTGCAGGTGTTGGGCCAAATGGGTAAAAACTGTCTGCCGCAGCTTTTAATAGAGGCTTTAAAGGACGAAAATAAAGCTATCCGCCTGGCTGCCATAGAAGCGGTAGAAGAAGCAAAACCGTCGCAAGCAGCTGAGATTTTGGGCCCTGTTTTGCTTTTGGATGTGGCCGAAGAAGTGCGGGCCAGAGCAGCCCTAGCCCTGGGAGAGCTGGATGACCCGGAGGCCAAAAAACTTTTGGAAATGGGCCAGGAAGACCGAGCTTGGTTGGTGGTAAACAATTGCAAGACCGCCCTTGCCCGCAGCCAAAAAGCAACAAGCCAAACAGCAAAACCAGCCGAACAAAAAAATGATCTTGACTTGAAAAGCGCGGGTATGTAGAAGCTGTGTAAGCATAATAACATGTTTATATAAAAATAATATACAACAGATAAAAAGAGCAACAGGAGGAACGAGGATGGACTGGCATCTGGTATTAAGAATAGCAATAAAAATAGTCATCATCGTAATCGTGTCTATTATTGTGGCTAAAATTGCCAAAGGAGCAATTGGCAAGGCCATGGAAAGAAAAACAAAAGGTGGGGGAGGCCGCCAAAAAACCATTAAGGAGCTTTTGCAAAAGGCGGCCGTGGTAATCATTTACTTTGTAGCTAGCGTAATTATCTTAAACACTCTGGGGGTAAATACTACCTCCATCATTGCCTCTGCTGGCGTTCTTGGCTTGGCCATTAGCTTTGGTGCTCAAAGTCTAATAAAAGATCTTTTTACGGGGTTTTTTATTATTTTGGATGATTATTATGCCGTGGGGGATTATGTAAGTGTGCTTGGCATCAGCGGCACGGTGGAAGAGGTTGGCTTGCGTTCCACAAAGATAAGGGATTATGATGGCCGGCTGCACATTTTCCCTAACGGGCAAATTACTTTGGTTAGCAATTTCAGCCGTGGCAATGTGCGCGGCATGGTAGATATTAATGTTTCGGCCAAAGTCGATCAAAATCAGGTGATGGATATTCTCCGCCAGGTTTGCGAAGATATGCAAAAAGAAAAAAGCATCTTTTTTGCCGAGCCGCCGACCGTTCTTGGCATCGAAAATGCTAGTATTTTTAATGTTCGCATTCGTCTTACCTTTACCTGCGATTTTGCTAACAGGGCTAGTTTTTGCCGTATCCTGCGGCAAAACAGCATTGAAGCTTTAAACAAGGCCGGGTTGGGCAGCCAAGTAGAGGTGGTTTTAAGTGCTTGATCATACCTATCAGGTGGGGGATGTGGTAAGGCTAAAAAAAGCCCATCCCTGTGGTGGTTGGGACTGGGAAATTTTAAGAGTGGGGATGGATTTCCGGCTGCGTTGTCTCTCTTGTGGACATCAGATAATGCTCCCTCGAAAAGAAGCAGAAAAGAGAATAAAAAGCTTGGTGCAAGCAGCAAAAATTTCTTCATCTGAAAAATAATAAAAAAATACTTACAAAAGCATCTATTGCTAAAATTTGCTTCTTATGATATAATACTAACTTGTTACACTTAGGTGTCCCTGCCCTCTAAAGGGTGCAAGCCTTATCAGCAGATTTTTAACACGCCGAAATCCGCTGCAAAAAGCATTAAGCTTTTTGGTTGTTTAGGGGGCCGTTAGTCCAAAGGGAGGAGGTGAGAGAACAGTGCGTGATTATGAAGTTATGTATATAATTAAACCTAATTTTGAGGAAGAAGAATATGCAGCTTTTGTAGAAAAGTTTAATGCACTGATTCAATCCAACGGCGGTGAGGTAGTCAAAACAGACGTTTGGGGAAAACGCAGACTAGCTTACGAGATCGACAAAATCCGCGAAGGCTACTATGTTTTGGTAGAATTCAAAGGTGAATTTGATCTGCCAGCCGAATTGGAACGCAACTTCAAGATTTCTGACGAAATCATGCGTTACCTGGTTACAAAAAAACCTGAATAAAGGGGTGAATATCGATGCTTAACCGTATAGTATTAATAGGTCGCCTAACAAAAGACCCGGAGCTCCGCTATACCGTAAATGGAATTGGGGTGGCTTCTTTCACCTTAGCAGTGGATAGAAACCGCAAAAACCAGCAGGGCGAAAAGGAAACTGATTTTATCAATATCGTAGCTTGGCGTGGCTTGGGCGAAAATTGTGCTAATTACCTTAAAAAAGGCAAATTAGCAGCAGTTGATGGACGCTTACAAATTAGAAACTATGAAGATAAAGAAGGTATTCGTCGTACTATTACGGAAGTAGTGGCAGATGATGTTCGATTTTTATCCCCCAAAGAAGATAGCGCAAGCTATGGCAGTGGTTATTCTTCCGAGGGCAGTTACAAAGCAGAGGCTCAAACGCCTCTTTCCGAAGATGAATTGCCCATGACAGACGATGATCTGCCATTTTAATCAAAATATTTTAAAATCTGAACGGAGGTAAATATAGTGGCTGATATAGAAAAGGCCCCTCGTTTTGATAAAGGGGAGCGCGGTTCCCGTGGTGGCGGTAACGGACGTTTTCGTCGCACCCGCCGTCGGGTTTGCCGTTTTTGTGTAGATAAAACAGATTATATCGATTATAAAGATGTGAAACATCTCAGTAATTACATTACAGAACGTGGGAAAATCTTGCCCCGCCGTATTTCCGGCAACTGTGCTAAGCATCAGCGCAGCTTAACGGAAGCAATCAAAAAAGCCAGAATCGTAGCGTTGTTGCCCCACACTTCTGACTGAGCAAAAGAGGGTTTTTAAAAACCCTCTTTTTATTTTTATCATCGGTTATTTTTCCTGCCATCGGGCAGGAAAAGGCAAAAGAAAAAGCGAAGATATAAGTTCTATATTTAACCAGCCAATGTCCACGTCCACATGAGGGGAAAAAGCAAAATATTTAATTTGGACGGTGTAAATTATTGACTTATCAAGATCCTACAGACATAACAACAGAAAACACAAATCATGAGCAAAATACTTCTTCAGGTTCGCCGACTCTTTCTGTTTGGCCGGTTCCTCCGGCCAAAAACCAAAAAAACCCGTGGCGAGAGTTGTTAAAAGGGTCTGCTTTGGCTTTGTTTTTGGTTCTGATAAGCATCAATTTCCCAACCATCGGTATAATTGCTATGGTGCTTTGGCCAATACCTCTTATAATGTTGTCTCATAAAAGCAATTGGCTTATTGGCCTGGTCGGCTTTGTTATCATTTGGCTTATTGTTATTCCTATTACCGGCATTGTTTACAGTACTCAAATAATTTTTTTGCAGGCTTTAGGAGCCATTTTTTTAACTATCTATTTTTCGCGCCCCAAAATCAAACCGCTCAATGCTTTGCTTGTGGCCAGCATTGTGGGGGTAGCCGGCATTTTGCTTGCCGTGTGGCTTTTTGCAGAAGGTGATGGTTTTAGTTTGGGCACTTTCTCCCAACAATATGCTGAGCAGGCAGCCAACTGGGCTACTGAGCTGGCGAGCAAAGGTCTTTTGGGTGGCATGGGGGTGCAGGAATATGCTGAGGCTCTTTTAGAAACCATGGAATTCATTACTCCGGCAGTTTTTATGATAACAAGCTGCATCGCTGTTTTTTTTCAATTCATTATTAGCAGTTGGTTTCTAAAAAATCAGGGTTATGCCAAGGTGACTTTTTTGCCAATTTTTCGCAACTGGGTGTTGCCTTGGCAATTGGTCTGGGTTTTTATTATTTTGGTTTTAACAGCTTGCCTGAGCAATCTTTTTTCTTGGTTGCAAGTTTATGATGTAACACTCAAACTGATAATTGGTTTTGTGCCGTTGCTAGTTTTCTTTGGTCTTGCTTTTTTTGTTTGGGTTTGGGTACGAATGCCTGGCATAATTTTAAAATTTGTGACTCTGGTACTTTTGTTTAATTTTTTTATCTATGTTGCCTTGCTGCTTGTTCTTTTTGCCTTGTTTGATTCTATTATAGATTTCCGGGGCAAAATTGGCCAAATTGGTAAGAAGGTATAATTTGGTAGAAATTAATAGTGAGGTAAAAGACACATATATATTGATAGAAGGGAGAGAAGGCTACTTTTGGCTGCACAAACATGAAAGTTATTTTATTGGCAGATGTAAAAGATATAGGGAAAAAAGGTGAAGTGAAAGAAGTTGCTTTAGGTTATGCACAAAACTTTCTCTTGCGCCGTAAACTGGCAGTAGAGGCTAATGAGGCCAACCTTAAACAACTGGCTTATGAAAAAGCCAGGGAAGAAGCCAAAATAACCAAAACCCTGGAGACTGCTCAAAAACAACAGGAAAAACTAAAGGATTTGGTTTTGCAGGTGCAGGCCAAAGTGGGGGATAATGGTCGCCTCTTTGGTTCGGTAACCAACAAAGATATTTGCGATGCAATCTTGGCTCAAACTGGCCTTGAGGTGGACAAACATAAGATAGAGATTGCAGATGCTATAAAAACTTTGGGTGAATATGCAGTGCTCGTGCGTTTACACCCCAAAGTCCAACAAAAAATTATCGTTAATGTAACTGCCCTTTAAAAGCTTTGGCTCCCCGGCCCAAGCAAAAAGGGCCAGGGAAGGAGAATAAAAACATATGTGGTGGAAAACAAAAAACAAAAAAACAGTTCCTCCTAAGGATGAAGTAGCTAAAGAGGTTGATGTGTTATATGGTCTGACAGCAGAAATGCTTGGTACAGACCACATGGTTCTAAGGGCTGCCAAAGTTGATGCTTTAACCTTACTCAATTCAGAAGATTTGGGTGAACGCATTTTGGCCCTTTCCCGCATAATTCTTTTAGACCCAACCATAGATAAGATCCCCAGTCAAAAAGAGGCTATCTCGGCTATTGAATATTTAAAAGAACAGCTGGCGGAAGAAATTGCCTGGCAAGAAGCTGAAGAAAACTTAAATCAGCTGGTTGCTGATCGCATGGCCCAAAAACAAGAAGAATATTATCAGGAAATCAAAAGCCAGCTCCTAAAAGAGCAAAACGGGCCAGAAAATACCCAAACATTGCAGCACCTTTCCCAGCTGGAGAAGATGGAAAATATTAGTTTAGCCGCCTCTCCCATGGAGCTTTTGAGGCCAAAAACACTGGAGCAAATAATTGGTCAAAACGAGGCAGTGGAAGCCTTGATGGCTCGTGTGGCGAGCCCCTATCCCCAACATGTAATCTTGTATGGCCCGCCTGGGGTCGGCAAAACCTCGGCTGCCCGGTTAACTTTGTTTGCCGCAAAGGAGATGCCTAACACTCCCTTTGGCTCAGAGGTCCCCTTTGTGGAAGTGGATGGCAATACCTTACGTTGGGACCCGCGGGAAGGTACCAACCCCCTTTTAGGTTCAGTCCATGACCCAATTTATCAGGGAGCCCGTAGAGATTTGGCAGAAAGCAGTATTCCTGAGCCCAAGCTGGGTTTGGTAAGCGATGCCCATGGCGGCATCCTGTTTATCGACGAAATAGGAGAGATGGATCCATACCTTTTAAACAAGCTTTTGAAAGTACTGGAAGATAAAAGAGTAAATTTTCAATCTTCTTATTATGATCCGGCTGACCCCAATGTGCCGAAATATATCAAACAACTTTTTGAAAAGGGAGCTCCGGCCGATTTTATTTTGATTGGGGCCACCACCAGACCACCGGAAGAAATTAACCCGGCCATTCGCTCCCGTTGCAGCGAGATATATTTTTCACCGCTAACACCAGAACAGATTAAAACAATTGCCAAAGGAGCAGCCCAACGCCTGGGCGTACAGTATGAGGACGGAGCCATAGAGGCGATTGCCCGCTACACCATAGAAGGCCGCAAAGCTAATAGCCTTTTAGCCGATGCTTTTGGCCTGGCTTTGCAGAAAAGAGAAGAGCCGGTCACAATTACAGAAGAAAATATCAATCATGTGGCCCGCATTGCCCGCATATCTCCTTATATAGCTCCCGCCAACGATGCCGATTATCAAATCGGCCGAACTTTTGGCCTAGGCGTATATGGTTTTATGGGTTCGGTGCTGGAAATTGAGGCTCTGGCTGTGCCTGCCACCAAACAGGGTAAGGGCAGCGTACGTTTTAACCAAACAGCAGGCAGCATGGCCAAAGACGCAGTGTTCAATGGGGCTGCTGTAATTCGGCTTTTAACCGGGCTGGATCTTAACAATTATGATATACATCTGAATGTGGTGGGGGGTGGCAACATAGATGGTCCTTCGGCTGGCTTGGCCTGCACTGTAGCTTTATATAGTGCCATAACCAAACAACCTTGCCGGCAGGATGTAGCAATAACAGGCGAAATGTCCATCCAAGGTCGGGTTAAGCCGGTTGGCGGCATCCCGGAAAAAATATACGGTGCCCGCCAAGGAAAAATGAAAACAGTAATTCTGCCGGAAGAAAACAAATCTCATGTGCCGGGAGACTTAACAGATATAGAAGTGAAACCTGTAAGCAACATAGAAGAAGCCCTGGCCATAGTTTTGAAACCGGCCGAAAAACAAAACTGAGAGTAAAGGAGGATAGCCCATGACAGCCACACAATCTCCATCAACCCAAAATTTTCAACGTATTCCACCCCAAAACACAGATGCGGAGAAGGCCGTATTAGGTGCTTGTTTGCTTAATGCTGAGGCCATTTATAGTGCCATGGAATATGTGCGCCCGGCTGATTTTTACCGCCAGGAGCACCGGGTTATCTTCCAATGCATGATGGATCTAAACAGTCAAGCTATTCCTTGTGATTTGGTAACAGTAACAGAAGGCTTAAAGAAAACTGCCCAACTGGATATGGTAGGTGGCATGTCCTATTTGGCCCAGCTCACAAATGAGGTGCCAAGTGCCGCAGCAGCAGCTCAATATAGCCGCATTGTGGCGGACAAGTCTTTACAAAGAGCGCTTATAGAAGCCGCCCAAAATGTGGTGGATACAGGTTATGGCGGTGGCAAAGACGGCATGGAGCTTTTGGGTGATGCCGAAAACGTAATTTTGGGCATCGGCGAAAGAAAATTAAAACAAAATTTTCGCCGGGCCAGCTTGGTAATGAGCCAAGAATTTGATAGAATAGACGAAATAAAATCTGCTGACGGCGTAACCGGGGTGCCTACCTTCAGGGATCTGGACCGTTATTTGTCCGGCTTGCAAAAAGGTGATCTAATTATTTTGGCGGCCCGCCCCAGCATGGGTAAAACATCCATGGCCATGAACATAGCGGCCAACGCCGCGGTGCAGCATGGTCTTTCCGCCGCTGTTTTTAGCCTGGAAATGCCGGTAGAACAACTTGCCCAAAGAATACTCTGCTCACATGCCAGGGTAGACCAGAGTCGTTGGCGTTCCGGCCGCTTAAGCGAGGTAGATATAGACAAGCTTTCGAACAGCTTGGGTGATTTTGGCAATGCTAAGCTGTTTATAGATGATTCTCCTAACATTACTGTGGCCGAAATAAGGGCTAAAAGCCGCCGCCTGCAAAGCGAGGTAGGTTTAAATTTAGTAGTGGTAGACTATTTACAGCTCATCAGGTCGGGCTATCGGGTAGAAAACAGGCAACAGGAAATAGCCGAAATTTCCCGTTCTTTAAAGGGCTTGGCAAAGGAATTGAATATACCTGTTCTGGCCCTCAGCCAGCTTTCCCGTCAGGCCGAGCAAGGTGGCGATAGAAGCCCGATGCTTTCCCACCTAAGGGAATCGGGTGCTTTGGAGCAGGATGCAGACGTGGTGCTTTTTATTCATCGCCCCCGCTTAGAAGATGAAGAAGAAACAACGCCTTTGGGGCAGGTGGAAGTAATAATAGCCAAAAACCGTAATGGCCCGGTGGGCGAAGAAAAACTAGGCTTTCTGCGTCATTACACCCTGTTTACCGATTTGGTAGAAAAGTTTCCTCCTGCCGGTCAATAAAAGTCTTATGCGGCTTTTGCCGCCATGGTTGGGCAAAGTTTTTAGTATTAATAAATTAGCCATTTTTGGTTTATAATAGTTTTTAGTAGTTTCAACTGTGTTTGTTGTATGCTTAAGGAGGCGAAGATTATGACAGACTTTGCATGGAGAAATTTTAAGCCTGGCCCTTGGCAGAGTGACATAGATACCAGAAACTTTATTCAACTAAACTATACCCCATATGATGGCGACCAAGCTTTTTTGGTGGGCCCCACAGAACGCACCAAAGCCTTAAACCAAAAATATATTGAACTTAAACAAGAAGAAATGAAAAGAGGCGGCGTTTTAGACATAGATACCGAATTTGCTTCCTCTTTATTAAGCTACAAGCCGGGTTATTTGGATAAGGAAAATGAAATAATTTTGGGCCTGCAAACCGATGCTCCTTTAAAAAGAGGGGTAAACCTTTTTGGGGGGATACGACTCGCCAAAAGGGCCTGCCAAGCCTATGGCCACGAAATTTCTCCCGGTCTTTTAGAGCGTTTTACCTATCGCACTACCCACAATGAAGGTGTTTTTAGGGTTTACACGGAAGGAATGAAAGCAGCTCGTCACAGCGGTGTCATCACCGGTCTGCCCGATTCCTACGGCCGCGGTCGTATTATTGGCGACTATCGTCGGGTGGCCTTGTATGGCATAGATATTTTAGTTGAAAACAAGAAGATGGATATGGAAGCCCTTGGTAAACGCAATATGGATGATGAAAATATTCGTCTCAGGGAAGAGGTCTTTCGTCAAATAGATTTTCTAAAAAAGTTAAAAACTATGGCTGAAGGATATGGCATAGATATATCTAAACCGGCTGCCAACGGCAAAGAGGCTACCCAATGGGTTTATTTTGCCTACCTGGCAGCCATCAAAGAGCAAAATGGTGCCGCTATGTCTTTGGGCCGGGTCAGTACTTTTTTGGACATTTATTTTGAACGGGATATTGCCGAAGGTATCAGCACTGAAGAAGATGTGCAGGAGATAATCGATGATTTTGCCATTAAACTCAGAATGGCTCGGCAGCTTAGAACGCCGGAATATAACGAGCTTTTTGCCGGAGACCCTTTGTGGGTTACTGAGGCCATTGGCGGCATGGGCGAAGATGGCCGCAGCCTGGTTACCAAAACTTCTTTTCGCATTTTAAATACTTTAAGCAATTTGGGGCCTGCTCCCGAGCCAAACCTCACAGTGCTTTGGTCACCTGATCTACCGGAGCCTTTTAAAAAGTACTGTGCCCAGGTTTCCATAAAAACCGATTCCATACAATATGAAAACGACAACCTGATGCGGGGCAATTTGGGTGATGATTATGCCATTGCCTGCTGCGTTTCTGCGGCTAAAGTTGGCAAACAAATGCAGTTTTTTGGGGCACGGTGTAACCTGGCTAAGGTGCTCCTAATGGCCCTAAATGGCGGACGGGATGAGATATCCGGTGAACAGGTTGGCCCAGTTAGCCAAAGCGTTGGTGAAAGTGTTTTAGATTATGATGATGTAATGGCCCGTTTTAAATATTATCAGGAATGGCTATGTGATCTTTATGTAAACACCATGAATATCATCCACTACATGCATGATAAATATGCCTATGAAAAAATTCAAATGGCCCTGCATGATACAAAGGTTGAACGTTTTATGGCTTTTGGCTTGGCCGGTCTTTCCGTGGTGGCGGATTCTTTAAGTGCCATCCGTTATGCCAAAGTGACCCCAATTATCAACGATGATGGGTTAATTTGCGATTTTACCATCGAAGGTGACTTTCCAAAGTATGGCAACGACGATGATCGGGTGGATTCTATCGCCAGCGACTTCTGCCAAAATTTTATTGCCGAGCTGCGTAAACATCCAACCTATCGGGGTTCGATCCCCACTTTGTCCATTTTGACTATTACCTCCAACGTTGTTTATGGTAAAAAAACCGGCAGCACACCGGATGGCCGTCATCTTGGTGAGCCTTTTGCTCCTGGTGCTAATCCCATGCACTTTAGGGATACCGAGGGTGCTTTAGCCTCACTTAATTCCGTGGCCAAACTACCTTATGAGGCCTGCCGTGACGGCATATCCTGCACCTTTACGGTTACCCCAAGCACTTTGGGAAAAGACCAAGACCAGCAGCAAAATAGTTTGGTAAGCTTGCTTGACGGTTTTTTTGGCCAGAGCGCTCACCATTTAAATGTAAATGTTTTCTGCCGCGAGCAATTAATAGATGCCATGGAGCACCCGGGGAAATATCCTAATCTCACCATTAGGGTCTCCGGCTATGCGGTTAATTTCAACCAGCTCAATAGGGCTCAGCAGCAAGAAATTATTAGCCGCACTTTCCACAACAGGATGTAAAGGCCATGCAAGGATATGTTCACTCTATCGAAACTTTGGGAGCCTTAGATGGCCCCGGCCTGCGGGTGGTGGTTTTTATGCAGGGCTGTCCGTTACGTTGCCGTTATTGCCATAACCCCGATACGTGGCCCATGGCAGGCGGCACGGAATATGCTCCGACCCAGCTTATAGCAAAAATCAAACGTTATAAACCATATTTTCTGCACGGTGGTGGGGTTACCGTTTCTGGTGGGGAGCCCCTTTTGCAGCAGGAATTTGTTAAAGAGTTTTTTAAGCTCTCACAAAAAGAAGGTATTCATACTGCTTTAGATACCAGTGGGTTTAAGCTAGATGATGGCACAAAAGAGCTGCTCGAATATACAGATCTGGTTATCTTGGATGTTAAGCACAGTAGTTCGGCAAGCTTTTATGAACTCACCGGCCACAAAATGCAGGGGCTTTTAAATTTTTTGGCCTATTGCAAAAAAAAACAACAGCCTTTATGGCTGCGGCAAGTGTTGGTGCCAGGATTGACGGATAGTGAGGAGCAAATAAAAGACCTGGCCCGGCTAATGCGTGGGGCCAATTTAACCAAAGCCGAGCTGCTGCCATATCATACCCTGGGGGTAAAAAAATGGCAGGCTTTGGGCTACGATTACACATTAGAGGATGTGCAGCCCCCCAGTGCGGCGGAGCTTGCAAAATGGCAGCAATTGTTGGAAAATTACTTAAAAGAAAACCTAAAATAAAAAAGATCTTCTGTAAAAATTTTTACAGAAGATCTTTTTTATTTATTTTTATTCTTTGAGACTTATTTGCTCACGGTGGCAATTGCCTCTAAGGCCGCATCAATATCTTCTTTTGTGTTGTGCCAACCAAGGGAAAACCGCACAGTACCCTGCGGATAAGTCCCAAGCGTTTTGTGGGCGTTTGGGGCACAATGCAACCCGCAGCGGGTAAAAATACCATAGCTCCTCTCAATAAGATAAGCAGCCTCGGCATTGTCGTGTTTTTGAAAATCAAGGGAAATTACCCCAACCCGTTTATCAACCTTGGTTGGGCCAACCAAACGCACAGCGGGTATATTCAAAATGCCTTCAATAAAGCGAACGGCAAGGTCATTTTGTTGTTTTTGCAAGGCTGTTATGCTTTCCTTTTCAATAAAATCTAAGGCTGCCTTAAAACCATAAATACCAGGCAAATTTTGCGTACCGGCCTCAAAACGGTCGGGCAGGTGCAATGGCTGAACCTCGGAATCGGATTGCGAGCCGGTGCCGCCTGTTACCAATGGTTCGACAGAAGCTGCAAAATCTGGTTGCATCAGTAAGGCACCAATGCCGGAAGGACCCAAGAGCCCTTTGTGCCCTGGCACCGCCAAGGCGGATATGTGCATAGCCTGCATGTCAATATCAATATGCCCGGCAGACTGAGATGCATCCACTAAAAAAGGGATGTTTTTAGCAGCGCAGATCTGGCCAATTTGGCTAATTGGGAGCACGCTGCCGCAAACATTGGAGGCATGAAGCATGGCTATCATTTTAGTGTTTGGTTTAATCAGCGGTAAAATAGCACTAGCCTCAACCAGCCCGTTTTCATCGGCAGGAAGGCGGTCAAAGCTAATGCCATGTGTTGCCAGTTGGTTGAGCGGCCGCATCATCGCATTGTGTTCAAGCGGGCTCACAATAACATGGTCACCGGGCTTTAAATATCCTTTTAACACTAAATTAAGGGCAAAGGTTGCTCCAGGGGTAATTATGCAGGCCTCGCTGTGGCCAAAATTAAACAGGCGGCACAAACTCTCCCGCAGTTCCAACATGGTTAGTGCTGCCGCCGAGGCCGGGGCATAACTAGCCCGCCCTACATTAACACCAACATCGTTAATGTAGGCAAGGATTGCTTTGGCAACACCTGGCGCTTTAGGAAAAGAACCGGCTGCATTATCCAAAAAAACTATTTTATTTTCTTTATTTTTACTTTTTATTTGCATAATCGACATCCTCTTGCGTATTCGATATTCTCATGTTAGAATAACGAATGTGGTCAATCAATATTTTAGCACAAGGAGAGAGAAAAATGAAGAAAAATTTTTGGGTTATCATTACCGGTATTGTCATTGGTATTGCTGCCTTGGTTTTGGTGGCATTTGGCAACCCCGGTAACATGGGTTTTTGCATTGCTTGTTTTTTGCGAGACATTGCAGGAGCCTCTAAGCTACACAGTGCCGGCGTAGTGCAATACCTGCGGCCGGAAATCATTGGCTTGGTTTTAGGTGCTTTTATTGTTGCAATTGCTAAAAAAGAGTTTAAGCCTCGGGGTGGTTCATCTCCAACTATCCGCTTTATATTAGGCATGGTGGTAATGGTTGGCTCCCTTATGTTTCTTGGCTGCCCGCTCAGAATGCTGATTCGCATCGGCGGTGGTGATTTAAATGCAGTAATTGGTTTGGTTGGCTTTATCGTTGGCATTGGCGTGGGCATTTTTGCCTTAAAAAAAGGTTTCAGCCTCAAACGCACTTATGCGCAAAGCAAGCTCGAAGGGGCAGCTTTGCCAATCGCTTTGCTGGTAATGTTTATCCTGGTTTTAATTGTGCCGTCTTTATTTGCCTTTTCTACCGAAGGGCCTGGTGCCAAACATGCTCCAATGATCATCTCGATTATTGCCGGTCTTGTTGTGGGCGGTTTTGCGCAACGCAGCCGTTTTTGCACAGTTGGCGGCCTGCGTGATGTAATAATGTTTCGCGATATGCATTTGCTTTGGGGAGCAATTGCCATTGTTGTAACCGTTCTTGTTGGCAATGCTATCCTCGGCAACCTCCATTTTAGTTTTGCCGGTCAACCAGTAGCTCATACAGATGGGTTATGGAATTTTCTTGGTATGGCTTTGGTTGGCTGGGGCAGCGTTTTGTTGGGCGGTTGTCCTTTGCGTCAGCTTATTTTGGCAGGTGAAGGTAACTCCGATTCAGTAATAATCGTGTTTGGCCTAATTACCGGTGCTGCTTTTTGTCACAATTTTAGTTTGGCAAGCTCTGCTGCTGGCCCAACCCTCAATGGTCAAATTGCCGTCATTTGCGGTTTTGTAATTGTGGCTATTGTATCTTTGTTTAATCTAGCTAAAGAGGGAAATTAAAAACATAAAAACATATTAAAAAAAAGGGAATAGAAATAAAAGGAGAACAAATAAGTATGAATACTATCGATGCCAGGGGCAAAGCTTGTCCTGAACCAGTATTGCTGACAATGAAAGCAATCAAGGCCGAACCCGCGGGAATAGCGGTTTTGGTAGATAATCCTTGCGCTGTGGAAAATATAAGTCGTTTTGCAGAAAACCATGGATATGGTATAATAATTGAGCAGGATGGCGAACAAACCAAATTAACTTTAAACAAAAAATAGGCGGATTTGTATGAAAGAATATATTGCTACTTTTTACACCCATTTATCAGCTTTGCGGTCTCACCGGGCTTTAACTGCTGCTGCAATTAAAGCGGCCATGTCGCCGGTACCAAGGTCACTTTCTTCCTCTTGTGGCACCTGCGTGCGTTATATTGCAAAAGATTCTTGCCACAACCTGCTGGATGCTGATTTTGAACAGGTGGTGGAAGTGACAGGCCCGGAACAGTATAAAAAATTGTATGATAACGAATAAAAATAAAAAACTGCTTGTCCATATACTATTGCAGTACAGCAAAAAATGAGGTACAATAACAACTGTATATAAAAAAAGCGGTTCTACCGCGAAAAATTCAGGGGGTAAAAAAATGGCAAGATTGTATTATGAAACCGATGCTAACTTGGCATTGTTGCAACCTAAAAAAATAGCTATTTTAGGTTATGGCAGTCAAGGTCATGCTCAAGCACAAAACCTGCGGGATAGCGGCATGAATGTTATAGTGGCTGAATTACCGGGCACTCCTAACTATAAAAAAGCCATCGAAGATGGCTTTAGCCCAATAACTGCTGCCGAAGCAACCAGAGAAGCAGATTTTATTCAGATGTTGTTGCCGGACGAAGTCCAAGCTAGGGTTTACAAACAAGATGTTGCGCCCAACATAACTAGCGGCAAAGTTTTAGGTTTTTCTCACGGCTTTAACATTCACTTTGGTCAAATTAAGCCGCCTACAGATATAGATGTTGTTATGCTGGCACCTAAAGGCCCCGGTCACCTAGTAAGACGTCAATATTTGCAAGGTGCAGGCGTGCCTGGCCTTATCGCTATCCATCAGGATGTTAGCGGTTCTGCTTTTGATCTCACCTTGGCTTATGGCAAAGGCATTGGCGCAGCCAGAGCGGGCATTATCGGCACCACCTTCGAAGAAGAAACTGAAACCGACCTCTTTGGCGAACAGGTTGTTCTTTGCGGCGGGGTTTCCCACCTCATCATGGATGCTTTCCAAACCTTGGTGGATGCTGGATATCAACCCGAGATTGCTTATTTTGAATGTTGCCACGAGCTTAAACTTCTGGTAGATCTTATCTTCGAAAACGGCATCGATATGATGCGTTATTCCATCAGCGATACAGCTGAATGGGGCGATCTTTCTATCGGACCCCGCATCATCAATGAACAAACAAGAGCCGAAATGAAAGCGGTTCTTTCTGAAATTCAAGAAGGCATTTTTGCTAAAAACTGGATTTTAGAAAACCAAGCTGGCCGTCCTCAATATAATGCAATGGAAAGAAGAGGCCAACGCCACCTTATTCAAAAAGTGGGCAAAGAATTAAGAGCTATGATGCCATTCTTAAGTGAAGGCAGAAACTAATTTTTTAAAAACAATAAACAAAAAGCCCGGCAAAATGCCGGGCTTTTTTTGTTGCGGCAAATTTAATCTTCTTTTGGCGGGCCGGGCCGGCTGGTTATGGCATCCATTTTGGCTACCAAATTTCCAGCCTCATCAGTTACTGTTACCTCAAAAAAACCCAAACGCCAACCCTGATGTTCTTTTTTGGCAGTGGCAGTTAGGGTTTCACCCAAATGGCTGCTTTTAATAATGGATAAATTGCCGTTGATGAAAACACCAATGACTCCAAAGGAAGAGGAGGCAGCGGCTAAAGCGTAATCTGCCAGGGTAAAAATGGTGCCGCCATGGGTAAAGCCAACACCATTCATATGTTTTTCTGTTAAAGTAACCTGAGTTTTAGCAAAACCTTCTGCTGCTTCCAAAAGCTTAATATCTAGAAGCTGCACCAATTTATCTTGGGCCAAAATCCCCCGCCAATCTTGTTTTTCTACATATTTTGGCATCTTATTCTACTCCATTTTCATTTATCTGCGTAAAGCTTGCCGGCTACAGAATAATTTTCTTTTTGCATGTCCCGAATAATGATCCGAACATCCTCCGGTTTACAAATCAGGGTACGGCAGATAATTTCGGTTATTTCTGTGCAGACCTGGCGTTTTTGCTCTAAAGAGCGGGGTAAACATTCTATTTGTACGATTGGCATGAATATCAGCTCCTTCATTTGGTTATTTTTATAAATATAACAAATATAATTTAGTTAGCTAAAAAAAAGCCAAATCCTCCTAGTATAGGTTATTTATTTACATAAAACCGGCACTTTTTTGGCAGCATCTCCTTTTATATCTTTTTACTTGCGGCAAATGTCGCAATCCCAAACAAAAAAAATAAACCACAAACTCTGCTTCGACCCTTTTTTGTTTAGCCAATCTTTATAATAAGAGTAGCCTGAATAAAGGAGCAAAAATAGATGAAAAAGATACTAAAAGTTTTTCTTATAGGCCTCATGACCTTAATTTTGATAGCCGGTTTTACTATTAAGTCAGCTTTTGCCCTACCAGAAATTGCGGTAACGGTTCATTATGGCAATGGCGAAGAAAAAACAGTAAATTTACCCGGCAAGGGCGGCGAATTGCCAAGGCTTTCCTTAACAGCATTGGCTCAATTGCTTGGGGCTAATGTAGCTTGGCAGGCAGAGGAAAAAACCGCCGTTTGGGCTGCCAATGATTTAGGAGTGGTTTTTTGTCCCAACCTTTCAACCGTCCGAGTAATAAACAGCCAGAGTGAGCTGTTAAGATATACCTGGCCGGAAAGAGCCCAAATAATTGATGGCCGCATGTGTTTGCCCCCAAGCCTTATTGAGTTTCTGGGGATTGTAAATTTTTGGGATGAAACTAACGAAACTTGGCATTTGTATCTACTAGATGAAAACATTAGTGGTGGCAACACGAGTAAAGTTTGGCAAGTAGCCAAAGAGGATTTGCTAGAAGAGCTTGCTACTTTGCCCAGAAAAATAACCAGCTACACCACAAAACTTGATCCGAACAACAAGGCTCGCACCACAAATTTAAAAATTGCGGCTGCAGCTTTGCATGGGTTGCCTTTATCCGGTAGCCATATCTTTTCTTTTAACGACAGCGTGGGCGAAAGAACGGCAGAAAAAGGTTATCAAATGGCCATAATCTATTTAAATGGCAACAAAGTCGAAGACTATGGCGGCGGTATTTGCCAGGTTTCTAGCACATTATATAATGCAGCATTAGCAGCAGGGCTGGAGATAGTAGAGCGTCATCCGCATAGCCTACCGGTAGATTATGTGCCAGAAAATTTGGATGCCACAGTATCTTGGGGGAGTAAAGATTTGAAGATTTTTAACGATACAGAAGAACCAATGCACATCAGAGTTCACTTTACAGAAGATAGTCTTACCATTTCTCTTTGGAGCGGATATTTTGCTCCCTAAAAATAAATAATAAAAACAGTAAAATTGACAAAGTTTTATCAACCGTGCTATAATTCAAACGTGGTTTCCCAACGAGGCCTTTGCCTCGTTCTTGTTTTGTTTACTTTGCCCGAAACTAGCAGCACAGAAAGGGTGTTATTATGTCAACAGTAGTTATAGTAGGAGCTCAATGGGGCGATGAAGGAAAAGGCAAAATAACCGATTTTTTGGCAGCTCAAGCAGATATGGTAGTACGCTGCCAAGGGGGTTCCAATGCCGGTCATACCGTAGTGGTTGACGGTATAGTACACAAGCTGCACTTAGTGCCTTCGGGCATTCTATATCCAAAGGTTTCTTGCATCGTTGGTAATGGGGTGGTGTTGGATCTAAAAATGGTTCTGCAGGAGCTGGAAAGATTGGAAGCAATGGGGATTGATATAAAAAACCTTAAAATCTCCCAAAGGGTTCATCTCATCATGCCCTATCACTATATGATGGACGAGATGGAAGAAAACAATAAGGGTGCCAAAAGTATTGGAACCACCAAACGGGGTATTGGCCCTGCTTATATGGATAAAGTAGCCCGCCAGGGGATTCGATTGGCCGACCTTTTAAATTGGCCGCATTTTGAGGTCATCTTAGCAGATAATGTAAAAGAAAAGAATATACTCTTCAAAGGCCACGGTTTGCCTAACTGCGACCTAGAAGCGATCAAAACGGAATTTGCTGTTTATGCCCAAAAAATCCGTCCTTATGTGGGGGAAACCCTATATAGCTTAAATAAAGCCATAGAAGAAGGCAAGAAAGTGCTTTTTGAAGGTGCTCAGGGTACTCATTTAGATATTGACCATGGTACTTATCCTTATGTTACCTCGTCTGCTCCTTGTGCCGGCGGTGCCTGCACCGGCAGCGGCGTTGGCCCGACCAAAATAAACCGGGTAGTTGGTATTGCTAAATCCTACACTACCAGGGTAGGCAGCGGTCCTTTTCCGGGTGAACTCTTTGATGAAGTGGGTGAAGAGATCAGGCAAAAAGGTGTTGAGTTTGGTACTACCACGGGGCGTCCCCGCCGTTGCGGTTGGCAAGATGCAGTAGTGTTGCGCTACAGCGCAGTGGTAAATGGCCTTACCGACCTGGTTATTACAAAACTGGATGTGCTGGATGAAATGAAAGAAGTAAAAATATGCCGGGCCTATGCCTATAAAGGTCAAGAAATAACCGAATTTCCTTATGACCTTACAGTTCTTGCAGAGTGTGAACCAATATATGAAGTTTTGCCCGGTTGGCAAAAAGATACTACTGGCTGCCGAAGTTTCCAAGAACTCCCCGCTGAAGCTCAGGCCTTCATAAAACGCATAGAAGAGCTTGCCGGTGTGGATGTGGCAATAGTAGCCGTAGGGCCAGAACGCAGCCAAACCATTGTTTGTAAAACAATTTTTTAAGAGAAAGAATTAACCCAATCAAGCAAAACAAAATTACTTTTTTAAAAGAGCTAAAATATTTTACCAAAAACAAGTTGACAAAAAACTTGTATTAAAGTAGAATTCTTACTGCACCAACCCGAGCCATTAGCTCAGTCGGTAGAGCACCTGACTCTTAATCAGGGTGTCCGGCGTTCGAGTCGCCGATGGCTCACCAATAAGGCGCGTTGGAGAAGTGGCTGAACTCACCAGCCTTTCACGCTGGCATTCAGGGGTTCGAATCCCCTACGCGTCACCACAAAAAATTCCCTGCTATCGCACATGATGGCAGGTTTTGTTTTTAAAATTACTTCATAAATGTTATCTAATATTTTTACTTTCCGTATCTCCAGCCATTTTGGCACTAAAGGTTTGCTATAATCCTTAGGTAGCAAATTTTTGTGCAAAACCACAAAATTCTTATTAAAAAATTTGGGAGTTTTTGTAGAATATTAGGATATTATGCTTAATTATTATATAAATTTTTCTTATTATGTAATATAATAAAAATAAAATATAAAAACATTAATAAACAAGGGTTTCTTCTTTTGTATCAAAAGTGCGATATCTAAATCTGAAGGCGAGGTGGTAGCTTTGGGCTTTCAATTTTGGTTTAAAATGAGGTTTTGTGATTTTATGAAACGAAGATATGAACTTGCTGAATGGGACAAAGTCTATCAAACGTTTTATGTAAAAAGGATGTGAAAATAAAACATACAAAATAAAAGACATGCGGTTCTGTTTTGAGCAAAAGATATTTCTAGCAAAAGATATTTTTATTATAGGAAATTTTGAGGGGAGGATTATCTAATGTTCAATAATATAACGCTTGACGAATTAAACAATTATCTAAAGCTTTTTAATAAAATGTATGATGCGATGAGGCTTGTGGACCCTATTAATAAAAAAGTAATCGAGAATCTTTATAATTGCAGCGATGGTCCTTGCGAAAAATGTTACGAATATTGGGGCAAGGGTAAAATATGTGATAACTGCATATCTACCCGGGCTTATCAGGATAATGAGTGTTATGTGAAACTGGAGCAGTCTATCGATTCGATTTTGTGTGTAACTTCCCTACCAATTAAAGGAACCGAACACCCCTTGGTATTAGAGCTGTTAAAAGATGTTTCTAATACCATGATGATAGGTTTTGGAGATTATGCAAGTGGGCAATTTGTTAGAGACCTTATTTATGATATCAACGAATTAGCGGTTAAGGATGAAATAACAAAAATATTTAACAGGCGGTATGCAGACGAGCACCTGCCAAAAAATATCGTTAAAGCAGCAATGGAAAAGTGTCCGTTATCAGTTATCTTCTTAGATGTGGATAATTTAAAAGAAATCAATGATACTTTGGGTCATGCTTTTGGTGATGCGACACTCAAGAAAGTGGCAGATGTGATTATAAGTTGCATTCGTATCAATACTGATTGGGTTGCACGATATGGCGGCGATGAGTTTTTAATTTGTTTGTATAATACTGCAGGCAGCGAAGCCTATGAAATTGCCGAAAGAATTCGAAACAAAATATCTGAAATAGTTATATTACAAGATGAAAAAATAAAAACTACTGCTTCTCTAGGAATATATTCAATAGAAAACACGCAATTGACCGCCGCAGAATTAATATTGTTGGCCGACAATAAAATGTACGAAGCCAAAAAGAAAGGGAAAAATTGTACGGTAATATAAGTAAATATACGAATCCAAAGAGGGTGTTTACAGATTGTGAAAAAATTTAACTCTACCGTATTGATGATTTTATTGCTGGTTATTGTTTCTTTAGCCATTTATATATTTCAGCTGGTAAAGTTTCAGTCTCCCCAAGATACTGTTTTTTATTTTCTGCAGGATATGGCATTTTTGCCGCTACAGGTTGCTATTGTTACTATTGTTTTGGGGAAATTTTTAACCAACCGGGAAAAGAAAGAACGATTAAAGAAGACCAATATGATGGTAGGTGCCTTTTTTAGTGAAATAGGGAATGAGCTGCTTGAAAAGCTGAACAGACTAAATTCTAAATCCGAAGAGCTTGAATTATGTTTAAATTTTATAGAAAATTGGTCGAACCGCGACTTTAAAACTGCGGCTACATCAATTGAAAAATATGATTTAGATATATGCTGTACAGCGGATGATCTGCAGAATCTTAAAAATATGCTGTCAGAAAAACGCAATTTCATATTATTAATGCTTGAGAATCCTAATTTACTTGAACATGAAACGTTTACAGATTTGCTTTGGGCGATTTTTCATTTAACAGATGAGTTGCTTTTTAGGGGTAGTTTTGCTGATTTGCCGAGCACTGATATTGCTCATTTAAATAATGATACAAGAAGAGCGTTTAAAGCAATACTTGTACAGTGGATAAGTTATATGTTCCATTTAAAATCAGACTATCCTTACTTATTTTCCCTTGAAATGCGAAGGAATCCTTTCAATGTTAATAAAACAAATATTTAAGCGAGTTTTTGCTTTAAAATTGGTTTTTTAAAAACCGCCACCGGCCAAGCAGGCCAGGGGCGGTTTTATTTTTATTAGCTTATTTTTGTTTCTTAATATAATCAGCAAGTATGTCAACGGCTTCCGTATATGCTTTAAAGTGTTTGCCTGCAAGCGTGGCAATACACACGGGAGAGATATATGATATTTTTCGAAACCCTTCGCGCTTTGAGATATCCGAAAGGTGCACTTCCACCGTTGGTATCATAACCGCTTTAACGGCATCGGCTATAGCAATACTTGTGTGGGTATATGCAGCCGGGTTTATGATTATGCCGTCGATACGCCCGTATGCTTCTTGTATTGCATCAACTATTGCGCCTTCGCTGTTTGATTGAAAAAACTGTGTACGGATGTTTTTATTATCACAATATTCCCTGATATAATTCACAAGATCTGCCAAAGTTTCTCTACCATATATTTCAGGCTCCCTAATGCCAAGCATATTAAGATTCGGTCCGTTGATAATAAGTATTTTCATAGATTTAGAGCCTCCTTTATTTTATGCGCCATTGTGCGTGGGTCTTCATCTTTAAAACACATATCGCTCCACATGCGGTAAAGAGGCATTCTCTCGCGGTAAAGCGTGTCGATGCCTTTTTTTTGCGAGACCGGCCGTCCCTCTGATAAAAGCTTACTTTGGTCACGTTCTAGCAAAACAACCGTGCCATTTTGCATTAGCAGATCTCTATTGTGATCGACCGTAACGACTCCTCCGCCGGTGGAGATAACATAACCACTTTCTTTGCAGACATCGGCGAGCACTTCTGTCTCGATTGCCCTAAAACACGCTTCGCCTGACTCTAAAAAAATATCGGGTATTTTACGGTGGGTTTTTTGTTCAATAATGCAATCGGTGTCTACAAACTGTCTTCCGGTAATTTCGGAAAGATATTTACCTATAGTTGATTTTCCGCATCCGGGCATGCCTATAAGAATAATATTTTTTATTTGTCTTTCTATAACCTTTTGTATATCATACGAAATTTTCTCCGGTATCGCCGTGCCGGTAAACAACTCGCTCGTTTTTCTTGCCTGTTCCGCCAGCATGAGCAGGCCATTACTGCTTGATATGCCAAGTTTTTTTGCTTGCAAAAGAAGCTTTGTTTGCAAGGGGTTGTATATCAGGTCTACAACAAATTCACATTGGTCAAAAAGGGATAGATCCACAAGGGATTCCCCATTATTTGGAAACCTGCCTACCGGGGTGGTGTTAACTATCAAAGTGGCATCATAATGGTCTGATATGTTGCAGTAATTGCTTTTATCGTTTCTGGAAACGGTTATGACCGTTGATGTACCCAGATCCTCAAGAACGGCATTTACTGTTTTTGAGGCGCCGCCGCTGCCGAGCACCAGTGCCTTTTTGCCATGCCAGGCTTGCTTGCTTTGTTTCATTATGCTCAAAAAGCCGGCATAATCGGTGTTATCGCCAAAATATGTGCCGTCTGAATTTTTAATAATGGTATTAACGCTTCCTGTGCGCTCGGCTATGTCTGAAAGCCTACCACAATACGGGATAACAGCCTGCTTGTAAGGGATGGTGACATTAAAGCCGTCCAGGTCGTTTTGCTTCATAAAGCCATCAAACGAATCTGCGGGCACCTCGTATAACGAATACTCGTAGTCACCAAGCATTCGGTGAATTTGAGGCGAAAAACTGTGTTCAAGCTTTTCGCCAAGCAGGCCGAATTTTTTCATATTATACAACCTCCGAATAGCTCCCAAGATATTTTATCAGCGAGCAGGTTTCTTCAAGTTCGCTAAATATTTGAGCGAACTCTTTGGAATAAATAGAAACATCAAGATCAAAATAAAACATAAACTCAAAGTCGCTATTAGGAAGCGGCCGGCTTTCGAGCTTTATTAGATTGATTCCAAGAGCATAAAACCTTGAAAGAACATTGTAAAGTGCTCCCGGCCTGTGCGGCAGTATCATCATAATGCTTGTCTTGTCAGCGCCAGGGTAGATCTCGAGTTTTTTGGAAATACAAATAAATCTTGTGAAGTTGCTTCCCTGATCCTGAATTGATTTTTGCAGGCATTCAAGACCGTATAGTTCAGCGCAAAAAGCGGAAGAAATAGCGGCAGCGTCTTTTCTGCCGGATTCCAATACCAGGTTTGCGGCAATTGCTGTATTCTCACATGGGGTGATTTTAACGTCACCCAGGTTTTTTAAAAAGCCGGTGCATTGGGCTAGGGCCTGTTCATGAGAAAAAATTTCCTTAATATCGGAGATCGTTGTGCCTTTATTAACAAGCAGACAATGATCAACTTTTATCCGTGTGCTTCTTACGATGCAAAAATCGTATTTCATCATAAGGTCGTATATTGCATTTACAGAGCCTGCTGTGCTGTTTTCGAGAGGAAGGATCCCATAGCGGCAGAGTCCTTTGTCAATTGCCGAAAAAACACTTTCAAAAGAAGAAAAATACATAATATTTGGAGCAGAAAACATCTTTTCACAGGCAATCTGAGAGTAAGCCCCCTCGACACCTTGACAAGCGATGAGAGAATTGGCAGGTATAAGTTTGCCTGTGTTTTTGATAGCATCCATGATTTTCAACACTAGAGCCGGCTCAACAGAAGAAAGCTTACGTTGGTAGGCGCGGCTGAGTTCAAAAATCAGCGAATAGAGAGAATTGATATACGTGTGCATGGCAGGTTCCACGCTCTGCGTAATATCAGACAGCTTCTGCCTTTCCCGCGCGGGGTCAAGCACAGGGATTCCCTGCTGTGTTTTGTATTTGGCTATTTCGGCAGATACTCCCATGCGTTCGATAAAAAGCTTTACCAGCTTTTCATCGATTTCATCAATGTTTTTTCGGTAATCTGTAAGATCCATTATATTCACCCCTCAGCGATATTTTTTGAAATCGAGCAAAGCATCATATATTGCTATTGCAGCGGCAGATTCGACACAAGGAACAGCCCTGGGCACTATGCAGGGATCGTGTCTGCCTTTGATTTTTAATATGGTGTCACACTCTTGTGAAAAACTTATAGTATGCTGCTTTTGAGCAATGGATGGGGTGGGTTTTATTGCCACCCGAAAAAGCAGAGGCATGCCGGAGGTTATTCCGCCAAGTATTCCCCCATGATTGTTGGTTACGGTTTTTACTGTGCTGGAGCTGAATGTAAATGCGTCGTTGTTTTCGCTGCCACAAAGTTTACTACCGCTGAATCCGCTGCCAAACTCGATACCCTTAACCGCGGGAATGGCAAACACAGCTAAAGCTATTCTGTTTTCCATTCCGTCAAACATATGGTCCCCTACGCCTGCTGGAAGACCAATTGCCGCACATTCTATTATTCCGCCGACCGAATCGCCAACACTTAAGGCATCTGCAATGGCCTTTTTCATAGCATCACCGGCAGAGGTGTCGTTTGCCGCAAAGCTGCACTTGTACAGAGCCGCGAGATCTGCTGAAGAGATGGTCACTGGGTCAAAATTGCTGTCCTTTATTCCGGCAATTTCAGCAATGTGTGCGCCTATCATAATATTTTCTTTGGCAAGGAGCTGCATAATTATGCCGCCCGCAATACAAAGAGGAGCTGTCATCCTGCCGGAAAAATGTCCTCCCCCGGAAGCGTCCTGATATCCGCCAAATTTAATTTGAGCGGTAAAATCAGCATGCCCCGGGCGGGGGGTGTCTACTATTTCCGCATAATCATCTGAACGCACGTCTGTGTTTCTGATGATTGCCGCAAAGGGAGCCCCGCAAAGCAGGCCGTTTTTAAGCCCCGAAAGCACCTCCACCTTGTCGCTCTCGTGGCGGCTTGTAGAAAACTCGTTTGTTCCGGGGGCGCGTCTCAGCATAAACGCTTCAAGTTTTTCCATATCAACTGCATGACCGGCAGGGAGCCCGTCGATGACAACGCCGATAGCTGCTGAATGCGACTGCCCGAAGATAGATATTTTTATGTTTTTCCCGTAGCAAGAGCTCATAAATTATTCCTTTCTGATGCTGCCGCCAAGCATCTTAAAATCATCGAAAAATCCAGGATAGGATTTGCCTACGGCTTCGGCCTTTGTGATTGTTATGCTGCCATCGGATATAACAGAAGCAATTGCTGCCATCATAGCTATCCGGTGGTCGTTATGCGAATCCACACACCCCCCGGCAAGCCGGCTTCCTTTGATCACGAGTGTATCTTCGGATTCGCATATATTGGCACCCAGCTTTTTTAGAGTGTCCAATATGGTAAACAGCCTGTCGCTTTCTTTTAATCTGAGCCTGCCGGCATTCTTTATTACTGTGGTTCCATGTGCGGAGCATGCTAAAACAGCAATAGCCGGAATAAGATCGGGAATATCCCGTGCATCCACCTCTGTGCCAAAAAGGGCGGCGGCTCTTGCTGTAACCCTATTTTCTTCAATGGTGACTTCCGCCCCAAAATCCCTGAGAATGTTGCATATTGCCCGGTCTCCCTGCTCTGACCTTGGATTCAGCCCAGCACATGTAACGCTTTTCCTGCCCGCTGCTGCGGCACATAACCAAAAAGCGGCATTAGACCAGTCGCCCTCAACGGGGACACAACGAGGAGAAATGTACTTCTGCCCTTTTGGGATGATTATCGTTCTGCCGGCAAAGTTTATCTGAATACCAAAGGCTCTTACGGCAGAAAGAGTAATATCTATATAACTTTTTGATTCCAAATCTCCGGTTATATAAATAACGCTGTCACTGTCAAGCAGGGGGAGGGCAAATATCAGTCCGCTAATAAACTGCGAAGATATATCTCCGGGAATCTGAAACTGGCCGCCGCGAAGCTTACCAGAAAGGCATACACGCTCCGTATTCTTACCTTTTACCGAAACGCCGTGGCTTTCAAGAGCGTCCCATAAAGGTTGCATAGGTCTTTTAGAGAGGCGGCCTTGCAAAACAAATTCTGTATTTACGCCAAGAGCGGCAACAACGGGTGCCATAAAACGGTATGTGGAACCGCTTTCGTGGCAATCGAGGACAACACTTTGTGCCGAAGCGGAGAGTGGTGTAACCAAAAAGATATCCTTTTCTTTGGTTATTGTAGCTCCGAGCGAGCACAAGCAGTCACAGGTTGCCTCAATATCGTCTGAGTTGGTTTTACAAACGATATCTGTTTTTCCGTCTGAAAACGCAGCGCAGATCAATAATCTGTGGGCATGCGATTTAGAGGGGATGGCCTCAATAACGCCGCTTAATAGGGAAGGGGAAACTGTAACCTTCATTTTATATCATCCCTTCATTGCACTGTAAAGAAAATCTTTCACTTCGCTTACCGGGACTTTTTTGAGGATGCATTCGCCGATTCTTTGGGGAACAACAAGCGTTATAGTTTCGCCAAGTCGTTTTTTGTCTGCAAGAAGAACATCAAACAAAGCGTCTGCGCTATAATCTGTTTTGTATGGAAGGCCATATGATTTAACCATATTTATTATTTCAGCCGGGCAGTCTTTTTCACAGATACCTTTATCAGCTGCGGCTAAAGCCATTATTGCCATGCCTATGGCAACCGCACTCCCATGCGAAACGGCATATCCGCTGCATTTTTCTATTGCATGACCAAAAGTATGCCCAAAGTTTAGAATTTGTCTTTCCCACGTATCATACTCATCGGCTTCTACAATACTGCTTTTGATTTTTACGCAGCGCGCTATTATTTCTTCAATATGAGGTTTGATCGGGAGTTTGAGCAGTTCAAAGAGAGATTTGTCGCGTATTACGGCATATTTTATTACTTCGGCACAACCATCGGAAAAAATATTTTCCGGCAGAGTGGAAAGCAAAAGCGGGTCGCATACCACAAGATCTGGTTGATAAAAAGCCCCCGCAAGGTTTTTCCCTTTTTTCAGGTTTATGCCGGTTTTGCCGCCCACGGAAGAATCTACACACGCAAGAAGCGTAGTAGGAACCTGAATAAAATGGACTCCTCTAAGATAGGAGGCGGCGGCAAAACCGGCGATGTCTCCCACAACGCCTCCCCCAAGGGCAATTACTATATCGCTTCTCGTGAGCCCACTCTCGGCCAAAAATTCAAGTATTTTTACATAATTCTCTGTGTTTTTGGAATGTTCACCGTTTTGAATAACATATTTAACGGTTTTAAACCCAGCCTTATTTAGCGAAGAAATAAGCCTGGCCGAATATAAGCCGTCAACTATATCGTCAGTAATGATGGCAGCATATCTTGTTGCGGTTATATTTTTTGTTAAATTCCCGCATTCGTCCATAATGCCATTACCGATCAAAACAGGATATGTTTTACTGTTAGCTTTTACTGTAACAGTTTTCATTTTCCATCCACTTCCTCTTTTCTTTTCCTGCCTTCTTCAAGCAGTCTGCGCAGCTTTTTGTCGTCTTCTGCGGCAATAGCACTGCGATATTCTTTAAGAGAATTTATAAAAAAATCAAGCTCATTTAAAAGGTTATCTTTGTTTTCAATAAATAGGTCAGCCCACATGTCTGGGTTAAGCCATGCAACCCGGGTGAGATCCTTATAGCTTCCGGCCGAAACCCCTTTATGTTCATTTGCCACAGGGCTTTTTATGTATGCATTGGAAACGACATGGGCCATCTGTGAGGTAAAGGCGATAAGTTTATCATGCTTTTCGGCTGTTGTAACGGAGATCTGGCCGAATCCCGCGGGTTTCAGTACGGTTTTAACCCGCTCAAGAAGTATAATATCGTCAAAAACAGGAGGAACTAATACCATGCATGCGCCTTTAAAAAGATCCTCGTTGCTGTTTGCAAACCCGGATTTATGAGTGCCAGCCATTGGGTGCCCGCCAGCAAAGACAAAGCCATGTTTTTTGGCCAGCTCAAAGCCAACTTTGCATACCATTCTTTTGGTTCCGCAGCAATCAATAACAAGCGTATCCGGTTTAATATGAGGTGCGTTGTCTTTCAAAAATTCAACTGCTGCCCGCGGATAAAGGGAAATTAAAACACAGTCGCACTCCATTATATTATCGCTGGTAAGCTCATGGTCGGTAGCACCATATATTTGGGCAATATCTGTTATGGAGCTATCGATATCATATCCGTATACCGTCGCGTCGGAGTATTTCTTAAACGCCTTGGCGAGTGAACCGCCAATCAGTCCGAGACCTGCGATCCCAATTTTCATGATACAATAACCTCCCTAATCCTAGCAACCTTTTTGGCAACTCTGTCAAATTGTTCTGGAGTAAGGGACTGCGCGCCATCGCAAAGAGCATGTTCCGGATCATTGTGTACTTCTATCATGACTCCATCCGCTCCGGCTGCAACTGCTGCCAGTGCCATTGGTTCCACAAGTCTGCAAATGCCTGTTGCGTGGCTCGGGTCAACGATTACCGGCAGGTGTGTAAGCTCGTGGAGCATGGGAACGGCGGAAAGGTCGAGTGTATTTCTCGTATATGTCTCATAGGTTCTTATTCCACGTTCGCAAAGGATAATATTTTCATTGCCGCCTGCCATAATATATTCAGCACTCATAAGAAGTTCCTTCAATGTGTTGGCAAGGCCACGCTTAAGAAGGATATTCTTTTTGGTTTTACCAAGCTCTTTGAGTAAATCAAAGTTCTGCATATTACGGGCGCCTACCTGGATAATATCTATTTCTTCGAAAAGATCCAAATCATTAACGTTCATTATTTCGGTGACGATAGGCATGCCGGTCTGCCGCTTTACTTCAAGCAAAAGATCTATCCCAGCGGCGTGAAGCCCTTGAAAATCATACGGAGAAGTCCGCGGTTTGAAGGCCCCGCCTCTGAGTATCGCTGCGCCGGAAGCCTTCACCTGATTTGCAATGGTAATTATTTGATCACGCGATTCAACCGAACACGGCCCGGCAATTATTTGGAAATTGCCGCCGCCAATCTTAACGCCGTTTATATCAAGCACAGAATCATTTGTGTGGAATTTTCTGTTGGCGTTTTTGAACGGCTCGCTGATCCTCTTTACCGATTCAATTATGGAGAGACTTTCAAGCAGACCAATATCGACCCTGCTTGTATCGCCTATAATACCAAGTATTGTTTGAAACTGCCCCTCCGAAAGGTGCACTTCCAATCCCATTGATTTGAACCATTCACATAAGTTATCTCTTTGCTGAACAGTGGTACCTTCTTTTAATACAGCTATCATTATATTCACTCCCTTAAAAAAATTAAGGCCGCACAGAAGTGATTCTGTGTGGCCTTTATACTGTGGCTTTATTGTAAGTTATTACACGAAGCGTCATCAGTATGAGGATTTAATGCAACACGAATCACTTTTATCGAAGTAGAAGCGATAAAAGTAAAAATAAGTAGCTGCATTATTCCAAATTGATGACACTTTTTGCGTGCTCCTTCCCTGCAAAAACAATTTTCTGAATTATAGCATATCAAGCTGATGATGTCAAGCAGCCTGAACAAAAAAGTCAAATAAAAGATATTTTGTGCAAGATGTTGACATGTCAACATCTCCATTATATAATACAGGCGACATAAAAATTTGTGAAAACATATGTGGAGGCATATATATGTTGGAATATAGATTTCAAACATTCATAACAAACATAGCTCAGATCTCGAAAAACATTCAAAAAATAAAGAATAAAGAGATGCTTTCTTTTGGTTTGCGTGGCACGCATGTAATGTGTTTGTTTTACTTACAAAATAACCCGGGCGGCTTGACGGCAGCAGAGCTTTCAAAATTATGCGAGCTGGATAAAGCTGCAATATCAAGAAGCGTGAGCGAGCTAGAGGAACTTGAATATGTGACATACCAAATAAAAGATGATAGCAAAAAGTATCGGGCAAAAATAATACTTACAGAGAGGGGCATGTGGCTAACAGAAAAAATAGACGCAATAATTGAAGATTCAGTCAATAAAGCCGGCATGGGTTTGAATGATGCAGAAAGAGCCTATTTTTATAAGGCACTAACACTTATTTCTAAAAATCTACAGAAGATGGCTTTATGACCATCTAATTGGAAAGGAACTTTGAATGGAAAAAATTAAACTTATGACCGATTCTGTCAGTGACATCAGTTATGCAAATGAGCAGCAATATAATATACAGGTGGTTCCCATTAAGCTTGCGGTAGGCGGCCGCACTCTTGTTAGCCGCATTGATTTTGATAATGAACAGTTTTATAGAATGCTGGATGAATATAACGAAATTCCATCCACCTCACAAATTACGGCATATGAGTTCAGTGAAATTTTTGAGCAGAATTACAAAGATGGCTATACTGATGTAATCAATGTATCTGTGAACTCGACGGGATCTGCAACTTATGAAAGTTCTTTAATGGCGGCCCAAGAGTTTTATGAGAACCACCCCGAAGCAGTGGGGAAGTTTTTAATACATAACATTGATAGTGCATCTTACACAGGTTGTTATGGTTTTGCTGTTGTAGAAGCGGCAAAAATGATAGAAAAAGGAATTGCCGCTGACGATGTGGTTGCCTACTTAAAGGATTGGTGTGAAAATGTTACTGTTTGCTTTGCTCCATATACCCTTAAATATGCCTCAAAGTCCGGACGCATACCAAGCGTTGCAGCTTTTTTGGGGAACAAGCTTAATATAAAGCCCATAATGTGCCTGAATGATCGTGAAATTGTGACAGTTGGCAAAGTGCGTGGCGAGAGAAATATTGTTCCGGAAATTATTAAAAGAACTGTTGCTGAAATGGAAGTGGGATCACCTTACTGTATCGTCTACGGAAACAACAAGCTGGCACAAAAGGAAATTACAGACCTTATGACAGAGAAGCTTGGTTATCCGCCGGCAGATTCGTATCAAATAGGTGCAGCTATTGCTGTCAACGCCGGTCCCAATGTTATTGGGCTTATTTATAGAAAGAAATAACAATGAGCTTAAATTTGATTTTAATCTTTAAAATCACTTGACAACAGGGTTTAGGAATGGTACATTTAATTAAACATACTAAAAAGGGAGGATTCCTTTTGAATACTTTGTTTGTAAGCGCAGCTATCCTACTAACCGTTATTGCAGGGCTATTGACCAGCGATAGCGGATATTTGCGTTGCCTACAAACAGATTAATCGAAGCATATAGTATATATATTCGAGTCAATCAAAGCCTTGTAGCGTAAACGCTGCAAGGCTTAATTTTTTGAAATAAAATATAAAGCATGGCTGTTTTTACAGCCAGAAGGAGGACCTATGAAAAGCCAAGTTAAAATTTTTGATACAACCCTGCGCGACGGTGAGCAGTCACCTGGCTGCAGCATGAACCTGAAAGAAAAAATCGAGATCGCTCATAGGCTTGAGTTGTTAAAAGTAGATATCATAGAAGCCGGTTTTGCCATTTCTTCTCCTGGAGATTTTCAAGCTATTGCGGCGGTAGCCGAAACGGTCAAAGACTGCACCGTTGCCTCGCTTGCACGGTGTGCGGAAAAAGATATTGATGCTGCATATAAAGCATTAAAAAAGGCAGAAGACCCGCGAATCCATGTGTTTATTGCCACATCTCCCATTCACATGAAGCACAAACTTAAAATGACGCCCGAGCAGGTTCTGGAGAGAACGGCAGACATGGTAAAATATGCAAAAAAACTTTGCTCAAATATCGAGTTTTCCGCAGAAGATGCCATGCGAAGCGAGCCAGAATTTCTTGCCCAGGTGGTGAGGGTAGCTATAGCAAGCGGTGCAACAGTTGTTAATATTCCCGATACGGTGGGTTACTCTACGCCACATGAAATGCGGTACGCTATTGAACAACTGAAAAAAAGTGTTCCCGAATGCGAAGGGATTGACCTTTCTGTACATTGCCACAACGATTTGGGTATGGCAACTGCTAATACACTTGCAGGGATTCTTGGGGGGGCACGGCAGATCGAATGTACTATCAACGGAATCGGCGAACGTGCCGGGAACGCGCCGATGGAAGAAGTGGTTATGGCACTTCATACACGGCAGAATGTCTTCAATGTATTTACCCGTGTAGATACAACTCAAATATACGCGGCAAGCAAAACTGTGTATAGTATCATTGGCAGAACAATGCCATTTAACAAACCGATTGTCGGAGCAAATGCTTTTGCTCATGAAGCCGGAATACATCAGCATGGTGTCATGGCTGAACGGAGTACCTACGAGATTATGACACCAGAATCGATCGGGATTCCCTCGAACCAAATGGTTTTGGGGAAACATTCTGGCCGGCATGCTTTTAAAGATAAACTCCAAGAGATGGGATTTATCCTTTCCAATGAAGAGCTTGATTTTTGCTTTAACTCATTTAAAGAGCTCTGCGATAAAAAGAAAGATATTACCGACAGAGATCTTGAGGCTCTGGTTCGAAATAGCGCTCCGGAAACAGGCAGTCAGTATATATTGGTGGGGTTTTCTGTACACACAAGCGATTCCGCGGCAACAACAGCTGTAGTTTCTCTTGAAAAGGATGGGGTGATTCAAGAAGAAGTAGCCCTCGGTAATGGGCCTGTAGATGCCGCATATAGGGCAATTGATAAAATTATATGTCCGCCGCCATATGTACTTGAAAACTATGCCATCCAGTCGGTATCGGAAGGCGAGGACAGCCTTGGGGAAGTAATGACCACAATCAAATATGACGATCATATGTTTACCGGGAGAGGTCTCTCAACCAATGTAATCGAGGCAAGCATAATGGCCTATGTACACACCCAAAATAAGCTTGTTGAGTATTGCAGCTTAATACAAGAAGATATAGCAAAATAAAACAATTTGCCAAAAACATCGAAAAATAGAAGCCAAACAAACGCTTGACTTGCCCATGCTCGCAGATATATAATGTTTTTGCTTGCGGGTGTAGCTCAGTGGTAGAGCGTTGGCTTCCCAAGCCAGTTATGTGGGTTCGATTCCCATCACCCGCTCCAAAACAATAAAAAAGGGCCCCAAGGCCTTTTTTATTTTAAAAATTGTTTGCCGCAAGTAATTAAAATATTTTTTTAAAAACTCTAGCTTTAGTTAAAAAATATGATATAATCAAATATGATCAATGATCGGTAAATCAAGGAGGCAAATTTTAATGAAAAAACACGTTAAAACCGTAATAAAAGGCAATCTTTCCAATACGGTAAAAACCGGCGGCTGTGGCACCTGCCAAAGCTCCTGCCAATCAGCTTGCAAAACTTCTTGCACCGTAGGCAATCAAGCCTGCCAAAAATAAATTAAACTGTTTTCAGCAGGCTGGCTGCTTTTGGCAGAAAGCCTGCTTTTGTATTTATTGGTTTTTTGCGGCTGTAGCCAACCCCCAATAAAACAATATATATTTAATATTTAAAGAGGTGCCCATTTTGACTCAATTAAATTTTGCGGATATTCATTATTTTTCTGTGCTAAATCAAAATATTTTACTTGATGTAAACAGCGGCTCGGTGCATCTGATTGACGAATGCACAATGTCCGCTTTAGACGCTTTAAAGATGGCAGAAGGTGACTTTGAAAGAGCGGCAAAATTACTAAACACAGAAGAAAATGAGGCCCTGGTTCAGTTAAAAGAGTTGGTAAAAGAAGGTTTGCTTTTTACACCGGATGAAACAGGCGGCTTTTATCAACCACCGGCAACCACCGTTAAATCTCTCTGCCTCAACATCAGCCACGACTGCAATTTAGCTTGTGGCTATTGCTTTGCAGCTGAGGGTTCTTTTGGCGGCCAAAGGTTAAATATGCCGCTGGAAACAGCAAAAAAAGCGATTGATTATCTTTTAGCCAACACTAAAAGAACCTTTTGTGAAGTAGACTTTTTTGGCGGTGAGCCCCTTTTAAATATAAGTGTAGTACAAGCTACAGTAGAATATGCCAGAGCCAAAGCAGCCGATGTTGGTAAAACCATTAAATTCACCTTAACCACCAATGCCGTGGGGTTAACCCCAAAAATAGAAAAATGGCTTGACGAGGCCGCTGTCAGTGTGATTTTAAGTCATGATGGCCGACAAAAGATTCATGATACCATGCGCTACTTCCCCAATGGTCGAGGCAGTTATGATGTGGTTTCTGCTAACATAGGGCGTTATGTAGTCAATCACCCAGACGGCGATTTTTACATCCGTGGCACCTATACCAACAAAAATTTAGATTTTGTAGCGGATGTGGAGCATTGGTTGCAAAAAGGTTGGCGGAGGCTTTCTATGGAGCCGGTGGTGGAGAAGGAAGCCGCCTACAGAATAAAAGAAGAGGATTTACCAAAAATAAAAGATTCATATAATAAACTAGCAAGACTATATGATGCTAAAAGAAAAGAAGGTCAGCCTTTTGAGTTTTTTCATTTTAACATAGATTTACAACATGGCCCCTGCCTGCTCAAACGTTTAACCGGTTGTGGTGCCGGTCACGAATATCTTGTGGTGACTCCAGAAGGGGACCTGTATCCCTGCCATCAATTTGTGGGCCGGGAAGCCTGGCGATTGGGTAATTTGGCCACAGGCATAGAAAGGCCGCACCTGGTGGAAGAACTAAAGACTGCTCATGTCTACAACAAACCAGTCTGCAAAAAGTGCTGGGCCAGGTTTTATTGCAGCGGCGGTTGCCAGGCCAATGCCCAACTTTTTAATAACAACCTTCTAGAACCATATGAAATAGGCTGTAAGATAAGCCGTTTGCGGTTAGAATATGCAATTTGGGTTGCCGTTGTGCCACTTGCATAAAGGGTTTATCAAAAACATGGTAATGGCTAAGCAAAAAAGCAACTTATTTTTATCCTTAATTATCATATCCATATAAAACAAATTGACAAACAAGTAAACCCATGGCAAACCAGGTTATTTTTGATTGTTAAAAAATTATGCAGGCGCAAATACCATTATGAAACAGGTGATTTGCCAATTTGGGAAAAATATGTTATCATATTGTAAATGTTTAATTTTTTTTTAAATTTACAAAGCCTTTAATCTTTAAAAATTGAGAATAGGGCAGGTTTTTTGCTCAAAAATAGTATGGGTGGTGATGGGAGCTAGTGGAGTTTCGAAATCAGAATGGCAAGATGGTCCAAATTGGGGCATCCTCTGCCGAAGATAAAAAAGCTGAAGATACTAGAGAGCCAAATGCCGCAAACGAAAAGCAATCCCTCAATTTTAATGTAGTTGACATCAGCGAAGAAACAGAAGTAGAAAACGCAAAAGAAGCGAGCATTTTTGTTAAGTTTATGAAAAAGCTGAGCGAACAAAAGCTTGGCCTAAAAAGGATGCTCATTTTGCAAAAGGCACAAGGCCAAAATAAAGAAAAAAAATCTTTCCGGTTTCTTGAAAAATTTGCCAAGTTATTAGAAACTTTATATAAGGGGAAGTTTTATGGGCTTAATAAATTTGCCCAAATTAAAGGGATTTCTGCACAAAAAACCAAAAAGCTCAGAGGATCCCTTTTTGTGTTGTTTAAAAGAGTTGAAGAAAAGACTGCTCCCATAATTGCAGTCGTCAAAGCAAAACTAGTACCTTTTGTTGCTCCTTTTGCCGCCAAAGTCAAAGAAAAGGTTGCTCCTATTATGGCTTTTGGCAAAGCAAAAGCAGCATGTTTATTTGCAAAAATCAAAAGCAAATTGCTTTGCAGCAGAGTCTATAAGAAGTTGCACAAAAAATTTCATAATTTGTTTGGTTCTTTTGCCGCTTCTCCTCGTAAAATGAAGCAAGCGACCTTTGCGGTTGGCGGGCTTTTAGTATTGGTACTGATAGTTCTAAGCCTTTTCAACATTATAGAAGCTGTAAAGGTTGGTAAAAAGGCTTATGCCATAATGGTAGATGACCGTCAGGTGGTCATGGTTTCAAACCAAAAAGTGGCTAATGCAATTTTAGAAGGGTATTTTAATGATCAGGGCAAGCTTTCTGATGGGCGGGAAGTATACATTAAAGAACGGATAGATATAGTAGAAACCCGCACCGGCGGGGCTGATTGTTTAAAGAAAGAAGAGGCGGAAGATATTTTTTGTGCAGCAGTAACCCCAATGGTAGTTGCCACCGCTATTCAAGTAAACAATGTAAATGTGGTTTATGTGGGAAGTGAAAAAGAAGCCAACACGGTGCTGGATAATTTAAAAAAAGAATTTATTCCGGATGACGAAGATTTCACAGTGGTTGATGTCAAATTTAGAGAAAACGTAGAAGTAGTAACAGCTTATGTAGAGCTGAATAAGCTTCAAACAAAGCAAGGCGCATTGGAATATCTTTTAAGTACCCAAAATCAAGAGGTGGAAACCCACACGGTAAAATCCGGCGAAAGCCTTTGGACTATTGCTAGGGACTACAGTACCACAGTGGCAGCTTTGCAAGAGGCAAACCCGGGTGTCAACCCAGATGCCTTAAAGCTTGAATCTGAGCTAAAACTAACAAAAACCGTAGATATTATCACCATTGTTACGGTTATTCAAAAAACCCAAGTTAACAAAATAGCCTACAAAACAACCTATGTTACCGACCGTAACCTTAGTGCCGGGGTAGAAAAGGTAACCCAACAGGGCAAAACTGGCGAGGAAGAAGTAGAGCTGCAAGTAGTTTGGGAAAATGGTAAGGAAGTTTCCAGCACTCGTCTTTCCTCTGTTGTTTTAACAGCAGCAGTTAACAAAGTCATAACCCGCGGCAAGGCAGTTACCGTGGCTTCCAGAAGCGGTAGCACCGGTTCCGGTTCCGGTTCTATTATTTGGCCCATTAAAGGAAAAATCACTTCTCGCTTTGGTTATCGTTCCCGTGGTTACCACACCGGTATAGATATAGACGGCAGTACAGGTGATCCAATCAAAGCTGCCGCCGCCGGCACTGTGCTTTATGCCGGTTGGTGCGGAAACTATGGCTATTTCATAAAAATAGACCATGGTGATGGCTTGCAAACCGCGTATGCTCACCTTAGTAAAATGTATGTTTCTGTGGGTGATACGGTTAATCAGGGTGAAAAAATTGCCGCCATGGGCAACACGGGTAACAGCACAGGCTCTCACCTACACTTTGAGGTTTTAATAAATGGTAGGCAAGTTAATCCTTTAAAATACTTACCATAGTATTCAAATTTCCCAATAGCCCGTTTTTAAAAACGGGCTATTTTTTATTTGTAAGAATATATTGTTTTACAAAAAAAAGTGTGTTAGAATGTATCGGTAAAGGAGATGACCAAGTGTTATGACAACAGCGGGTGCTTGTCAAGGAATAACTTTATATATAGAAGGTATGAACAGTAGTTTATGTCAAAAGGCTATAGAAGCAATTTTACATGCTTTACCGGGTTTATACCAAATAAAAGTAGACATAGAAACAAGCACAGCTAGCTTTCTTATGGATAAAACCGTGGAATTGACCCATATAAAAGATTCCATAAGGACCCTTGGTTTTCAGGTTTGATGCATAGCCGTTTACCTCTTTTTTAAAGAGTGTTTAGGGGCTTAGTATATAAAAATTTTATAGGAGGTGTCTCCCTATGGCATTTCGTATTACTGATGATTGTATTGCTTGTGGTGCTTGTGTAGATGAGTGCCCAAACGAATGCATTAGCGAAGGTAGCGATAAATATGTTATAGATGCTGATGCATGCACCAGCTGTGGTGCTTGTGCCGATGCTTGTCCCACTGGAGCTATAATAGAAGAAGAATAAGCAAAAAGCATTTTACAACATCAAAAACTGCTGAGCTTCCAAAAAATGAGCTTGGTAGTTTTTTGTTTTTAATTTTTAAGCTACAATTAAGCCAGCAAAGTAAAATAAGAATAGTAGAATATATTTTTAAGGAAAATTAAAAAATAATATTTACAGCACATAAACAAAAAACAGATGAAATAGGGAAATGGATAAACAAAAAAGGAGGATAATCTAATAATGAATTATTATGATTATGATAGCCAAAAATCCAGCCGTAAAAGATTTGGGGTTTTTAGTGTTTTTATTTTAATGATAGTGGCTGCGGTTTTGGGGGGCTTGTTGGTGGCAGGGGCTATTTCTTTTGGCTGGATAGACCTTGGCATACAAAGTAGCATATCCAGCGAGGAAAGCGGTATCTCAACAAACAACACATATACAATAACCGAAGAAGAGGCAAAAGAGGGCAATATGGCTGTTTCAGTAGCCCAGGTAGTTTCTCCGGCTATTGTAGGCATCGTTAGCCGCGGTAGCTATTCCGACTGGTACAGAGGCACGCAAGAAGTAGATTTGGCCTCCGGCAGCGGTGTAATTTTTGATAGCGACGGTTATATAATAACCAACAACCACGTAATAGAAGGGGCAAGTCACATCTTAGTAAACCTGTATGACGGTAGTCAGGAAGAAGCAACCTTGGTGGGGAGCGATTCCCGCAGTGACTTGGCTGTGCTAAAAATAGATGCCACAGGTCTCACAGCTGCTACCTTCGGAGATTCCGATGCTCTTTTGGTTGGCGAAACGGTTTTGGCCATCGGCAACCCGGGCGGGGAAGAATTTGCCCGTTCAGTTACCAAAGGCATTATAAGCGGTTTAAACCGCCAAATAGTTAGCAGCGGCGGCGTGCTTTTGGGCCTGGTGCAAACCGATGCTGCTATAAACCCTGGCAATAGCGGTGGTGCTTTGGTAAACACCAGTGGTGAGGTGATTGGCATTAATAGCTCCAAAATATATGACACAGCTTATGAAGGCATGGGTTTTGCCATTCCTATCAATACGGTAAAAGATATCGCCCAGCAGCTTAAAGAAAATGGTAGGTCAGTTTGGCCGGGTCTGGGTGTAAGTATTTTATACAACGTGGATGAATCTTTTGCCCGCTATGCCAATCTGAAAGTTGATTATGGTGTAATGGTAAGCCCTGTTTCCGGAAGTACAGCAGAAAAGGCCGGTCTAAAGCAATATGATATCATTATTGCTTTAAATGGCGAAAAAATAGAAAATAACTATGATCTGCAAGCGGCTATCTATCAGTATAAGGTAGGCGATAGCGTCACAGTTAAGGTGCAAAGGGAAGATAAAACGCTGGATTTCACAGTAGTTCTTCAGAATATTGGTGGCGAATAAAACCAAAAAACAAAAAAGGGGCCGCCCTATGGGCGGCCCCTAAAAAATAAAAGCAGAAAGGGAAACCCCGATGCAAATAGATATAATAGCAGTTGGTAAAATAAAAGAAGAATACCTTCGCCAGGGCATAGCAGAATATGCAAAACGCCTTGGTCCATATGTCAAACTAAAACAAATAGAAGTGCCAGATGTGGCAGTGCTACAAGATGCTTCTTTGGCTACCATTGATCAGTCCGTGGCAAAAGAAGGCCAGGCAATTTTGGCTCAATTAAAACCACAGTCTTACAATATTGCTCTTGCCATAGAAGGAAAAACAATGACCTCACCAGAGCTTGCAGATTATTTGGATGCCTTGGCTTTAAAAGGAGAAAGTCACTTAACTTTTATCATTGGTGGTTCCCATGGTTTAGATACCAAAGTCTTGCGGGCTTCTCAAATGCAGCTTTCTTTTGGCTCCTTCACATACCCCCATCAACTTATGCGGCTCATTCTGCTCGAACAGCTGTATAGAGCTTGCAAAATTCGCCAAAAAGAACCCTACCATAAATAAAAACAAAAATATAAAACACCTGTTATAATTGTTAAAAAACATAAAAACTTTTTATTTATTAGCAAAATTTTAGCAGGATTAAGGATGAAATTGTCGAATGATAAATTAAAGTGTCAAATAACAACTAAATATTATCATAAGAAAGGACAAAGTCTATGAGTAGATTTAAGAACATCCAAAGACATTTTACCTACTTATTAATCGGCCTGGCAGTTTGGCTGGTGGATGCAGCGTCTTTTGCTTATTTTAACGGAGATATTACGGTGCTTGGGGCTCTTTTCACCCAGGTGCCTTTTTATAGGCTTTCCTTACGAATATTTATTGTTTTGCTTTTGATTTTATGGGCCAGCATCAAAAACTATGGCCGCAAAAAAGAAGAGCAGTCTAGGCTTGGTATTTGGCAGGCTGAGCCAAAAGAGCTTGCAGAAGCGGTAGCTTTAGTTAGTGAACCTGCTCAAAAAATACAACAAGTGCCAATAGCTCAGAAGGCAGAAATAGCCATATCGCAACCAAAATTTTCCCAACCCAAAAGAAAACAAAAAACTACCTTCAAAATAAGAATTGCCAAAAATCCAAAAATGCCAAAAATGCCAAAAATCGAAGAAAAAAGTGAACGTTTGTGGCAGTATGCAGCCCGCATCAGCCAGGCCATGCACCTTGTTAGCTTTGAGCAAAATAATATCCGTACCTTATGCTATTGTTACGATATTGGCCGCATAGGCCTGGTGCCGTCTAAAGAGGGGCAAATAAATCTGTTTGGCCAGGAACAAGAATTAAGAGAAGAGGAAAAGGAAGATACCCATGCCGAAATAGGTGCCCGCATAATCTCTGGGGTGTTGGCTTTGGCAGGGGCCGAAAATTTAGTTCGTTATCACCACGAACGTTGGGATGGCAGCGGTCTTTATGCTTTAAAAGGGGATAAAATTCCGCTGGGTAACCGCATTTTTACTGTGGCGTGGGTTTATGATGCCTTAACCTACCCTGCCCAAGGTAGAAAACCAATGAAAAAAGAGGTCGCCCTAGAGGCTTTATACGCTTATGGCGGCACCGTTCTTGACCCGGATGTGGTGGCGGTATTCATTCGTATAATGGGAAGAAACGGTTTTTATGTAGAGGCCGGCAGCCAGAGTCTTGCTCTAAAAAGTTAAATAAAACAAGCTGAAGCACAGTTTTCGGCTGTGCTTTTTTATCAGGAATTTCGTAAAATCAAAAGACTTATTAGAAAGGAGAGAAAATGAGCCATTTTTTTGCCTATATGGCCCGTCTAAAGTTAATAAAAAGGTGGAGCCTAATGCGTAATGTAATGCCGGAAAACACTCAGGAGCATAGCCTTCAGGTGGCCATGGTGGCACATGCCCTGGCCGAAATAAAAAACAATCTTTACGGCGGCAGCTTAGATGTGGCAAAGACGCTGGCTCTTTCACTCTATCACGATGCTTCGGAGGCTGTAACGGGCGATCTCCCTACTCCGGTAAAATATTATAATGACGATATAAAAAAATCTTACAAGGCCATAGAATCAGCTAGCCAAGAACGTTTACTCTCTCTTTTGCCACCAGAACTGCAAAAGATATATCAACCATTGCTTTTGCCGGAATTATCGGCAAACTCAGAGGAATTGGAGATAGTAAAAATAGCCGATAAAATTTGTGCCTATCTGCATTGTTTAGAAGAAGAAAATAGTGGCAACAAAGAGTTTACCGATGCAAAAAAAAGTGTGGCAAAAGCAATAAAAAAATATGAAACCCGACCGGAGGTAAAATATTTTATAGAAAAATTTTTGCCCAGCTTCAGCCTTACCCTTGATGTAATGAATTAAAGAGTTAAAAATTTTCCAAAAACAAAATTAGCCCCTGGCAAACAAGGCCATAAGGGCTAATTTTATATAAAAATATAACAAAAACCTCAAAAATCTTGACAATAATTGATAAACAGGTTTTGCACCATTGGTAGCCTAATTTTGGGCTTCCATAGGCATAGCCTTAAAATTGTTGGGTTATTCTATGAATACCCAAAAAGCGGATGAATTGAAAAATAGCAAAAAGGAGCATTTATGGTTACTTACAGGCAACGCCCCAGCCAAGATGGCTTAAGCAATAAGTTGAAAGACATAAAAGCTACCAAAAACAGGCAGATAACTTTTGCGCCTTGGCAAAAACCCCCCAGCCCGCAACAAAAAAAATTTTTAGATCTGGAAGAGATAGCTAAGTTAAACAGAGAAATAAAATCTAATGAACCACCGGAGGAAACAAAAGAATCCTTTGGTCCAGGGAGAGTCTTTGCTGTGCTGGCTGTTTTCTGCTTAGCAATAGCTATTTTAATTACGGGTTTTGTCTGGTATATGGGTGATATAGCTTGGCCTGATATAGAATTTTTCCAAAAATCCCACCAGCTGTTGAAAGAGGATCTGGTGCAAATGGCCAAGCCGGCCGTAGTTTCCATAAAGTCGGTCAGCACCAGCGGCAGCGGGTTCAATATAAAAAGCGAAGGCGTGGTAGTTACCAATCTTCATGTGTTAGAAGACGCCGCCCTTATAGAGGTTACCTTTCCAGACGGACAAAACTTTTTGTGCAGCGAATGGGAAAGCTACCCAGAGGTGGATTTGGCAGTAATATATCTGGCAGGCGGAGCTGATCTGCCGGTGTTGGAAATAGCAGAGGAGCTTCCTAAAAAAGGTGATACTTTGTTGTATATAGGCAATCCTTTGGGCTTTAACTGGCAAGCTGGCGAGGCTACCTTAAATGGCATGGTAAAAGCCGAAGGTATGAAGGATGAAGTTTATGCCATAACTTCTACTGCGGGGGATATCTACCCAGGCACCAGTGGTAGTCCGGTCTTTAATGCCCAGGGGCAGGTGGCGGGGGTGCTTTTTGCCCACCTAAGTACAGATGCCTCAGTAGGTCTTGTCATACCCATAGAACTCTTGTTTCAAGTGCAAAAAACAGAGCAATAATTACTTGTCCAATTTATTCATATGGGTTATAATTGAAAAAGCATTTTTGGTAAAAAGTTTTAAATCAGTTTGATTGGAGGAAAAATAATGGCCGAAAAAAAATTGCCGCTATCATCAGAAGAGTTGGAAGCAATTGCTGCAAAATTTGGCACTCCCTTTCACATATATTCTGAGGCAGCCATCCGTCAAACGGTACGCTCTTTACAAAAGGCCTTTTTTTGGGCTCCCAAATTTAAAGAGTTTTTTGCGGTAAAAGCATTGCCTAACCCCTTTATCCTAAAAATTTTAAAAGAGGAAGGTTGTGGGACAGACTGCAGCTCGTTGCCGGAGCTGGTTTTGGCAGAGCGTGTGGGCATGACCGGTTTTGACATTTGCTTCACTTCCAACAACACCCCGGCAGAAGAGTTCATAAAGGCTTGTAAACTTGGTGCCATCATAAATTTAGATGACATAACCCACATAGAATTTTTAAAAGAATGTGCCGGTTTGCCAAAATTTTTGTCTTTCCGTTATAATCCCGGGCCCCTAAGGGAAGGCGGCAATGCCATTATTGGCCATCCGGAAGAGGCAAAGTATGGCCTAACCCGAGCCCAAATACTCCAGGCTATCAAAGAATGCCAAAAATTGGGTGTGAAAGAATTTGGCATCCACACCATGGTCGTCTCCAATGAACTGAATATCGATTATCTGATCGGAACCGCTACCATGATGTTCGAACTAGCGTTGGAAATTTTAGAGCTCACAGGCGTAAAAGTAAAAATTATCAACCTGGGTGGCGGTATTGGTATTCCGGCCCGCCCTGAACAACAAAAGGTAGATTTGGCAGCCTATGGTGCCGGAGTAGAAAAAGAATTTAACCGTATCCTGGTGCCGGCTGGTTTGGGTGATATTACCCTTTGTTTAGAAAGCGGCCGCATGATTACTGGCCCCCATGGTTGGCTCGTTTCCCGGGCCATCCATGAAAAGAATATTTATAAAAAATATATAGGTCTGGATGCTTGTATGGCCCACCTAATGCGTCCCGCCCTCTATGGTGCTTATCATCATATTACCGTTTTAGGCAAGGAAAATGCTGTGGCGGATCAAATCTATGATGTCGTGGGCTCTCTGTGCGAAAACAACGATAAATTTGCCGTTGACCGCAAACTACCAAAAATAGAAATAGGCGATCTGATTGCTATTCACGACACAGGTGCCCACGGTTATGCCATGGGTTTCAATTACAATGGCAAACTCCGCTGCCAGGAGCTGCTTTTAAAAGAAGATGGCACATTAGAAAGAATCCGTCGGGCCGAAACAATGGAAGATTACTTTGCTACCTTAGATTTTAGCAAACTGTAAATATATTTTAAAATCAAAAGATTAAAACGGGTCAGGTTTTTGTTAACAAAAACCTGACCCGTTTTTTTTGAGTTCCATTATCTTCGTTTTTGGATTGTTTTCAATTTATTCTTTGTCGATTTATTTCAAAAATATTAACTTTTTTGACATTTTTTGTCTTTATATTTTTTGCCTCTAAGGGGCTTTTTTCTTTTCCCCACTATGCCCAAAGGAGCTTTTGTGGTATAATAATGATATAATATACGTAATTAAAAGTATGCCATAATAGCCTCAAACCAATATATTTTATTTTATAGTAGGTGGGGGGAAGTTTTTTGGGCAAAGCCAACAGCAAAAAACCGCTCTTAGAAGCCCTAATAAACCACAATAAGCAGCGTCAGCAGCCCTGGCACATTCCGGCCCACAAAGGTTTGGGCAAAAACTGGCTCAACCCAATAGAAGGGAAGACACTGGCCCTTGATAAAACAGAACTCTTAGGTTTGGATGATCTGCATGATCCTCATGGGGTTATAGCCGCCGCTCAAAGAGAGATGGCCAGCTTATGTGGGTGCCAACAAGCCTATTTTTTGGTCAACGGAGCTTCCGTTGGCTTGCAAGCAGCCATTTTGGCTAGCACCAAGCCGGGGGATAAAGTACTTGTTCCCCGCAATGCTCACAAAAGTATTTGGGCCGGTCTTGCTTTGGCACAGGCCGAGCCGGTTTGGCTTCCGGTAAATTATGATCCAGTTTGGCAAATTCCTTTGGGCATCACAGAAGAGAGCCTGGCTCAAGCTATTGCCGCCAACCCAACCGCCAAAACTGCCATTTTTGTGCACCCTACTTATCATGGTTTGGCAGGCCCAACAAATAACTTGGTAAACATGGCCAAAAAGGCTAATATTACCACAATTGTGGATGAATCCCACGGCGCTCATTTTGCTTTTATGGGGGACCCCAATCCGGCTGCTTTTAGCCAGCCTTCCATTATCGTTCAAGGTTGGCACAAAACCATGGGCAGCCTAACTCAGTCGGCGGTGCTTTTGCAAAATGACCAAACGTTACCCATCCAATCAGCATTAAATATGCTTCAAAGCAGTAGCCCCTCTTATTTGTTAATGGCCTCTTTGGATGCCACAAGGGCCTATTGGCAGGACGAGGGAAAAGAACTGGGTCAAAAACTTTTGGTTTTAAGTCAGTTTGCCGAAGCAAAGCTCTCTCAAATAGATGGCCTTATCTGCCTAACAAAAAAAGACTTCCCCACACCGGTTGTGGCTAAAGACCAAACTCGGTTGCTTTTGGCTAGCCAAACAGGCACAAAAGGCTGGGTACTGGCAGAGGCTCTGGCAAAAGAGGGTGTCATTGCGGAAATGGCGGATAATTACATTGTAACTATGGTATTAAGCTTGGTAGATAGCCAAAAAAGCATAGAGGCCCTGGCTAAATCCTGCCAGCGAGTAGTCAAAAAACTGCCCGCAGGCTCGCCAATTGCCAAGCAGCAACTGCAAAGTCTACCTTGGTCCCTTTCGGTGGTAAAAATACTTCCGGCCCAAACCAGGGCTTACGAGTTAGCCGCCATACCAATAAACGAAGCGGCCGGCAAAATAGCAGGCGGTATTATAGCTCCCTATCCACCGGGCATTCCTCTTTTAGCTCCCGGTGAGCTAATAACCCCGTATATTCTAGAAATTTTAAAGAATATTATAAAAGGAGGCGGCAAAGTGCAGGGCCTGGTTGGTCCCAAGCGAGATTTTTTGCCAACATTAAAAATATGAAACAAGGTCTGTTTATCACTTTGGAAGGTCCGGATGGGGCCGGTAAAAGCAGTCAAACCGCACTTTTAAGTAGCTGGCTGGAAAACCAGGGGCATAAAGTACTGGTTACCCGAGAACCAGGTGGCAGCAGCATTGGCAAAAAAATTCGTCAAATGGTGCTGGATCCAAGCTACTCCATTACCCCCACAGCCGAGGCCATTTTGTACGGAGCTGATAGGGCTCAACATGTGGCAGAAGAGGTAGCCCCCGCCTTAAAAAAAGGTCAAATAGTCATCTGCGACCGCTATATAGATTCTCTGATAGCTTATCAGGGTTATGGCCGGGGTGTAGATAGAATAGCCTTAAAAAACTTAAATAATTTGGCCACCGGCGGCCTCAAGCCAGATCTTACCATTCTTTTATGTATATCAGCGGCAGAGGGGTTGGCTCGTTTGCCCCAAAGAGGCAACAAAACAGACCGTATTGAGCAGGAAGATATTAATTTTCACGACCGGGTAGCAAAGGGTTTTTTGGCAATAGCAAAAGAAAATCCCCAGCGTTTTTGTGTTATTAATGCTGCTGCCGACATGAAAACGGTGGCAAAACTCATTCAAGAAGCAGTGACCCCAATTTTGGCAGCCTGGCAAAACAAAAAATAAGGTGGTAATGCATGTGACCAGCCTCCAACCCGTATTGCGGCAAGCTATTATGCACAACAAAATAGGACATGCCTGGTTAATCACTGGGCCAAAAGAAAAAAGAGAGCAACAAAGCCTGCTTTTTGCTCAGGCTCTTTTGTGTCAAAACCTCCAGATAGGCGAAGCCTGCGGTATTTGTGCCAGTTGCCAAAAAGTTAAAAATGGCCAGCACGGGGATATGCAAATAATAGACCCCCTGGGTCAAAGCGTAAAAATAGAGCAGCTTCGTAATATGCAGCAAACGGCCAACCTGTGTTCTTTTGAAGGTGGTCGCCAGATAATAATAATCAATCAGGCGGATATAATGACAGAACAGGCTGCAAACAGTCTGTTAAAGATATTAGAAGATCCACCACATGGTCTCTATTTTATTTTAAATGCCGCAACGGAAAGCCAGTTGCTTACAACCATTCTTTCCCGCTGCCAAAAGCTTCGCCTAGGCGAAGAAAAAATAGAGGAAATATTAAAAAACACAGAATATAAGGAGCTTGCCCAAAGAGCAGCCCTTCTTTTGGCCGATTTGCCAAACATGTCTTATGATCAGGTGCTTATTTTTGCTGCCGCTTTTTCCGGTGGCAAAGAAAGCCGCCTTCTAACCATGGTTTTTTTAAACGAGCTTTTAACATATCTGCGGGATGCCGCCATAGTTTCCTTGGTGCCGCAAGCTCAGCTTTTATGTCAAGTGCCAGTAAAAGACTGTTGTTTAAGCTTCGCCAATGCTTTAAAAGCAGCAGAAGCAGTGGAAGAATGCCAGCGTCTTTTAAAACAAAATGTTAACCAAAAAATGCTTTTAGACGGATTATTTTTACAGTTGAAGGAATGGGCTGGTTAAAAGTCGAACTTTAATTTTGCAAAGAACTTAATTTATAAAAATACAAAAATAATTAAAAACCCCTACCCAAAAAACAAAAGTTTCTGTGGGGTATTTTGCCCACAAAAATATACAAAAAGGCAAGCAAAAATAAGGCAAAAATATGGAGGCTTGAAAAGTGAAAGTAGTTGGCGTACGTTTTCGAAAATCAGGTAAAATATATTATTTTAATCCCCTCGACTATGAGTTAGCTTTTGACGATGCGGTAATAGTGGAAACAGCAAGAGGGATAGAATTTGGCTGTGTTGCCATAGCTCCAAAAGATTTACCTGAGGACGAAGTTCCCAAGCCTCTGAAGGATATAATCAGAAAAGCAACCGCAGAAGATATAGCAACCTATAACGACAATAAAACAAAAGAAAGAGAAGCTTTTCAGGATTGCAAAGAAAAAATAGTCAAGCATCAGCTACCCATGAAACTGGTAGAAGTAAATTACACTTTTGATAAAAGCAAGTTGATCTTTTATTTTACCTCAGAATCACGGGTAGATTTTCGAGATCTGGTAAAAGATCTGGCCTCCTCTTTTAGGGCCCGCATTGAGCTTCGGCAAATAGGTGTGCGTGATGAAACAAAAATGAAAGGCGGCCTTGGTACCTGTGGCCGGGTATTATGCTGTCATCAAGTGCTGGATGATTTTCACCCGGTGAGCATTCGTATGGCAAAACAGCAAAATCTTTCCTTGAATCCGGCCAAAATCTCTGGTATTTGCGGCCGTCTTATGTGCTGCTTAAAATATGAAAGCTATGATGACTATGCCAATGATAAAAAGTCGCCAAAATTGCCGGATACCGATTTGTTAATCGAAGATGCCGCAATTCTAGAATCAGATATCATTCCACCCGAACTGGGAGAAGCTCTTGCCGAAGAGAAAGAAGAAGTTGAGCATATCTGGCCCAAAATAGCAGCCTTGGTTCTGGACGAGGAAAATCCGGCAGAAAACAAAAAACCGGAAGAGCTCCACAAAAAGGAAGGTCAGCCTTTGGCCAATGAGACAAATATAAGCAAAAACAAAAATAAGAACAAAAATAAGCATTATCGCGGTCGCCGCAGAAAAGCCTCGGTTCAGGGTCAAAACCAAAATCAAAATAACAATAAACCAAATCCTCCACAACAGTAAAAAACTCAAAACCAAAGAAAGAAGGTACCGCAAGTGTCTTTGGTAGACGATATTTTATACTTGGAAGAAAGACTAAACAGCATCAACCAAGAATTAAAAGAGCTACGCAGTAAGGCCGAGGCTTTAGAAACACAAAATGCCCGTCTTTGGGCTCGTTTTTCCGAGGAAGGCCTTTTAGGTCAAGGGCAAGAGGCCTTAAGCCGGCTTTATGAGGATGGTTTTCACATTTGCCATGCCCATTTTGCCCAACCTCGTTTTGAGGAATGCCTTTTTTGTCTGGCCCTGTTGAAGTAGTTTGACCTTCAAAAAAATTACAGAGAAAACAAAATGAAAGAAAAATCGATAAGAAAAGATAGACTAAACTGGCGGGATCTTGTAATATTTCAAAATCCGGCGGGTTTTTGTTTTTCTTTAGATGTGGTGCTTCTGGCCGATTTTGCCACCATAAAACCAAAAGATAAAGTGTGCGATCTGGGCTGCGGCAATGGTGTTTTGCCACTTCTTTTATGGTCACGCGAACCAAAAGCCCAATATACTGGTTTAGAAATTCAAAAAGAACCTTTGGAACTAGCCAAAAAAAGTTTAGCGGAAAACGGCGAAAAAGAAAAAGGCTTAAGCCAAAATATTTGCTTAATAGAGGGCGATTTGTGCAGGGCAAGTGAGCTTTTGGGCAGGGGGGGGTTTAGCCTGGTGGTCAGCAATCCGCCCTACATGCCAAAGGGTACCGGCCGCCAGCATGTCTTCCAACAAATAAAAATAGCCAAAAGCGAAGAGCTTTGTACCTTAGCGGATGTAATCAGAGAAGGTTCAGCTCTCTTAAATACGGGTGGTCGTTTTGCCATGGTACACCGTCCTCAAAGGCTAGCCGAAATGATGCAGCTTATGGCGGAATATCAGCTTGTACCAAAACGTTTGCGGTTGGTAGAACCTGCTCCCAAAGAAAACAGTAATATGGTGCTTATAGAGGCAGTAAAACAAGGCCGGCAAGGGCTTTTGGTTTTACCTAGCCTGGTTGTGTATAGCGAACCTCAAGTATACAGTAAAGAAATAGAAGAGATTTTGGCCGGCCGTAATTTAAAAAACCCGGGGAAATAATTTATTCTATTAATGTGAATGAATAATGAATAATGAAAGGAACAGACGGTCATGAATAAAGGTAAGCTTGTTTTGGTGGCAACTCCGATTGGTAACCTGCAAGATATCAGCTCCCGGGTCCAAGAAACATTGGCTGCGGCAGATCTAATAGCGGCAGAGGACACCCGGGTAAGCCGCAAGCTTCTGCAGCATTTGAGTATTAGCAAACCCATGACCAGCTACTTTCAGCACAACCAAAATACCAAAGGAGAAAAGATTTTGGTTGCCTTAGCGGAGGGACAGATGGTGGTCTTAATAACCGATGCAGGTACTCCCGCCATTTCCGATCCCGGTTATCAAATAGCCGCCCAGGCCATAAAGGCCGGCTATGAGCTAGATGCTATCCCAGGTCCTTGTGGTTTGGTGCAGGCCTTGGTTTTGAGCGGTCTTTCCACCGAGCGTTTTTGTTTTGAGGGTTTTTTGCCCCGCACAACAACAGAAAGAAAAAAATATCTAAAAACCCTAGTTGCGGAAGAAAGAACAATGGTTTTCTATGAAGCTCCGCACCGTTTTAAAAGCACCCTAAAAGATTTAAAGGCGGTTTTTTCAGAGGAAAGACAGGCTGCGGTCTGCCGGGAACTAACAAAAAAATTTCAGGAAATTAACCGTGGCACCCTTGGTGAGCTAACCAGCCAATGGCAGGATAGGGAAGCCAAAGGAGAGTACACCTTGGTTGTTGCCGGGGCTCCGGCCACAAAAAAAACACAGGAAACCATAGACCCCAAGGACATAAAACAAGAAATAAAAAGATTAATCGACAATGGCATGGGTAGCAAAGCTGCCGCCAAAGAGGTGGCGAGCCGCCACAAAATATCGGTCAATCAGGCTTATCGGTGGGCAATAGAAGCCGATTCTTGACAAAACCCAGCTAAATACTTATGATAATATCATTGTAAATAAAAGCAAAATTGCTTTAAAATAAATGTTTTGGAGGAAGAACATCTTGAAAGAAACAGAAAGCAAAAAAACATTTTATCTAACCACACCAATCTACTATCCCAGCGGCAGCATGCACATAGGACATGCTTATACTACCGTTGCGGCAGATACAACTATTCGCTACAAAAAAATGCGAGGTTATGAAACCTATTTTTTAACTGGCACGGATGAACATGGTTTAAAGATTCAGCGCCGGGCTAAAGAGGCAGGCTGCGAGCCACAGCAATTTGTGGATGGTATCGTAACCGACATCAAAAAACTCTGGCAAGCTTTGGATATCCAATATGATGATTTTATTCGCACCACCGAGCCACGCCATCAAAAAGTAGCCCAAGCCATCTTCCAAAAAATCTACGACCAAGGCGATATTTACAAAGCGGAATACGAGGGTTGGTATTGCACTCCCTGCGAAACTTTTTTTACCCAACGCCAACTGGCTGAGGGCAACGCCTGCCCCGATTGCGGCCGCCCGGTCGAGCTTACCAAAGAGGAAAGCTACTTCTTTAAAATGAGCAAATATGCAGATAGATGGCTGCAATTTATCAAAGAAAACCCTGATTTTATTCAGCCAGAAAGCCGCCGTAACGAAATGGTAAGTTTTGTTAAGCAAGGTCTGGAAGATTTGTGCGTTAGCCGCACTACTTTCGAATGGGGCATCAAAGTCCCCTTTGATCAAAAACATGTCATTTATGTGTGGTTTGATGCCTTAATCAACTATATTTCTGCTTTGGGTTATGATTTTAATAACCCCGGCGAAAAATACAAAAAATTTTGGCCGGCAGATGTACACTTGATGGGTAAAGATATCATCCGCTTTCACGCCATCATCTGGCCTATTATGCTTATGGCTTTGGGCTTGCCATTACCCAAGCAGGTGCTAGGCCACGGTTGGGTAATTTTGGATAGCGGCAAAATGTCCAAATCCAAAGGTAATGTGGTAGACCCTTTGGTCCTCATAGAAAAATACGGGGTGGATGCAATCCGTTATTTTCTGTTAAGAGAAATGGGCTACGGCCAAGATTCTTTATATTCTGAGGCCGCCCTAGTAAACAGAATAAATATTGATCTGGCAAATGATTACGGCAACCTTTTAAGTCGCACCACCGCTATGATAGAAAAATTCTGCGGCGGTCTGGTAGGCGCTCCTGGTGTCGGCACCGAGCATGATGCAGAGCTTGTGGCTTTAGCAAAAAAAACGCCAGCGGAATATGCTATCTATATGGATAAATTAGATTTTCAAAATGCCTTAGCCGCTGTTTGGCGCCTTATCAACCAGGCCAATAAGTACATTGATGCAGCAGAGCCATGGGCCTTAAATAAAGCCCGCCAAACAGAAAAACTGCAAACCGTACTCTATAATCTGGCGGAGGTACTGCGTATCAGCACCATTCTAATCAGTCCTTTTATGCCTAATGTGCCGGCCAAGGTCTGGCAGCAGCTAGGCATTTCTAACCGGCAAGAGCTTTTTACCTGGTCCGCAGTCCAAAATTGGGGAGCTTTCCCGCCTGGCGTTCGGGTAACCAAAAACGATGCCCTATTCCCCCGGCTGGATTGGCAGGCAATAGAAGCCGCCGGAGCCCAAAAAGAAGCTGAGAAAGCAGCCGAAGCGGCTAAAGAGGCAGAAGTAGCTTTTGCTCCATTTCTGCCCCAAATAGACATAGACCAGTTTGGCACTATCGATTTGCGGGTAGCTGAAGTACTAGCTTGCGAAAAAGTACCAAAAGCGGATAAACTTTTGCAATTGCAGGTCAAAGTAGGCACAGAAGAACGCACCATAGTTTCCGGCATTGCTCAGTACTACACCCCAGAAGAAATGATAGGTAAAAAGGTGGTGCTGGTAGCCAACCTAAAACCAGCCAAACTGCGGGGCATAGAATCCCACGGCATGCTTCTTGCGGCCTCGCATGGCGGCAAGCTGGAAGTGGTAGAAATAAAAGATATTGAGCCAGGCGGCCGCGTAAAATAATTGCCGCTTTATAATAGTCGCATAATAGCAGGAGAAGATAATGGAATTTTTTGACACACATTCTCACTTAAATAACTCCACCTTAACCAGCCGCTTAGATTTGGTTTTGGCCAATGCTAAAGAGGCCAATGTGGTGCAAATGGCGGTAATAGGCTACGACTGGCCATCTTCACTTTTTTCAGTGCATTTGGCAGAAAAACATGATAATTTAGTGGCTGTAGTTGGCCTCCACCCGCACGATGCCGCTGCCTTTGATGACGGACTTTATAAAAAATTCTTACAGCTAGGCCGGGAGCCGGTAGTAAAAGCAATTGGCGAAATAGGTCTGGATTATTACAGAGATTATGCTCCCCGTTCGGTGCAAAAGGCGGCTTTTGAAAGGCAAATTTTTTTAGCAAAAGATCTGGCCCTGCCCATAATAATCCACGATAGGGATGCCCACGCGGATATCATGGATATAGTAAAAGCCACCAATGCCGGGGAAAACAGCGGCATTATGCATTGCTATTCCGGCAGCTGGGAAATGGCCAAAGAATTTTTAACCCTTGGTTTCTATATTTCTATAGCTGGCCCTGTAACCTATGGCAATGCTCGAGCTCTGCCAGAGGTGGCAGCAAAAGTGCCCCTGGATAGACTGCTTATAGAAACAGATTGCCCTTATCTTACGCCTCACCCGCATAGGGGCAAAACAAACGAGCCGGCTTTTGTTCCTCTTGTTGCCGCCAAAATAGCCGAGATAAGAGGCATGGCTTTGGCAGAAATAGCAGCCATAACTACCCAAAATGCCCGCCAGTTTTTTGGCTTAAAATAAAAACCAAATTGGTGTAATTTGACATTTTGGGGTTCTTTAGGTACAATTTGATTAATTAAGGAACCAAGCCCGCAAAAAATAGCCACAAAACTTTTATTTGGTAAAGTTTTTTCAGCAAGGAGGCATTTGTGTTTACAAAAACCAAACCAAAAGATGCCGAATGGCAAAAGAAAATCCTGCTATGTGGAGCAATAATCATGATAGCCTGCGTTGCTATCTTTGTCTATGCTTTTGCCAAAAAAGAGGTACAAATAGTAATAGCAAATGAAACCATAAATCATGCCACTTTTGCTGACACGGTGGAGGAAGCTTTGTTGGATGCCGGTATAACTTGGGCGGAGGATGATTTGATCGAGCCTGCTTTAGAAAGTAGTATAGCTCAAAATCAAACAATTAAAATTACCCGTGCTTTTGATGTAACAGTAAAGGTAGATGGCAAAGAGCTAAAAACACGTTCTCTGCCTACCACAGTCAAAGATATTATGCACAAACTTTGCATAAATATAGGCGAGCTGGATAAACTTTCCCCCTCCTTAGATACAGAGCTTTCAGAAACCACCTCCATTCAGGTGGTAAGAGTGCAAGTAAAAACAGAAGTAGTAAATAAAAAGATTGCCCCCGGTGAGATCCGAGAGGAAGATGATACCCTGGAAAAAGGGATAACCAAAGTATTATATAAAGGCCGCACCGGGGTAGAAAGATTAACTTATCAAGTAACCTATGAAGATGGAGCAGAGGTTGCCAGAGAACTTACCGAAGAAAAAACAATTACTGTCGTAAAAGACAAAATAGTGGCCTATGGCACCATCACCGTGGCAAGCCGGGGTGGCCACACCTTTAATTTCACCACTGCCAAAATCATGGAGGCCACAGCATATTCCGGCGGTGGCACAACAAAAAGTGGCGTTCCTGCCCAGGTTGGTGTAATAGCAACAGATCCAAAGGTTATTCCCTTGGGTACCAAACTTTATGTAGAAGGATATGGTTATGCCGTATCAGGTGATATTGGCAGTGCCATCAAGGGGAATATAATAGATATATATTTAGAAACCGAAGCCGCTTGCATTCAATGGGGTCGCCGCATGGTCAAAGTTTATATTTTGGAATAAACTTTTTCTTACCAAAAATTTTAAACCGCCTGCCTTTTTTGGCAAGGCGGTTTTATATGGGGCAGGAGGCAAACAATGACAGAGCAAAAGCTCTTAACCCAACAGGAGCTAATAAAAAAACACAGGGTTCGCTGGAAAAAAAGCTTGGGGCAAAATTTTCTCCAGGATACCAGCTATATTTCGCCCATCATAAATGCTGCCCGCCTCAGCAAAGACCAAATAGTATTAGAAATAGGCCCTGGTTTGGGGGCTCTCACCAGTCATCTGGCCAAAGTCGCTGGTCAGGTAATTGGCATAGAGCTGGATTATGACCTGGCAAAAATTCTCCAGCAAATTTTTGCCCAAGAAGAAAACGTAACGATCTACCAAGGCGATGCCTTGAAGGCAGATTATCAAATTTATCTTTTAGAAGCCGCCCAAAAAGGAAATTATCAGCCAGGTTTTGTTATGGTTGCTAATTTACCCTATTATATAACAACACCGCTGATTCTTCGCTTTTTAGAAGGGCCCTGGCCTTGGCAGCGGCAGGTCATAATGGTGCAAAAAGAGGTTGCAGAACGGATGGCTGCCCAACCTGGGGGCAAGGATTATGGGGCTTTATCCGTAGCTGTGCAGTACAGAGCCGCGGTAAGCCAGGTTTGTCTGGTGCCGCCAACCGCCTTTATTCCACCTTCTGGAGTAGATTCGGCAGTGGTGACGTTGGAACGTTTAAGTGAGCCCCCGGTAAATGTGGCAGATGAAAAGGCTTTTTTTGCAGTAGTAAAAGCCGCCTTCGGCCAACGCCGCAAAACCCTACACAATTCTTTGGCCAGCGGCAGCCTGGGGCTGGAAAAGCAAACGGCTGCTCTTTGGCTCGAAAGCTGTGGTATAGATAAAACCAGAAGAGGCGAAACCTTAAGCTTGGCAGAGTTTGCCGCTCTTGCCAACAGCTTACCTCAGCTCAAAAAAAAAGAATAAAAAGCCTTTTTAGGGCTTTTCTAAAGTTAAAATATAATCAAGGGGTTCTTTTACTATCATAAAATGTCATTCCCAATAGTTATTTTTCTGGCCAATAGCCAGTTCCCGAAAGACAATGTCATCCAGAATTTCCGCTGCTTTATATATGACCCAATAGCAACGAATATAGTCAGAGCGATACTGCTCCTGCAGTTCCCGGCAATTAATACTACCCATAACATAATGATACCTGGAAATATATTCGCTAGTAAGCTCCTTAATGCGGGTGCCTTCATGAGCCACATTGTTTACAAAAAAGTAGCTTAGCACCATGCATGATGCACAAACAACGCCACAAACGTCTTCAACACCCATACCGGACCCAAAGCCAGCTGCAAGTTTTAAAGATTCCTTATCCAAACCCATATCATAAGCGACATTGGCCCCATAAAGGATTTTTTCTGCACAATTATAATCCTCTTCTTCACCAAAGCCGGCTTTAATCAGTAATGCCAAACTTTTCATGTTTAACTCCTTTTGGAAGAGATTCTAATATATTATTATATTCAGCAAATTGGTTAATTTCTTCTCTTAACAGAAAAAGAGGAGGAGAAAATAGCCACATAACGAAATAGCCTATAATATTTTTTGAACGGAAGGATACAAAAATTGCAAAAAGAGCTAATAATTTTATTTATGTTGGCTGGTTTGGCACTAATAGCCACCTTCATAGCTTTGGGGATGGCCATAAAATCGGCTGCGCAAAATAAGGCTCTGGCAGAAAAATGGCCAGCTTGGCTTGCCGAAAACAGCCATTGGCTTAGACAGGAAATGGCTCAATTTCGGCAAGAGGCAGCTCAAGACAGGCAAGAAAACCGCCAAATGCTGCAGCAAATGGGTGACAACACAGAAAAGAAAATAGAACAAATGCGGCAGACCGTAGATGGCCAGCTGGAAAAGGTGCGGCAGGATAACCAAGCCAAGCTGGAGCAAATGCGGCAAACCGTAGAAGAAAAACTCCAAGGTACCCTGGAGCAAAAATTGGGCGAATCATTTCAGTTGGTAAGCCAAAGGCTAGAGCAAGTGTATAGAGGGCTAGGCGAGATGCAAAATTTAGCCATGGGGGTAGGCGACCTAAAAAAAATACTAACCAATGTAAAAACCAGAGGTATTTGGGGGGAAGTACAGCTAGGGGCTATTTTGGAGCAGCTTTTAACACTAGAACAATATGCAACCAATGTGGTAGTGGTGCCCAATAGCCGGGAGAGGGTAGAATTTGCCATTCGTTTGCCTGGCCAAGATGATAGTCTGCCTCAGGTATGGCTGCCCATAGATGCCAAATTCCCTTTGGCAGATTATAGCCGTTTGGTCGATGCCCAAGAGGAAGCAAATATTCCCAATATCCAAGAGGCGGAAAAGAACTTGGTTATTCGTTTAAAAGCCTGTGCCAAAGAAATCAGAGATAAATATATTAAACCCCCATATACCACAGATTTCGCCATTCTCTTTTTGCCGACAGAAGGTCTTTATAGCCAAGTTTTAAATCAAGCTGGTTTAAGTGAAACCCTGCAGGAGGAATACAGGGTGGTTATAGCTGGTCCCACTACTTTGTCTGCTATTTTAAACAGTTTGCAAATGGGTTTTCGCACCTTGGCCATTCAAAAAAGGGCGGGGGAGGTTTGGCAAATTTTAGGTACAGTGAAAACAGATTTCAGCCGCTTTGGCCAGGCCTTGGAAAAAACGCAAAAAAAATTGCAGGAGGCAAGCAACACCATAGAAGATGCTGCCCGCAAAAGCCGCAGCATAGAGCGACACTTAAGACAAGTAGAGGCAGTGGAGGGGTTGCCGGGGAATAACCTTGTAACCATGGAGGAGGCAGAGGAAGAAGCAGCGGAGGAAACCGAAAGAGATGAATAAGACCATTAAACTGATTTCTTGGAATGTAAATGGCATTAGAGCTATTGCTAAAAAGAATTTTTTAGAATTCTTAGCTGAAATAGATGCAGACATTGTTTGTCTGCAAGAAACAAGAGCGACATATGATCAAATACCTCCAGCCTTAAAAGAAATTCCAGGTTATACTGCTTATTTTGTTAGTGCCGAGCGGGGTGGATACAGCGGCGTAGCCGTGTACAGCAAACTAAAACCGCAAAGTGTCAAAATAGGTCTCGATATTCCTTGTTTTGATAAGGAGGGAAGAATAATAATAGCCAATTTTGGCGAGTGGCAGCTTTTTAATTGTTATTTCCCCAACGGGGGTGCCTCGCTAGAGCGCTTGGAATATAAAATGGCTTTTTATGAAGCCACCTTGGCTTATGCAAAAGAGCACCCCAAGCTTATAATTTGTGGCGATGTTAACACTGCTCACCAGGAAAAGGACTTGGCGAGGCCAAAAGAAAATCAACAAGTTTCCGGGTTTTTGCCCATGGAAAGAGCTTGGATAGATAAGTTGCTCTCGGTTGGCTATGTTGATACCTTCCGGTTGTTTAATCAGGATGGGAATAATTATAGCTGGTGGGATATGAAAACAAGGGCCAGAGATCGCAATATAGGCTGGCGGATAGATTATTTTTTTGCTGGCCCGGAAGTAAAAGAAAAAGTAAAATATGCCTTCATCCTGCCCCAAATTTTAGGTTCCGACCATTGTCCAGTAGGGATAAAACTGAGTATATAAAAAGATTAAAAGAGGACGCCGGTTTAAACCGGCGTCCTCTTTTAATCTTAAGCATTTTTCTTAAATATTTAAAAAATTTCATTTATGTAATTAACTTGAGATGGGAAAAGCCGATTCAAAGTTTCTATGGCCGTGTCCTCACCAGTCAAAATGTCGGCTTTGGCCAGATCTTTGCCACCAAAAGTGCCAAAATACAGCTGGGTAAAAGCCCCAATAGTTATTTTTGCTTGGCTTTTTTTGCTTCGGCTTACTGTGCATTTGCCGTTTGTAACCTGCAAATGCCAAAGGCCATTGTTCCATTCAGCCATATTGTCAACAATTTCCAGGTCTAGAGAACCATCTTCTGGGTATGCAGCAAGCTCTAAGGCGGTCTGAAAATCTGTTATACGTCCCATTCTAAAAGGCTTAAGCTCCGGCCCTTTTTTCAAACCAGGCAAAAGCAAAACAATCTCCGGCATGGTTGGTGCTGCCCAAGTCCAAAATTTAGCTTGAGAACCATGCTGATAGATAAAGTAAAGGCATTTTTTTGCTGCTTTTGGGTCCAACCAGGCCATTTCTTTTATGTTAAAGCATTCATTTTTTATATTATAAAATATATAAGCAGAAGGTTGCCCATCCTCTCGCAACAAAGCTAACTTATCTTCTTCTATGGCATGGTCAGCCAAAATTGTTTGCCATTGCTCATTGATTCTCAGGCTATAGCCGTTGCAATCCCAAAGCCAGGTTTTATAAATATGCTGTAAAACTTCTATAGCCAAAAAGGGGTTGGCCAAAATTTCCCATTCACCCTGACTTTTTGTGGCATAAGGTGCCAAAGAAGCCAAGGTCTGCTTATAAAAATGTCTATAGTAACACCAGCTCCAGCCTTTAGGATAATAGTAGTCAGGGTCAAAAGGGCTCATAATAGCGACACCCTGTCCCCTGTTTTTATTCTGTAGATAAGCCTCTTTTAAAAGAGCAACGCCTGCTCCGGAGCCGCGGTATCCTGGTAGAGTTGCCAAGCCAAACATATAAGCGGCAGCTATTTGTTGACCTCGCAAAACAATATTATGGGGTTCAGTCTGTAAAGTGCCAATAATTTTCCCATCTAAAAAAGCAAGCAAATTGTTTTCGGGTTTATAAGGCTGACTGAAAAACCAGCTTGTCCAAGTAAAACTATCATTAAAGCAATATTCCCATAATTCTCGACTGATTACTGCTTCTTCGTTTTTTGCAAAACGAATTTCCATATTTAATCCTCCTTATGACATATCTTATGACATATAGAATAATATATCATATTTCATTACCATTTGACTAGGCTGATAACTTTCTTTTGCTTTTTTTAAGCCCGGGTCTCCCAAATCTTCTCCCCGATTCACAAAGGTAAATTTTTGCCAGCTTGCTTCCAAATAAAGTTTATGTATCATTGCAAAGGCCCCTCGCAAATCTTTATTAGCTTTCTCAAGTAAAATGGCAGCAGTATCTTTTGTTAAGGCTTCTCCTAAAGTAAAAGCCACTACCTTGTCATCACAAACCAAACAAAAGCCAAAACAATCCAAATCGGCTAAGTTATTAAAAATCTTATCTATAGCTTGTTTTTCAATAATAATGCCAGAATCATTAAAACGGTGTTTCTGTTCAAACCAAATTTTCAGTTCATCCTTGCAAAGGGGTAGAGTGTCAGCATCAATGGGCAGAAACTTCCAATCCGGGCAAATTTTACAAAAATGAGATATGTGATTACGTTTTTCTTTGTAAATATTCCCCTTTAAAGCAATCAAATTTTTGATCTGATAAACGTAATTTGCCAAATCTCGCCGGGGAACAATTTCAAATTTTTGGCCGGCATAAAAATTTTTAAAAACCACAAGATCTTCTTCCAGTACTTCCGTATAAGTAAGCGGTAAACCTTGGGCTTCAAACCATTCGCTTATGGCCTGCAAGGCTTCTCCCACATTTTTATTTGGCCCCAAAGGGCAAAAACAGGCGGTTCGATTCTCAAAAGTACTTTTGAGAATCAACCATTTATCGACGAAAATATCCCACTCAAAGCCATAGCCCTCCTGCCAGGCAAAAAGAGTGGTGAAAAGATATTCTAAAGAATTATGATGGTATTGATGCAAAAAACTGTTTATCAGGATCTTATCTTCAATTTTTACAGGTTTAAAATCAAGCATAACTCCTCCGTTGCTTGGATGCAAAGTTTTATTCTATATTTTATGCTTAATGTTAACGAAAGGTATCTGGTATATACCATCTTTTTATTATATAATATTTTTATTAATATAAATATAAATTAAGTGTAAATATGTAGGAGGTTATAAGTTGGTTGATAGCAGCATTGCTTTTCAAATAGGTATTTTTACGGTTCGGTGGTATGCTATTTGCATTTGTCTTGGCATCATAGCAGCATTGATTGTGGCAAGTTATTTGGCTAAAAAAGCTGGCATCGATCAAGATCATATTCTGAATTTGGCTATTTTGGCGGTTATTTTTGGTATTTTGGGAGCTAGATTATATTATGTGCTTTTTAACTGGGCATATTATAGCCAGAACTGGGGCCAGATCTTTAAAATTTGGCAGGGTGGCTTAGCTATCCATGGAGCTATTATAGCGGGCATTTTAATTGCATATGTTTATTGTAAAAAGAAAAAGCTTTCTTTTTGGCAACTGATAGATTGCCTTATGCCAGGATTGATTTTGGCTCAGGGCTTTGGCCGTTGGGGCAACTATTTTAATCAGGAGGCATATGGTTACCCCACGGATTTACCTTGGGCCATGTATATAGACGGAGCATATCGCCACCCAACCTTTTTATATGAATCAGTTTGGGATATAGCTGGCTTTATTGTCCTCATCTGGTTGGGGTCAAAGTTTTTAAAAAGACGGGAAGGGGATATTTTTGCTATCTATCTCATCTTCTATTCTTTGGGTCGGGTGGTGGTGGAAAGCTTTAGAACAGACAGCCTAATGCTGGGACCCTTGCGGCAAGCTCAGGTAATCAGCATTGCTGCCATTATTTTGGGAGTAGTACTTTTATGTTGGTTCCATTATCATAAGCAACCTTTGGCAAACTTGACCCAAACCTCGCCGGTTGTTAAGCCAAAGCAAAATAAAAAGAAAAAGAAATAGAATTAGCAAAAACCCCGGCATTTAGCCGGGGTTTGTTTGTGAGTTTAGCTTACATCCCGTGGTATATCTATATTATCTGGTTCAACGGGAATGATGAAGGCCATAATGATGTAGGCTATGACGCCACCCAAAATGGCAGTAAATACGGTGATCAGAATGAATAGCAGGCGAATTATGGTTGGGTCAACACCAAAGAAAACAGCAATGCCGCCGCAAACTCCCGATATCTTTTTCTCTTGTTTGGAACGATAAAGTCGTTTGTTCATGAGGGCTACCTCCTTTAAAAAAGCTTGTTATCATTATAGCACAAAAGGGGATTAAAGAAAAGTTATTTTAAGCCTTTTGTTGTTTTGCCCAGCTATCTTTAAGGGAAACAATTCGGTTGAAAACAAGTTTACTTGCAGTAGAATCTTGGTCTATTATGAAATATCCGGTTCGCATAAACTGAAAACGCTTGCCGATACCTGCCCGGGTCAACGATGGTTCTACAAGGGCGTTGTCAATTATTTTTAGGCTTTCGGGGTTTAAATATTCGGTAAAGTCTTTTTCTTTTTCGGTATCCTCGGGGTTGCTTTTAGTAAACAAAGTATCATAGATTTTTACTTGGGCTTGCACTGCTTTTTCTTTGGCTACCCAGTGAATGGTTCCTTTTACTTTGCGGCCGCTTTCATTTTGCCCGCTTTTGGTTTGAGGGTCGTAGGTACAATGTAGTTCGGTGATATTGCCTTGATTGTCTTTTATTACTTCGTTGCATTTAATGATGTAGGCAGCTTTGAGTCTTACCTCGCCGCCCGGTTTAAGCCGAAAATATTTGTTGGGCGGGTCTTCCATAAAATCGTCGGCTTCTATGAAGATCTCGCGCCCGAAGGGCACCTCACGGTGGCCGCTTTCCGGTCTTTCTGGGTTGTTTTCGACAGAAAGCATTTCTGTTTGGTCTTTTGGATAATTAGTTATTACTACTTTAAGTGGGTTTAAAACTGCCATAACACGGTCGGCAGTTAAGTTGAGTTCTTCTCTGATGCAATGTTCCAGGGCGGCGAGATCAACTGTGCTGTTGCTTTTGGCTACCCCAATGCGGTGGCAGAAATCCCTGATCGATTCTGGCGTGTAACCGCGCCGCCTGAGCCCGGAGATTGTGGGCATTCTAGGGTCGTCCCAACCATTTACGTGGCCTTCTTCTACCAGTTTGCGAAGTTTGCGTTTGCTCATTACTGTGTAGGTGAGATCCAGCCGGGCAAACTCTATTTGCCGGCATTGATTTTCTGGCTCTACATTGGCCAAAACCCAGTTGTAAAGCGGCCGGTGACTTTCAAATTCTAGGGTGCAAAGGGAATAGGTTATGCCTTCTAAAGCATCGGAAATGGGATGGGCATAGTCGTACATGGGGTAAATACACCAGGTATCTCCTGTGCGGTGATGCCTGGCATGCTGGATGCGGTAAAGCACCGGATCCCGCATGTTTAGGTTGGGGGAGGACATGTCTATTTTGGCCCGCAGCACACAAGTTCCATCAGGCAGTTTGCCACTTTTCATTTCTTCAAACAAGGCCAAATTTTCTGCCATGCTTCTATTCCTGTAGGGGCTGGGTTTGCCGGCCTCGGTTAAGGTGCCGCGGTAGCTTTTTGTTTCCTCTGGTGATAGATGACATACATAAGCCTTACCTGCTTTTATGAGGCCTACTGCCAAATCGTACATTTTTTGAAAATAGTCGGAAGCATAAAAAAGCCTATTTTGCCAATCAAAGCCTAGCCACTTTACGTCTTCTTGGATTGAGTCGATATATTCTGTATCCTCTTTTGTGGGGTTGGTATCATCAAAACGCAGGTTACATAGGCCTTTGTAATCCAAAGCGGTACCAAAGTTTAGGCAGATGGCCTTGGCGTGGCCAATGTGCAGATAACCGTTTGGCTCAGGCGGAAAGCGGGTGTAAATTTTTGGCCCCCCAAAATCAGCCAGGTTTTCGTTGATGATGTTGTAAATAAAATTGCTGGGATTAAAAACCTCTTTGGTCATTTTAAAACCTCCTGGGGTTTTGCTGTTTTTATTTTTTAAACAATAACTACCCAGCCAAAAGGATCTTCGGCTTTGCCGCTTTGAATGGCGGTTATGGAATCATACAGCTTTTGGGATACCGGGCCGATCTCAAAATCGTTTATTCGCAATACTCTATCTTCCCAAACTATTTCGCCAATGGGGGAGATAACGGCGGCCGTGCCGGTGCCGAAAGCTTCTTCTAATTTGCCGGCAGCGTGGGCTGCTACTAGCTCATCGATGGAAATTTCTCTTTCGTTTACTTTGTAACCCCATTTTTTTAAGAGCTCAATGCAGGAGCTGCGGGTTACGCCGCCCAAAATGCTGCCTTCTAAGGCGGGGGTGATTATTTCACCGTTAATTTTAAAGAAGACATTCATGGTGCCGACTTCTTCGATATATTTACGGTGAACACCATCCAGCCAGAGCACCTGAGTAAACCCTTTTGTTTGGGCTTCCATTTGTGATTTGATGCTTGCGGCATAATTGCCGCCGGTTTTTGTGAAACCTGTGCCGCCTTTTACAGCTCGGACATATTTGGTTTCTATATAGATTTTGACCGGAGCCACGCCTTCTGGATAATAGGCACCGACGGGGGAGAGGATGATTACGAACAGATAGTTTTTGGCGGGGTGTACACCCAAAAAAGCTTCGGTGGCTATCATGAAGGGACGGATATATAAGGAAGTGCCTTCCCTGGTGGGGATCCAATCCTGTTCTAATGTCACCAGCTCTTTTATGGCTTGCAGGGCATCGTCAATATTTAAAGCCGGCATACAGATACGGTCGGCGGAAATATTCATACGTTCCATGTTTTTGTCTGGCCGAAAGAGGCGAATATCACCGTTTGTACCTTTGTAGGCTTTCATGCCTTCAAAGATTTCTTGGCTGTAGTGAAAAACAACAGCGGCCGGATCCAGGCTGATGGGTCCATAGGGTACTATGCGTGGGTCGTGCCAGCCTTTGCCCTTTGTGTAGTCCATTAAAAACATGTGGTCGGTGAAGAATCTGCCGAAGCCTAAAGCATCCGGATTTGGTTTTGCTTTTTGGGTTGGCGCTTTTTGAACCTTAATATTTAGTGCCATTGCTGTTCCCCCTTAAAAATTTGTGCTGCATAATCTCTAATCTTTATTTATACCACCATTGCTTGTTCTTTGCAATACTTCTGCTGCAACTTGCAAGCAGGTTTATTATTATTTTGGTATTGTAGCGGAATATACAATGTTGTTTGACAGAGCGATTGAGGGTGGAGGATAAAAACTAGACCATTATTATATAGGCCAAAATTGAGAGAGCTCCTGTGATAAGCATGGGCGGCAAGAGCAGTTTTATTACTTTGCCGAGCGATGTGTTAAAATATTCCACGCTTAAGGGCAGGCAAATATGGGTGGGGGTAATCATGTTGCCCACCGCACTGGCCATTACCAAAAGCATCAGCATTGGCATTTCTATGCTGCCGCCTGCCATGGCTGCGGCCAGAGGAATGCAGATGGCCATTACTGTCATCATTAGGCCGGTGAGATAGGAAATTATGAAAGCCAGAATAAACATAACTAAAAATTCTGGGATGGGTAATTTGAAAAAAAACGGTGTAATAGCATCGATTGCCCCGGAACGGACTAAAACTTCTTTGAACAAAAAGACACTTAAAACGGAAGGTAGTAAAAATTTTTGTTTTTTTAAGGCTCCTGTGACCAAACGACCCAAAACCCAGGGTTGCCACTGTTGGTTTTTGATGACCAGGATTGCCAGAACGATTAAAGTTGCGAGCCATACCGACATTTGCAGAACTAAAACAGCAAGCAGAATGGCAAAAATTGGCCAGATGCCAAAAACCAGGTCTTTTAAGGCGTTTATTTTGGCAAGCGGGTTTTGGGTTTGGGCTGTGAAATCGTTGGGAATATGTTTTAAGGTTGGTAGGCCCAATAAAATGAAAAGGACAGAAAAGGGCAGCATGGTTTTTATGAATACATTTATACTGATGCCGGAAAGCTGCACGGCTAAAAGATTTGTGGCATAGGTTGGTAAAACCATTTCCGCAATGTGCCGGTAATAGAAATTGGCGTAGGCTTTGTATTCGGGTTTGACATCGGCGCCTTTGCAGGCTTGCTCAATTAAAGGGGCGGAAAGAAGGGCGCCGCCCATGGAGGGTACTATGCCGATGAAGGCAGCTACAGAAGCCACTGCCACCCTGCGGCTTTTAAAGAGGCCTTGCAAGCCGCTTAAAATTCTTTTCATGTGGTCATTGGCGTCCATGCAGCGTTCCAGAACAATGATTAAAAAAACGATGACTAATATTTCTATGGTGGAGGAAGCAACACAGCCCAGGCCGAGATATTTAAGAAAATCTACTATGTTTCCCACAAATAAAAAACCGGTGAGTATGATGGCGGCAACCATTGCCATAAACAAAGGTTTTTTTCGGGATAATATTAGTATCATTACGGCCAAAATGATTAAAATTTTTATTCCTGCCATGTTTGTCCCCTTAAATAATTGATTTTTAAAATATATATTATGGTGGCTTTTAAAGATGGTGCTTGTTTTTATTTTGGCAAAGGCCAAGCTATAAATTACTTTGCTTAAACAAATTAAAAATTTGCAGCTTAAAAGTATTATAACATATTTTGTAATAATTGCTAGAAATCTTACTAATTTTTTGGGTTGCTTTGATTTGTGAGGCAAACTACTTTAAGCAGGGTTCTAGGCAAAAATGCCGAAATATTTAAAAAAGGATTTTAGGGTAAATTTTAAGGAGGCCGCAAAATGCGTATATTGCATAGTGCCGATTTGCACTTAGGGCGGAGCCTGGAGGGGAGAATCCGCAGCCAAGAACAGCAGGAAGTTTTGGCGGAAATTGTTTATTTGGCGGAAGAAAAGCAGGTAGACCTGGTTCTTTTGGCGGGTGATATTTATGATGGCTATAACCCTTCGGCTGAGGCAGAGAGGCTTTTTTATAATTTTGTAAAGGAACTGGCTAAAAATAGCCGGGCGGTGGTGGCTATTGCTGGCAACCATGACCAACCGGAACGCTTGGCTGCGGCAGCCCCGATTGCTTTTGAACAAGCTATTTATCTTTTGGGGAATCCGGGGCAGCTTTTTTTTAAAGAAGAGCCAAAGAGAGATCGGCCTTGGCTGAAGGATTGCGGAGCTAACTGGCTTAACCTTGCTTGGCCGGCTGAAGATGCAGCTGGCGATAGGGTTGGCAAAGAGGCGGTCATTTTGGCTTTGCCATATGCCTCGGAGGCTAGGCTAAACCAGATTATTGCGGTTGATTTGGCTGATGAGGCGGATAGCCGCAGCTTGTATAGCCGGAAGATCAAGGAGATTTGGCAGGAGGCGGCCGGTAATTTTAGATCGGAGACGGTGAATTTGGCTATGGGGCACTTTTTTGCGGTTGGCGGGATGGAGAGTGATTCGGAGCGGCAGATTGCGGTTGGTGGCTCTTATGGGGTGAGCTATGATGCCTTTCCGCCCTCTGCTCAGTATATGGCTTTGGGGCATTTACACCGGCCCCAAAAACTTTCCGCTGCTTTGGTTCCCTGCTACTATGCCGGGTCTCCCTTGGCTTATGGTTTTGGTGAGATGGATCAGACCAAGTCGGTTTTGTTGATTGATGTTTTGCCGGGCCAAGAGGCACAAGTGGAGACTATTTCGCTTAAATCTGGTTATCGTTTGACCGAATGGCAGGCCAAAAGCGTGGCAGAAGCTTTAAGCTGGTGTGAGATTGCTGCCAACCAAAATTGCTGGGTTAATTTGACTATTGATGCCACAGAACCGCTGACAGAATCGGAAACTAAGGCTTTGCGGCAAGCTCACCCCCGTTTGCTACGGATTAAGGCTGTTTTGCCAGAGGCCGAAAGACAAGAGAGACCCAGTCTAAGCCAACTTTCACTGGGGGATAAGTTTAAACTTTTTGTGGAGGCGAAGACCGGGGCGGCCCCTAAGGATGAATTGGTAACCCTGTTTTTGGAGCTTTTGGAAGAGGAGGAGGCCTGACATGAAACCCATTAAATTGGTCTTTTCCGGACTGCATAGTTATAAGGATGAACAGGTTGTTGATTTTACCCTTTTGGGAGGGAACAAGCTATTTGGTATTTTTGGGCCAACCGGGGCCGGCAAATCCACCATTTTGGATGCCATTACCCTGGCTTTATATGGTGAAGTGGAAAGAACGGAGGCCGGGTTTCGCTGTATTATTAACATGGCGGAAAAAGAGACCCGGGTGGCCTTTACCTTTAGTTTGGGGAATGATGTTTACTGTATTGAAAGGGTTTTGGGGCGGCCGAAAGACAATATTTATTCTGCTGTTAGCAAAAATTGCCGACTCCAGAATTTGACTACCGGCCAGATTTTGGCTGATAAAGAGCGGGATGCCACCAAGTGTATTGAGGATTTGCTGGGTTTGGAAGGGAATGATTTTTCTCGGGCGGTAGCTTTGCCACAGGGGCAGTTTAGCCAGTTTTTGCGGCTGACCGGCGGCGAGCGGGGGGCTATGCTGGCTAGGATTTTTCGTTTGGCAGATTTTGGTGATGCTTTGTATAAGAAGGCTGGTAACAGGTATAATAATTTAAATAATCAGTTGAATTTACTTGAGGGACAAAAGAATTTGCTGGGGCTTTGCTCTGAAGAAGCAATTGGTGAGGCGAAAGCTGTTTTGGCGGATTTGCTTGTGGCTGAAAAAGCAGCTAAGGGCCGGGTAGTTTTGGCCGAAACTGAGCAGCAAAGGTGGCAAAAGCTTACAGAGCTAGCTCTGGAAGCGGAAAAATTACAGCAGGAAGAGAAAAAACTTTTGCAGCAGGCTCTTTGTATGGAAGCTAAAGAAAAAAAACTTGATGCTGCTAAGCGGGCTGAACCGTTGAGGCTGGAGCTAAAAAGAGCAAAAGACCTTGTTGACGAAGAAAGACAGCTTGATGCAACATTGAAGATAGCTTTATTTGAGTTTACCGCGGCGGAGGAAGCATATGACAGAAGCAGCCAAAAGCATTTGGTGCGGACGGAAAATTGGCAGGCTTTGGTAAACGCTCAAGAAAGATGGGAAAAGGCTAAGCTTGTTGTGGAAAGCGTTACGGATGAGCTGCAAAAGGTGGCGGCAGAAATTGCTGAGATTTTTACTGGTTTTGGTTTGGACCCGGTTTTGGCTAGTTTGAGCTTTTTGCAGGGAAAACAAGCTGTTTGGGAAGAAGAATTGACAGCAGCCCAGAAAAGCTTGAAAGCTTGGCAAATAAAAAACAGTGCAGCTGTTTTGGCGGCAGAATTGGTGCCAGGGGCTCTTTGCCCCGTGTGTGGTTCTGCTGAGCACCCAGTACTTGCTTTGGCTCCTGATGCGGCGGAGGAGGCAAAATTGTTTGCCGAGGTGACGGCTGCCGAAAAACAGGCCAAAATGGGTGAATTGGCTAGGGTACGTTTGCTGGAAAAAGACAAGCAAAAAGAAGGTATTTTGTTGCGGCTTGCTGTGGCTGAAGCAGAGTTGGCTACTGCGACAGAAGAAAAAACATTAGCAGAGGATGCTTGGGAAAAAAGTAGCGAATTCCTTACGGGAGACGTGTTGGCAGAAATTAAAGAAGAAGCTGCTGAGACTTCTTTGGCGGACTTGGCTTTAGATTTGGCCCAAAAAGAAGCGGCTTTGAAGCAGGCTCAAAGCAATAAAGATAGCTTGCAGGGACAATGGGATAGCTTGCAGGGGCAGATTGCTAAGAGCAAATCTATTTTACAACAGGAAATAGCAAAAAGAGATTTTGAGCGAGCAGGGGATGCTTTTAAGGCTCTTGTTGATGAAATGGAACGCGGGAAAATTGAACAGGAGCTTGCGGCATTTAAAGAAGATTTGCGGGTAAAGCAGAACCGTTTGGCTGATTTGAAAGAAAAGTTGAAGGGTTTTGATGCTAATTTGGCAAAAGAGGCGGCTGAGAATTTGACCCTGGCCAGAGCCGAGGCAGAGGAGCTTTTGAGTCAAAAGGTTGCTGCCTCGCAAGAGCTTGAGAATTTGCAAGCAAACCATGTGCGTTGGCGGCAACTGGAAGAAGAAACCAAAAGGATCACTCATGCAAGGGATATGGCTGGCGAGCTTAGAAACCTTTTGAAGGGGCAAGCTTTGGTGAACTTTTTGGCGGATGAATATTTGCACCAGGTGGTGGGGGAGGCAAGCCATTATTTGGGCAGCCTTACAGAGCAGCGTTATGCTCTGGAGATGATGGGAAGCGGTATTGAGCAGCGGTTTTTTTTACGGGATAATTTTGAGGGGGGACAGTTGCGTCCGGCTAACACGCTTTCTGGGGGGGAAACTTTTTTGGTTTCTCTGGCGCTTGCCTGGGCTCTTTCCCGCAATATTCAGCTTAAGGGGCAGTATGATTTGGAATTTTTCTTTTTGGATGAGGGTTTTGGTACGCTTTCTGCTGATAAGCTTGAGCTTGCTATTAATACTTTGGAAAGGCTGCCTGCTGGCAAGGGTTTGGTTGGCATTATTTCTCATGTTGGGGAGTTGAAAACCCGTTTGCCTTATTATTTTGAGGTGATGCCTGCCAATAATGGGGAAGGCAGCCGGATATTTTTGCAGAGAAATTAATAAAATATGTTTATTTGGTGGTTAAATCGCAAATTACCCTTGCCCCGTAAATTAATTTAACATATAATTAGTGCTAATAAAAAAAGAAAAATATTTTTTGGGGTAGAATTTAGTTTTAGTCAAAAGGCGGAATAATAAATAATAGATGAAGAGGTGTTTGGGATGAATAAAGGCTACACAAAAGAACAGATTTTGCAATCGGTCAAGGACCAGAATGTTAGCTATGTTCGCCTGCAGTTTAGCGATATATTTGGCATTATGAAGGGGATTTCCATTCCTGTGCGGCAGTTGGAAAAAGCTTTGGATGGCGAGATGATGTTTGACGGCTCTTCTATTGATGGTTTTGCCCGCATTGAAGAGAGTGATATGTATTTAAAACCAGATTTTTCTACCTGGGCCATCTTTCCTTGGCTTTTAGATAATTGCACAGTTGCCAGGCTGATTTGTGATGTTTATAACAGCAACGGCGAGCCCTTTCATGGTGATCCGCGGTATATTTTGCGGCGAACCATTGAAAAAGCGGAAAGCATGGGCTATACCATGTATGTGGGGCCGGAGGCAGAGTTCTTTTTATTTAAAAAAGATGAAAATGGAGCTCCTACCTTGAATACATATGACCAGGGTGGTTATTTTGACCTGACTCCTGTTGATAAGGGGGAAGTGGCAAGAGAGAGCATGGTGAATCATTTGGAGAGGATGGGCTTTGATGTTGAAGCTTCTCACCATGAATGTGCCCCTGGCCAGCACGAGATTGACTTTAAATATACTGATGCTTTGCACACCGCTGATAATGTGCAGACATTTAAGTTTATTGTGCGGAATGAAGCTCAGAAAAATGGTTTGCATGCGACTTTTATGCCTAAGCCTATTTATGGTATTGCCGGCAGCGGCATGCATGTTAATCAATCTTTGTTTAAAGATGGCAAAAATGCCTTTTTTGCCCCAGAAAAAGAGATGCAGCTTTCCCAGGATGCTTTGTATTATATTGGTGGTTTAATGAAGTATGCCCGGCCTATGGCGGCTATTACTAACCCCATTGTTAATTCTTATAAGCGGCTGGTACCGGGTTATGAGGCACCGATTTACATTGCTTGGTCGCCGCAAAACCGTAGTCCGCTTATTAGGGTTCCGGCAAAGCGCGGGAGCAGCACCCGCTTGGAAATGCGTAACCCCGACCCGGCCTCTAACCCTTACTTGGTTTTTGCGGTTATGCTTGCTGCCGGGTTGGATGGTATTGAAAACAAGATTGTGCCACCCAAACCTGTTGATTTAAATATTTATGATCTTTCATATGAACAAAGAGCTGCCCAGGGTATTGCCAGCCTGCCGGAATGCTTGGGTGAAGCAATTGCCGAATTGAAGACCAGCCAATTTATGCAGGATGTTTTGGGGCAGCATATATATAACCGTTACATTGCTGCCAAAGAGGAAGAATGGCTGCAGTACAAGCAAAAAATTACCCAATGGGAAATTGAAAATTATATGTCTAAATATTAAAAACCCCCTGGCTGCAAAGAAAGCTATTAATTTGGAGGGGATAAAATGAAATTTAGCAAAATGCACGGTTTAGGTAATGATTTTATTTTGGTGAATGCAACCAAAGAAATTTTGCCGGAAGATCTTTCCGGTTTGGCGGATAAAATTTGTGAACCTCGTTTTGGCATTGGGGCGGATGGCTTGATTGTTTTGAATAACGTCGATGGGGCGGATTTTTCTATGCGTATTTTTAACTCTGATGGCTCGGAAGCGGAAATGTGTGGTAATGGGATTCGTTGTGCGGCAATTTTTGCCAGAGAAGAAGGGTTGACCCCAAAGACCAAGATGAGTGTGGCCACCAAAGCCGGCCTTATTAAACCTGAGATTATTTTTGGGGCGGATGATGTGCCTACCGCTGTGCGGGTAGACATGGGAGAACCACGGCTAAAGTCGGCTGAGATTCCTTGTGGTTTGCCGGGGGATTCCCTGATTAACCGGGAGATTACTGCTAATGGAGAAACGTTTTTTTTTACCGGTGTTTCGATGGGGAACCCTCATTGCGTTATTTTTGTTGACGATGTTGCTAACTTTTCTGTGCAGGTTTTTGGGCCGGTGCTGGAAAACCATGCGCTTTTTCCTGCCAAGGCCAACATTGAGTTTGTGCAGGTGCTGGCCAAAAACCACTTAAAGATGAGGGTTTGGGAGCGGGGCTGTGGGGAAACCATGGCTTGTGGCACCGGTGCTTGTGCTTCTGTTGTGGCAGCCTTTTTAAATAAAAAAGCTAACCGCCAGGTGGTTATTGAACTTTTGGGCGGCGAGCTGATAATTGATTATAATGAAGATGGTAAAGTTTATATGACGGGACCTTATGCTCATGTTTTTGACGGTGATTATGCAGTTGATAAAAAGGATAAATAGTTCTTTCTGTGCTGTAATTCTAATAATCTTTTAAGGGGGAAATGATTTAATGAAACCAGAAGCAAAAAGGATCCAGAGCATACCGCCCTATTTGTTTGCTCGAATTGAAAAAAAGATAGAAGAAGCAAGGGAACAGGGGAAAGATGTTATTAGCCTGGGAATTGGCGACCCCGATTGCCCTACCCCTAATTTTATTATTGATGAGATGGCTAAAAGGATTTATGATGCTGAGAACCATCAGTATCCTTCTTCGGTGGGGATGCTTTCTTTTAGAAAAGCGGTGGCTGATTGGTATGGCAAGCGTTTTAAAGTGGAATTGGACCCTAAAACCGAAGTTTGTACTTTGATTGGTTCCAAAGAAGGCATTGCCAATATTAATTACTGTTTTGTGGACCCGGGCGATGTGAATTTGGTAACCGACCCAGGTTATCCTGTTTATGGCATTGGCACCATGCTGGCTGGTGGGGAATCTTTTTTGCTGCCTTTAAAAGAAGAAAATGGGTTTTTGCCTGATTTTGATATTATACCTGATGCGGTGGCTGATAAGGCTAAGATTCTTTGGTTGAATTATCCTAATAACCCTACCGGGGCAATTGCCGGACTGGATTTTTTTGAAGAGGCTGTGGCTTTTGCCAAAAAACATGATATTTTAATTTGCCATGACAACCCCTATTCTGAGATGACCTATGACGGTTATGTTGCCCCCAGCATTTTGTCTATTTCTGGGGCCAAAGATGTGGCTATTGAATTTAACTCTCTTTCCAAACCTTATAACATGACTGGCTGGCGTTTGGGGTATGTTGTTGGTAATGCCAAAGCGGTTGGTGTTTTGGCCCGTTACAAATCTAATGTGGATTCTGGTGCTTTTCAGGCTGTGCAATATGCCTCTATTGCCGGGTTGACTGATCCCCGTGGTATTGAAAATATTGAAAAAATGAAGCGCATTTACGAAGCGCGCCGTAATATTTTGGTGGGCGGGTTGAATGAAGTTGGCTGGAAACTGCCGATGCCTAAAGCCACTTTTTATGTTTGGGTACCGGTGCCGAAGGGTTATGATTCGGCCAGCTTTACTGAGAAGCTTTTGGAAGAAGCCAGTGTGATTGTTACACCCGGGAATGGCTATGGTCGGGCTGGGGATGGCTACTTTAGGGCCACGCTTACTCAGGAAGAAGGACGAATGGCCGAAGCCATGGAAAGAATTAAGAATTGCTTGGGCCGGGTTGAATTTTAAGGCAGGCTTGAGCCTGTTTGCCAAAACAGTTTGCCTGCCTTGATGTTTTTAGTATAACAAAGAAAGGAAGTGCTTTGGCATGACCGAATCTTTGCCGAAACCTATTTCTGCTCGGCCTAAAATTGGCTTAGCTTTGGGTGGCGGCAGCCTGAAAGGCTTTGCTCATATTGGGGTCATTCAGGTGTTGGAAGAAAATAATATCCCCATTGATTTGATTACCGGAACTTCTATTGGTTCTGCCATTGGGGCCATTTATGCCACCGGCAGTTATACGGCTAAACGGCTGGAGCAGATTTTGCTTAGTGTTAATTTAAAGGCGGTTCTTCCCATGCGGCCTAATTTGATGGGTTTTACTAATGGCAGGGATTATCAGGAATTGGTGCGGCTAATGACTCAAAATAAAACCTTTGCTGATACTAAAATTCCTTTTAAGGCGGTGGCGGTGGATTTACTTTCCGGCGAACGGGTGGTTTTGGATAAAGGCAGTTTAGCTGTTGCCGTGCGGGCTTCTTCTTCTATACCGGGGTTTTTTAACCCTGTGGAAATAAATGATATGATGCTTGTTGATGGTTATTTGCTTGATAATTGCCCGGATAAGCTGGTGCGGGAAATGGGTGCCGACATTGTTTTTGCAATTAATTTGAGTTCTAAACCTTACGAAACTGACCCGAGCAATGTTTTTGAGGTTATGAGCTGTGCGTTGGATATTATGGTACGGAATCAGCCTATTGTTTATTCTGACTTGGTTTTGCGGCCTTTGGCGGATATATATATGCATAATATGGATTTTTATAAGATTGAGGATTGTATTTTTTGGGGACGTGAATGTGCCAAGGCTCATTTGCTCAAGATGAAAAGCATTATTGAAGGGTGGCAACCTTTTGATGAGGAAATATAATCTGCTAATAGAAAATAAAAGGAAGGCTCAAGCCTTTTGGCTTGAGCCTTCCTTTTATTTTTGTAAAATGTATTTTTTATAAGATCCCCAAAATCTGTTTTCTGATTACGTGGTAGGCCCGGGAGAAATAGGCTCCGTTTTGACATTCTTTGATATCGTAGCCGAAGGCACAGCCAGTGATGTTAATGATTGGCGGAGCTACAAGCCTTTTTTACTACGGCTATGCCATTTACATCCCGCCACCAGTGCTCACAGTCTTCTAGGAAACTTTGTGGTGTGGGGAAGAGGTTATTTACGGTGCCGGCAGGACAGCCCAAATGTTTTTCTAGCGAGCCGGCTGCATAGTGGCGGAGGGTATCGGCAATGCTTTCGCCTCCTTCTACCCAGCTTTTAAAGAGATAATCGTGGTAGGCATAGTGCAGGGGGTCACCCTTGCCTTCCTCAACCGCTTGATCTAAGGAAAGTTCCGCACTTGGTTTGATATTGAAGCAAGCTTGGGGGATGACTTGTTTTTTATATATCTCGCTATTTAGGTAGTTGGCAAGCGCATACACTTGGTATTTCCAAAGGTCGCCAATGGCGGCAAGATAGCCTGCGAGGTCACCATAAAGGGTGATGTAGCCGGTGCAAAATTCTGTTTTGTTGGTATTACAGCTAAAGGCTCCACCCAAAGTAGCAGCAGTGGCGGCTAAAATGCGGCTTCCTCTATCCCTGGCTTGGATATTTTCTATGACTGCCTGGCTTAGCTCCAGATTCCATTGGCTGCCATCTGCATTGGTGATGGGGGTTGTTTTTAGCTGGTTGCAGGTGCTGTTGACGCTTTCTTCTATAGACATTATACCATAAGAAACTTTTAATGCTTTGGCTATATGGGCGGATATATTTTTGGTGGTGTTTGAGTTGAAGCGGCTGGGCATATTTAAAAAAACTATATTTTCACTGCCAAAAGCTTGTTGGTAAAGGCAGGCGCTAACTGCTGCATCGATGCCGCCGGAGATGCCAAGGACTACTTTTTTGATTTTTGCAGCGGCACTGAAGCGTTGAATGCCATAGACCAAAGCCTTGTTTATGCTGGCCATGTCATTATCTTTTGTTTGGCTTGCGACAGGTTGGCCGGTTGCTTCCAGATCTATTTCGTAGATGAAGAGGCCATCCTGCCATTGGCCGGCAGAGGCGATTTGCTCGCCTGTTCTGTTGTATATGGCGCTGCCACCATCAAAAAGATAAATGCTTTTACCTTGGTTTTGCACACCGGTGTGGTTAACAAAAATTAATGGTTGGCCGGTTCTTTTGACTAAAGCCTGGTGATTTGCTTGGCGGCTGGCATTTTTGCCGATTTCCCAAAAAGAGCTGGAAATATTGACGAAAAAATCTACCGGCCACTTGCTTAAAATAGTGTCAGCTATTCTGCCACCTGCATCGGCACAAACCAAAAGGCCGATGTTGTAGGTTTTGCCACCCAAGGTTAGTTGGATTGGGGCCAGAAGATCAGCTGGATTTGCCCCTATTTGGTTGGCCCAGGTGGTATTATTGCAAAAATAATAGCCCTCTTCTTTGAAAGCGAGGCTTTGATAGAGGAGGCTTTTTATTTGGTATGACAAGTTAGTGTTGGGTTTTTGCACTCTTTTGCCGTTTTGGGCTGCCGCACAGATTATGTGCTGGACCGCCTCTTTGGCGGGGGTGATATTGCTTGTAATATTGCCATATATTATAGCAATGCCCTTGCTTGCAGCGTCTATTTTTTCACCCCATTTAGCGCAATCTGTTAAAAAATCGGTATTTTTTGAGGTGTCACCCAGCATGCTGCCGGAGATGGCCATCTCTGGAAAGATTAGTAGATCTACTTCGGCAATTTTTGCCTGTTCTATCATGTTTAGCATTGTAGATGCGTTTGTTTTTGGTTGGCCGGGGTGAATTTCTATTTGGCCCAGGGCTATTTTTAGCATTTTTTTACCCCCATTGTTTTAATTGCTTTTATTTTAACATTTTTTGTAATAAATAATAAAAGTTTTTGAAGATAAATTTGGACAAATGGCATAAGAATATTGTATAATAAATATACAATATTTTAAAAATTATTATTGTGTTTGCAGCCGAAGCAAAAGCCGATCTAGATAAGGAGTGGCTAAATTTAATGAAAAAAGTTGTTATATCAGCTTTGGCCAAGGTGAATATTTTTTTAAATGTTTTAGCTCGGCGAAATGATGGGTATCATGATCTTGAAAGTATTATGCAGAGCATTTCCTTACATGATACAGTGACCTTAACGGTACTTTCTTTTGGCCCGAGTGTTTTGACTTTGACAGATGGCGGAGATTTGCCCACTGATAAAAGAAATTTGGCGCTTGCTGCCTGGCTTTTGTTTAAAGAAAAGTTTGATATTCGAGAGAATATTGCTATACATATTAAAAAAAGGATCCCTGTTTCGGCCGGGTTGGCCGGAGGCAGTAGTGATGCCGCGGCTGTTTTGCGGGGGGCAAGGGAGCTTTTTGGGGTTGCAACTGATGCGGATTTGTTTGCTTTGGCGGCACAATTGGGTAGTGATGTTCCTTTTTGTCTTTTTGGGGGTACGGCTTTGGCTAAGGGTAGAGGAGAAAAGCTTTTACCAATGCCTGCTTTGCCCAAATTTTATTTTGTTTTAGTGAACCCAGGCATGGCACTTGCCACCAAAAGTGTTTATCAACTTTTTGATAAAAAAAGCTGGCCAATTCTTTCTATTGATAATATAATTGAAGCAATGCGGCATCAAGATGCTGCGGGGATTTTACAATTTGCGGCCAATGGTTTAGAGGCCGCATCTTTGGAGTTTTGCCCTGTTTTGGCAGAAATTAAGGCGGAGTTGAACCTTTTTGGTTTATTGCCTCTTGTTTGTGGCAGCGGTCCTACGGTTATGGGGCTTACGCAAGATGAAGGCGCAGCCCTGGCTGCGATGAAATGTTTGTATTTTAAATGGCCCTTTGTTGAATTAGCTTGGGCAAAAGACTATAGCGATTGAGGAGTGATGTTGATGGAACGTGAAAGATTGTCACCAATAAAGATTGAAGGGTATCAGCCTTTGCGGGAGATGGTTTACTTTGCTTTACGGGAAGCCATTATGACCGGTAAACTGATGCCGGGTGAACGGTTGATGGAGGTGCAGCTGGCCGAGGAAATGGGGGTTAGCCGGACTCCGGTTAGGGAAGCCGTGCGCCGGTTGGAGTTGGATGGTTTTGTGGTGATGATTGCTAGGAAGGGCGCCTATGTTGCCGACCTTTCTATTAAGGATATTATTAGTGTTTTTGAGGTGCGGACGGCGATGGAAAGGCTTGCTGCTCAGCTTGCTACCGAGCGAATTCGGCCAGAAGAGATAGATGCTTTGGAAAGAAATTTGGCAGCTGTGGAAATGGTTGATACTGATGATGTTGATAATAATGACAAGGTTGCTTTATATACGGATATCGATACTAAATTTCATGATATTATCTATGATGCTTCCAGAAATGACCGCCTGAAGCAGATTACCAATAATATTTTTGAGCAGGTTTATCGTTATCGGGTTATTTGTTTGGCCAACTCGAAAGTTCTTTTGTCGGCTTTGGATGGACACCACAAAATTGTTGATGCTATTAGGGCTAAAGACCCGATGGCTGCTGGGGAAGCGGCTGCAAGTCATATGGCAAATACCCAAAACAGTTTACTAGAGTTGATGAAAGATAAACTGATTTAGTTTTTTGCTTTGTTTATACATAAAATAAAAAAGGTGGCCCAGGTAAAAACCTGGGCCACCTTTTTTATTTTAATATTATATTATAAGGTTACTTCTTTATAGGTATCCAAGTCAGTTGGTAAAGTAATGGTTACATTATTTATGGAATTGATGGTGCTGGTGAGGTCGTAGCTCATGGTGGTGAGAACGTCTTCTATGGTCATTTCCATATCTATTATTATTCTGTAGGATTTTAAAACTCCATTGGCATCCAGGGTGACTTCGTAGACAAGAGAATTAAATTTGGCGTTTAGACTTGCCCAGTCATCGGTGCCTACTATGCCTTCCAGAGACTTTAGTTGGTCATCTACCAAATCTGTCATAACATTGCCATCTATGGTAAATGAGAGCAGAGTGCCATCGGCTGTTGTGGTGCTGCTGGATTCAATAATTGAAGTTTCTGGGAAATCCAAATTTTTGCTATTAGATTCGGCCAGGGCTTCTTCCATCGGCATGGCCAGCTTCATTTTTTGGCCGGAGACATCAATATAATAATATCCGTTGGTATAATAGGCTATGGTGGTTACGTTTTGACCCATGACTGACATGGCGATATCTGTTGACATGTCCATGTCGGTTTCACCTTTTTTGACAATTTTTATGTTGCCATCCATGGTCATTGCTAAAGTGGTTTCTTCCATAACCACATTCATGGTACCGGTGATATCCATATCCATTGACTCGGCATCGGCAAGGGTTTGTGATGCCTCAGTGTATAGCTGATAGGCTGATTTTTTTACTTCTTCTTTGCCGGTTTCTGTTCCTGCATTACAGCCGGCTAAAAGAAAAGCCGCCAATGCTAAAGATAACAATACAAGTAAAGTTTTTTTCATTTTTTTCCCTCCAAACGCTGTTTTTAAGATGTTTTTAATAATATTATTATTACTAAAATATTAAAATATATTAAAATGTTTTAATATTCTTATTGGTTAGATCATGTTTTTTCTTTTTAATAGGGCAAAAATGATTAAACAAAGAACTGCCGAACAACCTATTATAATTAAAAATCCCCAGGTAAATGTGCCCATTGGTATAGGCACATTCATGCCAAAAAAGCTTGCTATCATGGTGGGGATGCTGAGCACGATGGTGATACCTGCCAAAAATTTCATTACAATGTTTAAATTGTTGGAAATTATGGAGGCAAAAGCATCCATGGTGCCGCTGGTGATGTTGCTGTATATATCAGCCATTTCTATAGCCTGTTTATTTTCGATCAGGACATCTTCTAAGAGGTCTTCATCTTCATCATACATTTTTAAATATTTGCCGCGGAGGAGCTTTTCCATTACTTTGTTGTTTGACCTTAATGATGTGGAAAAATATACCAGGCTCTTATCCAGGTTTAAAAGCTTGAAAAGCTCCTGGTTTTTGGTGGATTTACGAAGTTCCTTTTCAATATTTTCATGCCGGCGGTTAATATCTCGCAGGTATTTAATATATAAGGTAGTTTTTCTTTGGATGAGTTGCAGTACAAAGCGAGTTTTTTTGAAGGTGGCCATGCTTTTTAGACGTTCATCGGCAAGTTCTTGATATAAGTTGACGTCTTCTAAGCAAACGGTAACGATGAAGTCATCGTTTAAAATAATTCCCAGCGGGATTACATCATAAATTACGGATTTGTGGGTAACCACCGGAACATTTATGATAATCAGAAGTTGACCTTCATCTATTTCTGTGCGAGGGAGTTCCTCATCATCTAAGGGATAGCGGAGAAAGTTGCTATCCAACCCAGTTTTTTCTACCACTTGGTTTATTTCTGCCTCTGTGGGACTAATTAGATTGATCCAAACACCTTTTTCGATAGTTTCTGTTTGGTGCAGGACGCCATTTATGGTTTGGTAGATAGAGAGCATTTTTAACCTCCTTTTTAAGGAGAGTTATGCTGTTTTATTTTTGGTTGCAGCAGCATAACGGCTCCGAAAATTTTGTTTATATTTGTTTTGCTTACTAGGGTCGCCGTCCATGCCGTCACCTCCATTTTTGAGTTAATTTTGAGTTTTTGGTTTAAAAATGCTAATATTCATCGAAAAAACCAACCCACTATATATTATATACTTATACCTTATAATTGCAAACATTTTTTAGTGTTATCCCGGAAAAATTTTACTTTTATAGTATTTTGTAAAAAATTTAACAGTAAAATGAAAGATCCATTTAACACAGATTTTTTCTTTTAATTTTGATTATTTTCTTTTTCAAGTAAAAAATGTATGTTATAATTATAAAAAACGAATAATTGCAGTTTAAATAGGTCAAAAAACTGTTTTGGTTTATTATTAAAGGAGGAAATTGATGTGAAAAAACCCGCAGCGGTGATATTGGCGGCCGGCAAAGGCACCAGAATGAAGGATAATTTGCCAAAAGTTTTGCATGAGGTGGCGGGGCGTACTATGGTTAACCAGGTTGTTAGCACCGCAAAAACCGTTGGTGTTGACCAGATCTTGTTGGTGGTTGGCAATGGCAGCAAGAAGGTGCAGGAGGTTATGGGGCCTAATTATGATTATGTTTTACAAGAGCCCCAGCTTGGTACTGGCCATGCTGTTATGACTGCTTTGCCTGCCTTGAGTGCAGATACCCAGGCTGTTTTGGTGCTTTCCGGTGATGCTCCTTTACTTTCTTCTGAAACTTTGCAGAAGCTTTTGGATCAATTTGAGCAAGATAAGGCTTCCTGCACTATGCTTACTGCTGTTTTGCCTAAACCTGGTTCTTATGGCCGGGTGATTAGGGATAATAGCGGTCAGGTGATGCGGATTAAGGAGCTTAAAGATGCTAATGAAAAAGAACGCCTGGTTCAGGAGATCAACACCGGTACTTATTGTTTTAGAAAAGAGGATTTGACCGCTGCTTTGGCTCACATAAACCGGGATAATGCTCAGGCAGAATATTATTTGACTGATACTATTGCTTGGATGGTAGCTCAGGGAAAACTGGTGAGTACTTACACCGTTTCTGATTGGCAGGAGATTTTGGGGGTTAATGACTTAGTTCAGTTGGCTACCGCCAACCGCATTTTGCACTTGCGGAAAAATAATCAGCTGATGCTTTCCGGGGTTAATATTTTGGATCCGGATCATACTTATATTGATTGGGATGTTAAAGTTGGCAAAGATACCATAATTGAACCAAATACTTTTTTGCGGAGAAACACCAGCATTGGCAGTAATTGCTACATTGGTCCAGATAGTGACATTAAAGACAGCATTGTTGGAGATGGCTGCACTATTTTTAAAGCTGTGATTGTGGAAAGCAGTATGGGTAGTGGCTGTAATATTGGGCCTTTTGCTTATTTAAGGCCGGGGACGGTGCTGGCTGATAATGTTAAGGTGGGGGATTTTGTGGAGATTAAAAAATCTCAGATTGGTTGTGGGAGCAAGATTCCTCATTTGAGCTATATGGGAGATAGTATTCTGGGGCAGGGAGTAAATATTGGTTGTGGCACCATTACCTGCAATTATGATGGATTTAGTAAGCATCAGACCATTATTGGCGATGAAGTTTTTGTTGGCAGCAACTCTAATTTGGTAGCTCCGGTGGAGATTCAGGCACGGTCGGTTATTGCTGCTGGCTCGACAATTACGCATATGGTACCGGCAGACAGTATGGCAGTTGCGAGAAGCCGTCAGGTTAACATGGATGGCCGGGCAGCCAAACGCCGGGAGATTTTGCTGGCTTTAAAAAAGCAAAGAGAGGAAAATGTGCAAGATTCTCCAGAAAAATAAAATATTTTGTTATTATGGACAGGATTATTAAACGCGAACTAGAATACCAGAATGTAAAAAACTTTATTTTAGTTTTGGTTATGAGGAGGAGCGGTGATGAGCACGCCAAAGTTAAAGCTTTTCATGGGCAATGCTAACCCCAGCTTGGCCATGGAAATTGCTGATTATTTGGGAATTAATATAGGGAATTCTAGGATTTCTACTTTTGCTGATGGGGAAATTAGGGTTGATATTAATGAAAGTGTGCGGGGCATGGATGTTTTTATTGTGCAGCCCACCTGTGCACCGGTTAACCAAAACTTGATGGAATTGCTGATTATGATTGATGCTATGCGTAGGGCTTCGGCTATGCGGATTACCGCGATTATTTCTTATTATGGTTATGCCAGGCAGGAAAGAAAACAAAAAGCCAGAGACCCGATTTCGGCTAAATTGGTTGCCAACATTTTAACGGCTGCAGGTTGTGACAGAGTTGTGGCGATGGATTTACACGCTAGTGCTATTCAGGGGTTTTTTGATATTCCGGTGGATCATTTGCCCGGGGTGCCTCTTTTGGCGGAGTATTATCGGAGTATTGGTTTGCAGAATGCTGTTGTTGCCTCACCAGACATTGGTGGTGTGGGACGAGCCCGCTCTTTGGCTCAGCGTTTGGACGGCGGTTTGGTTATCATCGATAAAAGGCGCTCGGAGCCCAATAAGGCAGAGATAATGAATATTATTGGCGATGCGGAAGGCAAGGCGGTTATTATGGTGGATGATATTATTGACACTGCCGGTACTATTACCCAGGGGGCCAAGGCTTTGATGGAAAGAGCTGGAGCCAAGGAGATTTATGCTTGCTGCACCCATGCTGTGCTTACCCCGCCAGCTATAGAACGCATTGAGAATAGTGTTATTAAAGAGGTTTTGGTAACCAACTCTATTCCTTTGCGGCTTGATGTTCAGGGGCATACTGATAAGATTAAGACGGTTTCGGTGGCACCGATTTTAGGAGAGGCTATTATTCGTATTCATGAGAATCTTTCTGTTAGCCGGCTTTTTGACTAGAATTTTGTGATTTTTGTATTTAAATTAAAGGCCCTTCGCTTTTGCGAAGGGCCTTTTTGTTTTACTATTCTTTTGTTTCATCCTTATTTATTTGATCTTCTTGGTTGATTTTTATTATTTCTTCGGCAATTGTTTCTAGCGGTGGTTGGTTTTCTTCTGTTATTTTATTTTCCGGTTTGGGGGAGGGGCTTGGCGGGGCGACGGCAACTGTTGCTTCTTTTTCTGTTGCCTTTTCTACCGCGGCAGCCAGGTTTTGACCCCACTGCTTGGTGCCTTGGGCTATTTTCCCTGCCTTTTCGAGAGCTTGAGCCATGGTTTGTTTTAAATTGTTATTTTGTTCGGCCAGGGCTGCGGTAGCTTCGTTTTTTACTACTATGGTGGCTGCGCCTATGGTGATTATGTGTTCGCCTTTTATGGTCATTTTGCCGGCAAAAAGGGTGCTTCTGTTTTTGCCAGTGATATCTAGCCGGGTGATTATGCCGCTTTTACAATCTATGTAATATTCTTCGGCCCGGCCTAGGGTGGAGCCGCCTTCGGTGATGATGCGGCTGCCTACGATTTTCATTGGTTGTTGCAGCCAGTGAAGCATTTGGGGGAGGGAAGTTGCTTTTTGAGCGTTTTCTTTGTCTCCAATTGTTACTGCATCGTTGCCTATACCATGTACTTTTTCAAAAGCGATTAACCGTAGATCTTTTTGCCTGCTTTTGGTATCCACCGCGAGCCCCATGATTCCTTTTGCCTGGGGATTGATGATTACTCTTCTGATGTGTCCTATTTCTTCTCCTTCACTTACACTATAGACCGGTAACCCTAATAAGTTTTTGGCAGCGATTTCTGCCATGATGTCCACTCCCTTATTTGCTGTTTTTTTATTTAATATGCTTTGTTTTACAAAATATTCCCCTTACCCTTTGCGAAAAAGCAAGCTCTGTGATATTATGGAAAAGAAGGACAAGGGGGATAATGATGAAGATTTTAGCTGGGCTAGGCAACCCGGGCCCGAAATATATAAATACCAGGCACAATGCGGGTTTTATGGTTATTGATTATTTAGCCCAAAAGCTGGCTTGTAACTCTTGGCGGCAGGGGTTTTTGGGCTTTTATGCTCATACCTTGTATCAGGGGGAGAAAGTGATTTTGTTGAAACCGCAAACCTTTATGAATGAGAGCGGCCGCTCATTGGTGCAACTTGCTCATTTTTATAATGTTGATTGGTCGAATGTTTTGGTTTTATATGATGATATGGATCTTTTGCCCGGACAAGTTCGGGTGCGTTCCGGTGGTACGGCCGGCGGCCATAAAGGAATGGAATCTATTTTGGCGGCAAGCGGGAGGGAGGATATCCCCCGGATTAAGCTTGGCATTGGGCGTTCGCCTTTTACTGATGACAAAGATTTTGTTTTAAGTTGTTTTACCAAGGAAGAGGGATCTTTGATTGATGCTGCTATATCTAGGGCGGCTGATGCCAGCCTTTTGTGGATTGGCCAAGGCTTACAAAAAGCGATGAACAGCTATAATAGTGTTTCCTTGGATCCTAAAGGCGGAGAGTCTGTAGAGGAGTAGGAAGTTTGCGGTGGCTAGGATAAGATTTGTTGGATGTTTGTTGGATTAATTAATGAGGCGTTTTGTTGATGGCAGAAAAACTGCTTTGACAAAACAAGATGTTGTTGTTTGTATATTGTATATGTAAATAAATAAAAATTTTTGTGTTTTTGCGTGTTTTTTTAGCAAAATGAAGCATAATAAGTAATAAATAAGGCTGTTTAAGGCTGTTTTGGGGCACGGTAAATGAAAAACCGTGCTTGTTGGCGTGTGGAATATGCTGGGTAAACTTGGTTTAAGGTTTGTTTAAGGTTGAACATATAAAAAAGAGGTAGCTTTAATGGTTTTGGCAAACACGATAATTGAAGGATGGCAGAAACACGCAGTATTTGAAAAGGCTATGGCAGGCTTGGCTTTTGGGCATGCTGAGGTTGTGATTGCCCTACCTGTTTTGGCGCGGGCAGCTTGGCTTGCAGCTTTGTGGCAAAAAAGCGATAAGCCCATGTTGGTTATTGTTGCGACTCAGGAAGAAGCTAATGAGCTTTATGATAATTTACTTGCCCTTTTGCCGAAGGAAACTTTGTTGATTTTTCCTTGTTTGGAGCTTTTGCCCTTTCAGGTTTATGCCCAAAATACGGAAGTGAATGTTAAAAGGGTGGAGGTATTATCGCGCTTTTCCCGCAAAGAAAAGGTTTTGGCGGTAGCTTGGACTGGTGCTGCTTTTCGTAAACTACTGCCCCCGCAGGCTTTTGCTGCCAAACATGTTTGTTTGGCTAAAGGGCACCGCTTAGATTTGGTTGATTTGGATAGAAAATTGGTTGGCTTGGGTTACACCAGGGAAGCTGTGGCAGAGATGCCAGGTACTTATGCCAGACGGGGCGGGATTTTGGATATTTTTGCCCCTATTTATGTTAACCCTATTCGAGTTGATTTGTTTGATGATGAGATTGATGAATTGCGTTGGTTTGACCCCCAAAGCCAGCTTTCTTTGGGTAAAATTGACGGGGATATTTGGCTTTCTCCTGCCCGGGAGCTACCGATGACCGCAGAAGAAATGAAGGTGGCGGCACGAAGCTTGGCGGATGAACTTTTGCGAGTTGCCGAATCTTTGACAGGAAGGGCCAAGCGGCGGATTGTGGATAAATATGGTCCCCAGGTTGAGATGCTTGAAGAGGGTTTGTGGCAGACGGGCATGGAGCAGTTTTGCGGGTCTTTTTGCCCCGATGCGGTTTCTTTGGCTGGTTATTTGCCGGAAGACGGAATTTTGGTTTTGGATGAGCCTGACGGCATTAAAAAAGCATTTAAAGAAGCGGCGATGGAAAGAGAAGCTTACTATTTTGACCTTTTGACGGCAGGAGAGATTTTACCATCCTTTGCGGCGAATTTTCTTGACTTTTCTGCTATTTTAACGGATTTTTGTGCCCATCCGATGCTTGCCTTTTCTCTTTTGCCGCCAGGTGGTGGATGGCCGATAAAAGAAAAACACACGCTTGTGGCTAAAAGACCCCCATCTTACAAAGGACAGCTGGAGCTTTTAGCCAAGGATGTGGATTTTTGGCAGGCTCAGGGTTATAGAGTGTTTTTTGCAGCAAGCTCACAGATTAGGGCCCAAAGGATGGAGGATTTACTTGCCGATTTGAGTTGCCATGGGGTGACAATTAGTTTGGGTGCTTTTACCCAGGGTTTTATTAGCCCGGATTTGGCTGTGGCTGTGATCAGTGAAAAAGAAATTTTTGGCAGAGAGGCTAAAGCCAAGACCAAAAAACCACGTTTTACTGGTGAAAAGCTGGATAGTTTTTTGGAGCTTACCACAGGGGATTATGTGGTTCATGTAAATCATGGTATTGGTCGTTACACGGGGATTGAACGGATTGAAGTTGGTAATGTGGCCAAGGATTATTTGGTTATTCAGTATGCTGGGGCTGATAAGCTTTTTGTGCCGGCCGACCAGATGAATTTGGTACAGAAATATGTTGGCAATGAAGGACAAAACCCCAAGCTTTATAAGCTGGGCGGCGGTGAATGGCAGCGGGTAAAAAGCAGGATTAGAGCTTCGGTACAGGATATTGCTCAGGAGCTTTTGGCCCTTTATGTGGCTAGGGAGCAGGCCTGTGGGCATGCCTTTGCCCCTGATACTTTGTGGCAGCAGGAATTTGAAGATGCTTTTCCCTTTACTGAGACACCCGACCAAAAAAGAGCTATGGAAGAAATAAAGGCTGACATGGAAAAGAGCCGGCCTATGGATAGGCTGCTTTGCGGGGATGTGGGTTATGGCAAGACCGAACTTGCTTTGCGGGCCGCTTTTAAGGCTGTGGCTGATGGGTATCAGGTTGCTGTTTTGGTGCCCACTACCATTTTGGCGGAACAACATTACCGAACTTTTAGTCAAAGGCTAGAGGGATATCCTGTTTCTTTGGGGGTTATTTCTCGTTTTTCTAACCTGGCGGCCCAAAAAGAAACTTTGCGCAAACTGGCGGAAGGTAAGCTGGATATTTTGATTGGTACTCACAGGCTGTTATCGAAAGACATTAGGTTTGCCAAGCTTGGTTTGCTTGTGGTGGATGAGGAACAGCGCTTTGGAGTTACTCATAAAGAAAAAATTAAGATGCTCAAGGCCAATATTGATGTTTTGACTCTTTCGGCTACGCCCATTCCCCGTACTTTGCATATGGCTTTGGTGGGGATGCGAGATATGAGTGTTATTAATACGCCGCCGGAGGATAGGCGTCCGGTGCAGACTTATGTTGTGGAATACCACCCTATTTTGGTGGTTGATGCAATTAAAAGGGAAATTGCAAGAGGCGGGCAGGTTTATTTTGTGCATAACAGGGTGCAAAGCATTTATAGGGTGGCAACAGAATTGCAAGAGCTTTTGCCCGAGGTGAAAATTGCCGTGGCTCATGGGCAGATGCAGGAAAAACAGCTTGAGCAGGTGATGATTGATTTTGTGGAAGGGAATTTTGATGTGCTTGTTTGTACCACGATTGCCGAGAATGGCTTGGATATTCCTAATGTGAATACTTTGATTGTTGATGAGGCGGACAATATGGGGCTTTCTCAGCTTTATCAGTTGCGGGGGCGGGTTGGCCGCAGTGAGAGGCAAGCTTTTGCGTATTTTACTTATTACAAAAACAAGCTTATTAGTGATATGGCAAAAAAAAGGCTGGTGGCTATTAGGGACTTTACGGATTTGGGCAGCGGTTTTAAGATTGCCTTACGGGATATGGAGATTCGCGGGGTGGGCAATATTATGGGGGTCGAGCAGCATGGACACATTGCGGCAGTGGGTTTTGATATGTATTGCCGGTTGGTGGCCGAGGAAGTGGAGGCCCAAAAGACTTTGCAAAAGGGTGGTTTAGTATTGCAAAAAGAAGATGAGGCTACGCTGATCAATCTACCGGTTGATGCTTATATCCCGGATATATATGTTGAAGACGCGGACTTGAAGATAGAGATTTATAAATCGATTGCCGGGGTGCATAGCTTGGAAGCTATTGATGCCATGCGGGAGGAAATGAGAGACCGTTATGGAACTCCGCCGCAACCGGTAGAGAATCTTTTGGCCGTCGGGCGGATCAAATATATGGCTCAGAAGCTGATGATCAAGACGATTTTGCTTAAGGGTAGTTATCTCAATATTTTTTTTGGTTCAGAAAACCGTTTAGAGGGGAGTCATTTGGTGGCTTTGGCCTCTGTTTATGGAAACAGGCTTAAATATGTGATGAAAAAAGATTTGGAGATCAGGCTCAATATTAAAAACTTGACGGGAGAAATGGTTTTACAGGAAACGGAGAGGCTTTTGGGAAATTTAATGTTTTTATTATTTGATAATAATGTGGTATAATTAATAAATTCTTTTTGTTTTTAAAATTTTAAATTAAATATAAAAAATAAAGAAAGTTATTTAGGGGGTTTGTGTGTTGAAAAAATTAGTTGCAATTATTTTATTGTTGGTTGCGGCCTTGCTGAGTTTTACTGCTTGCAGTAATGATGCAGAAAGAGGCGGGGTTATTGCTACTGTTGGAGGACAAAAAGTATATAAAGATGAAATGGATTACTTTTTTAATATCACTAAAGCCGAATATGAGAACATGGGATTCGACTTTATGGATGAGAGCAGTGAAACAACCCAATATATTTATAGCTATTTAGAGAAAGATTCTTATGACCAGGCTCTTTTTGTGGGTTTGGTTAAGCGCTTAGCCAAAGATAAGGGGTTTTCTGTTTCTGAAGATGAGGTGCAGGAATATATTGATTATTATTTTCCGGAAGATACAAGCTTGAATGAATTTTTACAGTCTTATAACATTACTGAAACAGCCGTACGGTCTATTATTGAAGCAAGCAAAATGAGCCTTTTGCTTTATAACGATGTTACTGCTTCCTTGAATCTTAGTGATGAGGAATTGCAGTCTCGCTATGAAGCCGACCCTAGTCTTTATGATAAGATTCAGGTTTCGCATATTCTTATTTTGGCTGGGGAAGATGCCACAGAAGAAGAAAAAGCAGCGGCCTTGGCTAAGGTTGAAGATGTTATAAAACAGCTTAACGAAGGAGCCGATTTTGCCGAATTAGCCAAGACATATTCTGAAGACACTAGCTCTGCTGTTAATGGTGGTTTAATTGAAGATTATTTTACCGAAGGGTATACCGGTTATGTTGAAGGTTATGTGGCCGGAGCTTATGAACTTGAAAATATTGGTGATTTTAGCCAAACCCCGGTTCAGACCAGCTATGGTTATCATATCATCAAGCTTAATGACCGAATTACCGGTTGGGAAAATTTGAAAGATGATATTATGGAAGCTGATTCTGAATTGGTTGAACAAAAGGATACCATGTATAGCCAATATTTAACGGAACAAGAAGAAGATTTGAAGATTGTTCAGAAATATGAGTTTGTTTATTATGAAGAAGCAACCGAGGACAATACCGACACTGAAGGAACAACTGGGACGGAAGATTCCGGGAATGAGCAGAACGAATAGATGAATTTGACTGATTTTAAATGATTTAAATAATTTTGTTGATTATTAAAACAGTGGTTGTTTTTTAAAAAACAACCACTGTTTTTGTGATTTTTTGTGGATAATTTTTCTTTTACACGCGTATACTATTTCTGAAGAAATGGTATTTTAAGTAATAAGTTTTAAAATTTGGTATTGAAAGGATTTGTGTATATGAAAGCGACGGGAATTGTTAGACGTATTGATGATTTGGGCCGGGTGGTTATACCCAAGGAAATTCGCCGTACTTTGAGAATACGTGAGGGTGACCCGTTGGAGATTTTTGTGGATAGAGACGGCGGCGTTATTTTAAAGAAATATTCTCCCATTGGTGAATTAGGAGATTTTGCTCAGGAATATGCTGATTCTCTGCATGATTCTTTGGGGCATGTGGTTTGTATTGCGGACAGGGATGTTTTGATTGCTGTTTCCGGGGGATCAAAAAAAGAGCTTTTGGGTAAAAATGTTGGTAATTTGGTTAACCAGGCTATGGAAGACCGTATGACGATAAACACTACCAAGAAAGCGGAGCTTTCGGAAGTTTTTGGCGTACCAGGTTTGCCTGCAACACCTTTTACCGCAGTGATCGTTGCTCCTATTGTGGCTCAGGGCGACCCCATTGGGGCGGTTTTGGTTTGTTCCAAGGAAGAGGGGGTTGTTATGGGGAATGTGGAACAGAAGATGGCTGAGACTGCGGCTGGATTTTTGGCAAAACAGATGGAACAATAAATTTTAGTTTTTGATTTTTAACAGGGCTGTGCTTTTTGGGCAGCTCTATTTTTTTGCTTTTAAAAAGGTGGGTCTTTTGTTATACTAAAATAATTGGATACGGTTTTTTGAGAAAAGGAGCAGAGTGAATGGATCAGAAAAAAGAAAAGGCCAGTTTGGAGCGGATTTTAGAAATTATGGCACAGCTTAGGGGCGAGGGGGGATGCCCTTGGGACAAGGAACAGACCCACGAAAGTTTGAAGAGATATTTGATTGAAGAGGCTTATGAGGTTGCTGAGGCTGTGGATGCTGATGATATGGATAAGCTTTGTGATGAGCTGGGTGATGTGCTTTTGCAGGTAGTTTTTCATGCGCAGATTGGGAAGGAAAGTCATGATTTTGATATTTTTGACGTGCTTGATGCCATTAGTGAGAAAATGATTCGCCGGCATCCCCATGTTTTTGGCGAAGTTAAGAATGTTGACACCTCTGACAAGGTGCTTTCTGTTTGGGAGTCCATTAAGGCGAAGGAGAACGGCGGGGACAAGCCTCGGCATTTGATGGATATGCCAAAAAACTTGCCGGCTTTGCTGCGAGCTCAGAAAATTCAGGAAAAGGCGGCTTTGGTTGGTTTTGATTGGCCGGATGTTTCTGGTGTTTGGAGCAAGGTTGAGGAGGAGATGGCGGAGCTTTTGGCGGCGGCTTCCGGGGCGGGACAGAAAGAAGAGTTGGGTGATCTTTTGTTTGCTTTGGTTAATTTGGCCCGTTTTTTGGGGATTAATGCAGAGGAGGCATTGGCGGCGGCTAATAATAAGTTTGTTAAGCGGTTTGAATATGTTGATAATATGAGGCAGACTGCAAATAAGAAATGGCATGATATGGATTTGCCTGAAATGGAACAATTTTGGCAGGAAGCAAAAAAAAATAGGGATTTTGTGGGAAAATAAAGGGGAAAAATTTACATTTATAGAATGATTTATAATCAACAAAGGGTTTAGGAAGCTGGTTTTATAAATGATTTTATAAATTATTATTTTAGGAGGGGTTTTTGTGAACAAAACAGAACTGGTAAGCAGTGTGGCAGAAAAGGCCAACTTGACAAAAAAGGATGCAGGTATTGTTGTTGATGCTTTTATTGCTAGTGTTACTGAAGCAATGGCTAAAGGCGATAAAGTGCAATTGGTGGGGTTTGGTACCTTTGAGGTTCGTACTCGTGCTGCCAGGATTGGTCGCAACCCTCAGACTGGCCAGGCTTTAAAAATTGCTGAAGCTAAGTTTCCTAGTTTTAAAGCCGGCAAAGCTTTAAAAGATGCTGTGAACACCAAGAAAAATTAATGTTTTTAAATAAACCCCGGTGTTCCGGGGTTTATTTATGATTAAGAAGGGGATTGGTATGCGGTTAGATAAATATCTTAAAGTTTCTAGGCTGATTAAGCGGCGGACGGTGGCAAAAGAAGTGTGTGATGCCGGCCGTATTAGCATTAATGGTAATTCAGCGAAGGCAGGAAGCCAGGTGAAGGCCGGCGATAAATTGCTGATTTCTTTTGGCAGTCGCCGTATGGAAGTAGAGGTGCTTTCTACCCCCGAGACCGTGCGGGCCGATGAGGCTAAGCTGCTATATAATATTATAAGTGATAATAAGGCTTCTTCCTTGGATTAGGAAGGGGCCTTTTTGCAGCCCTTATTTTAAGCATAGAAAGCTCTTGATTTGCATAAGTTTTTACAAAAAAGGGGGAGTTTTTTTATGGATGAGAATAAGGCAAGAGAAGAACATAGGCTGATTATAGAGGGACGGCAAAAACTGCAGGTCTCTGGTGTTTTGAAGGTTGAAAATTTTACTGAGGAGGAGATCTGTGTTATTACCGGCATGGGCCTTTTGTTGCTTGTGGGAGAGGAGTTGCATATTAATCAGCTGCATCTGGAAGAAGGGAGGCTGCTGGTTTCCGGTCGGATAAACAGCATTCAATATAAAGAAAACAAAAACCCCAAAGAAACCAAACAAAAAGGCGTTCAGCTTTTGCATCGTCTTACTCGATAGCTTATGAATTACACAACTGAGCAGTTATTTCAGGTTATTAGTAGCTTGGGGATTGGGTTTTCTGTTGGGTTATTTTACGATGTGCACCGCTTAATTACCCGTGGTTTTGCCAGGTGGTTAATTGCTTTATTGGATGTGTTGTGGGGGATTTTGGCGGCGGGCTGGATATTTTTTTGTTTACTTTTGGTGAATTGGGGCCAATTGCGAATATATACTTTGCTTTTTATTTTGGCGGGTTTTATTTTTTGGTGGTTTTTTGTGAGCCCGGGATTGCGCCCCATTTTGGGATTTTTGGGACGCGGGATTTTTTGTGTTGTTAAGTGGTTTGTTAAGGCTGTCCGGTTTGTTTTGCTGATGATTGCTTGGCCGCTTATTAAGTTATCCCTTTTTTTGGGCTGGTTGCTTGCCTTGTTGGGGCGGCTTTTTAATTTTTGGGGCCGGATTTTGCGGCTTTTGGTTTTGCTTTTTTTGTTGGGTCTGCGAAAAATTAAAGCTTTATTTCCCCGAAAATCCAAACCGCCAGGAAATACTTAATATTTATGTGATTTGTCCAAATTTTGTAGTTGATTTATCCACAAATTGTTAGTATAATGTGGATAACATGGTAAGTATTAAGGTGGTTTTAGTGTGACTGGGGGCGGTAAAAAGCTATGCATATGGAATTAAGAGGTGCCGAAAAGCTTAGCTTTAGGGAAAAGCAAGTAGCCACCTTAAAAGAGATGGGTTATACCAGCGAAAAGATTGCCAAAACTTTAAGTATTGCGGCCAGTTCTATTGCTACTATTTATAATAGGGCCAGAGCCAAGGGATATCAGGTTGTTATTATTATTCCGGGGGCTCCGCTTTCTGTACCTTTGGAAGAAGAGGAGGTGGCTTTTGATGAGTAGAAAAGAAAAAGAAAAAACAAAAAAACGCTTGCGTTTGGGGGCTTTGATTATTAGCTGTATTTTAGTTTTTACTATTGTTCAGTTTGTTAATCAGTATAGAGCCGTTTTGGAGATTAAAGCTGAGGCCGCTCTTTTACAGGAGAAATATGAGGGGCTTTTGGTAGAACAAAAAGAACTTCAGGATAGGATAGATTTGGTTCAGGATAAGACTTATTGGGAACAGATTGCCCGGGGGAATTTTAATTTTATTAAATCTAATGAAAGTTTGGTTGTTTTTGCCACCGAAGCGACGGAAGAGATTCCGGATGTGGTGGGTGAGGATAAAATTACAGATCTTCATTGAAAATGTTTGTTTTGCCCTGCTTAAAAACATTTTTTGATTGACAGAAACTAAACATATTATTATAATTATTAAAGTATTAACAAAAAATTAGGGAGGCTTTAATTTTTATGGGGTTAGCCGTCGGCAACATCGTAGACGGGGTGGTTACAGGCATTACTAAGTTTGGCGCCTTTGTTAAGCTTTCCGAAGGGGCAGTAGGTCTGGTTCACATCTCTGAAGTGGCAAATACATATGTTAAGGACATTGCTGAGTTTTTAAAAGAAGGTGATCAGGTTAAGGTTAAGGTCGTTAATGTTGGTACGGATGGGAAAATTGGCCTTTCTATTAAGCAGGCCGTGGAGGCCCCCGTTCAGCCCGTTAATGTTGCACCTGACAATAGTTTTGAGGATCGTTTAGCAAAATTTATGAAAGACAGCAATGATAAACTTATTGCATATAAAAAGCATCAGGATGGCCGCAAAGGCCGTTAAGATAAAGGCATTTTTGATGCCTTTATTTTTATTTTGCAGGAGGAGTTGGTTTATGCAGGCGGTTATTGATATTGGCTCTAACACGATTCGGCTTTTGATTGGCCGGGTAGAAAATGGTAAGATTTTTGATAGGCAGCATTTTAGTACTATGCCGCGTTTGGTGGCCGGAGCGGCGGGGGGTCTTCTTACTTTGGAGGCTATTGATGCTGCTTTGGTGGCTTTGCACAAGCTGGCAGCCCATATTGAGGCGGCTGGGCTAGAAAAGCCCAGCCGGGTTACTGCCACTAGTGCGGTTAGAGAGGCCGCCAACAAAGATGTTTTTTGCCGGAGGGTGGCAGATGAGCTTGGTTGGCATGTGCAGGTTTTGACCGGTGAGGAAGAAGCTGCTATTTCTTTTGCCGCAGCTAGTGCTTTTTGGCCGGATCCTTTATGGGTGCTTGATATTGGTGGTGGCAGCACGGAAATGATTTGGCGGGCCGAGGGAAAAGTGGTAGCCAGAAGCGTGCCGGTTGGTGCTGTGCGGCTTTTTGATGCTCCGATGGATTTTTTTGATTTGCGGGCGGCTTTGCTGCCTTTATTTGAAGATCGACCGCCGTTAGAGGCTCTTTTGGTTGGGGTTGGTGGTACTGTAACCAAGGCGGCTGCTATTGCTGCGGGGTGTATTGAATATGACAGGGATGCGGTGCAAGGGCGTATTTTGACCAAAGAATGGCTGTATTATTGGCGGAAGGAAATTGAAAACATGTCTTTGGAGGAAAGACTTGCTAAATGGCCACTTTTGAAAAAAAGGGTGGATATTATAGAATTTGGTTTGGATATTCTTTTGGCAGTTTTGACTATTTTGGACAGGAAGGAAATTATGGCCAGCGATGCAGGTCTTTTGGATGGGCTTTTACTTTTGTCAGCAAAAGAATAATTTTGTTATTGTGCTTAATTGAAAACTTGGCTTTGAAATTATATTTTGGACTATAATTGAGTTGGTTTTTAAAAGCTGCCCTTAGGCAGCTTTTTGTTTTTTGGGCTTAGCTAAGTAACCTGCCAAACCCTTTTTGCATAGCATGGTACGGTAAAAGAAAGATGAGTACTTTTTACAAAGGGGCGGTGGCGGCATGAGCCAAGAGGTATATGTGGTGGTGATGGCGGGTGGAGCAGGCACCCGTTTTTGGCCCAAAAGCAGGCAAAAAAACCCAAAACAGTTTTTAAAACTTTTGGGGCGGGCCAGTTTACTGCAGGATACTGTTCTTAGGGCTACCCGGTTTGTGGCCCCCGAACACTGCCTAATTTTGACAGACCAGGCTTATTTTGAGCAGGTTAAGGAAAGCTTGCCTGAGATTCCTTTAGAAAATATTGTTTTGGAGCCGGTTAACCGGGACACCGCCCCCTGTCTTGCTTTAGCCGCTTTAAAAATTTTGGCCCTTAATAAGGATGCCTTGATGGTTGTTTTGCCATCGGATCATTATATTAGTGATGAGGGTGAATTTTTGCAGGCCTTGCAGACGGCTTGCAACCATGCTGCTAACCATGATGATTTGGTAACGATTGGCATTGAGCCTTTGAGCCCGGCCACCAGTTATGGTTATGTTGGTTTTGAGCATGTGGTGGGGGAATTTGGCACCGGAAAAGTGTTGAAAGTAATCCGTTTTATTGAAAAACCACCGGCTGCAGTGGCGGCAAGCCTTTTAAGAGAAGGTAATTTTTTGTGGAATAGTGGTATTTTTGTTTGGCAGGCGCGGGTACTTTTGGCTAATATTGAAAAGTATTTGCCGGAACTTTTTGGTGCCTTAAATGAGTTTGCCTCTACCATTGGTACGGAAAAAGAGGCGGATAACTTGGCTCAAATTTACCCGACTTTGCCCCGGCTTTCTATTGATTATGCCATTATGGAAAAGGCAAAACGTGTGGTGGTAGTGCCGGGTAGTTTTCAGTGGGATGATGTTGGCAGTTGGTCGGCTCTGGAGAAGTATTTGCCTAAGGATGAAAGAAACAATGTTGTTAACAGCAATTATTATGTTGCTTTGGATACCAGCGGCTGTATTATAGATTGTCAGAAGGGGTTGGTTGCTACCATTGGACTAAAAGACCTTATTATTATTCAGATGGATGATGTGCTTTTAGTGGCAAAAAAGGACCGTGATCAGGATGTTAAACAGCTTGTGGCTAAGATGGAGCAAGCTGGGTTGCATGATTATTTGTAAAGAGCTTTTAAAAAGGAGCGTGGGCTTATGCCCGAGGGACTCAATTTGGCTTTTTGCCGGGCGGTGGAGGCTAATTTTGGTCTGGGGGAATGTCAATGGCAGCAGCACAGGGATATTTGGCATTTGAAGGGCTTAGAAAAAGAATGGGCCTTGAAGGAGATCGTTTATCCCGAAGCCGAATTTGCTTTTATTGAAAAAGCGATGAAACATTTGGTAAAAAATGGGTTTCATACTATTAACCGCATTTACCCCACTGTTGCCGGGGAAAATTGTTTTTTTTGGCAAGGACGGCGGTTTTTTCTTTCTCCTTGGCTTGCCGGGGTTCTGGCAGATTATGATAAGCCTGAAGATGTTAAAGAGACGGCACATACCTTGGCTCGGCTGCATGATGCCTCGGGCGGCTTTGTGCCGCCTTTTTTTAAGGGCCGGATGAAGTGGGGTGAATTGCCGGCTAATTTTGCTAGTAAATTGGCTCAGCTTGAGGAATGGCAAAAAAGGGCGGCATTAACCGAAGAAAAATCGGTATGTGACTTTTATGTTTTGCAGCAGGCCGAGTATAATTTGCGGGTGGGAGAAGCTGTTTTGCGGCGGTTGGAGCCGGTTTATGCTGAGGTAAATAGACAAGAAGAAGAGAGGGGATGCTTTTGCCACCACGATTTTGCCTATCATAATGTTATTATTAGTCCTGCTGGGGTTGGTCAGGTCATTGATTTTGATTATTGTATTTGTGATACTAATTGTCATGATGTTGCAAGCCTTTTGCGGCGGCTTTTGAAGTGCCATGACTGGGAACCCGAGGCTGCTATGCTTGCCTGGCATGAGTACAATACTTTGCGGCCCTTAACTGAGGCAGAAACCGAAGTTGTTTTGGCGTATCTCTTTTTTCCGCAAGATTTTTGGCAGGCGGCTTTTACTTTTTATGTGGAAAAGGGCTCCTTGCTCAATAAGTGTGAGCGACGTTTGCGGCTTTGGGGGCAGCAGGAGGTGGCGAGAACAAAGGCTTTTGATTTTTTGGCGGATGCTCTTTTGGCGGGGAGGTAAGGCTAGAAAATGAAAGTTGGCATTGATAGCCGGGCTGCTATTTGGTACAGGGGGACCGGAATGGGTACCTATACTTATCAGCTCATTAGAAATATTTATTTAATTGATAAAAAAAATGAGTATAATTTTTATTTGCCTAATGAGCGTTTTTTTGGGACAGACCCCATAACAAGCGGGGTTTTTCAGAGTATTTCTCAGACTAAGGAAAGATTTTGGGAAATGGTTGTGGCTGTCGGCATTGAACCGATGGATATGGATGTTTACCATGTGCCGCAAAATGGTATTGGGTTGCCGGAAAAAAAACGTTGCCCTACTGTGGTGACAGTGCATGATTTGATTCCTTATATTTTGCCGGAAACGGTAGGGCCGAATTATTTGGAGATTTTTCGGCAGGAGATGCCCCGTATTTTATCGGAAACACAGGCTATTATTACTGTTTCGGAACATTCAAAGAAAGATTTGGTACGGTTAATGGGGATTGACCCGGACAGAATTACGGTAATTTACGAGGCCCCCGAATCGACTTACAAGGAGATTAGGCCGGAGATTGCCAAAGCTAGGATTGCCAATAAGTATGGTATTAGTGGCAAATTTGTTCTTTATTTGGGTGGGTTTAGCCCTCGCAAAAACATCCCCAACCTTTTGCGGGCTTTTGCTAAAATTAGGGCTGATTTGCCGGAAACAGTTTTTTTGGTTATTGTGGGCCGGCATTCGCCAAATTTTGCGGCTTTGTTTGAATTGGTGGAAAAACTTGGGCTAGGGGATTCGGTTATTTTCCCCGGCTTTGCCCCGGTGCAGGATTTACCCTTTCTTTATAATGCGGCCAGCCTATTTGTTTATCCTTCCTTTTATGAGGGGTTTGGCTTGCCACCTTTGGAGGCTATGGCCTGTGGAACGCCGACGATTATTGCTAACTGCTCTTCTTTGCCGGAAATTGCAGATAAAGGGGCAAAGTCTGTTGACCCTCATGACATTGATGCAATAGCCAAGGCCATGTTTGAGGTTTTAACCAAAGATAAGGTGGCAGCAGATTTACGAAAAGCCGGCCTGTCTCGGGCGGCGGAGTTTTCCTGGACTAAAACGGCAGCCCAGACTATTAAAGTTTATCAGAGTTTAATGGCTAACCGCTAAAAAGATTTATGTGTTTTATTGATAAATAAAGTAGCCAATATTGGATGTTATAGGGTATAATGATATCTAATATTGGTTATTTTTATTCTTGATATTTGAGGAGGAATGCGAGAATGCTGGACCCCAGAGAATATAAGGATTGGCAGATTGCCCAGGTGGCCGAAAAAAATATGCCTACCCCCGGCCTGTGGCAAAGGCGGCTTGGATTGCAGGATGATGAGATAATCCCCTATGGTAGCGTGGCCAAGCTAAATTTTTTGAAAATTATGCAACGTTTAAAAGACCGGCCAGATGGTAAATATATTGAGGTTACCGCAATTACCCCTACTCCTTTTGGCGAAGGAAAATCTACAACATCTATTGGGCTTATTGAAGGGTTGGGGAAAATGGGTTTGAATGTGGGCGGTTGTTTGCGGCAGCCAAGCGGCGGTCCTACCATGAACATTAAGGGCAGTGCGGCAGGTGGCGGCAACTCGCTTTTGATTCCGATGACGGAATTTTCTTTGGGGCTTACAGGCGATATTAATGACATTGGCAATGCTCATAACCTGGCGATGGTAGCTTTGAATGCCCGTATGCAGCATGAGTATAATTATGATGATGAGAACCTGGCCAAAAAGGGTTTGCGTCGCCTGGATATTGATAAAAGCCGGGTAGAGTGGAATTGGGTGATTGATTTTGCGGCCCAGTGTTTGCGTAATATGACTATTGGTTTGGGTGGCAAGATGGATGGTTTTACCATGAGCTCTCGGGCGGCTATTACTGTCAGCTCGGAACTGATGGCTATTTTGGCCGTGGCGAAAGACCTACAGGATTTGCGGGAGCGGATTGGTAAGATTATTTTGGCTTATGATAAGAAAGGTAAGCCTGTTACTACTGCTGACTTGGAAGTGGATGGGGCTATGGCTGCTTGGATGCGAAACACAATTAACCCTACTCTTTGTTCTACTGGGGAGTATCAGCCTTGTTTAGTGCATGCCGGGCCTTTTGCTAACATTGCTATTGGCCAGTCTAGCATTATTGGGGACAGGCTGGGGCTGAAGATGTTTGATTATCATGTTACTGAAAGCGGTTTTGCTGCGGACATTGGTTTTGAGAAGTTTTGGAATGTAAAATGCCGTTTGAGCGGCCTTAAGCCCAATGTGAGTGTTTTGGTGGCTACAATTAGGGCGCTTAAGATGCATGGCGGAGGCCCGGCTGTGGTGCCCGGCAGGCCCATTCCTAGTGAATATGTTGAGGAAAATTGCGGGCTGGTTGAGGCCGGTTTGGCCAATTTGCTGCATCATATAGGTATTGTTAAAAAATCTGGCATTAAGCCTGTGGTGTGCCTGAACAGCTTTGCCACCGATACCCCAGCTGAAGTCGATATTGTGCGGCAAGCGGTAGAGGTGGCCGGGGCACGGTTTGCCCTTTCCGAGCATTGGGAAAAAGGCGGGGAAGGTGCTTTGGAGCTGGCGAAAATGGTGAAAGAGGCTTGCGAAGAGCCGGTTGAATTGCGTTATCTTTACCCCCTTACCATGCCTTTACAAGAGAGGGTGGATTTGATTGCCCGCGAGGTTTACGGGGCAGTCGGTGTGGATTGGATGCCGGAAGCTCTGGTTAAAGCAAAGGCTTTTGAGGTTGATCCGTATTATGCTGATTTTGCCACTATGATGGTTAAGACTCATCTTAGCCTTTCCCATGACCCAACCCTAAAAGGGGTGCCTAAAGGCTGGCGGTTGCCGGTGCGTGATGTTTTGGTTTACGCGGGGGCTAAGTTTTTGTGCCCAGTGGCCGGTAGCATTAATCTTATGCCCGGCATGGGCTCTGACCCGGCTTACAGGCGGGTTGATATTGACGTGGAAACAGGGGAAGTTACAGGGCTTTTTTAAATTAGATTATAAACATTTAAATATAATATTTTTGCAGGAGGGTTGATTAAAATGGGAATGCTGGACAAAAGCTGTAAGGAATTTTTAGCCGAACTTGCCTCAGCTGCTCCGGTACCGGGCGGTGGCGGAGCAGCTGGCTTGGGTGGTGCTATTGGCATGGCTTTGGCAAATATGGTGGCTAATCTGACCATTGGCAAAGAGAAATATGCCGAGAATGAAGAAGAGATTGAGGATTTGCTAGCCGAAGGAGAAAAACTTGGCAAAGCTTTACTCGCCAGTGTAGAAAAAGATGCTGAGGTTTTTTTACCTTTAGCGGAAGCCTATAAATTGCCGGCTTCTACCGATGCGGAAAAAGCACATAAAAAAAGTGTTTTATCTGAACAAGCTAAGCCGGCTTGCGAGGTGCCTTTGGCCGCAGCCCGCGTGGCAGAACAGGGTTTGCAGATTAATCGCCGTTTGGCCGAGATTGGTAACAAGATGGTCATTTCTGACATTGGCTGCGGGGCTTATTTTTTGTGGGCTGCTTTACAAAGTGCGGTTTTAAACATGCGGATAAATTTGGCGAATATTGCGGAGCCGAACTATGTAATGAGCATTGAACAGGAAATCGAATGGCTGCTTTCGCGGGGCGAAGAGGCGTTGAAAGACACCTTGGAAACCATGGAAGAAAGAATGGCGAAATAAAGTTTTGGGAGCTAATGTTATGGATGATGGCCTGGTGAGAAAAATACTTTTTGACAGTGCCGGGGCGGTGGAATTTTTGGACCCGGAGGCTTGGCGCTCTGCCTTAGCCAGATGGCAGGCGGAGCCTTTACCGGCCCAGGCCTTAAGCTGGCTGATTGATTTTGATGAGACGGAGTTGGCCCATATTGAGGAGCTGGCTGAAAAAATTAGGCAGCAAGCTGATGCTGTGGTACTTTTGGGGGTCGGGGGTTCCCAGGCTGGGGCTAAGGCTATTATTGAGGCTTTGCGAGAACCTCAAAAAGGACCGGAGATAATCTATGCCGGGCATAATTTTAGTGGCCATTATTTACAAAATGTGCTTTTGAGTTTGGCAGGCAAAGAGATTGCGGTGATTGCTGTTTCCAAAAGCGGTAACACGGCTGAGACCCTGCTTGCCTTTGGGGTTTTTCGGCAATACATGAAAGAGCGTTACGGTGAGGGAGCCAAAGACCGCATTTATGTCATTAGTGGTTATAAAACCGGAGCTTTAGGCAAGCTTGCCCAGAAGGCCGGTTATGCTCAGCTTTCTATTCCGCCTCAAGTGGGTGGGCGTTATTCTATTTTTACGTCAGTGGCTCTTTTGCCCATAGCGGCGGCCGGCATTGACATCCGTTCTTTTTTGGCGGGCGGGGTAGCTGGCATGGCTTCTTATGGTGGGGAGCAATGGTCGAAAAACCCTTGTTTGCAATATGCTTTGTGGCGGTATAGCCTTTATCGGCAGGGGTATCAGAATGAACTTTGGGTGACATGGGAACCATGTTTGAGTTTTTTTGGTACTTGGTGGCGGCAGCTTTTTGTAGAAAGCGAAAGCAAAGATGGCGAGGGGGATTACCCTGTTGTTGCTGAATACAGCAATGATTTGCACTATTTGGGGCAGTATTTAAAAGAAGGCCCACGGAACATTTTTGAAACTGTTGTTTGGCTAGCCGAGGCACCCCTGATTTTGCCATTGGAAAGCAACACTGCTGCAATAATTGGCATGGAGCCAGAAGCTAATTGGGCCTTTGTGAATGAGCAGGTTATGCAAAAAACGAGAGAAGTCCATCGCCAGGCCGGAGTGCCGCAACTTTTGATTACCTTGCCTCATTTGAATGCGTATCATTTGGGTGAATTAGCGGCCTTTTTTGCCCAGGCTTGTTTGGTTGGCGCCAGCTTGCTTGGCTGCGACCCATTGAGCCAGCCGGCCGTTGATACTTATAAGGATCAGGTACGTGAGCTTTTAAAAAAAGATAAATAAATTTTAAGAAATTTTTGGAGGTATATATATGATTTATAAATGTGCTAATTGTGGGTTGGCTGGTTGCTACCCCAAAGATTTTACCCGGTTGGCAGAGATTTGCCCAACTAAAGATGAAGAAGTGCAAGGCTCTTTGGCTGAGAAATATGAGGAGCCGGAAAACCATATGCTGGCTAAAAATGCGGCTTTGGTGGAGGCGGAAGGCTATGGCCAGCAAACCAGGATTTTGGAAATAATAAATTTTGCCAATAAATGCGGCTATAAGAAACTTGGTTTGGCTTTTTGCTTGGGCTTGCGTTATGAGGCTATGCAGACCGCCAAAATTTTGGAGGCGCATGGTTTTGAGGTTTTGACGGTAAATTGCAAAAATGGTGGTTTTTACAAGGCTGGGGTGGGCATTGCCAAAGAACAAACGGTGTTTAATGATGCCGAAGAAGTTATGTGCAACCCGATTGGTCAGGCTGAGATTTTTAATAAGGAAAAAACGGATTTTAACATTATTTTGGGCTTGTGTGTGGGGCATGATTCGCTTTTCTTTAAGTATTCTAAGGCGCCTGTTACTGTGTTTGCCGCTAAGGATAGGGTGACCGGGCACAACCCGTTAGCTGCCATATACTTATCTAAAATTTATTATAAAGATAAGCTGTTCCCTAAAAAATAAGAATGAAAGGCTAATAACTTTTTTGGGAGATGAATAAATGTACTGGGATGATTTTGAAGTTGGGGCCAAGTATTATCCGCCCTCTTTAACCATGAAGGCGGATGAGATTGCTGATTTTGCTAATGCCTATGACCCGCTTTTGTTACATGTTGATGAGGAGTTTGCTAAAAAAACTATGTTTGGCGGCATTATTGCCTCGGGCTTGCACACCATGTGTGCTATTTGGCGGCAATGGCTGACTTTGGATCTTTACGGGTCGCAGTTGATTTGTGGTTTGGGCATGGATGATTTGGCCTGGTTGGCCCCTGTGCGGGCCGGGGATGTTTTGAAATCTGAAGTTGAGGTTTTGGCACTTGAACCGGACAAAAAACCCTGCCGGGGCCGTTTGGTTTTGGGTTTTGTGGTGACCAATCAAGAAAATAAAGAGGTTATGCGTTTTAAGGTGCGGGCCTTGCAAAAGCGCAAAAGGCCGGCGGAAATTTGATATATATATAAATATTAGTGATTAAAGACAAGGGATATTTATTATGCCTTGTCTTTTTGCTTATTAAAGGATAAAATTAATGTGGAAGAGAAATTAATGAACTAATTTGGCTGCTGTTTAGAGTTGGCAAATTTGAGAAATAGGGGTGGTTTGTTTATGAAGCTTTGGGGAGGCCGTTTTGCTAAAGAGACTGATCATTTGACGGAGGATTTTCATTCTTCCATTAGTTTTGACCAGAGGCTTTATTATGAAGATATTTTGGGCAGCATTGCCCATGCCGCCATGCTGGGTAAACAGGGCATTATTAGCCAGGCGGAAGCGGATATTTTGATTGTTGCTCTGCAAGAAATTTTGGCGGATATTGCAGCCGGGAAAGTTATTTTTGAGGTTGCGGCGGAAGATATTCATATGAATATTGAAAAGATTTTGACCGCCAAAGTGGGAGATGTGGGCAAAAAGCTCCACACTGCCCGCAGCCGCAATGACCAGGTGGCTTTGGATATTCGTCTTTATTTAAAAAAGGAAATAGAGACTGTTTTGGGGCTTGTTTTTAACCTGCAGAAAGTGCTGTTGGATTTGGCAGAAGAACACAAAAAGACCATTATGCCCGGCTATACCCATTTGCAAAAGGCTCAGCCTATTACCTTTGGACATTATTTGCTGGCCTATTTTGAGATGTTGAAAAGGGATGCCGCAAGGCTGGAGGATTGCCTAAAAAGGACCGATGTTATGCCTCTTGGTGCGGGTGCTTTGGCCGGTACCACATTTGCTATTGACCGGCAGGCGGTGGCGGATAAACTTGGTTTTGCAGCCATTACTCAAAATAGCCTTGACGCTGTTGCGGACCGGGATTTTGCGGTGGAATTTTGCTTTGACGCATCTTTGATTATGATGCATCTTTCCCGGTTGTCGGAAGAGATTGTACTTTGGTGCAGCAATGAGTTTGGTTTTGTTACCTTGGATGATGGCTTTAGTACCGGATCCAGCATTATGCCCCAAAAGAAAAACCCGGACATCGCCGAGTTGGTGCGGGGCAAGACTGGCCGGGTATATGGAGATTTGATGGCTCTTTTGACCGTGATGAAAGGGTTACCGCTTGCTTATAATAAGGACATGCAGGAAGATAAGGAAGCTCTTTTTGACGCGGTGGATACGGTGAAAAAATGTTTAATTATTTATGCTCCTATGCTTTCCTCTATGCGGGTAAATAAAGAAAAGATGTTGGCAAGTGCTAGAGGTGGCTTTATTAATGCTACGGATATTGCTGATTATTTGGCAGCTAAGGGTTTGCCTTTTCGCGAGGCTCATGCGGTGGTAGGACAAATGGTGCTTTATTGCGAAAAAGAGGGTTGTTCCCTAGAAGAAATTTTACTTGCCCGTATGCAGGAATTTTGTTCTATTTTTGCGGAGGATGTTTTTAACTGCATTGCTATTGATAAGTGTGTTGAGGCAAGAGGAGTTGTGGGCGGCCCAGCTCAGGCTGCTGTTGAAGCGGCGATAAAACTTGGCAGGAATTGGTTGAGAGAAAAATTAGCCTAAAAGCAAAAAAACGTGCATCATAACTTGCATCATAAAATAAATTATTATACAATATTAAGTATGCTTTTATTTGTGTGGATTAAGGAGGGTAGTGCGGCAATTTACGGTAGAAAATTATTTTAAGGACATTTGATTACGGAAGGATGGTAGAAAATGAAAATAGTGATTTTGATAGCTTACTTTGCCATTACCGTTATACTTGGCATAGTGAGCGTACGTAAAACCAAGACACTCAGTGATTTTTACTTAGCAGGTAGAAATGTTGGGCCATGGATGTCGGCTTTTTCTTATGGTGTTACATATTTTTCTGCCGCACTCTTTATTGGATATGCAGGGCAGACTGGTTGGGGTTTTGGTCTTTCTAATATGTGGGTAGTTGCCGGTAATGCCATTTTTGGCTGTTTTGTAGCTTGGAAGGTTTTGGCTAAGCCAACCCATAGCATTACTGTGCGTCTAGGTGCTATGACCCTGCCTCAGTTTTTGCAGAAAAGATATAATAGCCGGGTGATGAAAATTTTTGCCGCTGCTGTTATCTTTATTTTTTTGGTACCTTATTCCAGTTCGGTGTATACCGGCTTGAGCTATATTTTTGAAATGGTCTTTCATATTGATTACACTATGGCTTTGATTCTTATTGCTGTGGTCACAAGTTTTTACCTGGTGATGGGCGGCTATAAGGCGGTTACTTTGGTGGACCTGTTTCAAGGTTGTGTGATGATATTTGGGGTTTTTATTCTTTTGTTTTATATTTTCCGCAGTCCAGAGGTTGGCGGGCTCTCTAATGCGATTGCCAACTTGCGGGCGATTAACCCCGAACTTACTTCGCCCATTGGCCCTTCCGGCAAGTTGGTTGCCATTATTTCTACGGTTATTTTGACTTCTCTTGGCCCTTGGGGGATGCCGCAGATGGTGCAGAAGTTTTATGCAGTGAAAAATGAAAAAATTATCAATGCGGCAGCCTGGGTTACTTTGGTTATATCTGCGTGGATTGCTTTTGGCGGATATTTTACTGGAGCATTGAGCCATCTTTTTTTTGGTTCTCTGGCCGAGGCGGGGGGCACTGCCGACCGCTTGGTGCCGACCATGATTTCTATGAGCTTGCCTGATGCAGCCGCAGCCCTTATTTTGGTTTTGGTTTTGGCTGCTTCCATGAGCACTTTGGCCGGTTTAGTTTTGGTTTCCAGTTCTGCTGTTTCTATTGATATGGTACAGGAAGCGAGACCCGGTATTTCGGAAAGAAAAACGATGTTTTTGATGCGTATTTTGTGCGTCATCTTTATTATTATTTCGGTTTTGGTTTCTATTCGGCCTGGAGTTATTCAAAATTTGATGGCACTTTCCTGGGGTTCGATTGCCGGAGCTTTTTTGGCACCCTTTATTTATGGTATTTTTACTCGTTGGGTTACCAAAGCAGGGGCCTGGAGTGGTATGATTACCGGCCTGGTTTTGGCTGTTGTTTTGCCCCAGGTTTTGCCGGCTCAGATTGCGGGTTTTGCCGTTACTAGCCAGACGGCAGGCAGCATTGCCATGATTGTGCCTTTATTTGTGGTACCTATTGTGAGCAGTTTTACTAAGAAATTTTCGGCAGAGCATTTGGCTAAAGTTTTTGGTGATAATGAAACTGTTGCCCAAAGAGAAAGCATTGCCGAAGGAACTTTGGTAGCGTAGTTGTTGTTGCAGAAGGGATATGGAATTTTAGGGGTGAGGCCGCTTATGATTTGGAATAAAGAAAGAGAGTGCATGAGCCGAAGTCAAACCGAGGCTATTCAGCTTGAGGGGTTGAAAAATACGGTGCGTTATGTTTATGACAAGGTGCCGCATTATCGCAAGCAGATGGATGAACTGGGTGTTAAACCTAAACATATTCAGGCCTTGAAGGATTTGCAGCTTTTGCCGTTTACCACTAAAGAAGATTTGCGGCAGAATTACCCCTTTGGACTTTTTGCAGTGCCAAACAGTGAGATTGTCCGTATTCATGCCTCCTCTGGGACCACTGGCAAGCCAACTGTAGTGGGTTATACCAGACACGACCTGGATATGTGGACGGAGCTTTTGGCTCGCATCATTACTGCGGCTGGGGTTGGCAAGGGTGATACTGCCCAGGTGTCTTTTTCCTACGGGCTTTTTACCGGCGCTCATGGTTTGCAATATGGCTTGGAGCGGGTTGGGGCTTCGGTGATTCCTATTTCTGGCGGCAACACAGAAAAGCAATTGATGATTATGGAGGATTTTGGCACTACTGCCTTTATTTCTACTCCTTCTTATTCCTTGTATATTGCTGAGGCTATGCAAGAAAGAGGAATTGACCCTAAAAAGCTAAAGTTGCGGGTTGGTTTGTTTGGCGGTGAGGCCTTTAGCAATGAGATGCGGCGGGAGATTGAAAAACGCCTGGACATTTTGGCTACGGATAATTATGGGCTTAGTGAAGTGTTGGGGCCTGGAGTTTCGGGCGAGTGTATTTTTGGAACCGGTTTGCACATTGCCGAAGACCACTTTATTGCTGAGGTGGTTGACAGGGAAACCCTGGAAACTTTGGAACCAGGGCAGGAGGGTGAGCTGGTTTTCACCAGTTTGGACAAGGAAGCTTTTCCCATTTTGCGGTATCGAACCAAGGATATTTCTACCATTACTTTTGATAAATGTGTGTGTGGGCGTACCAGTGCCCGGATGGCTAAGGTTACCGGCCGTACTGATGATATGCTAATAATTCGCGGGGTCAATGTTTTTCCCTCGCAAATTGAGGGTGTGCTGATGGGGATGCCTGGTTTGGGGCCTCAATATCAGATTCATGTTTACCGCGAAAACTATTTGGACAGGCTGGAAGTGGCGGTGGAGCTTTTGGATGGCAGCCTTTTGGACCGCTATATTGAGCTTGAGGCTTTACGGGAAAAAGTTAAAGATAAGCTGCACACAATTTTAGGCATCAATTGCAAGGTGCGTTTGGTTGAACCTACTTCTTTTGAACGGACCCCTGGTAAAGCAAAACGGGTTTTTGACCATCGCAACGAGAACAAGTAAAAGAGCCTTTTGGTGAGGGTGGGGAAATTGAACGAGAAAATTTTGTTGACTGGTAACGAGGCGATTGCCAGAGGGGTGTGGGAGGCCGGTGGCCATTTGGTGGTGGCTTACCCCGGAACCCCCAGCACAGAAATTACGGAAAACGCTGCTAAATATTTAGAATTGTCTGCTCAGTGGGCCCCAAATGAAAAGGTGGCCTTGGAGACTGGTATTGGTTGCTCGATTGCCGGCAAGCGTGTTTTGGTGGCTATGAAGCATGTGGGCCTGAATGTGGCAGCTGATCCTTTGTTTACTGCCGCCTACACAGGAGTAAATGGTGGTTTGGTGATTGTTTCGGCAGATGATCCTGGTATTCATAGCTCACAGAATGAGCAGGACAACCGGCATTATGGCCGGGCAGCGAAGGTGCCTGTTTTGGAGCCAAGTGACAGTAAGGAAGCCAAAAATTTTACCAAGCTTGCTTTTGTTTTGAGCGAACAATTTGATGTGCCGGTTATTTTACGCCTCACTACCCGGGTGGCTCACTCGCAATCTTTGGTGGAGCTTTCGCCAAGAGAGGAGCTTCCTCTAAAAGACTATGTGAAAGATGCCGGCAAATATGTTATGGTACCGGCTCATGCTAAAAAAAGGCATGTGATACTTGAAAATAAGTTGCTTGAACTGGCAAAATTTAGTGATCAAAACAAGGAACTTAACCATATTTTGTGGCAGAACCGCAAAATGGGCATTGTTGCGAGCGGTGCTGTTTATCAGTATGTGCGGGAAGCATTACCGGATGTTTCTGTTTTGAAAATTGGCATGTCTTTTCCTTTGCCGGAAAAGCTTATTAAAGAGTTTGCGGCTGGGGTGGAAAAGCTTTTTGTGGTTGAAGAGCTGGAGCCTTTTATGGAAAATGCTATTAAAGCTATGGGTATTGAGGTTGTCGGCAGCGAGATGTTTCCTCGGGTGGGAGAAATTTTTACGGAAGATATTCGAGCCAAGCTGGGAGATGCCGCAGCCAGACCGATTTTGCCCACGATGGGTATTCCTGTTCGGCCGCCGGTGCTTTGCCCTGGCTGCCCGCACCGTGCTGTGTTTTATGTTTTGCATAAGCTGAAGCTTAATGTTTCGGGGGATATTGGCTGTTATACTTTGGGCTTTATGCCACCGTTATCTGCCATTGACACCACCATTTGCATGGGGGCCAGCATTAGTGTGGCTCACGGTATGGAGGTGGCCCAAGGGAGAGAGATGGCGGCCAAAACTGTGGCTGTGATCGGGGATTCTACTTTTATTCATTCCGGCATTACTAGCCTTATCAATACGGTTTACAATGGTGGCAGTTCGACCATCCTTATACTTGATAATAGTATTACTGCTATGACCGGCCACCAGCACAACCCCGCCACCGGTTTTGATGCCAAGGGTAACCCGGCTCCCAAATTGAGCCTTGCGGCTTTGGTGCGGGCCTGCGGTGTTAATAGAGTGCAAATTGTTGATGCTTTTGACCTGAAAAAATTACAAGCTGCTCTAAAAGAAGAATTGGCTGTTTGTGAGCCCTCTGTTATTATTGTGGAACGGGCTTGTGCTTTGATAGATAAAAGTTCTCGCCAGCCTGTTTTGGTAGCAAACCAGGAGAAATGCAACGGTTGTGGCTTGTGCCTAGCTTTGGGCTGCCCCTGCCTGATTAAGAGATCTGATGGCAAGGTGGAAGTTGATGCTGCCCAATGTGTTGGCTGCGGTTTGTGTGCGGCTTTGTGCCAGCGGGGTGCTTTGGAAAAGACAGGTGATGAGTAATGAGCAAAACCACTAATATTCTTATTGTTGGGGTTGGCGGTCAGGGAACCATTTTGGCGAGTCGGGTGCTGGCCGGTGTGCTTTTGGCCGAGAAATATGATGTTAAGGTTTCTGAGATTCACGGCATGTCGCAAAGAGGTGGTAGCGTAGTTACCCAGGTGCGTTATGGCGATTTTGTTGCTTCCCCTATTATTGAGCCACAAACTGCCGACATTGTTTTGGCTTTTGAGCTTTTGGAGGCTTTACGGAGCCTGCCTTTTTTGGCCGAAGACGGCAAGTTGATTGTTAACACACAAGCCATTTTGCCAATGCCGGTTGTGACCGGGGAGGCCCAATACCCGACCGATGCTTTAAGCCAGCTTGAAAAGCAAGCCAGCCTGGTTTTGGCCACTGATGCTTTACAAATGGCTTTAGCTTGTGGCAACCCGAAGGGTGTGAATATTGTACTTTTGGGGATACTTTCTGCCTTGATGGATATTAAGGAGGAAACCTGGCTTTTGGTTTTGCGAGATAAAGTGCCACCGCGGTTTTTGGGTGTAAACCTAGCTGCTTTTGCCGAAGGCCGTAAATGGGGCTTAAACAAAAAATAATTTAATTAAAAAGGGCACCTTGTGGTGCCCTTTTTTGATTTGTATTTATTTGGCTGATTGGTTTGCTGGGGCTAATTGATTTGCTGGCTTTGGAGCTTTTTTGCCTTTAACGAAGGTGCCAAAAAAAACACCAAATAATAAGATTATGAAGCCTGTTATTTGGATTATTGAGGTACTCTCTTTTAAAAACAGAATACCAGAGACAGTGGCAAAAAGGGGAACTAAGTTCATTATTATGCCTGCGTAGGCCGGCCCCAAGATTTTTACCCCCCGCACCCAAAGCAAATTGGCTATGGCACCGGGAAAAACGCCCAGGGCTACTAGTAGCAAGATTTGCCTGCCGGTGTAGGAGCTTATCGGCATGCCTTCATAAATTAATAGGGGGAGCATAATAATAATACCAATAATAAACAAGATAGTGAGCCAGATTATGTAAGGGATTTTTTGGTCCATGATTTTTGTGAGCAGGGTGTAAATGCTCCAGCAAAAAGAGCCGGAAAGAATGATGAAAACACCGATGTTGATGGATATGCCGGAAAAGCCCTTATTTACGCTTAAGAAAACCCCAAAAAAAGCGATGATTAGCCCGATGATAAAACGAAGCGAGAGCTTGTTTTTGAGAAAGATGCAAGATAATACGCCGATTATAAAAGGGGTTGAGGCATTAACTATGGAAGCCTCGCTGGCCGAAATGTACTGAACCCCTAATGCCATGAATAAGTTCCAGCCTATCACACCAAAAATAGCCATTAAAATTAAAAGCCAGCTCTTCTTTTTGAGGGCTTGGCAGTCCACCTTTTGGTCGTCTTTGTTTTTTTGGTAATTTTGCCGGTAATGAAGAAAAACAAAGGGTAAAAGAGCCACAAAAGTAAAAAAGAGTCGCCAGAAACTTACGGTGAAAGGCGGCATATCTTTTACTAGGTAGCGGGTCATTACCCAGGCAATGCCCCACAAAAAAGTGCTGAAGATGGTGCCAGATATTCCTTGCCAGTAGACAGAAATTCGCCCTTCTTTTTGTTGCATTATGTTTGCTCCTTTTAACTTTTATGTAATATATTTTAATTTTAATATTATATTAATTTAATGTTGGATTAAACAATAATAAATATATCATATTGTTATTATTTTTGGCAAATAAAATTGTTTTTCTTTAGGGATATTTTGTTGGCTTGAGAGGGAAAAATTAATTAATGTCGAAAGTTAAAAAGCTAGAAAAGTAATGGATATAAAAATTTTTTATATTATAAATAAGGAGGGTTTTATGCTTACACAAAATCAGATTATGGATATTTTGGCTCGCACAGGGGTGCTTTTAGAAGGTCATTTTAAACTTACTTCTGGCTTGCATGCTGCTAAGTATTTGCAATGTGCTCAGTTGATGCAGTATCCTAATGAGGCGGCACCGCTTTGTGAGCAGTTGGCAAGTTATTTTAAAGATGAAAATGTTACTGTGGTGGCGGGGCCTGCTACCGGTGCTATTATTATGGCTTATGAGATTGCCCGGTCTTTGGGCGTGCGGAGCATTTTTGGGGAAAGGGAGCCCGGAGCACCTATGACTTTTCGCCGGGGGTTTCTTTTGACCCCGCAGGATAGGGTTTTGGTGGTGGAGGATGTTGTGACCACTGGTGGTTCCGTTAAAGAGTTGATTAAGGCTGTGCAATATGCCGGGGCTACCGTTGTGGGGGTGGGCAGTTTTGTTGACCGGTCCCGTGGGGAGATTAATTTTGGTGGTGTGCCTTTCCGCTCTTTGGTTAAACTTGATATTCAGACTTATCAACCGGATGAATGCCCCATGTGCAAAGCAGGTTCTTTGGCAGTGAAGCCTGGCAGCCGCCAGTTTTAAGTAATTTCAAAAAATTTGTCCTATTTTTACTGTGGCTACCGAATAAAAAAAAGCTTATTCGGTAGCCATATTTTGCGAAAAATTTGTAGAATTTTCTTGCCAAAAGGTATTTTTGTGGTGTAAAATAGAGTGTGCCCAAGGATTGGGCATAAAATTTATTCACCGATATACTAAAAATGGTATATTGCCCATGATAATGGTGTAAGCAGGTGATGCATATGTATAAATTGCAGTATAAAATTTGGCTGGAAAAAGAGGACAAGGCCTTTGGCCGGGGGCCTTATGAGCTTTTGCTGGGGATTAAAAAAACCGGCTCCATAGCTCAAGCAGCGAGAAACATGCATATGTCTTATAGTCAAGCACACACCTTGTTGAAAAAGATTAGTTGTGAGCTTGGTTTTCCTTTGCTTGTTAGCTATCATGGCGGAGCAAAAGGCGGCGAGACTAGTTTGACGCCGCAAGCGGAACAATTGATGAATAGTTATGAGGCTTTTATGACGGACTGTGATGTTTATATTAATCAGGCCTTTAAACGTCATTTTTGCTTTAAGACACCGATTAGCTTGGCGGGAGCTTTTGGCTTGACCCCTGGTTCTGTTGTGGCTTTTGTGGGTGGTGGCGGCAAAACATCTTTGATGTTTAGGCTGGCGGCGGAATTGGCGGTAGCTGATGAGAAAGTTTTGGTTTGCACTACCACCCGTATTAAGGTGCCGGTTTTAGCCAAAGATCAATTTTTGGTTTTAAATGAGGATGCTTTTACTTTGAAAAACGAGGTGGAAAACCAGCTTGCCAAGGGCCGGGTAATTGTGGCAAGCCCTGGTATTGCTCAAAATAAACTTTTGTCTGTTGAAACAGACTGGCTTGAAAAGATTGAAAATGCTGACTATGTTTTAAATGAGGCGGATGGGGCCAAAGGTAGGCCGTTTAAGGCTCCAGCTGAACACGAACCGGTGATTTCCAAAAATACTTCTTGCTATGTTGTGGTGGTGGGCCTGGATGTTTTGGGTAAAACTCTTGATGCTGCCAGTTGTTGGCGGCCGGAGCTTGCAAGCAGCATAAGCGGTAGGCCTTTGGGCAGTATAATTGATGAAGATTTGGTGGTAGATGTGTTGATGCACCCGGCGGGCGGCCAAAAAAACCTGCCTGCAAAAGCAAACTGGGTGGTTTGTCTTAATAAAGCGGAAGGTAAAAAAGGACTGGTTCAGGCCGAAAAATTAGCCAAAAAACTTTTGAAACGCGGTGCAAAAATCGTGGTTGCAACTGCCGCCAAAGAAGAGGACCCAGTTGTAAAAATTTGGCGTTCTTGAAAAAGGAGAGAGTCGCAAGATGCTTGCTTTGGTTGTTTTGGCGGCGGGGAGTTCCAGCCGTATGAAAAAAAACAAGCTTGCTTTAGCCTGGCAAAAAGGTACTGTTTTGGAAACGGTGCTTTTTAAGCTGGACAAGCTGCCGGCTGCCAAAAAGGTTTTGGTGCTGGGGCACGAGGCCGAATTTTGGCAGGATAGGCTTGTTTTGCCGGGCTGGCAGATTGTTTTGAACCCTATATATGAGCAAGGACAATCCACCTCTCTTGTGGCCGGGCTGAAAAGCTTGGCGGAAGATGTTGAGGCGGTTATGTTTTGTTTGGCCGATCAGCCTTTAGTTAAATTTGAAAGTTATGCGTTACTGGTTGATACTTGGCAAAAAACAAAAGCTTCTTTGATTGTGCCGGAGTTTTTGGGCTGTCAGGGCAACCCGGTAATTGTGGGTAAAAAGTTTTTCCCGGAGCTCTTAAAGCTTACTGGGGATGTGGGAGCGAGAAACATTTTGCGGGCCCATCAAACGGAAATTTTGGCGGTGCAGTTGGATGATGTGGGGATTTGTGCTGATGTGGATACCCAAGATAGTTATGAAAAATGGAGAAAAAATACTGAGATTTTGTGAGAAAACCATGATAAATAGGGAAATTTTTTAAAGTGGGGAGCGATTTTATGTTGGTGTTGATTAAAGGAGCAGGAGATTTGGCGAGTGGCATTGCTTTTTACCTTTTTAAAGCAGGTATGAAGGTGATTATGACGGATTTGGCTAAGCCTACGGTGATTAGACGCCGGGTATCTTTTGCTCAGGCCATTTATGATGGTGAGACTTTTGTGGAGGATGTTAAGGGTATTTTTGTGGAAAATGCTGCGGCTGCTCAAAAGGTTGTTGCAGAGGGCAATGTTGCTGTTTTGGCAGACCCTGAGGCAAAAGTGGCTACAGAGCTTGCTTTTGATGCAGTGGTGGATGCTATTTTGGCCAAGGTTAATTTGGGCACCAAAATAACTGATGCTCCGATTGTGATTGGGGCGGGGCCTGGTTTTGTTGCTCCGGTTGATGTTCATGCCGTTGTGGAAACCCAAAGAGGCCATGCTATGGGGCGGGTGATTTTTGCGGGATCGGCGATTCCGAACACGGGTGTTCCTGGAAATATTGGCGGTTTTACTACTGAAAGAGTGCTTAGAGCCCCGGCAAAAGGAATTTTTGAGGGCAAGCAACAAATTGGTGATTTGGTGAAAAAAGGTGATCTTTTGGGGTGGGTGGGGGATGTGCCTTTTTTTGCTACCATTGATGGTGTTTTGCGGGGTATTTTGCAGGATGGGCTTGAAGTGCCTGTTGGTATGAAAATTGGTGATATTGATCCTCGTTGTGAAAGGGAGCATTGTTTTACTCTTTCTGACAAGGCAAGAACAACTGGCGGCGGAGTTTTGCTGGCTGTGTTGCATTTAAAAAAATTAGCATTGGAGGAAGAACATGAGTAAAAACCCTATGAAAACTATTCCGGTGGAAGAAAGCGTGGGCACCGTTTTGTGTCAGGATATTACCGAGATTGTGCCGGGAAAATTTAAGGGAGTGCTTTTTTCTAAGGGGCACATAATTAAAAAAGAGGATATTCCCCGGCTTTTGGATGTAGGGAAAAGTAATTTGTATGTTTGGGAGCTTAAGGAAGGGGATATTCACGAAAATGAGGCCTCATTGCGGTTGGCGGTAGCTACCAGTGGCCAGAACATAAGTTATGACATGCAGCCGAAAGAAGGGAAGGTAGGGCTTTTTGCCACCCAGAGGGGGCTTTTTACCGTTAACTCTGACCTTTTGCTGGAGATGAACATGGTGGAAAGCGTTACAATGGCAAGCTTGCCTAAAAACTACCCAGTGGAGGCTGGTCAAAAAGTTGCCGGAGTGCGGGTGGTACCGCTGGTGGTGCCAAATACGGTTTTGGAAACGGTGGAGCAATTAGCTTTTACTAGGGGTAAGGTTTTTAATGTTTTGCCTTACAAGCCTTTAATTTGTGGGGTTGTTACCACCGGCAGCGAGGTTTATTTGGGCCGTATCAAAGATAAATTTGGTCCGGTTATGAAAGAAAAAATAGATTTTTTTGGTGGCCGGTTTTTGGGCCAGATTTTTTGTCCCGATAATATGACTGTTATTAGCCAAGCCATTGATGAACATATAAAAAATGGAGCGGATCTTATTATTCTTACCGGCGGCATGTCGGTAGACCCGGATGATATGACGCCGGGGGCTATTAGGGCAACGGGGGCCCATGTGATTACCTACGGAGCTCCGGTGCAGCCTGGCAACATGATGATGCTGGGTTATTTGGGCAACACCACCCTTTTGGGGGTTCCGGGTTGTGCCATGTATAGCAAAACTACTGTGCTGGATTCGGTTCTTTGCCGCATTTTTGCTGGGGTTCGGCTGACCAAGCTGGATTTTGCCCGCATGGGCGATGGTGGTTTGTGTCAAAGTTGTGAAGTGTGTACCTACCCCAAATGTTATTTTTGCCGTTAGGATTTTTAAATTTTGTTATTAGCAAAAGTGGCGCCGCTTTTGTTGATATATATTGATTTATGCGGGAAGGAAGTTTAAAAGATGAAAATGTTTAGTAAAAAGAGTGTAAATTTGCTTTTGGTGCTGTCTTTGGTTGCTTTTGCCCTTGTTGGCTGCAGTAATAATGAGCCGGTGGCTAAAGAGCCTTTGCCGGAGATTGTTGTTTCTGCTGCTGCAAGCCTTACGGATGCCTTGGATGAATTAGTTGCTGTTTATGCTACTACGGCTGATGCTGCCTGCACTGTTGTGGTTACCTATGGTGGGTCGGGAGCTCTTTCGCAGCAGATTATTAATGGTGCTCCTGCCGATTTATTTCTTTCTGCCAGTGTGAAAAACATGAACCAAATTGTGGATGCTGGTTTGGTTGAGGGCGAGACGGTTACTTTGTTGAAAAACAGCCTGGTGCTGATTGCTCCTACCGGTAGCACTTTAACTTCTGTGGAAGATATTGTGAATTTGAAGATGATTGCGATTGGGGAGCCTGAATCGGTTCCGGCTGGTAATTATGCTAAAGAAGCTATGACTAATCTTGGTTTGTGGGATGCTGTGGAAGGCAAATTGGTTATGGGTTCTGATGTAAGACAGGTTTTGAGTTATGTGGAAACAGCTAGTGCTGATGCCGGTTTTGTTTATTCTACTGATGCTATTACAAGCAGTTCTGTGGTTGTGGTTGCCGAAGTGCCGGCCGAAAGCTATACCCCTGTTACTTATCCTGCTGCTCTTTTAAAAGGGGATAATGCCGAAGCTGCTGCCGCTTTTTTGGCCTTTTTGCAAAGTGATGCAGCAAAAGCTGTTTGGGAAGAATATGGTTTTACCGTAGCCGAATAAAAGGATTTTGGGATTCTGCGAGAGGGGGTGCGTTTAATGAGTTGGCTGCCGCTTTGGATATCGGTTAAGGTTGCGGTTGTTGCCGCGGTCATTGTCATCATTATTGGCGTACCCCTGGCTCGCTTGATGGCCCGGCGGAGTTTTCCTGGTAAAAATATTGTGGAGGCCATAATTCTTTTACCCATGGTTTTGCCGCCCACTGTGGTGGGTTTTGGTTTACTTTTGCTGATTGGTAAAAATGGACCCATCGGCAAATTTTTTGCCCTTTTTGGGGTTAATTTGGTTTTTACCTGGAAGGCAGCGGTGCTTGCGGCAGCTATTGTTTCTCTGCCATTGTTGTATCAGAATGTTAAGGGTGCTTTTTTGCAGATTGACACACGTTTGGAGGATGTGGCCCGCACTTTGGGAGCCAAGGAAAGCCGTATTTTTTTTGGCATCAGCTTGCCTTTGGCAAAGCCTGGCCTGATTGCCGGCATTGTTTTGGCTTTTGCCCGGGCTTTGGGAGAATTTGGTGCCACAATGATGGTGGCGGGCAACATACCAGGCCTTACCCAGACCATTCCGCTTGCTATTTATTTTGAAGTGCAGGCCGGTGATTATCGCTCGGCTTTGGGGTTGGTAATAATTATTACTATTTTTAGTTTTGCGGTTATTGTTTGGTCTAACTGGTGGATTCGCCGCGAGAAATATTAAGGAGCTTGGCCCCATGCTTAAGGTTAACATTGTTAAACAACTGAATTTTTTTGAGCTTAAAGCTGATTTTTGGGTGGCCAAAGATGAAATTTTGGTTCTTTGGGGGCCTTCTGGCAGCGGCAAAAGCACCATTTTGCGGTGCATTACCGGCATTGCCAAGCCGGATTGCGGCTGTATTTCTTTGGCGGGGCAGGAGCTTTTTGACACGGCTAAAAACATTAATTTGCGGGCGAGAGACCGCAGGGTGGGGTTGGTTTTTCAGGATTTTGCCCTCTTTCCTCATATGACGGTGGCTGAAAATGTGACTTATGCCAAAAAAAGCAAAGGTAAAAGAACAGAGCGGGATTGGCTGGAGCTTTTTGGTATTGGGCATTTGGCAAAAAGCTACCCTAAAAAGCTTTCCGGTGGAGAACAGCAGCGGGTTTCTGTGGCAAGAGCTTTGGCAACGGAGCCGCAGATTCTTCTTTTGGATGAACCCTTCAGTGCTTTAGATGCGGAAATTAGAGCTGATATGCGTAAGGAATTGAAAGAGCTGCACAAAAAATGGCAGATACCCTTTATTTTGGTTACCCACGACCCCCAGGATGCGGAAATTTTGGGTGATGTTGTGATTCGTTTAGAAAAAGGACAAGCTAAAAGAGTTTAAAATTATTGCTCATTTTTAAAGTCCATGTTATAATACTTAAATAAATATACATTTTTGTGTATTATTTGTGTATTATGAGGGGATTTTTATGAGCGATATTTTATATAGAAAAGCAAAAATGGCAGATGTGCCTGCTATTCATAAATTGATCAATTTTAATGCCGAAAAGGGGCTTATGTTGGCTAAGTCCTTGGTTACTATTTATGAAAATTTGCGGGAGTATACTATTGCCGAATATGATGGACAACTTGTAGGGGTTGCCGGGCTGCACATTATGTGGTCGGATTTGGCCGAGGTGCGGTCTTTAGCCATCGCTGAGGATTTTTTGGGCCGGCATATTGGGGCTAAGCTGGTTGCTATTTTGGAAGAAGAATCCCGAGATTTGGGAATTGGTGATATTTTTGCCCTTACATATCAGACTGAATTTTTTGTTAAACAGGGATATGTAGAAATTGAGCATAAAGATTTGCCGCAAAAAGTATGGATGGAATGCATCAATTGCCCTAAGTTTCCTGATTGTGATGAGCATGCAGTTTTGAAGAAAATTAGCTTGATTTAGGGTTTTTAGGCAATAATTTTATTTAGTTTTTAAATATAGAAAAGAGGTTTTGGACTTATGAAAAGTGATGTTATGAAATCTGGTTATCAACGTTCGCCCCAGCGCTCTCTGCTTTTTGCTATGGGCCTTACCAGAGAGGAGATTGAAAGACCTTTGGTGGGGGTTGTGAATTCTTTTAATGAGCTTATACCTGGCCATGTACACTTGTGTCAGTTAGCTGAAGCTGTGAAAGCCGGTGTGCGGATTGCCGGTGGTACGCCTGTTGAGTTCCCAACCATTGGGGTGTGTGATGGTTTGGCTATGGGACATGACGGCATGCATTATTCTTTGGCAAGCCGCGAAATAATTGCCGACTCAGTAGAGATTATGGCCATGGCCCATGCTTTGGATGCTTTGGTGTTTATTCCTAACTGCGATAAAATTATACCTGGTATGCTGATGGCGGCTGCTAGACTCGACTTGCCTTGCGTTTTTGTTTCTGGTGGGCCGATGCTTACCGGCAAATATGACGGCAAAGAGATGGATTTGAATTCTTGCTTTGAATCTGTTGGGGCTTTTGCCGCTAACAAAATTACGGAGGCAGAGCTTTTTACCATTGAGGAGAATGCCTGCCCCGGCTGTGGCTCTTGCTCAGGCATGTTTACTGCTAATTCTATGAACTGCATGACCGAGGTTTTGGGTATGGCTTTGCCGTATAATGGCACGGTACCAGCGGTGGATGCCGGACGCATACGTTTGGCCAAAGAGGCCGGCATGAAAGTTATGGAAGTTTTGGCAAAAGATATTCGGCCCTCTAAAATTTTGACGTCGGCTGCTTTTTATAATGCGCTTACGGTTGACATGGCTTTGGGCTGCTCTACCAACACGATTTTGCATTTGCCGGCTGTGGCTAGTGAGGCCGGGGTGTCTATAGATCTTGATATGATAAATGAGATCAGCGAAAATACACCCAACCTTTGCAAGCTTGCTCCTGGCGGGCATCATCATTTGGAGAATTTGCACAGAGCAGGTGGTTTGCCTGCTTTACTTAAGAATCTTTCTGACATTGGTTTGTTGGATACTTCTGTACCTACGGTTACCGGAAAGACTATGGCCGAAAACATTGTCAACGCCAAAGTGCTTGATCCTGATGTTATCCGCAACAAGGAGACCGCTTATAGCCAAAAGGGTGGTCTGGCCATTTTGCGGGGCAATTTGTGTGTTGATGGTGCGGTGGTTAAGAAATCGGCTGTGGCGCCGGAAATGCTGCAGCATAAAGGACCGGCCAGAGTTTTTGACAGCGAAGATGCCGCTGGTGAGGCTATTTTTGCCGGGCGGATAAAGCCTGGCGATGTGGTTGTGATTCGTTATGAGGGACCAAAAGGTGGCCCTGGCATGAGAGAGATGCTTGGCCCCACTTCGGCTGTTCAGGGTATGGGGCTTGGTTCTTCTGTTGCTCTTATTACTGACGGTCGCTTTTCCGGTGCAACCAGGGGAGCATCTATTGGCCATGTGTCGCCGGAAGCGGCAGAAGGTGGCTTGATTGCCTTGGTAAAAGAAGGCGACATGATTGATATTGATATTGAAAATGGCCGTATGGAACTTTTGGTTGCCGAGGAAGAGTTGGCTAAAAGGCGGGTAGCCTGGGTTAAACCAGCACCTAAATTTACCAAAGGTTATTTAGGCAAGTATAGCAAAATGGTCAAATCGGCTTCTACCGGGGCTATTTTGGAGAAATAGAAAGCTTTTTGTTGAGGGAGGTTAAAAATATGCGACATGTATTATCTGTTTTGGTGGAAAACCGGGCTGGTGTTTTGGCCAGAGTAGCTGGCATGTTTAGCCGCCGGGGTTATAATATTGAAAGCTTGGCTGTGGGAACCACCGACAAAAAAGATATTTCTCGCATGACCATTGTGGTGGAAGGGGACGATCGGGTTGTCGAACAGGTGATTAAGCAGCTGCATAAGTTGATAGAGGTTTTGAAAGTCTCCAACATTACCAATGAAGAATATGTTGGCAGGGAACTGGTGCTTTTTAAGGTTATGGCAGACCCAACCCAAAGAGCAGAAATTATGCAGATTGTGGATATATTTAGAGCACATATTGTTGACCTGAACAAAAAAACGCTGATGGTGGAAGCTACCGGTGATGATAAAAAGCTGAGAGCAATTGAGGAAGCTTTGAGCCCCTTTGGTATTATTGAGGTGGTGCGTACCGGTAAAATTGCTATGGTGCGGGGGCAGAAAAGCCACTTGGAATAGTTTGATTTTATAAGGGGGCTTTGAGTATGATTAATGGTGCGGAAGCGGTAGTTCGTGGTTTGATCCACCAGGGGGTAAGAGTTATATATGGTTATCCTGGGGCTGCCAATATGGCCATTTATGAAGCTTTGAGGCGCTCTAGGGAAATTGAACATGTGCTGACAAGAAGTGAGCAGGGGGCTGCTCATGCCGCAAGCGGTTATGCCAGGGTGAGTGGTGAACCTGGAGTTTGTTTGACCACTAGTGGCCCCGGAGCCACTAATTTGGTTACCGGGCTTGCCACTGCTTATATGGATTCAGTTCCGCTTGTGGCTATTACCGGGCAGGTAGCGACTGAAATGGTTGGCACGGATTCTTTTCAGGAAGTTGATATTACCGGCATTACCAAGCCGGTTACCAAACACAATTATTTAGTGAATCGGGTTGAGGACATTCCTCGGATTTTAGCCGAGGCTTTTCATATTGCAGGGACCGGCCGGCCGGGGCCTGTGTTAATTGATATTCCTAAGGATATTGCGGCACAAAATTGTGCCGCTAAAATTCCGGAGGTTGTTGATTTGCCAGGTTATAAGCCAAATTATAAGGGTCACCCTGCGCAGATTCGGACTGCCTGTAAGCTTTTAAACGAGGCTGAAAGGCCCCTTATTTATGCCGGTGGTGGTATTATTCATTCTGGTGCTGTGGCTGAGCTTTTAAAGATAGCGGAGCTTTTGGAGGCACCGGTGGCGGTTACTTTGATGGGCAAGGGAGCTTTTCCTGAGGATCACCCGCTTTTTTTGGGGATGCTTGGCGTGCATGGAGCTCCTGCGGCTAATAAAGCACTTTTGGCAAGTGATGTAATTTTGTGTATTGGAGCCCGCCTTGATGACCGTGTGACCGGCAGAACAGATAAATTTGCGACCCAGGCCAAAATGATTCATATTGATATTGATCCGGCGGAGATTAGCAAAAATATACGGGTGCAGGTACCAATTGTGGGCGATGCGGCCGGAGTTATGAGGGATATGCTTTTGCGTTTGCAGCCGGCAAAAAGAAAAGATTGGCTTGCCATGGTTGCCGGATGGCTGCCTTTGCAAGAACAGGCATATGCAGCAAAAGCAGACGAGTTGAATGCCCAAACTGTTTTGACAAAGCTGAATAGTTTTACTAAAGGACAGGCTATTATTACTACTGATGTGGGGCAGCACCAAATGTGGGCCGCTCAGTTTTGTAAGGTGAACAGGCCTCAGGCTTTTATTAGTTCTGGCGGGCTGGGGACCATGGGATATGGTTTGCCTGCTGCCCTGGGGGCTCAAATGGCGGCACCGAATGACTTGGTGATTTGTGTTACTGGAGATGGCAGCCTGCAGATGAGTATGAATGAATTTGCCACAATTAAAGCTTTGGGTTTGCCCATTAAAGTGCTGCTTTTTAACAATGGGGTTTTGGGTATGGTACGGCAGCATCAAGCAGTGTTTTTTAAAGAAAAATATTTTTCTGTTGATTTGGTTGGTAACCCGGATTTTAAAAAAATTGCTGAAGCTTATGATATGGCTTATTATCTTATTGCTAAAATAGACCAGGTTGATTTGGTTTTGCAGGAAGCTTTGGCTAATGGCCGAGCCACCCTGGTTGATTGTGCTATACCCAAAGAGCAGATGGTTTACCCCATGGTACGGCCTGGCAGCAGCCTGGATGATGTTATTATTGCTATGAAAAAATAAATTTTTATGTTTTATGGGCATATAAAAAACAAACTACTGAAAAGTAGTTTGTTTTTTTAAAGAAAACAGCCTTGTTGTTTATTGAGTAGCGGGTGGAGTGTATTTGGTCATATATTTTGGGCTGTATATATTTGAGTCGGCAGGTATATGAAGAGATGTTTCTTGTTTTATGGTGGGATAAACATGGTATAAGGTGTTTAAGTTGTCGATTATGCCGCCGGTGAAGGTCAGACCAGTTTCTAATGTGGTTGGGTCGCCTATGGCTTTGATGACGATGGGGGATAACAGTTTTTTACCGTTTAAAGTAATTATGGGCTGTTGATTGGCATCAGTTTCTGAGGCTATTTGGCTGGTGGTGTTGATTCTTATATCATTTATGGCTATTACTTCTGCCCCGGTGGCCCAAAGTTCGTTTACCAAATCTACCAGATCTAAGTTGATGAGGTAGGAATCAGTGGTAATGGTTATGCTGATGCCAGGGCCGATGACATTGGTTGTTCCTGCGAAGATTTGCAGTTGTTTTATTTGTTTTTCTAGGCTTGTTACTAAGCTTATTGAGTTGTAAGTGCGGGTTAGGTTTTGCAGTTCGGTTTCCAGGGCGTTGCGTTTTTCATGTAGGTTTTGCACCATGGTTACCAGGGTGGAGGTTTGCTGGCTGGAAAGAGAATTTGCCAATTCTTGTTGGGTGTTGTATTGTACTCCGGCTAAAAGGCCTAAAACCAAAAGAGAAAAGGCTAAAGGGAGGGACCATTTTTTTAATTTCATTGATCGCCCTCCATTTCTTCGTCATTGGGGGGGGGAAACTCCAAGTTTGCCGCCGGGAAAATGTTGCTATCCAGCTTAGTATATGAGATTTCTTTTTTGATATCTGAGTTGGGTTGATTTTTTTGAGCTTTTCTTTGGCGGATGCGGTGGATGAACTGACGGCGAATGTAGCCCAGGTTGTTAAAGATACGGATGCCAAAGGCTACCACAGCGGCAAGGTAGATATCCATGCCCAAATTGTCGCCTATGAAGGCTAAAAGTGCAGCTAAAATAGCATTAAAAAAGAAGCCGCTGATAAAGATAGTACTGTCAAACTTGTCGTTCATTATTGATTTTATGCCGCCGAAAATTGAGTCCATAGCGGCGAGAACAGCAATGGAAAGGTAGCTAGCTACAGAAACAGGGATTATGAAAGTGAAAATTGAGCCAATGATAGCTCCTATAGTGAGTCCGGCAATTGGTAGCCACATGGGATAGCTAACCACCTTTCTTTTTGATTATTTTTTGGTTGCTTCTTGGGTAGCTTCTATTTTTGCATAGTTAGTGGATATAATACCGATATAGGCAGGTAGGATCATGCTAGTTACTTTTGTTACTGTTATTGGCATATCTTTGTTTTTAAGATAAAGGTATCTGGCTGAATTTTTTAGAGCTGTTTCTAGTTTATCAACATTACCAATAAATTTTATTTCATATGGTGGGGCAAGTCGGGTGGAATTGACCATGATTACCGAACCCACACAGCGAATTTCGGAGTTGTTAATAATGCGTTGATTGTTGATGGAAATGGCTTCTGCAAAACCGGCTATTTCATTTATGAGGTAACGAAGGTCTACATCGTGGATTATGAATTCTTCTGCATAGTAGTTGCTTGGGTTGGCATTTTGTGCTTTTTTGGCTCCTTCTGCATTGTCATTTAAGGTAATGACTATACCTGGACCTGTGACTTCTGTTAAGCCGGCAATGAGCTGCAGGTTTTCAAGCTGTGTTTTTAAGTCGTTTATTAAGGTTTCATCTATTCCTGTGGCAGCGGAACTATCTAGAAGGGTTTGCCGCATTTGAGCTATTTCTGTTTCCAGGTTGGCAATCTCTTTTTCTTGATTTTCTATTATTTGAATCAGTGTTTCATTTCTGGTGTCGGTAGTATTTATTTTGGAAATAGTAAATGTTTTTAAAAGCAATATAAAAATAAAGCCTGCTATAAAGCAAACCAGAACAAGAGCCCAATATTTTTTAAAGATATGCGGCATTAAATCACCACCTGATTAAAAACTATATTTAAACTATATTTTAATTATACTATAAATAATTTGTTATTTCTATATATTTTGCCAAGTAAATAAATAAAAATCCGCCTTGATAAAAGGGATTTTGATAAAAGCCGTCGAAAAAACATATTTATATTTTATATTGTTTTTTTAATTTTTTAAGTTTTTTTGCATTGTTTTGCAGAGGTTGGGCTATTTGTAATTAGGGGGGTGCGGCGAATTGGTTTGGTCTGGTTTATTGGGTATTTTTCATGGTTGGACACTTTTTAGTGTTATTATCAATATTATTGATATAATTATAGTGGCCTATGTTATTTATTGTTTGCTTTTGCTGATTCGGGGCACCCGGGCAGTTCAGCTTATCAAGGGGTTTTTTATTTTGCTGGTGGCAGCTTTTGTTAGTAAGTGGCTTGGGTTGGAAACTATTCAATGGATACTTAACCAAATTTGGGCTGTTATTTTTGTGGCTTTGGCTGTTATTTTTCAGCCGGAGTTGCGACGGATTTTGGAGCAATTGGGCCGCGGCCAACTGTTTAGCTTTAATAATGTTTTTTTTATTAATGACAGCAATAAAGATGCATTAATTGACAGCCTGGTAGGGGCTACTGTTGCTTGTGCAAAAACCGCTACGGGCATGATTGTGGCAGTGGAAAGAGAAACCGGGTTGAAAGATTATATTGAATCAGGCATTCAGCTTGATGCTGTTGTTTCGCAAGATTTTTTAATTAATATTTTTACCCCGAACACACCCTTGCATGACGGGGCTACTATTATTAGAGGGGAGAGGATTGCCGCTGCTGCATGTTTTTTGCCTTTAAGCGACAACCCATATATCAGTACTTCCTTAGGGTCTAGGCATCGGGCGGCCATTGGTCTTTCCGAGGTTTCTGATGCAATTATTATTGTGGTTTCGGAAGAAAACGGTGTTATTTCCGTTGCTCGCAACGGAAAGCTTGTTCGTAATTTAGACGAAAAAGGGTTAAGAGAAGTTCTGGAGGATTCTTTTATTATCAAAGACAACTCCTCGGCGCGGTTTTGGCAAAGGAGGGCTGTAAAATGAAAAATAAAGATTTCTTTAGTAAAAATAATACTTTGAGAATTGTGGCCGTTATTGCCGCAGTGCTTTTGTGGCTTTATGTTGTGCAAGTTCAAAACCCGGTTAAAGAACAGGCTTTTAAAACGGTTGTTGAGCTTAGAAATGTTCCGGAGGGGCTTTGTGTTTCTAACGATGTTGGCACGATTAGTATTCGGTTACAAGGAAACAGCCAAGTTTTAAGCGACCTTTCTTTAAAAGATATTGTTGCATATGTGGATATGTCATCTGCTACAGTTGGCCAATATGTGGGGAATATTCAGACTGATTTGCCAAGCGGTGTTTCGGTTGTGTCTTTGAGCCAAAACAGTGTTTCCCTTGTTGTGGAAGTTTTAAAAACGCAGCAGCGGAATGTGGAAGTTGTTTATACTGATGCTAAGCTGCCAAATGGGTATAAGGCTATGGATACGGTCGTTACGCCTACTATTATTACTTTAGCAGGCAGCGTGAGCAGGTTGGCTGAGGTTACCAAAGTTTGTGTGGAGGTTGATTTGTCTGATCGTACTACCAACTATGTGGAGAACCAGCCTGTTTTGGTTTGTGATGCAAAAGGAAATGATTTGAGCCAGTGGGTTACGGTCAGCCCCGCCTCTATTAATGTTTTTGTGCCTATTGTAGGCGATGTACCAGAAAAGATTGTACCCATTGGTGCACATATTATTGGAAATGTAGGCGATGGTTATACAATTAGCCGGGTAGTTGTTTTACCTTCAGTTGTTACTGCCTTTGCCCAGATGAGTATATTAAACAGTGTTTCTTATGTTTATACTGAACCCATTGATGTTGCTGGTTTGGTTGATGGTTTTGAAACCACAGTTAGGCTTGTGGTGCCGGATAATGTGACGATTTTTGATGATGAGGTAGAAGTGTGGGTTGAAATTGAAAAAGTGGTCAGCCGCAATTTTGCGAATGTTTTGGTAACTTTTGAGAATGTGCCTAAGGAGTTGTCTTTAAATAAGCAGGCTGATATTTTTGTTGATGTTAGTGTTTCTGGCAGTCAATCTGTTATTAATGCATTGACCTTCTCTGATGTAAAAATTTATGCTGACCTTACTGATGCCAAAGCCGGCACCAATGTTGTTAATTTGAAGGCTAGTTTGCCGCAAGGGATTAGTGATATTAGCATTGAGCCAGATGTTGTTAAGGTTGTTTTGGATTAGTTTTATTTTGGCTGGTAAAATTGTTACGGGAGGGGATATTGTGGCTAAGTTGTTTGGTACGGATGGTGTGCGTGGTGTCGCCAATGCTGAATTGACGCCAGAGCTTGCTTTTAAATTGGGTAGAGCTGGGGCTTTTGTTTTACTTGAAAAAATAAATGTAAAAATTGAAAAACGTAAAATTATTATTGGTTGGGATACCAGGATGTCTGGTACGATGCTAGCTGGAGCTTTGACCTCTGGCATTTGCTCGGTTGGGGTTGATGCGGTTTTGCTGGGGGTTGTGCCTACTCCCTGTGTAGCATATTTGGCCAAAACAACCGGTGCTGCGGCCGGTGTGATGATATCTGCTTCTCATAACCCGATGGCGGATAATGGGATTAAGTTTTTTGGTAGTGATGGCTATAAGCTTTCTGACGAGATTGAGCTTGCTATTGAAGAGGCTGTTTTGGGCAAAGATAATATGCCAAGGCCCACTGGTGCTGAGGTTGGACAGATTTTGGTACAGCCGGAACTGGTTGAGGCATATGTGGAGTTTTTGCAAAGAAAAAGCCGTAGTTTGGAAGGTATTAAGTTGGTTATTGATGGAGCCAACGGTGCGGCAAGCTTTTTGGCGGAGGATCTTTTTGTCTCTTTAGGGGCAGAAGTTATTGCCATTAATTGTGAGCCGGATGGCAACAATATTAATGCCGGTTGTGGTAGCACCCATCCGGAAGCTTTGCAGGCGGCTGTTTTGCAGCACGGGGCTGATTTGGGGTTTGCTTTTGACGGAGATGCTGACAGGCTTATTGCTGTTGATGAAAAGGGTTGTGTTGTGGACGGCGATCAAATTATGGCTGCCTGCGCTGTTTATTTAAAAGAAAAGGGTCGACTTAACAATAATCTTTTGGTGGTTACCGTTATGAGCAATTTAGGTTTAAAGCTTGCTATGGAGGCCCATGGTATTGATGTTTTAGAGACAAAAGTGGGCGACCGCTATGTGATGGAAAAGATGCGGTCTTTTGATGCTGTTTTGGGTGGTGAACAATCGGGACATATTATTTATGCCAGCGAAAGCACTACTGGAGATGGGCTTCTTTCGGGTATTTTGTTGCTTCAGGTTTTTAAATACCGATTACGGCCTTTGTCTAAGGTTGTTTCTGTTATGAACAAGTTGCCGCAAGTTTTAAGAAACGTGCGGGTTGCTTCTAAAGTTGGCTGGAAAGACAATGAACAGATTGCCCTAGCAGTGGAAACGGCCCAAAAACAACTTGCAGGTAGGGGGCGGGTGCTTGTGCGTCCTTCTGGTACGGAGCCTTTGCTGCGTGTTATGGCAGAAGGCCCTGAAAAAGAGGAATTGCATGATTTGGTTAATAGTGTTGAGAAGGCGATTTGTGAGGCATTAGCTTAAATAAATAAGAGGGGCAAAAGTTTTTAAAAAATGTTTTCCCAGTTTATTTGTTCTTTTTGGGGCAGGTGCTGTAAGGATTGCTGCAGAGATTTTAGTTCTATTAATGCATCAGTTTTGCTTTTCATGGTTTGGCAGGCTCCCAGCCTGGTTAGAGTGGTGTTGATGAAGTCTATTTCTGCGTGGCCGATAAAGATTTGACATAGACTACCTTTTTTTTGCCATAATGCATCAGTTTGTTGATAATACTCTTCTGCTTTAGGCCAGTCACCATTTTCTATTACTTTGGCCCAGTCGTTAAAATTTGCTGTTACGGTATCCACACAATTATTAAGCAAATATAAGCTGCCCAAGCCCAGTCCTATTATTAGGGCCACGGTAATGATCAAGGAGATGTATATCCGCATTATTTTTTGTCCCCCTTTTTTTGTTTTTTATTATTTGGTTTTGATGGGATGGTTCCTGCTCCAGGGGTGCCATTTTTTACGTTGTTTTCTTTATTTTCCCTAATTGGTTTGGGGCTGCCGGTTTGCGGGTCTTTTTCTTTTAGTTGGCAGAAAAGGTTGCCGGAGATGTCTATACTTGCAAAAAAGATATCTGAAATATTATTGATGTTGTGGGCTTTTAATTTTTTTCCCAACCATTCTTCGTTGTAACCCATCTCTTGTAAATGTTTTTTGTTTAGCTGGCCATCCAAAACCAGGGTGACTGCTGGCTTTTCGTGATCTATGGTTAATTTTATATCTGATGGCTGTAAGGGACGTTTATCGGCACGAGGCATGACGCTTAATTGACCATTTGTTTCCATTATTGCATATTCTATTTCTGCCAGGTCGAAATAACCTTTGGCCCGGATTTGTTCCAGGAGGTCATTTACATTCATGCGTTGGAAACGCATTTCTGTTTCCATTATTTCTCCGTTTTTTACTACTATAGAAGGGGTCCCGCAGAAGGTTCTGCGCATTTTCTCACTTTTTAGACTTAATAAGGCTATAGTTATTTGCAGTACGGTGAGAGTGATTATGGGGATGATGCTGCTTAAAATTGGTACATTTATGCTTTCCATGGCAATGGAAGCCATCTCGGAAATTACTAAAATTACTACTAATTCAAAAGGTTGCAACTGGCCTATTTGTCTTTTGCCCATAGCTTTTAAGGACAGCATTATAACAATATAAAGAATTATTGTACGAATGGCAAGCAATAGCATAAAGAAGCCCCCTATTGTTTTTTGTTGATACTTCTTATATATTTTGGTTTTTGTTGTTTTTTATATTCATGCTTGGGGTATAAGCAAGGCAAAAAGCAAACATAATAAGGCTATTATTAAGCTATATGTAAAAAATTGGGGGGAATAATACTTTGGCTGATAATTTTGTATCTAAAGAGGCCTATAAAAGCATGGTTAAAGATGCTGCACCCAAAAGGCCGATTTTTTTGAATTGTCTTAAGGCTTTTTTATTTGGGGCCGTTATTTGTATGTTGGCTCAGCTCTTGCAGAGTTTTTTTATTAAATATGCCGGGTTTGACAAACAAAGCGCCGGGAATCCAACAGTAGCTGTGTTGATTATTTTTGCTGTGATTTTAACTGGTTTTGGCATTTATGACAAAATTTCTCAATGGGCGGGTGCCGGCATTACTGTTCCGGTTACCGGTTTTGCCAATTCTTTGGCTTCTGCTGCTATTGAACACCGCAGAGAAGGAGTTGTGCAGGGGATTGGCTGCAACATGTTTAAAATTGCCGGCCCGGTAATTGTTTTTGGGGTGGCTTCGGCCTGCATTATGGCGTTGATTCGTTATGTTTTGGGCTTGTGGGGAATTTTAACTTAAAAATAAAGACAAATACAAAAATACCAAAAAACAAAAATAACCTTTTTAGGTTATTTTTGTTTTTTGGTAACATTTTGCCATGGGCAATAATTTAATAAAAGATTATAATTAAATTATTCTCCTTTTATGAAAATAACGCCTAGAGTGCCGGGACCGCAATGGCTGCTGATGACACAGCTGGCGTAACTGCAGATTATTTGTTCGAAGCGATTAAAGCTTTCCAAGTAGTTTTTAATTTCTTGTACGGTTTTTGGATCGGCCGAGGAATATGTGATAAAAACATGACTAGGGTCGGCTGTTGCTAGTTGGTCGTGCATTTTTGTTACGTATTGCATCAGAACTTTATCTAGCTTGCCGCGGAATTTATTACCGGGAATGATCTTCCCATCTTTTACTACCAGCTCGGGCTTTATGTGCAGAAAACCGGCCCCAAAAGATTCCAATGCCGAGCAACGGCCGCCGCGGTACAGATAGGTTGTTGTATCTACCACAAAACTGATGCGGACTTTGGGTACAGTGGCTTTTATGGTATCTACTATTTTTTGGGCTGTTGCGCCTGTTTCTTTCATTTTTGCGGCTTTTAGGACCAGAGTGGCAACCCCAGCCGAGACGCTGCGAGAATCGATGATATGGATATTGGCATTGGGATATTCTCTGGCAGCTATGTTCATTACTTGGTAGGTGGTTGAGACTTCGGAGGAAATGTTGATGACGATTATATCGTCATAATCTTTAACATAAAGATTTAAGATGTCCATAGCATCTTGCAGGCTGGGAGCGGCAGTTTTTGGGGTTGTGTTGTTGGCGTCTGACCAGGCAAAGACCTCTTCTTGGCTTATTTCTTTGCCATCTTTGTAGCTGTTTTCTCCCATTATTATGTAGAGGGGGAGAAGATCTATATCATATTTTTGCAGCAAATCATCTGGCAGATCACAGCTGCTATCGCTTATTAATTTTATTTTGTTCATAAATGGGGTTCCTCCCACTGGCTGTAGCTTCAAAAATCGATAATATCGTAATTCTATCATTTAGTCTGTAGACTGTCAAATGCTCTTTATTTTATTTATGGAAAAATGCTATGAAATATGATACAATTAATAATTAGTATTGACAGAGTATTTTTGTTGGTAAATAATAAACAATTTGGAGGAAAATATATTGGATATAAAATCGCATTTGTATATTGCTCATATTGTGCAGGATACCGTTCAAGCTAATTTGCCGGTTAAATTGAATTTGGCTTGGTTTGGTTATGGCAGTATATCGCCTGATTTTTCTTTGGGACGGTATAGAAACAGGCATTTTGCCAAAACCGCATATCAATTTATTCAAGATGAGATCAATGATTTGTGCAGCGGAGATATTGACTTTAACCAAGGGATCCCCGCGCAGTTTGCTATTCGGCTCGGCATCGTTGCGCATTATGTTTGTGATTTCTTTTGTTTTGCGCATACGCCTCTTTTTTCTGGCAATATGCACAAGCATTTGCAATATGAGCATAAGCTGAGAGCTTTTTGTAAAGAAAACGAAGCTGATTTACGGCGAAAAACAAGGCCAAAGCTTGAACTGATTTTACCGAACGCTAGTGAAATTAGGCTACATTTGGCAAAAAGGCAGGAAGAATATTTTGCAAGGCCAAGTTCTTTGGAAAATGATTTTACCCAAGCAACAGAAGCTGCCAGCATGGTTGTAATGTCTGTAATTGCTTTTTGTTTGGAAAGTTATTTAGGGTATTCTGTGGTGACACAACCGATGTCCCTTTTGCCACAAATTGCACCTGCTATGTAGCTTTTCTTACGGCAAAACATTTGTATTATAAATTATAAAAGCCAACACCAAAAAGGTGTTGGCTTTTATAATTTATTTTGGTTTTTATGCCGTTTCTATGGCTGCTGCGTTATGTAGATTGAGCATTTCTACACCCATCTCCCGTAATTTAAATTTTTGGATTTTGCCACTATCGGTCATTGGGAAAGAGTCTAAGAATATTACATAACGGGGAACTTTGTAGTTGGAGATGCCTTTTTTAGCAAATTCTATTATTTCTTCTGGGGTGGGGTGGGCACCTTCGTTTAAAATTATAAAGGCTAATACCTCTTCGCCGTATTTTTCATCCGGAGCACTTACTACCTGAACATCACTGATGTCGGGGTGGCAATAAAGGAATTCTTCTATTTCTCTGGGATAGATATTTTCCCCGCCGCGAATTATTATGTCTTTTAAACGGCCACTTACTTTGTAGTAACCGTCTTCATCTATTGAACATAGGTCACCTGTGTGCAGCCAACCTTCGGCATCTATGGCTTGGGCTGTGGCGCCCGGCATTTTGTAATAGCCTTTCATTACCTGATAACCCCTGGTTAAAAGTTCTCCGATAGTGCCGGGGGGAACTTCTTTGCCGGTTTCCGGATCAATTATTTTTAACTCTACATTGGGTTGACAGGTGCCGATGGTGGTGACCCTTTTTTCTATCGGGTCGTCGGTGCTTGTCATGATAGTTACCGGAGAGGATTCGGTCATGCCGAAGGAGATTACGATTTCCGGTACGTGCATTTCGGTGTTGACTCTTTTCATGATTTCTATGGGGCAGGGTGAGCCGGCCATGATGCCCGTTCTGAGTGATGTTAGGTTGTATTGGCTAAATTGTGGCAGGTTGAGCATGGAAATGAACATGGTGGGCACCCCTAAAACAGAAGTACATTTTTCCGCTTCTATGGTATCCAGCACTTTTACCGGATTAAAGCTTTCCACCAAGATTATGGCTGAAGCGTGGGTTATGCAGGAAGTTACCCCCAAAACGCAGCCAAAACAGTGAAAAAGAGGTACCGGTATGCATTCTCTGTCTATGGGGGTGAGTCTTTTGCGGTCGCCGATAGATTTGCCATTGTTGATGACATTGTGGTGGGTTAGCATTACCCCTTTGGGAAAACCGGTGGTACCGGAGGTGTACTGCATGTTTATCACATCGTGGGGATCCAGGGATTCCTGTATGGCAGCTCTTTTTTCTTCCGGCACTTTTGGGGCCAGTGTGTAAAGGTCGTTCCAGTTGAACATGCCTGGCTGCTTTTCTTCGCCCAGAAAGATGACATTTTTTAAATAGGGTAAGGCAGCACTTTTTAGTTGGCCCGGTTTACATTCATCTAGCTCGGGGCAGATTTCCCTTAAATGTTGCAGATAATTGCTGTCTTTGAATTTTTCTATAAGGACCAGAGTCATAGAATCGCTTTGTTTTAAAAGGTATTCCAGCTCGAAGCGTTTGTAATTGGTGTTTACTGTTACTAATACTGCGCCTATTTTGGCAGCGGCAAACATGGTGGTGATCCATTGGGGATAATTGGTGGCCCAAATGGCCACATGGTCGTCCTTTTTTATTCCCATGGCCATGAAGCCCCGGGCTATGGTGTTGCACTCATCCCTAAACTGGGCATAAGTGAAGTGGGCATCTCTGGCCCTTGCTATTAAACAATCATTGTTTGGATAGCGGGCTGCCTGGGCATCCAAAAGATCTCCAAAGGTCATATCTACCAATGTGTAAAAATCCATTGTATTCAGGGCTTTTATGGCTTCATTCAATTTTGTGGTCATTTTGAATAAGGCCTCCTTGTTGTTAAAAATATAAAAAGCTTTTCATCTCTTTACAGAGACGAAAAGCTCGCGGTACCACTCTGCTTGAAGGTAGCTAAAAAATAGCTATCTTCCACCTTGTTTCAGTACTTTTTACTGAACCCATTAACGCTGGGAAACGTCTTCGCCTACTTGTTTTCAGCTGGCTGCTCCTGGTCGAGTTCGGGCATCTTTCGTGTTGCCTCACAGCATCCGGCAACTCTCTGAAACGAAATTTATGCTTACTGCTACCATTCATGGCATTTATTATGTATTTTTTGGTGTTGACGCTGTTAATTGTAACAAACAAATATTTTAGTGTCAAGTATTATCCACATTTTGCTTGATCTATGTGTTAAAATTAAGTTTAATAAGCTTAGATAGTATAATAATATAATAGTATAAAAAACTTTTTGTATAGGATATTAAGATATAATTAAAAGATAAAAAGAGAAAGCTGGTAGGAAATTTGCTATCTGACAAAAAAAATATTGATAAAAAATTCTTACAAGAAGCAATTGTTTTGGTGCAAGGGATGACTTGCGGGGCTTGCTCGGCCCGGGTCGGCCGGGTTTTGGAGCAGCAAAACGGAGTGAGCGAGGCTGCCGTGAATTTGGCTACCGGGCAGGCCCGTATTCTTTTTGATTCGCAAACGGTTCGGGTAGAGACTTTGTTGGCTGCTGTTAACAATGCCGGGTTTGATGCTTCCTTGCCAGTGGCGGCCGGACAGTCTTTGCGGGAAAGCAACTGGCCTTGGGTTTTGTGGTTGGCTATTGCTCTTTCTTTTCCTATGCTCATCATTATGTTTTTGCATATGGCGGGGGTGCCTTTACCGGCCTGGCTTTTCAGCCATTGGTTGCATTTTGTTTTGGCTACGCCGGTACAATTTGTTTGTGCGGTTAGTCTTTACAAGGGGGCTTGGCATTCTTTGAAAGGCCGCGCTGCCAACATGGATGTGCTGGTGGCTGTGGCGACTTCTGTTGCTTATTTTTACAGTGTTTACAGCATGATAGCTGGGGAGCAAAATGTGTATTTTGAAACTTCGGCTATGCTTATTACTTTTATTTTACTAGGGAAAAGCCTGGAGAATGCCACAAAAATTAAAGCCACGGCTGCGGTGCGGGCCTTAGCCGATTTGCGGCCGCCTACCGCTAAAAAAGTGTTTGGAAATGGTAAAGAGGAGATCATACCCTTGAACCAAGTAGTAGTGGGAGATATTTTGCGGGTAGCCCCGGGAGAAAAAGTGCCGGCTGATGGAGTTGTTTTGGATGGTCTGGGAGTGATTGATGAGGCTATGCTGACTGGCGAAAGCCGCTTGATTGAAAAGAACCCAGGCGATCTTGTGATTGGGGCTACTTTGAACCAGAATGGTACAATGCTTGTAAAAGTGGAAAAAGTTGGTGAAGCTACAACTTTGGCCCGAATAATTGACCTGGTTGAACGGGCCCAAAGCCGCCCCGCCCACGCCCAACGGCTGGCAGATCGGGCAGCCAATATTTTTGTGCCGGTGGTACTTTTGCTGGCTGTTTTGACTTTTTTGTTGAGTTATTTTGTGTTGGTACCTGGTATTTTGGAGCAAGCTTTGTTTAGGGCGGTGGCGGTTTTGGTGGTTGCTTGTCCGTGTGCTTTGGGCCTGGCAACGCCCATGGCGGTAATAACTGCTACGGGGCGGGGAGCTGCAGCAGGGATTTTGTATAAAGGTGGTGTTAGCCTGGAGGAGGCCGGCCAAGTAAAAACGGTTATTATGGACAAGACCGGCACCATTACTAATGGTCACCCCCAGGTGGTGGGAACAAAAACAGCAGCTGATGCTGAGGCGGCCTGGCTTTTGTGGGGAGCAGCGGTTGGCCGGTTATCTGGCCACCCTTTGGCTTTGGCAATTGCCAACTATGTTGAAGAAGAGCAATTGGCCGCCGGAAAAGACATGGATTGGGGAAGCCTGACGGTAACGGATTTTGTTAATATTCCTGGCAAGGGTGTGAAAGCTAAACTTGACGGGCATGAGATACTTTTTGGTAATGCTGCATTTTTGGCCCTTTGTGGCATAGCTTTGCCACCAGAGGCCGAGCTTGCCGAAGCCAGCTTGGTTTTGGTAGCAATTGACGCAAAGTGGGCCGGTACGATTGCTTTGGCTGACCAGATTCGCCCCAAAATGGCAGAAGCAATAAAAGAGATGCAGCAAATGGGGCTACAAGTAGTTATGTGCACGGGGGATAATGCTGCTACCGCCAAAAAAGTGGCGGCTAGCGTGGGAATTGAAAAGGTTGAAGCTGATTTGCTGCCGGAAGATAAAAGCAAAATTGTGGAGAAATGGCAAGCTGACAAGCAAAAAGTAGCTATGGTAGGCGACGGCATTAATGATGCTCCGGCCTTGGCTTTGGCTGATTTGGGTATTGCCATGGGGAGCGGTAGCCAGATTGCCCAAGGGTCAGCTGATGTCACCTTGCTTTCTGCTGATCCTTGGGCTTTGGTGCGCAGTTTAAAGCTGGGGAGAAGAACGGTGAGAATTATTTGGCAAAATTTGTTTTGGGCTTTCTCTTATAATATTTTAATGATTCCTTTGGCTATGTTAGGTGTTATTAGCCCCATTTTTGCCGGGGCTGCCATGGCTTTTAGCTCTCTTTCTGTTTGTTTGAATTCTTTGCGGATATATCGGGTAAAAATAGATTAAATTAAAACTGAAATTAAAAGCAGGGGGTATTTGATGATGAGCAGTGTAAAAGATGATTTTGTCAAAGGGGAAACAATTACTATTCCTGTACAGGGCATGAGCTGTAACCATTGCAGGAAATCTGTTGAGGATGGCCTTTCTCGTTTGCCTGGGGTGAAAAATGTGCAGGTGGATTTGCCTGGGGGTAGTGTTTCTTTTGTGCTTGGGGATGAGACAGATTTGGCTATGGTTAAAGATACCATTAACAAACTTGGTTTTAGAGCTTAAATCTTGCTTTTTGTAAAAAGGTTTTAAAAAAACACCCAGCCGGGTGTTTTTTTAATGTATTTATCATAAATCTTTGTAAAAAGTTGGAAATCAACCATCGAAAATCCTTAGTTTTTGCTTATTTTTGCATTATATCAAAAAAAACATTTTTACTTAATTTGAATTGGTTTTGTAATGAAAATTGGGGCATAAAAAAATTTTATACTCCAAAATATGTTTTGTTAAATGCCACCTAAAAAAACAAAAAAAGTATAATTTTTAAAAAAGTGGGAATGATTTTTTTGTATACAAAACTTTGTTTTTTGGTAGTTAAAAAAGAGTATAAAAGGGTTTTATTTTGTTTTAAAAAGGAGATTAAATTAAAGAAAACAAGAGAGAATTTATGATATTTAAAGATCTCGTTTTTGATTTGACAAAGGTTTTTAAACACGTTAGAATAACGTTGGCCTTAACAAAGGAGGGTGTTTGTTATTAAAATTAGTAAATTTTTGGTTGGTCTGTTGTGTTTTTTGGTTACTTTGGTTATTCCTGTGGTGGGTGGTCAAACCGATGCCTCTAGTTGGGCATATGGGAAAGTTGATCGGGAGATTACAGCAGAACAAGTAGATGAAGAAATTGTTTTTGATGCAGAGAATCAGGTTTCCTTGGGAACTACTCGCAGTTGGGAAGTTGCCTCGCGAAGCGGCAGAGATACAGAAACTGATTCTGTTAAGGGGGAATATTTGGGCAGTTTTACTATTACTGCCTATTGTGATTGCAGCGAATGCCAGGGTCAGTGGGTTGGCATGACAGCTTCTGGGGTTGTTCCTACTGCCGGTGTCACAATTGCTGTGGATCCTTCGGTGATTCCTTTGGGCTCATCTGTTTATATTGATAGTGTGGGCTGGCGGGTTGCCGAAGATGTGGGCGGCGCTATTGAAGGAAACAAGATAGACATTTTTTTTGCAAGCCATGAGGAGGCTGTCGAATGGGGCCGCCAAGTAAAACAGGTTTGGCTTGCTAGTGAGGCTGAATAAGAAACAAAAAATAATAAGGTCATAAAAAAGCTTTAGCCGTTGCGGCTAAAGCTTTTATTTATAGTTGGAGTTACTTATTTTATTTTCATGCTGCCTGTTTTGTTGAAGCGAGCATGCCAGCTTAAGGCTTCGCTCATGATGTGCGGGGTGTGGCATTTGCCAGGCGGATTAGCTTTTAAAGCTCTTTCATAATAATCTCTTAACATATCTTGATAATCTGGGTGGGCACAATTTTTGATGATTATTTTTGCCCTTTCCCGCGGGGAAGTGTTGCGAAGATCGGCGATGCCTCTTTCTGTTACTATTACGCTTACGTCGTGCTCGGTGTGATCAACATGGGAGCACATGGGTACTATGCAGGAAATTTCACCGTCTTTGGCGGTGGATGGAGTCATAAAAATGGAGATTGAGGCATTGTGGGCAAAGTCGCCGGAACCGCCGATGCCGTTCATCATTTTGGTACCCATAATATGGGTAGAATTTATATTGCCAAAAATATCGGCTTCTATGGCAGTGTTCATAGCGATTACGCCAAGGCGGTAAATGAGCTCTGGGTGGTTGCTTATTTCTTGCGGCCGTAGCACAATGACCTTACGGTAAAGTTCTGCGTTGGCCTGAAATTGCCGCACACCTTTAACGGATGGGGTAAGAGCTGTGCCGGAAACGGCTTTAAATTTGCCGACATCGATCAGATCAAACACGGAATCTTGGATTACTTCGGAAAAGAAATCCAGGTTTTCGAAATCACTTTCTTTTAAGCCGGCCAAAACGGCATTGGCTATGCTGCCCACGCCAGATTGCAAAGGGAGTAGGCTTTTAGTGAGGCGTCCCTGGGCTACTTCGTTGTGCAAAAAATCGATGATGTTGCCGGCCATTGCTTTAGCATTTTCATCAATAGGAGCAAAATCTCTGGTCCCGTCGGGGATGCTGGTGATGACTATGCCTGCTATCTTCTCCGGTTCACAGGGGATATAGGTGGTGCCAATGCGTTGGCTGGAGCTGGTGAGTGGGATAGGCTTTTGATTGGGCGGATCCTCCGGAGTGTAAATGTCGTGCATGCCGGCCAAAACAATTGGCTGCTCTAAATTAAGTTCTATCAGGACTTTTTTGGCCATTTTTACGTAAGTTGGCACATTACCAACTGAGGTAGAGGGAATTATGTTGCCTTCTTTGGTTATGGCACATGCTTCTATGATTGCGAGGTCGATTGAGCCGTAACATCCTTTACGGCACATACTAGCAAAAAGACCAAGGTGTTGGTCTGTATATTCTATTTCACCGGGAGTGTTTAAGCTGTTTCTCAGTTTAGCATTGGTTTGATAAGGAGCCCTTCTGGCTATGGCACCTACCTCGGCCAGGGCACCATCAACCTCCTCACCTACAGAAGCACCGGAAAAAATATTAACTTTGATGTTTTCCCCGGTATTTTTTATTTTTTTTGCTAGCGCTAGAGTGATGGCTTTTGGGTAGCCAGCCAGGGTAAACCCGCTTACTCCTATGGTCATGCCGTCTTTTATCATTTCGGCGGCTTGTTCTGGCAATATTATTTTTTGCATTAGTTTTTGGCAGGCAATTCTTTCTTGAAACACTTTGTTACCTCCGATTTTGTTTTGTAAAATTTAAAAACACATATCGAAATCATATTATATAGTAATTTGACCAAAAATTAAAGATGTATTTTTAATAAAATAAACACACTATGTTAATTATATACTATTAAATACTGACCTGATAAATTAAATAATTTATTTAAAAATAAAAGGAAGGGACGTTGACTTTAACGAATATACCCATAATCAAAAGCCTATATTTTTGAAGGTTGGTGATATTATTAAAAAGCCAATACAGCTCATTATAAAAAATGCTACTTATTTTGCTGCTGATAAATTTAACTTTGGCCATATTTTGGTGGAAAATGGTCAGATTAAAGAAATTGTTGCTGATCTTTCTAATGAAATGGCAGCCGAAACAGTTATAGATGCGGCCGGCAAGCATGTTTTCCCTGGCCTGGTGGATTGCCATGTGCATTTTAGGGAGCCGGGCTATATCCACCGCGAGGATTTCTTTTCTGGCAGTTGTGCGGCGGCGGCCGGAGGGTTTACCATGGTTTTTGACATGCCCAATGTGAATCCGCCAACTTTTGATGTGGAAAATTTGCAAAAACGCATTGCCCTGGCCGAGGCCAAAAGCCTAGTAGATTTTTCTTTTTACGGAGCGGCGGGTTTTGCCAACCGGTGTGCTTTACAGCCTTTGATTGATGCTGGTGTTTTTGCCTTTAAAACTTTTTTAAACCCGGCTCCTAAGGGCAAGGAAGATGTCTTTTTTGGCCTTACGGTGGATGATGACGGCCAGCTTTTTTTGCTGATGCAAGAGATGGCTAAAACCAAAGCTAGATTCGTTTTTCATTGTGAGAATTATGAGCTCATTAAAAGCATGGAAAAATTGCTTTGCGAACGGGATGAAACAGGGTTTGATTTTCATTATAAATCTCGGCCAGCGGTGGCAGAGGTTGAATCGGTTGCTACGGTTATTGCTTTTGCCAAAGCTACCGGTGTTAGGGTGGGCATTGCCCACATTACGGTACCGGCTGCCTGTGCTTTAGTTAAACAGGCAAAAAAAGAGGGAATGGATATTATTGCTGAGACTTGTTTTCAGTATCTTATTTATGATGAAAGTTATATTGACAAGTGGGGTCCATATGCCAAGTGCAATCCGCCCTTGCGTTCCCAAAAACAAGTTGAAGAGCTTTGGAATTATGTGGTTGATGGTACCATAAGTATGGTTGGCAGTGATCATGCTCCTTTTGTGCGGGAAGAGAAGGAAGCCGGTATTAGCGGTAAAATTTGGCAGGCAAGTTCCGGGTTGGCTTCTATTGAGGTTTCTTTGCCCCTTATGCTTACCCAGGTTGCCAAAGGGCGGCTTGTTTTGGAGCAGATACCTAAATTGATGTCGGAAAACATTTGCAAAAATTTTGGCCTTTACCCTAAAAAAGGCTGCATTCAGCCTGGCGCGGATGCCGATTTTACGATTATTGATGCAGCGGCCAGTCATACCATTGACAAGAATACATTTTACACCAAGGGGAAAGATATTGATGAACTTTTTGATGGGGAACAAGTGCAGGGGAAAGTAGTCTATACTATTGGAAGAGGTCGGGTGCTTTTTGCTGATGGTCGGGTGAATGAGGGGTTTGCCGGCAGCGGTGTTTTTGTGGGTCTTTGGGCAGAGGAATAGGAAAATGGCAGATTGCGTTATTGTTTTGGGCGGGGACTCCCCTAAAAGTGTTTTGACCCAGCAGGCCATAAAAGAAGCCGGCCTTTGTTTGGCGGCTGATAGCGGTGCCTTGTATGCAATTGAAGCTGGACGGATGCCGGATGTGGTTTTGGGTGATATGGATTCTCTTGCCCCGGAAGTTTTGGCAAAATGCCAAAAAAGTGGCAGTGAAATTTTGCGATACCCTGTGGCAAAAGATTGGCCTGATGGTTTTTTGGCTTTGAAAGAGGCAAAAAAAAGAGGCTTTGAAAGCCTGGATGTTGTGGCTCTTTTTGGCAACCGGATAGATTTTGTTTTAGCCAACATTTTGATGTTGGTGCCCCTGGCTCTTGAGGGCAAAAAAATACGTTTGCTGGGCGAAGGCTGGCAGGCGTTTTACTGCATTAATGAGTTTGTGATTTGTGGTGATCCGGGGGATGTTGTTTCCTTGTTGGCTTTAACCCCAAAAGTGGGGGAAGTTTGTTTGAGCGGTTTTGAATACTCTTTGGAAGACTATGATTTAAGTATGTATGAACCGCGGGCACTAAGCAATGTTTTGCGGGAACCACAGGGTTTTATTAGGCACAGTGGTGGTTGTTTACTTGTGGTGCATTATCCCCGGGTACTTGTTGAAACAAAGTATTAAGTATTATATATACTTATTGACAGAAAGTATTAAGTATTATATACTATGAATAATTTGTCAAAATATTTTTAAATTGAAAGTAATTAAGGTAGGTTGTAATTTTGTAATGAACAAAAGTTTTTTAGTTCCTGAGGAAATTTTGAAAAAATATATGGAGATGCAAATCAACGAAGAGTTTACAGAGGAAACAAAAGGTCAGATCTTGTTTGATATGTTGTATGCTGTAAGTTTGTTTGATGCTAATGCAACCGGTGAAGTAAAGACTTTGCAGCTGCCGGACTCTGTTGAACCGGAAAAAGCTAAAGAGGAAACAGTTGGGCTTGCTTATTTAATTTTTTCTGTTGAGGAAGTCTTAAGCAAAGAATATTTTCCGGCTACTGGGACTCCTGCTGAAGAACTTGCGCTGCGGCAGGCTGATATGATTTTGGCATTAATTGTTGAACATTTGCATGATTTGGGAGAAACTGAGATCCCGAAGCGCTTTACCGCTAGAAAGGCAGCAGTGGATTGGTATGTTGGTTTTTTGACTAATTTTGTTGATGAAGAATGCCAAACTGCTTTGACCGGACTAAAAAATCTACAGAAAATGATTTGGTTTTGCAACAAAAGTACTATTGAATAATAGATGAGAAAAAAGGTGGTGGAATGATTTGAACGAGAAGCCTGTTTTGATGGTTGATTCTTGTGCGGATATGCCGGCCCAATATTATGTTGATAATGATCTAGTTATGGTTCCATTGTCATATTTTATTGGTGATTTGGCCTTCCAGGACAAAGGTATTGAAGAGGATACTTTAGCTCTTTATGAAGCTACAAGAAAAGGTTGCATACCGACTACGTCTCAAATTAATTCTCAGACTTTTTTGGATATTTTTAGAGGGCTTTTGCCTTTAGGGAGACCAATAATTTATTTAGCTTTTTCTTCCGGCCTTTCCGGCTCTTGTGAAGCTGCCCAGCTGGCAGCCCAAATTATTAAAGAAGAAGATCCAACAGCTGATATTACAGTTATTGATTCCACAAGCGCATCTTTGGGGGAAGGCCTTTTGGTGTGGTATATGGTGAAAATGAGGGATGAAGGCGCTTCAAAAGAAGAAATTGTGGCCTGGCTGGAGGCAAATAAGCACAGGCTTAACCATTGGTTTACCGTGGATGATTTGAACCACCTGAAGCGAGGTGGGCGCATTAGCTCTGTGGCAGCTTTGGTTGGCTCGGTGCTGCAAGTTAAGCCTATTTTACGGGTGGATGCCGAAGGCCGTTTGCAGCCTGTTTCTAAAGAACGGGGGCGTAAAAAATCTTTGCAGGAACTTTTAAACAAGATGATTGACCGCGGAGAAAACTTGGCCGACCAAATGGTTTTTATTTGTCATGGGGATTGTTTGGAAGATGCGGAATATTTAAAACAGCTTATTTTGGCGAAAACTGACGTGAAGCAAGTATACATAAACTATACTGGTCCTGTTATAGGGAGCCATTCTGGTCCGGGCACGGTTGCGGTGTTTTTCCTTGGCCGGTCCTCTTTAGTGGATTGAATAATAAGTAAAATTGGGCGAAGATAGTTTTTATGGTAATATTTAAGTTGTAATATAAGTTGTAATATTTAAAGACTATTTAAAATTTTTAAATATAAAATTATTAGACAGGAGATATGGTTAAAAGTGGAAAATATTGACATCAAAAACTTTAATTTTGAGGATAATAACAACAAGTATATTATTCCTGTTAGCGTGTCCAACAAACACGTGCATTTATGTCAGGCAGATTTGGATGCTTTATTTGGTTCCGGGTATCAACTTACCCCCAGCAAAGATTTGTCACAGCCTGGCCAATTTGCTGCTGAGGAGACCATTAACATTGTTGGTATGAAGGGAATTTTGGAGGGTGTTCGTATTTTGGGGCCCTTGCGTTCTAATACTCAGGTTGAATTGGCGCAAACCGATGCCCGCAAAGTTGGAATTAAAGCTCCTTTGCGCAATTCTGGTGATGTTAAAGGCAGCCCCGGTGCTGTTTTGGTTGGGCCTAAAGGCTATGTGGTTTTGGAGCAAGGTTGTATTGTTGCTAATCTCCATATTCATTTACACAGCTCGGAAGGTGCTGAATTGGGCATTGCCGACCAGAATTTGGTTGATGTCTACATTAAAGGTGATGGCAAATATGTTTGTTTCCAAAATGTTTTGGTGAGAATTGGCGATTCTCATAAGAAGGATATGCATATTGACACCGATGAAGGTAATGCTGCCCGGGTTGGTAAGGATGCCAAAGGTTTGATTGTTAAAAGATCATAGCTTGTTGCAAACGGAATATTTTAAAGCCCCGGCCTTTTAGCTGGGGCTTTGCCAGTTAAAAGGCCTGTTTGCTACCACCCTAAAATCGAAAGATCCCTTGATTTAAAAGGGGGGTTGTTTTTTTGGTACGAAATGTGGTAAAATAATACTATTAATGGATTTTTGAGGATTCTTTGGCCTTAATTTTGGGCGATGGCCAAGCTGTTGCTGTTGGTTTTTCAACAATTATTTAGTTTTGTTGAAAAGTGGGGATTTCCCACTTTTTTGTTTGTATTTGAGGGTGATTCTGTTTTGCATAATTTTTGCGGAGGTTTTTGGATGGCAGAAAAACAAAACATTAGCATAGAAAGTTTGGTGTGGCAGGTGGCTGAACCTTTGGCTGCCGAAGCCGGTGCTGAGCTGGTGGATGTGGAATGGCTAAAAGAAGGGCCTGATTGGTATTTGCGGCTTTATATTGATAGGGCCGCTGCGCCGGTTGATATTGACCTTTGCCAGGCTGTGAGTGAAAAAGTAAGCGATGCCTTGGATGTTATTGATCCCATAAGTCAAAACTATATTTTTGAGGTTTCCTCGCCTGGGGTGGAGCGGTCTTTGAAAAGGCCGCAGGATTTTCAACGTTTTCTTGATAGCAATGTTTTTATTAAACTCTTTTCTCCACTGGAGGGGCAAAAGGAGTTTTGCGGCAGGCTTGTGGCTTTTGCCGATGGGCAGGTGGAAATTTTATCTGTAACCGAAAAGGGCCACACAATAAAAATACCTTTTGACAAGATTGCAAAAGCCCACTTGATAGTGGATTTTTAAATGATTATAACTGATAAAAATTTTTAATGAGGTGAAAAATAAATGAGCGGTGAATTCATGAACTCGGATTTTTTGGATGCATTAAAAGATCTGGAAAAGGAAAAGGGTATAAGCATGGAGGTTTTGCTGGAAGCGATTGAGGCAGCCCTTATTTCTGCTTACAAAAAGAATTTTGGCTATTGCCAAAATGTGCGGGCAGAAGTTAACCGTGAGACTGGCGAGATCAGAATTTTTTTCCGTAAGGAAGTTGTGGAAGAAGTAAAAAATGAGCACGGAGAGATTTTGCTGGAAAAAGCAAGAGAGCTCGACCCCGATTTTGAGTTGGGGGATATTTTGGAATCGGAAGTTACGCCCCGTTCTTTTGGCCGCATTGCTGCCCAAACTGCCAAACAGGTGGTTATGCAAAGGATTAGGGAAGCTGAAAGAAATGTGGTTTATGATAATTACGTGAGCAGAGAGAATGATATAATTACCGGTACGGTGGTGCGGGTGGAAAATCATCATGTTTATATTGATTTGGGTAAAGTGGAGGCACTTTTGCCACCCAATGAGCAAATGCCGCACGAGACTTATATACCCGGAGAAAGAATAAAGGTACTTATTACAGAAGTGCGAAAAACCACCAAAGGTGCTCAAATTTTGGTTTCTAGAACCCATACGGGTTTATTGAGCCGTTTGTTTGAAATGGAAGTGCCGGAAATATATGATGGTATTGTTGAGATTAAGGCTGTAGTGCGTGAGCCAGGTGCCCGCTCAAAAATTGCTGTTTTTAGCAACAATGAAAATGTTGATCCGGTTGGTGCTTGCGTGGGTGCTAAAGGTATGCGGGTACAATCTATTGTAAATGAGCTAAATGGGGAAAAAATTGAAGTTATTAAGTGGAGCGAAAACCCCGAAGAGTTTATTAGCAGTGCGATGAGCCCAGCTAAAGTGGTTGAGGTGCTTATTGATGAACCCAATAAATTTGCTCAGGTAATCGTGCCTGATTATCAGCTTTCCTTAGCTATTGGCAAGGAGGGGCAGAATGCCCGTTTGGCTGCTAGGCTGACCGGCTGGAAAATTGATATTAAGAGTGAATCTCAGATGGAAGCTGTTTGGGAAGAAGAACAACAAAAAGATGCAGAAGCTGGTGCAAGTCAGCTTACTGATGAAGAGGCCTGGCTTGCGGAAGAAACTGAAGAAAAGGTTGTTGCAGAAGAGTCGAAAGCCGCAGAAACCAAACCTAAGGCAAAAAGAAAGACTAAGGCCGAAAAAGAAGCGGAAGCTGCTGCTTTGGCAGCAGAATAATATGGTAAGTGGGTGATAATATGACCACTAAGAAAAAAACTTTGCCCCAGCGCATGTGTGTTGGCTGTAGACAAATGAAAGATAAAAAACAGCTTATTAGGGTGGTGCGAACCACTAATGAAGAAATTGTGATTGACCCTACCGGTAAACTGTCAGGAAGAGGTGCTTATATTTGTCCGAATGCTGATTGTTTGGCCAAGGCAAAAAAGTATAAGAGTTTGGATAAAGCTTTAAAAACCTCGATTGAGCCGGCAGTGATGGAAAAACTGGAGGCACAGCTTCTTGAAAATGGCAAGTAAAAAAGATGAGGCGAAAATTAAGTATAACCCGCACAAGGTTGCCGCTTTGCTTGGATTTGCCCAAAAGTCCGGTCATTTGGCAGCCGGTGATGGTGCTGTTATGGAAACCGTTAAAGCCGGCAAAGCTAGACTTGTGATTATAGCGGAAGATGTTGCGGCGAACAGCCGAGAACATTTGGTTAAAGTTTTGGAGAGAAAAAATATACCTTTTTATGTGTGGCAGGATAAGATTCATTTGGGGGTTTTTGTTGGCAAATCGCCCCGGGGGGCTTTGGCGGTGTTGGACCAGAATTTTGCCAATATCTTGATGGATTTATTATCTAACAGACAATCAGGCAAAGAAGAATAGGAGTGTTTTTATGGGAAAAATCAGAGTTTATGAGTTGGCGAAGGAATTGGGTTTAAATAGTAAGGATGTAATTGATCAGTTGGAAAAACTAGGTTATCCAGTAAAAAATCATATGAGTGTACTTGGAGAACCAGCGGCTGAGGCAATGCGGCTGAAAAAGAACAAAGCTAAGGATAACTCTGCTGCCGGTACCAAACCAGCACCTGCAGCGACCGAGACTTTTGTGCCTAAAATAACTAGGATTCCCAAAGCAGAAATTGTAAAGACAACGGAAGAAACAATTAAAACTACCGATAACGATAAAATAACGGGAACGAAAGTGACAGAAAAAACGGCTGAACCAGCTCAGGAAGAAAAGGCAATTAAGGCGGGAAACCCGGTGTCCGAAAAAAAAGAATCTGCAAAAATAGTTTCTGAAGCTGTGCCGGCAAAAGAGACGGAAAAAACTGCTGCTTTTCAACCCAATTCTGCTCCCCAAACAACTTCAAAACCTGAACCAAGTTCTGCTTCCAATGTTGCTACAGAAAAAGCAACAGCTCCCACGTCTTCTTTTGCTCCCAAAACTGCCGCGGCTCCCGGGAAATATGCTCGAGACAATCGCCCGCCGCGTCAGGATAAAAAACCTGATTTTGCCACAAGGCCTCAGCAGGGCGCCAATCCGAAAAGTAATACGGCTAAGCCTTTTGTCAAGCCTTATGATAAGGATGCAAAACCAGGCCAGTTTAATCGTGGCGAAAATAGGCCTTCTGCACCTAGACAAGATCGCAAATCCGGGGGAGCTCCTTTAGTTCCGGAAATGCGTTATACCGCTCCGCTGCCGGAAAAACCAGTAAGCCGTCGGGTGGAAAAAAATCAATATAAGAATATTCATCAGGATAAAAGTAATAAAAGTATTAAAGATAATGATGCAAACAACTATAAATCTTACAAGAACAACAAAAACAAGAGCAAAGGTGCTTGGAAGAAGCACGAAAAGCAAATTATGCCGCCTGTGGTACCCAAAAAAGTGGTTATTGGGGAGACTGTTATTTTACAGCAGCTTGCTAAAAGCATGAGTAAAACAGCAGCCGAGCTGATTAAAAAATTGTTTGAAATGGGCATTATGGCTACCATTAACCAGGAGTTGGAGGCCGATACGGCCATTCTTTTGGCGGAGGAATTTGGTATTACTGTGGAAGTGCGTCAGGACAGAGTGGCAGAGATGATGCTTGATGAAGAAGATAGCGAAAAAGATTTGAAACCAAGGCCGCCTGTGGTTACGGTTATGGGGCACGTAGACCATGGCAAAACATCGCTTTTGGATGCTATTAGAGAAACTAATGTTATTGCTACTGAGGCTGGTGGCATAACCCAGCATATTGGTGCTTATCAGGTTGAGGTTAACGGCAACAAGATTACTTTTTTGGACACCCCGGGCCATGAAGCTTTTACTGCTATGCGGGCTCGCGGTGCCCAGCTTACTGATATTTCTATTTTGGTTGTAGCTGCTGATGATGGTGTGATGCCCCAGACTGTTGAGGCTATAAACCACTCTAAAGCAGCCGGTGTGCCTATTATTGTGGCGATTAACAAGATTGATAAGCCGAATGCCAGCCCAGACAGAGTGCGGCAGGAATTGACTGAATATGGTTTACTGTGTGAAGATTGGGGCGGTGAAACCATTATGGTGGAAATTTCGGCTAAACAACGTTTGCATATTCAAGACCTTTTGGAAATGGTCTTGCTTGTTGCTGATATGGGTGAGCTGCGAGCCAACCCGAAACGTCAGGTTCGTGGCACGGTTATTGAGGCCCAGTTGGATAAGGGGCGCGGCCCGGTAGCTACCTTGCTTGTGCAAAAAGGCACTTTGCGGGTTGGTGATAATATTTTGGCCGGAGCTGTTTTTGGCAAGGTGCGGGCTATGTTTGATTACAAAGGGCATCCTTTAAAGCTGGCTACACCTTCTACTCCGGTAGAAGTTTTGGGTTTTTCTGAGGTTCCGCCGCCGGGTGAGATTTTTGTGACTGTGAAAGATGAAAAAAATGCCCGTCAGGTAGCTGGTTTGCAGCAAGTTAAACAAAGAGAAGATGAGATGAAAAAATCCTCCAGGGTGAGTTTAGACGATTTGTTTAAGCAGATATCTGAAGGACAAACCAAAGAGCTAAACCTGATTTTAAAAGCCGATGTGCAAGGTTCCATTGAAGCTTTACGGCAATCTTTGGTTAACCTGAACACGGAAGAAGTGAAGGTTCAGGTTATTCACGGCGGTGTGGGCGCCATTAATGAATCGGATATTATGCTGGCTGCAGCCTCTAATGCCATTATAATTGGCTTTAATGTGCGGCCTGATGCAAATACCAGAAAAGCCGCAGAAACGGCTGGGGTGGATGTGCGTCTTTACAGGGTTATATATGATGCCATTGAAGACATTAAAAAAGCTATGTCTGGCTTGCTTACCCCTGATTTCAAAGAGGTTCTTTTGGGCCATGCCGAGGTTCGCAATGTATTTAAAGTGCCAAAAGCCGGCATAATAGCAGGGTGTTATGTTTTGGACGGGAAAATAACCCGCCAGGCGGATGTTAGAATTATTAGAGATGGGATTTTGGTTTTTGAAGGTAAGATAGATTCTTTGCGTCGCTTTAAGGATGATGTTAAAGAAGTTGAACATGGCTATGAATGTGGTATTAGTGTGGATAACTTTAATAACATTAAAGAAGGCGACCAAATTGAGGCCTTTAAGATAGAAGAGATAAAAAGAGAGTTATAAGGCAGTTAGGAGATGGTATAATGGCTCAGTTTCGCCGCAACAGGTTGGCAGAAGAAATTAAAAAAGAGCTTTCTAGCATCATTCAAAATGATTTAAAAGACCCCCGTATTGGCTTTACATCTATTATGAGTGTGGATGTTAGCAAGGATATGAGCGTGGCCAAAATATATGTTAGCCACCTAGGGACAAAAGAAGAGTGTGAAGCCAGTATGGCAGGCTTAAAAAGTGCTGCTGGTTTTATGCGCAAGCAACTGGCCGGCCGTTTGGCTACCCGCATTGTGCCGGAGCTAGTTTTTTTGGCGGATGATTCTATTGCTTATGGCATGAAAATAAGCAAGCTTATTGATGAGCAAATGAAAAATATAAATTTGGGTGCAACAGATGAATAATTAAATAATAGAGAAATGAAGGAATACTATTATATGCAAGAAGCCGAAATGAAAAGACTTTTTGAACAGGCTTGTAAATTGTTGGAAAATAAAAAAAATTTAATTGTGGCTGGGCATGTTTCCCCCGATGGAGATGCGGTTGGTTCTGTTTTGGCATTAACCCATGCTCTTCGCACAGAGGGGTACACCGTGCAGCCCATTTTGCAGGATAAGATTCCTGCTAGTTTGGCTTTTTTGCCCGGGGTGACAGATATTTGCCAGCCTGATGCTTTTACCGGCGAGCCCGATGCCATTATTTTTGTGGATTGTGCTTCTTTGGCCCGGGCTGGGAGCAACTGGTTTTTACCCTGGCTTTACCAAGTACCCATTTTAATTTTTGATCATCATAAAATACATGAAGATTTTGGTGTACCGACAGCGGTGGTTATCATAGACCCTGATGCTGCCGCTGCGGCCCAGATTATTTACAATTTTTTACGTTACAGAGGAAGAGAAATAAATAAAGATACGGCCACCTGCCTCTATGCGGGAATCGTTTCTGATACGGGGGGCTTTGCTTTTACTAATACTTCTTCTGAGACCTTTAAATTAGCGGGTGATCTTCTTGATTTTGGGATTGATTTGGAAGAGATAAACAACAACATTTTTAAAAGCCGCAGTTATAAAAACATGAAAATGCTTGGCGTGGTTTTTGCCAATTTGCAGAAATCTTCTAATGGGCTTTTGGTCTGGTCTTTTATAGATTTGGCGGCTGTTGAGGCTCATGGGGCAAGCCATAATGATTGTGATAATCTTTCCAACCAATTGATGCTTTTGGAAGGTGCCGGAGTGGGGGTTTTATTTGAGGAAAGGCCTAACGATAAAGTTAGGGTTAGCTTGCGCTGCCAAAAAGGTTTTGATGTGGGAAAGGTTGCGGCAGTGTTTGGCGGTGGTGGCCATGCTAAGGCTGCTGGCTGCTGTGTATCTGGTGGTTTGCACCAGGTGATGGCAGATGTTTTGGCGGTAGTTGAACCCATGATTAAAGAAAGCACAAAATGAGTGCCGGAGTTAAAAATTATGGACGGATTTATTAATTTAAACAAACCTAAAGGGATTACTTCCCAGCAAGCTGTGGCAGCAATCCGGAGGTTTTTGCCCACCAAGCAAAAGGTTGGGCATACTGGTACCTTGGACCCGGATGCTAGGGGCGTTTTGCCGATATGTCTTGGTAAGGCTACTCGTTTGGCTGAATATATTACTGATTTCCCCAAGACTTACCAGGGGGAGCTTACTTTGGGGATTACCACTTCGACCCAGGATGCTAGTGGATACATATTGCGCCGAAGGGATGCCAGTTATGTTAGCCAGGCCGATCTGCTGGCTGTTTTGCCGGCCTTCTGTGGTAAAATAAGCCAGGTTCCGCCTATGGTTTCGGCTGCACATTATCAGGGCAAACGTTTGTATAAGCTGGCCTGGGCTGGTTTGGAAGTGCCAAGAGAGCCCCGAGAGGTGCAGATTTTTGATTTGCGGGTTTTGAAACCTTTAACAGAAGAAGAAAACCCCAAAGCCTTGCTGGAAATAACTTGCAGTAAAGGAACATATATTAGGACTTTATTTAATGATATTGGTGAAGCCATAGGCTTTGGCGGCCATATGTCGGACCTTTTGCGGGTGGCAGTGGGGGATTTTTGTTTGGCAGAATCTTTTACTTTGGAGCAGATAGGTGAATTTGCAAAGGCTAACGACTGGAATTTTGTGCTGCCCATTGCTTGGGGCATTGGGCATTTGCCGGCTGTGTGTATTGAGGATGAACAGTTTTTTTATGTTTTGCATGGTAACAAATTTACTTTTGCTTGTTCGCTTGCTCCTGGCACGATTTGCCGGGTGGAGGACAAAACTGGTAAGTTCTTGGCTATTGGTCAGGTGCTTGAAGGCGAACTTGCTTTGCATAAAGTATTGATTTCGGAATAAAACAGGGGAGTGCTTATGCAGATTATTCATTCTATGGCCCAGTTCCCCAAAGCTGCCGGAGTTTTTTGCAGTGTGGCATTGGGCAATTTTGATGGGGTGCATTTGGGGCATCAAACCTTGATTAGGTTTGCGGTGGAAAAGGCCCGGTCTAAAAAAGGTATTAGTGTGGTTTTTGCTTTTACGCCGCATCCTTTGAAGGTGCTGAAAGGACAAGCCCCGCCTTTGTTAACCGCACAAAAAACCCAGATGGTTTTGATGGAAGGGATGGGAGTTGATTTCTTTTTTGCTTATCCTTTTGACCGTGAGGTAGCCGAAATTACTCCGGCTGATTTTGTAAAGAGCTTTTTGATAGAAGGATTGGGAGCCGACCATATTAGTGCTGGGTTTAACTATACTTTTGGTTATAAGGCTCAGGGGAAAAGCCAGAATTTGCGTGAGATATGTGCCAGATTTGGCTGTGAGGTGGAGATTATTCCGGCGGTGATGTCGGATTTTGGTCCAATTAGCAGCTCGCTGATTCGTGAGAAACTATTGAAAGGGGAAGTAGCGGAGGCTGCTTGCCTTTTAGGTTATTGTTATGCTTTGTTTGGCAGGGTGATAGAGGGCCGCAAAATTGGCCGCAGGCTTGGCTTTGCCACGGCAAATGTTTGTATTACAAGTGATACTCAGAGGCCTGGTAATGGTGTTTATGCTGCTTTGGTGGACGAACCGGGAGGGATTCATCAGGCGGTGGTTAATGTTGGCTGGCGGCCTACCGTGGGCAGACAGTTAAGCCCCAACATTGAAGCCCACTTGTTGGATTTTTTCGGCGACCTGTATGGCAAAAAGATTATGCTTCATTTTGTGGCTAAATTGCGTAATGAAGAACACTTTGCGAGCTTTGCCGAACTTGCCGAACATATAAAAACTGATTGCGAGAAAGCAAAAATTGTTTTGACCGATAAAAAATTTAATCTTATTACAGATTTAACTTGTCAAGAGTGGTATAATATTATATAATCATTTGCGTAGTTCTTTTAAAGAACCCACAAACCATAGCTAGGTTTGACGTTGACTCCGGCGTTTTTCTTGGCTATTGGGGATATTATTAAAAAAGGAGGTGTTTAGTAATGCCAATGTCTACCGAAAAGAAAAAGGAAATCATCAAAAAGTACAAGATTCATGAAAATGATACAGGCTCCCCCGAGGTGCAAATTGCTATTCTTACAGATCAAATTTTACATTTGACTGAACACATGAAACAGCATCCCAAAGATTTCCACTCTCGCCGCGGCCTTTTAAAGATGGTTGGTCAACGCCGTGGTTTATTGAATTATTTGCGTAAAAAAGATATTGACCGTTATCGTAAACTCATTGGTTCTTTGGGCTTGCGTCGGTAGTAATCCAAAAGTTTTTTTAAAAGAGCGGCAAGCCGCTCTTTTTTGTTTGAAATGAAAATGCTTTGAAGCAGGAAAAAATTTTTTAATAGCGAAAATGATATAGGTTAAAATAATAGAGAGAAAAGAAAAATAAAAGAGAATCAAGGAGGCAAGTATGACAAATTTACTGCGAAAGAGCCTTGAAGTTGGGGGACGTACCCTGACTTTGGAAACTGGGCGTATGGCAAAACAGGCAAGCGGAGCAGTGCTGGCAACTTATGGTGAAACGATGGTATTGGTGGCAGCTACTGCTTCGGAAAGTCCCAGAGAAGGGGTGGATTTTTTCCCTCTTACTGTTGATTATGAAGAAAAAATGTATGCGGTTGGCAAAATTCCTGGCGGTTTTATTAAAAGAGAAGGTCGCCCTAGTGAAAAGGCTGTTCTTTCTTCCCGCCTTATAGACAGGCCCCTTCGGCCTTTGTTCCCTAAGGATTACAGAAATGATGTTCAGGTTATTGCTACTGTGCTTTCGGTTGATCAGGATGCGCCAGCCGATGTTACGGCAATGATTGCAGCCTCGGCTGCTTTGCATGTTTCCCATGTGCCGTTTTTTGGCCCCATTGCCGGTGTTGTTGTTGGCATGGTGGACGGGGCGTATATTATTAACCCTACGGTGGAGCAGGCTGAAAAAAGCCTGATGCATGTGACTGTGGCCGGCACCAAGGATGCTGTGATGATGGTGGAAGCTGCTGCCGAGGAGATTTCTGAAGAAGTAATTTTGGGAGCAATTATGTTTGGCTTTGAAGAGATTAAAAAAATTGTTGTTTTTATTGAAGATTTTAGGGTTGAAGCTTTGAACCTTGATTTGGCCAAGGGAAAACAGGAAGTTGTTTCAGCTATCTACCCTGAAGGTTTAGCAAATGCCATTAAAGAATCTATGGGGGACAAACTGGCTGTAGCCTGCCGCCGTTGTGCTACCGAAAAGCTACCCAAAAAAGAAAGGGAAGCACTTTTGGAAGGGATTAAGGCTGAGGTTGCTGCTGCTTTTGCCGGTGAGGAATATGCCGAAGAACAAAAAAACGTGGCTGATATAATCAACAAGCTGGAAAAAGAAACCTTCCGTAGGATGATTGCCAAAGAAAAGTTGCGTATAGATGGCCGGGCCGTAAACGAGGTTAGACCTATTTCTTGTGAGGTTGGCGTGCTTACTCGGACCCATGGTTCTGGCCTTTTTACCCGTGGTCAAACCCAAATTTTAAATGCTTTGACCCTGGGTTCTATGCGTGATGAGCAGACGCTTGATGGCTTGGGGCTGGAAGATTCCAAACGTTATATGCACCAGTATAATTTTCCACCTTACAGCGTTGGCGAGACTCGCCCGATGCGGGGACCCGGCCGCCGTGAAATTGGCCACGGTGCCCTGGCAGAAAGAGCTTTGCTGCCTGTGATTCCTAATGAGGACGATTTCCCCTATGCTATACGGTTGGTTTCGGAAGCTATTGAATCCAATGGTTCTACGTCTATGGGCAGTGTGTGCGCCAGTACCCTTTCTTTAATGGATGGCGGCGTGCCCATCAAAGCCCCGGTTTCTGGTTGCGCCATGGGCTTAATTAAGGATGGCGATGATATTACTATTCTTACCGACATTCAGGGCATGGAAGACTTTTTGGGTGATATGGACTTTAAAGTTGCTGGTACTGTTGCTGGTGTTACTGCCATTCAGATGGATATTAAAATAGCCGGGATTAACCAGCAGATATTAAAAGAAGCATTGGCTCAGGCTAAAGAGGGCCGTATGTTTATTTTGGGCAAAATGCTTGAAGCAATTAAGGAGCCACGGGCTGAGCTTTCGCAATATGCTCCCCGTATTTTGCGTACTGCCATTCATCCGGATAAGATTAGGGAAGTTATTGGCAGCGGTGGTAAGATAATTAAAAAAATTATTGAAGAAACCGGCGCTGATATTGATATTGAAGATGATGGCAGAGTGTTTATTTCTAGTGTGGATGCCGCAAAAGGCCAAATGGCTTTAGACATTATTAATTCAATTGTCGCCGAGCCCGAGGTTGGTAAAATTTACGAAGGCAAAGTTGTAAAAGTGATGGATTTTGGTGCTTTTGTGGAAATCATTCCCGGGGTTATGGGAGCCTCTGGCAAGGATGGCATGGTGCATATTTCTCAGCTGGATAATAAACGGGTGGGTAAGGTGACCGATGTTTGCCAGGAAGGCGACATTATGAGGGTTAAGGTTCTTGGCATTGATGCCCAGGGTAAAGTTAAGCTCTCCCGCAAGGATGCTATGGACGAAGAGTAGTTTTGTGTAAATTAAAGGGCCTCCCTGTTAAATAGGGAGGCCCTTTAATTTTTTGTTTTATTTTTATAAATCAAAAAGATTTAAGAAACGTTGCCAGAAAGTAAGTTCTGGTTCAGCCGGAATTTCAGCAGTCGGTTCAGGGGCTGCTTCTATGCCGTCTGTTTTTATGACGAACTGGACTGCGGCCACATTTTGATTTTCATCAGAAAGGAAGGATTGGAAAGCAAAATCGCTGCCACTGTATTTGGCGAGCATTTCATCGATTTTTTTATCTATTTCTTTTTGCATTTTTTGATCCATATTTGCGGTTTCTGCCCGCATTTCACCGGTGCCTTCAGAAAGTTCTTGGATGCCATCATTAAGGTCGGAGGTGCCGTCTTTTAGTTCTTTGTAGCTAACATACATTTTTTTCAGATTTACTTCAAATTCGCGGACGCCTTCATACAAAGAGCTTGCTCCATCGTTAAATTCTACCACGCCGTTATAAAAGCTTTCGGTGCCATTTCGCAGTTCTTCGCTGCCTTCATATAGATCGGCAAGGCCGGAGCGGTAGAAAGCAAGGCCGGAATGTAGGCTTGATGCTCCACTGGCCAGGGAGGATACCCCACTGGTATATTGGGTTAAGCCATTTACAAAGCTTTCGGCCCCCATTAGGGCGGTAAGCAAGTTTTGGATTGCCAAAAGCTGCGTACTACTGTTGACCAAAACCATGTTGGTAAGGAAAGCGTTGTTGGCAGTGGTTGTGGTGCCGGCAGCCACGGCTGCTGTTGCGGTTTGCACATTGCCTGCCAAGCTTATGGTTGCTGTGGCATTGGTTAAGGCTGTATTAAAATCGGTGCTGTTTGCTGCCACATCGTTACAGGCCATTACGATGATAAGGGCGGTATTTTCTGCACTGACACCGGCAGCGGTGAATTGGCTTGCTGTGTTGTCATAGGCAGCAAAACGCTGTTCGGCTGTTACTTGGTCGGGTGTTAAAAGACCGCCGGATTGGTCGGCAACCAACTGGTTTAACACATTTATTACATTAGTCACAGCCAGGGGGTTGCCACCAGCAGCAATAAGAGCTGCCTGAGCCTCATAAATGCTGCCCCCAGCGTTGCTTGCTGCATTTACTGTTTGCAGGGTGGTAGCAGCGGCGGTTATGGCACCGTTGGGGTCCCTCGCGGCAGAGCTCTCCTGGCTGGCAAGGTAAATTAAAGTTTCTAGCTCATTGCCTGTAAGCCCGCTTTGGCTGCTGATTTGGGCTTTGGTGGCATCTCGCATAGCATCTGTTACACCCAAAATATTGCCAAGCTCTGTGGCATAGTTGCTCCAAGTTAAGGTGGGGGCAGAGGCACCAAGGCTGGCGGAAAGCTGGGCGTTTGCCATCTGCAAAATGGCATCTGCCATGGCCTGGGCACCGCTTGAGAGGGTGCTGTTTTGAGCAGATAGGGTGGCAAGGCCATTAGCAAGATCTCTGGCTCCGTCTACTATTGCATGGGTGTTATCATATAATTCTTCGATACCAAGATACAGTTCATCCATGCCATCTAAAAGCTCTTTGGAGCCTGTGGCAAGCTCATCGGCACCTTCTGATAGTTCTTTGCTGCCATCAGTAAGTTTGCTGAAGCTGTTTGTCATTTTGCCCAGGCCGTCATACATTTGCGCAGTGCCGTCATAGAGCTCACTTGTGCCTGTGGAAAGTTCTTTCACCCCATCGTCTAGTTTAGCAATGGCATCGGAAAGCTCTTTCAGTTGATCGGTAAATTCGGTTGTGTTTATTTCGCCTAGGTCTATAGCCATGTTGTAATTTATGCCGTTTATGCTGATGCCTTCCATGGAGAAATCTGTTATGTCTGTGGTAAGGGAAATGTTTCCCTCATCGCCAGGCAAAACGGTGTAGGTAAGCACTTTGTTGCTGCCGGCATTGGCTATTATGGCTTCGGGGGCCTGAATGTTAAAACATTTGTTTGTATCCAGGGTCAGGGATATTTGCAGCATAAAATTATTAAAGAAGTCGCTTTTGACAAATGGATTTTCTTTGGTACTGATGCTTATTTGCAACTGACCGGATTGACCGGATAGATCTTCTGCGTTTATGGCTTTAGCATCCAAGTAATATTCAATGTTTATCAGCCAGGGTAGCTCGGTAGAATTTGTGTAGCCCTGATAATAAAAACGGCCGGTATCGGCATAGAACGATACCATATTATTTTCTTTTGTTATGGTGTCGGTGCTGGTGAGGTTAATTACATTGCTGTAATCGCCAAAGTCTTTAATTATGCTAGCCTTGTTTACATCAAAAATATTTACCACATATATTTTGTTGGTACTGCCGTTGTTGTAAAGGTTGGCATATATCACCTCTTCTTTTGTGGTATAACTGCCATCGGAATCAGAGGCGGATTTTTCCTGAATGGAGGTGTTTTTGCCAGCTTTGACCGGCGAGGCCCAGAAGACCAGGGCGAAAATGATGCCCACAATCAACAACATTGGCAAAACGTGTTTAAGATATTTTTTCATAGGTTTGGTTCTCCTTTTGCCTGAAATTGGAGTTTCTGGTGGTTTTTGCTATTACTTTATCCAGGATTATTAGGGCTGCCGGTAGGAAAAAGAACACCATGACCATAGAGAGAAGTGTCCCGCGTCCTAACAAACCGCCCAGCTGTTTTACTACATCATTTGTGGAGATGGCTTGTAGGATGAAACCGGCAATAGCCAAAATAGAACCTGAGGTAAGGATGGAGCCAACCGTTTCTTTGGCAGTTTTTTGAACCGCGGATTTTGGCAGGTTTTCTTTGCGGTTGGCCATGTAGTGATCAGAAAACAGGATGGCATAATCCACTGTGGCACCCAACTGTACAGTGCCAATGACTAAAAAGCCAATATAGCAGATGGCGGTATTAGAAAAATAGGATACGGACAGATTTAGCCAAATTGAAGTTTCTATTGTTAAGACCAAAATGATTGGCAAGGATATCGATTTGAAGGTAAAGAGCAATACAATGGCTATGGCACCGATGGCGATAAAGTTTACGATCATGTTATCTGCTGTTACCACATTTTTAATGTCGTACAGGTTTACACCTTGGCCGCAAGTAAGTATATTTTCGCCATAATATTTACTGGCTGTATTTCGCATATTTTCCACCACGGAAAAGGTGCTTGAGCCTTCTGTTGGTACGGTTGCATAAAGGATGATGCGGCAATAGTTTTGGGAATAAAATTGGGATATGGTTTCTGCATCAAGATAATCGCCGGGAATTTCCACCCCCACCATGGTAGCATATGAAATGACGGAGGTGACATAAGGGATTTTTTTTAGATCCTCGCAAAGGGCTACTTCTTTGGCATACTCTCCTTTTGGTACCAAAATAACCAGGGGCATGGATTGGCCAAATGCCTCATCTATTTTTAATTCATCTTGACCGGCTCTGGTTGTCCTGTCTAAATCTCCCATGCCATAGATGAAAGAGTTGTCTTTTTGGGCCAAAAAGGCGGGTACTAAAATAAGTAAAACAAGGATGAAAGCGACTATGTGAGTTTTAACCATTGTTTTACCAAAGTTGGTAAAAGAAGGCATAAGAGAGCGGTGCTTGGTTTTATCAATTATTTTGTAGCAGCCAAGGGTGAGAGCTGGCAAAAAAACCATTACGGAAATTAAGCTAAGGGTTATTCCTTTTGCCAGGTTTATGCCCAGATCGGAGCCGATTTGAAAGCCCATGAACACCAATGCCAAAAACCCAAAGAGGGTGGTGAGGGCACTGGCTAAAACGGTGGATAGGGAACGCTTCATGGCCATTTGCATGGCTTTTTCTACATCAGGAGTTTCTTTTCGGTATTTTTCGAAGCTATGCAGAAGAAAGATTGCATAATCTAGGGATACTGCCATCTGCAAAATGGGACTGATGGACTGAGTGATATAGGATATTTCCTCGAAAAACAAATTGGTGCCCATGTTTATAAGGACGGCCACCCCTACTGCGCATAAAAACAAAAACGGCTCAAAAAAGGAAGATGTGGTTAAAAGCAGGATCAGGATGATGGTGGGAACAAGAAGAATAAAAGCTTTTGCGGATTCTGCCGTGGAGAGGTTTTGGGCCACGGCTAAGGTTACGGCCTGGCCAGATATGGCGTTTTCTTTTCCTATTAGCTCATAAATTTTGTTTAATATTTCTACTTCGTCGCCGTCTCGCATGGTTAGGGTTATGACGGCATTGTTGTTTTTATAGTAATTTTCTACCGTGCTCAAATCGGCAGTTTCCAAAGGTTGTTTTATGTCTATCACATCGTCCAGCCATAAAAGATCGGAAACCCCATCGATTTGAGAGAGCTTTTCTTTATACGCCAAAGCTTCCTGAATGCTAACATCGTATAAAAGCACCCTGGTATTGGGCATTGCTTGGGTAAATTCTTTTTCCATTATGGCAAGAGAAACAGTGGATGGGGCATCTTCCGGCAGATAATCTACCATGTTATAGTTTACCTTTACCTTAAACTGCAGGACGACACAGACGAGGGTTAGGATGAGAAATATTGTAATAACCGCCTTGCGGTGTTTTAAAATTGCTTTTGAAAGCGAGTTCACAAAAGGGGGCCTCTTTTCTAGTTTTATTATACATGATGTTGATTTTCTAGCGTATATATATTATAATGATACCGTGTCGTAAAGACAACAATCAGATGATTAAATTCTGTCTATCAATTAACACAAAACAAAAAAGTGATTATTATTAAACAAAAAAAAGAAAGTAAAAATTACCAAAAATATATTAAATGTGATTACAAAAAGTTCTATTAAGAGGGTGTTTTTGTGGAAAACAAAAGAAGTGACCGGAGAGTGAAATATACCAAAATGGTTTTGCGGCAAAGTTTGCTGGAGCTTATGAAGACCCAAAGTATTAGCAAAATTACGGTTAAAGATATTTGCGAAATGGCTGATATTAACCGAGGGACTTTTTACTCTCATTATAATGATCCGGCCGATTTGCTTTTTAATGTACAAAATGAGTTGTTTGAGGAAATTAAAACGACCTTGGCTAGGCACAAAGGTCCCATAATTAACACAACAGAAACTTTGCATGAAATATTTAAATGTATTGCCGCCAATAAAGACCTTTGCCAAGTTTTGTTCAGTGAGAATGGAGATAAAGAATTTATTAAAAAAATCATTTATATTGCCCATCAGCAATGCATAGATGAGTGGAGTAAAACCATGAAAAACTACGATGAGCAGATGATGGAATATATGTATGCTTTTGTTGCGGGTGGTTTTGTGGGTATAGTGGAGCAATGGATGCAGGGTGGGTTTAAGGAAAGCCCAAAACAGCTTACCAATTTTGTTGGGAAAATTATTACTCATAGTATGGTCATTTTTTTAACGGATGAGAATTAGATGCAGTAAGGTCATTTTTATTTTAATTTTTTTGGGCTGTTCTTTTTGGGAACAGCCCTTTTTGTTTTGTGGTTTTTACATATTAATAAAAATTTGTGCATAGCTATAAAAAGAAATCCATGCAAAAAGGGTGGTTAAGGTGCAAATATATTATCTTAAAAAGCCAAGTCTGACCAAATTGCTTGTTGGCCTGGTGATTGTGGGTATTTGGCTTTGGGCAATTTTTGCTGCCAAAAGCAGCACAGCTATGAAAGAAGAACCGATTTATCAGGGGTCAGAAGAAAGCAAATATGTTAGTTTTGCCATTAATGTGGATTGGGGCGAAGAGTATTTGCCGGAGATGGTGAATATTTTTAAAGAGCATGAAGTAAAATCAACATTCTTTTTAACTGGTCGTTGGACGGATAATAACCAGGAACTGGCAAGACAAATTGCTGCAAGCGGGCATGAGATTGGCAACCATGCTTATAGCCATGCGAGCCCCAATGCCTTAAGCGAAGCCGAAAACCGGGAGGAAATCAAAAAAACTGCTGATGCCATTAAAGAAGCTACCGGCATTACTACCAACCTTTATGCTCCACCCTCCGGAGAAAGAAAAGATCATGTGCTTGCGGCGGCGACGGCAGAAGGGTATTGGACCATACTTTGGAATGTAGATACCATTGACTGGCAAAAGCCATCTGTAGATACGATAATTCAACGGGTGGTTAGCAAAGTAAAGGGTGGCAGTATTGTTTTAATGCACCCGACTGCCAACACCGTGGCAGCTCTTCCGGCCATCATCAGCGAACTTCAAAATCAAGGATATATGTTGGTACCTGTATCTGTTAATGCAGGGCTGGAGGTGGCCGCAGATTGAAGCCTTGTTTTGGATTCTGTCTACTTTGCTTTTTTTTGATTTTATTTTCGTCTTCGGTATGTGCGGCAGAAAGCCCGAATATTCAGGCTAAAGCAGCGGTTTTATTGGATATGAATAGCGGAAATATTCTTTGGAGCAAAAATGCCAATGAGGCATTGCCCCCGGCCAGCACCACCAAAATACTTTCTGCCATCATGGCCATAGAAATGGAGGAGCTGGATCATCTTTGTTTGATCTCGCCGCAAGCTGCTGCAGTGGGAGAATCTTCGGCAAACTTAAGTCCGGGGGAGGAGCTTTCTTTGGCCGACCTTTTAACTTTGGCTCTTTTAAAATCGGCTAATGATGCCTGCTATGCCATGGGGGAAAATGTGGCCGGCAGCGAGGAGTTTTTTGTTTATTTGATGAATTTAAAAGCTGCTGTTTTGGGGGCTGAAGGCAGCACTTTGTGCAACACCAACGGCATGCCCAATGCCGACCATGTGATGAGTGCGGCAGATTTGGCAACAATAGCCCGCTATGCTATGCATAATACGGTTTTTTCTGATTATGTTGGTACCACTTATGGTAACACGTATACTGGGGCTTACCAAAGGACTGCTAAAAATACTAATAAGCTTTTGTATCGAAATGCTTATGTTATTGGGGTGAAGACTGGTACCACCAATGCAGCAGGAGCTTGTCTGGTGGCGGCTATGGAAAAAAATGGCCGCCGGGTAATTGCTGTGGTTTTAAACAGCCCTGACCGCTACAATGAATGCTTGAAGCTTTTGGAATATGGGGTGGAAAATTTTGTTAATGTAACCTGGGGAGCTAGTGATGACGCTTTGGGTTATACTGTTGTAAAAAAAGGGCAAGAGCAGCTGGTAGCGGTTGTTGCATCTGGCCGGGGGATTGCTACAGTTGCTAAGGATAAAGTCGCCGGATGCCACGTTGTTGCCTGTTGGTGTGCTTTGTCGGCACCGGTTGCCGCCGGGGAAGTGGCCGGTTGGCTTTCTTTGGTGGATTCTGAAGGGCAAAAGTTGGGGGAACTTAACTTGATTGTGCAAAAGAGTGTAGCAAAAAAGGGAATATTCAATTGGTTGGAGAAAATAACAAAAGATTAAATAGAATCTTGTTGCTGTATATTAGGAGGCCGTAATATATGTATTTTAAGGATGTTTTGCCCAATGGGGTGAGGGTGCTGACAGAAGAGATGGATAACGCTTATTCTGTTACTGTTGGCATTTGGGTTGCTACCGGCTCCAATTATGAAGACCCAGCTTTGGCTGGGGTTTCTCATGTTTTGGAGCATATGTTGTTTAAAGGTACCAAAAAACGTACTGCCAAACAGCTGGCCGAAGCCATGGAAGAAGTGGGGGGCCAGATGAATGCTTTTACTTCCAAGGAGCACACCTGCTATTATGTGCGTTGTTTAGAAGAGCATTTTGAGTTGGCGGTGGATTTGTTAGCTGATATGTTTTTGGAATCTACCCTGGACGAGGTGGAATTTGCCAGAGAAAAAAATGTGGTTTTGGAAGAGATTAGCATGTATGAAGACAGCCCGGATGATTTGGTAACCGAGCTTTTTTCTGGCACATTGTGGCCCAAACACCAATATGGCTTGCCGGTCATTGGTACTACTGCCTCGGTAGAAGGTTTGAGCTGGCAAGAACTAAAAAAATATTATAAAACTGTTTATGCGCCTGCTCATACTGTGGTCTCTGTGGCGGGTAAAGTGGAGCATCAAAGGGTTTTGGCTGTGATCGGCAGTTATTTGGGCAGCTTTGCTGGTGGTTGGGACAAGCCTGTTTTGTTTTTGCCCGAGTCAAGTGCTGGCAAAAGCTATATTTACAAAGATATTGAGCAAGTGCATCTTTGCCTTGGCCTGCCTGGGGTGCCCGCAGAAGATGATGATTTTTATGTGATGAACGTACTAACTAATGTTTTGGGTGGTGGTGTTAGCTCCCGTTTATTTCAGGAAGCGAGAGAAAAACGCGGGCTCACCTATTCTATTTATTCCTATCATGGGGCTTATTGTTTGGGTGGTTATTTAATGTCTTATGCTTCCACCAGCCCGGCCAAAGTACCGGAAGTGCTTGAGGTGATGGGTAAAGAGATGAAGGATATTGCCACAAAGGGCATTACCACAGCAGAATTGAACCGCTCTAAAGAACAACTAAAAGGGAGCTTGCTTTTGAGCATGGAAAATACCAGCAACGTGATGATTAAGCTGGGCAAATCCGAAACTAATTTTGACCATGTGATTACTATAGAAGAAATGGTAGAAAAAATTAAACAGGTTACATTGGAAGATGTAGAAAGGCTTGCTAAAACAGTTTTGTTACCGGAAAAACTTGTTTTGGCTCAGGTCGGTCCCAAAGAATACACGGCTGACCTTTTGAGTATTTGGTAAGTTTTGGTTATTTTGGAGGCGGGATGAGACATGAATTTGTTGGCAGTAAAAATAATGACTTTGCCACATTATGACGATTTGCCTTTACCGGAATACGCCACAGAGAATGCGGCAGGGATGGATCTTTTGGCGGCAGTTAACCAGCCTGTTTCTTTGGCCTCGGGGGAAAGAGCCCTAATTGAAACAGGGATTGTTTTGGCTCTGCCGGCTGGTTTTGAGGGGCAGGTACGGCCTAGAAGCGGCTTGGCTATTAAAAAAGGGCTGACTGTTTTGAATAGTCCTGGCACTATAGATGCGGATTACCGAGGGGAAATCAAGGTTATTTTGATTAATTTGGGGCAGGAAGCTTGTTTGATTGAACGGGGTATGCGGGTGGCTCAATTGGTGATTGCTCCGGTAACGAAAATTTGCTGGCAGCAAGAGAGCTCTTTGGATGAAACGCTAAGAGGCAATGGTGGTTTTGGCCATACTGGTTTAAAATAAAGGCATGGTTGTCTTTTTTGGTGCATATAATGGTGCCAAAGGAGGGCTGCCTTATGCGTTTGAGCGAATTAATGGGCAAAAAAATAATAAATATTGCTGATGGAGATATTTTAGGGACGGTTGGTGATTCTGATTTAGTGATAGATCCTGCTAACGGGGTTATTAAGGCTATTGTGTTACCCCATCGCAAGGATAACCGCTTGCTGGAAAAACGGGTTTTGAATATTCCGTGGTCGGAAGTGTGTAAGATTGGTCCGGAAGTAATTGTGGTGGATTTGGTCACAAGTAAAGGAAACCCTTGGTAATAATTCTAAAGCCCCCTTGGGGGCTTTTTTATTTGAGCCATAAATCTTGCTATTATTTTTAAGAGCAGGATTTGGTTATTTTTTGCTGAATATGTTCTGAAAAAATATAATAAAAATGATTTTATATGGTATATGGGGGTTTTGTGAGATGACAGAAAAAATAAAAATTTTGATGAACGGTGCCGCCGGGAAAATGGGCAAAGCCATGTGTGCAGGCCTTATGCAAGAGCCAGACATGCAGATTGTGGCGGCTGTGGATGTGCGGCAAATTGGGGCGGATATTGGCCTGATTAATGGTTTTGAGGCTACAGGGGTTTTGATTGAGGATAATTTAGAAGCAGCTATTAAAACAGCCAAGCCCCAAGTGGTGGTGGAATTTACTAACCCTCAGGTGGTGTTTAAAAACATTAAAATAGCTTTACAATTAAAAGTGCCGGTTGTGGTGGGGGGCACAGGGTTGGATAGAACGAATATTTTAGAGCTGGAAGCCTTAAGCCAAAAATTTGCCACCCCGGTTTTTATTGCCCCTAATTTTGCCTTGGGGGCTGTGCTGATGATGCGTTTTGCCAAGGAGGCTGCTGCTTATTTTCCTCAAGTGGAGGTTATTGAAAGGCATCATGACCAAAAACTGGATGCTCCCTCGGGTACTGCTTTAAAAACCTTGGAGATGATAAGTGAAGTGCGGCCGATTTTTGCCCAGGGTAATGCCAATGAATTTGAAAAAATTAATGGGGCAAGAGGCGGTGATTATCAGGGTATACGGGTGCACAGCATGCGTTTACCTGGTTATGTGGCTACCCAGGAAGTGGTTTTTGGCGGGTTGGGCCAAATTTTGACCATTAAGCACGATGCCATGGCTAGAGAATCTTTTTTGCCGGGACTTGTTTTAGCCCTGCGGAGGATTTTTGAGCTTTCCGGCGTGGTAGTTGGCTTGGAAAAATTACTTTAATATCTTTTGTCATAGCACCGCATTGCTATCCTTCTCATATGTTAAATTATAGATAAGTTGTCGGGAGGGGTAGTTTAGATATGGCAGTTGGTGTTTTGGCCCTTTTGGGTGGAGACAAAAGAGAGCTGGAATTGATTCCTGCTTTGACCAAGATAGGTTGGCAGATGCAGGTATATGGTTTGCCAGCGGGTTATTTGCCGGAAGGAGTAAAGGTATTTGCAGAGATACGAGAGGCGTTGGCAGGGGCAGATATTTTAATTTTACCTGTGCCGGGCATTCGTAATGATGGGTTTTTGCATGCCCCTTTTTTGCCGCCCTGCAAGGTAGACGAGCAGGATTTGCGTGTTTTGGCCCCTGGCACAACTGTAGTGACGGGTATTGTTTCGCCTTATTTGCGGCAACTTGCTGAGCTTTGTCGCCTTAATTTGGTAGAAACCATGGAACTAGATGAAGTAGCTGTTCCCAATGCGGTGCCTACTGCTGAAGGGGCTATTCAGGTTGCCATGGGTAATTTGCCCATTACCATAAATAACAGCCGGGTGCTTGTTATTGGTTATGGGAGGGTTGGTCAGGCTTTGGCCAAGAGGCTTGCTGCTTTGAATGCCAAGGTTACTGTGGTAAACAGGTCAGAGGATTATCGGTTAGCCAAAGCAAGAGATGATGGTTTTGTAGCGGTAGATTTACAAGATTTGGCGGGGGCTTTATCTGATGCTCAGGTGATCTTTAACACTGCCCCGGCACTTGTCCTTACAAAAGAAATATTATCTAAACTTAATAGCAGCACCTTGATTATAGATTTGGCGGCTATTCCCGGCGGCACGGATTGGCAGGCGGCAGAAAATTTAGGGTTAAAGACCATTCATGCTCTTTCCCTTCCTGGCAAAGTGGCTCCGGTGACGGCTGGGCAAATTTTGGCAGCTTCTTATCCAAACGTTTTAGCCCAAATTAAAAAAAGTCAGCTGAATAAAGCAGAAAAAGAGGTGCTGTGATGCGTTTATTTGGCAAAAATATTGGCATCGCTATGACAGGCTCTTTTTGTACTTTGGCTGAGATGATTTGCGAGATAGAAATTTTGATAAAAGAGGAGGGGGCTGTGATAACCCCCATTCTTTCCGAGATGGTTGATGAAACAGATACCCGTTTTGGCCGGGCTGTTGGCTGGAAAGATGAGCTGGAAAGGATTGGCTGCAAGCCTCCCATACTTACCATACCTCAGGCTGAGCCGATTGGCCCCCGGGGCATGTTTGATGTTTTGGTGATTGCTCCTTGTAGCGGCAACACTTTGGCTAAGCTGGCTAATGGCATTACTGATGGGTCAGTTTTGATGGCGGCAAAATCGCATCTTCGCAATCAGAGGCCGGTGGTGCTTTCTGTTTCTACCAATGACGGTCTGGGCTTTAATGCTAAAAACCTTGGTATTTTACTGAATTCTAAAAATATTTATATGGTACCTTTTGGCCAGGATAACCCGAAGGAAAAGGCTAATTCTTTAAGATCTGATGTAAGCAAAATTGCCGAAACAGTGGTGGAGGCAATGTTTGGCAGGCAAATTCAGCCGGTATTGTTGCAATATCCGTCAATAATGATATAATTATTAAGATAACGATATATTTATAATAATTTTATTATTGGAAGGGCTGTTCATCTTGAAAAAGTATAATGTTGCCATTGTTGGGGCTACCGGTGCGGTCGGGGCCGAACTGTTGAAAGTTTTGGCGGAAAGGGATTTTCCTATTGGTGAGTTGAAGCTTTTGGCTACGGAAAGATCGTCGGGTAAAAAAATAAAATATTTAGGTAAAGAATATACAGTAGAGGCTACCAAGCCCGAATCTTTTGCAGATATTGATATTGCTTTGTTTGCTGGCGGGGCAGCCAGTAAAATGTTTGCCCACGAGGCTGTGGCTCGGGGTGCTGTGGTTGTGGATAATAGCAGCACCTTTCGCTATGATAAGGATGTGCCGTTGGTTATACCTGAGGTTAACCCGGAAGATGTGGATTGGCATAAAGGGATTATTGCCAACCCCAATTGTTCTACCATCATTATGCTTACGGCTTTAAAACCCTTGCACGATGCTGCTGGTATCAAAAGGATAGTCGTTTCTACATACCAGGCGGTTTCTGGGGCCGGCCGCGAAGGAATTGAGGAGCTGGAAAATCAGGTGCGCCAGATTGCTTATGGTGAAGAACCTAAGGTAAAGGCTTTTTCCTATCAAATTGCCTTCAACCTTATTCCGCAAATTGATGTGTTCCAGGATAATGACTACACCAAAGAAGAGATGAAAATGGTTTGGGAAACGCAAAAAATGCTGCATGATGATGATATTGCCATCAGTGCCACCACCATTAGGGTGCCTATTTACCGCAGCCATTCCGAGGCCATAAATGTTGAATTTAAAAAGCCGCTTTCTGCCGAAGCGGCCAGGAAAGTTTTGGCAGCGGCTCCGGGCATTATTGTGCAGGATAACCCAGCCAACAAAGAATACCCTATGCCTTTGTTTACCAGTGAAACTGATGAGGTTTATGTAGGGAGGCTGCGTAAAGACATCTCTTGTGAAAATGGCCTTTCTCTTTGGGTTGTTGGCGACCAAATTCGCAAAGGTGCTGCTACCAACACTGTTCAAATAGCCCAGCTATTAATAAAAAAGGGGTTGATTTAGTTTTATTATTTTTGTGAATATTTTTACCGAGAGGTGTAGAAAATGATTTCTGGTAATGTTCTGACAGCTATGGTTACTCCATATGCTGTAAATGGTGAAGTGGATTATAAAAAAGCTCAAAAATTGGCTGAGTACTTGTTAAAAAACGGCTCTGATGGACTGGTGGTGGCTGGCACCACTGGGGAAGCGCCTGTTTTAAGCAGTGAGGAGAAGTTGCGTCTTTTTGTCGCGGTTAAAGAACAGGTGGCTGGCAAGGGTGTGCTTATTGCTAATACTGGCAGCTATAATACACGGGAATCTATTGAACTTACTAAAAAGGCCGAAGCTCTGGGGGTTGATGGAGTTTTGGCGGTGGTACCTTATTATAATAAGCCCCCGCAGGAAGGTTTGTATCGGCATTTTTCAGCAATAGCAGCAAGCACTTGTTTGCCTGTTATACCATATAATATTCCTGGACGTTCTATTATTAACATGGAGCCGAAAACAGTTGCGCGTTTGGCTGATGCTTGCCCTAATATTCGAGCTATTAAAGAATCCAGTGCCAATTTAGAACAGATCGCTCGCCTTCGAGCTTCTTTACCGCCGGATTTTCTTATTTATTCGGGTGATGATTATATGACCTTACCCATTTTACAAGCTGGTGGTGTGGGAGTTATTAGTGTTGCTGCCCATTTTGTGGGACCGGAGATTCAAGAAATGATTACGAAATTTAAAAACGATGATATTAGCGGGGCTAAAGATTTGCATGATAGATTGATGCCCGCTTTTAAAAATATATTTGCTACTACCAACCCAATACTGGTTAAATGCTGCATGAACCTTTTGGGCTGGCAGATGGGCGATTGCCGGTTACCTTTGGTTTTACCTACAAAGGAGCAGGTTGCCATGATGCAAAAGCTGCTTTTAGATATGGGATGTCTGCCTGCCTGATGGGGTAATTAGTCTTGTTTTAATGCCCCGGCGATTTTTGTTTGGGACAAGTTTTACTATTAAGAATTATTAAATGGGTGTTTCCCATCTTAACATAGCAACAAAATACCATACTGGAAGACCATTTATTTGTGGCCTTATTTTTAGTATGGCAAAATAAAGGAGATAGAAATGGAAAATAATATAGAAGGAAAAACAAATGCTCCGGCAAGTGCTGTGGCGGCTGTTAAAAATTTCAGCAAAAACCCGAGCCCAAACAAGAGTGGAACCCAAAGCCAAGTGGTTGCCAAGAAGCAAGAAACAAAAACAGTAGTATCCAAAGAGGTTGAGCAAAGCACTTTGCTTGTTAAAGAAAAAAGCCAAAAGAAAAAATGGGGCTGGAACAATAACAGTAAAAACCCAAGTAATGAAGTGAAAACCGCTTTGGTCAAAAAAGAACAGAATCAGGTGGCTCAGAAAAATAAGAGCAGGAACCCGGCTCAAAACAAAAAGCCCAATTATGGCAGCTCCAAGCTTTCCATTATCCCTTTAGGGGGTTTGGGTGAAGTTGGCAAAAATATGACGGCTATTAAATATAATAATAATATTTTGCTTATTGATGCCGGCCTATCCTTTCCCGATGATGAGCTTTTGGGCATAGATTTGGTGATACCTGATTATACCTATTTGTTGGAAAACAAAAACCTTGTGCGTGGCTTGGTGATAACCCATGGGCATGAGGACCATGTGGGCTGTGTGCCTTATTTGTTAAAGGATTTGGATATACCGATTTATGGTTCTCGGCTTACTTTGGGGTTGCTGCAGCCTAAATTTAAAGAGCACAACATTAAAAATGTTAACCTGAATGTTGTAAGCCCCAGGGAAAAAGTGAATATTGGACCTTTTCAGGTTGAGTTCATTCGGGTTTCGCACAGCATCCCCGATTCTTTTGGTTTGGCAATTTTTACGCCGGTGGGCACCATTGTTCACACTGGTGACTTTAAGATGGACATGTCGCCGATTGATGGTCAGATGATGGATTTGCATCGCTTTGCTTCTTTGGGGGATGAAGGAGTGTTGTTGATGCTTTCTGACAGCACTAATGTTGAAAAGGAAGGTTATACCCAATCCGAAAAAGTGGTGGGAAGCACCTTGCAAAGCATTTTTTATGAAGCGAGCGGTCGTATTATTTTGACTACTTTTGCCTCAAATGTACACCGAGTGCAGCAGGCAGTTTGGGCGGCGGAGCAGTGCGGCCGCAAGGTGGCGGTGGTAGGCCGCGGCATGGTGAACATGACCGGCATCGCCAAAGAGTTGGGCTATTTCAAATCCAAACCCAGCACGCTTGTAAGTATTGATGAAATTAGCAATCTGCCTGACAATAAGGTGGTTATTATTACTACCGGCAGCCAGGGTGAGCCTTTAAGCGGCTTGACCCGCATGTCTTTAAATGAACACCGCCAGGTGCATATTGGGGCGGGGGATTTAGTGGTTATTTCGGCTTCTGCGATTCCTGGCAATGAAAAATATGTAGCCCGCACGATTGACAATCTTTACAGAAATGGGGCTAAGGTTATTTATGGCAAGATTATGAGCACCCATGTTTCCGGTCACGCTAGTTCGGAAGAATTGAAAATGATGCTTAATTTGGTTAAACCAAAGTTTTTTGTGCCGGTGCATGGGGAATATCGTATGCTTTGCCGTCATGCCGAGTTGGCGGAAAGAGTGGGAATAGACAAAAAAAATATTTTTATTATGGAAAATGGTGATGTTTTGGATATTTCTAGCCAAAAAGGGGAAATTACAGGTAAGGTCCCTTCCGGACGAGTGCTTATAGATGGCTTGGGGATTGGCGATATTGGTGCTACGGTGCTGAAAGACAGAAAACAACTTTCTAATGATGGTATTGTAGTAGTTACCATTGCGGTAGATAAAGCAACAGGCAAAATGATTGTGCCGCCGGAAGTGATTTCTCGCGGGTTTGTTTTTGAAAAAGAAAATGAAAAGCTGTTGGGCGAGGTTAGAGATAAGGTCATTAAGGTTTGGCATGATTTTGGTGATTTAAATGGGGATGTGGCGGGTATAAGAAATAATATTCGCAATCAGTTGGGTAAAATGCTTAACGACCAAACTGGTAGGCGGCCGATTATTTTGCCAATCATTACTTTGTTTTAACTACCGAAACACCTCTTTGGCTTTTTCTTTATCTTAGTTGCGGCCAAGGAGTAAAAAAATGAAACATTATCCCAATAAAAATTTGGCAAAGATGTTTATTGTTCCGGCCATGCAAGTGCCGGCTTTTGTGAATGAGATAAACCCGGGCATTGGTATTGAAGAGGATGATAATAATCAGCCTGATTCGGCCGAGCTTATAAACCAGCTGGGCGAGATGAACCTGCCCGCCCCAAAAGGCAGCAGCATTCATGTTATCAGCATTATCGGGCAGGTGGAAGGGCACATTGTGATGCCGGCCCAGAACAAAACCACAAAATATGAGCATATTATTCCTCAGTTGGTGGCAGTGGAAGAAACCCCCGAAATCAAGGGCCTTTTGGTGATATTGAACACAGTAGGAGGAGATGTGGAAGCCGGCTTGGCTTTAGCTGAGATGATTGGTTCCATGTCTAAGCCCACCGTATCTTTGGTTTTGGGCGGGGGGCATTCCATTGGCGTACCCATTGCGGTTTCCGCCGATTATTCTTTTATTGCCCCTACGGCCACCATGACTATTCATCCAGTTCGTTTGAATGGTTTGGTGGTTGGGGTTCCGCAAAGCTTTGATTATTTGGACAAGATGCAGGACAGAGTCATTAATTTTATTACCAAACACTCAAAAATTAAAGAGAAAAAATTGCGCGAGATGATGCTGAATACCGGGGAACTGACTTTGGATATTGGTACTGTGGTAGTAGGGAAAGATGCTGTCGCTTGTGGTCTGATAGATTCTGAAGGTGGTTTGGGGGATGCTTTGGCCAAATTACGGCAGTTGGCCGGTATTGACAATCCAAACCAAAAGGAGGCAGATGACTGATGCTCATTTGGTCGATAGTTCCAGCGGATTTGCTGTGGCAAGGCTTTGAAGAACCACCTAAAAGAGAAGAAATTGTTTGGCAGGGTAAAACAGTACAGGTTTTGGTTGATGAAAAAGGGCAGAAGACCATAGAACGCTTATATAGCAGTGACCCAGCTGATTTTTTGCAAAAAAATTGGCAGCCTGGACAAAAAATTTTTTGGCAACAAAAATAAAAATTGCCAAAAAATTTTTTGTTTTTTATGACAAGATTGCTTATTTAAAGTATAATGTATTATAATTAAGAAAATAAAAATGATAAAATCAGTTTTTAAAACATATTAAGTTGGGAGACATAAATGTTTAGTATTATTTTTGGTTTGTTGGGCGGCGTTGCTTTATTCATCTATGGTATGACAGAGATGGGCAAAGGTTTGCAGAAGGCAGCGGGCAACAAAATGCGCCGCGTTTTGGAAGCTTTGACATCTGTGCCTGTTATTGGGGTTTTGGTTGGGGCAGGGGTTACTGCTATCATTCAAAGCTCTAGTGCCACCACGGTTATGGTGGTTGGTTTTGTTAATGCGGGTCTGATGAACTTAAGACAATCGATTTCTGTTATAATGGGGGCCAATATTGGTACTACCATTACCGGCCAGATAGTAGCTTTTAATTTAACCAAATATTATTTGCCCATGATAGCGATTGGTTTTATTATTTTCTTTGTTAGCAAGAAAAAAACCGTGAAATGTTGGGGGCAAATTCTTTTTGCTTTTGGCATACTTTTTATGGGTATGGATCTTATGAGTTCAGCTATGTCTCCTTTGCGGGAATATGAAGGCTTCCGTACTTTTATGGCAACCTTTGGGGAGTATCATATTTTGGGGCTTTTAATTGGCTTTGCTTTAACTGCCATTATTCAGAGCTCTAGTGCGGCTATGGGTATTTTGATTGCTTTATCTACCCAGGGGTTGATAAGTCTGGAGGCTGCCATCCCTATTATACTTGGTTTTAATATAGGCACATGCGTTACTGCCATTATTTCCAGTATTGGTGCCAAGGTTTCTGCCAAAAGGGCGGCGGCGGCTCACATTACATTTAACGTAATCGGTGCAGTAGTCGTCATGTTTATTTTGCCTTGGTTTGCTGATTTGGTGCTGCTTCTTTCTCCGGCTGATAATGTTACCCGGCAGATAGCCAATGCTCACACAATTTTTAACATTGCCTCTACCTTGGTTTTGTTGCCTTTTGTTAATGTATTGGCTAAATTGGTTACCAAGTTGATTAAAGGTGAAGAAAAATTTGTGCAAAAAGGGCCAATGTTTTTGGATAACCGTGTCTTAAACAACCCGCCTATTGCTTTAAATTTAGCGGTAAAAGAGGCTGTGCGTACCGGTAAAATTGCTCAGGAAAGCCTGAGGCTTGCTATGGACAGTTTCTCTGCTTTTTCGGATGAGACCAATAACTATTTGATTGAAACGGAAGATGTTATTGATGATCTGGAAAAAGATATTACCAATTATCTTATCAAGCTGCCGCAAGGATCTTTGACGGAAAACCTGATTCAATTGAAGAGCAATCTTTTTCATGTTATCAATGATATGGAAAGGATTGGTGACCACGCAGATAATTTGCGGGAGCTTGCGGAGTTGTGCCACAATGAAAACTTGCCTTTTACGGACTATGCTTTAGACGAATTGGAAGGCATGTTTGAATTAGTGAACAACAACGTTACGTGGGCGTTGGAGGCATTGGCCACAGGTGATACCGAACTTGCTGCCAAGGTTGTAGAAAATGAAAAGATTGTAGACCAGATGGAAAAAGATTTACGGCGAAGCCACATTAACAGGTTGAATATGGCCATGTGTACGCCAAGCTCCGGGGTTATTTTCTTGGACGTCATCAGTAATTTAGAGAGGGTCAGTGACCACTCTAACAATATTGCTCACATAGTTATTGCGGATTATTAATTTGGCACATATGCAAGTAGCCTAAAAATTTTTAGGAGGTTTTTTATTTGATTGGTTATGGTGAAGCTGCAATATTGGGTTTATTGCAGGGGTTAACAGAATTTTTGCCCGTTTCTAGCTCTGGCCATTTGGTTTTGGCTCAGACTATTTTAGGAATTAACGAGCCAATGCTGATTTTTGATACTTTTTTGCATCTGGGTACTTTGATTGCTGTTTTTGTTGTTTTTTGGCGGGATATTTGGCAGATTATCCGCCACCCTATTAGTAAACAGTTTGCTCTTTTTGTGGTAGCAACCATCCCTGTTGGCATCATGGGACTGCTTTTGGAAAATATTTTTGAGGCCCATCTGATGACGGTTTTTTCGGTTTGCCTGGCCCTTATTGTTACCGGTATTTTGCTTTGGATATCTGATAGATTTCATGGTAATAAGACCATCAAAGACCTTTCCTTTAAAAATGCTTTGTTGATCGGCGCCTTTCAGGGTGTTGCTGTAATACCGGGCCTTTCTCGTTCCGGCTCCACCATTTTTGGCTCTTTGTTTTGCGGGTTAGATAGACAAAATGCCGCTAAATTTTCTTTTATTTTATCTATTCCGGCTATTTTGGGAGCTTGTGGCAAACAACTGATAGATTTGGCGAGCTCCCCGGCCGGTTTGAGCATGGAATTTAGCTATATAATTGGTGTTGCGGTGGCTGCTGTGGCAGGTTATTTGGCTATTCGTTTTTTTATTCGGCTTATTTCCAAAGGTAAATTAAAGTATTTTTCTATCTATTGTTGGCTGATTGCGGTTATTGGTTTAATTAACCTAGCAGTTAAATAAAAAATGTTTTTTAGAGTTCTGAAACTTTTTTTAAGAAGTTTCAGAACTCTTTTTTTGTTTTTGAGTCTAAATATTATTGATTGTGCCCTCTTGAACAGCTGTTATTTTAATTTTTGCTAAAAAATAAAAGGGAAAATAATTTGTTTAGCGAAGTAAATACAGTTAAGTAGGAGGTGTGTGTATTGGCCAATAATTACAAAAAGAAGACTGTTAAGCGAAGCAATACTTTGGCAAAAAAAAATAATGGCAAAAAAAATACTTCCTCAGCAAAGAACAACAAAATAACCGGGTTGATAATTTTGTTTTTGGGGCTAGTGTTGTTTTTATCTTTTATTGTAGGTTTTGTAAATAATTTTAGCACTGCTGTTCTTTTGAATGGCAAGGCTTTTGCTATTTTATCGATGATTGGCAATATTGCTATTGCCTGTATGATTTGCTATTGGGGCATTGCGTTGTTTCAAAGCAAGGGACGTCTGCTTTTTAACTGGCAGGTTTTCGGTGGAGCCTTGTTTTCTTTGGCCTTGCTCTCTCTTTTGCAGCTTTTGATTCCCATGCAGGGTACCCTGTGGCAAATTTTGAAAATTACCTTTACCGGTGGCGGTGGCGGTATTTTTGGTCTTTTGGGCGGATATTTGCTTGGCCTTATTCCGCAAACTATAGCCATTATTATTAGCGTGGCTGTGATGATATTGGGATTTTTGTTGCTTTGTAATTTTAAAATATTAAACCTTTTCCCCTGGTTGGGTAAAAAAATGACGGGTAGTTTTGCCGAAAAAGAAAAAGCCAAACAAGAAAAAACAGCAAAAACCGAAAAGCCAGTAAGTGCTAACCCACCGTTGATTATGGATTATGAAAACAAGTTCAGTAATTTGGCTCCGGTGGTTACAGAGCCGGCCGAAACAAAAAATACCCTGGCCCAAAATGAAAAACCGCCCCTTTATATTCGGCAGGTGATGCCGGGTGTTGAGGATAAAAAAGCCAAAATTGGGTCAGAATCCGATGTGAAGATCTATGAGCCGGTGGTGACGGAAGAAAAAGATGAGTTTGCGGTTTTGACAGCAACCTTTAAAGAGGGGTTACAAAAAGATGTTTTTCTGCTAGGTGGTGAGGAGCAAAAGGTTCCTTATCAATTGCCACCGGTTAACCTTTTAGGGTCCCAAGTGAAAATACGTAATTCTCGCCTTAATAAACAATTTATTGATAATAGTGCCTTGTTGGAAAAAACCTTGGAGGATTTTGGCATTAAAACCAAGGTGGTTCAGGTGGTGGCTGGTCCTTCGGTAGTTCGCTATGAGCTGCAGCCCGCTCCGGGCGTAAAAGTTTCTAGGATCACAAATTTGGTGGATGACATTGCTCTTTCTTTGGCGGCAAAAGATATTCGTATTGAAGCACCTGTGCCAGGCAAGGCTGTTATTGGCATTGAGGTACCTAAGTCGGAAGTGACGCCGGTGTTTTTTAGGGATATTATTGATACAGAGGAGTTTAAAAAAAGCCAATCTAAGCTTACTTTGGCTTTGGGGGTAGATATTACCGGCCAAACAATTGTGGCGGATTTGGCGGATATGCCACATCTTTTGATTGCCGGGGCCACAGGAAGTGGCAAAAGTGTTAGTATGAACACTATCATCTGCAGCATACTTTACAAGTCTACCCCGGATGAAGTTAAGTTTATTATGATCGATCCCAAAAAAGTAGAGTTGACGAACTATAACAATTTACCTCATCTTCGGGAGCCGGTGGTTACCAACCCCAAAAAGGCAGCTAGTGTTTTAAAGGGCGTGGTAAGCGAGATGGAAAAACGCTATACTTTGTTTGCCGCTGCCAATGTAAAAAAGTTTTCTCAGTACAATGCTTTGCTTGGTGTGGAAAAAATGCACCAGATTGTGGTTTTGATTGATGAACTGGCAGATTTGATGCTGGTGGCTTCTAAAGAGGTAGAAGACTCTATTTGCCGTTTGGCTCAGCTTGCAAGAGCAGCCGGCATCCACCTTATTGTAGCTACACAAAGACCATCCACAGATGTTATAACCGGCCTAATTAAGGCTAATATACCCTCGCGTATTGCTTTTGCTGTTTCCTCCAATGTGGATTCCCGCATTATTTTGGATATGAGTGGAGCCGAAAAACTTTTGGGTAAGGGCGACATGCTCTTTCACCCAATTGGGGCTTCTAAGCCCACCAGAGTGCAGGGTGCTTTTTTGAGCGAAAGTGACACCCAGAGACTGGTTAATTATTGTTGTAATCAGGCGAGCCCGCAGTTTATTAAGCTGCCGGAAACTGAGGAAATTAAAAGTTACGAGGAAGACTCTTTTGAGGATGAGCTCTTTTACGATGCGGTGCGGGAAGTGATAATCAGCCATCAGGCTTCGGCATCTTTTTTGCAGCGGCGTTTCCGGATTGGCTACAACAGGGCGGCACGTTTGGTAGAAAGCATGGAACAGCTTGGCATAATTAGCCACCCGGAAGGCAATAAGAGAAATGTGTTGATGAGCATGGAAGGCTTTACCCATATGTATGGCACCGGAGAATAGTTTTATTTGTCATTTTATGATATTATGATATACTATTGTTATACTGATGCGACTAGATGTAAGCTGTAATATCAAAAAGAAATTTAAAGGTTGAATAAGGTTGAATGTTAATGAATTATAATATAGATTTTGTGGATACTTTGGGTTTAGGTAAAGTTGTTTATGTTGATGTACGTTCGGAAGGCGAATATGCTGAAGACCACATTCCCGGGGCGGTTAATTTACCGGTTTTTAATAACGAGGAGAGAGCCGAGATTGGCACGGTGTATCGTCAGGTGAGCAAGGCTGCGGCACGGCGTTTGGGGCTTTCTGTTTTGGCTCCCAAACTGCCTACCCTAATAGACCAAATTGCTCTTTTAGCAGAAGGTAGCCAAGTTGTTTTATATTGTTGGCGGGGCGGCATGCGTAGCCAAGCTATTTGGGAAGTTTGCAAAATGATGCGTATACCTGCTTTATATTTGAATGGTGGTTATAAAGGGTATCGCAGTTGGGTAAATGAATATTGGCAGCAGCCCTTTTCTTTTTCGGTTGTAGTGCTGCATGGTCTTACAGGCGTGGGGAAAACTCAAATTATTAAAAAATTACAGTCCTTGGGTCTGCAGGCACTGGATTTGGAAGGTTTGGCGAATAACCGCGGTTCGGTTTTTGGTAGCATAGGTCTTTATAAACAGCCGAGCCAAAAAAGCTTTGAATCTCAGCTTTGTTTAAGCTTGCGAGGTTGTAATATAGAGAAGCCTGTAATTGTGGAGTGTGAAAGTAAAAGAATTGGCCGCCTGCTTTTGCCGGATAATTTCTTTCGGGCGATGGGTATAGGTTGTCATATTTTGCTTTATGATAATGTTGAAAACAGAATAAGTAAGATTTTGGCGGATTATCAGCCTGAAAGATGGCAGGAGGATATTTTGGTCGCTATTAGACGATTGGAAAAATGGTTGGGTAAAAAGAATGTTAAAAATCTAACTGATGATATTTTAAAGGGTGCATATGAAGAAGTAGTAAAAAAACTTTTACTCGATTATTATGACCCTATGTATTCTTATCCTTCTTGCTTTAGTGATGCTTATGATTTGAGCGTTGACGCAGGGGATATTGATATCGCAAGCAAAAAAATAGCAGATTTTTTAGGTTTTAAAGGCGGTGAAAAGTTTGGAGCAAGATTATTTGAAACAAATGGGAGAATGGCTTAAGGATTTGCGGTTAAGCAAAAAAATAACCCTGCGGCAGATGGAAGAAGATACCAAGATTCGCATTCGTTATTTGGAAGCCATAGAAAACGGTGATTATGACATTTTACCGGGGAGAATTTATGCCCTGGGCTTTTTGCGTACTTATTCTAGGTATGTGGGAGCTAACGAAGAAGACATGGTGGAATGCTTTAAGAAAAATTATCCCTGGCAGGAGGATGGGGAGGCCCCTGTTATTGCATCGGATGAATCAGCACCAAAAGGCGTCCTTGGTAAAATTAGGGCAAAAGCCAAAACAGCTGTGCCGGAAGAAGAGGTGAGAAACCCTCGGGTTGTAAGTAGCCAGGCCAAAACTCCGCCGCCGCCACAACCGCTGGAAACCAGGCAAAAATCTTTTCGGCATAGTTTTATTTGGGTATTTCTGATTGCTGTCATCATTGTGGCCTGTGTTTTTCTTTATTATGTAGGCAAGCGTAATATGACCTCACCCGAACCGGAGAATACAAACCCTTCGATAACGGAAAACCCGCTTGATCAGGAAGACCCTGGCATTCAACCGACCCCGGCTGAAGAAGAACCTGCCGCAAGCGAGGAGGAGTTTTTGGTTAAGGTCAATGTAATTGGTGGGGCTTGTTGGATCAGTGTTTCCATTGATGGAGGCAAAAGCACCAGCGAGACTTTGCCCGATGGGGCAGAAAGAACTTTTACCGGCGAAGAGAGTATCAGTATTCGTTATGGTAACCCTGCTGCTGTACAAGTTACTTTTTACGGGGAAACTACCTATCCTTTGGCTAACGAAAGTAAGCCTATTACTGTGAATTATGAAAAGAAAATAACCACAGATACTAATACTATTCACTAATCTGGTTGCCCGGGTAAAACCCTGGTAAGGGAAGGCTTTTGGTTTTATGAAAAATGGTATACAAACAACAATATATTTGGAAAGTTTGGGTTGTTCCAAAAACCTGGTAGACAGTGAGATGATGTTGGGTATTTTGCAACATCATCGCTTTGCTTTAGTGGAAGATCCTGCTTGCGCCGAAGTAATAATTGTTAACACCTGTGGATTTATTGAGAGTGCCAAGGAGGAATCTATCAATACTATTTTGGCGTTGGCGGAATATAAAAAAGCCGGTTCTTGCCGGTGGTTGCTTGCTACAGGCTGTTTAACGGAAAAGTATAAAGAGGAGCTTTTGGCGGCCATGCCGGAGCTGGACGGAGCTTTGGGGACGAGCGAGTATCATCATATTGCGAGCCTTTTGAGCCGGCTTTTACAGCCTCAGGCTGCCCCGGTTGAAATACCCAAAGATTTGGAAAGTTGCTATGTTGAGCGAAAACTTATTACGCCATCGCATTTAGCCTATTTAAAAATTGCCGAGGGCTGCAGCAACCATTGCACCTATTGTTTGATCCCCGAGTTGCGGGGCAGCCTGAAAAGCCGCAGCAAAAAAAGCCTTTTGGCAGAAGCAGAACTTTTGGTGGCCAAAGGCGTGAAGGAATTGGTTGTGATAGCTCAGGATACTACCGCTTATGGCCTGGATATAAAAGGGGAAAGTTTGCTTGCCGAGCTTTTGAAGGAATTGGCGGTATTGCCTTTTACCTGGATTCGCCTGATGTATTGTTACCCTGGCCGCATTGATGAAAAACTTTTGGCGGTTATGGCTGCTAACCCCAATATATGCCATTATCTTGATATGCCGTTGCAGCATGTGAACAATGAGATTTTGCGGGCCATGGGCGGGCGAGATACAAAAGCAACGATTTTGGAAAAAATAAATTTAATAAAAAAATGGCTGCCGGATGTTGCTTTGCGCACTACTTTTATGGTAGGATTTCCCGGGGAAACAAAAAAACAATTTGATGAATTGCTGGATTTTGTAAAGGAAGGTCATTTTACCTGGGTAGGGGCTTTTACCTATTCTAAAGAAGATGACACCCCAGCGGCTTTGCTTTTGCCTCAGGTAACAAAGGCCACTAAGAAAAAACGTTATGCTGCTCTTATGGCTGTTTTGGCAGAGCTTTCGGCTCAGCAGCAGCAAAAGTGGCTTGGCCAAAGTGTACCGGTGCTTTTGGAAGGCCCAGCCCCGGATATGCCGGGCTGGTGGCAGGGACGCATGGCCTATCAAGCCCCGGAAGTAGACGGGGTGGTTTTTGTAAAAGAGATAAACGGCTTTAAGGCCGGAGAATTTGTAAAAATAAAAATTGCTGCCGCAGACATTTATGATGTTTTCGGAGAGGTGGAGAAAAAATGAATTTACCAACTAAGATAACTTTTATTCGTATTTGTATGGTACCGGTTTTTGTGATTTTTTTGCTTATTGATAATACGGCTTGCCGCTACATATCAGCGATTATTTTTATTGTAGCTGCTCTTACTGATAGTTTGGATGGCTATTTGGCCCGCTCACGTAATTTGGTGAGCAATTTGGGTAAATTTTTAGACCCGTTGGCAGATAAGATTTTGGTTTGCGCCGCTCTTATTTGCTTGGTTGCGATTAATTTGGTGCCGGCCTGGGTTTTGATCATAATTGTTTTTCGGGAATTTGCTGTGACCGGCTTGCGAACCCTGGTGGTGGCGGATGGTCTTGTGGTTGCCGCATCTCGCTTAGGAAAAATAAAGACCGTTAGCCAAATGTTGGCCGTAATTTTTTTGATTTTGGCAAACTTACCCTGGTGTTATGCCATCGGTACAGTTCTTTTATATGTAGCCTTGTTTTTTACCGTTTATTCCGGCGTGGATTATTTTTTGAAATGCAAGTCGGTTTTGTTTAATTCCAAATAGGAGATATTATTTTAAGGCTATATTAGGAGGGCTTGCTTTGGCCCAAGAATTGGTAAAAAAATTGCGAAAAATGGGTTGGCAGGTAGCCTGTGCCGAATCCTGTACCGGTGGGTTGCTTTCTGCTGCTATTACGGATGTGCCAGGCAGCTCGGCGTGTTTTGGTTTTGGTGTTGTGACTTATAGCAATGCGGCAAAAACAAAGCTTTTGGCGGTGCCAAAAGACATGCTTGCTTGTTTTGGTGCGGTAAGTCCAGAGGTTGCTAAAGCTATGGCAGGGGGCGTACGAAAGCTTGCAGGAGCCCAGCTTGGCATTGGCATTACTGGTATTGCCGGGCCCGGTGGTAGCAGTGCAGAAAAGCCGGTTGGTTTGGTATATGTTGCTGTAAGTACCGACACTGATGAAAAATTTTGTAAATTTAATTTTGCCGGTAAAAGAGATGCCATTAGGCAGGCTTCGGTGCAAGCTGCTTTACAGATGGCAAAAGAAATTTTGCGATGATTTTTGGGGGACAGAGTTAAAAATAAAAAAGACGGAGGATTAAATTGGGAGAAAATATAATCAAATCATTAAAACAAAAAATGTTGTTGTTTGGGTTGGCTGTTTTTGTTTGTGTAATGTTTGCGGGTTGCAATAATAAAACAGAAGAGATGGCTTTGCGGTTATCTCAGCTGGAACCAACACAATATAAGCACCCAGGTGGTTTTTCTGTTTCTGTGCCGGGGGATTGGCAAGTTAAGGAAGAAACGGAAAACATGGTCTTTTTTGTTGATGAGGAAGACAGCATGACCTTGTTACTCTTGTCAGAAATAGGCGGCTATGATTATTTATCTTTGGCGGAAGCCGGCCAAAGTCTTGTAACTATACTGGAAGGAAGCCTAAGTGAGATCGAGAGCCTTTCTTCTGGACCATATGGCCAGCTGGATGATGCTTATAAGGTTGTTTGCCAAGGAGAGGCTGATGGTACGACGGCCATTGCTTCAGCCATTGTGTGGCAGCCTTTGGATGGGGTGCGGTATTATGCTGTTTTTTTGGCTGGCGTGAATGATTATGAAGAGTTTAGGCAGGTTTTTGATGATATTTGCGGTACCATAAAATTATACAAGACTCAAGATGAGATATATGAGGCTATTGAGGCTACTTCCGGCTGGATGAGACAAGATGCCGCTGATCACTAAACTTGGCTAAGGAGACTTGGCAAATTATGGGGGAAAAGAAAAACAGTGCTGTTTTACAAACAGCGGGGTTGTTGATGATTGCGATGATAGCTTCACGTGTATTGGGTTACTTCCGTGACAGTATCATTTATTTTAAGTTTGGCCAAAACAATTTAACAGATGCTTATAATGCTGCTTTTTCTATTCCCGATTTTTTGTATATGGTTTTGGTAGGTGGTGCTTTAAGTGCCGCTTTTATTCCGGTTTTTTCCAGTTATATTGCTCGGGATGATGAGGCGGAAGGCTGGAAGATCGCCAGCATTGTTATTAACTGGGTGATGCTGCTTTTGGGCATTTGTGTGTTTTTTGGCTATATTTTTACCCCCCAGTTGGTAAACATTTTGGTGCCCGGTTTTACCGAGGCAACAAAAGTCCTCACGGTAAGTTTGACCCGTATTATGTTTATTCAGGTCATTTTTATTTGTTTGGCAGGCATTTCCACCGGCATTTTGAATTCTTACAGGCATTTTACTTCTCCTGCTTTAGGTTCGGTTTTGTATAATTTGGGCATCATTGTTGTTGGTTTGCTTTTTGCTACCCCTATTGAGGTCATGTGGCCCGGCCATGGCATTGCCGGTTTTTCCATTGGGGTGGTGGTGGGTGCCATAATTTACTTTGCAGTGCAGGTTCCTGCTTTATACAAGGTTGGCATGCAGTATGAGTTTAGCCTGGATTGGCGGCACCCGGGGGTAAAAAGATTGCTTGCCCTAATGCTGCCTATTTTAATTAGCTTGTCGGCCAGCCAGATAAATCTTTTTGTTAATCAGTATTTAGCCTCTGGTTTGGCGGAGGGTATGGTGGCTGCTTTACGCTCCGGCCAAAGGCTAATGCAGGTGCCTATTTCCATTTTTGGTATTTCTATTGCGATGGCCTTCTTCCCCACCATGACGGCTTATGTAGCTCAAGGCAAAATGGAAGAATTTAAAAAGTCTACTTTTACCGGGCTTCGATCGGTTATTTTTATTACGGTGCCGGCAGCAGTTGGCATTGCCATTTTGCGAGAACCGATAATTCGTTTGATCTTTGAGTTTTCCGGTGGGGCTTTTACGGCCTCCAACACCACAGTAACCGCTCAGATAGTGCTTTTTTACAGTATTAGTATTGTAGCTTATGCGGCTATCCATGTTTTGGCGCGGGCTTTTTATTCCTTGCAGGATACTAGGACCCCGGTTATGGCGGCTGTTTTTTCTATTGTTGTTAACATTGTACTTAACCTTTATTTGGTGAGGATAATGCAGCAAAACGGCTTGGCTTTGGCTTATTCCATTGCTGGGTTGTATAATATGGTGGTGTTGATTATTCTTTTGCGGCGTAAGATCGGTCGCATTGGCCTAAAGGCGTTGATTAAATCTTTTGTTCAGGTGACAGTGGCCTCTCTTGCCATGGCTATTGTGGTAGTTGCCTTTGCAGCTATTTTGGGAGCCACCATTGGAGTTGAAAGCAAAATTGGCCAAATTTTGCAGGTGGGTATTGCTATTGCGGCTGGGGCGGGTGTTTTTGGTGTCATCACTTTGGCTATGAAGATGGAAGAGGCCGATGTGGTTATGGATATTTTTAAAAGACGTTTGCGGCGGGGCAAAAAGACCGTTGAAGTTGAAGAAGAATAGAAAATGAAGAATAGGAGATTTACTGATGGCTTTAGTACAGGAAAGAATCAGGAATTTTTGTATAATTGCGCATATTGACCATGGCAAATCCACCTTGGCTGACCGTTTACTGGAATATACCGGGGCTTTGTCGGCTAGGGAAATGGAGACCCAGGTTTTGGATAACATGGATTTGGAACGGGAACGGGGCATTACCATAAAGCTGAAGGCAGTGCGGCTGCAATACAAGGCTGATGATGGGGAAACTTATGTTTTAAACTTAATTGATACTCCGGGTCATGTTGATTTTAATTATGAGGTTTCTCGCAGCTTGGCTGCTTGCGAGGGGGCCCTTTTGGTGGTGGATGCCGCTCAGGGCATTGAGGCTCAAACATTGGCCAATGTTTATTTGGCGGTGGACAGTAATTTGGAGATTATCCCGGTCATCAATAAGATAGATCTGCCGGCCGCTGATCCAGAAGGGACCAGAGCCCAAATTGAAGAGGTTATTGGCCTGCCGGCCAATGATGCTATTCTTTGCTCGGCTAAGACCGGCCAGGGTACCAAAGAAATTTTGGAAGCCATTGTAAAACGCATTCCAGCTCCCAAGGGGGACAAAGAGGCTCCTTTGGCGGCTTTGATTTTTGACTCGCATTTTGATGCATACAAAGGGGCGGTGCCAAATATTCGGGTTATGGACGGCTGCATTAAAAAAGGCACCCAAGCATTGATTATGGGCACCAACAAAACTTTTGAAGTTATTGAAGTAGGGGTGGCTACCCCCGGCGTGAAGATTGTGGAAAGTTTGGAAGCAGGTGAGGTTGGGTTTTTTACGGCCAGCATTAAAACCGTTAGTGATACTCAGGTTGGAGACACAGTGACAGAGCTAAAGCAGCCGGTGGCCATGGCTTTGCCTGGTTATCGCAAAGCTGTTTCCATGGTATATTGTGGTCTTTACCCGGTGGAAGCTAGCCAGTATGAAGAACTGAAAGAAGCTTTAGAAAAATTACAGATGAATGATTCTGCTCTTTCTTATGAGGCGGAGACCTCGGTTGCTTTGGGTTTTGGCTTCCGGTGTGGGTTTTTGGGCCTTTTGCACATGGAAATTGTCAAAGAAAGGCTGGAGCGGGAATATGATTTGGTTTTGATCACTACTGCTCCCAGCGTTAATTATCGGGTTACCCTTACTAACGGCTCGGTTATTCAGGTTGATAACCCTACTAAACTGCCTTCTGCTACTGAAGTGGCCGGTATTGAGGAGCCTTATGTTAAAGCGACTATCATGGTGCCTTCGGATTATATTGGCAACATTATGGAGTTGGCCCAGGATCGACGGGGTACTTTTTTGAACATGGAGTATATTACCCCCACTCGGGTGATGCTCTTTTATGATTTACCTTTGAGCGAGATAATTTTTGACTTTTTTGACCAACTTAAATCCCGTACCAAGGGCTATGCCTCTTTTAATTATGAGCTGGTTGGCAATAAGCTGGCCGATTTGATGAAGCTTGATATTATGGTAAATTCTGATGTGGTGGATGCTCTTTCTTGCATTGTGCACAAAGATAAGGCTTATAACCGGGGTCGGGTCCTGGTAGAAAAACTTAGAAGCATCATTCCCAGGCAGCTTTTTGATATTCCCATCCAGGCGGCTATTGGTAACAAAATTATAGCCAGAGAGACCGTGAAAGCCCTTCGTAAAGATGTTTTGGAAAAATGCTATGGCGGTGACATCACTCGCAAACGCAAGCTTTTAGAAAAGCAAAAAGAAGGCAAAAAACGTATGAAGCAGGTAGGAAGCGTAGAAATTCCCCAGGAGGCTTTTATGGCGGTGCTGGAAATCAAATAGGTTTAGCTGAAAAACAGGTGATATAATGGGTTGGCATTCTATATATATCCACATTCCTTATTGTGAAAGCAAATGCAATTATTGTGATTTTCTTTCTTTTCCTTTGGTAGAAGCAGTAGTTTCGCCACAGGATTATGTGGAGCTTTTAAAACAAGAGATGGTAAAATGGCCGGCATTGACAAGCCCGGGCAGCCTTTATGTGGGGGGAGGGACCCCCACCGTGCTACCGGCAGAGCTTTTGGCCGATCTTATTTATTCTGTTTGTGCTTATTTTAATTTGCGGCCGGATGCGGAAATTACGGTGGAGGCAAACCCTGGTACAGTAGATTTTGCTTATTTACAAAAATTGAAAGAGGCCGGTTGCAATAGGGTTTCCTTGGGGGCTCAAAGCTTTTGTGATGCGGAGCTTGCAGCCATGGGTCGCACTCACCGGGCAAAACAAATTTATGAGGCGGTGGAAGCCGCCCACTTGGTTGGTTTTGACAATGTGAGCCTTGATTTGATTTATGGCTTGCCAGGCCAATTGCTGGAAGGTTGGCAAAAGAATTTGCAGCAGGCTTTGGCTTTAGATGTAGAGCATTTATCTCTTTATGGATTGTCTTTGTCTTCTAAAAGTCCGTGGGGTAAACTAAAAAAAGAAGGCAGGCTAACGATTGCCGACAGTGACCTTTCGGCTGATATGTTGGCTTTGGCAAGAGAAATATTGCCAAAAGCCGGCTATTTACCTTATGAGATTGCCAATTTTGCTAAAGCTGGTTATGCAAGCCGGCACAACACCGCTTATTGGCACCGTCAGGATTACTTAGGTTTAGGAGTGGCTGCTGCTTCTTGCCGGGGCAATTGCCGTTGGCAAAATAAAACCAATTTGGGTTTTTATGCTCAGGCTCTTTTAGCCGGATTGCGGCCACCCAGCGAGATAGAGGCATTGGATGCCGCTACGGTGCTGGCCGAGGCGGTTTTTTTGGGGTTGCGGCTGGCTGAAGGGATAGACCCGGTGGAAATTGAACTCCTTTATGGCCAAGATATGGAACTTGTTTATGCCCAAGAATTGGCTCATTTGCAGTTGGTAGGTCTTTTGCAAAAAGAGAATGGCCGCTGGCGGCTTACGGAGCGGGGCATTTTTTTGGGTAATGTTGTTTTTCAATATTTTTTGCCTTAAAAGGGCTCTTGTTTGCCCAAAAATATGTTGACAAAAAATGGGTAAAGTGCTAATCTTTTGTTAGCACTCATTAAAAGAGAGTGCTAACAAAGAGGTGATAATATGGATGAGCGGAAAAAGCAAGTGTTAAGAGCGGTCATCAATGATTATGTAGCTACCGCGGAACCTGTTGGTTCACGTACTATTGCCAATAAATATAATTTGGGCGTTTCTCCTGCTACCATTCGTAATGAAATGTCTGATCTTGAGGAGCTCGGTTACATTAAACAGCCCCACACCTCGGCAGGGCGGATACCTTCCGATAAGGGATACCGTTATTATGTGGACAATTTAATTGAAACAGAGACGGTGAGCAAGGCAGAGGATGATTTGATCAGTCAGTTGTTTATTCATAGCGGTAGCCAGATGGATGCTTTTTTTCAGTATGCCTGCCGTGTTCTTTCTAAGCTTACCAACCATGCGGCTATTATGGTTAAACCCCACATAACTACGGCTCCTTTAAAGAAGATTTCTTTAATGCCGCTAGAGCCGAAGCGGTATCTTTTAATTATGATTACAGAAGATGATGCGGTGTATCATCGCCCGCTGGAATTGGATGAGCCTTTGCAAAAGAAAGATTTGCAGTATATGGAGGCTATTTTGCAATCCACCTTGGCAGGGCAAAACATGGAGCATTTTAACTTTACGGCATTAAAAGAAATTGCTAATAATATGCTTTTTTATAAAGGTCTTTTTTTGGAGGCTATGGAACTGATTGGCTCGGTTAAAGGGAAGCAGGATGATAGCCAAGTGCTGGTTAATGGCACCTTGAACATTTTGAACCAGCCGGAATTTAAGGATTTGGAGAAGGTTCGTTATGTGCTGGAAGTGCTGGAAACGGATAATTTTTTGCGGCAACTTTTACTGCCCAAAGCAAGCCCTGGCACCATGGTTTATATTGGTGAGGAATTGACAAACGAGAGTATGAATTGCTGCAGTATTATAAGTGCTTCTTATTCCATTAATGGCCAAACGGTGGGCAGCATTGGTGTTTTGGGCCCTACCCGTATGGATTATCCACGAATTATTGGTTTGGTGGAAAGAATCAGTAAGGAGATGTCGGGGCTTCTTTCCCATTATTAATTAAATCATTATTAAATACTAAATAAAAAATAATTACTGAGGTGAAATAATTGAGTTCTTTAGAGTTAGATAAGGATGCAAATTTAGATAAGAATGCAAACATTAAAAACGAACAAGAAAATGAAATTGATTTGGAAGAGGCCGCAGCAGAACTTGCTGCTGCCTATGCAAAGATGGAAAAAGAACTAGTCGATGTGCAAGTGGCAAAAACAGAACAAGACAACCAAATGCTACGTTTGCGGGCTGATTTTGATAATTTTCGCAAACGGACTCGCCAGGAAAAAGAAAATTGGCTTTTGGAATCTAATATAAATATTTGTAGCCAGCTTTTAGTAGTGTTGGATAATTTTCAGCGAGCTTTGGCGGCCTTTCCTAAGGATGAACAAAAGGAGAATTATGTGGCAGGGATAGAGATGATATATCGGCAGCTAAATGAAATTTTGCTTGCCCGTGGTATGGAAAAAATACCTGCCGTAGGAGAAGTTTTTGACCCCAATTGGCACGAAGCAATTGGTCAAGAAGTTACCAAAGAGCCTGAGTTGGATGGCATTATTGCAACAGAGGAACAGACAGGGTACCGCATTGATAGCAAATTGATTCGACCTAGCCAAGTGCGGGTAAATAAATTTGAGGCATAAATAAAAAACAAGAAATTAAGCAATCTATATTTTATAGAAAGCTTATAAATATTTTCTTAATTATTAAAGGAGGAAAGAAAATTATGGGTAAAGTGATTGGTATTGACTTAGGAACAACAAACTCTTGTGTGGCTGTAATAGAAGGTGGCGAAGCCGTTGTTATTCCGAATCCGGAAGGGGCAAGAACTACTCCGTCGGTTGTTGCCTTTTCTGTAAGTGGGGAAAGATTGGTAGGCCAGGTGGCCAAAAGGCAAATGGTAACCAACCCTGATCGGACAATATCTTCTATTAAAAGGCAGATGGGTAAAAAATACAGTGTGGATATTGAAGGTAAAAAGTATACTCCGCAGGAGATTTCGGCCTTTATTTTACAAAAATTGAAAGCAGATGCTGAAAGCTATTTAGGTGAAACCGTTAACCAGGCTGTAATTACCGTACCGGCCTATTTTTCCGATAGCCAGCGGCAGGCCACCAAAGATGCCGGTAAAATAGCTGGGCTTGATGTTCTTCGTATCATTAACGAGCCCACAGCAGCAGCTTTGGCTTATGGTCTAGACAAAGATGAAGAGCAAAAAGTACTGGTTTTTGACCTGGGCGGTGGTACCTTCGACGTTTCCATTTTGGAGATCGGTGATGATGTTTTTCAGGTTATGGCAACAAGTGGCAACAACTTTTTGGGTGGGGACGACTTTGACCAAAGAGTAATTGATTTTTTGGTAGCGGAATTTAAAAAAGCCGAAGGTATTGACCTTTCCAAAGATAAAATGGCTATGCAAAGGCTAAAAGAAGCAGCAGAAAAAGCAAAGATCGAACTGTCTGGCGTTTTAAACAGCAACATCAATTTGCCTTTTATTACTGCTAATCAGGATGGCCCTAAACACTTGGATGTTACTCTTACCCGGGCCAAATTTGAGGAGCTGATTGCCGACTTGGTGGAAAAAACCGTTGGCCCCACCAAACAAGCTATGAAAGATGCCAACCTTAGTGCAGCCGACATTGATAAAGTGCTTTTGGTTGGTGGCTCTACCCGTATTCCTGCTGTACAGGAGGCTGTTCGTAAACTTATCAATAAAGACCCGCACAAGGGCATTAACCCGGATGAATGCGTAGCTTTGGGCGCAGCTATACAAGCTGGTATTTTGAACAAAGAAGTAAAAGACATTGTTTTGGCAGATGTTACTCCCTTATCTTTGGGCATTGAAACTATGGGCGGTGTGTATACCCGTATCATCGACCGCAATACTACCATCCCAACCGGCAAAGCCCAAATATTTTCTACCGCCAGCGACAACCAGCCTTCTGTTGAAATTCATGTTTTGCAGGGTGAGAGGCCGATGGCAGCAGACAATAAAACCTTGGGCCGCTTTAACCTTGATGGCATTGCTCCTGCACCCCGTGGTATTCCGCAAATTGAAGTGCGTTTTGATATTGATGCTAACGGCATTGTGCATGTTAGTGCCAAAGATATAGGTACCGGCAAACAACAGGCCATCACCATCACTGCTTCTAGCGGCCTTACTGATGCGGAAATTGAAAAAATGATGGAAGAAGCCGAAAAATACAAGGCCGAAGACGAAAAACGTAAGGAAGCAGTTGAAGTTAGAAACCAGGCTGATGCTTTGATTTACCAGGTGGATAAAACCTTTAAAGACCTAGGCGACAAAGTTAAACCGGAAGAAAAAGAACCTGTGGAAAAAGCTAAAGAAGAACTGCAAAAAGCTTTGTCTGGTGATAATATAGACGATATTAAAGCCAAATCCGAGGCCTTGTCTAATGCCATTTATAAAATCAGCGAACGGATCTATAAAGAGGCCGGGGCAGCCAACCAGGCTCAGCAAGCTCAAGGCCAAGCGCAAGGAGCACCAGGTCCGGATGGCGATGGGGTGGTGGATGCTGATTATACCGTGGTGGATGACGACGAGAAAAAATAAGGGTTAAAACAGGCAAAAATAATATGAATGGGTAGGTGGGGTGTTTTTGCCCCACTTTTACCCTGTTTTATTGAGGGTGAAAAATGAGCGATAAAAGAGATTATTATGAAGTGCTGGGTGTGCCACGCACCGCCAGTGAGGAAGAGATAAAAAAAGCTTATAAAAAGCTGATAAAAAAATATCACCCCGACTTGAACCCCGATAGCAAGACCGCAGAAGACAAGATGAAAGAAATCAACGAAGCTTATGATGTGCTTTCCGATGCGGATAAAAAATCGCGTTATGACCAGTTTGGCCATGCCGGAATGGACGGCAACGGTTTTGGTGGCGGTGGGTTTAGTGGGTTTGGTGGTTTTGGTAGCCAGGGCGGCTTTGGCGGTCAGGGTGATTTTGGTGATATCTTTAATATGTTTTTTGGTGGTGCTGGTGGTGGCCGAGGACAAAGCGGCCCCCAAAGAGGAGCAGACCTGCGGGTCGACATATCCATAACCTTTGAAGAGGCAGCAAAAGGTACCGAAAAGGACATAGAGCTTACTAGGTTGGAGCATTGCGATACCTGCCATGGCAGTGGGGCAGCTCCTGGCAGTTCACCGGTTACCTGTCCTAATTGTGGTGGCACCGGCAAAGTGCGGATTGCTCAATCTACACCGTTTGGCCAGTTCCAAACAGTCAAAACCTGTTCTCGTTGCAATGGCACCGGCAAAATAATAGATAACCCCTGCAAACAATGCAACGGCACCGGCAAGGTGAAAAAGACCAGGATCATCCACATTAAGGTTCCCCAGGGCGTGGATACTGGGTCTCGCCTGCGGATGCAAAGCGAGGGCCAAGCCGGCGATTTGGGCGGCTTACCGGGAGATTTGTATATTTATATTACAGTAAGGCCTCACCCAATTTTCCGGCGGCATGAAGATGACATTTTATGTGATTATGCAATTTCTTTTGTGCAGGCAGCTTTGGGGGACGAGGTAGAAGTACCTACAATCGATGGGAAGGTTAAATTGACCGTTCCGGAAGGCACCCAAAACGGAACTACCTTCCGCTTGCGGGGGCGCGGGTTCCCACGGTTGCGCGGTTATGGTAAAGGCGACCAGCATGTGCGGATTGTTGTTGAGACCCCGACACGCCTAAGCAGCAGCCAAAAAGATATGTTGCGGCAATTTGCCGGCAGCTTTGCTGATGGTGGCACCGGATCTGGTACGGGAACAGGGAGCAGTGGCGGAAACCATGCTGCTGGTGGCAAAAGCCAAGAAAAGAAAAAAGGATTTTTTAATAAGATGACCAATAATGATTAAAAATAATAAAATTAAAAGAGGTGGCTATGGACTATTTAAAAGTCAATATAATAACCTCGACAAAGCTGGAAGAGCTCATTAGCAACATTTGTGCCGAGCTAGATTGTGGCGGCATAGAAATTGATGACCCTAATATTAGCAGAGAGCATGTGGCTGCCGGTGATTGGGATGCCTGGGCTCTTTCTGATGCTTATTTGGCATCTTTGAACCTTCGAATATCTTTGTATTTGCCAGAAAAAAACCAAAAAGAAAAAAAGGCCAGGCTGGAAACAGAACTGGCCTTTTTGCAATTGGCCTGGCCTAAGGAACCACTGAGTTGGAGTTTTGAAGTGGTAAAAGAAGAGGATTGGGACAACAACTGGCGAAAATTTTACAAGCCCTTTCGTTTGGGGCAAAAAATGGTTATTAAACCTAGCTGGGAGGAATATTTGCCGCAACCGGAAGATTTGGTGGTGGAGCTTGACCCGGGGATGGCTTTTGGTACCGGAGACCATGCCACAACTGCTCTTTGTGCAGAGCTTTTAGAGTTTTATGCTAAGCCAAAGCAGGAGGTTTTGGATATTGGCTGTGGTTCTGGTATTTTGGCCATAATTGCCGCAAAGCTGGGGGCAAACTACGTGGAGGCTTTGGATATTGACCCAATGGCAGTTGAGGTGGCACAGGCAAACAGCCAAGCCAACAAAGCAAAGGTGTTTTGCCATGTGGGAGAAATAACCCAGGCGGCAAAAACTCAATATGATATTATAGTTGCTAACATTGTGGCAGATATAATTGCCGGCATAGCAAAAAAAGTGGCGAATTTGCTGAAACCCGGCGGTGTTTTTATTGCTGGCGGGATTATTTGCGGCAAACAAAAAAAAGTGCTTGTAGCGGCGGAAGAGGCTGGATTAATTTTTAAAGAAACAAAACAAAGGGATAACTGGCACAGCTTTGTGTTTAAGAAAAAGTAAAGTGGGGATTGGGATGAACAGGTTTTTTGTGGAAGAAAAGGCGATAAATAATGGTATCATAAGCATAGAGGGTAGCGATGCCCACCATATTGCTCAGGTACTTAGGTTTAAGGTTGGACAAATCATTTGTGTGGTTTGTGCCGGTTTGGTTTTTGAAACGGAAACTATTTTTATTACCAAAAACCGCGTGGAAGCCAAAATCATCAGCCAAAAACCTGGCATCAATGAACCGGATTTGGATGTATATCTTTTGCAGGGCATTGCCAAAGGCGATAAGATGGATTTGATAATCCAAAAAAGTGTGGAGTTGGGCGTACATGCCATTGTGCCGGTTGCTTTTGAACGCAGTGTGGTGCAGCTTGCCGGTGAAAAGGCAACAAAAAAACAGGCCCGCTGGCAACAAATTTCCGCCGAAGCCGCCAAACAATGCGGCAGAGATAAGATCCCCCAAGTTTATCCTGTGTGTAATCTACAAGAAGCCTTGCAGATTCCTCCTAGAGATGCTTTTTTGCTTATGCCATGGGAAGAAGAAAAAAATACTGGGTTGCGAGCAGTTTTACCCCAGATTTCTCCTAAATCTTTGGGCATAATTATTGGGCCGGAAGGCGGCATTGATGAGAGGGAAGCAGTTTTGGCTCGGGCCAAAGGGGCCAAAACGGTGTCTTTAGGGCCACGCATTTTGCGCACAGAAACCGCGGGCCTGGTGGTTATTGCTATTGTCATGTATCAGTGGGCCGATTTTGGGGGGCCAGTGGCATGAAAAAAATAGCCATACATTTTTTGGGCTGCAAAGTGAACCAGGAAGAAAGCGCTGCCTTGAGCCAGCTTTTTTTGCAAAATGGTTGGCAAATTGTACCTTTTGAGGAAGAGGCAGATGTATATATTGTCAATACCTGCACAGTGACCCATCTGGCAGACCGAAAATCCCGCCAGCTTTTGCGGCGGGCCCACAAACAAAACCCACAGGCCTTGGTGGTAGCTACCGGTTGCTATGCCCAGGTGTCGCCTGAGCAGGTATCTGGTTTAGAAGGGGTATGCTTGGTTGCGGGTAATGCGGAAAAGGCAAATTTGTTAACCCTGGTGGAAGATGCTTTGGTGCAAAATAGCCAGAAACCGTTGGTCAGAGTGCAGAATATTAGAGAGTGTCGTAATTTTCAGGATATTCCGGCTTTGGGTCAGCCCGAGGACAGAATAAGAGCAAACTTAAAGATTGAAGATGGCTGCAATCAGTTTTGCAATTATTGCGTTGTGCCTTATGCCAGGGGGCCGGTTCGCAGCAAACCCCCTGAGCAGGTTTTGACCCAGGCAATTCAATTGGTGCAGGCCGGCTACCCGGAAATTGTTTTGACCGGCATCCACATTGGGGCTTATGGCAGTGATGATCCGGCAGCTTTTGGTAGTCTTGCCGGTCTGGTTGCCAGTTTGGCAGCAATCCCCAACCTGCAAAGGCTGCGTTTGGGCTCTATTGAGCCGCAGGAACTAAATAAAGATTTTTTGGCTGTTTTGGCTCAAAACCCCAATATTTGCCCCCATCTGCACATACCCTTGCAAGCTGGGGCGGATAAAACACTTGCGGCAATGGGCAGAGGTTATGACACAAAACGCTATGCTTATTTGGTGGGCATGGCAAGGGAAATGCTGCCGGATTTGGCGGTCACCACGGATGTATTGGTGGGTTTCCCGGGCGAAACGGAGGCAGATTTTGAGCAGGGTTTGGCTTTTGTAGAGAGTATGAATTTTGCCAAAGTGCATGTCTTCCCTTATTCTGTTAGGGCAGGCACATTGGCTGCAACTTTTTTGAACCAGGTTAGCCCGCAGGTTAAAGCAAAAAGAGCAAAAGAACTAGAAGATGTAAGTAAAGCAGCAGCAGCTGCTTGGGCCGCAAAATATGTGGGGAAAGAGCTGAAGATTCTTTTGGAACAACCAAAATTTCTACAAGGGAAAGAGTTTTGGTTTGGTCATACCGCTAATTATTTGCCAGTTATGATAAAAAATGTTTCTGGTAAAAAAGGCAATATTTTACAAGCAAAAGGGGTTGCCTGGCAGGGTGAATTTTTGCCGGCAGAGATTGACAGTCTCTGAGATAGGTTTTATACTAAAGAACATAAAAAAGAAAAGGTGGCAAAAAAAATGGCAAACTGCATCTTTTGTAAAATAGTTAATAAAGAAATTCCGGCCACTGTAGTTTATGAGGATGAAGATATTTTTGCCTTCAATGACATTAATCCTCATGCTCCCATCCATGTGCTGATAATTCCTAAAAAACACATAGCTTCTTTGGCAGAAGTTTCGGCAGAAGATGGCGAATTGCTTGGCAAAATTCAGCTGGCAGCCGTTAGGATTGCTGAGCTTTTGGGTATAGAAAAGGCCGGCTATCGTTTGCTTACCAACAGCGGCCCCGATAGCGGTCAAGAGGTAGCTCATCTTCATTATCATTTGTTGGGCGGCAAGTTTTTAGGGCCTTTTTGGTCAAATTAGGTGATGATCTTATCTATAAACTCTATATTATTAGTAGTTGACGTTATCAATAAATGTGGTATATAATATTTTCATGTTTGCACACTTTGCAGGCAAACAGCTTAGATTTATGGTGTTATCGAGGGGAGGGAAATAAATGAGCGAAGTGCGTGTGGGAAAAAACGAGTCCCTCGACAGTGCCTTGCGGCGGTTTAAACGTACCTGCCAAAAGTCGGGTGTAATGGCTGAGATCAGAAAACATGAACATTATGAAAAGCCTAGCGTAAAGAAGAAAAAGAAAGCAGAAGCAGCCAGAAAACGCAAATGGAGTTAAAATAGTTTATCAAGCCCGGTCTTAAAGCCCGGGCTTTTATTTTTAAAATATTATTTACTGGGGAGACTATATGTAAAAAAAATTAGGTAATTGGGGAATAATATGTTATTATTATAATAGTGTTATTTATGGTTATAATTAATAAAAAGAGCTATTTTGGGGAGGTGACAGAGATGAGACACAGGGTGGCATTTTTTTTATTATTAATTATTTTAGCCTTGACTTTTAGCATTGCTCCTGCTTTTGCCGGCATAAGCTCTGATCATGCTTTGGCTGATGATGGGTTGAGTTATGTGTCGGTGGTGCAGGAAGGTCAAATTACTATGTACAAGATGGGTGAATTTTTAACCAACCCATTGGTTAGTACTTTACTGTTATTGGTTGGCATAGCTGGTATTGCTATAGAAATTATTTTTGCTGGCGGCATTGGCATTGCCGGCATTTTAGGGTCTTTGTGTTTGTTTTTGTTTTTTGCCGGAGCTTTGATTGTGGGTAATGGCGGCTGGCTTAGTGTCATTTTCTTTTTGGCAGGCATTGTGCTGGTTGTTATAGAAATTTTTGTTATTCCTGGTTTTGGTGGTTTTGGCTTGGTTGGTGCTTTTTGTATATTTGGTTCCATCGTGGCGGTTTCTGCTAGCTGGCAGCAGGCTGTAATATCTTTGTTGGTGGCAATTGGCGGTACAATTCTTTTGGTTGTAATTAGTGTAAAAAACAAACATACCAGAAAAATTTGGGACCGCTTGATTTTGTTTGGTAAGCAGGAAAATAAGGAGGGCTATATTTCTTCTGAGCCCAGCCTAAGCGATTATGTTGGTCTGGTGGGGGAAGCTATTACCACTTTGAGACCGGCCGGTATTGCTGATATTGAAGGTAAAAGAGTGGATGTTGTAACAGAAGGTGCTTTTGTGGTTTCTGGGGCAAAAATAAAGGTTATTGCCGTAGAAGGCGGCCGAGTTGTAGTGCGGGAAATGTTGTAGGTTATAACTTTAAAAAGAATTAAAATAAAAAGGAGGAACATGTAATTATGCCGATTGCGATAGTACCATGGATTATTTTTATAATAATTATAATTTTTATTTTAATATTACTGAGATTTATTCCTATTGGGTTGTGGATATCTGCCTTGGCTGCTGGAGTAAAAGTTGGCATTATTGATTTGATTGGTATGCGGTTAAGAAGGGTTTCTCCCGCCAGAATAGTCAACCCGTTGGTTAAGGCGGAAAAAGCCGGGCTTAGATCTGACGTGAGAAAATTGGAAGCACACTACTTGGCTGGCGGCAACGTTGATAGAGTGGTGAATGCTTTGATTGCTGCGGCAAGAGCAGATATTCCGCTGCCTTTTGAAAGAGCTGCTGCCATTGATTTGGCCGGCCGCAATGTTCTTGAGGCCGTTCAGATGAGCGTAAACCCCAGGGTTATTGAAACGCCAATTGTGGCTGCTGTGGCCAAAAATGGTATTGAAGTAAAAGTTAAAGCCAGGGTTACCGTGCGGGCCAACATTGACCGTTTGGTAGGCGGTGCCGGTGAAGAGACTATTATTGCCAGAGTAGGCGAGGGTATTGTTACCACCGTTGGCTCCAGCGAAAGCCACAAACAGGTTTTGGAAAACCCGGATAAAATATCTCAGACTGTACTTTCTAAAGGTTTGGATTCCGGCACAGCCTTTGAGATACTTTCCATCGATATTGCTGATGTGGATGTGGGCCGCAATATTGGTGCGCAACTGCAAACCGATCAGGCCGAAGCCGATAAACGAATTGCTCAGGCTAAGGCAGAAGAACGCCGGGCCATGGCTGTGGCCAAAGAACAAGAGATGAAAGCATCTGTACAGGAAATGCGGGCCAAAGTTGTGGAAGCCGAAGCCGAAGTGCCAAAAGCCATGGCAGATGCCTTTCGCAATGGTCGTTTGGGTGTTATGGATTATTACAACATGCAGAATATCCAGGCCGATACCTCCATGCGTCATGGCATAGCAACAAGCGGCAGCGAACCTTCCTCTATTAAGCCCAACCAGGAATAAGGTTTTTAAGAAAGCTGACCCTAAAAAGGGAGGATGTTTATGGGGAAAATCGATATTCTGATAATTTTGGGTATTGTTTTCTCAATTTGGCAAAGATATAGAAAAAGTAAAGCCAAACAGGAAGCTCAGAGAAAAACAGGAGAGCAGGCTAAGCCAACCCTAATGCAGGTTTGGGATGAAAAAACCCGCAGCCTGAGGGAGGTAAAACCGGGCCAAAATGCTAAACCCATGCTTGGCATGGAATGGCAAAAACAGATGGAGCAGCTTTTTGGTTTAGCGGAGGAAGAGGAAGAAAAACCAGCCGCGAAAGAGCCTGTTTCGGTTTCTCAAGTTCCGCAGGTTTCTTATGAGAAGCTGCACTTTGAGGGGCCACCACTAGAAGATTTGGAAGAAATTGTTTTGGAGCCGGAAAAGGCCCCTGTTGCTGCTTTGAATATAAAAGATACCAATTGGCGGCAAGGGTTGATTATGGCGGAAATTCTGGCCCCGCCGGTGGCCAAACGCCAAGGGTTTAATGGTGTTAGCCGCCGTCAAAGAATAATTTAAAAAACTAATTTAACGGGGTGGAAATTTTAAAATTTCCACCCCGTTTTATATTTCATAAGGCATCCTTTTGTTGCATATTTTTATGTAAGGAGGTGTGCTTGTGGCAAAAAGCAACAAGAAAAAAAGCAACAGATGGAAATATTTTATGGCGGATGCTTTGGATTTACCTGCAGACGTAGCTTTGAATTTGCCTCAGATAAATTTGTTGGGAGACCAGCGTTTGCTGGTGGAAAATCACAAAGGAATAATAGAATATTCCTCCAAGCGTGTGCGGTTAAAAGTGGAAAAGGGTTTGCTTTGGGCTGAAGGAGAAAATCTGGTTCTGCGTAATTTGCAGGATGATGAAATAAGTATAGAGGGAGAGATAAAACAGATTGGCATTTTGATGGGAAAAGAGGATGAGGTTTAAGTGAAGATTGGTTTTGCCAATTGGTTTTTTGGTTATGTGGTAATTCAGGTTGAAGGGGTTGGAGCCGCCCCTTTTTTAAATTTGGCCATGCAAAGAGGGGTTGAGTTTTATGATATAAACTGGCTTGGACCGCAAATGCTGGAAGCAGGGGTGCGGTTGAGTCAGGTTGGTGTTTTGCGTCATGTGGCAAAAGTGACCCATTGTCGCTTCAGAGTTCGCCGCCGCCAGGGGCGTCCTTTTGTGCAGCGTTATTTTCGCCGCCAGCGTTATCTTTTGCCGGTAGGGTTCCTTTTGTGTTTGTTGGGTGTGTATATTTTGTCTTCCTTTGTATTTTTTGTGAGCGTGCAAAGCCCAGAACCTTTGCTGCATACCCAAACAGAAGAAATTATTAATTTAGTATATGAAAAAGGTCTGAAACCAGGGGGTTGGACCCCCGGCCTAGATTTGGCTGCAATAGAAAAAGATATTTTGGCCGAGAATCCTCAACTTGCTTGGGTAAACATTGAAAAACAGGGTACTAAGGTAGAGATTATGATTGTGGAGAATACTTTGCCGCCGGAAGGCTTAGGCGGTGAACAAATAGTGGCAGGTAAAGCCGGGGTAGTTGAAGAAATATTAATATTATCCGGCAAAGCGGTTGTTTCGGTTGGGCAAACTGTTCTGCCTAATCAAGTGTTGGTAGAGTCAGAAAACGGCAAGGCTGCGGCTATAATTAGGGCAAATGTGTGGTATACTGGTTATGGGGAATGCTCTTTGCAGGAGGAGGTTCATTATTCTGTGGGGAAAGCCAAAAAACAGATAAGCCTGCTTTGGCCCGAAAGAGGCCAGCTGATTTTGTGGCCGTCTTCTTTAAACACAGAGGAAAATGAGCTTAAATATACCGGGGAAGATGAAATATATTGGTGGGAAGGGATTGCTTCTGGTCTTAAAATATCGGTTAGCATTTATCAGAAAGAGATAGTGAATATAAGTGAAATAAGCAGAGAAAATGCCAAGGAGATGGCCCTTGTTTTGGCTAGACAAGATGCCCGCCGCCAGATGCCTGTTACGGCTAAATTAGTAAATGAAAGCATTTATCCCTTGGCGGAAGAAAACGGTGTGATAAAAACTAGGGTTGTTTGGCAAAGCCTGGAAGATATTGCCTTGAGTGTCAATACTGATTAAAATTACAACAAAATGGAATAATGTGGTATAATAATAATTAAAATCTGAACTTAAAGAATAAACCAACTAAGGAGGGAATTTTTTGGAGCAGCAGACAGAAAAAAAATTGGTTTTTAATTGCAATGGACAAGCAGCCAATATTTTAGGGGAAAGAGATGAAAACCTATCCTTGTTGGAAGAAAACCTATTAGCAAAAATTGTGGTTCGGGGTAACGAGCTGGTTCTTTCTGGAAGCAAAACTGATGTAGATAAAGCCCGGATGGTTTTTGAGCATCTTTTTACTTTGGCGGAAGCCGGCATCCTTATTACTAAAGCTTCCATAAATTATTCTTTAAGTCTTTTGGGAAACAACAAAGAAATTGCTGCTTATTTGGCCGAGACAGTTTATGTAACGCCAAGAGGTAAGCAGGTAAAAGCAAAAACACTTGGCCAGTGGCAATATTTGGAAGCTATTAGAAATCATGATATTACTTTTAGTATTGGGCCTGCCGGCACCGGCAAAACGTATTTAGCGGTGGTTATGGCGGTTGCCGCGTTGAAAGCAAAAGAAGTAAACAAAATTGTTTTGGCCAGGCCGGCGGTGGAAGCAGGAGAAAAACTTGGTTTTTTGCCGGGCGACTTGCAGGATAAGGTAAACCCATATTTGCGGCCGGTTTATGATGCATTGGATGATATTTTGGGGCAGGAGATTGCTCTTAAATATATGGAGCGGGGCACTGTGGAGGTTGTTCCCTTGGCTTACATGCGGGGGCGCACTCTGGATGATGCCTTTATTATTTTGGATGAAGCACAAAACACCACATCTTTACAGATGAAGATGTTTTTGACCCGCATGGGCATGGGTTCCAAGGTGGTTATAACCGGTGACATTACCCAGATAGATTTGCCGGATGGCCAACGCTCTGGTTTGGTGGAAGCAGAAAGACGGCTTAAGGATATTTCCGGTTTGGCTTTTTGTCATTTAACTATTTTGGACACGGTACGGCATCCTTTGGTCCAAAAAATTATTGATGCATATGATAAAAAGTGGATCTAATTGATTTGTATTTATGTTGGAGGAAACTTGATGAAAATTGATAGAGCAAAAAAATTATCGAAAGGCAATATGATGCAAAAAAGCCCGGCTTCCAGGATACTTTACGTGTTTTTGAGCGTGGTTGTTTCTTTTGTTGTTTTGGCTTTTGGGTTTTTGCCAGAGCAGGTAGATATTGAAGAAGGCCAAGCTGCAACGGAGGATATTTACTATAAAGGGGCTTCCACTACTGTTGTAAGCGATATTCTTACCGAGGAAGCAAAACAGGTGGCTGCTCAAGAGGTTGGGCAATTATACCAAAAAAATGCCACAATTTTGACAGGACTTTTAGCGGATGTTGAGCGGTATTTTTCTGCTGTTTTGGCGGTGAAAGCGGATGAAACACTCGCTACCGAGACAGAAAAAGTTGTAGCTTTAAAAAGCCAGTTGCCGGCAAATTTGGCGGAGAGTTCTATTGTTCAGGCCTTAAAAAGTTCTGAAGGAAGTTTGGGGGCTTGTAAACAGGTTTTGTGTGATGCCATAAAAGAAGTATATGACCCGGGGGTTACAGTTGAAGATGCTTCCGCAGTGCCCGGCAAAATTGATGATATTCTTGTTGCTGATAAAAGCATAAGTGGTAATAGCCTGGCTTTTAGCCGGGCTTTGGCGGGCAACTTGGATTTTGCGGCAAACAAGATTTATGACCCAGTGGCCACCGCCGCCGAGGTGGAAAAAATTATGGCGGAGATTTATCCCGTGCATGTATCTGTGCAGCAAGGAGAGCTTTTGTTGGCCAAGGGTGAGGTGGCAGATGCAAAGGGCATTGAACTATTGCAGCTTTTGGGTTTACACAAAGGCCGCAGCATTGTGCTTACTTATTTTGGCATTTTGCTTTTTGTCGCCATGCTTTATGCTTTGTTGGTTGTTTTTCTTGCTTATTACAAGAAAAAACTTTGGCGGGAACCAAAAAATATTTTAATTTTGGGGATTCTGATAAACCTTGTGTTAATTATTGGCAAGCTTATTGTGTTTTTAAGTGATGGTGTTGCTGGGCAGGTTACTTTTTTGTCCGGTATTTTGATGCCAGTGGCTATTTGTTCTATGCTTGCTACCGTACTTTTGGATAAAGAGAGCGGTGTTTTTACTACGGTTATTTTGGGTCTTTTTACCGGTTTTTTGTTTGATGCGCAGCTTTTGTATGTTTTTGCAGCTATTTTTAGTGGTTTTGTGGCCATAGCCAGCATTAGCGGTTTAGACCAGCGTAGCAAGTATGCCGTTGTAGGGTTGCGAATTGCTTTGGTTTATATGGCTGCTGTGGTTGCTTGGGGCTTTGCTTGGGGCTATTCTTATGCCACCATTGGCATTGGTATTGGGCTTGCTTTTGTGAACGGTATTTTGTCGGTGGTATTTACGGTTGGCTTGCTGCCCTTTTTTGAGAGTGCTTTTGGCATTACCACTATGCTGAGGCTTTTGGAGCTTTCTAACTCTAATAATCCTTTGATTAAAAAAATGATGCTTGAAGCTCCTGGTACTTATCAGCACAGTGTTTTGGTGGGTAATTTGGCCGAGGCTGCCGCAAATGCTTTGGGGGCCGATCCCTTGGTTGTGCGGGTTGGGGCTTATTTTCATGATATTGGCAAAATAAAAAGGCCGTATTTCTTCATTGAAAATCAGAATGCTGGGGAAAATCCCCATGGCAAACTGCAGCCAACCCTTAGTACTTTGATCATTGTTTCTCACGTTAAAGAGGGTATTGAAATTGCCAAGGAATATAAGCTACCCCAGGTTATAATAGATATGGTTGAGCAACATCATGGTACTAGCTTGGTTTCTTTCTTTTACAATAAGGCTAAAAAGCAAGACGGTGAAGATAAGGTCAATATTGAAGAGTTTTGTTATCCTGGGCCTAAGCCGCAAAGTAAAGAGGCCGCCATTATTTTGTTGGCAGATAGTGTGCAGGCTGCTGTGCAGGCAATGAGCCAGCCTACCAAAGGACAAATTGAAGGCCGTATTCGTAGCATTATTAAAAACAAGTTTGATTCGGGCCAATTGGAAGAATGCGACTTGACCTTTAAGGATTTGAATGTTATTGCCGATTCTTTTACTCAAGTTTTGGCAAGTGTTAGCCATAAGCGGGTAGATTATCCGCCTGTGGTGGCTGAAATGATGAAAAAAGGAGAGGAGGCCGCTGAAGCGGATGGCACTATTGATAAGCAATCAGCAGAAGAAGCTTTTTATCAGCCCGGAGTTGAAAACGCTGTGGAACCGGGCTTACCGATTGACTCTGGCAACAGAGAAACAAAGGAAAACGCCTAAATGCAAAGTGGAGATAAGTCTTCTTTTGACCGATGATGCTGGTATAAGAGAGCTCAACAATGATTATCGCCACAAAGATACCGCTACTGATGTGCTTTCTTTTCCTTTACTAGAGCTAAACGATTTGATTGTGCCGGGCTGTGCTCTGGGGGATATTGTGATATCTACCGAAACTATGCAAAGGCAAGCAACCGAATTTGACCATAGTTTGGAAAGGGAAGGTGTGTTTCTTTTTGTGCATGGTTTGTTGCATCTTTTGGGTTATGACCATGAACTAGGTTTGGCGGAAGAGGCCCTAATGCAGGCCAGACAAAATGAGGTTTTGGAGCTTTTGGATTTACCCAGAAAATAGGGGGTAAAACATGCAGGATAAAGAAAAACAATCTTTTATTTGTGCCATGAGAGGTTGGATCAAGGCCATGAGAGAGGAGCGGCATTTGCGTTTTCATTCTGTTGTAGCTGTTCTTGTTTTGGTGGCGGCCACACTTTTGGATGTGTCCAGGGTTGAGGTGGCAATTTTGTGCCTTACCATAGCTTTGGTGCTTGTGGCGGAGCTTATAAACACCGCTATTGAAAAATATGTGGATTTTTTAAGTATTAAAAAGCATCCCAAAGCGGCTTTTGCAAAAGATGTTGCTGCCGGAGCAGTTTTGGTGGCGGCCTTTTTTTCGGTGTTGATTGGTATTATTATTTTTTATCCGTACATCAGGCAATTGTTTTGATTTATTTGTTTAATAGGGGTACCAATTTATGTTAAAGATAAAAAACAAAATGTTTTTGTGTTTTGTGTTAATTTTGGCCATGTGTTTTTTTGTTGCTTGCAGTAAAGAAAACGAAAAGGGCCAAAGTGAAAACAACGCAGAGGTTAATAAAATTTATAATCCGTTTACCGGTTTGGTTGTTGAAAAGATGCCGGCAAAACCTCTTGTGGTTTCCATTGACAATAACCCAGATGCACGGCCGCAAACCGGCTTGAGCCAGGCAGATATAATTTATGAGATTCCGGCGGAGGGTGGGATTAGCCGTTATGTGGCTGTTTTTTATGGCCAAAAAGCAGATGTGATTGGCCCTGTCCGCAGCTCTAGACCATATATAATTGATGTTGCCCGGCAGTGGGATGCTCTTTTTGTTCATGCTGGTGGCAGCAATGATGCCTATGTTTACTTGAAAAAGAACGTGGTAGATTATTTAGATGAGATATATAATTCTAAGTATTTTTGGCGGGATAAGAGCCGCGAAGCTCCGCACAACCTTTATACCAGCACGGCACTTTTGGCGGAGGCAATTGCAGACAAGGGATATAAAACAGGGGTTGAAGTGGAAGCTTATGTGTGGAGCGAGGAAGCCCCGGCCTTTGCCGAACCGGCTGCATGGGTGAAGATTTACTATCCTTCTGCTAAGGTTGAGTATGAATATGACGAGGCAAGTGGACTTTATTTGCGTTACTTGAAAGGTGACCCCTGCTTGGATAAAGGCGATGGAGAGCAGTGGAAAGCCGCAAATGTTGTTGTGCAGCGGGTAAGCTCTAAGGTTTTAGACAGCGAAGGCAGGCTGGAAATAAACCTAGTTGGTTCTGGCAAGGCCTGGCTTTTGCGGGATGGTGTGGTGCAGGAAGGCACCTGGAAAAGGACAAGCCCTGACTCCATGACCCGTTATTATGACTCGAATGGCAATGAGTGGTCTTTAAAACCAGGGCAGACCTGGATTCAGATGATCGACCAAAGCGTGAAATTTACCTTGCCGGGAGAGTAATTTTGGAGATGATAAATAATTTTTAAGGGGTATTTTATTATGAAAAATTTTGATGGTGAAAAACTTTTGCAGTTGGCTAAAGGAGCGGCAAAAAATGCTTATGCCCCGTATTCCGGTTTTAAAGTGGGGTCAGCTCTTTTGACGGCGGATGGCGAGATATTTACCGGCTGTAATGTGGAAAATGCTTCCTATGGTCTTTCCTGTTGTGCGGAAAGGGGGGCTGTTTTTGCTGCTGTTGCTGCAGGTAAAAAAGATTTTGCGGCCATTGCTATTGCTTCACCCAACCACGATATTACGGTGCCATGTGGGGCTTGCTTGCAAGTTTTGGAGGAGTTTAACAGTGGTAATATGCTGGTAATTACCGGAAAAAATGAGGGGAATCTTGTTATGCAGCCCTTAAGTAGTTTTTTGCCGATCTCTTTTTGCCTAACAGACGGGGGGCAGAATAAATGACCGCTGCCACACCTTTTAAATCGGGCTTTGTGGGGCTTATTGGCCGGCCTAATGTAGGTAAATCTACGCTTTTGAACCAGGTTTTGGGGCAAAAAATAGCCATAACATCGAATAAACCTCAAACTACTAGAAACAAGATTCAGGGAATTTACAGCACAGATGAAATGCAAGCAATTTTTTTGGATACTCCTGGCATACACAAACCCAAACACAAATTAGGCCAGTATATGTCTCTCTCGGCCCAAAGTGTTATGGGGGATGTGGATATTCTTTTTTATTTGGTAGACGCCACAGCCGAGATTGGCGGGGGTGAAAAGTATATTAGCCAGCAGTTGGTGGGAAGTAAATGCCCAGTTTTTTTGGTAATAAACAAGATAGATTTGTTGGAAAAACCGCAGCTTTTGGCGGTAATTGACAAGTATAAAGAATTGGGCGACTTTGCGGAAGTTGTTCCGGTGGCGGCAAAAACAGGCGAAAATGTGGAAGTTTTGTTGGAGACCTTAAAAAAATATTTGCCGGAAGGCCCACTATATTATCCGCTTGACACTGTTACCGACCAGCCCGAACAGGTGATAATTGCGGAAATAATTAGGGAGAAGATTCTACAGGCCACCACGGAAGAGATACCTCATGCCATTGCCGTGAACATTACCGAAATGGAAGAGAGAGAAAACGGCCTTATTTACATTGCTGCGGATATTTATGTGGAAAGAGAGAGTCAAAAGGGTATCATTATTGGTAAAAAAGGTGTTATGCTGCAAAAGATAGGTTCGGCCGCCCGGTTGGAAGTTGAAGGAATTTTTGCCAGCAAAGTGTTTTTGGCCCTAAGGGTTAAAATGAAAAAAGGCTGGCGCAATAATGACACCATGCTAAAAAACTTTGGGTTTGATAAGAAAGAATTATAAAAAAGTGGGATAGATGATTATGACTGGTAGCCGCTTGCAAGTTTTAGAAGGGTTGGTCATTCGGAGCCGGGAATACGGTGAGGCTGACAGGATTATTATTGTTTTTACCAAAGAGCGGGGCAGGGTTTCTGCTATTGCCAAAGGGGTGCGAAAGGGCAAAAGCAGTCTTTCTGGGGCCACCCAGCTGTTTAGTTATAGCCGTTTGGCTTTTGCCTTCGGCCGGGGGAGTTTAGCCACCGTGACTCAGGGGGAGACCATAAACAGCCACCGCGGCTTGCGGGAAAGCCTGGGCAGAATTGCTTATGCTTCTTATATTTCCGAGCTTTTGGATTATTCTCTACCGGAAAACAAACCCCAGGAAAGTTTGTTTATTTTAGGGGCTTCTGTTTTTGCTGTTTTGGAGGTTATACCGGAAGAAGATATGGAAATTTTGGCCCGCTTTTTTGAGCTGCGTTTGCTTGCCATTTTGGGTTATAAGCCGCAGTTGGATTTCTGCTCGGTTTGTGGCAGGGGTGTTATGGGCGGAAGCTTTGTTTTATCCCCTTATCGGGGTGGTATTGTTTGCACCGGTTGCAGCGGTTCGGCACCAGATGAGCTTTTAAGTCCGGGAGCCATCTTATCTATGAAAAAGCTTTTGGAAATAGATTTGCGGCAGCTTTTTAATTTTAAGCCAGGATCGGAAATTAAAAGAGAGATGGAGCAGGCTACGGAAGGCTATTTGCGATATTATTTAGAGAAATCTACCAAGGCAAAGCAGACCTTGCGGGAATATATAAATATTTGACATTAGGGGGAGCATTTGCTAGAATTGTTTATATTATTTTTTTAAAATTGTTTATATTATACTATATACTTTAAGAGATGAATTTTGAATATTTAGGGGGAATAGCTGGCGGGCTAATACTACGGGAGGTTGGCTCTCGTCCTGAACTAATTTATTGGCGCTGAGATGAGAGCTTTTTGTTTTGCTTGATTATAAAACGGGAGGTCCTGACATGAATTTTCAGGAAATTATTTTAACTTTGAATAAGTTTTGGGGAGAGCAGGGCTGCATTATCCTTCAACCTTATGATGTGGAAAAAGGAGCCGGCACCATGAACCCTGCTACTTTTTTGCGGGCTTTAGGCCCCGAACCGTGGCATACGGCTTATGTGGAGCCTTCTCGTCGGCCGACCGATGGACGTTATGGGGATAACCCCAACCGTTTGCAACATTATTTTCAGTATCAGGTAATTTTGAAGCCCTCGCCTTTGGATGTGCAGGAGCTTTATTTGGCAAGCCTAAAAGCTCTGGGTATTGACCTGCTGCAGCATGATGTACGTTTTGTAGAAGATAACTGGGAATCGCCTACTTTGGGGGCTTGGGGCCTTGGTTGGGAGGTTTGGCTGGATGGCATGGAAGTTACCCAGTTTACCTATTTTCAACAGTGTGGTAGCATAGATTGCAAGCCTATTTCAGCAGAGATTACCTATGGTATTGAAAGATTGGCGATGTTTATTCAAAAAGTAGACAGTGTTTATGATATAGAATGGGTGGACGGCATTAGCTATGGTGATGTTTATCACCGCAATGAGGTTGATTACTCTACCTATAATTTTCAGGTTGCAGATACTGACATGCTCTTTAATCTTTTTGATGTTTTTGAGGCGGAGGCCGTGCGGGTTATTGGCGAAGGATTGGTGCAGCCAGCTTATGATTATACTTTAAAATGTTCGCATACGTTTAACCTTTTGGATGCCAGAGGGGCTATTAGTGCCACGGAAAGGCAAAGCTTTATTGGCCGGGTTCGCAACATGGCTAAGCTGTGCGCCCAGGCTTATGTTGCCCAAAGGGAAAGCTTGGGTTACCCCATGTTGAAGGACGAAGCCAAAAGAAAAGAATTTGGCTTGGCTCCTTTGAAAGAGGAGGGTCATAGATAATGGCTAAGGATTTACTTTTGGAAATTGGCACAGAGGAAATACCGGCTCGCTTTATGGAGCCTGCTTTGCGTTTGCTTGCTGCGACCGCTAAAGAATTGCTGGAGACTGCCCGTTTGAATTTTGGTAAAATTGCTGTTTTTGGTACCCCCCGGCGCTTGACTTTGCTGGTAGGTGAGGTGGCAGAAATGGCCGAAGACCTTAAAATGGAATTTAAGGGCCCGGCAGTAAAAAGTGCTTATGATGCCGAAGGGTCTCCCACCAAAGCTTTGGAAGGTTTTTGCCGCAGTCAAGGCATTGAGCCAGCTGATCTTTTTATTAAAGAGTTGAACAGCGTACCTTATGTTTATGCTGCCAAAAATGCCAAAGGGGAAGCAGCATTGGCTATTTTGCCGCAGTTGTTTTTAGACATTATCAACAAACTTAATTTCCCTAAGACTATGCGGTGGGGGGATTTGGATATGCGTTTTGCCCGGCCTATTCATTGGTTGGTTGCTCTTTATGGCAACCAAGTTTTACCTTTGGAAGTAGCAGGTATTACAGCCAACCGGTATAGCCGTGGGCACCGCTTTTTGGGCAGTGACAAAGTGGAAATTAAAAGCCCGGCTCATTATAAAGAGGCTTTGCGCAAGGAATATGTGATTGTTGACCAAAAAGAAAGACGCCAGATGATTGCCGAACAGATAAAAGAAGTGGCAAAAACTTGCGGTGGTAAAACAAAAGAAGATGATGAGCTTTTAAATGAAGTTACCTATCTTTTAGAATACCCCACTGCTTTTGCAGGTTTTTTTAATGAAGATTACCTTTCCATGCCTACAGAGCTTATAATAACACCTATGCGGGAACATCAGCGTTATTTCCCTGTTTTTAGGGATGATAATACGCTTTTGAATAATTTTATTGCTGTTAGAAATGGTACTGCTAAGGACATTAATATTGTGCAGGAGGGGAATGAGAAAGTTTTGCGTTCCCGCTTGGCAGATGCCGCTTTCTTTTGGCAGGAAGACTGTAAACACCCGCTGGAAGATAATTTACCCAAGTTAGCTAAAATTGTTTTTCATGAGAAGCTGGGTACAGTTGCTCAAAAAGTGGTTAGGGTCTCTGTTCTGGCGGGTTGGCTTGCAACCGAGCTTGACTTTTCTTTGGAGGAGGCAACAGACACAGCCCGGGCAGCTGAGCTTATGAAATGTGATTTGGTGAGCAGTGTGGTTTATGAATTTACAGAGTTGCAGGGAATCATGGGTAAATATTATGCCCGGCACGACGGAGAAAGAGAAGCTGTGGCTCAGGCAATTGAGGAGCATTATTTGCCCCGTTTTGCGGCGGATGAACTACCCACCAGCAAGGCTGGCTTGGTTTTATCTATTGCGGATAAGATGGATAGTTTGGTTGGGTTTTTTGGCCTGGGTATGCAGCCTACTGGCTCACAGGATCCCTATGCTTTGCGGCGGCAGGCGGCCGGCATTGCCAATATGATAATAAAATACGGTCTGAATATTTCTTTGCCGGATTTAATTGATATTGCTTTTGACCTGCATGTAAAAAACCAATTGCCCAAAAGCAAAGGAGAAGTTCAGGAGACATTGGAGCAGTTTTTTGGCCAGCGTTTAGGCAATATTCTTAACGAAGAAGGTATTAGTTATGATATTGTGAATGCCATTTTGGCGGTACCGTTGGAAAGTTTGAACCAAAGCCGTTTGAAAGCACATGCTTTGGCAAGTTTTAGAACTACGGTTGCTTGTCAAGAGATGTTGGCTGGTTTTAACCGGGCAGCTAACCTGGTGAAAGGCAAAGATTTTGGCCAGGTTAAAGAAAAGCTTTTTGTTGAAGAAACAGAAAAAACCTTGTTTAAGGCAATTGTTGAGGCAGAAAACAAAATTGCCGAGGACTTAAAAAAACAGGATTATTTAGTTCTTTTGGAAGCCTTGGGTGGTTTGCGGGGACCTATAGACCAGTTTTTTGATAAGGTTATGGTTATGACCGAGGATGAAAATATCAGAAATAATCGTTTGGCCCTTTTGGGAAAAATTGTGAAAGCAGCTAAAAATATTGGCGATCTTTCTCAGTTGGTGACTTAGTAAAACCACTTAATCGTAATCTGATTACAATTTTTATAATAAAATATAACTAACTAAGGGGTTAAGGAAAATGGCGAAATTTGTTTATATGTTTAAAGAAGGCAATGCCGGTATGCGTGATTTGCTGGGTGGCAAAGGTGCTAACTTGGCTGAAATGACCAATTTGGGGATGTCTATTCCTCAGGGTTTTACTATAACCTCAGAAGCTTGTAATGATTATTATGCTAAGGGCGAAAAAATTGACCAGGAAATTTTGACTCAGATTGATGAGGCCTTGGTTAAGCTTGAGGCTTTAAGTGAAAAAAAATTTGGTGATAATGAAAACCCCCTGTTGGTATCAGTACGTTCCGGTTCCCGTGCTTCCATGCCGGGCATGATGGATACCATTTTGAACCTGGGGCTTAATGATGTTTCTGTTAAGGCTTTGGCGGCTAGAACCAATAATCCCCGCTTTGCATATGATTCTTACCGTCGTTTTATTCAAATGTTTTCTGATGTGGTGATGAGTATTTCCAAATCCAGCTTTGAGAGGATTTTGGACGATATTAAAGAAAAAAAAAGTTTTACATATGATACCGAGCTTGCTAGTGAGGATTGGCAGGAAGTTATTGTGAGCTATAAGGAGCTTTATAAAAAAGAAAAAAATGCTAACTTTCCTCAGGACCCCAAAGAGCAGCTTTTGGAAGCCGTTAAAGCTGTTTTTCGTTCTTGGAATAATCCCAGAGCTATTGTTTACCGCCGCATGAACGATATTCCCAGCGATTGGGGGACTGCGGTTAATGTGCAGATGATGGTATTCGGCAACATGGGGGACACCTCTGGTACCGGTGTGGCCTTTACCAGAAACCCGGCTAACGGTGAAAAAAAAATATTTGGCGAATATCTTATCAATGCGCAGGGCGAAGATGTGGTAGCCGGGATTCGTACACCGTTCCCCATTAGCACTTTGGAAAAAGATATGCCCGAGGTTTATGAGCAATTTGTGGAGATTTGCCATAATTTGGAAGAACACTATAAAGATATGCAGGATATGGAATTTACTATTGAAAATAGAAAAATCTTTTTCCTTCAGACCAGAAACGGCAAAAGAACGGCTGCATCTGCTTTGCGTATTGCTATTGACTTGGTAGACGAAGGCATGATTGATACCAAAGAAGCCGTTTTGCGGGTTGACCCCAAACAGTTAGACCAATTGCTTCATCCCGTTTTTGATGCTGCAGCTTTGAAAAAGACCAAGCAAATTGGGATTGGTTTGGCTGCAAGCCCTGGGGCTGCTGCTGGCCGGGTTTATTTTTCTGCCGAGGATGCCAAAGCAGCCAAACAAAAGGGTGTGGAACGCATTGTTTTGGTGCGGCTTGAAACCTCACCGGAAGATATTGAAGGTATGGCTATTGCTGCCGGTATTCTTACTGTGCGTGGCGGCATGACCTCACACGCTGCTGTGGTAGCCCGCGGCATGGGTACCTGCTGTGTTTCCGGCTGCACGGATTTGAAGATTTGGGAAAATGAAAAATACTTTAAGCTTGGCGGAGAAACGATAAAAGAAGGAGATTATATTTCTTTGGATGGTTCTACCGGCAAGATATATTTGGGCGATGTACCCACCATTGAGCCTACTGTTTTCGGCGATTTGGCTCGTTATATGCAATGGGCTGATGAGTATCGTACGATGAAGATCAGAACCAATGCAGATACCCCCGAGGACGCAGCAAAAGCCATTAGCTTTGGGGCAGAAGGCACTGGATTGACCCGCAGTGAGCATATGTTCTTTAAAGAAGGAAGGGTAGCCAAAATGCGGAAGATGATTTTGGCTGATACAGAAGAGCACCGCAGGGTTGCTTTAAACGAGCTTTTGGAATTTCAGCGGGCTGATTTTATTGGTATTTATGAGGTTATGCAGGAAAGGCCTGTGACCATTCGGCTTTTAGATCCGCCGCTGCATGAGTTTATCCCCCAGGATGAAGAAACAATTAAAGAGATTTCCGCCGACATGAAGGTTGATGTTGATGTCATTTGGAAAAAGATCATCGATATGCATGAATTTAACCCTATGATGGGTCACCGGGGCTGCCGTCTTGATGTTACATATCCGGAGATTGCTGAAATGCAAACAAGGGCTATTATTGAGGCTGCTTTGTATGTGAAGAAAACCAAAGGTTATAACATTGTGCCGGAAATTATGGTGCCTTTGGTGGGTGAAATTAAAGAGTTTAAGTTTGTTAAAAATATTATCAAAACTACGGCAGATGCCATTATTGCTGAATCCGGTATGGAGCTTGAATATTTGGTGGGCACCATGATGGAAATCCCCCGGGCCTGCCTGACTGCCGATGAGATTGCGGCCGAAGCGGAATTCTTTTCTTTCGGTACTAATGACCTTACCCAAATGTGTTTTGGTTTTTCTCGCGACGACTCGGGCAAGTTTTTGGAATCTTATTATCAAAACAAAATTTATGAGTTTGACCCATTTACTAAGCTTGATACCAAAGGTGTGGGTGCTTTAATTGAAATAGCCGTTACCAAAGGTAAGTCTGTTCGCCCCAATATTAAGCTGGGCATTTGCGGCGAACATGGCGGTGACCCTTCTTCTATTGAATTTTGCTATAAGCAAGGGTTGAATTATGTAAGCTGCTCGCCTTATAGGGTTCCTATTGCCCGTTTGGCTGCTGCTCAGGCTGCCATTAGAAACGGTAAATAAGTTTATGAAATAAAGGGCACCTCTTGAGTTACTCAAGAGGTGCCCTTTATTTTTGTTTTTATTGAAAGATTTTACAAATAAATATGTTATAATTATATTATAATAAAATAAATTAATAAAAAGGAAGTATTTATGATAAGCGGCAACACAAAAGGAGTTTCTCAGGTTTGGTTACAAAAGCTAAATGATTTAAGCAAATATATTCTTCCTCGTCATCTTGTTGTTGACGAGTTTTTTGCTTTGGCCATGGCCCAAATTTCGGCCCACCTTGGCAAAGAGATTGCTGCCTATGTGGATAGACGCGGTGTAGTTTTGGGTATTAATGTGGGGGATGACACCACAGTGCCCCTTTTTAATTTGGCCAAAAGGCAAGGCAAAAACAGGCTCTCTGGCGTGCGTTGCTTGCACACCCACCCAAGAGGCAGCGGCCAGCTAAGCAGTGTGGATTTGACGGCATTATCCATTTTGCGGTTGGATTGCATGGTAGCCATTGGGGTAGATGCTGAAGGCAAAAGCACCGATGTGGGGCTAGCCTGGGGTGTTTTGGGTGAAGATGTGCCCCAAACTTTGCTTTACCCAAATGTGGCTGCCTTGGCGGATATAGATTTCCCCAGAGTTTTAGCTGAGCTAGAAAAAGAGCTGGCGGCAGAAAGCCGGCCCAGAGAAGAAAAAAAACCTACCCGGGCACTTTTGGTTGGTCTTTTGGGCCGCCAAAAAGAAGAAGTTGCCTGGAAAAGCCTTGTAGAGCTTGAGCAATTGGCTGATACGGCGGGTGCTTATGTGGCCGGTAAAATTTTGCAAAAAAGGGCCACGCCTGACTCTGCTTTTTATATTGGTAAGGGCAAAGCAAGAGAACTGAGCCTTTTGAGCCAGGTGCAAAAAGTTGATTGTTTGATTTTTGACGAAGAACTTTCTGCCGTGCAGATGCGAAACTTGACCCAGCTTACCGGCAGGGCGATTATTGACCGGACAATGCTGATTTTGGATATTTTTGCCCAGCGGGCCAAAAGCAATGATGGCAAATTGCAGGTGGAATTGGCTCAACTGCGTTATACGCTTTCTAACTTGATTGGCCAGGGAGAGGTGCTTTCTCGCTTGGGTGGGGGGATTGGTACCCGCGGCCCCGGCGAAACCAAGCTGGAGGTGGACAGGCGTCATATTCGTCGGCGCATTGGAGAACTGGAGGATAAGTTAGATAAGGTTAGATGTACGCGGACCCTGCACCGCCAGCAAAGGGAGGATCAGCAGCTACCGGTTGTGGCCCTGGTTGGGTACACTAATGCTGGAAAATCTACCATTTTGAATGCTTTAACGGATGCCGGAGTGTTGGCGGAAGATAAGCTTTTTGCTACTTTAGATAACACAATGCGCAAGGTGCATCTTGCCGATGGGCGGATAATTTTGCTTACTGATACGGTCGGGTTTATTCGTAAACTGCCGCATCAACTTATTGCGGCTTTTAGGGCCACTTTGGAAGAGGTGGTAGAGGCAGATTTGCTGCTGCATGTAATAGATGGCTCCAACGAAGAAATGGAGGAGCAGTGGCAAGCAGTAAGCCAAATTTTGCTGGAGCTGGGTGCTGCCAAAAAGCCAACCATAGCTGTAATAAATAAAGCGGATCTTTTGGAGAATGACAAGGCTTTGCAGCGGTTACTTTTAAAGTTTGAAAATTCGCTGGCTATTTCGGCCAAAAAGCAAATGGGGCTGGAGGAGCTTTTGGAAAAAATTGGCCAAATGCTGCCTCAAAAAACACAGGAAGTGAGTTTGCTTTTGCCCTATGAGGCAGGGAGTTTGTTGTCTGTTTTACATGGCCAGGGCAAAGTGATTTCGGAAAATTTTTTGCCGGAAGGGGTAAGAGTGCTGGCTTTGGTTGGCAGGGATTTGCTGAATTTACTGGAAGAAGGTAATTATATTGAGAAAAGAGAAGAGGAACGTAAAAATGTATGATAGCCACATGCACAGCAGCTTGTCTTTTGATTCTATTATGAGTATGGAAGAAGCTTGCGAGCAGGCTTTTGAAAACAATTTACAGGGTGTTTGTTTTACCGAACATTTGGATTTGGACCAGGCCAACGGCGAAGACAATTTGCCGGATTATCAAGAGAGCATTAGGCAGGTTAAGGAACTGCAAAAAAAATGGCGGGGTCAGCTAGAAATTTGCCGCGGGGTGGAGGTGGGGCTGCAGCTACACCTGGCGGAAAGGAATAAGATAGCTTTGGCAGGCAGCCAGGCGGATCTGATTATTGGCTCTATTCATGATATTGACGGGTTTGATTTGTACAGGCAAGAATACAGTAGGGGTAAAACGAGGGAAGAGACCTACCGGGCTTATTTGCAACGGCTTTATGAGCTGGTTAAAACCAATGATTATTTTCATATTTTGGGGCATTTGGATGTGATTACCAGAGATGCCAGTTTTGAAGACCGTAACATTACCATGGCCGAATTCGGTGATGAGATAGATGCCATTTTAAAAGTAATTATTAGCCAAAACAGGGGCATAGAGATAAATACCTCCGGCTGGAAATACGGTTTATCTCAGCCCCATCCTTCGCTGGAGGTTGTTAAACGTTATAAGGAATTGGGTGGCGATGTGATAACCTGTGGGTCTGATGCCCACAGGGTTCAAACAGTGGGCTATAAATTGGCTGAGGCTTACGCATATTTGCGGGAGGCCGGTTTTAAATATGTGAGCTTTTTTAAGCAGGGTAAAGAGGAGAAAAAACCGCTTTAATTTAGTTTTACTTTAAAATATGGCGTTTAGGCGTGCTAAAAAAGCACGCCTATTTTTTGCTAAAGTTAGTTTGGGCAGGAGGAGCAAGCCTAAACGGCGAATATTTTGCTAACAGAAAGGGGGTATTTTTGTGGCTTTACGCTTTATTGTTGGTCCGGCCGGTTCCGGAAAAACTAAGACTTGTTTGAATGCCATTACAGAAGAGTTACGGCAAAAGCCACAAGGTCCACCCTTGATTTTTTTGGTGCCGGAACAAACCACCTTTATTAATGAAAAAGAATTGGCAACCGCTGCTGGTTTGAAAGGCAGCATTCGGGGGCAGGTCTTGAGTTTTCAGCGGTTGCTTTGGCGGATAAACAGCAGTGCCCTCCCCTGGCTGGATGATACAGGTAAAAGTATGCTGATTGCCCAGATCGTAAACCGCAGGGAAGAAGAACTTTTGGTTTTTGCCCGGACCGCTAAAAACCCGGGTTTTATTAAATTGCTTTTGAATACCATTAAAGAGCTGCAAAAATACAAAATCTTCCCGGAAGATTTGGCAAAAACAGCCCAAAGACTGCTTTTGAGTGCGGACGCTATCTTGGGGCAAAAGGTGGCCGATTTAGTTTTGGTTTATCGGGATATGCAGCAGGCCATGGAGGGGAAATATGCTGATGTGGAGTTTGAGCTTGCTAAGCTTGCCGAAAGCCTGAAGAAGGCAGATTGGCTAAATGAAGCAGAAATTTGGCTGGATGGCTTTGTGAGTTTTACTCCGGTTCAGATGGATATTATTTGTACTTTGGCAAAATGTTGCTGCCAAGTTAATGTTGCTCTTTGCTTTAACCCGACCCTGTTGGAGGAAAAAGTGGGGGAGGAAGATATCTTCTTTGAGCCATATCAGACCTTTTTGCTGCTTAAAAACAGAGCGAAGACAGAAAAGATAAATGTTTTGCCGCCTTTGTTGCTGCCGCAAAAAGGGCAAAAGACCCGTTTTCAAAGGCCGGAACTAGCTTTTTTGGAGGCAAATTATTATCAATATTCGGCACCTGTTTTTAAGGCAAATGCAGAGGGTATTTGTTTGGTGGAAGCCGCCAACAAACAGGTGGAAGTAGAATGGATCGCTAAAAAAATTATTGAGCTTTTGCGGGACGAGGGGTATCAGCTAAAAGACATTAGTATTTCTGTGCGAAATTTGGCGGATTATGAAGATATGATTCGGCAGGTGATGGCGGAATTTGAGATTCCGTGCTTTTTGGATGCCCAGCAAAATTTGCTTTTTCATCCTTTTGTGGAGCTTGTACGTTCTGCCATTGAGGTGGTTTTGGGTAGATGGGATTATGAGGCGGTTTTTAGATATTTCAAGACCGGCTTGACTTTTGTGGGGGCAGATGAAATTGATCAATTAGAGAATTATTGTTTGGGTCAGGGCATTAAAAGCTGGCATTGGCATAAAGAAGATGCGTGGCAGCGGTCTTATGAAGCCGGGCTGGGCAAAGAGGAAAAGGCAGCCTGGCTTGCTAAAATGGAAAGCATTCGCCGGCAGGCCACAAAAGAGCTGTTGGCCTTTGAAAAAAAAGTGCAAGATGCTGCCACGATTAAAGATATTTGCCAGGCAATAAGAGGCTTGTGGCAGGATTTAGCTATTTTTACCCGTTTGGAGGATTGGCAAAAACAGGCAACGGAAGAACTTTTGCCGGAAAAGGCAAGAGAGCATGCTTTGGCCTGGCAAAAAACAGAAGAGATACTTTTGCAGATGGAAAGCTTTTTGGGAGAAGAAAAGGCAGATTTAGCGCTCTTTCAGGAGATGCTGGATGTGGGGCTGATAGCCATAAAAGCTTATAATATTCCGCCCTCTTTGGACCAGGTTTTTGTGGCAGATTTGCAGCACAGCCGCACCCCAAACGTGAAAGCCTGCTTTGTTTTGGGTTGCAATGAGGGGGTTTTCCCTAGCAAGGTGGCCGAAGATAGCATTTTTAACGAAAATGAAAGAACAGCATTGGAACTCGCCGGATATGTTTTGGCTCCCGGTTTACGCAAACGGCAATTTGCCGAGCAATATTTGCTTTATATTGCTTTAACCAGAGCCTCTGAGAAGCTTTATCTTTCCTATGCCCTCGCTGATCAGTCTGGGAGAGCTTTGTTTGAATCTTTAATGATCAGAAGAGTAAGAGAGCTTTTTGTTCAGTTTGCCGGCAAAGGGGGCATTACTTTTGTGCCTCAAGAGCCGCCGGCCGATGCCGGGTTGGAATATTTGGTGGGCGGAAATTATACTTTAAACCTTTTGGCGGGGAAACTGCAGGCAGCTTGGAGCAAAGGTGAAATGTTAACTTTGCCTTGGCAGCAGGCTTATAATTGGTATGCGGGCGAGAGTGAGAAACCGGCAATTTTGCAGAACATTTGCCGCAGCCTGGCTTTTAAGGAAGTGGATGTTAGTATTGGCGAGGGCACGGCCCAGGCTGTTTACGGCAGATCTTTGGCAGAAAGCAGTGTTTCCCGCTTGGAGGCTTTTAATAGGTGTTCCTGCAGTTATTTTGTTAATTATGGCTTAAAGTTGAAAGAACGTAAGCAATACAAGATTGTGGCTCCGGATTTGGGGACGATTAATCACAGTATTTTGAAAATTGTGGGAGAAACCATGCAAATTCAGGGCAAAAACTGGGCTGATTTAACTTTTGAATCTGCTTGTGCGCTGGTGGATGAAGCCTTTGAGACCTTGCGGGATGACCCATTGGGCCAGCTTTTGGAATCTTCTAGCCAATATCGTCATGTGAAGAAACAGACAGCTTGCATTTTGGCAGCAACTTTGCTTGCTATTGCCAAACAAATTAAAGCCGGCTCTTTTTCCCCGGTGGCTTGGGAAAAGAGTTTTGGGGGCAAAAGCTCTTGGCCGGCTTGGGTTGTGCCAATAAAGGACGGGCTTGTAAAAATTAGGGGCAGCATAGATAGAATTGATGCAGCAAGGGATGAGATGACCGGCCAGATTTATTTGCGGATTATTGATTTTAAACTGAGCCAAAAAGAACTTACAGCGGCCGGCATTTATGATGGGGTTAATTTGCAGCTGCCCGTTTATTTGGCGGTGGCTATAGAAAACGGCAAAAAGATATTTGGTTCGGCACCCTTGCCTGCTGGCATGTTTTATATGACGGTTCAGGATAATATACCCACCCGCTCTCCCGATTTGATGGCCACAGCGGATTTTGGCGAAGTGAAATTAAAAGGGCTGGCTCTTTTGGATTTGTTGGCGGTGCAATTGGCGGATAAAGATTGCCAGGGATATTCTTCTGTTTTGCCTGTTGGCATCACCAAAGAAGGTGAGTTTTATAAGAAATCTCATGGTTATACATTAGAACAATATGATCTTATTAGTCATTATGTAAGGCTAAAGATTGATGCGACCATGACTGCCATTAAAAAAGGCTGGGTGGCCCCAGATCCTTGGCAGCAGGGCGATAATAGTGTTTGTAAAAATTGCAGTTACGCATGGTTGTGTGCTCCGGAAAGAGGGTTTAATGCAAAAAAAACAAACAAGAAACAAAACGATGCCCAGGCCTTGGCTGCTATGCAGCAGGATTTGCAGGAAGCAGGTGTTCTGCTATGACTAAAAAACAATGGACGCCGGAACAACAAAGAGTTATTGGCTTAAAAAATAAAAATATGTTGGTGGCGGCAGGGGCCGGCTCTGGCAAAACTGCGGTGCTTATTGAAAGGGTGCTGCAGAAGATTTGTGATGCTCAAAATCCGTTAGATGTGGATCGTATGCTGATAGTTACCTTTACCAATGCGGCAGCGGCAGAAATGCGGCAACGTTTAAGCCAGGCTTTGGAAGAGGTTTTAGCCACAGATGGGCAAAATCAGTTGGTTAAAAGGCAGCTAGCTTTGTTGCAGCTGGCGCCAATAACCACCCTTCATTCCTTTTGTTGGGATTTGGTAAAACAATATTTTTATCTTTTGGACATTGACCCACAGTGCCGAGTGGCAGATGAGATGGAAGTTGCTTTGCTGCAGGAGGATGTTTTGGACAAACTTTTGGAGCAGCTTTATGATGCTAATGATGCATCTTTGCAGCTTTTGTTGGAGCATTTTTCTTGGGAGAGAAACGATAATAAGCTGAGAAAACAGCTGCTTGCTCTTTATGGTTTTAGCCGTAGCCTGCCTGCTTCCGAAAAATGGCTTTTTCGAGTAGCCGATTATTATAAAGAGCCTTTTGAAGGTAGCAAATGGCAGGAGCTTTTTTGTTTGCAAGTGCTTACAGAATTGACTTTTGCGGCAGAAACGATGGCCAAAGCCTGTGAGCTTGCCAAAGAACCGGGAGCTCCGGAAAAATATCTGGCGATTTTTCAGACTGAGGCAGATGATTTAAAAAATGCCGTTGCAGCCATTAAGGTTGGCGGCATGAAGAAAATGCCAACTTTGTTTGCGGCAATTGAATTTGCCAGACTGCCCCAATACCGGGCTGATGACACCAATGTGGATATTACTGTAAAAGAAAGGTTGATATCCTTACGTAAGGAAGCAAAAGAACAGGTAGAAAAATTACAGCAAGAGTGCAGCCCGCAAAAAATGCAGGACATGAGCCAGGTTTTAGCGGCCGTGAGCCCGGTGGCAGAAGCACTTGTTTTGGTGGTGAAAAATTTTGGCAGGTTGTATCAGCAAGCCAAAAAAACAAAAAAAGTTATTGATTTTAATGATATGGAACATTTTTGTCTGGAACTTTTGCAGCAAAATGATGGCATGGTGGCTAAAGAGCTGCAGCAACGCTTTGCTGAAGTGTTGGTAGATGAATATCAGGATATTAACCGGGTGCAGGAAAAGATTTTGTCTTTGCTTGCTAAAGAAAACAACAAATTTATGGTGGGTGATGTAAAACAAAGCATTTACCGTTTTCGTCAGGCCGACCCCACCTTGTTTTTGCATAAATATGCTAGCTATGAAACTGAAGAAAATAGTGTAAAAATAGATTTAAACAGTAATTTTCGCAGTCAACCTGGGATTGTTTATGGTGTTAATTACATTTTTGAGCAAATTATGAGCCGGGCTGCGGCCGAGATTGAATATGATGAAAAGGCTCATTTGCAGGTGGGTAAAATAGCGGAACAGGTTCCTATAGAGGTTTTTTTGACGGATTTGGCAGCCGTGGAGGAACAGGATGCTGAATCCGAGGGTGAAAACATAAAAGCCCCTGTTTTTGAGGCGAGGCTAATTGCCAAGCGCATTAAAGAGTTGGCAGCAGAAGGCGTGGCTTATAAGGATATGGTTATTTTGCTGCGTTCTGCCCACAACAAGGCCGGTATTTTTGCCGAGGAGCTTAATAAAGCTGCGATTCCTTGTTTTGCTCAGGCCAGAGGAGGCTATTTTGAAGCTTTTGAGATAACCACCATCGTTTCTTTGCTGCAAGTGATAGACAACCCCAGACAGGATATTCCCCTTGCTGCCGTTTTGCATTCCCCAATGTTTGGCTTTAGCTGGGGGGAACTGGCGCAAATGCGTTTAGCCGGTGAGGGTGAGTTTTTTGATGCTTTGCTTGTTGCCGCCCAAAAAGATGAAAAAGCTAAGGTTTTTTTGACTAATTTGCTGCATTGGCGGGAAATGGCCAAAAGCAGCCGCATATCTCATTTAATTTGGGATATATATCAAAAAACAGGGTATTATCAAATGGTTGGTTCATTACCGGGTGGCTGGCAAAAGCAGGCCAACCTGAACTTTCTTTTAGAACAAGCGAGAGAATATGAATTATCTTCTTATCGGGGGTTGTTTAGGTTTTTGCGGTTTTTAGCAAGAGTTTTAGAAAGCGGCAGAGACTTGGGAACAGCCCGTATTTTGGGAGAAAATGAAGATGTGGTGCGGATTATGAGCGTGCACCAAAGCAAGGGATTGGAGTTTCCGGTGGTTTTTGTGGCTGGGTTGGCTCAGCCTTTTAATATTAGTGACCGCAAAGGGGACATGCTTTTGCATAATGATTTTGGTATTGGCCTTTTGCAGGTTGATTTGACTGCCCGCTATAAATACCCTAGCTTAGCCCACAATGTGATAGCCAAGGTTTTGGCAGCGGAAAACATGGCGGAAGAGATGCGTGTGCTTTATGTGGCACTTACTAGGGCCAGCCAAAGGTTGATTTTGCTTGGTTCAAAGCCAGACTTGGCTAAAGATTTAACGAAGTGGTCTGATGCAGCAAACACACAGGGAAGACGCCTTTTGCCGGCAGATATTGCTAAAGCCCGCAGTTTTTTGGATTGGCTTTTATTAGTGTTGCTGCGGCACCCGGATGGACGCGTTTTGCGGGAATATGCGGATTTTACCGGTTCTGTTTGTTTGGATGATTGGGAAAAAGAAAAAAGCAGCTGGCAAATAAACATTGTTGACAGTCGCATTGAGCAAACAAAAGAGATTTTATCTGGCGAGCTGGAACCATGGCAACGGGCGGTTGTGCAAGGACAAAAAATTGCTAATTTGCCGCCGGATGCGGAAGTGGCAAGGAGGCTTTCCTGGCAGTATCCTCAGCAAAATTTAAGCCAGATTGCCGCCAAATGGACCATTACAGATTTACAAAAACTTGCTTTTGCCTCACAAGATGAAGCATTTGCCGTGGATAAGTCGGCCAAGGAAACACCGCTTCCGGCAGATTCTCCTTTTGCGGCCGCCCAAAAAGGTACATTAATTCACTATGTATTACAAAAATTGTCTTTAACCGATATTAAAGATGTTAATTCTATTGGTCAGCAAGTGGCTTCTTTTGGCCTTACCAAAGAGCAGATGGAGCTTTTGGATATTGATGCTTTGACCGGCTTTTTTTTAAGCCCCTTGGGGCAAAGGGTTTTGCAGGCCAAAGAAGTGGTAAGGGAATTGCCGTTTATTTATGCGGTGCCTGCCAAAGAGATATATGAGGAGGTTGAGTCGGAGGAAAAGCTGCTTTTACAGGGGACCATTGACTTAGCTTTTAAAGAAGGAGAAAATTGGTTTATTGTGGATTATAAGACAGGTTGGGACAGAGAAGAAACCGATGCAGAAGTGAATGTTCGTTTTGGTACGCAGCTTGGCTGGTATAAAAAAGGGTTGCAGGATATTTGGCGGCAACCGGTAGCTGCTTGTTATGTTTATTTTTTGGCTAATGGGCGCATTGTAGAAATAAAATAAAAAAGACAGACACCATTTTTACCCCAAAGCATAATATGAGAGCAACAAAGAGCTTTTAAGGGGCTGTTATTATGCAGGGTATGAGAGGTGGCTGGCGAAACTGTTTTCGCAATTATCGGGGAGCTCCTTTTAAAAGGCCAAACTGCCGGCAGCTTTTTATTGCGGCTACCTGCATATTGTTTCTTTATGCTGTATTTGTGCCGAGTTTTTTGGTTATGCTGGTTTTGTTTCTTATGGTCATGGGACTAATAATTACCTGTTAAAGGAGTTGGAGGTATTGGAGATTAAATTTTTGGGACATGCTGGGGTGCAAGTAAAGGGAGAAAAAAATATTTTAATAGACCCCTTTCTTACTCACAATTTGCTGGCTGTTGATAAGGCGGACAAGCTTGTAGCAGATTATATTTTGCTTACGCATGCACATGATGATCATTTGGCCGATGCCGTCCAAATAGCAAAAAACAATGGATCCACAATTGTCGCCAATAACGATTTAGCCATATATCTTAGTGATTTTGGTGTCAAAACCCACTCCATGAATATTGGTGGAACCTACACCTTTGCTGATGGCTTTAAAGTGAAGATGACCACGGCTTTGCACACTTCTTGCTTGGAAGATGGACGTAGCTTGGGTGTGGCAACCGGCTTTCTTTTTTGGCTTTGTGGAAAGTGTTTTTATCATGCGGGGGACACAGGACTTTTTGGTGATATGGCAACGGTGATTGGCTTGGAGGATATTGAAGTTGCTTTTTTGCCAATTGGTGATAACTTTACTATGGGGCCAAAGGATGCTCTTTTGGCCACTACTTGGCTGAACCCGCAATATGTGGTGCCTATTCATTACAATACTTTCCCTGTAATTCAGCAGAATGCCAAGCTTTTTAAAACAAAGGTGGAAGCACAAACCCAAAGTAAATGTGTGGTGTTGGCTCCGGGAGAAAAATATATTTTATAAAAAATGGCAGAAATATCCATTTATAAACGCCTCCTAAACGGGCAAACTAAACAAAAAGGAGGTGGCGAAATGAATAAAATTAAATGTGTAGTTGAAGAATGTCAATATAATAGCGGCAACTCTTGTACCGCAAGCTCCATAGATGTGGCTTCGAGCGGGAGCATGAGTGTAAGTACGGCAGATGATACTGCGTGCAAAACCTTTAAACCTAATGCATAAATTTAAAAAAGAGAGCAAAAAGCTCTCTTTTTTAAATTTATTTGGAATTTTTTTAGGATGGCCGCCGTTTATAATTTTTTTATTTTTTAGCAATATTTAGGTATATAAAAGGGAAATTTTTGCCACAATAAATATGCAAAAACTTTTAAAACAAAGGAGGAAAAACAATGGCAAAACAACTTACAGAAAAGGAACTGATGTATATCAGTGATTGCTTGGAAATTGAAGAAAAAGAAGTAAAAAAGTTTAAAGATGCTTCTGCACAGGCAAGTGATGCGGAATTGCGTAATGCCCTTTCTTCCATTAGTCAACTGCATCAAAATCATTTTGACACATTAAAACAGCATTTAAGCTAAAAAAGGGGGAATAAAAATGGATGATAAAATGCTTTCCTGGGATTGTCTAAAAGATCAAAAACATTTGGTGGGTACCTATGCCCAGATTTCTACGGAGCTTGTTTGTAGCGAGCTTCTTTCTGACACTATGAAAATTTGTCAGGATGAGATGAGAGCAAACCATGATATATTTAATATTATGAACCAGAAGGGTTGGTATTCGGTACAAGCTGCCGATGCCCAAAAAATCTCTAGTGCTAAAAACAAGGCTGATCAGCTTTCTCAAAGTATTAACCAGTAATTTAAAATAAAAAAAGCCCCAGCCAGGGGCTTTTTTTATTATTTTAATATTAACAAAAATTTTTGTTGAAAAGGAATTGCCTATTTTGTAGAGAATTTTAATTCAAGTAAACAAGGGATTTTGATTTGTGGTGAAAACATGACAGAAACAGCAAGACAAAAAGCTATTATAAAGGTCTTGAGAACAGAATATGCTGGTGTTCGCTCTGCTTTAAAATTTGCTGATGTTTATCAGTTATTGGTGGCGGTGATGCTTTCTGCTCAAACCAACGACAACCAGGTGAACAAGGCTACGGAAAAGCTTTTTTCTTTGTTTGGTACGCCGGAGGCTATGGCCGGTTTACAGCCGGAGGAGCTGGAACAATACATAAAAACCTGTGGTCTATACAAAAACAAAGCAAAAAACATTGTTGCAGCAAGCAAAATGCTGCTTAAAGAATTTGGCGGTGAGGTGCCAAAAACCAGGGGAGAGCTGATGCGTTTGCCTGGTGTGGGCCGCAAAACAGCCAATGTGGTTTTGAGTGTTGGGTTTGGTCTGCCTGCCTTGGCAGTGGATACCCATGTGTTAAGAGTGGCTAACCGATTGGGTTTTTCAATTGCTACCACACCGGATGAGGTAGAAAAAGACCTTTGCCGAATAATTCCTGAAAAGTGGTGGAAAGATGCCCACCATTGGCTGATTTGGCACGGGAGGCGAGTGTGTAAAGCCCAAAGGCCAGCTTGTGAAGAATGTATTTTAAATTCTATGTGTCCTAAAAAAAAAGTGAGTGATAAATAGGTGAAATCCTTTAGAAAATATAAAATTTTGTTAGTTTTTCTTTTAGCCTTTGTTTTAATCATAGGCTTTTCTTTTGAGGCCGAAGCAGCAGAAGAGGAATATGTGTGGGGCGACCCGGAAGTTTTGGGTTTGTACATAAAATATTATTACTACTTTACCTATGATCCGGACATTTTGTACATGACGGATCCGGAAGCAATGGTTAAGGCTTTGGGAGACAAATATTCCGAATATTATACTGCTGATGAAATGAAAATTTTGCTGAGCAGTGTTGAAGGTGATGATATCGGTATTGGTATTCAATATTATTTTAATGATGATGGTCAGATGCAGGTTGTGGGGGTAATCCCCGATTCTCCGGCTGAAGCAGCAGGTATTAAAGTGAGCGATATTATTGTTGCTGTTGACAATACCTCGATAGTTGGTAAAACAGAGGTAGAGGCAAAAAGTCTTTTAATACCTTTTTTGGGTCGCCGCATTAATGTTACAGTGGAAAGAAACGGTACAAAACAGAGCTTTGATATAGTTATGGATTATTTTCATGTGCCTTCCACAACTTATGAAATGCTAGAAGAGGGTATTGGCTATTTGCGAATAGTTAGTTTTGATAATTATTTGATTGATGAGATTGAGAAAAATGTGGCTGATTTGCAAGCTCAGGGGGCTAAAAGCCTGGTTTTAGATCTGCGGGGTTGTCCGGGCGGCATTGTAGATGTTTTGGTTGAAGCACTTGATCTTTTTTTGCCGGAAGGCGTTGCTATTTATATTCGCCAGGGGAATTATCAAAACTATTACTTTGAGGTGGATAACGAATATTATGATCTGCCGATTGTGATATTGGTGGACGGTGGCTCGGCCAGTGCGGCGGAGCTTTTTACCGGCAGCATGCAGGATGCCCACCAAACTACCATTATTGGTACCAAAACCTATGGTAAGGGTATTATGCAGTCTATTTATTATTTGCCCAGCGGAGCCGGGGTTAAGCTTACTACTGCTCAGGTTTTTACCAGAGGCTACCAGAATATTCAGGCCATGCAAGGCATTTACCCCGACATAAATATAAGTAACACGGAAAAACAATTGGAAATTGCCATTTGTCTTTGCCGCGAAGCCATAACAAAAAACACTGTCAGTTTAAGTATTGATGATAAAGGCATTTTGAGTAGCTATGGCAAAGCGCAAATGCCGGTTGCCCCAATTATTAAAGGAGGCAGTACCTATGTGCCTTTACGGGCCATTGCCAGTGCCATGGGAGCCTGGGTGAATTGGCAAGACGGCAAAGCTTATGTGTATACGATTGGTAAGCAGATAACAATAAACACCAGAAACAACACTATAGAAGTAAACGGCGAAACAGCTGTTGCCACCTCCATAAATCAGGCTGGCTCCATCCTTGTTCCTTTACGGTTTTTTGGTGAATATTTGGGCTATACGGTAAATTGGTATGGCGAAAGTAAAAGCATAGTAATTAAAAATTAATAATAAAAATAAGTAAAAAAACTATTTTAATTTATATTTTTATGTTGTTTGAAAAAATTTTATTTGTCTTTATTGGTATTGACAAAAAATAACTCATTGGTTATAATGATAAAGCGTTTTATAAAGGGTGCGACAAAACCCCAGCTTTTGTATAGATGTCCTGGTTTATTTTTGCCAAAGCAGTGTTAGTTTTTTAAGGGCGATTAGCTCAGTTGGGAGAGCGCCTGCCTTACAAGCAGGATGTCGGCAGTTCGAGCCTGTCATCGCCCACCATGCGGAACTGTGGTGTAGCGGTTTAACATGCCGGCCTGTCACGCCGGAGATCGCGGGTTCGATTCCCGTCAGTTCCGCCAAAACTGCCTTGGTAGCTCAGTCGGTAGAGCAGAGGACTGAAAATCCTCGTGTCGGTGGTCCGATTCCGCCCCAAGGCACCATTTGCGGGTATAACTCAGTGGTAGAGTGTCACCTTGCCAAGGTGAAAGTCGAGAGTTCGAATCTCTTTGCCCGCTCCAAAATAAAAAGCCTGCTAGATGCCGTTATTGTGCGGCAAAAGGCGGGCTTTTGTTTGCTCAATTTTTAAAATTTTACATAGTCAACTGGCCATTTTCTGTTTCAATCAGTTGCAAAATCTCTTCTTCTTTACCGGTATCTGCATTAATATATACAAAATAAATATTTTCATCGTGCATTCCTTTAAATTCATAACAAAGTTTTTCGCCCCCGCTTTTGGTAGGAATGAGGACGAGTGATTTGTTGTCGATAGCCAAATTAGTGCTGATCATTGCTTGGGCTTCACTCATAGTTAAAGTTGGCGCAGCAAGTGTTCTATTAGTGTGATTCATCAGATAGCTTGTGGCTTCACAACCCAAAATTTGACCGTTATCCAAAGCTATTTTTACTTTTATTTGGTCTGGATAAATTGTAATGTCATCCTGTTTGTAAGCAAAGGCTATGGTTAGGGCGTTTTCTTGTTTGCTGATATAGGTGGAAGCCATGTTTTCATAACCTACTTTAGTTAAAAACTCATTGGCTAGCTGAATTGCTTTTGCCTGGTCTATTTTTGCTTCTTGGGGTTGGCGGGAGTTTAAAAGTAACACCAAATGACCGCCTGTTTCGCTTATATCTATTTGGCAATAACCATCTTCGTCATCTTTGGTAAAGCCGTAAACAGGAATAGTAGCTTTGGCAGTTATTTCTTTGGCCCGCTCCAGCGAGATTTCTTCACCATTATTAGCTAGTGCAGAAATTTCCTTGGCTATTTTGTCGGCCTCTGTCTCACTTATTTTGTTTCCGGTCAAATCTTTTGGTTTTTGGTTTTCCATGTGGTCGGAAAAGGGACCGTCGTAAATAAGGGTTGGATAATCCATAGCCTTTTCATTCATTTTATCAAAGCTTCCCTGCAAGGTGGCGTCTGCTGTGTCCTCTTCCATTTTTTTGCTGGCTACTTTTTTGTCGTAAAGTTTTATCTCTCCGGCATTTATTTTAGTTTCTAATTGATGCAAGTCATTGCACACTTCGATTATTTCCTTGTTTAGTTCTTTCATGGTGGCAAGATCTTCTTGGCTGGGCAGGGTGTTATCGGCCAATTTTTTTTGGATCGTGTAGGCGAAATCCGCCAGCTGATTTAAAAATGTGGCAGTACGGGAAAGAGTATTGTGGGTTAAGGAAAGATTGCTCAAATTTTCGGTTGCAAAATTAGCCTGCCACCAAATATCGGAATAAAGGCTGATGCTATTAGCGATGCTGTTGGAAACCTGGGCCTTGGAAGTTAAAACTGAAAGATTTTCCATGCTTTGTACTAGATTATAGAAGGATTTTTGATACTGATATTCCACAAAGGTATCGGTAGCAGCTCTGGCCTGAGCATGCTGGAACCCCCAAATAAAAACACCGATGCAAATAATTAGGGCCGTAGAAAATATGACTATATATTTTTTCATGAGCTAACCTCCCAAAAATAAATCTGTTAGAATTGGAAAACGAACAGGAGAACAGGGGTAAATAGGGTGGATGTTTTTGCTCCCCCGAAGGGAAAGGCTATTTGCCAAAATTGTGATTGCCATAAATGACCACCACCTGCCGCGTCCAAATCCAGGAGCTCGCAGCAACTTTAGCAGGGTTCCAAAAATACAAGCAACCATAGGTAGGATCCCAGCCGTTTAGGGCATCTTGAGCTGCTTGTAAGCAGGTATTATTGTAACCGCTAAAGCGGCCGGTATCGATGGATTCTAAGGCATAGCTTTGATAAACCACGCCACTTAAAGTGTTAGGAAAACTAGAAGATGCTACCCGGTTTAAAAGCACGGCCCCCACTGCCACCTGGCCAATATAGGGCTCGCCTTCGGCCTCGGCATAAATTGCTCTAGCTAAAAGTACCAAGTTGCTGTTGTTTGCGGCAGCAGAGCTTGAGCTGCCATAATCTATATACTTTGTGAGCCCGAGGGCAGCAAAGGTTTTTGGCCCTACTACGCCATCAGCTTTTAAACCATTTTTCTTTTGAAAATAAACTACGGCATTGTAGGTTTCTGTACCAAAAATTCCATCTATGCTGCCTTTGTAATAACCCCAGTTTTTTAGTTTTGTTTGAATGTCTACTACAACCTGACCTTGATTACCCCAATAAACGGTTTTTACCACAGGTATAGCATCAGTGTTATCATAAAAAATTTTGAATGCAAAAAACCCCGCACTAAAAAGGATGATAATTGATATAATAAAAAGGAACACTTTTTTGTGTTGAGAAGAAAAATTTTTCATTATTTTGCCTCCTGTTTTGCTCTTGGTTTTTTGGGATATACAGATGTACATTAGAAATTTTTATTTATATTTTGTCCTTTTGGGCTCAGTTTTTATGCAAATGTTTATCTTAATATGTGTTGCATTGATATTTGAATTGTGATAAAATATCTTTTGCGTGTGGCGCTATAGCCAAGTGGTAAGGCAGAGGACTGCAAATCCTTTATCCCCAGTTCAAATCTGGGTGGCGCCTCCAAAATTTGCCGGAGTGGCGGAATAGGCAGACGCAAGGGACTTAAAATCCNNCGTACCGGTTCGACCCCGGTCTCCGGCACCAAGTAGGCCTTCTATTTGTAAAATAGAAGGCCTACTTTTATTAAAGGTAGAATAAATATTATTTGCCGGACTTTATTGTTATTTTTAACACGATTTGGTATAATAATTTAAAACAGCAAATCTTTATTTTTCTAAGTTTGAATAGCTTTTACAGATTTGTGGGTTATCAAAAGTCAAATAGGTTCTCGTTTTGAGGAATAATATTTTAAGGAATGATAAAACAAACAGGAGGTGTTTTAGTTATGGAATTTACGCAAGAAGGATTAGTGGAAACTGGTAGCGTTGGTACAGTTAAAATAGCAAACGATGTAGTGGCAACAATAGCAAGCCTTGCTACCGTAGATGTGGACGGGGTAGAAGGCATGAGCGGAGGCATTGCTAATGGCATTGCCGAAATTTTGGGGCGCAAACAGCTCACTAAAGGCGTAAAAGTTGAAGTAAAAGAAACAGAAGCCATAATCGATATTTATGTGATCATTCGTTATGGTACCAAAATACCAGAGGCTTCTGCTAAAATTCAAAAGAATGTTAAAGAGGCAGTTGAAGTTATGACAGGTCTTAATGCTGTATCTGTTAATGTTTATGTGCAGGGTGTTGTCTTCCCGGAAGAAACAAAGGAAAGCCCCGCTGCTGAAGATAAATAGTTTAAAATAGAGCAAGGGCTGCGAGCAGTTGTTCGTAGCTCTTGCTTTAAAAAAAACTTGTGGGGGTGCATTATTGTGAGAGTAGTAGATAGAATAATTATTATTTTATTGTCTCTGTTTGTTGCTATTATAGGTTGTGGGCTTATTTTTTGTGCTTTTAACCAACAAGTATTAGGACAAGTAGTACAAGCTATTGTGAACGGTCCGTCTTATTATGGCTGGTTTCTTTTGGTTGTTGGAGCAGTTTTGATTATTCTTGCTGCCATAATTATTGTGGGTATAGCTCTGCACCGCCAAAAACTCCCGGCGCCAAAAACGATTGCGGCAAACTTAGAAGAAGGTAAGAGTAGTGTTGAGCTTTCAGTTAATGCCGTGGATAGCATAATTAAAAGGGCTGCTGCCGGCGTTACAGGCATTGGAGAAGTTAAAAATGAAATACGCAACAGCTCGGAAGGTATTGTGGTTCAGGTAAAAGCACCTTTGATTGCGCAAGTAAATATACCTGAAGTATCGAGCAATTTACAAAGTGTTGTGCGTCAGCAACTGGAGACAATGGCTGGGTTAAAAGTGGCCGATATTCAAGTGCTGATAACAGATGTGGCCCAAAAATAATTTATTAGGGGGCGATATGGTGGATTGGGGAAATTTTTGGCTGGAATTATGGGAAAATCATCGCGGCAAAGTTATTGGTGTTTTGCTAGGGTTGGTTTTTGGCCTCATGGTTATTTCTTTTGGCTTTTTTAAGGCTTTGTTTGTAACTTTGTGCATTCTTATTGGTTTTTGGATCGGTCGGCGGTTGGACAACAAGCTTGGGTTTAAGGAATCTATTAGTAAGATATTTGAAAAGAACAATCAATAAATGCAGTTTAACAAGGAGGACTGGGTTTGAGCAGGCATGAGGCAAGAGCAACTGCTTTGCAAATGTTGTTTCAAATGGATGTGGGGGAAAACCCTCCTGAAACGGCTCTCTTTACTTTGGAGGAGGCAGCTCTTTCGGAGGCTGATGGGGAGTTTGCCAAAGAGTTGGCTTTTGGTACCCAAGAAAAACTGGCTGAACTTGATGCCTTGATCAGAAAATATTCTTACCAGTGGGATGTGGACCGCTTAGCCAACGTAGACCGCAATGTGTTGAGGTTAGCATTGTATGAGATGTTTTTTGTGGAAAACATACCGCACAGTGTTACTATAGACGAGGCTATTGAGCTTGCCAAGCTTTTTAGCACGGAGGAATCAAAAGCCTTTATAAATGGAGTTTTAGACACTATTTATAAAAATCATTTAGAAAATAAAGAACAGCCTGAGGTTTAAAAAATGGATATACAGAATTGTTTACAAGAAAAACGCCAAAGTATAGAAAATGCTTTGGTGACCTCTTTGCCCGTTTCGCAGCCCGGTGCAGAGATTATTTATCAGGCAATGTCATATACTCTTTTGGCCGGTGGCAAAAGGCTGCGTCCCACCCTGTTTTTGCTGGCTTTGGAAGCTTTGGGGCAAGAGGATACCAAGCCGTTTTTGCCATTTGCTTGTGCTTTAGAGATGATCCACACGTATTCTTTGATTCATGATGACCTGCCGGCCATGGATAATGATGATTGGCGGCGCGGTTTGCCTACCTGTCATAAAGCCTTTGGCGAAGCCCAGGCTATTTTGGCGGGGGATGCTCTTTTGACCTATGCTTTCAACAAAATGCTGCAGCTGCGGTTGGTTGTTCCGGCCGACAATTTGCTTGCAGCAATTGATTTTGTGGCTTCGCAAGCTGGTTTGCAGGGCATGATCATTGGCCAGGTGCTGGATATTACAAAATCGAATATGCTTTTGACCCTGCCGGAGTTACAGGAAATTAATAAATACAAAACGGGGGCTCTTTTTGCGGCAGCTGTTTTGGGAGCAGCCTATTTATTGGGGGCAGATGACGAAAAAAAGGCTGATTTTACGGTTTATGCTACGCATTTGGGGCTTGCCTTTCAAATTGTTGACGACCTTTTGGATGTGGTTGGTGATGAAGCTAAAATGGGTAAATCCCCTGGCAGGGATGACAAAAATGCCAAAACCACTTATCCTAGCTTGTTGGGGCTGGAGGCCGCCAAAGAAGAAGCTAAAAAAGAGGCTGAATTGGCTGCCAAAGCACTAAAAAATTGGGGTCCGGCGGCCGAGCCGCTTCGGCAAATAGCAATATATTTAACAGACAGGGAATATTAAAAGGGGCTTATTTTATAAGTCCCTTTTAATATGGTTGTGTGTCGATTATCTTAAATAAAGTGTAGCAGGGAAAAAATTAAGAATGGCGAAATTTATAAAAATTAGGATCTGTGTGTTTATTATTTACCGAAGAGGTGAACAATGCTTTCTATAATAAACAGCTGTACCTTATATGGCATGCAGGCTTATCCCATAAAAGTAGAAGTGGATGTGAGCCCTGGGTTGCCGGCTTTTGATATTGTTGGCTTGCCAGATGCCTCTGTAAAGGAAAGCAAGGAAAGGGTGCGTACGGCACTTAGAAATTCCGGTTTTGAATTTCCCTTGCGTCGCATAACCGTAAATTTGGCCCCTGCGGATATCCGTAAAGAAGGGCCAATTTTAGATTTGCCTATTGCTATTGGCATTTTAGTTTCTACCCAGCAACTTGCAGCAGAGCAAATTTTGGCCGGGGCGGCCATTGTGGGGGAGGTATCCTTAGATGGTGCGGTGCGTTCTGTTAACGGCCTTTTAAGTATGGCGGATTGCCTAGGCAAAGAAGGTTTGCAACGCTTTTTTGTGCCGAAGGACAATGCCGCAGAAGCGGCCCTGACCGGCAGTATTGATGTTTTTGGTGTAAGCAGCCTAGCGGAACTGGCGGATTGCTTATGCGGAGAAAAGGAAATAGCAATTACCAAGGTGGATATAGACAACCTTTTTGCTCAGGCGGAGTCTTATATGGGTTATGATATGGCTGAAGTGAAAGGTCAGGAAAGCGTAAAAAGAGCTTTGGAAGTGGCCGCAGCCGGTGGCCACAACATTATGCTCGTGGGTTCCCCGGGCAGCGGTAAAACTATGATGGCAAGGCGTTTACCTAGCATTTTACCAGATCTTTCCATTGAAGAAAGCCTGGAGATAACCATAATGTACAGCATTGCCGGCATGTTGTCACCTGAACAGCCCTTGATAAAGCAACGGCCTTTTCGGGGCCCGCATCACACTGCCTCCGGGGCCAGCATTATTGGGGGTGGGCGCTTGCCCAAACCCGGTGAGGTAAGCTTGGCTCATCACGGGGTTTTGTTTTTGGATGAAATGCCGGAATTTCCCCGCAATGTGCTGGAAGCCTTGCGTCAACCCATGGAAGACAGGAGAGTTACCGTTTCCAGGGTTGGGGGCAGGCTGGAATTTCCCGCTTCTTTTCAGCTTGTTGGAGCCATGAATCCATGCCCCTGCGGGTTTTTGGGAGATCCTTTAAAACCGTGCCATTGTACTCCTATGCAGATTCAGCGGTATTTGGATAAAATTTCCGGTCCTTTGATGGACAGAATAGATATTCATATTGATGTGCCTAGAGTGGAATATGAGGCTTTAGCTGGCAGCAAAGTGGCGGAAAGCTCTGCTTCTATTAAGTCAAGGGTAATGGCTGCCCGCAAAATTCAGCAAAAAAGGCTGGCTGGCTCGCAGGCAACCTGTAATGCCGCCATGGAAAGAAAACAAGTGGAAGAGTTCTGTCGTTTGACTCTGGAAGCAAAAAATATACTAAAAGAGGCTTTTATGCGTTTGAATTTAAGCGCCAGGTCTTATGACAAGGTTTTGAAAGTTGCCCGTACTATTGCCGATTTGGCTGGCGAAGAGGTTGTTGGCTTAAACCACATTGCGGAAGCGTTGCAATATAGAAGCTTGGATCGTAAATATGATTTGTAGCTTGCTTTTAGAGGCTTTTTGTTTTAATAAAGATGGGGGTTTAATTGATACATAATGATAACTTTTTTGTCTGAAATCTTACAAGAAAATTCAAAAGAAGAGCCTCTTCAACCACCCCTGGCTGAGAATAAGATGAAGGATAAAAAACGAGGGCTATTTTGGAGTAGCATTTTTTTACTTATTTTTGTTTTGTGTTGTGTGGCTATGTTTTGGCTAGACATAATTTTATACCAGCATGATGAGGCCCCTTTGCCAGAAACAGAAGAGAATAAGCAGCATTTGGCTGATGGCTCCCAATCTTTGCTGCGTGAGCCGCCGTGCATTTTGCCGAAAGCAGAACAAAAATGGCAGCTTACGTCTAAAGTGATATACAGTAACCGGTTGGCCAAAAATATGGTAGCGATTACTTTTGACGATGGGCCTTATGCTACCTGGACTGAAAAATATTTGGCTGTTTTGGCAAAATGTGATGTTAAGGCTACTTTCTTTTTGTTGGGCCAATATGTGGAAAAGAACCCGGATGTGGCAAGAAGCATTGTGGAAGCTGGCCACGAGGTTGGCAGTCATTCTTGGTATCATCACCCTTTGTGCCAAAAGGATGCCGATTTTGTGGCAAGAGATTTTGAAAAATGCATAGCAATTTTTAAAAAAGAGCTTGACATTACTCTTGTTCTTTTTAGGCCAGCGTATGGGGAATATAATAAGGATTTGCTGCAGACTATTTATAGCTATGGCCAGCAAACAATTTTGTGGAGCGTGGATCAAAAAGATTGGCAAGCAACTGATGCAAAACAACTGAGTAAAGCAATAATCAACACTGTTAAAAGCGGAGACATTGTACTTTTACATGAAGCAAGACAAACCACCCTTGATGCATTGCCAATGATAATTGAAGAACTGCAGAAAAAAGGTTTTACTTTGGTTACGGTTGGCGAGCTTTTAAATGTTGTGGAATGAGATTGATGCTTAAAAGGGCTAGGCTAACCTTCTTTTGTTTGTTCATACAGCAAAAACTTTTGCATAGCATAAGCACAGAAGGAGAAGAAAATGGAAGTTAATGTGCGGGGGCAAAAACTGAATTACACGCAGAATGGTGCAGGCTGGCCTGTACTCTTTTTGCACGGCTGGGGCTGCAGTACGGAAACTTTTGCTCCGGTGGCGCAGCATTTAGCCAAGGATTTTTTGGTGTATAATTTGGATTTGCCGGGGTTTGGCAAAAGTGCTGAACCGCCCGTTCCCTGGGGTTCGGCAGAATATGCCCAGCTGGTCGAGGCTTTTATTAAAGAGCTTGCTATAAAAGACCTTATCATTATTGCTCACTCTTTTGGTGGTCGTTTGGCATTGCATTTGGCGGCCAAAAATATTCCCAAAAAGCTGATTTTAACGGGGAGTGCCGGCTTGAAACCAAAAAGAGGGGTGGATTATTATTTAAAAGTTTATAGTTACAAGACTGCCAAAAAGGTTTTGGGCCTGCCGGGGTTGAAGAATAATTCCGAGGCAGTTTTGGAGCATTGGCGAAAAAAAAGCGGCTCTGCTGATTATCAGCAGGCCAGTAATACTATGCGGCAAACTTTGGTGCGGGTAGTAAATGAGGACTTGGCTAATTTTTTACCTTTGGTGCAGGTTCCCACCCTGTTGTTTTGGGGAGAAAATGACACAGCAACACCTCTTGCCGATGCTAAAGTTTTTGAAAAGAATATTCCGGATGCAGGCTTGGTTGTGGCCAAGGGGGCAGGGCATTATGCCTATTTAGAACAATTACCCTTCTTTTTGGCGGTAATAGACAGCTTTTTGCAGCCGGAGCGGGGGGCAAAACATGAATAATTTGATATATCTTTATATAGCTTGTCTTTTTTGGCTGGTTTATGTGGCTAGAAAACAAGTATATAATTTGCATATGATGCAACAGAACTCATACCGTAATGACCGTTTTTCGGCCTGGCTGCAGGGGAAATTAACCAGGGATTTCCCCAAGCGAGACCTTTTGCTTTTGATTGCGGCGGCTTTTTGTTTACTCGGTAAGATCAAGCTGGGCTTTATTTTGCTTTTGGTAATTTGTGCCATTTTGTGCCTTTTTTATCGTCGACAAAAAGAAAAGAAAAAGCTGGTTTTTACCCCCCGAGCAAAAAGGCTTTATGCCACAACTTTGGCAATAACTGTCATTTACGGACTATTTGTGATTTTGGCAATAAATTTGGTACCGTATCGGCCGGCAAATGTGCTTGGCACGGTAATTTGTCTGTGGCTTTTTTTGGGCGTTGTGGCCTCCTGGGCCTTGCTGCTTTTGGCCAATTTTTTGCTGGCTCCTTTGGAAAAGAGTATCAACAGCCGTTATTTGAATGACGCTAAAAGAATAATAGGCGAGATGCCGAGATTGCAGACTATTGGCATTACCGGTAGTTTTGGGAAAACCAGCACCAAGTTTATTTTGAGCCGGGTGCTAGCAGAAAAATACCGGGTTTTGGTGACGCCAGAAAGCTATAATACGCCCATGGGTATAACCAAAACTATTCGGACCATGCTAAAACCTACCCATCAGTTTTTTGTGACCGAGATGGGGGCCAAACAAAAAGGAGATATTGCAGAGCTTTGCGAGCTGGTTCAGCCAAAAATCGGCATTATCACCGCCATTGGCGAGCAACATCTGGAGAGTTTTGGCAGTCTGGAGAATATCGTTAAAACCAAATTTGAACTAATGGAAAAATTGCCGCCCGAAGGGCTTGCTGTTTTGAACTTTGATAATGAATATATTCGGGAGGCGGCAAAGAGCGTTAAAGCTAGGGTGGTAAGCTATGGGCTGAATTTTGCTGCGGCCGATTATAAAGCGGAAAACATTGCTTTTGGTCCTTCCGGCATGACTTTTGATATTGTAGCCCAAAATGGCAGCAAAGCAAGCTGCCGGAGCCGTCTTTTGGGCAAACACAATGTTTCTAACATGTTGGCTGCTGCTGCTTGTGGGGCCGAGCTTGGCATGAGCCTTGCGGAGATAGCTAACGGCTTGGCTGCTGTGGAGCCGGTGCCTCACAGATTGGTGTTGCAACGCACCGCCCAGAATGTTAACATTATTGATGATGCTTTTAATTCTAACCCGGTTGGGGCCCAGGTGGCCCTGGAGGTTTTGGCCGGTTTTGCCGGCGGCAAAAAAATTCTTATTACCCCGGGTATGGTAGAACTGGGGCCGAAACAATATGAACTGAACAAGGCTTTTGCTGTTTCTGCCGCTGCGGTTTGTGATTATATTATTTTGGTAGGCAAAAAGAACACCTTACCCTTGCAGGATGGCTTGGCTCAAGTTAATTTTTCACCAGATAAGTTATATGTGGCGGGGAATTTGGCTGATGCCATAAGCCACATGCAGCACCTGGTGCAGCCAGGGGATTATGTGCTTTTGGAAAATGATTTGCCGGATACTTATAATGAATAATATAAGTTTAAATAACAAATGATGTACAGGGGGCAGTAATTATGCAGAAAATTAGGGTTGGGGTCGTATATGGTGGCCGTTCCGTAGAACATGAAATTTCCATTTTGTCGGCTTTGCAGGCCATGGCAGCTTTAAATACCGATAAATATCAAATAATTCCGTTGTATATTTCCAAGGCCGGCCAGTGGTACACGGGGGAGGCCCTTTTGACCTTGGCAAACTATAAAAACATAGATGACCTTTTGGCTCGCTGTAAAAAAATTGTTATCTCGCCCAATAGTGATGAACTGAAATTTATTGTGCCTGCCAGAGGCATGTTCAGCAGGGCCGAAGAGTCTTTTGTGGATGTGATTTTGCCTGTTATCCATGGGGCTCATGGGGAGGATGGTGCTTTGCAGGGGCTTTTGGAGCTGATGAATGTTCCTTATGCGGGGCCAGGTATTTTGGGGGCTGCGGTAGGTATGGATAAAATTATGGCAAAAGCAGTGCTGAAAGAAGCCGGTTTGCCAGTTGTGCCGTATCTTGCTTTTACCTCTTTTGCTTGGCAAAAACAAAAAGAAGAGCTTTTAGATAGAATAGAAAAAGAGTTGGGCTATCCGGTGATAATCAAACCGGCCAATTTGGGTTCCAGCATTGGCATAAACAAGGCTGCCAACCGGCAAGCTTTAGAAGATGCTCTGGATTTTGCCGCAACCTTTAGCCGCCGTCTTTTGGTTGAGGTGTGTTTGGTGCAGATGCGGGAGATCAACTGCTCGGTTTTGGGCTATGGAGATAAAGCAATTGCCTCGGTTTGTGAAGAGCCCATCAGTGATAGTGAATTTTTGACTTATCAGGATAAGTATGGCGGCGGTAAAGGCAAAGGCATGAGCGGCAGCCAAAGGCAGATCCCGGCAAATTTACCTTTGGAAACAAGCCAAAAAATTCGGGCCTTGGCGGTGGAGGCTTTTGTTGCCTTAGATGAAAGCGGCGTGAGCCGCATTGATTTTTTGCTGGATGAAACGGATGGACAGATTTATGTTAATGAAATAAACACTATCCCCGGTTCCTTATCATTTTACCTTTGGCAGCCCACTGGCAAAGCTTTTGATGAACTTTTGGATGAATTGATAGAATTGGCCTTATACAAAAACCAGCAGAAAAACAATCTTACCTATTCCTATGAGGCTAATATTTTGGCCGGCGGAACCGGCCTGAAGGGTGGTATAAAAAAATAGATGTCCATACCTTATTTGTTGGCTTTACACAGCATAAATGGCATAAATTCCAAAAAACTTGCTCTGTTGATTGAATATTTTGGTGGGGCAGAAGCCGCTTTTGCCCAAATTGGCAGTTGGCAGGATATTCCGGAGTTGGCTAAGGATTTTTCTGCGTTGTTTGAAGCCAAAAAGGAGGTTGACTTAAACCGGGTTTATGAGGATTTTTTGGCCAGCGGTGCCAAAATCTTAACCATAGAGGATAATAATTACCCGGAGCTTTTGCGGGAAATTTATGATCCGCCTTATTTGTTGTTTTACTTGGGGGATTTGCCATTGGCCGACCAGCTTTACATAGCTGTTATTGGGGCCCGTAATGCCACCGCCTATGGCAAACAGGTGGCAAACAACATGGCCGCTGGTTTGGCAAGCCAGGGAGCGTGGGTGGTTAGCGGCCTGGCCCGCGGGATAGATGCCGCAGCCCACAAAGGAGCTATGACCACCGGTAAAACCTTGGCCGTTTTAGCTACCGGTATAGATGTAGTTTACCCTAGGGAAAATAAAGAGCTTTTTGAGCAAGTTGTTAAAAATGGTGCAGTAATCAGCGAAATGCCCATTGGAACCAAGCCTTTAGCTTATCATTTTCCGTTGCGAAATAGGATAATTAGCGGTTTGTGTAAAGGGCTTGTGGTAGTGGAGGCAACTAAAAAAAGTGGCACGAAACACACGGTGGACCATGCCCTGGAACAAGGGAGGGACATTTTTGCTGTGCCAGGCCCGGTTTTTAGTCCTTTAAGCCAAGGTACGCACAGCCTGATTCGCCAGCAATGTGCCAAACTGGTAGAAAACGCTGATGATGTGATGGAAGAATACCGTATGGGGCATCTTTTTGCCGAGCCAAGATTTGGTAAACAGGGTTGGCCAAAGCAGGATAATTTGACTATGCAAGAGAAACATCTTTGTGAGTTTTTGATTATTCGGCAGCATTTTGACAAAATTGCTGCCGAACTTGAACTTTCCTCGGCTGAGCTAGCCCCTCTTTTGGTTTTGTGGGAATTGCGAGGGTTAATTAAACAATTGCCTGGCAATAATTATGTTATGAATCAATAGATAAAAAATTATGTGAGGTGAAAAAATGCCAAAAACTTTGTTAATAGTAGAATCGCCAACCAAAGCAAAAACCATCAGTAAGTTTCTTGGCCGTGATTATTTGGTGAGGTATTCTATGGGTCATGTGCGGGATTTACCTAAAAGTGAGCTGGGTATAGATATAGAGAATAATTTTTCACCCAAATATATCACCATTCGCGGCAAGGGGGAAATGTTGCGGGGCTTGCGTGATGAAGTAAAAAAAGTAGACAGAGTTCTTTTAGGTTCTGACCCAGACAGGGAAGGAGAGGCAATTGCCTGGCATTTAAAAGAATATTTACAAAATGTGGATGATGTTTGCCGCATCGAGTTCAATGAAATAACAAAGAATACTATTCAAAAAGCGGTAAAAAATCCTCGCCCCATAGATATGGATAGGGTAAATGCTCAGCAGGGCAGAAGGGTTTTGGATCGTCTGGTGGGCTATAAACTATCGCCTCTTTTGTGGAAAAAAGTAAAAAAAGGCCTGAGTGCCGGTCGCGTGCAATCGGTGGCGGTAAGGCTCATTTGTGACCGGGAAGAAGAGATCAAGTCTTTTGTGCCGGAAGAATATTGGAGCCTGACGGCTTTTTTGGCAGCAGGGGAAAGCACTCTGGAAGCTAAGCTTGCTAAAATATGGGGCAAAAAGGCGGACATTGTAAGCCAAAAAGAGATGGATGAAGTTTTGGCGCATCTTAAAGGAGCCGAATATAAGGTTGTTGATATCAGCAAAAAAGAAAAATTGCGTAATCCAGTTCCGCCCTTTACTACCAGCAGCCTGCAGCAAGAGGCCTACCGTAAGCTTGGCTTTACCGCAAAAAAAACCATGCAATTAGCTCAGCAGCTTTATGAGGGTGTGGAGCTGGGAGATAAGGGTGTGTCTGGTATTATATCCTATATGCGTACAGACTCCACTCGCATTTCAGAGGAGGCCCAAAACGGTGTTAGAGAATATATCAAAAACAAATATGGCGCCAAATATGTGCCGGCTAAGCCTAAGCAATATGTATCTAAAGGGAAAATTCAAAATGCCCATGAGGCCATCCGCCCCAGCTCGGTTGTCCGTACGCCGGCTGAAATCAGAAGCTTTTTAAAGCCGCCACAATATAAATTATATAAACTGATTTGGGAGCGTTTTGTGGCCAGCCAAATGAGCCCGGCAGTTCTTGATTTTACCACAATTGATATTAATGCCAATAACTGTATTTTTAGAGCTAATGGCAGTGTGATAAAATTTGCCGGATTTATGCAGGTGTACATTGAAGGACGTGATGAAGATGACACGGAAAGCGATATTGATTCTTTACCGTCTTTAACTTTGGAACAGGTGTTAAAATTAAAAGAGCTTTTGCCTAAGCAGCATTTTACACAGCCTTCGCCTCGCTTTACAGAGGCAACTTTGGTAAAAACGTTGGAAGAATTAGGTATCGGCCGGCCTAGCACTTATGTGCCGATCATTGATACTATTATTACCCGAGGCTACGTGACTCGGGAGGAAAAACACTTTTACCCCACCGAGCTTGGTATAGTGGTTGTTGATCTTTTAAAAGAAAATTTTCCCAACATTATCGATGTAAAATTTACAGCCAACATGGAAGCAAAATTGGACAAAGTAGAAGAAGGTAAAGTGGGTTGGCAGCAACTATTGGCTGATTTTTATGAGCCATTTGCCAAGACATTGGCTGTGGCAGAAGAAAAGATGGAAAAGGTGCAAATAACACCGGAATACAGCGGGGAAAACTGCGAAAAATGTGGTAAACCTATGGTTTATAAGATGGGACGTTATGGCAAGTTTTTGGCCTGCTCCGGTTTTCCGGAGTGCCACAACACCAAGCCGATTTTAAATCATACCGGCATAAAATGCTTGGCTTGCGGTGGCAACATTATCCAACGCAAAAGCAAGGGCGGCCGCATTTTTTATGGTTGTGACAATTATCCTACTTGCCGCTATGTGGCTTGGGATCGACCGGTAGAACAAAAATGCTCCGTTTGCGGTACCCAACTAACAGAAAAAATGACCAGAGATGGTGAGACTTTGCTTATTTGTCCTAACAAAGAGTGTGCGATTAACAAAGAGAAAGCTGAAGCTCCCAAAAAAAGAGGCAGAAGCAAAAAAGCATAAGACATAAAGTATAATGGGGCAAAACAAATGAGGGAGATAACTGTAATTGGTGCTGGTTTAGCAGGTGCAGAGGCAGCCTGGCAGGCTGCCTCTTTTGGTTTTTATGTAAAGCTTTTTGAAATGCGGCCCAAAAAGATGACCCCAGCCCACCAAACGGCAGATTTTGCCGAACTGGTTTGCAGCAATTCTTTGCGGGCTGCCAATGTGGAGAATGCGGTGGGTCTTTTAAAAGAAGAAATGCGGCGGCAAAATTCGCTGATTATATCGTGTGCTGATGCTGCCCGTCTGCCTGCCGGGGGTGCTCTTGCGGTGGATAGGGAATTTTTTGCTCATATGGTAACAAAGCGTTTAAGCAGTCTGGCCAACATCAGCATAATCAGGGATGAGGTACAAAAACTGCCGGAGGTAGGTCCTGTGGTAATAGCTAGCGGTCCCCTAACCTCGGATGCTTTGGCTAAGGCAATTGCTGCAAAAACTTCGGCCGCATATTTATATTTTCATGATGCGGTGGCTCCTATTGTGGCGGCAGATTCTATTGATAGGCAAATAGTTTTTAAAGCTTCCCGTTATGGTAAGGGAGAAAGCCCGGAAGGGGATTATTTAAACTGCCCCATGAATAAAGAAGAATATGAGGTTTTTTTGACGGCCCTGTTGGAAGCGGAAAGAGTCCCTTTAAAAGATTTTGAGAATGAAAAAGATTTTGAAGGCTGTATGCCCATCGAAACGATGGCAAGAAGAGGAAAAGATGCCATTCGTTTTGGCCCCATGAAGCCGGTTGGTCTGGTGGATCCCAAAACTGGCCATGAGCCCTATGCTGTGGTGCAGCTAAGGCAGGATAACCAGGCAGCCAGCCAATATAACATTGTTGGTTTTCAAACCAGGCTTACTTGGCCGGCCCAAAAAAGAGTGTTTGCTTTGATTCCTGGTTTGGCCAACGCCGAATTTTTGCGGCTGGGGGTAATGCACAGAAACACTTATATAGATTCACCCAGGCTTTTGAACGCCGATTTGACCCTAAAAACCCAGCCCGACTTGCTTTTTGCCGGGCAGATAACCGGAGTAGAGGGTTATGTGGAAAGCGCAGCCTGCGGGCTTTCCGCCGGCATAAATGCAGCAAGGATTACCGCTGGCAAAAAACCGCTTGTTTGGCCGACTGAAACAGCTTTGGGCAGCCTTTTGCACTACATTACCAGTTTTTCAGCTAATTTTCAGCCTAGTAATATAACATTTGGCTTGTTTCCCCCTTTAACCTTGCCAATAAAAAATAAAAAAGAACGCAATGAGGCTTTGGCTAAGCGGGCTCTTGCAGCTCTTGAGGTGTTTGGGCAGAGTATGGATTAAGCGAGAGCATTTAAGGAAGAAATCAGGTGATATTTTGGCCGCTTCCAACATAAAACAAAAAAAAGAATTTACTGTAGAAGAAATGTTTGCGGCTTTTTTTCGCTATCTTGTTATAGAAAAAAATGCTTCGCCGCATACTCTTAGCAACTACAAAAGAGATTTGCTGCAATTTTACGCTTTTTTAAAAAAAACTTTTGGTAAAGACAAAGTGCCCCCTTTTGGGGATCTTAGTCATGTGATCATTCGTCAATATATGGGGAATTTGCAAGAAAAAGGTTTAGCCAAAAGCAGTATTGCCAGAAAGCTTGCCGCATTGCGTTCCTTTTATCGTTATTTAGTACGGGAAGAGCTGGTAGAACAAAATGTGCCAAGTTTGGTTTCCACTCCAAAACAAAACAAAAAGCTGCCGCAATTTTTGTATTATAACGAAATAGAGCAGCTTTTAGACCAACCGGATGGTTCTTTGACCGGCCTGCGGGATAAGGCCATTTTAGAAGTCCTTTATGGCGGCGGCATTCGGGTCGCAGAGCTTGTTGGCATGAACATAAATAGCGTTAACTTTAGTGTTGGTTATATTCGGGTTTTAGGGAAAGGCAATAAAGAACGGATAATTCCCCTTGGGCAGCCGGCCTTAAAAGCCCTGCGTCAGTATTTGGAGGCCCGGAGGGTTGCCAGCAAAAAAACGGATAATGAGGCGCCGCTTTTTCTTAATTTGCGGGGAGGCCGCTTAACGGACCGCAGCATACGTAATATTTTGAATAAGTATGTGGAAGCGGCGGCGCTTACTCATCACATCAGCCCACACACCCTACGGCATTCTTTTGCCACTCATCTTTTGGAAAACGGGGCTGACCTGCGTTCGGTTCAGGAACTTTTGGGCCATGTTAATATGTCTACCACGCAAATTTACACGCACATTACTAAAAGCCGCATGAAATCGGTTTATAATCAAACTCATCCCAGAGCTTAAAAAAAGGAGCTGACAAAATGACAAATGAAATGCATGCAACTACCATAGTGGCGGTTGCCAAAAATGGCAAAGTGGCCATAGCCGGGGATGGCCAGGTGACCTTAAGCAACAGCATAATTATGAAAAAAGGGGCAAAAAAGGTGCGCCGGCTTTACAAAGACCAGGTGGTAGCCGGTTTTGCCGGTTCGGTTGCCGATGCTTTTACGCTTTTTGACAAGTTTGAAACCAGACTGGAGGAAAGCCACGGCCAGTTAGCCCGCTCTGCGGTGGCTTTGGCAAAAGAATGGCGGACAGATAAGATGTTGCGTCAGTTGGAAGCAATGCTTTTGGTGGCTTCGAAGGAAGGCATTCTTATAATTTCCGGCAGCGGCGAAGTTATTGAGCCGGATGACGGTATTGCCGCCATTGGTTCCGGCGGTTCTTATGCTTTGGCGGCTGCTAGAGCCCTTGCTGTCCACACAGATATGGGGGCGGCTCAAATTGCTAAAGAAGCTATGAATATTGCGGCAGATATTTGCGTATTTACTAATCATAACATTATTGTGGAAGAAATAAATTTAGAGAAATAGCTTAGGGAGGGGAAATAATGCAGGATTCTTTGACACCCAAACAAATAGTAAAAGAGCTTGATAAATATATTATTGGTCAGGAAGCAGCCAAAAAAAGTGTGGCGGTGGCTTTACGCAACCGCTATCGTCGGCAATTGCTGGGGCCAGCCATTCAGGATGAAATAATGCCCAAAAATATCATTATGATTGGCCCCACTGGTGTTGGCAAAACAGAGATTGCAAGGCGTCTGGCCAAGCTAGCTCGTGCGCCCTTTATTAAGGTGGAGGCTAGCAAATTTACCGAGGTTGGCTATGTAGGACGTGATGTGGAATCAATGATTCGTGATTTAATGGAAACATCGGTTTTGATGGTAAAAAACGAAAAGATGGAAGCAGTGAAAGACCGCAGTGCGTCTTTGGCCGAAGAAAGACTTTTGGATATGCTGGCCCCGTTGAAAATTGGCCAAAAAATACGCAACAATAACCCCATCAGCATGCTTTTTGGCGGCAATGATGAAGAAGAAGCTGGAACCAAATCCTCCATCAACACTGACCAGGCCATCCAGCAGGAGGAGGCAAGAAACAGGCGGGAAAAAGTAAAACAGCTTTTGGCCATGGGCAGCATGGAAGACCACCTTGTGGAGGTAGAGGTGGAAGAACAAAGTGCCGGCATGATGATGGGCGGCATGGAAGAGATGGGCATAAATATTCAGGATATGTTAAGTAACATAATGCCCAAAAAAAAGCGTAAAAGAAAAGTGACAGTGCGTGAAGCTAGAAAAGTTTTAGAACAGGAAGAAGCCCAAAATTTGATAGATATGGACGAAGTGACCAGCGAGGCCATAGAAAGAGCTGAACAGACCGGCATAATCTTTTTTGATGAAATAGACAAAATTGCTGTAAGCGGTGCCGGCAACAGCAATGGTCCGGATGTTTCCCGTGGCGGTGTGCAAAGAGATATTTTGCCTATTGTAGAGGGGTGCACGGTTATGACCAAATACGGCCCCATAAAAACAGATTATATGCTGTTTATTGCGGCTGGAGCTTTTCATATTGCCAAGCCATCTGACCTGATCCCTGAGCTGCAGGGCCGTTTTCCTATTCGGGTTGAGCTTGCCAGTCTTACGGAAGATGATTTTCGCCGTATTTTGCTGGAGCCAAAGAACTCACTGGTAAAGCAGTATGTATCCTTACTGCAAACCGACGGGGTGGAGGTGAAATTTACCGAAGATGGTATAGAGAACATTGCCAAAATTGCTTATGAGGTAAATAGTCGAACCTCTAATATTGGGGCCCGCCGTCTCCACACAGTGCTGGAAAAGCTGCTGGAAGACCTTTTGTATCAGGCTCCGGACACAAGCCTTACTAAAGTGGTTATAGACAAGGGATATGTGGTAGAGAGGCTTGCTGACCTGGCCACCAATGAAGACTTGAGCAGATTTATCTTATAGAAAAGCTTGCATTGAAGCTAAACAATGTGATATACTACCTTGGGGTATGAAAATACACACGGCAGCTAGTGTCCCGCCTTTGTTGCCCTAAAAATTAGGGTTTGGCGGATTAGACCTTTGCCGGAGGCAAAAACAAAAAAGGAGGAAGTAAAAAATGTCTGTAATTTCTATGAAACAACTGTTGGAAGCTGGGGTGCACTTTGGGCATCAAACCCGTCGCTGGAACCCCAAAATGGGTAAGTATATATTTACCGAGCGTAACGGGATCTACATTATCGATTTGCAAAAAACGGTCCACAAAGTTGATGAAGCTTATAATTTCATTAAAGATACCGTAGCAAATGGCAAATCTGTTTTGTTTGTAGGTACCAAAAAACAAGCTCAGGATTCCATTAAGGAAGAAGCTGCTCGCTGCGAAATGTATTATGTTAACCAGCGTTGGCTGGGCGGTATGCTTACCAACTACAACACCATCCAACAACGTATAGAGCGTTTGCGTAAACTTGAAAGAATGGAAGAGGACGGCACCTTTGAAAAATTGCCCAAAAAAGAGGTTTCTCAACTGAGAGCAGAAAAGGTAAAACTGGAGCGTTTCTTGGGTGGCATTAAAGATATGCGTGCCTTGCCAGGTGCTTTGTTTGTGGTAGACCCTCGCAAAGAAAAAATTGCCGTGGCTGAAGCTAAACGTTTGGGAATTCCGGTTGTTGCTATTGTTGATACCAATTGTGATCCGGATGAAGTTGATTATCCCATTCCCGGCAATGATGATGCTATTAGAGCGGTGAAGCTTTTAGCTTCCAAAATAGCCGATGGCGTAATTGAAGCCCGTCAAGGTATTTCTATGGCCGCGGCTCCAACTGCCACAACCAAAAAAACCGAAGCCGAGGATGAAGAAACACTTAAAGAAACACTTGAAGTTGAAGAAGTGGCTGAAGAAGTAACTGCTGAATAGGTATATTTTATTATGTTGCCAAAGGGCAGGGACGGGTTTATTTCCCTGCCCTTTTTATAACAAATATTTAAAAATCATTTTAGATATTTTAGGAGGGAATTATTGATGATTACTGCTGAACAAGTAAAAGAATTAAGAGAACGTACCGGTGCTGGTATGATGGATTGCAAAAAAGCTTTAGATGGAACCAATGGCAATATAGAAGCAGCTATTGATTTTCTACGTGAAAAAGGGCTGGCTGCTGCAGCCAAAAAGGCTGGCCGGGTTGCTGCCGAAGGTTTGGTTACTTCCTACATTCATGGAGGTGGCCGCATTGGGGTGCTGGTAGAAATTAACTGCGAAACAGACTTTGTTGCCGCAACCGATGAATTTAAGAGTTTTTGCAAAGATGTTGCAATGCAAATTGCGGCAGCCCGACCGGAATTTGTATCCAAGGATGAAGTTCCTTCGGATAAGCTGGATCACGAAAGAAAAATTTTGCGGGCACAGGCTTTGGCCGAAGGCAAACCGGAAAAAATTGTGGACAAAATGGTGGAAGGCCGTATTGAAAAGTATTATAAAGAAGTATGCCTTTTGGAACAGCCTTTTATTAAAGATACAGACAAAAATATTAGCCAGCTTTTAACAGAAAAAATAGCTAAAATTGGCGAGAATATTTCCATTCGTCGTTTTAGCCGTTATGAAGTGGGCGAAGGAATCGAAAAAGTTCAGGTAGATTTGGCTGCCGAGGTTGCGGCTCTGCAAAAATAATTTGGGCTAAAGCTGGTTACAAATAGGCCAGAGTTGGCAGGAGTTTTTACTTTAAATGTAGAAAACAATGTCAATTGTGAAAATATTTAATCAGTTTAATTAGGCATAGAAAAACTGGAGGCGGTGCTATGGCAGAGCTGGCATATAAACGTGTGGTGCTGAAATTGAGCGGTGAGGCTTTGGCCGGTAGCCAATATTATGGCATAGACCCAAAAGTTATCAAATGTATTGCCGAGCAAATTAAAGAGGTTCATAATTTAGGCGTGCAGGTATCTATTGTGGTTGGTGGCGGAAATATTTGGCGCGGCGCGGTAGGTTCGGCTCAAGGCATGGATAGAGCCACCTCGGATTATATGGGTATGTTGGCTACCGTAATCAACTCTTTGGCTTTGCAGGATGCCCTGGAAAAAATAGGGGTTTATACTAGGGTGCAGGCTGCTGTGGAAATGCGTCAGTTTGCCGAGCCATATATCCGGCGTCGGGCCCTACGGCACCTAGAAAAAGGCCGCGTAGTCATTTTTGCTGCCGGTATTGGCAGCCCATACTTTTCTACCGATACAGCGGCAGCTCTGCGGGCAGCAGAGATGGAAGCAGACATTATTTTGATGGCCAAAAAGAATGTAGATGGCGTATATGACAATGACCCTAACGAAAGTCCGGATGCTACAAAATTTGATTATTTAGATTATATGGAAATGCTGAATTTAGGGCTGGGTGTCATGGATGCTACAGCTACTTCTCTTTGCAAAGATAACTCCATTCCCCTTTTAGTATTTAATATTGATGAGCCGGGTAACATTCGCCGGGCTGTGCTGGGTGAGGCAATTGGTACTTATTTGGGAGGTGTAAACAAATGATATCTGCAGTAATATCTGATGCTGAAGACAGGATGGGTAAAGTAATTAATATTTTGCGGCAGGATTTTTCATCTTTGCGAGCAGGCAGAGCCACCCCGGCTTTGCTGGATAAGGTTTTGGTTGATTATTATGGAACACCTACCCCAATAAATCAAACCGCTAACATTTCAGTGCCGGAGCCACGTTTGCTTACCGTTCAGCCGTGGGATAAAAACACTATTGGCCTGATAGAAAAGGCTATTTTGAAATCAGATTTGGGTTTAAACCCAAATAATGATGGTACCGTTATCCGCATTCCTATTCCGCAGCTCACAGAAGAGCGGCGCAAAGAATTGGTGAAAATAATACGCAAAAAAGCCGAGGAAGCTAAAGTGGCGGTGCGTAATATTCGGCGTGATGTAAATGATGATATGAAGGATTTGGAAAAAAGTAAAGAAATCTCTGAGGACGATTCTAAACGTGGTTTGGATGATGTGCAGAAATTGACAGATAAATATATTACCAAAATTGATGAGATTACAGCTGCGAAAGAAAAAGAAATTATGGAAGTGTAGAATGCTTTTGTGATAGGTTGCTGCCATTTGTGCTGGATGGCTAGTGTTCCTGTTGCTTCGGTGACAACACAAACCCCCTCCAGAAGAGGGGGTTTTTAGCAATAGGTTACAAAAAGCGAAAGAACATCAGCAAGGTTTTATTTTAGGAGGATAATCAAATGGGTTTAGGTAATATTTTCCCCCATAAAGAAAAAACAGATACAGAAGAAGAAAATCAACAGATTATCTTTGAGATGATTGATTTAAACAAATTGCCCCGCCATATTGCCATAGTTATGGATGGCAATGGACGCTGGGCCAGCCAACACAAGCTCCCGCGTTTTTTAGGTCATCGGCAGGGTACCATAGCTTTGCGGGGCATTATAGAGGCCTGCGTAGAGATGAATATAGAGTTTTTGAGCATTTTTGCCTTTTCCAAAGAAAATTGGAAAAGGCCGGCAGACGAGATCAATTCTTTGATGAGTCTTTTAATAGAGTTTTTGGATAAAGAACTGGCAGAAATGCACCGGCAAAATATTCAAATTCGGGTAGTAGGGGATATGACAGGGCTTGCTCCGGCAGTAAGGCAAAGTTTAACTAATTCCGTAGAAACCACTGCTTATAATTACGGCTTGGTGCTAAATGTAGTTTTAAATTATAGCGGCCGCTGGGAAATAACTGAAGCTGTGAAAAAAATAGCCTATCAAGTAGCGGAAGGGACCCTTAAACCTGAAGACATAACTAAGAAAACAGTGGAAGAAAACCTTGCCACCGCTAATCAGCCTGACCCTGACCTTTTAATAAGAACCTCAGGTGAGTTGCGTTTAAGCAATTTTCTACTTTGGCAGATGGCCTACACCGAGCTTTATTTTACCAAGGTTTATTGGCCGGACTTTAGCAAGAAAGATCTTTATGAGGCAATTTATGAATATCAATGCAGGGAACGCCGTTATGGGGGTATAATTTCTAATATTTAAGCGTTTTTTGCTGATGACGAGGTGTTGTGATGCTGTTTAATCGGGTTTTAACTTCTGTCATTGCTATTCCTCTTTTGCTGCTTGCTATGTGGGTTGGTGGCTGGTGGTGGCAAATATTGGTAGCTTTGATTGTGCTTTTTGGTTTAAAAGAGTATACGGGTCTTTTGGTTGCCAAAGGTCTTGAAAGCCCTCGATACTTAATAGTAATATTGGGGACTTTGTATATTCTTCTTCTAAATTTTGGCATTAATCCGGCCGTTATGTTTTTGGTGCTATGCATCGTTTTGGTTTTTTGGGCCCTTTTAAAAGCCGCTCCTTTTGTAGCTTTGGTTATGAATATTTTTGGTTTTCTGTATGTTGCTTTGGCTTTCAGTTATTTGGTATATTTGCGGGAAGCACCGCAAGGGTTTTTGCTTGTTGTGGCCGCATTTTTGCTTTCTTGGATAACTGATACCTTTGCTTATTTTGTAGGTGTTGGTCTGGGGAAACATAAGCTCATACCTGTTATCAGCCCTAATAAAACCTGGGAAGGCAGTATTGGCGGTTTGCTTGGCTGTTTGGTGGTTTTACTGATTTATAATCAGCTTTTGCTGCATTGGCCATTTTGGCCCACATTTGTTTTGGTGCTAATTGGTTCTTGCCTGGCCCAAATGGGGGATTTGCTGGAATCGGCTTTGAAACGCTGGACCGGGGTGAAAGATGCCGGCCATATAATTTTGGGTCATGGCGGTATATTGGATCGTTTTGACAGTATGATTATGGTAGCACCACTATTATATTATTTTTACAGCCTGTTTATTTTGTAAGAAAGAAATGAGGTTGATTTATGAGCCGCTTGACCGATGAACAACTAAATAAATGGTTAAAAATAGCTTTGTTGGTTATTTTTATCTGCATAGCTGCATATTTGATTTGTTATTGGTTTGTTCCGGCTGCAATTATTATTTTGCGGGTTGTGGGCAGGCTTTTATTGCCTTTTATTTTGGCTGTTGCCATCACCATCATAATTGAGCCAGCCATATCTTTTTTGCAGAGAAAATGCAGATTAGGCCGCGGTCTTGCCACTATCATAGTTATTTTGGTGCTGATTGCGGTAATTGTTTTTGTAAGCTCCTTATTGATTACTCGTTTGGTTTCTGAGATATATCTTTTGTATGACAGAATTCCTGACATGCCTGGTTTTATTGATAATTTTTATAATAATATAACCGGAAGACTTGATGAATTTTTTGCTTTTCAAAATGGCAGTAGCAATTTAGAAACATGGATTATCTCTCTTGGTGAAAAGATTACTAACTGGACAAGTAATATTTTTAACGGTATTTTAAATAGTATAATAAATTTTCCAACCTTTATTTTGCTGGTTTTGGTTACCATTTTGGCAACTTATTTCTTCTCGCGGGATAAAGACAATATTTTAAATAAAGCTTTTGGTGTTTTAGGAGAAAACCGCAGTTTACGGCTACATAGTGTTTATGATGATATGGCACTTGCTTTGGCTGGGTATTTTCGGGTCATCGTGATTCTGGTTTTGATATCCATGCTTATTGCTATTGTTGCCTTTTTGATTATGGGGGTTAAATATGCTCTTACTATTGGCGTATTGGTTGGTTTGTGTGATATTTTGCCTGTTTTGGGGCCGGGCACTATTCTTTTACCGTGGGCTGTTATTTGTCTTTTTACCGGCAACATTTCTCGGGGCGTCGGTTTATTAATTTTATATCTTTTTATCACTATAGCCAGACAACTTATTCAGCCTAAAATGATTTCCCATAATATTGGTCTGCATCCTTTGGCAACCCTAGTTGCTATCTTTATTGGTTGGATTTTGTGGGGTTTCTGGGGCTTATTCCTTTTGCCAATTATTGTCGTCGTTTTAAAAAGTATTTATTACGCTAATAAGGCGGTGAAATAAACGTGAAAGGGCTTTCTGTTCTAGGCAGCACCGGTTCAATTGGCTGTCAGAGCTTACAAGTGGTTGACAATCTTTTTGACGAATACAGGGTGGCTGCTTTGGTTGCGCATCGAAATGTAGATTTGTTGGCCGAACAGGCAAAAAAATATCGGCCAGATTTGATAGTTATTGCTGATGATGCTTGTTATTTAAGGCTGAAAGAAGCCTTGCCGAAATTTGCCGGCAAGATATTAAGCGGAGAAGAAGGTCTTTTAGCGGCCGCTACCATTGATAGTGCTGATATGGTGGTGGCTGCTATTTCTGGTGTGGCAGGTTTGTTGCCGGTTTTATCGGCTATGGAGGCTGGTAAAGACATTGCCTTAGCCAATAAAGAAGTTTTAGTGGCGGCCGGACACATTGTTATGCATAAAAAAAGTGAATTAGGCGTAAAAATATTGCCTGTGGATAGTGAACATTCTGCTATCTTTCAATGTTTGGCCGCGGATGAAAAAAGCTCGGTGGAAAATTTGCTTTTGACAGCAAGCGGCGGCCCATTTTGGCAAGAACCAATAGAAAAAATGGCCGGTATAACGGTTAAGGAAGCTTTGCGTCACCCCACCTGGAATATGGGAGCAAAAATAACCATAGATTCTGCTACTTTAATGAACAAAGGCCTGGAGATTATTGAGGCACATTGGCTTTTTGACATGCCTTATGAAAAGATTGAAGTTGTTATTCACCCTCAAAGCATTATTCATTCCATGGTACAATTTACTGATGGTGCAACTTTGGCTCACATGGGCTACCCTGACATGAAGGTTCCCATTCAGTTTGCCCTTACTTGGCCAAAACGAAAAGCCAGTGGTTTGCCAAAGCTGGATTTTGCAGGGCTTAAAGAGCTCACTTTTTCTAAACCGGATGAACAGAAGTTTCCTGCTTTGCGGCTGGCCAAAGAGGCAGGTAAAGCCGGTGGCACTATGCCCACGGTTTTGAATGGAGCTAATGAAATTTTAGTGCATCGTTTTTTGCGGGGAGAAATTGGTTTTTTGGATATTCCCAAAGGGGTAGAAAGAGTATTACAAGCACATGTTTCTACCCAAAACCCAAACCTGTCGGAAATTTTGTCAGCAGATGCCTGGGCCAGGGAGATGGCCTTGAACTTTTAACAGATTAAGGAGAATGTGAATGCCTACCATATGGGTTGTTGTAATTACTATAATTATTTTAAGCATTGTTATATTTTTTCATGAGCTGGGTCACTTTGCGGCAGCAAAAGCCTGCGGGGTGCGGGTGGAAGATTTTTCCTTAGGCATGGGACCAATTTTGTGGAAAAAACGAAAAGGTGAGACTTTATACAGCTTGCGGGCTTTCCCCATTGGTGGCTCTTGCCGCATGACGGGTGAAGATGAAGAATCGGATGATGCAAAATCTTTTAACAGTAAAAAAGTTTGGCAGCGGCTTACCATTGTTTTTGCCGGGCCTTTTATGAATTTTGTTTTAGCAATGTTGATTTTTGCCAGTGTTTTTATGGTTTATGGTGTGCCAACTGAAAAGGCAATTGTGGGAAGAACTTTGACAGGTAAAGCAGCAGAAACTGCCGGAATTTTGGCAGGGGATGAGATTATTGCTATTAATGGGCAGGCGGTTGAATCTTGGAAGGAAGCAGTTGAGATTATTCGGGCTTTGCCGGAAGGTAGCACAATTTTTACGGTAGAAAGAAAAAGGGCCACCTTGGATATTGTGGTTGCTACCTATATAGACCCGGATACTGGCTATAATATGATTGGGGTGGAGCAAGGAACCGAAAAAGGGCAGTTTCTTACCTCAATTAAATATGGCATTCAATATACCTATGTTTTTACCAAGGCCATTTTAGTGGCTTTGCTTCAAATGTTTACCGGCCAGACTAAGGTTGATGTGGCAGGTCCGGTGGGCATGGCCAGCATGGTAGGCCAAGTAGCAAGCGCTGGTTTGCAGCCACTTTTGCTTTTTATTGGCATGCTTAGTGTCAATTTGGGGTTAATTAATCTTTTGCCTTTGCCGGCTTTGGATGGTTCCAGAATGGTCTTTCTGACTATTGAAGGTGTGCGGGGCAAACCGATAGATAGAAGAAAAGAAGGCCTTGTTCATTTTACCGGCCTTATGTTGCTTTTTGCCTTAATGATTTTTATAACCTATCGGGATATTCTTAGGTTGATTAGAGGCTAGCGGATTGATGATACGAAGAAAAACAAAACAAATTTTTGTGGGTTCAGTGCCCATCGGCGGCGGCGCCCCCATTAGTGTGCAATCCATGACTAACACCAACACGGGGGATGTTCCAGCCACCCTGCAACAAATAAAAAGTTTGGCGGCGGCCGGATGCGACATTGTTCGGGTGGCGGTGCCAGATAAAAAAGCCGCACTTGCCTTGCCGGCTATTTTGGCAGCAAGCAGTTTGCCTGTTATTGCCGATATTCATTTTGATTATCAGTTGGCTTTGGCTGCTTTGAAAGCCGGGGTGCATGGCCTTAGGCTCAACCCCGGCAACATTGGTGGACCAGAAAGGGTAAAAGAGGTTGCCAGTTTAGCCAAAAGCTTAGGCACACCAATTCGGGTTGGCGTCAACAGTGGCTCAGTGAGTCCCCAAATGTTGGCAAAGTTTGGTGGTTTGACTGCCGATGCCATGGTAGAAAGTGCTCTTATTCAGGTACGGCTTTTGGAAAGCTGTGGTTTTGATCAAATCAAAGTGTCGCTTAAAGCCTCTCGCTTGCCCTTAATGTTAGAAGCTTATGCCAAGCTTGCTGAATTGGTTGATTATCCCTTTCACATTGGGGTTACAGAAGCCGGGCTTGCCAGGCGTGGGAGTATAAAATCGGCTGCTGGCATTGGGGCTCTTTTGGGCATTGGCATTGGCGATACCTTGCGGGTTTCTTTAACCGGGGATCCGTTGGAAGAGGTTTTTGTGGCAAAAGAGATCCTTCGTGCTTTTGAACTACGCCAAGAAGGTATAGAATATGTGGTTTGCCCCACCTGTGGCAGAACGGGCATTGATCTTGAGGCCATTGCCGAAGAGGTTGAGGACAAGCTTTCGGCTTTAAACATAAAAAAACCATTGCGGGTAGCCGTTATGGGTTGTGTGGTGAATGGCCCTGGTGAAGCAAAAGATGCGGATGTTGGGTTGGCCGGTGGTTTAAACAAAGGAGTGCTTTTTTGCCGCGGCAAAGAGGTTGGCTATTACCCCGCTAATGAATTGGTGGATGAATTAATAAAATTGGTAATTAAAATAACCCAGGAGGAAAATTGATATGAGAACAAGCAGTTTGTTTGCCCCAACTTTAAGAGAGGTTCCGGCAGAGGCAGAAATTGCCAGCCATCAGCTTATGCTTAGGGCGGGCATGCTTAGAAAAGTGGCCTCGGGTATTTATACATACATGCCTTTGGCTTGGCGCTCCATGAACAAAATAATTGAAATAATTCGGGAAGAAATGGACGCAGCCGGCGGTCAGGAGCTGGCCATGCCCGCTGTGCAGCCGGCAGAGTGGTGGCAGCAATCTGGCCGGTGGGATGTTTACGGGGCTGAGATGTGGCGGATTCAGGACCGGCATGGCAGAGATTTTTGCCTGGGCCCCACCCACGAGGAAGTGATAACCACTCTGGTTCGTAATGATGTGCGGTCCTACAAGCAGCTGCCTTTGCGGCTTTATCAGATTCAGGCAAAATACCGGGACGAAAGGCGTCCCCGTTTTGGCCTGATGCGAAGCCGGGAATTTTTGATGAAAGATTTGTATTCTTTTGATAAGGATGAAGCCGGCCTGGAAGAAAGCTATGCTTTGATGTACCAGGCTTATAGCAATATTTTTAGCCGCTGCGGTCTGGATTTTCGGGCTGTGGAGGCCGACAGTGGTGCTATTGGCGGCACTGGCAGTCATGAGTTTATGGCTTTGGCTGCAAGCGGCGAGAGCGCTATAGTTTACTGTGATAAGTGCAATTATGCGGCTAGTGTGGAGATTGCAAGCCATCCGCCTGTTGGCTCGGGCTTGGGCGAAACACCGGGAAAACAAAAAACCGTGTCTACCCCCAATTGCCGCAGCATTGAGGAGGTTGCCGTCTTTTTGAATATGCCAACAGACCGCATATTGAAAACTTTGTGCTATGTGGCGGACGGCAAACTCGTTTTGGTTTTGTTGCGGGGAGACAGGCAGCTTAGTGAAGTTAAATTAAAAAATGCTTTAGATTGCCTGGAACTGAACCTGGCCGGGGAAGAAACTGTGACGGCTTTTGGTTTGGCAGCAGGGTACATTGGCCCGGTTGGCATAGAAAAAATTAAGATTTTGGCAGATGCGGAAGTACCGCTGATGGTAAATGCCGTGGCCGGGGCCAACCAGGAAGGAAAGCATATTTTTAATGTGAATTATGCAGATTATAAGGTGGACAAGGTTGCCGATCTGCGCGAGGTGGAGCCTGGTGAGACTTGCCCGTATTGTGATGGCATTCTACAAGGAGCTAGAGGCATCGAGGTGGGCCAGGTTTTTAAATTGCGGGAAAAATACAGCGAAAAGCTGAGAGCTTGTTATACCAATGAAAACAGCGAAGAAAAAAACATAATTATGGGCTGTTATGGTATTGGCGTGGGCCGTACTTTGGCTGCCATTATTGAGCAAAAACATGATGAATACGGCATTATTTGGCCTTTCGCTGTGGCTCCGTATCAGGTTATTGTTGTGCCGGTTAATGACAAGGATGAAGAGCTGATGCAGGTGGCGGAAGATATGTATGCCACTTTGCTAAAAAACAAAGTGGAAGCGGTTTTGGAAGACCGTAAGGAACGCCCTGGGGTGAAATTTAATGATGCTGATCTTGTTGGTTATCCTTTGCGTATTACCCTAAGCAGCAAAAAATTGGCGGCCGGCATGGTAGAAATTAAAACCCGTCGTGATAACAAAGTAATTGAGCTGCCAATTACGGAGGCTATAAGCTGGGTTTTGGTTAAACTAAAAGAAGAGGGTTGCTTAAAATAAAAATTTAATATTTATAAAAATGTATGTATCCAAAATCCATATCTTATAGTATTATAATTAAGTTATCCAAAGTTTTTATTTTTTAAAAAAGGAAAGTTGGTTGGCCTTGTGAAACAAAACAGAATAATTAAAGAAGAGCTGCTTAAGATTAGCAATTTTGTGGATGAGATATATTTCCCCAAAGCGTTAATTTTGCCGGAAGCTCAACGCCCAAAACTAAGTTGGTTTGATCGCAATTTTTTAGCGCTTTTGATTTTGCTGCCCACCTGGCAAAAAAAAGAAATGCCGCAAGCGGCGATGGATTTGGCTATCTCTTTGCAGTTTACTTATTTAGCCCAGCAGGTGCATAATTTGGTTCCCAACCGAGGTAGCAAAGAACATTTTCAGCAGCCAATTTTAGTGGGGGATTTCTTTTTTGCCAGATCTTTTAGTTTTTTGTGTCAGTCTGGGCAAATTAATTGGCTGACTCCCTTGAGTGTGGCTATTTGTAAAGTGAATGAAACTAGGGTGGCAAGAAGCCGTTGGCATGATTGCAATTTTGTTACCCAAGAGGAACGCCTACAAATAATTAAAAATGAATATGGCGAATTGCCTGCTTTGGCAGGGTATATTGGCGGTACTTTGGCTGAATTGCCTGAAGAACATTTGGAGGCTTTGGTGGGTTTTAGCCATTATATTGGCACAATTTATGGCATGCTGAAAGAAAAAGCTACAATGCTTTTGGAAAGCCAGATGGATTTGGCCAAACAATATTTGCTTAAATTGCCACTGGAAATGAGAAAGATTTTTAAAAAAGAGTTTTTGGACAAGTTTTCTGCTGAGTATCCCGAGTTGGTTTGTGTTTATGCAAATTGGAGCAATATTGCTTTGTAAACCTTTTAGGGAGAAGGAGGAAGCATGAAGCAAACCAAAGCATGGAAGCGTTTAAGTGAAGATTTGACAATGGTGGAAGATTATATAGAAGGCTCTATTTGTACCTTGGAGCCTTTGGTGACTAATTCCTCCCTTCAGTTGTTACAGGCCGGCGGCAAACGTATTCGGCCTGCTTTTGCTTTGCTTTCGGCCAGGCTTTTCACGGATGATATATCCGGCTTGATGCCGCTTGCCGCTGCTTTGGAAATGATCCACATGGCAAGCTTGACTCATGATGATATTATTGACAATTCTATGGTGCGGCGGGGAAAAGCAACAATTAATGCCATGCAGGGTAGCTCTGTTGCTTTGCACATTGGCGATTTTTTAACTGGTCAAGCCATGCAGTTGGTGGATAGCTATGAGGATGTGCGGATCTCCTTGGCCATCTCTAGTACCATCGAAGAGATGTGTTTGGGGGAATTGTATCAGCTTAAGCAGGCTCATAATTTAGACCAAGGGTTTAAAGAATACTTATACCGAATTCAGCGAAAGACAGCACTTTTGATGGCTGTCAGCTGTCAAACAGGGGGTTTAGCAGCCGGTGCTGGCGATGTTCAGGCCAATACCGTGCGGCGTTTTGGCTACTGTTTGGGGATTGCTTTTCAAATTATTGATGATGTTTTGGATATGGTAGCGGATAAAAAGATGCTTGGTAAGCCAGTGGGTGGCGATTTAAAAGAGGGTAATATAACCCTGCCTGTGCTTTATGCCTTGGCAAATTGTAATGAGAATGAAGAAAAGCTGCGGGCAATGCTTTTAGAAAGAGATAAAAATCCGGAAGTCATTAAAGAAATTATTAGTATTGTAAAAAAAAGTGGCGGGCTGGATTATGCCTTAAATTTGGCTAGCCGTTATACGGAAAAAGCAAAAAACCACTTAATATGCCTCCCCGACAAGCCGGAAAGAGAGTTTCTTATGCAAATATCAGACTGGATGGTAAAAAGGTCTTATTAAAAATATTTTTATAAAAAAGTATTTGCAAAATATTAAAAAGTCATATATAATTAAGCCAAACATATGTTCGAGGAGGGGAAAAGATGGCAGACTTGTCTGATAAGGGTAGTGCTTTGGAAGCTGCTTTGCAACAAATAGAAAAACAGTTTGGTAAAGGTTCTATTATGCGGCTGGGGGAAAACTCTGCCAAACCTGGGGTTAATGTTATATCTACCGGGTCTTTGGCCTTAGACTTGGCTTTGGGGGTTGGCGGCGTGCCAAAAGGCAGAGTGGTGGAAATTTACGGTCCTGAATCTTCCGGCAAAACAACGGTTGCTTTGCACATAGTTGCGGAAGCTCAAAAAGCAGGGGGAATTGCTGCTTTTATTGATGCGGAACATGCTCTGGATCCTATATATGCCAGCAACCTGGGTGTCAATTTGGATGATTTGCTTGTTTCTCAGCCTGATACAGGGGAACAGGCTTTGGAGATTGCTGAAGCTCTGGTTCGCAGCGGGGCCATAGATGTTATTGTGGTGGATTCGGTAGCTGCTTTGGTGCCAAGGGCAGAGCTTGAAGGTGAAATGGGCGATGCTCATGTTGGTTTGCAGGCCCGTCTGATGTCACAGGCTTTGCGTAAGCTAACCGGGTCTATCAGTAAATCTAATACTTGCATTATTTTTATTAACCAGTTAAGAGAAAAAGTTGGCGTGGTTTATGGCAACCCGGAAGTGACTTCGGGCGGCAGGGCTTTGAAATATTATGCTTCAGTGCGGATGGATATTCGCCGGGCCGATGTTTTAAAGCAGGGCACCAACAGCATTGGCAACCGTACCCGGGTAAAAATTGTGAAAAATAAGGTGGCTCCGCCTTTTAAACAGGCAGAATTTGATATTATGTATGGTACAGGTATATCTAAAGAGGGTAATCTTTTGGATATTGGGGCAGAAATGAAAATAATCAACAAGAGTGGTTCCTGGTATACATATAACGAAGAGAGAATAGGCCAGGGGCGGGAAAATGGCAAAGATTTCTTAAAGAATAATCCGGCAATTGCGGCAGAAATTGAAGCAAAAATTCGTGAAGCGGCCAAAGGAGCGAAACTTTTGGAAATTGGTGTTATTTTGGATGATAAAGAGGTTTTAGAATAGTGTTTGATGGGGCAAAAAATCTGGCCCAAGAACCGGCTGCCAAAAAAAAAGCAAAAGATTTTGACCCTCTGGTTTATGCCATAAATTATCTTAGCTACCGGCAGCGTACCACTAAAGAAGTGGCAACTGCCCTGAAAAAAAAAGGGGTTGGCAAAGCTAAATCGGCCGAAATTTTAGCTTATTTAACCAAGTGCGGTTATTTAGACGATATGCGTTTTGCCGAAGCCTGGATAAACTATCGGGCTACTGTGTCTTTAAAGGGGCGTATTGTTACTGCCAAAGAACTAAGGGAAAGAGGGCTATCCCGGGAGATAACAGAGAAAGCAATAAACACCTGGTATAACACAGATCTAGAGCATCAGGTTTTATTAGTATGGCTGAAAAAAGAAAAGCCGGATTTTACAAGAGAAGAAGACCCTTATAAAGCTAAGCAAAAGCTGCGTCAAAAAATGCTTTATAGGGGTTTTAGCATGGCCGCCATTGGGAATTTGGCCTGGCCTGATCCGGATAATTTGGGGGACACACTTGACAATAGCTGGGAAGTAGAATAAAATAGTAATATTATTATTATTATAGTTTGTTTTATAACTTTTTTTTCAAGCAGTTTAAGAAATTGCTTATTAGAATACATTTGTAGTTTTCAAATAGGATTATGCGATTATGTATAATAATGCAGGTACTTATTAGGCCTTTTATAATATAAGTTACTTTAGTTGTTGTATATAGTATTATGGTGCAAAACTTTATATTATAAAAGATAAAAGTGTTTTGCCTGCCCTATTTCATTTGTGTATTCTAAAAAGCCGAGTTCTTATACTCGGTTTTATTGTTTTTGTAAAATAAAAACTAAGGAGGTGGAAAATTGGTAGACATTATATTATCTGTTATAATTGGTCTTATTATTGGTTATTTGTTTGGCTGGATAATTACTAAAAAGCTGATTGTGGCAAAAATGGGCGTAGCCAAGGAATCTGTGGAACGTATCATTATTGATGCAAAAAAAGAAGCAGAATCCAAAAAAAAGGAAGCATTGCTGGAAGCCAAGGATGAAATTCACAGAATGCGTTCGGAAGCTGACAGAGAAAACAAGGAACGCCGCAACGAAATAACCCGTCAGGAACGCAGGTTGGTTCAGAAAGAAGAAACATTGGATCGCAAGCTGGAAGGGTTAGAACAAAAAGAAAACAATTTGTCCCAAAAAGAGCATGACATATATATTCAAAAACAAAAGATAGACGAGCTAAACGCTCGTATGCAGCAGGAACTGGAACGCATTTCTGGCATTTCTGCGGGAGAAGCAAAAGATATGCTTTTGCGGCAAGTGGAAGAAGAAATTAAGCATGAAACCGCTATTTTGATTAGGGATATTGAAGCCCAGGCAAAAGAGGAAGCAGACAAAAAAGCCAGGGAAATCGTTACTACTGCTATTCAGCGGGTGGCGGCAGATCATGTGGCAGAAACTACCGTTTCTGTAGTTCCCTTGCCCAACGACGAGATGAAGGGCAGGATTATTGGGCGGGAAGGCCGGAATATTAGAACTTTGGAAACTCTGACCGGTATTGATTTGATTATTGATGATACTCCAGAAGCTGTTATTCTTTCCGGGTTTGACCCTGTGCGACGGGAAGTTGCCAGAGTGGCCTTAGAAAAACTAATTCAGGATGGCCGTATTCACCCTGCCAGAATTGAAGAAATGGTGGAAAAAGCTCAAAAAGAGGTTGACCAGAGAATTAGGGATGCAGGTGAACAAGCTACCTTTGAAACTGGCGTACATGGTTTACACCCAGAACTGGTTAGATTGTTGGGCCGTTTAAAGTTCCGTACCAGTTATGGGCAAAATGTTTTGCAGCATTCCATAGAGGTTGCCCATTTGGCCGGTGTGATGGCGGCAGAATTAGGTGCCGACGTTGTTTTGGCTAAAAGAGCAGGTCTTTTACATGATATTGGCAAGGCCATTGACCATGAGATGGAAGGCCCTCACGTAACCATTGGTGCTGATGTTGCAAGAAAATATAAAGAGGCCTATGAGGTTGTACATGCTATTGCCGCTCATCATGGCGATATTGAAACAGAAACGGTTGAAGCTGCCCTGGTGCAAGCTTCGGATGCTGTTTCTGCTGCTCGTCCAGGGGCAAGAAGAGAAACCTTGGAATCTTATATTAAACGTTTGCAAAAGCTAGAAGAAATTACGGAATCTTTTGAAGGCGTGGAAAAATCTTTTGCGATTCAGGCTGGCAGAGAAATTAGAGTTATGGTTAAACCAGACAAGGTTACTGATGTTATAGCTGAACGTTTGGTGCGTGATATTGCCAAAAAAATTGAAGAGGAATTAGAATATCCCGGTCAAATTAAAGTTGTTGTAATTCGAGAAACCAGAGTTACTGAATATGCCAAATAGGCTTTGCTCTACTTAAAGGCCCTCCAAGGGAGGGCCTTTTTTAACAACTTTGAGCCAATGTGGTGGTTTTTGCAAGCGGAATGTTTTGTGGTATAATTTTTTAAACATATAAATTAGATTAAAGGCGGCAGCAAAATGAAAATTAAAGATAAAAAAGAAAAAAAGGCTTTAACTAATATGACCGGACTTTTGATTGCTATGTTGTTGCGATACCCGGAAGTAAACAGATTAAGCCTTGATATTCAAAACAAACGCCTTCAATTTACTTTTATGATTTTGAACCAAAAAACAGAGGGCTTTTTTGCAGCAATGGCTGCCCATTTGAAAGAAGCACTGAATGCTTATTATAAATTAAACAAAGTTAAAATAAATTTTTTTGACATTGATGTAATAGGAGATAATACATATTGGCAGTTTGCTTTGATTAGAGATTGGGATACTTTTTCTGTGAAGGAACTGCAATTTGTCATAGATTTTTTGCTTCAGGAAGATGTGGGTGCTTTGGCCGGAGTGGAAGGTGATAGTTTTGCTGGTAATTATATTGGTGATGAAAGTATAGAATCTTTTTGGCAGAAGGCTCAGAAGAAAAAAACATACAGCAAAATAATTGCCTATAGAGAAAATGGTCAGGTTTTGGTGTATAATCAGAAGTAAAAAATGATTGATAGAGGAAAAATAATATGCGAATGCTTTTTGTTGGCGATGTTGTGGGTAGACCTGGCCGGGAGGCACTGGAGCAGCATTTAGCTAAAGTTCAATGGAAATATAAAATAGATTTTACGGTGGTTAACGGGGAAAATGCTTCCGGCCGCGCTGGCCTAAACAAAAAAGGCTTGGCCGAGATGCTTACTTTGGGCATTGATGCCGTGACCATGGGCAACCATGTTTGGGACAATAAAGATATTTATAATTTTATTGATAGAGAAGAACGTTTGCTGCGGCCGGCTAATTTGCCGGCCGAAACTCCTGGCCGGGGCTGGCGAGTTTTTGCTTGCGGGGATAAACAGGTAGCGGTTATTAATCTTTTGGGTCGGGTTTATATGGGTTCTTGGCAACCAGATTGTCCTTTTCATACTGTGGATGCGATTTTGGCCGAAGTGCAAAAAATTACACCATATATTTTTGTGGATTGGCATGCGGAGGCAACCTCGGAAAAGGTAGCCATGGGTTGGCATTTGGATGGCCGGGTAAGTGCTGTTAGCGGTACTCATACCCATGTACAAACCAATGATGCCCGCATTTTGCCCAAAGGTACTGGGTATTTGACCGATGTAGGTATGACCGGCCCGCGAGATTCTGTTTTGGGCTTGGATCCGGAGCCAGTTATTAAGCGTTTTATTACGCAAATGCCTTGTCCTTATGGTTTGGCAGCTGGGGAAAATCAGTTTAATGCAGTGGTTTTTGATCTGGAGGATACCGGCAAAACCAAAAATGTGGAAACAATTAGCTTTGTTTGCTGAATAAAAAATACTTATTTTATATATTAATAAGATAATAAGGACTGATATTTAAGGGCCAATAAAAGTTGTTTGCTTGGGCAAGCTGATTTTTGTTGGTTCTTTTTATAAAGAAAGAGGGAATAATAATGTGGATGGTTGATGCTCATTGCGACACCTTAACCAAAACGGCGGCAACCGAGCTTTGGCAGGCCCCCAAAGGGAGTCAAAGCGATCTTTTTAGGATTAGTCGTTTTGTTGATTTGCAATTTTGTGCTTTCTTTTTGGATGATACCGAATGGAGCGAAAAAGAAATAGTGAGGGAAAATTTGCGGCTGGTTGCCCGGGCTTTAAATGTGATTGCGGAGCATGGGGATGAGCTAAAAATTGTTCGTAGCAAGGAGGATTTAAAAAAATTAGCTAAAAATTCCTGTTCTTTGCTTTTTGCTTTAGAGGGTGCACATCTTTTGGGCCCGGATTTGTGGATGCTGGACATTTATTTTGCTTTGGGTTTTCGCAGTTTGGGGCTCACCTGGAACCACAATAACCGGGCGGCAGCAGGTTGTGCTGATATAACGGGAACGGGTCTTTCTGCTTGGGGGAAAGAGTTGATTGCTAAAGCAGAGGCTTTGGGCATAGCCATAGATTTAGCCCATGCTTCTGAGACCACATTTTGGCAGACAATGGCGGTGGCCAAAAAACCATTGCTGGTTAGCCATGCCTGCTGTGCCGGGCTTTATCAATTTCCTCTTTTCCCTCGCAATTTAACAGATGAGCAAATTGTGGCTTTGGCGGCTCAAGGCGGGGTAATGGGAATTACCTTTGTGCCAGATTTTTTATCTAAAAAAGCAGCCGGCTTGGATCAGGTGCTTTGCCAGATTGATCATGCCGTAAAAGTTGGTGGCATTGAGCATGTGGGAATCGGCTCGGATTTTGACGGAGCTGAAGAAATGCCAGTCGGTTTGGCAGCTGTGGAATCTTTGGCCTTTTTGCCGCAGGTTTTGTGGCAAAGAGGTTATGATGAGAAAGAAATAGAAGCTTTGTTGGGAGGGAATTTTCTTAGAATATTGCAGGAGATTTTACCCTAACATGGAGAATATTGTCGTTATAAATAAAGTAATAAATAAATGTTTGTAAAAAATTTTGGAGAAGGTGAATTTGTGATAAAATCCCAGCGGGTGGATATGCATGTTCACACCAAAGCTTCCGACGGTAGTTTTGGTGTTTGTGAAATTATTCAGATGGCAAAAAGAGAAGGGTTGGCCGGCCTGAGCATTACAGATCATGATAATGTTGGCTGTGTGGCCGAGGCAGTGGCCGAGGCTAAAAAAGAAGAGATTTTGCTTGTTCCTGGCATTGAGATAAGTTGCACTTGGCAAAACAAGGATGTGCATATACTAGGTTATGACATAGATTTTGCCGCCGAGTGGTTTTTAGCGGAGCTTTTAGAAATGCAGGGAAACCGAGCCAAAAGAGCTGAACAAATTTTAGCTCGTCTTGCTGAACTAGGGTATCCCCTATCTACCGAGCGGGTTTGGCAGCTAGCGGGCAGCGGTTCCATTGGCCGGCCGCATATTGCCTTGGCTATGGTTGAAATTGGTTATGTACCAAGCATTGCTGCTGCTTTTGGCGGTTGGCTTTCTCAGGGCGGCCGGGCCTATGTGCCCAGACCCAAATATACCCCGCAAGAAGCCATAAAACTGATTGTTAAGGCAGGTGGTGTGGCTGTTTGGAGTCACCCCGGTTTGGCCAAATGTGATGAGATAATTGAGGATTTGATGGCTCTTGGTTTGGTGGGGTTGGAAGTCTATAACCCTGGACATAATACAGGCGATGAACAGCATTACTTGGCCTTGGCAAAAAGACTTGGTCTTTTTGTTACCGGCGGGTCGGATTTTCATGCTAACAATTTTGCTCGTTTCACCACGCCTTTGGCTGTTGTGGAAAAAATGTTGGACCGGCAGATTAAAAAAGACTGAAGCTGAATATATTATTTGGAAAGAATACTGTTTGGAGGTGCTTTCCATGTACGATGTTGATGTTGAATATTGGGTTGAACGTAGTAAAAGACTGGAAAAAAGACTGGAAGATCTGCGGTTTTCCAGACAGGTGTTGCTGCAAATGTTAGAATGTTCCGAAAGAGACTGCCGGCATCTGCATTATGAGCTTGAAAAGGCACAAAGCCTGCAAAAAAAACAGCAGCAGGAATATTTACAAAAAATTATGCAACAGAACTGTCGCATTGTGGAGATGCAAAAGGGACAGGCTTGAAGAAAAGTAGGCAAGGGTGATAGATTATGAAAGAAAAAAGAGCTTGCACAGTATATTTGGTGCGGCATGGACAAACAGACTGGAACCTGGCTTCACGGTTTCAGGGGCAGGCAGACACGCCGTTGAACCCGCAGGGTCAAAAACAGGCAGGGATGCTGGGGGAATATTTTGCTCATATTCCTTTATCTGCCATATATTCCTCGGACTTGCAAAGGGCTGTGGCAACGGCCGGATATGTTGCTCATTTGCAGGATAAAAAACCGCAGCTTGAAGTTGATTTGCGGGAGATTTCTTTAGGCGAATGGGAAGGTTGCACTTTACAGGAAATGCAGAAAAATTGGCCGCAAAAAGCCAAACTATGGCGGGAAAACCCAGCTGAACTTGCTATACCCGGCGGCGAAGGTTTTGTTGAAGCTCAGGCAAGAATTTATGAAGCGGTTTTGGCTATAGTGGACAAGCATATGGGAGAAACTATTCTCATTGTTTCTCATGGTGGGGCCATCAGGCTTATTTTGGCTGCTGTTTTGGGTTTGCCGTTATCCCGCATTTGGCAAATTTGGTTGGATACGGCCAGTATTAACAAACTTGACTTTTTTGATGATGGGCAGGTAGTATTGAGGCAGCTAAATCATTGGCTTATTGAAGATTAAGGGTTTACAACAACTAAATATTGCAAAGAGTTGTAGCTTTGTGCTACAATGCCATGTTATAATACTTAAAAATCTGAAAACAAATGTGGGGGTGTAAAAGTTGAAGGATAAAATTATTATGGAAGGCTTAACATTTGATGATGTGTTGTTGGTGCCAGGAAAATCGGAAGTTTTGCCTAAAGATATAGATGTTTCTACATGGCTTACAAAAAACATTAGGCTTAATGTGCCACTTTTAACTGCTGGCATGGATACTGTTACGGAGTGCCGCATGGCTATAGCCATAGCGAGAGAAGGTGGCATCGGTGTTATCCACAAAAATATGTCCATTGAGGCTCAGGCTTTGGAAGTTGACAGAGTTAAACGCTCGGAACATGGTATCATTACCAACCCTATCTTTTTGGGGCCGGATAATTCCATCGAGGAAGCTTTGGAAATTATGGAACGTTATCATATTTCCGGTGTGCCAATTACTGTTAAAGGTAAATTGGTGGGGATTCTTACTAACCGGGATTTGCGTTTTGAAGATGATTTTTCCAAGCCCGTCCATGAGGTTATGACCTGTAAAAACCTAATTACGGCTTCGGAAGGAACAACTTTGGAGGCAGCTACAGAAATTTTGAAGCAAAATAAAATTGAAAAACTGCCTATTGTTGACGAAAACTTTATGCTTAAAGGGCTTGTAACCATAAAGGACATAAAAAAACGGGTTAAGTATCCTAATTCATGTAAAGATGAAAAAGGTCGCCTACGGGTAGCGGCTGCTGTTGGTACCTCCTCTAATACCATGGAGAGGGTTGCGGCTTTGGCAGCAGCAGGGGTTGATGTTATTGTTGTGGATACTGCCCATGGGCACTCCAAGCTTGTTATTGAAACCGTGAGAAAAATTAAATCTGATTATCCCAGCTTAAATATTATTGCCGGTAATGTGGCTACGGCAGAAGCTACCGTTGCTTTGATTGAAGCTGGCGCCGACGCAATCAAGGTGGGTATTGGGCCAGGCTCCATTTGCACCACCCGTATCATTGCCGGCATTGGCGTGCCGCAGATATCAGCTATTTATGATGCAGCGAAAGCTGCTGGGAAATATGGTATTCCCATTGTTGCTGATGGCGGCATCAAATTTTCTGGTGATATTGTAAAAGCTTTGGCAGCCGGGGCAGCTTCTGTAATGATGGGTAGTCTGTTTGCCGGTACCGAGGAAAGCCCGGGTGAAATAGAGATCTATCAGGGGCGCAGTTTTAAGGTGTATCGTGGCATGGGTTCTCTTTCCGCCATGAAGGAAGGCAGCAAGGATCGTTACTTCCAAGAGGAGACAGTAGATGCCGAAAAACTGGTTCCAGAAGGCATTGAGGGCCGCGTTCCTTATAAAGGTACCCTGGCGGAAACGGTTTATCAAATGATTGGCGGTTTGCGCGCCGGCATGGGATATTGCGGCACACCGGATATTTCCAGCTTACAAAAGGACGCTAAATTTATTCGCATTACTTCTGCCGGCCTGGTGGAAAGCCATCCGCATGATGTTCATATTACCAAGGAAGCACCCAACTACCGCTTATAATTTGAAAAATGAGAATAAAACCTTCTTGTCTTTATGTATAAAATAAATATAGGGCAGGGAGTTTTTATTTAGTATTTATTATTAGTATTTATTAAAAGAGGCTTATTAAAAATGACTAAACTAGAAGAAAAAAAAGAGAAGAAAAAAACAAAAAAAGGCAAAAAAAAAGGCAGGGGCTTTTTAAAGGGGTTAATTATCCTTGTTATTTTGCTTGTGGCGGGGTATTTTTTGCTTTACAAAGCTATTTTGGTACCCGACCGTTCGCAGTATGGTGGTGAATTTGTTGCCGGAACAAGCCGGGTGAATATTTTGCTGGTCGGAGCTGATTCAGTAGATTCTGACGGTAGTGAAGGCGATGCCCGCTCTGATACAATTATCTTAGCCTCGCTCGACCTGAAGCATGAAACGGTTAGCTTGCTTTCTATTCCCCGTGATACGCGGGTGGATATTGAAGGTTATAAGAATAAAGAAAAAATCAACCACTCCTATAATTATGGCGGGATTGATTTGTTGAAGCAGACCGTGGAAAACTTGCTTTTAGTGCCCATAGATTATTATGTGATTGTGGATTTTGAAGGGTTTAAGGATATTATTGATATTTTGGGCGGCGTGGAGATCGATGTAGATAAACGTATGTATTACAGAACATATGATGGTCTTATTGATCTGCAGCCTGGTTTGCAGGTATTAAATGGCGAGCAGGCTCTGGCCTTTGTTCGTTTTCGCCACGAGGCTTTGGGTGACGTTTCCCGGGTCCAAAGACAACAAGAATTTTTAAAAGCAGTATTTGCCGAGGTAATGCAAGTGAATTCCATTACCAAAATACCGGAGCTTACAGAAAGTATCTCGGAAATGATGGTTACCGATCTTTCTAACACCAAATTGACTATGCTGGCTATGAAGTTTCATGATATCAATTTTGATAAGGATGTTTTTACCAATGTTTTGCCGGGAAATTTTGCCAATATAGAGGGCCTTAGCTATTGGATTGTGAATGAGGAAGCAAAGACGGAGGTGATAAAAAAATATTTTAGCCAAGAACCTATTGTTATTGAAGAAGAGAACAGTAAATAGATGCTGAAAAACTGAAATAAAATAGGGAGTAAAAAGATATGACATGTTCTAAAGAAGGCAAGTTGCATGAAAAGCACAGACAGAGAATAAAAAAACGTTTTCTTACAGAGGGTTTGGATAGCTTTGCCGAGCATGAAGTATTAGAGCTCTTGTTATTTTATGGTGTGCCCCAAAAAGACACTAATGAGTTGGCCCATGAACTGATTCAAAAATATGGGTCTTTAGCCAATGTTTTTGAGGCAGATTACGAGGATTTGCTGGAATGTAAGGGGGTTGGTCCCAATACTGCTTCTTTAATCACTTCAATTCCTCAAATATCCAGGTTTTATGAGATGAATATGTGGCGGTATCGCCCCGTTTTGGATAACACCGCCATTATGGCGGAATATGCCAGAAGCATTTTTAAAGGCCGTATCAAAGAGGCTTTCTTTTTAATTTCTCTTAATGCCAGAAACCAAGTAAACTATGTGGAGATGATTGGTGACGGTGCTTTGGGCGAAGTTGTGGTGTATCCTTCTTTGGTAGTAAAATCGGCCCTTCGTCACAAAGCCCGCAGTGTAGTTTTGACCCACAATCATCCTGGCGGTACTTTGCGTCCCACTGCCTCAGATATCGATTTGACAAAAGGGATCATTAAAGCACTGGATACTATTATGGTACCGGTTTTGGATCATATTATCATTGCCGGTGATAGTTACATGAGCTTTTTGGAGCGGGGTCTTTTGCAAAGTGGCAAAGAAACAAAAGAAACAAAATAAACATAACAAAAATTAGTAGAACCGTTTAACAAGGGGGATAAAAATAGTGGATAGAGGCTGTGGCTTTGTGCATTTGCATAATCACACAGAATATAGTCTTTTGGATGGAGCTGCCCGCATCAAAGATTTGGTTCAGAGAGCCAAAGAGCTGGACATGCCAGCTTTAGCCATTTCTGACCATGGTGTAATGTATGGGGTGCTCACTTTTTATAAGGCATGTCAAAAAGAGGGTATCAAGCCCATCATTGGTTGCGAGGTTTATGTGGCTCAACGTACCCGCTTTGATAAGCAGCCCAGGTTAGATGACGCATCTTATCATCTTTTACTTTTAGTGGAAAACAATGAAGGTTATGCTAACCTGTGTAAGCTCATTTCTCAAGCTTATTTAGAAGGTTTTTATTATAGACCCCGGGTTGATAAAGAACTTTTACGGCAATATAGCAAAGGTCTTATCTGTCTTTCTGCTTGCTTGGCCGGAGAGGTTTTGCAGCAGCTTTTGGCTGGTGATGAAACGACAGCCAAAAAAACTATTTTGGAGTATCAGGATATTTTTGGCAAAGAAAATTACTACATAGAATTACAGAACCACGGGTTGGATGAACAAATGCGAACCAACCCCTTGCTTTACAAACTAGCAAAAGAGCTTGGTGCAGCGGTGGTAGCCACCAATGACCTACATTATGTTAAAAAAGAAGATAGCGATGCTCATGACATTTTGCTTTGTGTGCAGACTGGGAAAACCAAAGATGACCCTAACCGTATGAGTTTTTCTACTAATGAGTTTTACTTAAAAAGCAAACAAGAGATGGAATTAGCACTGGGTGAGTATCCCGAAGCTTTGGAAAATACTTTGGTAATCGCTGAGCGCTGTAACATGAATTTTGATTTGGGCAATCTATATCTGCCAAATTATCGGGTGCCAGAAGGGCACACGCTTTTTACATATTTGGCGGAGCTTTGCCACAAAGGATTGCAGGAACGGTATGATTCTGTGACGCCGGAGCTAAAAGAGCGCCTAGAGTATGAGCTTGATGTGATAAAAAAGATGGATTACCCCGGCTATTTTTTAATAACTTGGGACATGATAAATTATGCCCGCAGCCAGGGCATTTTTGTGGGGCCGGGGCGCGGCTCGGCAGCCGGCAGCCTGGTGGCCTACACTTTGGGGATAACCAACATAGATCCGATTCGCTATGGTCTGATTTTCGAGCGTTTTTTAAATCCGGAACGCATTTCTATGCCGGATATAGATACAGACTATTGCTATGTTCGCCGGGGCGAAGTTATAGATTATCTGGTGGGGAAATACGGTGCCGATAAGGTGGGGCAGATTATTACATTTGGTACCATGAAGGCCAAAGCAGCTATTAAAGATGTGGGCCGGGTTTTAGGCATGCCCTATGCTGATGTGGACAAGGTGGCCAAGCTGGTGCCGGAAACATTAGGCATAACTTTATCCGAAGCTTTGGCAAGCAGCCTAGAGTTTGGTGAGCTTTATGAATCTGATGAAAAGGTACATAGGCTGGTGGATTATGCTTTGGCTTTAGAGGGCATACCCAGGCATGCATCCACTCATGCTGCTGGGGTAGTGATTGCCAAAGAGCCCATTCAAAATTACATGCCGGTGCAAAAACTGGGCGAGGGGATTGTTACCACACAGTTTGAAAAAGACCAGGTGGAAGAGCAGGGCCTTTTGAAGATGGATCTTTTGGGGTTACGTACTCTTACTGTTATCGGTGATGCTCTAAAAAATATTAAACTTAGCCAAGGGCTTGATGTTGATATTGACAAGATATCTTTGGATGATGCCAAAACATTTGCTATGCTGGGAGCAGGTGAAACGATCGGTGTTTTTCAGCTGGAAAGTGATGGCATGCGAAAATATTTGCGTGGCCTAAAGCCGGAACGTATTGAGGATATTGTGGCCATGGTGGCTCTTTATCGGCCGGGGCCTTTGGAAGGCGGCATGGTGGAAGATTTTATTAGCCGCAAACATGGCCAAACCAAAGTGGAATATTTGCACCCCATGTTGGAACCAATTTTAGCGGAAACTTATGGGGTCATGGTTTACCAGGAGCAGGTAATGCAAACCGCAAGTACCATGGCAGGGTTTTCCATGGGAGAATCAGACGAACTGCGGCGGGCTATGGGCAAAAAAAAGGCCGGGGTGCTGGAAAAACAACGAGAAAATTTTTTGGCCGGAGCAAAGCGAAAAAATGTGCAGCCTAAACTGGCCAATGATATTTTTGATCTGATGTATAAATTTGCCGGCTATGGTTTCAATAAGAGCCACTCAGCTGCTTATGCCATCATCACTTATCAAACGGCTTGGCTTCGAGCCAACTACCCGGTGGAATTTATGGCTGCTATCCTCACCAGCATAATGGATACCATGGATAAGATACCCAAATATTTGGAAGAGTGCCGCCAAATGGGGATAACTATTTTGCCGCCGGATATTAATGAAAGCCAAGATAATTTTACAGTGACAGGTAATCAAATTAGGTTTGGTTTGGCAGCCATTAAAAATGTGGGTAGAGAAGCGGTGACGGAAATTATTGCCGACCGTGAAGCCAATGGTGCTTTTACTTCCTTGAATAATCTGTGTGAGCGGCTTACATTGAACCGCCGCATGCTGGAAAGCCTGATAAAGGGGGGAGCTTTGGATTGTTTTGGAGCCAAACGTTCGCAGCTTTTGGCGGTTTTGGAAGAGGTTTTGGTCTTAAACCGCCAAGCCAGCAAAGCAAAAGATTCTCAGCAGATGTCATTGTTTGATTTTGGTATGGCAGAGGGGCCTTTGGTTGAGATTAATTTGCCGGTTATGGAAGAACTGAGCCACATAGAACTTTTGGCGATGGAAAAAGAGATGATTGGGTTTTTTATCAGTGGGCATCCGTTAGACCAGTATGAAACACTGATAAAACAAGTTTCCGCTCGTTCTGTTGTTAGTCTTGCCGAGGAAATGCCCAATACCACGGTAAAAGTTGTCGGCATAATTGGCCAAGTGCAGAAGAGGTTGACCAAAAATGGCGATGCAATGGCAATTTTTGTTTTGGAAGATAAAGAAAGTACTATTCGCTGTGTGGCTTTTCCCAAAGCATATGAAGAAGCAAGACTGCAAATTACTGATGGTCAGGTGGTGCTTTTGACAGCCAGGACAAAGCTGGACGGTGATAATGTGCAGTTGATCATAGAAAATGTTTATGGTATGGATGATGTTCAGCTTTTGGATGTGCCGGCCGGCCAGGAAGCCCCGAAACGCCCCAACAATGATAATGCCCGACACTATAATGGTTATAACAATAATGGCTATAACAACGGGCGAAACGGCAAAGATAAAGAAGAAAAAAACGCGGCAACAAACACAGCCAAACTGTATCTTCGGTTGCCCACAAGTGGCTTTACCAAGGAAGTAAAAGAAATTGCCGCGGATTTTGCTGGCGGGGTGGATTTGGTTTTGTATTTTGAAGATTTGCAGCGTTATCAAAAAAATCCTGTAGCACAAGTATCACTTGCTGTAATTGATGTTTTAAAAGAAAAATGGGGAGAGGAAAATGTGTTTTTAAAGATATAAGCTAATTGTTTTTAAAAAGCTAATTAGGAATAAAAACTATTTTTTGGTTTTGCGGTTTACATTTATGGCAAATGTGTTATACTATTTGATAGAATTATTAGGTATAAAAAATTTAAAAACAGCTATTTATTTGGAGGTATTGTTATGGCAGAGATAAATAAAGAGATGACCATTTTAGAAGTTGTTCAACAATGGCCGGAAGCAGCAAGTATTTTTATGCAGCATGGTATGGGTTGTTTGGGTTGCGCGATTGCTCAGTTTGAAAACATTGAGCAAGGTGCTTCTGCCCATGGAATAGATGTGGACTCTTTGATTGAAGATTTGAATAAAGTGGCATCTGTTTAAAGGGATAAAATATTTTAATTATAAATCCCGGTTAAAACCGGGGTTTATTTTTTATGAAGGAGCTTATATTTAGTAATGAAGGATTTTTGTTTGCGCGGCACTAGTATTAACGGCAGCATTCGCTGCTGGGTGGCGGATACCACCGGCCTGGTGGAAGAGGCAAGACGCCGGCACGATGCTTGGCATGTTGCCACTGCTGCTTTGGGCCGTCTTTTGACAGCCGGTGTTTTTATGGGGTTAAACTTAAAGGGGGATAATACTGTTACTTTGCGGGTGGATGGTAAAGGTCCTGTTGGCCAATTAGTTGTGGTTGCCAATGCTTTAGGCAAGGTCAGAGGTTATGTGGAAAACCCGCATGTGGATATTGCCCGTAAAACACCTGGCAAGCTGGATGTGGGAAGCGCTGTTGGCACCGATGGTTTTTTGAGCGTAGTGAAGGATTTGGAGCTTAAAGATCCTTATGTGGGTACGGTACCCCTGGTTTCGGGCGAGATTGGCGATGATGTGGTTCGCTATTTGCTTGATTCTGAACAAACGCCGTCAGCCTTGGGGGTTGGGGTTTTGGTTGAGCCTTCTGGGGTTGTCCGGGCAGCCGGGGGTTGGCTTGTACAACCACTTCCCAATGCAAGCGATGAATCGATTGCTCAGTTGGAAAAAAATTTGGCCAACATGTTGCCCATTACTAAATTGTTGGAGCAAAAATTTAGTCTAAAAGACATAGTAAGCCAATTGTTGGCAGGTATGGGCTGGCAACAGTTGGCTTGTCATGAGCTTTCTTTTTGCTGCAATTGCAATAGGGAGCGTTTGGCAGATATTTTAAGGAGCTTGGGGAAGGAAGAGTTACAAGACATTTTGGCAAAGGAAGGGAAGTCAGAAGTTGTTTGCCGTTTTTGCCGGGAACGTTATGAATTTTTGAGCCCCGAGCTTGAGGCCATGATTCGTTTTTTGCAGGATAAAGAGTAGATTGCTTTCATTTTTGGCGTTTTTGCTGTAGTTGTTAATATTATTTTTGTGACAGCCAAGGGCAATCGGCTGTGTTGTTTTTATAAGGGCAAGTTAAGGGACGCCGTGGTGGCCTGGCATAGCCGGGTCTGTTGCGGGGAATGAAAAGTTTGTCACCAGGCTTTAAATAATCCGGTTGAATAATGTGCGGGTTGGCACTTATCAACTCATCCAGCTGCAGCCTGAAGGTATTGGCCAAATTTTGCATGGTATCGCCGCTTCGTACTATGTAAATAAGTGGCCGAGGAGGTAAATTTTCCAGGGTTAGTTCCGGAGCAGCTTTTTGGTTAAGGTCTGACGGCATTTCTGTTTTTTGTTCCGGCACAGCATTGGCAGGGATGCGGATGGCCAAACCGACTGGGATCATATTTGGATTGGTGATGTGAGAATTGTTTTCCAGCAAGTCCTCCAAAGTTATGCCATATCTTTGGCTGATCTGCCAAAGAGTTTCATCTTGTACTATTGTATGTATAAGCAAAAAAACCTCTCCCATCTATTGCTTAATAGTTGATACATTCCTATGCGGAATTTGCCAACATAGTGACTGGAAATTTTTAGGTAAAAATGTAATTAAATTTTTTGATTACCATAGATTGTTACTAGTAAAATTTAAAGATTTATTGTACACTTATATTGAGCTAAAAAATAAAAACGGCATAATAAACAATCTTTGTTTTTGTTTTTAAAAAAGCTTGATTTAGCTTTTGTAAAAAAATTTTTAGTTATTTAGGCAACCCAGTAGGGAAATGGTATTTTTTGGCGAATTCTATTATATGTATACTTGAATACATTATTTATTAAACATATTTATCAAACATTTTTCGTGAGGTTTTTATGACTTTACGTGGTTTTTTATGTTTTGAATATTTTTACTATTATTTGTTTTCTTTTTAACTTTTGCATAAAAAAGATTTTTAATTTTAAATATAATTTATGCTTTTCATTACTTTTTTGAAATAGGAGGTTGAAAAACAAATGGTAGAAAGGAACTTGACAGAGGCAATAGCTAAAAACAAAGCCAATATTGATGCTATTCAAGCTAAATCAGGGGTTGACCTTAAAGAATGTTATCAATGTGGTAAATGCTCTGCCGGTTGTTCCATGGCTGCTGGGATGGATCTGAAACCCCGAGAAGTAGTCAGGTATCTTCAGCTTGGCCTGTGGGATGATGTTTTAAAGAGTAATTCGCCCTGGATTTGTGCTAGCTGCCACACTTGCGTTGCCCGGTGTCCCCACAACGTAGATATCCCCTCTCTTATGGAGGCTGTTCGTCAAGAGGCAAAACGTCAAGGTATTGTGCCTGTTAAAGAGGTAGATGTCTTTACAAATGTCTTTATTGACAGCGTTAAAAAAAATGGCAAGTTGCATGATCTTATGCTTACCGGTATGTACAATATGAAATCTGGTCATTTGATGCAAGACGCTTGGGCCGGTGCCCCGATGCTGAAAAGCGGCAAAGTTGGTTTGCGTCCACACACTGTAAAAGACAAAGAAGCCGTGCGCAGATTGATTAAAAATTCTTTAAAGAGAGGTGAAAGCAAGTGAAATACTCATATTACCCTGGTTGTTCTTTAAGCAGCACAGGCCTTGAGTACGGGCTTTCTACTCGATATGTGGCTAAAAAAATTGGTATGGAACTTCATGAGATTCCTGATTGGAACTGTTGCGGTGCCACTGCGGCCCATTCCATGAACCATGACCTGGCACTTGCTTTGCCGGCCCGCAATTTGGCTTTGGTAGAAAAACAAGGTCTGGGCCTGGAAATTGCAATACCTTGTGCTGCTTGCTATTCCAGAATGAAATATGCCATTCAGGCTGCCAGAAGCTCTGAAAAAGAAAGGCAAAAAATTGAAGAAATAATCGAAATGCCTTATGAAGCCAAAAATGATGCCATCTGCCTTTTAGAAGCTTTCGCCAGAGAAGATGCTCAGGCTGCCGTTAAAGAAAAAATTGTTAAATCTTTAAATGGTCTGAAAGTAGCAAGTTATTATGGCTGCCTTTTGGTTCGTCCGGCAGGAGTTACTCAGTTTGATGATAATGAAAACCCTCAGTCTATGGATAATTTAATGACTCTAATTGGTGCAAAACCCGTAAACTGGGCTTTCAAAACTGAATGCTGTGGGGCAAGCCATCAGGTGGATGCGCCTAAAGTTGCCCGTCCGCTCATCTATAACATTTTAAGAAATGCTAAGGCCAACGGAGCAGAAGCTATTGTTACTGCTTGCCCCTTGTGCATGATGAACCTGGATATGCGGGAATTTGAATTTAATAAAGCTAAAAAAGAATTTGATATACCCGTTTATTACTTTACCGAGCTTTTGGGCATGGCTATGGGTGCTGATCCTAAGGAACTTGGCATGGAAAAACACTTTACTCCGGCTGTTGCCAGAATAAAAGAAGCCTTTAAGCGGCCCCCGGAAGAAGAAAAACCCATAAAAAAAGCAAAAGCTAAGGTAGAAGAAGTGAAAGAAGAAGAAAAACCAAAGGAGGCGATAGATAATGAGTAGAACAGGTGTATTTATTTGTCATTGCGGAACAAATATCGCCGCCGTTGTAGATATTGCAAAAGTTGTAGAAAAAGCCAAGAGTATGCCTAATGTAGTTTATGTGGAAGATAACAAATATACTTGCTCTGAACCTGGTCAACAAGCCATTAAGGATGCTATCGTCAAACACAAGTTAGACCGTATCGTTATTGGTTCTTGTTCTCCCCGTATGCACGAGCCCACTTTCCGAAAAATGCTGGCTTCTACAGAAATTAACCCTTATATGTTAGAAATTGCCAACCTGCGTGAACAATGCTCTTGGGTGCATACCGACAGGGAAAAAGCAACCGACAAAGCTATTGACTTGGTTAGAATGGCTGTTGCAAAAGTTGCCAAAAACCATGCTCTTTTTACCTCCAGCATTCCTGTTACCAAACGGGCTCTGGTTGTTGGTGGAGGTATTGCTGGCATTCAGGCTGCTTTGGATATTGCTGATGCCGGCTATCCTGTAACCTTGGTAGAAAGAGAGCCTTCCTTGGGTGGCAAAATGGTTATGTTGGATAAAACCTTCCCCACTATGGACTGTTCGGCTTGTATTTGTACCCCAAAAATGGTTGATGCAGGTCAACACCCCAACATTACCGTTATGACTTCCTGCGAAGTAGAAAAAGTCAGCGGCTATATTGGCAACTTTGAAGTTACAATTCGTCAGAAAGCAACTTATGTTGACCATAGTGTTTGCACCGGCTGCGGTATCTGCGAACTGAAATGCCCCTCTAAGGTTACCAGTGAGTTTGAACAAGGTATGGCTCAAAGACGTGCTATTTACAAACCTTTTCCCCAAGCCGTTCCTGCTAAACCGGTTATTGATGCTGCCAACTGCCGTAAACTGAATGGCAAAGCAAAATGTGGCATTTGTCAAACCCAATGTCCGCAGGGCTGTATCAATTTTGAAGATGAAGATAAACTTATTACAAATACTTATGGTGCCATCGTCATTGCTACTGGTTATGAGCTGATAGATTGGAAATCTATTTATGGCGAGTATGGTGGCGGCCAATACCCGGATGTTATTAACGGTTTGCAGTTTGAAAGATTGGTTAATGCTTCCGGCCCAACCGAAGGTCACATTTTACGTCCTTCCGATGGCAAAGAACCGAAATCGGTTGTTATTGTTAAGTGTGTTGGTTCCCGTGACCCCAACAAAGGCAAAGGTTATTGCTCTAGAGCCTGCTGTATGTATGCTGCCAAGCATGCTCACCAGGTTTTGGAAAAAATAGATAATGCTCAATGCTATGTATTTTATATAGATGTGCGGACAGCCGGCAAAGCTTATGAAGAATTTTATACCAGAACCTTGGAAGACGGCGCCATATATGTTCGTGGCCGTGTATCCAAGATTTATGAGGAAGATGGTAAACTAATTTGTAAAGGTGAGGATACCTTGAGCGGCCAAACTGTTAGTGTTGCTGCTGATATGGTAGTTTTGGAAACTGCTATGGTGCCCGCAGCCGGTGTGGAGAAAGTGGCTACTTTGATGACTATTAGCCGCGACAATGACAACTGGTTGCAGGAAGCACACCCCAAACTCCGTCCGGTAGAAACCCATACCGCTGGTGTTTTCCTGGCTGGCGTTTGCCAAGGCCCCAAAGATATTCCTGATACCGTAGCCCAAGCTTCTGCTTCTGCTGCCAAGGTTTGTGGCATCTTCAGCAAAGCCGAGCTGCAAACCAACCCCATGATAAGTAAAGTGGATATTGAAAAATGCTCCGGCTGCGGCGATTGTGCTGGCATCTGTCCTTACAAAGCCATCAGCATGCAGGATATGGAATTTATTGAACATGGCAAAAAAATTACCCGCCGAGTATCTACAGTTAACTCTGGCTTGTGCCAAGGCTGCGGTGCTTGTGTTGCAGGCTGCCGTCCCGGTGCCATAGACCTGCTTGGCTTCACCAATGCCCAAATCCTAGAGGAGGTGGACGCATTATGTCTGTAGATGTTGAAAAAAAGAATGTTGATCCTAATTGGGAACCGAAGATCCTTTCCTTTAGCTGCAACTGGTGCACCTATGCTGGTGCCGATTTGGCCGGTTTAAACAGGATGAAATACCCGGAAAACGTTCGGGTTATTCGGGTACCTTGCTCTGGCCGTGTCAACCCTCAATTTGTCCTTAGAGCCTTTCAAAAAGGTTCCGACGGCGTTTTGGTTTGTGGTTGCCACCCCGGTGACTGTCACTATGTTACTGGTAACTATTTTACCCGTCGTCGTTTCCTCTTGATGCAGCGTTTCTTAGAGTATAACGGTATTGACCCCAGAAGATTCCAGGCCCGCTGGATCTCCGGTGCAGAAGCCGGTAAGTTTAGAGATACTGTGACAAAAGTTTCTAATGACATTAAAGCTCTTGGTCCTAATAAGAAATTCCAAGAGAGCTGGTATAAGGAGAGGGGTGAATCTAATGAGTGATATCCAACAAGAACTGCGTAAAACCGCTCGTGAATTATTGGAAAGCGGCGAAGTTGGTTATATCATTGGTTGGGGCAAAGGCCGTTTTGCTAATCAAACGCACCCCATATTTGTTAAAGATCCAGCCAAAGTAGATGAACTGGTTTGGGATGACTATTGCCTGAGCACCTTGGCTAAATATACTCAGGATGATAAATATCCGGAAAAGAAAATTGGTATTTGCGTGCGTGGCTGCGATTCCAGAGCTGTTAACCGCTTAATCCAAGACCATCAGCTGAAGCGGGAAGATGTATATCTAATCGGCATCCCTTGCTCTGGCAAGTTGGATCCGGAAACCAATGAACCGGCTAAAAAGTGTGTAGAATGCGCTCACCGTAACCCTGTGGTTTATGATGTGCTCTTGGGTAGTCCCGTGGAAGAAGTTCCTCAGCCCGAACGGTTTAAAGAGGTTGAAGAGTTGGAAGCCATGACTCCGGATGAGCGTTATAATTATTGGGCTGACGTGTACGACAAATGTATTCGTTGTTATGCCTGCCGCAATGTTTGCCCTGCCTGTAACTGCCGGGAATGCTATACCGATCAATACAGAGTGGGCTGGCAAGGTAAGCAAAACAATAGAGCAGAAAACCAAATTTTTGGCATTACTAGAGCTTATCACGTTGGTGACCGCTGCATTGAGTGCGGTGAATGCCAAAGGGTTTGCCCCATGGGTCTGCCTTTAATGAAATTGAACCGGAAAATGCTGAAAGATATCAACAATCTTTTCGGTGCTTATGAGGCTGGCTTGGATACAGAAACTAAACCTGCTTTGGGTCATTATGAAACTAACGACGTAGAAGAATTTATGTAAGGAGGTGACAGTAGTGAAGTTATCAAAAAGTAAAGTAAATCAAGCATTGGATATGTTAGCAAAAGAAGCCACCGTTTTGGTACCAATGATTGTGGATGGCGTCAGCAAATTTGCTCCTTGGGGAACTGAAGGCAAATTAGCTTTGGACATTGTAAATACTCTGCTGCCGCCTAAAGATGCGCTTTTCCCTCAAACAGAGAAAATGTATAAATACAAAGTGAGTGCTGAAACTGCTGAAGTAAAAGAAATTACTGATTCTGACAAACAGGTAGTTTTTGGTCTGCGTTCCTGTGATATGCACAGCATAGATTGCATGGATGCGGTTTTTCTTACCAAAGGTTATGTGGATAATTTCTACAGCCGTAAAAGAGAAAACCTTACTACCATTGCCATCAACTGCACCAAAAGCAATCCCACTTGTTTTTGCGATTCCATGGGTGTAGACCCTAACAATGCAGCAAGTGCTGATATGCAACTGATCGATATCGGCGATGCTTATGTTGTGGAAGCCAGAACCGAAAAGGGTAAAGCTGTGGAAGCTCTTTGGCAGCCCCTTTTGGAAGCCGGAGAAGGCACTGCCACTCCTATTAGCTGTGAATTGAAACTGGATATGGCAGGTCTGCCGGCTAAACTTAGAGGCATGTTTGAAAGTGACATTTGGGATGATGGATATCAAGCTTGTATAGGCTGCGGAACCTGCACCTATATTTGTCCCACCTGCTACTGTTTTGATATTAACGCGGAGAATCATGGTCAGGAAGGTGTCCAATTCCGTTGCTGGGATTCTTGTATGTTTTCTGAATATACGAGAATGGCTGGTGGCCATAACCCCCGTCCTAGCAAAAAGGAAAGGCTGCGTAACCGCTTTATGCACAAGCTGGCCTATTTTGATGAACGCTATAACAAAAACCTATGTGCCGGCTGTGGCCGTTGTGTAGTAAATTGCCCCGTTAATATAGACATCACCCGCTTTATTGAAAAGGTGAAGGAGGTGCCGGTAAATGGTTGAGATAGAAAGAGAATGTAGTTGTGAAAAGAACCCTCTTGTACCACAGGTTTGTCAAATTGTAGAGATTACAGACGAAACCCCGGATATTAAAACCTTTAAAGTTAAAACTATGGAAGGCACCAAGCCTTTTGCCCCGAAGCCTGGTCAACTTGGTATGTTTTCTCTTATTGGTATCGGTGAAGGTATGTTTTCTATTACTGCTCAAGGCGAAGATTATTTGGATTTTGCCATTAAAAAAATTGGCATGCTCACCGATGCTTTACATGAAGTAAAACCTGGCAAACAAATTGGTTTGCGTGGTCCTTATGGCAACACCTTCCCCACCGAAGGCTGCAAGGGTAAAAACATGCTTTTCATTGGCGGCGGTATTGGTCTTGCTCCTGTGCGTTCTTTTATTCGTTATGCTTTTGAAAACCGCAAAGATTATGGCAAGATCGACATAGTTTATGGTTCCCGTACTCCTGCCGACTTGTGCTTTAAGGATGACTTGTTTAAAAATTGGCCGGCCATGCCGGACACCGAAGTTCATGTAACGGTGGATAAAGGTGATGAAAATTGGAATGGTCATGTTGGTTTTGTGCCGGCCTTTGTGGAAGAGCTCAACTTCTCGCCTGCTGACACCATTGTAGTTTTGTGTGGTCCCCCCATTATGATCAAATATTGCGCTCAATCCCTGAAAAAAATGGGTTTTGCTGATGACCAGGTGGTAACCACCTTAGAAATGCGTATGAAATGCGGTATTGGCAAATGTGGCCGCTGCAATATAGGCAGCAAATATGTTTGCTTGGATGGGCCGGTGTTTACTATGGCAGAACTGGCAGATTTGCCAGCTGAATATTAAACAATCAAAAAAGGTGCAACGGTTTTAAAACTGGTGCACCTTTTTTAAAAAATTTTTGCTGAAAATTTCAAATATATGATATAATAATTATTATTGATAATAACTTATCTATAATATAATATTTTTATAGATAGAAGGTAATGATGTGATTAAATGCGATGATAGAAAAAAAATTTATTCTAGTGCTCATAAGTTGGCAGAATTATTGCGTAACAGCGAAGAATATAATCAATATATGTTAGCTAAAGAAAAGCTCTATACAGATGAAAACAGTGCTAACGCTCTGTTTGACCTTAGACAACAACAAATGCAGCTACAAATTGCTGAGATGATGGGAAAAGAAGTGGAAAAGACCAGAGAAACTTTGGATGAAATGTACATAAAACTTAGTTCAAACCCGGATGTTAATAATTTTTTAAATAGCGAATATAAATTTGTTCGTATGGTCAATAATATTCAAAAAATTTTTGGCGATACTTTAGATATTTGGCCGGAAGAAGAAAATGAAATTGGTGTAATGAATAATCTTTTAAATTAAAAAAGTGATTGACGATATTTGATTGATGATATTCAAGAGGTGAATAGCATGTCCAAAAGCAAAAGCAATAAATGTCAAAGGATGACTCTTCAAAGAAGGATTATTCAGGAGATACTACATAATACCACAAGCCACCCCACGGCCGAGAATATTTATTTGGAAGCCCGCAAAAAACTGCCGTATATCAGTTTAGGTACAGTGTATCGCAATTTGAAGGTTTTGCTGCAGGATAATAAAATACAAGAGCTTAATTATGGTAAAGGGGTAAGCCATTTTGACGGTAATTACTTCCCCCATTATCATTTTGTTTGTCAGGCTTGCGGACGGGTCTATGATATTGATATAACTATGCAGCAAGGTTTGTTGGAAAGTGCTAAAGCAGCTGCAATGGGGGAAATAACTTCCCATAGGCTGGAGTTTTATGGTATTTGTAATGCTTGTTTAATGGAAAAACAATCTCAGGCAAATTAGGGGTTTGATCCTTTTAGCTTTATTTTAAATCTTTTAATCTAGAACTACTAGCAGACGAGTCTGCTAGTAGTTTACCAGTATTTATTCCAGTATTTATTATTGACAGGTATTCATTTTTACTATATTATTTTTTTGTATGTTGTTTTATTATGAAAATAGCTCAAAGCATGGAGGTCGTAATTTTATGGCATTAATGAAAAAAATCCGTAATGCAAAAAATAAAAAATCCAGCCAAATTGCTTTTATAATCATTTTAGCACTTATTGTGGTTGGTTTGGTCATATCTTTTGCCTTTATGGGTACATCTAACATAAAAACTAATGTAAGCTCTAATGATATTTCTTCGCAAATAAAAACCTATGAATCAGCTATTAGTCAGTCTCGCAGTGATTTGGCCAAAAATCCGGGAAATTATAGCACCGTGAAGGGATTAGCCGATCTTTTGTATAATGTTGGTAACCTTTATGGCCAAAACAGCCAAAACACAAAAATGACAGCAGCATTTATTGAGGCGGGAGATCTTTATCTGGAAGCTTTGAAATATGCGCCAACAGAGCTGAATGATGCCGGGAAGGCTAGTCTTTATTATCAGGCAGGTATGAGCTATTGGTTTGGTTCTGAGGATGATTTATCTACGGAAAATTTTGAAAAGGCAATTGCTTTAGCCCCCGCCAGCTATGAGATTAATGCCACCTATGCCACGGTCCTCTTTTACTCCGGCAAAACAGAGGTTGCCGTAAAGGTAGTAGATAATTGTTTGGCTGCAATGGGTGAAGATGGGGAATATTATTCAGAAATGTTATCCTTTAAAGAAAACTTGGCAAAATCCATCGAAGAACTTTCTAAAGCTGCCGAAAATGAAAGCACAACGGAGAATAGTGGAGAAACAACCAAGTAAAATATAAATTTAATTTAAAAAGTTAAGTCAATTTATTATTGGGCAAGGGGTCGAAAACGACCCCTTGCCTTTTTTATTAGTAAAAAATAATAAATTTTTATAATTTAATTTAAAAAATTTATTACAAACACTATATATAGTAATAAAAATTTTAAAATAAACACAAAACCACCGCATTTTGTTACTAATCGCAAAATTATAAATAGCAGGGATATTTCAAAAAAATCTTGTGTTTTACATAAAAATATAGTATATTATAAATTAAATGGTATGTTGTGGGATAAAGTGGTATAAAAGTTATTTAAAAGTTAGGTAAAACAAAATTTTTTAAAGGGGCTAAGTCCATGTTCATGGGAGAATATCAACACACCATAGATCCCAAAGGCAGGGTGAGTGTGCCGGCCAAGTTTCGTGAAGCTTTGGGCGAAAATTTTGTTGTTACCAAAGGGTTAGATAAATGTCTTTTTGCTTATCCAAAAGCAGAGTGGAAGGGGCTTGAACAAAGCTTGCGGCAGCTTTCTTTTACCAAATCAGACAGCCGTGCTTTTGCCCGCCTTTTATTTTCTGGGGCGGCCGAAGTGGAAATTGACAAACAAGGCAGAATTTTACTTCCGGGGTCTTTGCGTGAACATGGCGAATTGACAAAAGAAGTGATGATCATTGGCGTTGGTGCCAGGGTGGAGATTTGGAGCAAAGATGCTTGGCTAAATTATAATGAGACAACCAGTGCGCAGTATGAAGAGATCGCCGAGAAATTAGCCGATTTTGGCATTGGTCTTTAGGAGGCTTTAAATAAAAATGGAGGGCTCTTTTGACCACAAACCGGTGCTTCTCAAAGAAACTATGGACATGCTTGCTCCCAGGCCGGGTGGTCTATATGTGGATTGCACCATGGGAGGTGGCGGTCACGCTTATGAAATAATTAAGCGGGCCATGCCAGGGGGAAAGCTTTTGGCCTTGGATCAGGATGCTGCAGCAATTGCTGCCGGCAAGGAAAAATTAGCCCAGTTTGGCCAAAGCGTGCAAATAATCAAGGCAAATTTTTCTCAGTTGGCGCAGGTTGCCAAAGAGGTTGCTTGGGGGCAGGTTAACGGAATACTTTTTGATATAGGGGTATCTTCTTATCAGCTGGATGAAAAAGAACGAGGCTTTTCCTATATGAATAATGGGCCTTTAGATATGAGGATGGATGCTACGGCCAATGTGCCTACCGCAGCGGATATTATAAACAAAACAGAAGAAAAAATACTGGCGGATTTGATTTATCAATATGGTGAGGAACGTTATAGCCGGCGTATTGCTAAAAGAATTGTTGAAGCAAGAGAAATTAAACCTATTACCACCACTCGGGAATTGGTGGAGCTGATAAGAGGGGCTATACCATCAAGCAACGGAGAAGATCAACACCCAGCCAAACGCACCTTTCAGGCTTTACGCATAGCAGTAAATAATGAGTTGAAAATTTTAGAAAAAGGCCTTATGGATGCTTTTGATTTGTTGGCCCCTGGAGGCAGGTTAGCAGTAATAACCTTTCATTCTTTGGAAGACAGAATAGTAAAGGAAATGTTTCGTCAATGGGGCCGTGGCTGCATTTGCCCGCCGGAGATGCCCATTTGTACTTGTAACCATCAGCCGGAAGTGTTGGTTTTGACCAGGAAGCCGATTATAGCAACAAAAGAAGAAATTGAAGCGAATCCACGAGCTAGAAGTGCCAAGTTGAGAGTAGCCGAAAAGATATAATTAATTTGATTACAGGAGGGCCAAAAAGTGCAACCAGCAAGAAAACAAAATATGGCTAATGCTATTTATGAAGAAAATTTTATAACAGAACCAAAACAAAAACTTGCAGTTGTGCAGGACAGCAAAAGAGAGCCCAAAGCAAAGGTTAAAGTCTTTAGTGTTAAGGTACGTATGGTTTTGGTTGTGCTGGTAATTTTTTCACTTGCTTTGGCATATACCGCCATAACAGCAAAAATTACAGCTTATGGTTATGAGGTCAACAACTTAAAAATGGCTATAAGCGAGGCGGAAAGCGAAAACGGGAAGCTTAACCTGGCTTTGGAATCTGTTTATAGTCCTGAGCAGGTTGCTCTCTACGCTGCTGAAAATTTAGACATGGCTTTGCCGTCCAGCAGCCAAGTGGTTTATGTTTTAAGCGATAGCCCCGCAACAGATAGCGTTGCAAAAACCGCCTTAAAAACAGTTTTACCGAGTGATCAAGTAGTAAAAGTAGAGGTGGTGGATGATTCTGGCCGTCATCCAATTTGGCAGGCTTTAAACAGCTTTTTATCTAACAGTATTAATGAATTATTTTAAAAAAATTTTTTAAGCGTCATAATTAGTGATTATGACGCTTAACTTAATGTATATATAAAAACCCCTAAGGGAGATGTAGGGATGAAAAAAAGCAAAGTTAGTACACGCAAGAGGATGTTATTGATATTCCTATTATTTATTCTTGCGTTTATTTGTGTTATTGGCCGTTTGGTATATGTGCAAATATTCCAGGGCGAAGAACTGCAAGCTAAAGCGGAAAATCTACGTACAAGAGAAGTTGCTGTGGAAGCTAAAAGAGGGACCATTTATGACCGCAATGGCAACATTTTGGCAACCAGCATTAGTGCCGATTCAGTATATGCTTACCCTTCTCAGGTTTCAGCCTCGGGGCAAGCGGTGGATACGGCTAATTTTTTAGCGGAAATATTAGGACAGGATTACGATACCATATATAAAAAAATTACCTCCTCTCATTCTTTTGAATGGATTAAAAGGAAATGTGATTTTGCGGTGGCTGATGCAATAGAAGAAGCGAATTTACCCGGCATATATTTGGTGGCAGAAACCCAAAGATATTATCCTAACGGTACTTTAGCTGCCAACATTTTAGGTTTTGCCGGCATTGATAATCAGGGTTTGGAAGGCCTGGAGATAGCTTATGATGATGTATTAAAAGGGGAAAATGGGAGTATTTTAACAGAGTTTGATGCCCATGGTCAGGAAATTCCCCAGGCTACCAAAGAATATATTGCTCCGACTGATGGCAACAGTGTGGTTTTGACAATCGATGAAACAATACAATATTTTTGCGAGCGGGAATTAAATACCCTCATGAGTAGCGAAAATCCTCCGGAAGGTGCTACCATAATTGTTATGCAGCCAAAAACAGGAGAAATTTTGGCTATGGCAAACAGCCCCACCTATGACCCCAACGATTATAGCAGCTATGATAGTTGCACCTATCGCAACAGAGCCGTAGCGGATGTTTACGAGCCAGGCTCCACTTTTAAAATTATGATAGCTGCAACTGCTTTGGAAGAGGGATTAGTAAACTTAAACAGTACATTTTATGATCCGGGCTATATAATGATAGGTAAGACCCGCATGAAGTGTTGGCGTTATTATAATCCGCATGGCTTGCAAACTTTTACCGAAGCAGTGCAAAATTCTTGCAACGTCGCTTTTATTTCCATAGGTCTTTCCATTCTGGATAAAAATGAAGATTTGCTTTATAATTATTTGGAAGCTTTTGGGTTTGGCCAAAGCACCCAAATTAGTTTACGGGGCGAAGCAAATGGTTTGATGATATCAAGAGAAAAATTGACCCGGCTTAATGTAGCAAACATTTCTATCGGCCAATCCATTGCGGTAACCCCTTTGCAGCTCATAACGGCGGTTTCGGCAGTAGCCAATGGCGGAACCTTGATGCAACCCCAAATCGTCAAAGAAATTGTAGATAAAGATGGCAATGTAGTAGAAGAATATGAACCGGTTGCGGTTCGTCAGGTCATTTCGGCAGAAACATCGGAAACTTTACGGGGGGTTTTGGAAAAAGTAGTAAGCCAAGGCACCGGACGGCGTGCATATATAGAAGGCTACCGGGTGGGCGGCAAAACAGGTACCGCGCAAAAGGTTGCAGAAAGTGGTGGCTATTCAGAAAATGAATATGTAGTTTCCTTCATTGGCATAGCTCCCTGCAATGATCCGGAATTAGTGGTTTTGGTTGTGATAGATTCTCCGTCTGAGTTCAATGCTACAGGCGGTGTTTTAGCGGCTCCCATATTTAAAAGTGTAATGGAAGACAGCCTGCGTTATTTGGGCGTAGAAATTCAAGTAAATGCCGACAGTATAGAAAAGGAAACGGAAACAGAAACAGAAAAAATTACAGTGTTGGATCTTAGTAACCTTACGAAAGATGAGGCAATTAGTGTTTTAAATATTACAAATCTAAAATGTAATGTACAGGGCAGCGGCTCTGTTGTTGTAAGTCAGTTTCCGGCAGGTTTCAGCAAGGTGGAGGCGAGCACTACTGTGGTGATAACATTGGGTGATTCCAGCTCAGACACAGTAATAGTGCCAGATTTAACAGGTTATCGAGTGCGGGCAGCAGCAGAAATTTTAGATATTTTTGGCTTGCAATCTAAAACTTCCGGTTCCGGTTTTGTCACAGAGCAAAACCCCATTCCTGGCACAGAAGTAAAGAAAAAATCCATAGTTACGGTAACTTTTTCTGCTCAAGAAGATTCAGCAGAAACTTTGGGGCCGTAATTAAAAGGGGGCAAAAAAATGCAACTTAAGGAAATGATGGATTATTTAGGTATTAAAACAAATGTGGATATAGAAATAGGCGGCATTCAGTATGACTCCAGAAAAATAAAAAAGGGCGATTTTTTTGTAGCTTTGTCTGGTTATGCAACTGATGGCCATCAATATATACAAAATGCAGTAAGTAATGGGGCTGTTGCTGTACTGTCAGAAAAAGAAGCTAATACAACAGTGCCTGTCTTTATCTGTAATAATACAAGAAAGGCTATTGCTAAGCTGGCCTATTTTTGGTATGGGTTTCCCGACTGTAAAATGCGTCTTATTGGTGTTACCGGCACCAACGGCAAAACAACAATTACTCACTTAATTAAATGGGTGCTAGAACAAGAAAATAATAAAACAGGGTTGATCGGCACTATAAATAACCAGATTGGCGATAAAGAGCTGCCAGCCAGTAACACTACCCCGGAACCGTTGGCGTTGGCAGAAATAATGGCTCAAATGCAGGAAGATGGCTGCAAAACAGTAGTCATGGAGGTTTCGTCCCATGCCTTAAAGCAGGATAGGGCTTTGGGTTGCCATTTTGATGGGGCAATTTTTACTAACCTGACTCAGGATCATTTAGATTTTCACCACACTTTTGAAGATTATTTAGTCAGCAAAATAAAACTTTTTACTGAGCTGGGCAAAGGAAATACTGCAGGCCGTTATGGGGTCATAAATGTAGATGATCCAGCTGCCGGGGCTTTTATTGAAGCTTGTTCGGTGCCTATTTGGACTTATGGCATAGAAAAAGAAGCAACTTTGCAGGCAGTGGAATATTTTCTTACTCCTTTTGGTAGCAAATTTTCTCTTTTGTATCAGGGGCAAATTACCAAAGTGCAAGTACCATTAACCGGCAAATTTAACGTATATAATGCCTTGGCGGCGATTTCTGCTCTTTTGGCAGAAGGTCTTGAGCTTCCGGTGATTTTGCAACACTTAACGAAGGTTCCACAGGTGGCCGGGCGTTTTCAGAAAATTGAAGAGGGGCAACCTTATATGGTCATTATTGACTATGCTCACACCCCGGATGGGTTAGAAAATGTTTTAAGAACTGCCAGAGATTTGGCAGGATCTGCTCAGCTTATAACTGTGTTTGGCTGCGGCGGGGACCGGGATAAAGCCAAAAGACCCATAATGGGTGTAATCTCTGGGCGGTTAAGTGATTATACCATTGTTACTTCCGACAATCCCCGTACGGAAAATCCTTTAGAAATTATTGGTCATATTCAGCAGGGAATTAGTTCCATAACGGATAAATATACTATGAAGCCCGACCGGCGCTGTGCCATTGCTGCAGCCTTGAAAATGGCACAGCCGGGGGATGTGGTTATAATTGCCGGCAAAGGGCATGAGAATTATCAGATTGTGGGCAAAGAGATTTTGCATTTTGATGATGCCGAAATTGCTAGGGAGATTTTGCGTCAGGGTTAAATGAAGGCGTTATGATACTTTTTGAAGCTGGGGGATTAAACAATGAAATTAGTTTTGGCCGCGGTGGTCACGGCATTGGTGGTTGGTTTGTTGGCTGGGCCATTGCTGATCCCTATTTTAAGAAAATATAAGTTTGGACAAACCATACGCAGCGATGGTCCGAATCATCATCTAAAAAAAGCAGGGACGCCCACTCTGGGGGGGATTATTTTTCTGATTGCTTTTATTGTCAGTATTTTGTTTTGGGGTAATGGTTCCCCTGCACTTTTAACAGTAGTGTCTGCAGTACTCTTGTTTGGTTTCATTGGTTTTGCGGATGACAGTCTAAAGATTCATCATCATCAGTCTTTGGGTCTTACAGTTAAACAAAAAATGTTTTTTCAGTTTGTTTTATCTTTTGTTCTTATTTTTATTGCTGAAAAAATTTTGGGCCGTGGCACCGAAGTGATTATACCTGTTATTGGCACCAGCCTAAATTTGGGTTGGGGGTACTATATTTTTACTGCTGTTTTAATGGTTTTTATGGTAAATGCCGTAAATCTTACCGATGGCTTAGACGGTTTGGCCTGTGGCATTTCTTTTTTGGTTTTTTTGGGTTATGCCTTGATTTGTCTTTTAGCTATTAAAAATGCTCCGGTAATTGGCATTGATTATTTGGATTTGGCGATGGCTGCAGCTGCTCTTGCTGGTGGTTGCCTGGCTTTTTTGGTTTTCAACCATTACCCGGCCAAGGTTTTTATGGGGGACACCGGCTCTTTGGCCCTAGGTGGTGGCATAATGATGCTGGCCATTTTAACCAAAACAGAGATCATAGTGCTTTTAATTGGCGGAGTTTATTTTATTGAGGCCATTTCTGTTGTTCTGCAGGTAGCAAGCTTCAAATTGCGGGGCAAAAGAATATTTTTAATGAGTCCCTTGCACCATCATTATGAAATGAAAGGCTGGTCGGAAAACAAGGTGGTTTACACTTTTTGGCTAGCTGCTTTAATTTGTGTGTTATTAGGTCTTTTATTTACAACTTTTTAAAAACAAAAGTGGGAAGGAATAATGATGGGGAATATGCATAATAAAAACATATTGGTAATTGGAGCCGGGCTTTCCGGAGCAGCAGCAGCTGATTTTTTGCTAGAGCTGGGTGCTCAAATTACCATAATTGACAATAAGCCTTTGCAAAAATGGTCAGAATCCGCTCTTGCTTTGGCCGAACACGGAGCTAAATTACAAGGGGGCAGCCTTTTTTTAAATGTGGCCGGTTTTGATTTGGCTATCATAAGCCCCGGTGTGCCACTTTCTGTGCCTCTTGTGCAAAGTTTGCAGGCTGCCCAAGTGCCCATTTGGGGTGAGTTGGAACTGGCTTTTGTTTACAGCCGGGCTCCCTTTGTGGCCATAACCGGTACCAATGGCAAAACCACCACCACCAGTCTTGTAGGAGAAATTTTTAAAGCTGCCGGGCACGAGGTTTTTGTAGGTGGCAACATTGGGCTTCCTTTGGTGCAAGGGGTAGGCGGTGTTTCTGCCGATGGTTTTGTGGTGGCGGAAATATCCAGCTTTCAGCTGGAAACAGCTCATACCTTTAAGCCAAAAGTAGCGGCAATTTTAAATCTGACCCCCGACCATTTGGACCGCCACAAAGATATGGCCGGCTATGCTTTAGCAAAAGCCCGCATCTTTATGAACCAAACCGCTGATGATGTGCTGGTTTTAAATTATGATGACCCCGTAGTTAGAGAAATGAAAGCCAATGCGGCAGGCAAGGTCATGTATTTTAGCAGGAAGGAAGCTTTAGAAGAAGGAGTTTTTTCTGTTAATGGGCAAATATTTTTAAAAAATGGCAAGCAGTGCATAAATCTTATGTCTGCAAGCGACATATACATTAAAGGCGGCCACAACCTGGAAAACGCTTTGGCAGCAGCAGCAATTGCTTGGTCTTTGGGGATAGAGCCGTCTGTGATTGCTCGGGTTTTAACTACTTTTACCGGGGTGGCCCATCGTCTGGAGAAGGTGGCGGAGGTAGATGGCGTAACCTATGTAAACGATTCCAAAGGTACCAATCCCGCTTCTACAGAAAAGGCCATTTTGGCTTATGATGAACCATTGATAATGATTTTGGGCGGTTATGATAAAAAGAGCGATTTTTTGGAATTAACCCGTCTTGTGGCTTCCAAGGCCCGGGGTGTGGTAATTTTGGGAGAAACACAGGAAAAGTGGCGGGCCTGTTTTGATGAAATTGGTTATTCTAATGTGCTCGAGGCCGGACAGGATTTTGCGGCAGCGGTGGCAAAAGCCCGCTTGTTGGCACAACCGGGGGATGTTGTTTTGCTTTCACCCGCTTGTGCTAGTTGGGATATGTTTGATAACTTTGAACAGCGGGGAGATTTGTTTAAATCTTTGGTAAAAGGATACCTGGAGGAAAAGGCAAATGTTGCTAAAAAAGAGCAGACCTGATTATATTACTTGCCTAGTGGTGTTGATTTTAGTTGCTTTTGGTATTATCATGGTGTTTAGTGCCAGCCAATATTTTGCTCAGCAACCACCATATGAGGATTCCGCCTACTTTTTAAAAAAACAACTTCTTAGTGCTGTTTTGGGCATTGTAGGCATGTTTTTCCTAATGGGGGTCAGCTATCGTAAATACCGCTATTTGGCCTGGCCGGCTCTGTTTGTAGGTTTGGCTATGATTGCCCTGGTTTTAATATCCGGCTTTGGGGATGAATCCGGCGGTGCCATTCGCTGGATTAACCTGGGGTTTCTGCGTTTTCAACCTTCTGAGTTAATGAAACTGGCCTTAGTGCTGTTTTTAGCCAAAAGCCTAAGTGACCGGCAGGATAAATTAAAAAGCTTTTGGAAAGGCTTTGTGCCTTATATGCTTTTATTAGGTATTATTTGTTTTTTGGTGGCTTTGGAAGATTTAGGCACGGCTATTGTCATTGGCGGCACAACCATCATTATGCTTTTTTGTGCCGGCAACAAAGTTAGACACCTTTCTTTGCTGGTTGTTTTTGGTATCATTTTTGTGGTTTGGGCAGTGATTGATGAGCCATATCGCCTGCAACGCATTTTAACTATTCTTGACCCGTGGTCTGATCCTCAAGGGTCTGGCTATCAAACTATTCAATCTCTTTTGGCGCTTGGTTCTGGCGGGCTCACCGGTGTTGGCTTGGGAGCTGGCGGGGCAAAGTGGTATTATTTGCCAGAAAGGCACACAGACTTTATTTTTGCTATAATAGGGGAAGAACTGGGTCTTTTGGGTGCTGTTTTTCTTGTTGTTCTTTTTATGATGTTTACCTGGCGTGGGTTGGATATTGCCTGGCACACCAAGGACAGTTTTGGCAGTTATTTAGCCCTGGGTCTTACCATGATGATATCTTTGCAGGCTTTGGTAAATTTAGCTGTGGTTGTGGGGCTTTTGCCGGTAACCGGTATTACTTTGCCCTTCATAAGTTATGGGGGTTCTTCTTTGGTCGTTTCTTTATGGGCAATAGGTTTGTTGTTAAATATTTCCCGCTATGCGGAGTTAAGTGGGTGAAAACGTGAAAGTTATTATAACCGGTGGCGGTACGGGTGGCCATATATACCCCGCCATTGCCATTGCCAAGGGCCTGCAAAATCGCTTGGGGCAAACAGAAATATTATATGTTGGTGCCAAGGGCGGTATGGAAGAGGAATTGGCCCATTTAGAGGGTTATGAATTTCTGGGTATTGATGTAGCAGGCCTGGACCGTTCATCTATTTTGCGCTCCGCAAGGAGCGTAGTAAAAAGCTGTTTTGGCTATTTTCAGGCTCGGGAAATAATAAAAAATTATAAGCCGCAGTTGGTCATTGGTACCGGAGGCTATGTTTGTGGTCCGGTTGTTTTGGCAGCCGCCTTGGGCAACATTCCTACAGTGGTCCATGAACAAAATGCCTTACCTGGTCTTAGCATAAAAATTTTGGCCCGCTATGTGGATGCAATTTGCCTAACTTTTGAGGAAGCTGGCAAATATTTGTCTTATCCGGGGAAAATTTTTGTTACCGGCTTGCCGGTGCGTCCCAAGTTTTTGGCAGCCGAAAAAACAACAGCCCAAGCAAGGCTTGGTTTGGTACCGGATAAAAAAACAGTTTTGATCACCGGAGGCAGTCAGGGTTCTAGGGTCATCAACCAGGCTACGGCCGGTATTTGGCAATGCTTGTGTGTTTTAGACTGTCAAATAATACATATTACCGGGCCTAAGCTTTTTGAGGAAACTTTAGAAGAAGCAAAAAAGCAAGGATTAGATCAAAAAGAATCTTTGCATATTTTGCCATACTTACATGAAATGCAGGATGCTTTGGCTGCGGCCGACATAATTGTGGGCCGAGCCGGAGCGTCTTTTTTAGCCGAGGTGATGGCAGTTGGCCGGGCTAGTATTTTGGTTCCGTACCCTTATGCGGCTGGCAATCATCAAATGTACAATGCTTTGGCCATGGAAAGGCTGGGGGCTGCCGAAATAATAGCTCAGAAAGATTTAAATTCAGAAAAATTGTTGGTAGCTGTTAAAAAAATTTTGACCGATGACCGTTTACAAGAGAAAATGGCCGGAGCGGCCACTTTGCTGGGCAACAAAAATGCTCTGGCAGATATTGTAGATGTGGCAGTGAAAACAGCGGTAAAAAAAAGTGGCAAAAGTAAAGCATAGGGAGGAAAAACCATTGGATTATATCGGCAAAAAGTTGCATTTTATAGGAATCGGCGGTATTGGTATGAGCGCCCTGGCCCATATTTTGTTGGGAATGGGGGTAAAAGTTTCCGGTTCCGATGCTTATATGTCCGAGATAGTCGCCGACCTAAAAGATAGAGGCGCCCAAATTTTTATTGGGCATGCAGCAAACCAGGTACCGGCCGATGCCGATTTTGTGGTATATTCTTCTGCCATTCGACCCCAAAACCCAGAGATACTGGTGGCAAAAGAAAAGAAAATAAAAATTATCAGTCGGGCGGAGCTTTTAGCTAAGCTGATGCAACTTAAGCAAAGCATTGCTGTGGCCGGGGCACATGGCAAAACTACTACTACCGGCATGATATCTACTGTTCTTTTAGCTAACCAAAAAGATCCTTCAATTGTTATTGGCGGCATTTTACATAACATTGGCAGCAATGCTCGCCTGGGACACGGTGATTTTTTGGTGGCCGAGGCGGATGAAAGCGATGGCTCCTTTTTGCTTTTAAAACCTCGCATTGCCGTGGTTACCAATATCAGTAACGATCACTTGGATCATTATGGCAGCATGGAAAACTTGGTGGCTGCTTTTAGCCAATTTGTTGCCGGGATCCCAGTGGATAGTTTTTCTGTTTTAGGAATAGACAGCGAACCGGTGGCCCAGCTGGCAGTAACCAATGAAGGTCGTTACGTAACCTTTGGTTTAGTTAATCCGTCTGCCGATTATACGGCCAAAGACATTACTTTCAAAGGGTGTAGCTCCCTTTCTAGCATTTATTATCATGAGCAAAAATTAGGTGAGCTTGTCTTAAGAATTCCCGGCTTGTATAATATTAGCAATGCTTTGGCAGCCATTGCGGTGAGCAGGGAAATGGGTCTTTCTTTTGAGGAAATTGCTCAGGCTTTAGCTCAATATGCCGGCACCGGTCGCCGTTTTGAAATACTGTGGAATGCTGATGACATTATGGTGGTACATGATTATGCCCACCATCCAACAGAAATAAAGGCGGTGCTTTCTGCCGCCAAAAACATAAATAAAAACAGGGTGTTGGTGGTTTTTCAGCCACACCGTTACAGCCGTACCCAGCAACTTTTGACTGATTTTGCCGAGACCTTGATGATTGCGGATAAGATAATCATCAATGAGATATACAGTGCCTTTGAAGATGCCATACCGGGCCTGAGCGGACAAACACTGGTGGATGCCATTAAAAATAGTGGCCACAAAAATGTTGAATTTGCCCCCAAAGAGGCTGATGTGCTGGATTGTTTAAACCGCACGGTGCAAAAGGGCGATATTGTAATGGTCGTGGGGGCTGGTCCTATTTACCATACTGGGCAGGTCTATGCCGAAATGCTTAAAAGAAAGGGAGGGAGCAAAGTCTGATGAGCAACCAAGCTTTCCAAAAAGAACTGGCCGCAAAAATTAAAGGCACCATATTGTGTGATGAGCCGATGCATTTGCATACCAGTTGGCGTATTGGCGGCCCAGCCGACATTTTTGTGGATGTGGCCGGTGAAGATGATATTGCCGAGGTATTAATCTTATGTAAAAAGCATAAAGTTCCCTGTCAAGTAGTAGGCAGAGGTTCCAACCTCCTGGTGCTGGATAAGGGCATTCGGGGGGTTGTATTGCATATTGGCAAAGGCCTTTCCCAAAATGTTTGGCAGACAAATGGTCAGGTGCAGGCTGGGGCTGGTGGTCTTTTGATGAATTTGGTGCGAGAAACAGTCCAGCAGGGTTTGGGCGGTTTGGAATGGGCAGCAGGTATACCAGGCAGTGTTGGCGGTGCCGTTTGGATGAATGCCGGGGCCTACGGGGAATTTATGGGCAATTTTGTAACCCATGTGAATGTGATTGAATATACTGGCTGCAAGAGGCAAATATTTTTGCCGGAGCTAGATTTTGCTTATCGCAAGAGTGGCTTGATGGATTTGGCAGCTGTGATAACCAGTATTACCCTAAAGTTGCAACCGAGGGATGCTGTTCTCAGCCAAAAGAAAATTGAAGAATTGCTGGCTTTAAGGCAAAAAAACCAGCCCTTAGAATATCCTTCTGCTGGCAGTGTTTTTAAAAACCCGGGCAATGATCATGCCGGTCGTCTTTCGGAAGCCGCTGGTTGTAAGGGTCTTACTGTGGGAGGAGCACAGGTATCTTTAAAACATGGTAATTTTATTATCAACACTGGGGAGGCTACCGCTGCAGATGTGCTGGCCTTGATTGGTCAGGTGCAAAAGAAGGTAAAAGAAGCTTTTGGCATAGATTTGCAGCAGGAGATAAAAACAATAGGAGAAATATAACACCAGGGAGGCAAAGCTGTGGACAGATTTGTCATTACAGGGAAAAAGCGTTTGGAAGGTGATATAAAAATCAGTGGTTCCAAAAACGCGGTTTTGCCCATATTGGCAGCTTGTCTTTTAACCAAGCAAACTTGTACCTTGCACAATGTACCAATTCTGGATGATGTAGCGGTAATGTGTGAGGTTTTACAAAATTATGGTGTCAAAGTTGAATGGGAAGGCCACACTATCTCGATAAATGCGGCAGAAGCCGGTTCCGGACCTATATCTGCCCAGTTGACGAAGAAAATGCGTGCCTCTAGTTTGGTTTTGGGTCCGCTCTTAAGTCGCTTTCAAGAGGTCATGTTGCCCATATCCGGCGGTTGTGCCATTGGCTCTCGTCCCATTAATTATCATTTGCAAGCCCTCAACTGTTTGGGGGCTCAGGTTTCTGCCAAAGGAGATAGCAATGAGGCCAAGGCCACCCGTTTGAAAGGGGCAGAAGTCCATTTGGATTTTCCCAGTGTGGGAGCAACGGAAAATACCATGATGGCTGCGGTTCTGGCAGAAGGGGATACTACCATCTATAATGCGGCCAAAGAGCCAGAGCTGATAGATTTGGCTAATTTTTTAAATTGTTTGGGGGCTAAAATAAACGGGGCTGGTAGCAATACCATAAGGGTAGAAGGCGTGGCCGAGCTGGGCGGAACCGAATATTGGGTTATGCCAGACAGGATAGAAGCGGGGACGATGCTTTGTGCGGCGGCCATAACCGACGGCGACATTTATTTGCGTGGAGCAAAAGAATATTATTTAACAGTATTTTTAAATAAAATGCGGGAAGCTGGGGCTGTGATAATGGGAGATGCCCAAGGTTTACGTATTTCCGCTGCGGGGTGTTTACATGGCATCAATATATACACCATGCCATACCCTGGTTTTCCCACGGATATGCAACCCCAAATGATGGCTCTTTTGACTCAGGCCCATGGGGTAAGTGTGATATCCGAAAATATTTTTGAAAAGCGTTTTCGTCAAGTAGAGGGTTTGTGTGCTTTGGGAGCCGACATTAAAGTTTTGGGCCGTACTGCTATAATAAGCGGTAAAAAGCCTTTGTTGGGTACAGAAGTTGAAGCTACGGACCTGCGAGCCGGGGCGGCATTGGTTTTGGCAGCTTTGGCGGCAGAAGGTGTTACCACGGTGCAAGATATAAAATATATAGACCGTGGTTATGAGCGTTTTGAGGAAAACCTGGCGGCATTAGGGGCGGATATTGTGCGGACAAATATTGATATTCCAATATTTAAAACAGAAGAATTTAAAACAGAAGAAGTGGAGTATGTGCTAAACTTATAAAGACAGTTTCCAAAAGGGAGAAAATATGCAGCAAAATATAGATTCCATTGAAAAATATCGTAAAAGAAAAAAACGGGCCGGCAGTATTCGCTGGATTCTTTACCTACTCTTTTTTATTTTGTGTTTAGTAGGGGGCTTTAGTTTTGCCATTTCGCCATTTTTTAATATTGAAAATATTGAAGTTTCCGGCTATAACAAGGCAACTGAAGCCGAAATATTGGCTTTGAGCAACATCAGTGTTGGACAACCTATATATAAGGCTAATATAAAGCAGGCTTCTGTTATGATTGCTACCAATATTTGGATAGAATCAGCCAAGGTGGAAAGAAAACTGCCGAATACCATTATAATCACGGTGAAGGAAAGAACCGCCGCCGCTTATGTGCAGATTGCTACCGGACTTTTACAGGTAGATATTAACGGTTATGTGCTGCAAAAACAAAATTTGGTGCAGGGCCTACATTATATGCTTATAACCGGAGCCGATGATTTGCTGTCGGATATTTTGACCGGCAGTAAGCTGGAGTCAGAAAAAGTTGCTGCCGGCCTTTGGGTAATAGATCAGATGGACCAAGCTTCTGCCAGTGTTATTTCCGAGATTGATGTGTCGAATATCCATAAAATTAAGGTATATACAGTATATAATATTGACCTAATATTAGGGGATCAATATGATTTTCGTAATAAATTTGACATATTTTCTCGTATTATGAACAGTGATACAGTGACGAGCAAATTAGATAAAGTGCAGTATATTGATGTTTCCGTAGAAGAAAAGGCAGCCATTGGCTACAAAGAATAATTTGGCGAAAATGGCTTTTTATGGACGGAAAAATCTATTTTTCTCTTACAGTTATTAGCAGGGAATCAGTAATATTTGTGGAAATTATTTTGGGTTAGGATTGCTCGTATCGTTAAAGGAGGATTTGCTAAATGGTAGAATTTGATGACATTGGTTTTGGTCAATTTGCGAAAATAAAAGTAGTTGGTGTTGGCGGCGGTGGCAACAATGCAGTCAACCGTATGATAAGAAAAGCTCTGTCCGGGGTGGAGTTTATTGCCATAAATACCGATGCCCAGGCTTTACAATATTCTCAGGCCGACCAAAAATTACAGATTGGAGCCAAGCTCACCAAGGGTTTGGGAGCTGGTGCCCAGCCGGAAGTTGGCCAAAGAGCAGCTGAGGAAAGCAGAGAAGAGATCCGTAAGTCTGTAGAAGGTGCCGATATGGTGTTTATTACTTCCGGCATGGGAGGCGGCACCGGTACCGGCGCGGCTCCTTTAGTAGCCGATATAGCAAAAGAGGTTGGTGCTTTGGCCATAGGGGTTGTCACCAAACCGTTTTCTTTTGAAGGTCGCCATAGAGCCCAAAAAGCCGAGATGGGTATTGCCGAGCTTCGCGATAGGGTAGACGCTCTCATAACCATTCCCAATGATAAACTCTTACAAATAATTGACAAAAAAACCCCCATGAACGAGGCCTTTTCTTTTGCGGATGAAGTTTTGCGGCAAGGCGTTCAAGGTATTTCCGACCTTATTTCCAAGCCTGCTGTAATCAACCTGGATTTTGCAGACGTTAAAACGATCATGGAAAAAGCTGGTTCTACTATGATGGGTATTGGCATAGCCGAAGGAGAAAACAGGGCAGTGGAAGCAGCCAAGGCTGCAATTTCGAGCCAGCTTTTAGAAACATCCATTCAAGGGGCAAAGGGTGTTATCCTTAACATAACTGGCACCGAAGCCATGACCTTAATGGAAGTTAACGAGGCGGCAGAATTTATTGCCCAGTCTGCCGACCCGGATGCCAATGTGATTTTTGGTGCAGGCATTGATGATAATTTGGGCGACACCATTCGGGTTACCGTTATTGCCACCGGTTTTGATGGTAAATCGACTAACCGTCCTTTGTTTATGCCGGGCAAAAAAACACTTAAAGAAGATACGCTTGTCTTTGCCTCTCCCGATTTCCCGGATATTGAGGTGCCCTCTTTTATGAGGAGCAAAAACTAATCACATTATACAAGCACATAAAATATCCCTAAAGGACATGACCTGGCCTTTTGGGGATATTTTTGCTTTATAATATTTCTTGCTCTTTTACAAGAGGTTTAGTAAAATATATTTTATCTATCTTTCTTTTAGATACTTTGCGAAGATTTTTAAAAATATGCCCATTGTTAAGCAGTTTTGTTGTATAATTAATAAAATATAGTTTTTTGGAGGTTTGGCATGAAGGCTGCTGATTCTGAAAAAGCAACCATAGAAAGTATTCTTGCCCGGGTGTGGGAATACAACCCAAATTCTAACCAAGACCTTATTCGTAAGGCCTATGATTTGGCGTGCCAATCTCACGTTGGTCAGAAGCGGGATTCCGGCGAAGATTATATTGTTCATCCTTTAGAAGTTGCGGGCATATTAGCGGATTTGCAAATTGATGATTTTAGCCTGGCGGCTGGGTTTTTGCATGATGTGGTTGAAGATACCAGCATCACCTTGGAATATATTCGGAAGGAATTTGGTCCGGAGATTATGACTTTGGTTGATGGGGTTACCAAACTGAGCCGTTTAGAAAACCGGACTAAAAGAGAACAACAGGCCGATAACCTGCGTAAAATGTTTTTGGCCATGAGCGAAGATATCCGTATTATTTTGGTTAAATTGGCAGATAGATTGCATAATATGCGAACCTTAGGCAGTCACCATTCCGAGCTGAGAAAAAAGGAGATCGCTCAGGAAACTCTGGATATTTTTGCTCCTTTGGCGCATCGTTTGGGCATATCCAAAATTCAGTGGGAGCTAGAAGATTTGGCTCTTAAGTATTTGGAACCGGAAAAGTACAATACTTTGGTAAGCCAAATTTCCAGCCGCAAGCAAGAGCAGGGAAAAACTATCCAACAGATATGTGATGAATTGCAAGAGCATTTAGCGGCCATCAACATCAAGGCAACCATCAATAGCCGCTCGAAAAATTATTACAGCATTTATACTAAAATGCAACGGCAGCAAAAAGAGCTAGATGAAATTTATGATGTGAGTGCCTTGCGGATAATTGTGGATAACGTAAAAAATTGCTACGGGGCTTTGGGTGTTGTCCACACCCTTTGGAAACCCATTCCTGGCCGTTTTAAGGATTATATAGCCATGCCTAAAGACAACATGTATCAGTCTATCCATACCACCCTAATTGGGCCCAAGGGCAACCCTTTTGAGGTGCAGATAAGGACCTGGGAGATGCACCGCATCTCGGAATATGGCATTGCCGCTCACTGGCGATACAAAGAAGGTAAAAGCGGTGATGTAGACTTTGATAAAAAGATGTCTTGGCTGCGGCAAATGCTGGAGTGGCAGCAGGAAATGAGAGATGCCAATGAGTTTATGGAATCAGTCAAGGTGGACTTATTTGTGGATTCAGTTTTTGTTTTCTCGCCCAAAGGAGATGTTTACGAGCTTCCCGCGGGGGCTTCGCCCATAGATTTTGCCTATCGGGTGCATACCCAAATTGGTCATCAGTGTGTGGGAGCCAAGGTAAACCAACGCATTGCAACATTAGATTATCCTTTACACAATGGTGACATAGTAGAAATTTTGACAGCCAAAGGCAGCGGCCCTAGTTGGGATTGGCTTAAAATAGTTAAGACCAGCCAGGCAAAAAACAAGATTCGCCAATATTTCCGCAGAGAGAACAGGGAAGACAACTTGCAAGCAGGCCACCAAATGATCGAACTGGCCTGTTTAAAGCAAAGTATTGATGCCAATGCGCTTTTAAAAAATGAAAAAATTACGGAAGTTGCCAAACGTTTTAGTTATGTAACAGGCGATGATTTGCTTTTGGCGGTAGAGGCTGGTGTTATCACACCTTTGGCTGTGATAAGCAAAGTAAAAGAGGATGCCAACCTTCGTAAGGGTATTATCAAGGATGAGCCGGAACCGGTACCGGATATTAAGCTTGCTGTTAAACCTTTTAGCGGAAATGCTGGGTTTGATAACGGTATTTGGGTGAAAGGTGAGCCGGGGGTAATGGTAAGAATTGCCCATTGCTGCAACCCTTTGCCGGGGGACCCTATAATTGGCTATATCACCCGCGGCCGTGGTGTCTCTGTGCACCGGCAGGATTGCCCAAATGTGCTCTATTACAAGAACAACGAGCTGGATAGATTGGTAGAAACCACGTGGGGTAACGAGACGGAAGGGGTATTTCAGGCGGAAATATTGGTAAAAGCTTTGGAAAGCCCTCGGGTAGTGGCAGATGCCATGTCTGCCATATCTGAAACCAAAACATTAATCAACGGGGTACGGATGCTATTAGATAAAAACAGGATGACTACTATTTATTTAAAAATAGAGATAAGTAATTTGGATCAGTTAGAATATTTAATGAGTAAGGTTAGAAGAGTGAAAGATGTACTTGAAGTGACACGTTTGGTAAATGAAAAACATCAGGATTAACCAATTAAAGAGGTGGCATGAGGAGGTTTTATGCGGGCTGTAGTGCAAAGAGTAAAAAAAGGCAGCGTGTCCATAGAAGAAAAAGTTGTTTCATCTATTGGCCCGGGTCTGGTAATTTTGCTGGGGGTGGGGGAAGGCGACACCGAGGCCGATGCAATTTGGCTAGCAGAAAAAATAGCCAACCTGAGAATATTCCCCGATGCGGAAGATAAACTAAACTTATCTTTGTTGAATATAGGTGGCGAAGCCCTGGTTGTTTCACAGTTTACTTTGTACGGGGATTGCCGCCATGGTCGCCGGCCCAGTTTTAGTGAGGCCGCCTTGCCAGATTTGGCAAGCAAGCTTTACAAAGCTTTTTCTTGCGAGCTAAAAACAAAAAGGGTGCCTGTTGCAACCGGAATCTTTCAGGCGAATATGTTGGTAGAAATTGCCAACGACGGGCCGGTTACTTTGCTTTTAGACACAGATAAACTATAAAAAAGAGGTAAGATATGGGCTGGCAAAAAATAGAACAAGATATGCTAAACGTGGAAATCATTTCTCACAAAATGGGAATTTTAGGAGCTAATTGCTACTTGGTTATGGATTCGCTAAACCAAGTGGCCGCCGTGATAGACCCGGTGGATAAGGCCGATAAAATTTTTGCCCAAGCCGAGAATCTGGGCGTAACAATAAAGATGATAATAAATACCCACGGTCATTGGGATCATATTGGGGCAAACCAAACGCTGCAGGAGCTTTGCGGGGCTCCGGTTTATATGCATGAGGCGGAAAAACAAAAGCTGCAGGATGGCACTCTTAACGGTTTTTTTGAAAGAAGAGGTAACAATCTTTTCTGCGGTTATGATAAAATATATTTAAAAGATGGGGACAAGCTTACCTTGGGCAGCTTGGAGTTGCAGGTTATCCACACGCCCGGCCATTCGCCCGGGGGCCTATGTCTTTTGGTGGGGAATGTTATTTTTACCGGCGACACGCTTTTTGAAGGTTCCATCGGCCGCACGGATTTCCCGGGTGGGGATTATGATACTTTAATAAAAAGCATTAAAAACAAACTATTGCCCCTGCCGGATGAGCTTATGATTTTGCCAGGGCACGGGATGGACTCAAATTTGGGCCGAGAGAAGGCCCATAACCCTTATCTGAGAAATTTGTAAAACAGAGTAGGCTATATAAGCATGCTTTAAATAGAGGAGGTTGGTTATGATTGCGAACAGGCCCAGAGGCACCAATGATTTTTTGCCGGGCGAAACGGAAAAATGGCAATATGTAGAAAATCTTTTAAGAGAACTTTGCCGGGAATTTGGCTATCAGGAAATCCGTACGCCGATTTTTGAGGAGACTCAGCTTTTTCAGCGTGGTGTGGGAGATACCACCGACATAGTGCAAAAAGAGATGTATACTTTTAACGATATGGGGCAACGCAGCATAACCCTAAGGCCGGAGAACACCGCCTCAGTAGTGCGGGCTTATATAGAAAACAAGCTTTATGGGGCCTTGCAGCCGGTAAAATTGTATTATATGGGCCCCATGTTTCGCTATGAAAGGCCGCAGGCCGGCCGCTACCGCCAGTTTCATCAGTTTGGAGTAGAGTGCTTTGGGGCAGCAAGCCCTGAGGCAGATGCCGAGGTGATTGCCCTAGCCTGGGAGTTCTACCACCGTTTGGGCTTAAAAAACTTGCAGTTACATTTAAACAGCGTTGGCTGCCCAAATTGCCGTCCTGCCCATCGAAAAGCTCTGCAAGATTTTTTGTGGCCTCACCTGAGCGAGCTTTGCCCAACGTGTCAGAGCCGTTTTGAAAAAAACCCGATGCGGATTTTAGATTGCAAAAGCCCTGTTTGCCAGGCAATAACCAAAGATGTCCCAACTACCATAGATTGCCTATGTGATGATTGCCGTGACAATTTTGAGGCAGTCTGCCGCTATTTAGATGCGGCCGGCATCAAATATGCCATCAATTATTGTTTGGTGCGGGGCCTAGATTATTATACTAACACCGCCTTTGAAATAATTATGGAGGAAATTGGCGCCCAAAGTGCCATTTGCGGTGGCGGGCGTTATAATGGGTTGATGCAAGAGCTGGGTGGCACGCCGACCCCCGGGGTTGGTTTTGCCCTGGGTATGGAGCGTATTTTTGCGGCCCTGGCTGCTCAAAATATTGAAGTTCCGATAGAAACAGGCAGGGATGTTTTTGTGGCTGCCATAGATGAAACAGCTGACCTTGCAGCCTTTAGTTTTTTAATGCAGCTGAGGAAAATGGGCATAAAAGCAGAAAAAGATATTTTGGGGCGCAGTTTAAAAGCCCAAATGAAATATGCTGATAAATTTAAAGTAAAATATACTGTGCTTTTGGGCGGCGCCGAATTGGCTGCCGGGCAAGTGATTTTAAGAAATATGGCCACATCCGAGCAGCAGCCGATAGCTTTGAGCGATGCAGTAGAATTTTTAGTAAAAGAAATTAAATAGTGGGGGTAAATCAATGAGTACCGTTGTAAGCATGGCAGGTTTAAAAAAAGATCACAACTGTGGTGAATTAAGAATAACTGATTGCGGTAAGCAGATTACGGTTATGGGTTGGGTGCAAAGAAGAAGGGATCACGGCGGTTTGATTTTTATAGATTTGCGAGACCGTTTTGGCCTTTTGCAGGTTGTTTTTAACCCGGAATCTGGGGCCGAAACCTTTAGCCGGGCCGAATCGGTTCGCAATGAATATGTACTGGCCATCACCGGCGTTGTGGGAGCCAGGCCAAAAGGCACTGTAAACGCCAATTTGACTACCGGTGAGGTAGAAGTATATGCTACCGAACTACGCATATTAAACAAAGCCAAAACGCCGCCTTTTTACATTGAGGATAACCTGGAAGCAGATGAGATGGTTCGCTTAAAATACCGCTATTTGGACTTGCGGCGTCCGGTTATGCAGCAGGCTCTGATTTTGCGGCACAAAATTGCTTTTGCCATGCGGGAGTTTTTAAATCAAAGAGATTTTTTGGAAGTGGAAACTCCCATACTCACCAAAAGCTCCCCGGAAGGAGCCAGAGATTATTTGGTGCCCAGCCGGGTGCATCCAGGTGAGTTTTATGCTTTGCCGCAATCCCCACAGCTTTTTAAGCAAATGCTAATGGTCTCCGGCATAGAAAAATATTTTCAGGTGGCTCGTTGCTTCCGAGATGAAGACTTACGGGCTGACCGCCAGCCAGAATTTACTCAGCTAGATATTGAGATGTCTTTTGTGGATAGGGAAGATATTTTAGCTCTCATGGAAGAAATGATGGTTTATATTTTTGCCAAAACCATGAACACGACCATCAAAACGCCTTTTGCTCGTCTTACTTATGCCGAAGCCATGGGTGTTTATGGCTCTGATAAACCAGATTTGCGTTTTGGCCTAAAACTGGTAGATATTGGCGAGATTGCTGCCCAGAGTGATTTTAAGGTTTTTGCCAGCGTGGTGAACAACGGTGGTCAGGTAAAAGGCATCAATGCGGTAGGTTGTGCTAAATATTCCCGCAAGGAAATAGATGAGCTAACTAATTTTGTGGCTATTTTTGGGGCTAAGGGTCTTGCTTATATCCAAATGACGGAAGAAGGACCGAAATCTCCTATTGCTAAGTTTTTTATACCGGAGCAGCTTACAGCCATCTGCCAAAAAATGAATGCTAAAACAGGCGATTTACTAATGTTTGTGGCCGATGAACCTATGGTTGTGGCAGAAAGTTTGGGTCACCTGCGGGTGGAAATTGCCAAAAGGGAAGGGCTAATAGACCCGGAAGAATTCAACTTTTGCTGGGTGGTCGATTTTCCTTTGTTTGAATATAATACCGATGAAAAACGCTGGGTAGCTATGCACCATCCTTTCACTTCACCCATGGAAGAAGATGTAAAATATTTGCTTTCTGATCCTGGCAAGGCAAAAGCAAAAGCCTATGACATGGTTTTAAACGGTGTAGAATTGGGCGGTGGCAGTATACGAATTTACGACAAAAAAGTGCAGGAGCAAATGTTTGCTGCTATAAGTATGGACCCGGCGGAAGCCAGGGGCAAATTTGGCTATCTTCTGGATGCCTTTGAGTATGGAGCACCGCCGCATGGTGGCATTGCCTTCGGGTTAGACCGTATGACGATGCTTTTGGCTAAAAAGAACACGATCAGAGATGTTATTGCCTTCCCCAAAACCCAAAGTGCCACTTGTGCCATGATGCAAGCACCCAGTTTGGTTGATGCCAAACAATTGCGGGAACTTTATATTAAAACTACTGTGCCAGAAAAATAAATTTTTAAAAAATTAGATAATTTTGGCAATTATCATTAGATCAGGTTTTGTTTCGTCGGACATTGTCGGATGATGAATTTTGCACTTGAAACAGATTATTGCGGATGGTAAAATTAAAATAAAGAAAGCCCGACGATGTGCGTAAAATGACCAGTAGTTTTGAGCCAACACATTTATTTAGGGAATCTAACTTCGGCAGTGGACCACATGCCCCGATAGCTGGGGACTTGGAAAGTCGCTGAGAGGATACCCACCTGCTGAGGCAGGTTCAAAACGCTGGTCTTTACGGCATACGTGGGGCTTTCTTTATTTTTGTTTAATTGTTTAATAATAAATATTAATTAAAGAGAGAGGTTTTATATGCTGAGCATGAAAGATAAAATTATTGTGGCTTTGGATGTGCCCACCAGAAAAGAAGCATTGGAATTGCTAAGCAAGCTAAAGAACCATGTGGGTGCTTTTAAAATTGGCATGCAGCTTTATAATGCGGAAGGCCCGGATATCGTAAAGTATATTCAAGAGTTGGGTGGTAAAGTTTTTGTAGATCTAAAATTTCACGACATCCCCAATACCGTAAGCCAGGCCACAAAGATAATTACTAAGCGGAAAGCTTTCATGTATACTTTGCATGCCGGTGGCGGTTTCAAAATGATGCAGGCCTCTGCCATTGCCGCTAAAGAGGCAGCAGAAGAAGCTGGAGTGGAAAAGCCTTTGGCCATGGCTGTTACCGTGCTAACCAGCATCAGCCAGACAGAATTTGAGGAAGAGATGGGCATAAAAACACCAATTGTTGAACAGGTAATCAAATGGGCCCAAATGGCCCAAAAAGCCGGCTTGGATGGCGTGGTGGCTTCGCCAAAAGAGTTAAAATATATTAGGGAATCCTGTGGCGAAGATTTTGTGATTGTAACCCCCGGCATTCGTCCTGCCTGGGCTGCCACAAATGATCAAGCCAGAATCATGACCCCAAAGGAAGCGGTAGCTGCCGGGGCAACATATTTAGTTATTGGTCGTCCCATTACAGGCCATAAAGACCCAGCCGAAGCGGCCCGCCTGATTGTTGCTGAAATGGAAGAACTGAACAATTAAAATTTTATTTAATTTTATTTAAAAAGGAGCACTGCATTTAGCAGGCCCCTTTTTTGTTTTACTGTTCTGGCGGCAGGCCAGGTGTAACATAAAGTGTTTTTTGCTGCTGATAAATAACCATGCCGGGTTTGGCCCCGGCCGGTTTTTTTACCTGGCGCACCAGGGTAAAATCTACCGGCACCTGGCTTGAGAGCCTGGCCTGGCTATGCCAAGCAGCAATTGCCGCCGCCTCAACAAGGGCAGTGGTAGATACTTCCTGCCCTCGCTCCAGCCTAATAATAACGTGACTACCGGGGATCTTTTGGGTGTGGAGCCAAATGTCATCTTTGCGGGCCAGGTTTAGGGTTAGGTAGTCATTTTGCCGGTTATTACGGCCGGCCAAAATAGTATATCCATCGCTGGAAACATATTCATGGGGGCTCAAAATGGCAGGAGTTTTTTTGCTGCCTTTTGGTTGGGGTTTTTGTTGCAGGTAACCAGTATCGGCCAACTCCTGGCGAATTTCCGCCAAAAGCGCCAAATCATCAGAATTTTCTATTGCCAGGGCTACGCTTTCCAAATAAGCAAGCTCCTCTTTGCCGGCAGCAATCTGGCTTTCAATCAGCTGGCGGGAGTTTTTAGCCTTGTTGTATCTGTGAAAGTATTGTTTAATATTGTCACTTGGGGCAAGCTGGGGGTTGAGTTCAACATTAACCATTTTGCCGGGCTCATATAAACTCTCCAAATCAATTGAATCCATACCCTTTTTTAGTAAATAAATATATGTGGTTAAAAGCTCGCCGGCCTCCTTATATTTATCTGCTGCTTCCGCTTCTGCCAAGTTTTCTTCCTGCAAAGCAATTTTTTTCCACACCCGAGAAAGCTCAGCCTGATTTGTTTTGTTTAGTTCTCTTTTACGGGCTTCCAAGAGGTTTTGTGCCTCTTTTTTTTGATGATAATATTCTAAAGCTTGGGAAATATCAGGGAAAAACTGCTGTTCTGCCAGGCTTACAGAAACCAATGGTAAAGCATAATAATCATAAAGCTCACAGCCAGTCGCCAACACAACCGGCTGATATTCCTCTTCTTGATAGGCGATTTTTATTTGTTTAAAGGCAGCATAAAGGCGAGAATATTCCAGCAAACCAAGATATTCTAAAGTTGTTTCTTCCCCAAGGCCGGCTCTTGCCACAATTTCTTTAGCCAAAAAAGGTGAAATGCCAGATATCTGCTGGCTGATGGCTTTAGCAAGGGGGGTTACAAAATTAGCTCCGGCCAAAAGCTTCTGCCAGGTTTCTTCTTCATTTATATTTTCTGGTGTTGGTTGCTTTAAAAGCGGCGGCGGCAAATATGTTTGCCCGGGCAAAACCTCGCGGTGGCGGGAAAGGTTGTGAGAATACCGTCTTATACCATCAAAAATCACCTCGCTGGCTTGGTCTAAAAGAATAATATTACTGTGTTTGCCCATAATCTCCACTACCAGCCTTCTTACGCTTGGCATGCCGGTTTCATCTGTAATTTCAAAATCCAAAAGCAAAATTCGTTCCCAGCTATTTTGGCTAATTTTTACTAAACGGCCGCCCTCCAAATGTTTCCGTAAAACCATGCAAAAAAGAGGGGGCTGCGCCGGATTTTCTTCTGTTGTTTCCACCAAATGCACTCTGGCTTGCTGTGGATGGGCACAAAGAAGTAATTTGTAATTGTCGCCATTTCCGTGCAAGCGCAAAATTATTGTGGTTTTATTGGGTTGATGGACTTTAATGACCCTTGTGCCCAAAATTTTTTTTTGCAACTGAGCAGTTACAGCGGCCAAAGTCAAACTATCAAATGGCATAATCTACCTCGTGTTTTATTTATTATTTTAAAGTTAAATTTTTGGTAAAAGCAAAAATTTAACTTTAAAAACTATAAAATAGTATAACATAATTAAAAAAAATATAGCAAGCTATGCCTAAGCAGGGAAAATGTTTATTTTTTTGCAGGAAAAAGCTTTTTTTACTAGAATTACTTAAAAATTATTAAATTTATTATAAACCAGCAAGGTTTTTGTGGAGGGAATATTTTGATAAAAAGCATGACCGGATATGGCTGGGCAGAAGCGGGTAATGAAAGATACCAGGTAAAAGCTGAGGTACGCTCCATTAACAACCGTTTTTTAGAGGTTGTAATAAGAATGCCTAAAAACACCCAGCCCCTGGAAGAAAGGGTAAAAAAATTAGCCAATCAATTAATCAGCAGAGGGAGATTGGATATTTTTCTTTCTGTTGAGGAGAATTTGAGTGCAGAAAAGCAGTTAAAGGTTGACAAAGACTTGTGTCTAGCGTATTATAATTCATTATTACAGGTCGCAGAGATATGCGGCATAGAACCAGAAATAAATTTGGCTGCCATGTTTAATTTTCCTGGTATTTTAAGCGTGGAAAAACCGGAAGATGATCTGGAAGAACTGTGGCCCATTATGGAAGATGCTCTTTTAAAAGCCATGCAGAATCTAATCAAAATGCGGGAGGCGGAAGGCGAAAAGCTGGCAGCAGGTTTTTTGACCCACAAAGAAAGCATTAGTCGGTCTTTGGCTGATGTCATTAAAAGTGCCTCGCTGGTGGTTTCGGAGTATAGCCAACGTTTGAAAGAAAGAGTTGCCGAGCTTTTGGCTGATGTGCAGGTGGATGAGGCACGTTTAGCAAATGAAGTTGCTTTTTTTGCCGACAAGGTGTCCATAGATGAAGAAATTGCCAGGTTGGAAAGTCATCTTATTCAGTTTTCCAACATTTTACAATCTTCCGATGTAGTAGGCCGAAAACTAGACTTTTTGTTGCAGGAAATGAACAGAGAAGTAAACACAATTGGTTCCAAATCAAACAGCTTGATCATCAGTAATCAGGTAATTGAAATGAAAAGTGTGCTGGAAAAAATAAGAGAACAGGTGCAAAATATAGAATAGTATAGTATAATATAATAGGGTCATAATTTTGCCGTAATAAAATAAAACGGTAAATTATATAAAAAAACAAACAAAAAATCAGGAGGTGTGTACTTTTATGAGTATTCCCGAATTGTCTGCCGAAGAAAGAGCCCAAGCATTACAAAAAGCACAACAAATGCGTAGTAAACGTACTGCTTTGCGTCAACAGCTAAAAGCAGGCAAAACAACCCTGGCCAAGGTGTTGGCTGATTCTGAAAATGAAGTAGTTGCCAAAATGAGAGTTAAATATCTCTTGGAATCCCTGCCCCAAGTTGGTAAAATTACCGCTAAAAAAATCATGGAAGATATTGGCATTGACGAAGCCCGTCGTGTTCAAGGTCTGGGCAACCGCCAAAAAGCTCAACTTTTGGAAAAATTGTCCTAAGTTAAGGAGGCAAATTAATTGCAAATCAGGCTGATAAATATTGGCTTTGGTAATCACGTGTCTGCTAATCGTGTGATAGCCATTGTTAGCCCGGAGTCTGCCCCCATAAAACGGATTATCCAAGAAGCACGAGAAAATGGTGTTTTGATTGATGCCACTTATGGCCGCAGGACTCGTGCCGTTATTGTTGCTGATAGCGGGCATGTTGTGTTGTCAGCTACTCAACCAGAAACAGTGGCAAACCGTTTTACTAATACCAAAGATGGAGAGGAAGCGGAAGATTAGCGTGAAGGCCAAAGGCTTGCTGATAGTTATATCCGGCCCTTCTGGTGTGGGCAAAGGGACTATTTGTTCCGCTTTACATCAAGTTGATCCCCAGGTAGTTATATCTATTTCTGCTACTACAAGAGAACCTCGTCTGGGAGAAGAAGATGGTGTACACTACTATTTTCTTCCCCCAGATGAATTTATAAAGTGGCGGGAAAATGGGGATTTTTTGGAGTGGGCGGAGGTCTATGGTAACTTTTATGGTACGCCAAAAAACAAAGTTTTAAACCTTTTAGCCGAAGGCAAAGATGTTATTTTAGAGATTGATACCAAGGGTGCTATGCAGGTAAAAGCTAATTATCCCGAGGCCGTGCTCTTATTTATTTTGCCGCCATCTTTTGAGGAGCTAAAAAAACGTCTTTATGGCAGAGAAACGGATTGTGAAGAGGTTATTTTGCATCGTTTGGCAGAATTTGAGCAAGAAATGATCATGTTGCCGGAATATGATTATGCTTTAACGAATAACAGCATTAACGAAACCGTTACTTTAGTGCAGACAATTATTCTGGCAGAAAAGTTAAAAACCACGCGGATGATTGCCGAAAGGAGGCAGCCTATTTGAATAATCCACCCATTGATCAATTGTTGAACAAAGCAGATTCAAAATATACTTTGATAATTATTGCCTCGAAAAGAGCAAGACAAATTACAGAAAAAGAGCCGGAGTTGTTGCAAGGTGGCATCATAAATCCGGTTTCCCTAGCTTTAAAAGAACTTAATGAGGATAGAATACTTTGGAAGCGCACCAAAGATGGCATAAAATAAAAAAGAAAAATAGCTGATAAAAGCTTTTTATAAATTGAGGTGTGACCTATGTTTGCAGGAAAAAAGGTTGTAGTAGGCATAACAGGTGGTATTGCTGCCTACAAAGCCGCCGACATAGTTAGTTGGCTAAAACAAAAACAAGCGGATGTGCAGGTTATTATGACTGCTGCCGCTTGTGAGTTTATCACGTCCTTAACTTTGCAAACCTTGAGTGGTAACCCGGTAGCCGTAGATATTTTAGCAGCAGGGCAGCCTTGGCCTGTCATCCATATTTCCACGGTGGAAGGGGCAGATCTTTTTGTGGTAGTGCCTGCCACTGCTAATTATTTAGCTAAGTTGGCTTATGGTCTTGCTGATGATGTTTTATCGGCAGCTTCTTTGGCAGCTACATGTCCTATTGTGGTGGCCCCTGCCATGAATGTTAATATGTATCAAAATCCGGCCACGCAAAAAAACCTTGCTTGCTTAAAGGAGAGAGGTATAGATATCATTGAGCCCGGGATCGGCCGTTTGGCCTGTGGAACGGAAGGTAAGGGTCGTCTGGCTGATATAGAGGATATTAAGGCTAAAATAACCACATATCTTTTGCCTGACCAAACCTGGCTTGGCAAAAAAGTGTTGATAACAGCCGGCCCTACTCGAGAGGCTATTGATCCGGTGCGTTTCATCAGTAACCGTAGTAGTGGGCGTATGGGTTACGCTTTGGCCGCAGCCGCTCAAAAAAGAGGGGCAAAAGTAACCTTGGTAAGCGGTCCTGTGGCCTTAAATGCCTCGGCCGGGGTGGATTTGCTTAAAGTGGAAAGTGCAGCAGAAATGCAAAAAGCAGTTCTTGCTGTTTTTGATGAAATGGATATAGTAATAAAAACCGCTGCTGTATCCGATTTTAAAGCAGCCGAGCCAAAGCAAAAAAAAATTAAAAAAAATAACGTTGAATTAACCCTAAATTTGACTGCCAACCCAGATATTTTAAAGGATTTAGGAACAAAAAAGAAAAACCAGCTTTTGATTGGTTTTGCTGCCGAAACTAATGATGTAATAAATTACGCCAAAGGGAAATTGCAGGAAAAAAATTTGGACATGATAATAGTCAACGATGTTACTTTGAGTGGAGCCGGTTTTGATGTGGATACCAATATAGTAACCTTGTTGGATAAATATGGTCACGAGGAAAGCCTGCCTCAGCTTGCCAAAACCAAGTTGGCAGAAATAATTTTAGATGCTATAGGCAAGTTGCCTGGTTTTTAACCCTGGTGTTTAAGTTTTGAGTTTTTATATTTTTATGTTATTGAGCAGACGGTTTTTCTTCCGGCTGAGCAAATAAAAGTTAAAAATTTTAAAAGAAAAGAAGTGGTGAGGATGAAACAGTTTTTTACTTCTGAATCGGTAACTGAAGGTCACCCCGACAAACTTGCCGATCAAATTTCTGATGCTGTATTGGATGATATTTTTAGCAAAGACCCCAATGCCCGTGTTGCCTGTGAAACCTTTGTTACCACCGGTCTTGTGCTTATCTCTGGTGAAATATCCACCCAATGCTATGTGGATGTGGCCAGTATTGCTAGAAAAGTGGTGGAAGAAGTGGGCTATACAAATGCTGCTTATGGTTTCGACTGCCATACCTGTGCTATTTTGGTAGCCATTGATGAGCAATCCAGCGACATTGCCATGGGTGTAGACCAAGCTTGGGAAATAAAAAGCGGAGCTACCGATCAGGCATCTTTGATTGGGGCCGGCGACCAAGGCATGATGTTTGGCTATGCTTGTGATGAAACCCCAGAGTATATGCCTCTTTCTGCTAGTTTGGCCCACAAATTAACCAAACGCCTGGCCGAAGCCAGAAAAAGCGGTGAGATAGGTTTTTTGCGTCCGGATGGCAAAGCCCAGGTAACAGTAGAATATCTGGACGACAAACCGGTTCGCATTGATACAGTAGTGCTTTCCACCCAGCATAGTGACAAAGTAGAATTAGCTGACCTACGCAAAGAAGTTTTGGCCAAAATAATCAAACCTGTTTTGCCGGCAGATATGATCGACGAAAATACCAAGTATTTTATTAATCCCACCGGCCGCTTTGTAATTGGTGGGCCCCAGGGCGATACAGGTCTGACCGGCCGTAAAATAATTGTGGATACTTACGGTGGCATGGCCCGTCATGGCGGGGGTGCTTTTTCTGGCAAAGACCCCACAAAAGTGGATCGTTCGGCAGCCTATTTAAGCCGTTATATAGCAAAAAACATTGTGGCTGCCGGCCTTGCTAAGCGGTGCGAAGTGCAGCTTGCCTATGCCATTGGTGTAGCCGAGCCAGTTTCTGTGCGTGTTGATACTTTTGGTACCGGTAAAATAAGCGAAGAGGCTTTAGAGGTTTTGGTACGCAAGCATTTTGATATGCGTCCTGCCGCTATCATCAGCCAGTTAAACTTGCGGCGTCCCATCTACAGGCAAACGTCTACTTATGGCCATTTTGGCCGCAACGATTTAGACCTGCCTTGGGAAAAATTGGATAAGGTTGAGCTTTTAAAAAAAGCTTTGTAATAACTTTATAAACAAAAAGCCCTTAGCTTTTAAGCTAAGGGCTTTTTGTTTATCATCTTTTATTTTATCATGGAAGACCGGGCAATAAAGGTTAAACGAAAACTCATGTAAAGAGCAATAAAGACGACAAAAACAATCAGTACGATAAAAGCCGAATATGACCAACTTATAGAAGCCTGCTGCCCTAAAGCTGTTTGAATGCTGTAATAACCGCAGCTGAAAAAAGCAAGGGAAAGTGTAATGTTTAAGGCATAAAGCGAGCGAATTATCAAACCGCGTATTTTTTCTGTTGTTTTTTGGGGGAGGGGCCCTTTTGGTTTGTTGGGCAAATTTATGTATTTCATCGGTTCATTTGTGTTTGGCAGCAACTTAGTGTTGAAAAAAGTAAACATCCCTGTCATAATTGTAGCAACAGCGGGCATAAGGAAAACAATAAAAGGAGAGGTTTCCGCCCAGGCATTAGGCGTGCCGCCTGCCCCAAAATGATACGGGTAAGTATCGGGCAAACCGGAATATTGAGTGGCTGTGTAAACCCAAAATAAAACCAAAAACAGCCAAGGCAAAAATTCTAGCCAGGCTGGGTAAAAACGATTGTTATTTTCCATAAAATCACCTCTTTAAAATTATATCACTCGATTAGAATTTGTACAAGCAAAAACCTTTTTTAAAACACTATTTTGGAGGCGGTTATGTCTATATTACAACAAATTGTTTTAGCAAACAAAAAAGCTGGCTTCGATGCTGTTTTGCTGGCCGAACCAAAAAACATCCGCTATGTTTGCAACTTTACAGGGGAGGAAGCATGGCTTTTGGTGGCAGAAGCAGGCCTGGCCCTTCTTACTGATGGTCGTTTTACTAACCAGGCGGCCAAAGAATGCAAAGAAACGGCAGTTATGATAAAAGGTTCTGCTGGGCAAAGCTGGCAGCAACTTTTGCAAGAGCAATGCCGCCTTTGGGGTATCAACAAGCTGGGGCTGGAAGCCGACGCTTTTACCTGCCGCCAATATTCGGAGATAAAACAGGCCTTGCCCCAGGTTGAGCTTGGTTTGATTGACGAAACGGCAGAAAAAGGAAGGCTTATAAAAAGTTCAACTGAACTGGATAAAATGCGTCAGGCAGCCAGAATTGCCGATGCGGCCTGGCTTGATATTTTGCCCATGTTGCGGCCCGGTGTAACCGAGGCCGAAATAGCTAATGAGCTGGAATATGCTATGAGGAAAAAAGGGGCCGAAGGGATATCCTTTCCCAGCATTGTGGCTGCGGGAGAAAATAGTGCCTTGCCGCATGCCCACCCCGGTAAAAAAGAGCTCAAGCGGGGAGATTTTGTGGTTTTGGATTTTGGGGCAATTTTTGAGGGTTACTGTTCGGATATTACCCGCACGGTAATAATTGGCAAAGCAACAAAAGAACAAAAAGATTTTTATGAGCTTGTGCTTTTAGCCCAAAAAACCGCCCTTGCTGCAATCAAACCTGGCATAACAGGGGGCGGGGCCGATGCTGTTGCCCGCAATGTTTTTAAAGCAGCCGGCAAAGAAATATATTTTACACATGGGTTAGGCCATGGGGTTGGCTTGGCGGTCCATGAGCAGCCTAGTTTGTGTCCGGGTGACCCGGCAATTTTAACAGAAGGTCAGGTGGTAACAGTGGAGCCGGGCTTATATGTGGCTGGTTGGGGTGGTGTACGCATAGAAGATACCGTGATAATAACATCGACCGGTTGTGAAAGAATAACTATGACCCCAAAAGAGCTGTTAGAACTTTAAAATTATTAATATTAAAGTGTATAAAATTGGTAAAAAAAACCATCCTAAAAGCAACGAAGCAAAAAGAGGGTGGTTTTTTGTTTGCTAAACGCAGCAAAGGTATTTTTATAATAATACTTATGGCATTTCTTTTACTCATCGGCCGGCTAGGCTGGCTTATGTTGGTGCGGGGAGACGCTTTGGCTGCCCGGGCCCAAGAACAAAGACTAAGAAGCATAGAGTTGTATCAATATCAGCGAGGAGATATTTTAGACCGTAATATGCGTTCTTTAACCGGGCAAGAGGCTCCCTGCTTGGTTGTTTTTCCAACTTTAATAGGAGACCCTCAAAAGGCCGCCCAAAGCTTATCAGAAGCCCTAGAATATTATTATGATGAGGGAATTTTGACAGACAAGCTCTCGAGTGCTAGTCAAAGCCCCTATATACTTCAGGCTAACCTTGATGCAGAAACAGCGGCAGCGGTGCAAGAACTTGCCTGGCCGGGTATAATGGTGATAAACTTGTGTCCCCGTTATGCTGACCCACCGCTTGCCAACCATTTGCTTGGTTTTGTGGGCTCTGCCACCCAAGAAGAAGCAGAAGCTTTGGGTTTAAGTGCTGCCGGCCTGCTGGTTGGCAAAACAGGGTTAGAAAAGCAATATGACCAGCTCTTAAGGGATAGGTCTGGTCCTACGGTTGGTATTGTGGTGGATGAAAGAGGTCAACAGACTAATGACAGTTTATTTTTAATTGGTTCTGATTCGCAAAATAATGGCGGTCTATTAGTTTTGACCTTAGACAGGAATTATCAGCAAATTGCCGAGGCGGCTCTTGAAGGTTACAATGGAGCAGTTGTAGTAATGGATGTACAAAACGGCCAGGTTTTGGCTATGGCAAGTTATCCGACTTATGACCCTTACTTGGGGCAACCGGCAGACACAGATGAGTTGAATTCTTATGTCAACAAAGCTTTGGCGGCCTATCCGCCGGCCTCTGTTTTTAAACTGGTTTTGGCGGCTGCCGCCCTGGAAAATGGCCTTGATTTACCGGAAGATTTTATTTGTGAAGGAAGCTACACTTTGACCAATGGGCATACAGTGTCTTGCTGGAAAAAAGACGGGCACGGGGAGGAAAATATGGCAGAAGCTTTGGCTAACTCTTGTAACTGCTATTTTGTTTGGTTGGGGCAAGAGCTAGGTGGAGATGCCATCCAAAGCTATGCTAACCGCTTTGGTTTGCGGGAATCTCAGCTGATAGGTTATAATCTTGCTTCGACAAATGTAGGACTTTGTTTTAATAGCAAGGTACCGGCCGATGTGGCCAATTTGTCTATTGGCGAAAATGGGGTACGGCTTACCCCGGTTATGGTCGCTCAAATCATATCTACTATTGCCAACGGAGGCTACCGGGTTACCCCTCAGCTGGTGCTGGGGACTATTGCTGCCGGTAGCGAAACCATACAGTATCTTACTGCCGTGGAGCCTGAGCGTGCTATAAGTGAAAAAACTGCCACAATCTTGCAGAATATGTTGGCGGAAGCAGTAAAAAGTGGCACAGCTGTCAATGCAGCAAGCCAAATTGTAACAACTGCCGGAAAAACGGGTACTACACAGTATCAGGGGGTATGGTTTGCCGGTTTTGCCCCGGTGGATGAGCCAAAATGGGCGGTTTCGGTATATGTAAGTAATGGTACGGCCGGCGGTAAGGAAGGTGCCGCCATTTTTAAAGAAATTGTGGAAAAACTAGCAATTTTGGAGGGTATAAGTAAAAAATAAACCAAGCCCCAAAAAATAAAGAACACAAGCACAATAAAGCCTTTAGCCGCATAATATATAGAATCTACCGGACAAAAGGCGGAGGTGCTCTTTTTTATGGCTTGGTTTATAGCCCTTTTGGCTGTCCCTTGGGGGGCTGTTCTTTTTGGTTATCTCAACAACAATGCCTTCCCTCAGCCTTTAAATGAAGCTGACGAGTTGAAATATTTGGCAGCTTTGACAAAAGGCGATGAAACTGCCCGTAATATTTTAGTGGAACACAACTTGCGTTTGGTGGCTTACATAGGCAAAAAGTTTGAAAGCACTGGCATAGATAAAGATGACCTTATATCCATCGGTACTATCGGCTTGATCAAAGGTATAAATACTTACCAACCGGGTAAAGGTACTCGGCTTGCCACCTATGCGGCCCGTTGCATAGAAAATGAGATTTTAATGCACTTACGTTCAACCAAAAACTCTCGTAGTGAGGTATACCTGCAAGACCCGGTGGGGGTAGATAAAGAAGGTAATGAAGTGTCTCTTTTGGATTTGTTGGGCAGTGATGATGACGATGTGCTGGATTACATAGAAAGCAAAGATGAACAGCTTCATTTGTTGGAAAAACTGAAGATTTTGGATGAAAAAGAGTTGTATGTTTTGAATCAGCGTTATGGGTTAGGCAATGCTATAGAGCGCACCCAGCGGGAAATAGCTAAAAAACTTGGTATCTCTCGTTCTTATGTTTCTCGTATAGAAAAAAGAGCAGTACAAAAGCTTTTGAAAGAGTTAAAGCAGGGGTAAAATGTGTCATCAACAAAATAGGGCAAAATGGTTTAACATTGCCTGGCAGATTGACAATTTAACAAATAAGTGATAGCTTAGGTGATAATATAATCTAAAAAAAGGGGGAACTCTTTTTGAAGCTTGTCCCGGACTATTATTGCCGCAGCCTGGAAAATATAAATTTTCAAACTTTAAAGTCTCATGGTATAAAGTGCCTGCTTTTTGATGTGGATAATACGGTAACACGATGGAATGAGCGAGAAGTGAGCGAGGCTACCGTAAAATGGTTTGATCAATTAAAAGAAGCAGGCTTTAAGGCCTGCCTTTTATCCAACAACCGTAGCGATACTAGGGTAAAAGTTGTTGCCGAAAAGCTTGGGATTAGCTACATTTACCGTGCTGCCAAACCATCTAAAGGTGGCTATCTTCGGGCGGTCAAACTTCTTAACGGTAAACCGGGCACTATTGCCATGGTGGGCGATCAGCTTTTTACTGATGTGTGGGGAGCTAAAAGAGCTGGTCTTTTTACAATTTTAATAGACCCAATTTGCTTAAAACACGAATTTTTTGGTACTAAGTTCAACCGAGCTCTGGAAAGATTGGTAATTAGCAAAGCCAAGGGGAGAAGTCACACATTTTAAAATGTTTTTTATTTATTTTAAATAAAACCTAAAACCAGTAAACACAAAAACTGCCCTTGTTTTGGGCAGTTTTTGTGTTTGTTTACAGTACGCTGTAAGCATGGCTACTTATCTCCTTGCATATAATAGATTTATGGCAAGTAGGTTTTGCTGCAAGTTTAAAAAAGTGGGTGAGTTGATGGCGGATATTATAAAGAAAAATATAGTTTTGATTGGTTTTATGGGTGTAGGCAAAAGCATCGTTGGCCGCAACCTAGCCGCTCTTTTGGAATATGATTTTTTTGATATAGACGCTGCCATAGAAGAAGCTACCGGTTTGCCCTTGCGGGATGTGGTACGCCGCTATGGCAATTTGCGCTGGGTGTCTGAGGAACATTTGGCGGTGGAAAAATCTTTATTGGTGCAGCCACGAGTTATCGCCACCGGCATCAACACCTTGCAGAATGAAAAAAACTGCCGTCTTTTAAAAGAAAACGGCTATGTAGTTTTGTTGGAGGCTTCCCCAAACCTAATTTTTGAGAGGATAATCCGCAAGGGCAACCGATATTTTTTACCGCCCAAAGCCACAGAAAAAATGGTAGCAAAAATGCTAAAAGATTATAAAGAAACATATAGGAACCAGGCAGATTTGATAATTTGGGTGGAAAATCAAAAAGTGGAGGATGTGGCAAAAGAAATCCAGCAGGAATATGCCAAAGCAAATGGAATTAACTATTAAAACATAGAGCAGGCATTTAACCCGCAAATATTTTTAGGCTAGGAGAAGCAAAGTGACGCAAATACAATGGTATCCGGGCCATATGGCCAAAGCTAAAAAAGAAATAAAAAATGTATTGCCATTAGTGGATATAACTATTCAGGTGGTGGATGCCAGAGTACCTGGCACAAGCTTGCACCATGAATTTGCCAAAGGTTTTTCCACCAAGCCGCAGCTTTTGGTATTAAACAAAAAAGACCTGGCAGATCCAGAAGCGACCAAACAATGGCTGGCTTATTATGAAAGCAAAGGTTTTGGGGTAATTGCCATCAATGCTAAAGAAAAACAAGGTATAAAAGAGCTTTTGGCCAAGGCCCAGGACTTGGCTGAGCCAACCATGCAGGCGTTGGAGGCTAAAGGGCGCTTGCGCCGGCCGGTCAGAGCCATGGTTGTTGGTGCTCCCAACACGGGTAAATCCACTTTGATTAATGCCTTATTGCCCAGAGCTATCGCCAAAACTGCCAATAAACCGGGGGTAACCCGGGGCCAACAGTGGATTCGCATCAGTGATAAAATAGAGTTGATGGACACCCCAGGTGTTTTATGGCCCAAGCTTTCCTCTCAGTCGGAGGGGTACAAGCTGGCTTTGGTTAGTTGTATCAGCTCTGCAGTTTATAATGATGAGGAAGCGGCCCATTATTTGATAAGCTGGCTGCAGGAAAAGCATCCGAATACTTTGGACAAGCGTTATAAAATAGAAGCCGCAGGTCTAGATCCCCAGCAGGTGTTGGAGGCCATAGGCAAAAAAAGGGGTCTTTTAGCAGGTGCCGGGGAGGTCCGTTTGCCGGATGTTGCAGCCCTGCTTTTGGCAGAGTTTCGCAATGGTCTTTTAGGAGCCTTCACCTTGGACAAGCTAGGATAATAGACATTAAAAGCAAAAATAAAAATAAAATAAAATTCGGAGGAAAATTAAATGGACTGGCAAAACATGCCGGTAGTAGAAATTGACCGGGCTTTAAAAAATGATTTTGCCTGGCCGGTTGCGGAAATTGAAATACTTAGTTGCGACAAAAGAAAAGTGGTGGCTCAAAAGGCTCAAAAATGGCTGAAAAAGAGGCAAAAAGAGGTAGACCGCCTGGAGAATTTACTTTTTTTTGAGCGGCAATTGTGGCAAACCGGTTTTGAGTTGGTAGCCGGAGTGGATGAAGTGGGGCGGGGCCCTTTGGCTGGGCCAGTGGTTGCAGCAGCAGTAATTTTGCCCCAAAACGCCTTAATTTGGGGCGTAAACGACTCCAAAAAATTAAGCCACACTCAACGCCAAAAAACCGAAGAAATAATTAAAAACCAGGCTTTTGCCTGGGCTATTGGTCAGGCTAGCCATCAGGAAATAGATGAAATAAACATTAAACAGGCCGCCATTTTGGCTATGAGTCGGGCGGTAAAAGCTTTAAACACAGCCCCGCAATACATACTAGTGGATGCGGAAAATATAAAAGATTTAACTACCCCCCAAAAAGCCATCATAAAAGGTGATGCCAAAAGCATGGCGATTGGGGCGGCCAGCATAATTGCCAAGTGTTACAGGGACCGCCTAATGCTAGAATATCATGCAAAATGGCCGCAATACGGTTTTGATAGAAATATGGGCTACCCAACCTTGGAGCATCGCCAGGCCATCGAGAAACATGGCCGTACCCCCATTCATCGTCTGAGCTTTATGAAAGATAAGAGCAGGAGCTGAAATAAATGGGTCTGAAAAGCTGGACAAGAGGCAATAAAAGTGAAGAGATTGCTGCAAGCTACTTAAAAGAAAATGGCTATACAATCTGCCAGCGTAATTATCGTGCCGTGGGCGGCGAAATAGATATCATCGCCAAAAAAGATGGTGTGATTTACTTTGTAGAGGTTAAAGCAAGAGAAGAAGGCAAAGCAAGGGCAGCAGAAAGCATTAGTTATGATAAAAAACGACGGCTCAAGCGAGCGGCAGAATATTGGTTGGGTCATTATGGAAATCAAAATACAGAAGCAGGTTGGCTGATCGTTTTGATTGCTTTAAACAAGAGCGGCGAAGCGATTGACATAGATATCTTAAGCGACACCTTGTAAAAGTTTTGCTGATTTGCAAATTGCATAAATTTTTGTTATAATAAGTTAGAAAAAGTTTTTGTGAAATTTGATGAAAAATTTTTTATGTGTTATAATAATTTTGTTGGTATGTGGCGCAGTATTCTAGTCAACTAGCTGTGCTTTGAGAACGGGCCTAAAAATCCGTTAAGGGCACATCGATGAAGTTCCTGGTGCTGGCTTTTGACGCCCAGTTGGGGGCTGGTAGTGGGAGTTAAGATGGATGGGGCTGGCCGCAATGGCATGTGGATGCGACCCCACCGTCGTGGAGACCCAAGTGCGTGGGAAATGGCCTTGGTCGGGTCAGGCACTATGGCTTGGGATTAAACCTGCATTTGGTGAATGCTGGGTGCAGTGTAGCCTGCCTTGAGTGGTATTGGTGGAATTTTGGCAACCCCCTGGTGCTGATAGACCTAAATGTTCTGGGTGATGGAACGAAACCAATGTTGCGAAAGAGGCTAATCGTACAGCTTATGTTGTGGAGGAAAACTCCTAGACTGTCACGAACTAGCGAGGATTAAAGTGTGGACTAAGTGGTAATCTGGCTATATTGTTGGTAACACAGTAGATTGGCTCGTAATGGGAAACCCCCAGCCTGGTGACGGGTTGGTGGGCCAATGGGAAATCCTGCCAGACCTAAGCTACAAAGTTTACTCGCTAGGAGCCCACATACCATGTTTATAATTTTTTGGAGGTTTTGTTTTGAAACAAAACACAAATGGCAAGAAAAAAAAGAAAGGTACTACCAGATATGTAGTTCTTGTATCTTTGGGTACCTTTTTTTCTGCATGTTTTTTGGCAATTGCTTCTCAGTATCTGTTAAAAAACTTTAGCTTTGTTTTATTAAGTTTACTGCTTTTGCTTTTAATTATTTTTATTGGCATTATTTTCGATATAATTGGGGTTGCAGTTACTGTAGCAGATGAAGCGCCATTTCATGCCCGGGCAGCTAGAAGGACACCCGGAGCCCAGCAGGCTATTACTTTGGTGCGAGAAGCCCACAAAGTGGCTAATATTTGCAATGATGTAGTAGGTGACATTTGCGGTACAGTAAGCGGCAGCTTGGGTGCGGCCATAATTTTTATAATTTTTTTGGAAGGCGACCCCAAAAAGATAATTTTTAGCGTTTTAATGACTGGTTTAGTTTCCGCCATTACAGTGGGGGGCAAGGCTTTGGGCAAAACCTTTGCGATAAATAAAGCCAACGAAATAGTTTGGCAGGTGGCGCAAATTTTGGCCTGGCGGGAACTTTTGAATATTAAAAAGAGTAAATAAGATAAATAAAAAACAAAAGGGTAAAAATAATATAATGAAGACGTTATTAGAAAAAGTTAACAGCCCGGCAGACATAAAAATTTTGTCTTTGGAACAATTAAATCAGTTGGCTGCCGAGGTACGTAAGTATATGCTGCAGGTGGTTTCTAAAACGGGGGGGCATTTGTCTGCCAACTTGGGCGTGGTGGAGCTAACTATAGCTTTGCATCGTTCTTTTGATTTGCCATTGGACAAGCTTGTGTGGGATGTTGGCCATCAGTGCTATGCCCACAAAATTTTAACCGGACGCAGGGAAGAATTTGCTAATTTGCGGCAGTTGGATGGCTTGAGCGGGTTCCCTAAACCAAATGAAAGCCCTTATGATATTTTTAGTTCCGGCCACAGCAGCACCTCTATTTCGGTGGCCCTTGGTTTGGCCGAGGCAGCTCTTTTGGCAGGGGAGGAGAAACACGTTGTTGCTGTTTTGGGGGATGGCGCCCTTACCGGCGGCATGGTTTATGAGGCAATGAACCATGCCGGGGGCCGCAAAACCCCGCTTATTGTTATCCTAAATGATAACGAGTTATCCATTGCCAAAAATGTGGGTTCCATTTCTGTTCGCCTCACTAAGCTCAGGAAGAGCCCGAGATATAAAGCTAGTAAAAAACGCATAGAAAGCTTTTTAAGGCATATTCCCCAATTTGGTCCGACTATGGCCAAAAGTGTGGAAAGAATGAAAAATTCTTTTAAATATCTTTTGGTTCCGGGCATGCTTTTCGAGGATATGGGTTTTACTTATATCGGCCCCATCAACGGGCATGATATTCCCACTATGCTTGATGCTATGGAAAATGCCAAACAAATCGGCGGCCCTGTTTTGTTGCATGTAATCACCAAAAAGGGTTTGGGTTATCTTCCGGCCCAAAGCCAGCCGCAAAAGTTCCATGGGGTTGGCGCTTTTAATTTAAAAACAGGGGAGCCTTTGGATTATCCCGAAAACCAAACCTTTACCCAGGCTTTTAGCCAGGCTTTACTGCAAGAGGCAAAAGATAATCAAAAAGTGGTAGCTATAACTGCCGCTATGGCTGATGGTACAGGTCTTACAAATTTTGCTAAAACTTACCCCGAAAGATTTTTTGATGTGGGTATTGCCGAACAACATGCAATAGCTTTTGCAGCCGGGCTTGCAACAGCCGGGAATAGGCCGGTGGTGGCTCTTTATTCTACTTTTTTACAAAGAGCTTATGACCAGCTTTTGCAAGATGTTTGCCTGCCTAATTTGCCGGTAACTATTGCCGTGGATAGAGCCGGTCTGGTGGGGGAAGATGGCGAAACCCACCAAGGTATTTTCGACATAACTTTTTTGCGTTCCATGCCCAACCTGCTTTTTATGGCACCAAAAGATGGGGCGGAGCTTAAAGCCATGCTCCATACAGCTTTAAACTATTCTGGTCCCTCAGCTTTAAGGTATCTGCGGGGTGAAGCCCCAACGGGCCTGCCGGCTCCAGATAGCAAGCTTTTGCCAATCGGCAAGGCCGAAATTTTGCAAGAGGGCAGCCAAGTAGCCATTTTGGCTGTTGGCCCACTTGCTTATACCGCTATGGAAGCAGCAGAAATTTTGGCTAAAAATGGCCTTTCTGTTTTGGTGGCAAATTTAAGGTTTATTAACCCACTGGATGAAGAATTGCTGAGCAGAGTAGCCAAAGAGATTGGCCGGGTTGCTGTGTTGGAAGAAAACATTTTGGCCGGCGGCGTGGGTAGCACTTGCCTGGAAACTTGGCAAAAACAAGGGTTTTTGCCGCAGGTGGAACTAATTGCTTTACCAAATCAATTTATTCCTCAAGGGCCAGCCAAAGAGCTTAAAAAAAGATACGGTCTGGATGCAATGGCGGTAAGCCAGCGCATTTTAGATCGTTGGGTAAAATAAGTTAAACAAAAAACAAAAAAACAGAGAAGATGGTAAGGCAGATGGCCAAAAAACGCTTAGACGTGCTTTTGGTAGAGAACGACATGTTTGAAAGCCGCGAAAAGGCTCGGGCTGCAATAATGGCCGGGGAGATTTTTGTTGAGGGCAAAAAAGTCGATAAAGCAGGCATGGCAGTGGAAGAAACTGCCGAAATAAATTTTTCCGGTAAAAAACTTCCTTATGTAAGCCGGGGCGGTCTAAAGCTCGCCCGGGCCATAGAAGTATTTGACTTGGATTTGGCCGGCCAAACAGTTTTGGATGTTGGGGCATCTACCGGCGGCTTTACGGATTGTGCCTTGCAAAACGGGGCGGCAAAGGTTTACGCGGTGGATGTAGGTTATGGTCAACTAGCTTGGAGCTTGCGCCAAGATGCCCGGGTGATTGTGCTGGAAAAGACCAATGCCCGTTACCTAAGCAAAGAGATGATCCCGGAACCGGTAGATTTAGTCACTATCGACGTAGCGTTTATTTCTTTAGACAAAATTTTACCGGCAATTTTCGGCCTTTTGGCGCCAAACGGAAAAGTTGTTGCTTTAATAAAACCCCAGTTTGAGGCAGGTAAAGATCAGGTTGGCAAAAAGGGCGTTGTCAAAGACCCAGCCATCCACAAAACAGTTATAGAAAAAGTTGTAGCCGCGGCAAAAGAAAGCGGCCTGCAAAGCCAGGCCCTTACGTATTCACCCATTACCGGTCCGGAGGGCAACATAGAGTACTTGATTCTTTTGGCTAAAAAAGAGGCATTAGAAACCTTTTCCATCAACAAGGTGATAGAAGAAGCCTGGTCTTTTTTTAAAAAGGATAAACAAAAGTAAATATGCGAAAAAGCTGTATATTCATAATATGCAGCTTTTTCATTTTTGTAGGGATAATTTTAAAGTTTTTTGCAAATAGATAAAATGTATAACAGGATAATAAGTAATTTGCTAGAATATAACTTTTATTATATTAATTAATAAAAGGATGAGAATATGAATAAAACAGAAAATATGATATTCATAATAAATTATAAAAAACCGCAAGCCATAGTTTTGGCCAAAGAGTCGGCAGCTTATTTAGCCGGTAAAGTTAATGTTTTACATCCGGAAGATGCTCCTGGTTATTCTGTTGAGCAAATTAAAGAAGTTTTGCCTGTGTTAACAAACAAGAAACCAGGGTTTGCCTTGGTTTTTGGTGGGGATGGTACTATTTTGCACAGTGCCAGGTTAATGTCACCCTATAATATCCCCATCGTTGGGGTGAATTTTGGTACTTTGGGTTTTTTGGCGGCCATAGAACCTCAAGAGCTTATTCCAGCTTTGGACAAAATTTTGGCTGGTGATTTTTTTGTGGAAGGACGCATGCAGTTGCAATGTATAATAGAACGGGACGGCCGGGTGGTAAAAAGCACTTTAGCTTTAAATGATTTTGTTTTAAAACATAAAGATTTTTCTCGTGCCATTAGTCTGGATCTTCTCATTAATGACCAACTGGCTTGTTCGTATAGGGCAGACGGTATCATCATAGCTACACCAACCGGCTCCACTGCTTATTCTCTTTCGGCTAATGGGCCAATAGTTTCGCCAGAAATGGACTTGATTTTAGTTTCGCCTATTTGTGCCCATTTATCACATGTCCCTTCTTTAGTGGTGCCGCCCAGTAAATATCTTACCGTCAAATTTTGTTCTCCGTATCGTGCTGCTTTGGTTACTGCCGACGGGCAAGATTCTTTTGATTTTCAAGAAGGCGACAAACTTACCATTTTTGCCGCTGATGTGCGGGCTAAGTTTATTTGGCCGGGGCAGCCGAATTATTTTGTCTCTTTGCGGAAAAAACTTTTTAATGGGCAGTTATAAAATAAATTTTTTGTTTTTAAAAGAAAAAGAAAATCCAGGAATTAAAAGGAGTTGTAAATAAAATGAAAAACAGCCGCCACAAGGTGATTCGTGAGATTATTGAAGCCCAAAATGTGGAGACTCAGTTTCAGCTCACGGATGAACTGCGCAAATACGGTTTCAGCGTAACCCAAGCCACAATCTCAAGGGATATCAAAGAGTTGGGCCTCATTAAAGTTGCCACAGGGGCGAACTCTTTCAAATACAGTTTTCCTTCCGGCATGGTGGTCGGCAACAATTTTGACAGGGCTTGCCGCATTTTTAGAGACAATGTTTTAAAGGTGCTTAGCAATGAAAGCATGATTGTAGTACGGACTTTGCCAGGCATGGCTCAAGGTGTGGCTGGCTGTTTAGATGGCTTAAGCTGGAAAGAACTTTTTGGCACTGTGGCTGGGGATGACACAATTCTTTTAATTATTCGAACCAAAGAAGAAGTGCCGGTAGTAACAGAGCGGCTGCAATCTTTAATAATTTAACCCAGAGGCAAAAATATGTTTATTGAACTTTATGTAGAAAATTTAGCACTTATTGAGGCTGCAACGATCAATTGGTCGGGTGGTCTTAATGTGCTTTCCGGCGAAACCGGAGCCGGCAAATCCATTGTTATTGATGCGGTGGGTTTGCTTTTGGGTGGCCGCTCCCACCAGGATTATATTCGGGCCGGCTGTGAAAAGTGCTTTGTTCAGGGGGTTTTTCAGGGTCCTTTTGATGCAGTAACAGAGAGGCTTTTGGCCGAAGCAGGCCTGGAACCGTTTGCCGATCAGTTAATTTTGGCAAGAGAGCTGCAAAATGCCGGCCGAAGCATCTGCCGGGTTAATATGCGGATGGTACCGGTAACTTTTTTAAAAGAGCTGGCTTGCCGCCTTATAAACATTCATGGTCAAATGGAACACATGTTGCTTTTAGAGCCATCTAATCAGCTTGCCATGGTGGATAGCTATGGCGGTAGTGGGCTTATGGCACAAGGGGAAAAGGTTGCCGAAGCCTGGGACAAGTGGCAGCAAAACAAAACCGAATGGGAGCACTTTGCAGCCAACCAAGCGCAATTGGCCCAAAAGGCAGATTTTTTAAAATATCAAATTAAAGAAATAGAAGCAGCAAATTTAACGTCCGGTGAAGAAGAAGAGTTGCAAACAGAAAGGAACCTTTTGCAAAATGCAGCCAAATTGGCTGAGGCAGGCCAAGATGCTTTTTTTGCTTTAACAGTAGGGGAGAAATCTGCTCCGCTGGAAGCAGTGGGCAAGGCTATGCAGTGTTTAGATAAGCTTGCTGGCATGGATCCGGCAATGGGAGATTTAGCAAAACAACTGCAGGATACATATTATGCAATGGAAGATGTGGCAACAGAACTACGAAAATATAATGAAAATATCGTGGATGACCCGTCTAGGTTAGACGATGTGGAAAAAAGGCTAGAAACAATAAAAACCTTAGGCAGAAAATATGGCGGAAATATTCCGGAGATACTGGCCTTTGCTGAAAGTATCAAAAAAGAATTAGATAATTGGGAAAATTATGAGCTTTATGAAAAAGAACTGGCAAACAAACTGGCAACAACAAAAGCGGCCTATATGCAGAAAGCAGATATTTTAACAAATTTACGAAGAAAAGCCGCCAAAAAGCTTGGGGAAAATATAACACAAGAGATACAAGAACTGCAAATGCCGGCGGCTCATTTTGAGCCACGTTTGGCTTTAGCCGAGCCAAGCCGAGGCGGAGTGGATGAAATTACTTTCTTTATCAGCCCCAATCCTGGGGAGGGTTTTAAGCCCGTGGCAAAAATAGCCTCTGCCGGAGAAATGTCGCGGATTATGCTAGCCGTTAAGGTTATTTTGGCTCAGACAGATAAAGTGCCGACCTTGATTTTTGACGAGATAGATAGCGGTTTGGGCGGGCGAGCTTTGGCCAGCATGGCGGATAAGCTTGGCGAAGTGGCAAAAAATACCCAGGCAATTTGTGTTACTCACTCTCCTTTGGTTGCAGCCTATGCTGAGCAGCATTTTTTTATAAACAAAGAGGAAAAAGAAGGCCGTACGGTGGCAGTAGTAAAAAAACTTGATCAAAGCCAAAGAGAGGCGGAGCTTTGCCGCATGCTAGCAGGAGACAAGGCGAGCCAAACAACCCTTAGTCAGGCTAGGGAAATGCTAGCAACGGGAGAAACAAAACGCCAAAATAAATAAAAATTAAAAATATAAAAATAAAAACCAAGAAGCAGGGCGGAAAACACTTCCGCCCTGCTTCTTATATGTTTTTTTGGTTTTTAATAGCAGGATAAAAAATAGCTAAAAAGTTAAGTTTAATAAAGTGATTTTTAAAATAAGGAGGCTTTGTCAAATGAGCAAAATACGCAAAACAACAACCTGTTTTTTGCTTGTGTTAATAGCTTTTATAAGTTCTTTTCAAATAGTTTTTTATGATTATTTATCTCTTGCCAATCAGCAGTCTTTGGCTTTTGAACAGGGGAACTATGTTTCTTTGCCGCAATTTGAATGGGGCAACAATATAGTCCAGGCTGCCATTCATTTAAATGATGAAGAAAACACAACAATTTATGATGGTTCAGTGGCTCGGGCGGTTTTGCCAGGCGAGGGTAGCTATGCAGTAGACTATTCTCTTTTTGGCATAATACCAATTAAAACAGCGGCTTATCAAGTTTCTCCTGCCCCCATGGTTTTTGTGGGTGGTCATTCAATTGGCATATTATTAAATACTCAGGGTGCTACAGTGGTTGGATATGCACCAATTTTAAGCTCTACCGGAGAGGCAGTTTATCCGGCTAAAGATGCCGGCATAGAAATAGGCGATTTTTTAATAAAAATAAACGGAGAGGAAATATTAACAGATGAGCAAGTTGCAACAGTGGTGCAAAAATGCAGTGAAAACAACCAAAAAGTAACTTTAACTTTAAAGAGAGAAGGTCAGGAATATAATTTTGTTCTTGAGCCGGCTTATTGCTATGATAGTAATTCCTGGCGAATAGGTCTTTATATTAGGGATAATACAGCTGGCGTGGGTACGCTTACTTTTGCCACAGAAGAGGGAGCATATGGTGCTTTGGGGCATATGGTCTCAGATGCGGAAAACAAATTAAGCACGGAAGAGACCATTGGCAGCATTGTAGAAGCAAAAATTCAAAACATTCAAGCAGGTGTAAAAGGTGAACCGGGTGAAAAAAATGGAGTTTTTGTTAATGGAGTTTTAACAGGAACAATAGAAAAAAATACGGTTTTTGGTATTTTTGGCCAACTGACAGAATCAAGCCTTACCACCCTTTTTACAAAAATTCTGCCAGTGGCTGCAGTAAACGAAATAGAAGAAGGTCCCGCCACCATTTTTACCGTAACCCAGGGTCAGAAAATAGAAAGTTATGAAATAAAAATAATCAGCGTTCTTTCACAGCATCAATCATCAGGCAAAGGATTAGTTATAGAAGTAACCGATGAAGATCTTTTGGCTAAAAGCGGCGGCATTGTGCAAGGAATGAGCGGCAGTCCTATAATTCAAAATAACAAATTAGTGGGTGCGGTAACCCATGTTTTTGTCAACGACCCAACAAAAGGTTATGGATGTTTGGCTGAATGGATGTTTTTGGAAATAAATTCGACAAATTATGAAGAGAAATAGAGGAATTTGTTGGAATAAGTAGATTTTATTTGGTAAAATTTGGAAGGAAATATATTTTCTTTTAGCGAAATCTCGTAAAAGTAAAATAAAAGGCAGAAAATAGGAGATGATTAAAAAATATTTAAAAATAATTTTTAAAAAGTTGTGTCTTTATTGTTTCATTCTTGTTTTTTTAAGTGTTTTTGTATAATAGTGTTTTTGAAAGGAGAAAGGTAATGGGAGAAGTAAATAAAATAATTTTTGCGGATGATAACAGAAGTTTTTGCCTGGCTTTACAAGACTATTTTAATAATCAACCGGATTTTGAAGTTTGTGGGATTGCGTTTGATGGTAAGGATGCTGTTGAATTAATAAGGGAGACTCAACCAGATATTATAGTTTTGGATATGATTATGCCATATTTGGATGCTATAGATGTTCTGGATGTTTTGCCAAACCTTAACTTACCTAAAAAGCCAAAAGCAATCATTCTAAGTGCAGTAGGGCAAGAAAATATGACGAAAAGGGCTGTAGATTTGGGAGCTGTTCATTATATTTTAAAACCTTTAGAATTACCAGTTTTGCTGCGGCGTATCCGTCAAGTAGCCAACGAAACCCAAACTACCAGCGAAGGCCCCATTTTATATAACAATAAAAGAAACATAGATGTGGAAGTGACAAGAATAATCCATCAAATGGGTGTGCCGGCACATGTAAAAGGTTATCAATACCTTCGAGATGCTATAATTTTAGTGGTTGGGGAAGTAAATTTAATGGGTGCGGTCACAAAAGAATTATATCCTTTGATTGCCAAAAAACATGATACAACAGCAAGCAGGGTGGAAAGAGCTATTCGCCATGCCATAGAACTTGCCTGGGATAGAGGAAATGTAGAAATGATGAACAGCTATTTTGGTTACACCATAGACATAGAAAGGGGTAAACCAACCAATTCTGAGTTTATTGCTATGGTTGCAGATAATTTAAGGATTAATGAATTGGCAGTATAAAAATAAGTATTATTACATAATTTATTTTATATCACCTGATTTGATGCTCTAGCCAATTCGGGTGATTTTTATTTTTTAAATTGACATACATATATTATACATATAATATAGATTGTTTTTATGTTTATTTGTTATTAATATAAAATAGCAAGAAACTAATTAATAATTTTAAAGTTATTTAATTTTCTTTTTTTATTTTATTTTTGAATAATCTTAGATTTACTCAAAAATATAGGAAAAATTTTAAAATATTTGAATAGAATCTAATAATATTAAGGCTTATTTATCCTATTTAAAAGTAAATAGATACAATAAAAATTTCTTAGATTGGTAGACTATTTAACTGGTAAATTTGCTAAATTATTCATTTTAATTAAAAATTTTTTTTAAAAAAAAAGGAAAAAGGCAAATATTATAGAATACCCTTTGTGAATCTTAAAACAGTTAAGATCTGTATTTTAGGCTCCAATGTTTTTACTCCAAAAACCATATAATATATTTCATTTTTTACTTTGTATGTCTTACTGTGCGATTTTAGAAAAATCGCACAGTAAGACACGCAAATGTTTTTGTGTGAAAATAAATTTTTATTCCATGTTAATCCTTTTTTACACTTAATATTTTGGTTTTGTAAGGTAAAAATAAAAACCAAAGATGTGAAAATTTTCTGTAAGGAGGTGATGTTAGGTATTGATGGCTCATAAATATTTTTTGATGAGTTTTTCAATGCCCGTGTTCTGATCAATATTTTTAATTTATTTTGTGTGGTTTTATGTTAGTAGCAAAAAAAAGTAAAACAAGAGTTAGATGCTCGAGAGGAGAGAAATTTAAATGAACAGAAGAGAAGATCCCAAGTATGTAATCAAGTATTTCACCAATGCAGTAGGTCCTAAAAGAGAAAAATCTAGATTTACCTATTTGAACTACTATGGCCAAAAAGTTGATATTCCTTATATCGTTTTTGGTATTGACGCTGGCAAAGAAAAAGTCTTGGTTGACTGCGGCTGCAACCTGTATCAATATAACAGATATATCAAAGGCTATACCGATGAACAAATCCAAGCAGCTAAAAGTGGCGACCTGTTCACCGCTGGCGGCGAAAGCTTTGCTGATATCGAAGATGTAACCAGCTTTGAAGATGGCCTGGCTGAATGGGGCTGGAAACCTGAAGACGTTACCATTCTTTTCATTACCCACTTGCACTGGGATCACATTATGAATATTAATGCCTGCCCAAATGCTCGCGTTCTTATTCAAAGAGATGAATGGAAATTTGCTCTTGAACCTCATCCGATCCAAAAATTTGCTTATGCTGACAGATGGTTCTATGAACAAATGAAAAATGTTGAATTGGTTGAAGGCGACTATACTTTACTTCCTGGTATTGAAGTTGTTAAAACTCCTGGCCATACCCCTGGCGGCCAATCCTTGCTGATCAACACCGCTAAAGGCATTGCTTGCTTGACCGGTTATTGCGCAATCAATGACAACTTCTATCCTCCGAAATCCTTGACCGACAAAATTGGTTATCCTATCCTTGCTGCAACCGTTCACGTTAACTCCATCGATGCTTATTACAGCACCCTGAGATTGCTGCAGGCTTCCGATATCGTGCTTCCTAGCCACGAAGTTACCTTGATGGCAAGCAAACAGTTCCCCGCATAAGAACCACTTTGTATAAAGTCGTATAATTATTTTGTAGCTTGATCTAAAACTGGAGCCAGATGAAATACTATTAATATTAAAAATGTTTTAAATTTTAATAAATATTATTTTTATGGCTCCAGTTATGTTTTTTAAAAAATTGTATAAGAGTGTATATTAGTTTAGAAAAGTATAATTTCATTTTTATTTGTTTTTTATTTTAATATAGTTAGCTGAAATTATACTTTTTAATAATACGTAATACATTCTAAAAAAAGGAGGCTTGAATTTATGGTACCTATGATGCTTTATGATGTTGGTGTTCCTATCGTTGGTTCTATTATCATGATAATCATGTTAGCTACCAAGAAACTTTAAATCGAAACAGATTCAATAATCAAAAATCATTTTATTTCCTAAGTTGGCTTGGCGGCTTAAATGCCAAAAAGTCAAGGTGAACTCGCTATTATCTATTATTATAAAAAAAAGTTTAAGAGGTGATAAATAAGATGGATTGGATCGCTTTAATAGCTCCGATAATAGTGTTTATTGTTATCGTAGTAGTAGCTGAATATTCAAGGAAAATGGCTACCGACGTAGAAGGTTTCTTCGTAGCAAGCCGTAACACGAACTTGTTCTTTATGACTGGTACTTATGTTGCATCCCTGGCCAGCGTAGCAGCAATGGTTGCTATGGCTAGTACCTGCTATCGTATGGGTATTGGCTTCAACCTTTGGACTTGGGGTCTTTCCGGTATTATTTTGTGTGCTTATACTATTTGTCTCCCCCTGCGTAGAATCAGTGACAACACCGCTCCCTTGGAAGAGATTGGTGCAGTTACCAAACCTTTGTTGACCGTTACTGACATCTACAAAGTCCGTTTCAATCACAGAGGCATCCAGGTTATCGTTGCTTTTGTTACTATCATTGGTATCTTGCTTTATGCTTTGGGCCAATTGGTTGCTTTGGCACTTGCTTTCCAAATGCTGGGCTTCTCTTATTTCTTTGGTCTAACCTTTAGTATAGCAGTTCTTATTTGGACCTGCTTACGTGGTGGTACTCCTGGCACCATCATCAACGATACTATCAACATGTTTACCTTTATCTTTGCCTCCTTTATTTTGCTTTATTTTGTTCTTAAACAGACCGGCGGCTTAGATAACCTGATTTTGATGACCAACGAAATTAAACCTGGTCACTTTGCTGGTTCTGCTCTTGTTCCTCTTAAAACAGTTATAACATATTTTGTTACTTATAACTTCTTAAGTTGGGGCTCTCCTCACACCATTCAACGGTGCTATGCAGCTAAAAACGAGAGGGTATTTATAAGCTGTATGATCCTCGCTGCTATAATTATTGTTATGTGGATCTGGGGCATGTATACTGCTCAATCTTATGGCGTAGTTCTGTTCCCCACTGGTATGGAAGGGTTTAGTGCTGATACGGTTCTGTATGAATTAAGCTTTGCGATAATGCCTTCCTTCTGGGCTGGCGTGATGATCGCCGGTATTATTGCGGTTGGTTTCTCCACCATCAATACCCAGATGGTTAACGTAGCATTCTCTGCCGGCAACGACGTATATCGCGTTCTGTTTAAACCCAATGCTACCGATGAGCAAATTTACAAAACAACCAAAATTTTGCTGGCAATCTTCTGCGTCATCTTGTGGTTGATGGGCATTAAGAGGATTGCATTCTTGTATGAAATGATGGGTTGGGGTATTGGTTACTATGGCTGTATTCTGATTCCTTCCTTGCTTTTCTGCTTCTTCTGGCGTCGTTTCAATGCCAGAGCAATGTTCTGGGGCGCTTTGATTGTTGCCATTCTTTACATTTTTTCTGCTTCCGGTGCTTTTGCCGGCATCACCACTTTGGCACCAGTTCTTTATTGCTTCCCGATCGCAATAATTCTCTTCGTTCTTTTGAGCTTTATCTTCAAACAAACCGAAAGAGAAAAAGAAGTTACCGCTGTTATGTTTGACAAGGTGTATAAGAGCTATCAAGCTCCTCCGGTAACCGGCAAAGACTACATCGTTCCTGTCATTGTTATCATAGTTGCTCTTGCTGTATTCTTCTTCCTGAAGTATCAGTTTGGAATTGTAGGGTAATAACTTTTTATGGTTATTATTTAAACAAAAATGTGAACAATTTGAAATTGACAGTCCTTTTGCCGTTGGCAAAAGGACTGTCAAGGACAATAAATCAGTGACAATAAAATAGATTGTTTTCTCAAGCTAGATGTATTTCATTGTATTTTGAATGAAGGATTCTAAATGAAGGATTCTAAATGAAGGATTCTAAATGAAGGATTCTATTTATAAAATTAAGTGGAGAATATTTCAATTGAAAGAAAAAAAATTAATTGTTAAAATAATATTAACAGTTATTTAATTTAATTTTGAATATAAAATTTTGGGTTTTGCAACTCAAGTTGTGTAAACCTGAGATATTTTTATAAATTATTCTTTATTAATTTTGAATTTGGAGGTGGAAACAAATGTATCTTACAAAAGAAGAAGAAAGTATGTTAAGTGGTAAGTACGGTCCCGGTGTGGCTAAGTCTATGGACGTAGTTGTAAAATGGGGCGAAGTTTTCGATGCTGAGCGTTTGGTTGACGTTGGCAGCACCCATACTTTGTTGGGTGAGCCCGCCGAATGGTTGGCAGAAGTTAGCGAAGGTGCACAAGTAAGAACAGTTAGCACCATGCACGTTACTAACTTTGACTATGAAAACTGGGAAAAGCAAGGTGTTAAAAGATCTTGGGCCGAGTGGCAAATAGCTGAAACCAATAAATGTGTGCCTTACTATAAAAGCTTGGGTCTTTTACAAACATACACCTGCGGCCCCTATATGGTTGGCAACGTTCCTAAACAAAAAGATTACATTAACTGGTCCGGTACTTCCGGTGTAATTATTTCAAACTCCGTTTTTGCAGCCAGAGCTCCCCGGGTTGGTGCTCCTGGTTCCATGGTTACCGCCATTACCGGCAAAGCTCCTTTGGTTGGCCATATGAAAGAAGAAAATCGTTATGGTCAAATTTTGGTTCAACCTGAAAAAAGCCAAGTGAATTTTGATGATTTTTCCAAAGAAGACATAGGTATGATGAGTTATTATCTGGCTGGTTTGGCAGGAGAAAGGACATGTGTTTTTGATGGCTTTGCTAACCGTCTAAGCTTTGAAAAATGCAAATTTTTGGCTTCTCCTTTGGGTGTTGCTGGTTCTGGCTCTATGTTTCATGTTGTTGGTTTTACTCCGGAAGCTCCCACAATGGAAGCTGCTTTTGGCGGCAAAAAACCCCAGGAAACCATTACGGTTGGTGACAAAGAAATGCAAGCTGGTTGGGAAATAATGAACACTGCTACCAATGATGAAGTAGACCTAGTAACCTTTGGTTGCCCACACTTCTCTATTACTGAATTCAAAGAACTTGTTGCAGCATTAAACGGTAGGAAAATTAAAGAAGGTAAACGGCTTTGGGTTTCTTGCGGTTTAGATATGTATAATTTAGCCAACCGCATGGGCTTAATTAAGCCTATTGAAGATGCTGGCGGCATTGTTTTGAAAGGTTGCTGTGCAGGTCCGCTGACCCCATGGTTTGAATTGGAAAACGTTCCGAAAGTTGTAGCAACAAATTCTACTCGTTGTGCTTCTTATATTACCGGTGGTACTGCCGGTGCTATTAAAACCCGTTATGGCTCCGTAAAAGAATGTATCGATTCTATTGTCGAAGGCCGTTGGGTAGGGAAAGAGGGGTGGAAATAATGAAATTTACAGGACATAAAGTTTGTGGTGGTAAAGCAGAAGGCGAAGCTTTGGTTAGCCAAGGTGCAATTTCCTTTTTTGGCGGTTTAAACCCTGCTACTGGTGAATTGAACCAAGGTGACCAAAAAGGCAAAAACGTTAAAGACAAAATATTTGTTTTTAAACAAAGTAAAGGCTCCACTTTGGCACCATATATTGTTTTTGGAGCCCGCAAAAATGGGGTTGCCCCCAAAGCTTTAATTTGCCAAGAAGCCGACGGTGTGGCAGCAATGGTTGCTATTGTAACTGGTATTCCTACATTAGATAAGTTGGACAAAGATCCTTTGACCAACATTAAAACAGGGGATAAACTCCGTGTTGATGCCGATGCAGGTACTGTAGAAATTTTATAGCAAAAAACAATCTTTCAAATAAGGAAGGAAGATATATGAACGATCTAACTTATATTAAACCCCAAAATCTACAAGAAGCTCTTGCAGAACTGAGTAAAAAAAATGAAGCTACTTATATTTTAGCCGGAGGAACTGATATTCTCATTTCCCTTAAAGAGGGCAATATTAAGCCCCAGTATTTGTTGGACATCTCTGAATTGTCGGAGATAAAAGGAATTAAACAAGAAGGCGAGTACCTTGTTTTTGGTGCTGCTACTACCATGCAAAGCATTGCAGAATCCCCCATTGTGAAAGAAAAGCTTCCTTGTTTAGTTTCCGCCGCGATTCAAATGGCTTCTCCACAAATACGTGTTAGGGCTACGATTGCAGGTAACCTGGTTACTGGTTCTCCCATTGCGGATACTGTTCCCATGTTTAGAGCCTTAGATACTGTTTTAGAAATTCAAGGTACAGGCAAAAAAAGAGAAGTAAAGCTTGATGACTTCATTTTGGGTTACAGAAAAGTTGATTTGGCTGCCGGTGAAATGGTTACTGCATTTAAAGTTCCCCTGCTTAAGGCTAATCAAAAAGCCAATTTTATTAAAGTTGGCCGCAGAAATGCTTTGGCAATCTCTGTTCTTAACATGGCTGTCAAGTTAACTTTTGCTGCTGATAAAACGGTGGAAAGTGCCAGAGTGGTTTTGGGTGGTGTCGCCGCAACAAGTGTTAGGGCCAAAAACCTGGAAGCATTTTTAACTGGTAAAAAAATGACCGAAGAAGTTGTTTTAGAAGCAGGTAATGTTGTTCTTCAAGATGCTACGCCCATAGGTGATATTCGTGCTACGGCCGAGGGCAGAAAAGTTCTTTTGAGCAGCAGAATGGTAAGATTATTAGAAGAATTTATTAACTGAGGAATTGAGGAGAGTATAACTATGCAAAATATTAGCTTTACGTTAAACGACAAACTGGTTAAGGTCAGCGTTGAGCCTCAAGAAACTCTTCTTGATATGCTTAGAGAACGTTTAGACCTTACCGGAACCAAAAAAGGTTGCGAGAAGGGCGACTGCGGTGCTTGTACGGTGATTTTGGACGGTGAAGCAGTAAATTCTTGCTTGGTTCTTGCTGTTCAAGTAGACGGAAAATCCGTAACCACCATTGAAGGTTTAGAAAAAGATGGTGAGCTCGACCCTATCCAGCAGGCATTTATTGACAAAGGTGCAGTGCAATGCGGGTATTGTATTCCCGGTATGATCTTGTCTAGCAAAGCATTATTAGACAAAAACCCTTCCCCCACAGAAGAAGAAATCAGAACGTCTATTTCTGGGAATCTTTGTCGTTGCACCGGTTATGTACAAATTGTTGATGCTATAAAATCGCTTGTGAAATAGAGCGTAGAATTGGGGAGAGATGACTTTATGAATGAGAGAATATTAGGCAAAGAAGTAAAAAGGGTAGATGCCAGAGATAAAGTTACCGGCCGGTTGAAATATGCTGGAGATCTTCGGGTGCCCAATTTACATTATGGTAAAGTTTTATTTTCTGCGTATCCCAGAGCAAAGGTGTTAAGCATTAAAACAGATAAGGCTGCTGCCTTGCCTGGAGTAAAGAAGGTAATAACCTATAAAGATGTTAAAGGCCCCAACAAATGGGGCTATACCAACAAAGACAGGTTTTTATTGGTTCCGGAAGGTGAACTGACCCGTTATGTGGGCGACAGCATTGCTTTTGTGGTTGCCGAAACCGAAAAAGTTGCTCAAGAAGCTTTGAAGCTTATCGAGGTAGAATATGAACCCCTAAAAGCTATTGGCACCACAGAAGAGGCGGCAGATCCCGGTGCTCCTTTGATTCATGATTATGCGTCGGGCAACATTTGCGTGGTAAGGGAAGCCGTTCACGGTGATGTTGAAAGTGCTTTTACTCAGTGTGACTACATAGTAGAAGAAGACGTAGACATCCCAAGGATTGAGCATGCATTTATTGAAACAGAGTCCGGTATTGCATATGTTGATGGTCTAGAGGGTATTCTGCATGTTTATAGCTGCCTTCAAGACCCATATTATCCGGCTTGGGATATTTCCCACGCATTGGGCATTCCACAAGGCAAGGTACATGTGAAAGCAACTTTATTGGGCGGCGGTTTTGGCGGCAAATTAGATACCACTATTCAAGCTTTTTTGGCAGCCATGACTTATTATTCAGGTGTTCCTGTAAAGCTTGTTCTAACTCGTGAAGAGTCTATTCGTTTCCATAACAAACGGCACCCTGCTAAAATTCATGTAAAAGTTGGTGCCACTAAAGATGGCAAAATTTTGGCCATGCACGGCCGTATTATTACTGATGCTGGCCCGTATCATGATCGTACCGCCGAAGTTTTGGGCTTGATGGTACATGCATTGTCCGGCGCTTATCATATTCCCAACCTGGATCTAAAAGGCACAGCTTACTATACCAACAACTTATGTTGTGGTGCATTTAGGGGCTTTGGCGATCCGCAGGGTGCTTTGGGTCGTGAACTTACTTTGAATTCTTTGGCTCGAACCATGGGGATGGATCCGCAGGAATTGCGGGCTAAAAACTTTTTACATGACGAGAATGTTATTTTTGAAGACAGACCTGTTAGACTTGAGCAAATTAAAGAAAAAATGGATAGTTACCTGGGTGGTCCTTTGCCGGCTCCTTCCGGTCCCAACAAAGTTGTTGGCCGTGGTTTCAGCTTTGATAAGCCTATCTTCGATATTTCTTCCACACCTAGTTTGGGCAAATCCGGCGTTGGTGCTGCAGTGGAAATGTTCCAAGACGGTTCTGTGATAGTTCACTCTGGCATTACCGAAATGGGCCAGGGCTACAAAACCATTATATCTCAGATTGTTGCTGAAGAGCTTGGCGTTGATATTGAAGAAATTCAAGTTGATTTGGGCGACAACATTTCTGCACCCAGAGCTGGCCGTACCTCTGCTTCCAGGGGTTCCTTTGTTGGCGGCAACTCTGTAATTCTTGCCACCCAAAAAATCAAGGAAACTCTCTTAAAAAGAGCAGCTATAGAATTAGATTGCAACAAGGATGCGGTGGAACTTGGTTATAAAAAGATATATCTAAAAGATATGCCGGAAAGATCCGTACCTACTAAAGATATAGCCATGAAATGCTTCCAAGAAGGTATCAAACTCAGAGAAGAATCTTGGTTCAAGCACCATAAACCGTTTGTTTCTGGGCACACCTATACTTGTGCTGGGGCAGAAGTGGAAGTCGACACAGTTACCGGTGAGGTTACTGTGCTCAAACTGGCTAACATTCATGATGCCGGCAAGGTATTGAATCCGCAGACTGCCAGGGGCCAAATGTATGGTGCTGCTTTGCAATCTTTTGGTTATGCGTTGATGGAAAATATACCTTGTGAAGAAGGCTTTCCTAAAGCACGTTCCTTCTCTGAATACAAAATTCCGACTGCATTAGATGTGCCCAGTTTGGCCATTGCTGACTTTATTGAAAATCCTTATCCGCTTGGTCCTTATGGAGCAAAAGGGATGGGTGAACATGGTATTAATGGTTCTACTCCTGCTATCGTTACCGCCATCGGAAATGCTATTGGCAAAAAGTTTAATAAGCTGCCTGTTTTGCAGGAAGATATTGTAAATGCCATTAAAGGATAATTTAGAACCACATTTTATTTTGTGATCTAAAAATTAGGAAGGGGAATAATTTGATGGACGAACAATTTAAAGAAAATGCAAAAAAAGTTTTTGGTTTTACCGATGCTCAATTTGATGCACTGAGCGAAAAACAATTGAAGATTATCGCTAGCTCCGGCAACAGAAAAAAATATAAAATGATTGCCGAAGTAGTAAAATCTGAAAACTGTGGTTATGCTCCCAAAGTTGGTGACAAATATGTTTTGACCGGCAGTGGCAAATTACTTCCGGAAGAATGCACTTTCCCCATTTGCCTGTGGGGGTTGGCCACTATTTTGCCTTTGTCTTATGTTGTTTATGATAGACTTTCTTGGGGTTTAGACCCTAACGAGATGTTGTTTGACCACATTGCCTGCACTGATACCGGTTGCGGCTGCGGTGGTATTGGCAATGTAGTATTTAAAGTTTATTGCGAAAAAGTTGGATAAATAAAAATTTTACTTAGGAAGCAACCTAAAAATCTTATAACATCTACTTCGATCAAGTCGAAGTAGATGTTATAAGTTAAGTGTTGTATAAGATTTAATTATTGCCTATTATTGCGGAATTGATTTATTGAGTGTTTTATGATAAAATAAAATTACACTAAATACTTGCACTAAACGTGTTAAAAATAAAAATTGTTTTATGAAGCTCATGCAAAAAACATGAGCTAAAGGGCTGTTATCTGTTAATAGAAATAAAGAATATATATAAAAACATATATAAAATAACATATGAAGTATATGAAGTTGCAAAGAAAGAGAGTGATTTGTTGATGAAAGAACGCATAAGAACCACTAAAAAATCTGAGCAAGGTGGGGTATATTCTCCGGCTATGCTGGCAGAAGGAAAAACTTTGTATATATCCGGTCAGGTGGCATATGATGCCAATGGAGATTTGGTTGGCAAAGGTGATATTGAAGCCCAAGCCCGCCTGGTTTTCCAAAACTTAAAAGATTTGTTAGAAGTTGCCGGTATGGATTTTTCTAATGTTGTTAAAACAAATTACTACATTACTGACGTTAAATTGTGGCCCAAAGTTTCCGCCATGCGAAAAGATTATTTTGTAGATCCTTATCCGGCTTCCACCATGGTTGAAGTGAACGGGCTTGTAAACCCAGATTTATTGTTGGAAGTTGAATTGGTGGCAGTATCTAATTAGATTTTTAACATTTTTAGTAATATAAATATTTATTTTTTAAAACGGAGGTTGATAAAATGACAGAAAAATGGAAAACAGACAAATGGTATGTAAGCCCCTGGAACTTTGCAGATGAAGTAACAAAAGATTTTGTTTTTAAAGACAAAATTAAGTTTCACGATGTTACTTTAAGAGACGGGGAACAACAAGCCGGCATAGTATTTACTAAAGATGAAAAAGTAAATATTGCTGAAAAACTGGCTGAAGCTGGCGTGCACCGTATTGAAGCTGGTATGCCCGCAGTTTCCAAATCCGATGAGATGGCCATCAAAGAGATCGTTAAAAGGAAACTTGGTCCCGAGGTTTTTGCTTTTTGCCGTTGCATGGTAGATGACGTTAAAAGGGCCTTGGATTGCGGTGTTGATGGTATCGTCATCGAGATTCCTTCCAGTGACCACATGATCAAATATGCTTATCGTTGGGAATTGGAAAAAGCTATCCGCCTGAGCATTGAGTCCACTCAATTTGCCAAAGAAAATGGCCTTTACACAGTATTTTTCCCCATTGATGCCACCAGAGCAGATGTTGACTGGTTCCTTGATCTGATTGTTAAGATTGAAAAAGAAGGTCACATGGACGCTCTAGCAGTTGTTGATACATTTGGCGTTTTGGCCCCGCACACTGTGCCTTATCTTATCAAAAAAATCAAGGAAAGAGTTAGCAAACCTTTGGAAACTCACTTCCATGATGATTTTGGTTGTGGTGCAGCCAACACTCTGATGGCTTTGGCTGCTGGTGCAGATGTTGCTCACACCACCGTTACCGGCATTGGCGAAAGAGCTGGCAATGCTCCTTATGAAGAGATCGCTCTTTCCCTAAAATTGCTGTATGGCGTTGACACTGGTATTAAAACTGAGAAATTCTTTGAAATTTCCAAATATGTTCAAGAATGCTCTCGCCTTACTGTTCGCCCCAACAGACAAATCGTTGGTCCTACTGTATTTAATATTGAATCCGGCATTATTGCGGACTGGCTGAACAATGCTTGGCCCGATCATAAACTGGAAGTAACTCCTTTCTTGCCAGAAATTGTTGGTCAAAAGGACCCCGAAATTGTTTTGGGTAAAAACAGTGGTATTCCTTCTGTTGAAAAATGGTTGGAAAAACTTGGTTTGCCTGCAGTTGATTCCAAAGAGAAAAAACTGGAATTGGTTATGGCCGTTAAAGATGCTTCCTTTGTTAAAAAAGGTTTGTTGAACGAAGAAGATTTTAAAGCTGTTTGCCAGAAGGTTTTAGGTTAAATTTAAGAGAGGGTGATAAAATGCCTATAACAGAAGAATTGGTAGCAAAAGCTACAAAACAAATTCTGACAAATGCAGAAACAATAATGCCACAAGACGTTATTGATGCATTAAACAGAGCTGCTGATAATGAAACTAATGCAACAAGTAAACAGATATTACAAACTATTATAAACAATGCTAAAATTGCCCAAGAAAAAGGTGTTCCCATTTGTCAAGATACCTGTATTGCTTCTTATTTCGTAAAGGTTGGTACCAAAGCTCAAATAGAAGGTGATATCAGAAAAGCCATTAAACTTGGCACAGAGCAAGCAACAAAAGATATTCCGTTGATTCCTCACTGTAATCATCCTATTACCAGAAAAAACAGTGGTACAGGTACTGGTCCAAGAGTTCCTCTTTTAAGCTATGATATCATTCCTGATGTTGACTATATCGATATTTTGGTTTTGCCTGCCGGTGCTGGCAGTGAAGGTGTTAGTGCTTTTAAAATGTTTGGCGCTTCCACTCCATTTTCCGAAATTAAAAAATATATCATTGGTGTGGTAGCTGAAGCAGGTACCAAACCTTGTCCGCCTATGATAGTAGGGGTTGGTCTTGGTACTCAGTTTGAAATGGTCAACAAAGTAGCAAAAGAAGCCTCTATGCGTAACCTAAACAAGAGACATCCGGAGCCGGATATTGCAGCCCTAGAGGAAGAATTACTGGAAGAGATAAATAGTTTGGGCATTGGTCCTATGGGTTTGGGTGGCAAAACCACCGCCTTGGCGGTCAATGTGGAATACGGCTATGTTCATACACCTAACATGCCGGTAGCTGTAAAGATACAATGTTGGGCAGCTCGACGTGCCTCTGTTCGGATTCATTCAGATGGCACCTTAGAGTATTTTCCGGGATAAGGGGGGGATATCGATGAGTGAATATAAATTAACATTTCCTATTAGTGAAGCACAAATTAGAGAACTTAAAGTTGGTGATATCGTATATTTGGATGGGAAGTTTTATCAAGGTACATCTGCTCCCCACAAAAGAATGATTAAATACCTAGAAGAGGGGAAAGAGTTGCCTTTTAATCTTAAAGGATCCGGTGTTTTTCATTGCTACACTAGCTTTATAAACGAAGGTGACTCCTATAAGATTAATTATTTGGGTGCTACCACTAGTGCCTCGGTAAATCCTTATGAACCTATAATAATTAAAAATTTTAAACCTAGCGTTATCATAGGTAAAGGCGGAATGAATCAAGAAGTGCTGGATGCTATGCAAGAAAATGCTTGCGTGTATTTGGCACAAGTTGGCGGTTGCTCTGCTTTATATAGTTCAGGGGTTAAGGGCATTTCTAATGCTTTTTGGCCTGATTTGGCAGCAGATCTAGTTTTAGAGTTGGAAGCAGACAACTTTGGTCCTTTTACAGTAGCTATGGATTCCCACGGCAACAGTATTTTTGCTGAGACAGAAAAAACTATTAAAGCACAATTGGCAGAGATCCATAAAAAGTTAGACCAGGGCAAATAAGTACTAACAGAAAACTGAAAGGATGACAATAATGAAACTACAAGAAAAAAAGCTTAATGATCGGATTACCGAAGGCTTTAACGATTTGGAAGCACGCAAGGGCAGATTGGCAGCCTTTAACGTCATCTGCAAAAACGAAAAAAGTCGTGTTCTCCAATATCCTGGCCTGAACCAACGCATAAGAAGCATTAAAGCTTACTCTATTGCCAACGTTGATGAATTGGTCGAACAAGCCACCGAAAAACTTACTGCTAATGGCTGCAAAGTTTTTTATGCTGAAACAGTGGCAGATGCTCAAAATTATATTTTAAGCCATGTAAAAAAAGGTTCCAAAGTTATTAAATCTAAATCCAACGTTTCTAAAGAGATCAGTATTACACATGTTTTGGAAGACCACGGCTGCGAAGTAGTTGAAACAGACTTGGGCGACAGGATTGTCCAAATGGCTAAAAGCCGCCCCAGCCACACCATGGCTCCTTCCATCCACCTTCCTAAAGAGAGAGTTGCTGAAATTTTCTCTAAAGCCGAAGGCCGTGAAATTGAACCCGTTATTGAAACCTTGGTTAAAACCGCCAGATATGCTTTAAGAGAAGATCTTTTTTCTGCTGATTATGGTATTTGCGGTGCTAACGCTATTGCAGCTGAAACCGGCACAGTTTTCCTGGTTGAAAATGAAGGTAACATTCGTGCTGTTACCTCTCTTCCTAGAGTAACCTTTGTTCTGGGAGCTATTAACAAAGTTGTTCCCAAGCTGGAAGACGCTGTTGCCGTTATACGTGGTGCTTCTGCTTGGGGTGTAGGTCAGGATATTGGTAACTACATGTCTGGTATTTCCGGCCCCAGCACAATTTACAAAAATGGTGAAAAAATTTATGGTGGCCACGGTCCGGAAGAAGTTCACGTTATCATTTTAGATAACGGCCGTCACCAAGCCATTAAAGAAGGTTTGGGCGAAGCTCTCTACTGCATTAACTGCGGTAGCTGCCTGAACTATTGCCCAATTTATAGAGAGATCGGCGACCGTTACGGCGGCAAATATTTGGGCGGTATTGGTGTTTTGAATGCTTCCTTTATGCAAGGGATAGACAAAGCTTATGAGGGCGGCATGGATCTTTGCCTGAGCTGCAGAATGTGCAAAATGCATTGCCCGAATATGATCGACTCTCCTTCCTTGACTGCTAAAATCAGAGCTAAATATGTTAAACAAAATGGTTTGGGCTCTTTAGACAGCAAGCTGCTGTCTGGTTTGAGTAACGCCAACTTTGCTATGAATGCCGCTCGTCCTTTTCAAGGCATGGTATTGAAACGTGAAGCAAACCTGGGCTCTCATCTGAAACGCAAAATGATGGGCATTGACACAAAGAGATTATTGCCCAATTTGAATTCCATGGCCAAGGAAGTCGGCAATATTCCTAAGGTTGCCAATCCTAAGTACAAAGTATTGTTCTACCCCGGCTGCTTTATCGACTATATGTATTCCAGCATTGGTAAAGCAACTATAGAATTTCTTACCAAAAACGGCGTAGAGGTTGTGGTTCCTGAGGGTCGTCAGTGCTGCGGTTCTCCTCACTACACCAAAGGTGATATGAAATCTGCTGTTAAGATGGCTAAAGCCAACCTTGACGTATTTAGCAGGTATAAAGATGTGGATGCTATTATCACCGCTTGTGCAACTTGTGGTACTGCGTTTGTGGTAGAATATCCTGAAATGTACTATGAAGGTTATTTGGATGACAGAGTCTTTGATGTTAAGAGCAAACATTATGACATTATGGAATTTATCGACAAGTTTTTGAGTGATTCCGTAGACTACAAAGAATTTAAGGCTAGAGTTACTTACCATGATCCTTGCCACTTAGCTAGATGGCAAGGCGTTAAGGAAGAACCCAGAAAAGTTCTTAAATCTGTTCCTGGTGTTGACTTTGTTGATATGGAAGATCCCGACATTTGCTGTGGTGCTGCTGGTACCTTCTGCTTTAATCATAGTGATTTCTCCGACAGAATCAGCAACCGCAAGATGGAACAACTTAAAGGCACTGGTGCCGACATTATTACCACTGGTTGTCCACTTTGTATAATGCAACTGAGAAATGGTGTATATCAGAATAAACTGAACACCAAAGTTATGCATAGCATAGAATTACTGAACGAAGCAACCAAAAAGGAGGGCAAGTAACATGGCAAAGCTATCGTTACGCACACCTGGCGTAGATTATTATGGCCAAGTAGTAAAAGAAAGTTCTGCGTCCATGATAGAAGGTTTGTTGGAACAGTTTCTTGAATCTGCGAAGGTAAAACATTCTACTGTTTATTTAGCCGAAACCAAACAAGATGCTGTAGATTATATTCTTTCCCTAGTAAAGGACGAGGCTTCTGTAATTTCTCATAGCAGAACTTTAAATGAAATTGGCATAGCAAAAGCTTTAAAAGAAAAAGGTAACAAAGTTGTATTCAGTGAAGTAGATGAATTTGCTGCCGACCTTTTGGGTGTTACCGATGAAAACCTTGGCAAAGGTGTTGTTTGGCCCAAACTTACAGCTACTGATTTGGCGGGTATTTACAAAGAAATCGGTCTTACCCCTCCTGCTAAATTAAACGATGAAGATATTTTGGGGGTTATTAAGGCCTATACCAGAAAATACTTTAAGGATGCTCCCTTTGGTATTTCTGGTGCTACTGCTTTGGTTGCTGAAACTGGTACTATAGTGATCCAGGATAATGAGTGCAATGCTCGTCTTGGTACCAATATGCCGCCTGTTCACATTCTTGTTGTTAATCTCGACAAGATTGTACCCAAGCTCGAAGATGCAGTTGCTGTTTTGAGAGCTGATGCTGATGCAGAATATGGTACTCAAATAGCTACCTATCTGTCTTTTATCGGCGGTCCTAGCCGTACCGGTGATATCGAGTTTTATATGTGTGACGGTATGCACGGCCCGATGGAAGTGCATGTTGTAATAGTGACCGACGGCAAAATTAAAAAATAACTTTTTCTAAATTATTAAAGTTTTTTGGGTATTGCCAGGCTTATATTGTCCTTATTTAAAAGGGCACATATATTGCCTGGCAATATCTATTAAATACCTGGATAATTAATGTTTGTCTTAATTTTTGGCTGTCGCATAAGCTTTTTTAGTTAAGAAATAATAGTTGATAGAGGTTCTTAATTATGTTACAATGTTATTCGGGTAAATTTTGTTTTTAGATAAATATAATATCTAAAAAAGATATTTGATTATAAAAGGATGGTGTATTAATTTGACTATTATTGAACAAGGCCCACTTCGGCCACCGAGTGAGGCCAACAGCTTGCTTATGCGTTTATTTAGAAGCTGTCCATGGAATAAATGTACTTTTTGTCACGCTTATGGTGATGAAAAGTTTGAGATTCGCCCAATTGAAGATATTATACAGGAAATTGCCAATATTAAAGCCATTGAAAAAGATGCTTTGGAAATTACCAAGGGTGAGGAGCTTTCCAAGCTTTCTCCGCTTGGTTGGAACAAGGTACAAGGCTATATAGTCAGTAAATATGGTTATCAGGGTGCAAGCATGTTGGCTTGGCTTTCTTTTAAAGACAAAAATGTCTTTTTGCAGGATGCCGATGGCTTGATTGGTAAAACTGACTATCTTTTAGAAGTGCTGGATATGATAAACAGCAATTTTAAAGTTAATCGCATAACTACCTATGGCCGGGCTCGTTCTATCCTGCATAAAAGCCCAGAAGAACTAAAACAGCTTTATGAAGCTGGCTTAAACAGAATTCATATGGGCTTAGAATCTGGCTCAGACGCTGTTTTGGCTTTATCTAACAAGGGCGTTAACAGTGAAGAAAATATTAAAGCTGCTAAAATGATTAAAGATTCCGGCATGGAGCTTTGTATCTATATAATTCTTGGGTTGGGTGGGGTTAGATATTCCGATGAAAATGCAATAGAAACCGGTAAAGCAATTGGGTTTATTAATCCCGACCATGTGCGGGTACACACTTTGGCAATTCATGATGACATGCCAATATATCATGATTTTAAGGGTGGCAAATTTGAAATGGTTTCCGAAGATCAAGCAGTTCGGGAGTTAAAGATGATGTTTTTGAATTTGGATGATTATAACGGTGAAATAATCTGCACTCACCCCTTAAACCTGCTTACCGAAATTAACGGCAACTGGCCGGAAGATAAAGAAAGACTCTTGGGCATTATTGACGAATATTTAAATATGAGCGATGCCGATCGTCTTAATTTCCAGCTTGGCAGAAGGATGATGGTATATCAAAGAATTTTTGATATGAATTATAATGACCGGTATCAAAAAGTTGATTCTATGATTAAAAGAATAGGAACAGTAGATGGGGTTGTAGAAATTTTGCGTGAACTACAAAAAGGCTGCAACTAATTAAATAAAAAAACTTTAAAAAAGCCTTTTTGCNNGCAAAAAGGCTTTTTTAAAGTTTTTAGTGTCTTAAAATTTGGCCAATGTTTTGGTATTGTGTGGCCAAATTTTTTAGCTGTTTTAAAATTTCAGCAGGCTTGCCAATAATAACCAGGCGGGTTTTATTTTGATGTAGTTGCATATTTTACCCCCTTTTTCTAATATTTAAATTATATGCAGCAATAACTTCTTTTATCCCGGCATAAAGAGGGGTAGAAGCGGCATAAAAATATATATACGAACAAAGGAGGAGGTTTTTTATGAAGAAATGGCAGGCTCTTGCCCTGGATTTTTGGAGCCGGTATAAATATTGGGTGTTTATTACAGGGGGTATTTTTTTGCTGGGCTCTTTGGTTGGCCTTTTTGCTCCAACGTTGTTTTCGGATTCCGCAAGTGAAGGATTAAAAAAGTTTGTGGATAATTTTATGACCGTATTGCCTAGCTTGAAGATTGATAGTAAATTGGAAGCAAGCCAAGCTATTGCTACCAACATTCGTCTTTTGGTGGTTTTTTGGTTGCTTGGTCTAAGCCTGGTCGGGTTGCCTTTTATCGGGGCACTGCTCTTTTTTAGAGGGTTCGCTTTGGGTCTTACTATAAGCTATTTAATTAGTAGGCAAGTTTCTTCTGGGTTGGTGGTCACAATTTTGGCGGTTTTGCCGCAAAATATAGTTTTTTTGCCAGTGCTTTTGGGTGCAGCAATTTTAGCGTCTGTTTTTTCCTTGCGTTTGATAAAGAAAAATAACACAGGTAAAAGTAATAGTTTTGCCTTTTATAATGCATGTTTTGGTTTTTTGGCGGCTGGCGCTGCCTTTTCTGCCTGGGTACAGGGATATGTTACTCCATTTTTGCTAAATGGATTTTTAAACTTGCTATAAAAACTTTAAAACAGGTAGATAAGGCTTAAATTCTTTAAATGGTTTGAGTTGTTGACTAAGAAAGGAGAAAAAAAACATGATATTTTTTGCTTTGACCAAACCCAAGCAAAAACTAAAAAAACTTTTAATATTGGCTCTGTTGGCAGCCTTTTTGGGCATTTTTTTGCCAGGTTTTTATGGTTATTTGGCAAAAGAGAATGGCATGAGCCAATTTGCTAGTCAGGTTACCGAAGAAGAGGAAGTTCCGGGGGAACCTCTAAGAGTAACAAACCCAAACGACAACGAAGAGTCTCTTCCGGTGGGGCTTTGGTATAATTTGCGTTTGCTTTTAGCAGGGGAAGAAGTTGTTTTACCTTCGGCAAAATAAAAAATACAAAAGGGTTTGCTGTTTTTTTGTTGAAATAGACACAATAGATTTTAAAAATAGGTTTTTTGGTTTAATTGGCGGTGAGTAAATAATGGACAAGCAAAAAACAGCAAAAAACAAAATTGATCCACTGATTGAAGAATTTTTAATTTTTCTTTCAGTAGAACGCGGTTTGTCAAAAAACACGGTTATAAGCTATAAATTTGATTTAGTTGCTTTTGCTGATTTTTTGCTGCACAATTCTATTACGGGTTTTGCTGATTTGACCCGAAACGATATTGTTGACTACCTTGCTTTTGTATACGAGGAGGGTAAAGCTGCTTCTACACTTTCTCGCCAAATGTCAGCTATAAAATCTTTTTGCCATTTTTTGGCTCGGGAGGGGCACATAAAAGCTGATCCCAGCCTAAACTTGGAGACACCAAAACTGGGACAAACTTTTCCAAATGTTATTTCTCAGGATGAGATAGAGGCTCTTTTGGCCCAGCCAGACGCTACTACACCCTTAGGGCAAAGAGATAAAGCAATGCTAGAGCTTTTATATGCCACCGGTCTTAGGGTAAGCGAGTTGGTTGGCCTGAATATTGCGGATATTAACATGGATTTGGGCTATGCTCGCTGCATTGGCAAGGGTTCCAAAGAGAGAATAGTACCTGTAGGTTCCTATGCATTAACAGCGTTAGAAAAATATATCAAGGGCAGCCGTAGCAATTTGTGCAATTCTAAGTCCAGCCAAGCTCTTTTTTTAAACTGGCGGGGTGGGCGTTTAACCAGGCAGGGTTTTTGGCAAATTTTGCAGGGACATGCACGGTCTTCCGGCTTTCAATATGAAATTACACCGCACACTTTGCGGCACTCTTTAGCTACACATATGCTGGAAAATGGGGCCGACCTTAGGGTTGTGCAAGAGATTTTGGGGCATGCAGATATCAGTACTACGCAAATATATACTCATCTGACCAAAGACAGGTTGCGAAAGGTTTATGATACCAGCCACCCGAGGGCAAAATAGATTGAGGTGAAAAAATGAAAAGAGCAATTCTTTTAGTTATGGATAGTGTGGGAATCGGTGAATTGCCAGATGCTGCTGCTTATGGTGATGCTGGCAGCAACACCTTGGCTAATATAGCCAAAACAGTGGGCGGTTTGCAATTACCTAACCTAGCTAAGCTTGGCCTAGGCAATATAGGGGATATACTTAGTGTACTACCCAATATCTTTTCTCAGGCTGCCTATGGCAAAATGGCAGAAAAGGCAGCCGGCAAAGACACAACAACCGGCCACTGGGAGATGATGGGGATAGATTTGCCGCAAGCTTTTCCGACTTATCCCAAAGGCTTTCCGCCGGAGATTATAAAAGAATTTGAGCAGGCCATAGGAAGACACGTTTTGGGTAATGAGGTGGCTTCCGGCACGGAGATAATTCAAAGGCTGGGGCCAGAACACGTAAAAACCGGCTGCCCAATAGTTTATACTTCCGCCGACAGCGTTTTTCAGATTGCGGCTCATGAGGAGACAATTCCACTAGCAGAGCTTTATAAAATGTGTGAAAAAGCCCGCCAAATTTTGCAGGGGCCGCATGCGGTGGCTAGGGTTATTGCTAGGCCATTTGTGGGAGATGCCGGCAATTTTGTTCGCACCGCTAACCGGCACGATTATTCCATTTTGCCGCCTGCCGGCCACCTCCTGGATATAGGGAAGGCCGCTGGTCTTCCCATGGTGGGTGTAGGCAAAATAAGCGATATTTTTGCTGGTGATGGCATTACAACCAAATTAGTGGCCAAAAACAATCAGCAGGTTTGGGAGCAGACTTTTGCCGCCCTAGAAGAGTTTGAAAACGGTTTGATTTTTTGCAATTTTGTCGATTTTGATATGCTTTACGGTCACCGCAATGATGTAGTGGGCTATGCGCGGGCTCTGGAGGATTTTGATGCGATGTTGCCGCAGCTTTTTGGCTTGCTGAAGCCGGAGGATCTTTTGATTATAACAGCGGATCATGGCTGTGACCCAACCACCAAAAGTACCGATCACTCCAGAGAGTATGTGCCTTTGCTAGTTTTTATCCAAGGGCTAAAACCAGGCATAAACCTAGGTATTTTACCAAATTTTGCCTGTGTTAGTGCCACAATTGCCGAGTTTTTGGGTTTAAAAAATTTGCCACTTGGGCAAAGCTTTTTGGCAAAACTAAAACAGGACAGATAAGATATAAATGGAGGCTTGAATATGAAAGAAAAAAGTACATGGCTTTTGGAAACCACAGATTTTATAAAAACAAAAATAAATATGCAGCCAAAAATAGCTTTGGTGCTTGGCTCGGGCTGGGGAGATTTTGCAAATGCTATTCAAAACCCTATTACTTTGCCATATGCTTCCATTCCACATTTCCCTGTCAGTACGGTGGAGGGGCATAGTGGCCAATTAGTTTGCGGCAGTTTGTTAGGTAAGCAGGTTTTGGTTATGCAAGGGCGTTTTCATTATTATGAAGGATACGACATGTCGGAACTGGCATTTCCCATCCGGGTTTTAGCTTTTTTGGGGGTAAAATACCTGATTGTGACCAATGCTGCCGGAGCCATAAATGAGAGCTTTCAGCCGGGAGACTTGATGCTGATTAAGGATCATATTAATTTTTTGGGAGCCAACCCTTTGCGGGGGCCAAATGAAAATTCTTTAGGCCCGCGTTTCCCTGATATGACTAATGCTTATGACCCAGATTTAAATAAAATAGCCAGGGATGTGGCAATAAAACAGGGCATAGATTTGGCAGAAGGTGTATATGCCGCCATGAGCGGCCCCAGCTTTGAAACTCCGGCTGAGATCCGTTTTTTGCGGAAGATTGGTGCCGATGCTGTGGGCATGTCTACCGTGCCGGAAGTAATTGTGGCTAACCATAGCGGCGTTAAAGTTTTAGGGATCTCTTTAATGAGCAATATGGCAGCCGGAATTTTGCCCGAACCGCTTTCGCATGTGGATGTGATGGCGGCTGCCGATGCTATCAAAGATAAAATAATTTCTTTGGTTTCCGGCATTGTCGCCGCAATAGAGGTATGAAAAAATGAGAATGTATGATATTATCCGCAAAAAAAGAGATGGGGAAAAACTAAACTCTTTTGAAATAAAATATTTCATTGAACAATATGTTTATGGCAATGTGCCGGATTACCAGGCCTCAGCTCTTTTGATGGCCATGTTTTTGCAAGGTTTAGACAGACAAGAAACCGCTTCCCTTACTTCTGCCATGATAAATTCCGGCGAGACAGTTTCTTTAAATAAACTCCCTGGTATCAAAGCCGACAAACATTCTAGTGGCGGAGTGGGCGATAAAACCACGCTTATTGTGGCACCTTTGGTGGCTGCGGCCGGTGGCATTATGGGTAAAATGTCTGGCCGTGGCTTGGGGCACACCGGTGGCACTTTGGATAAACTGGAATCAATCCCAGGTTTTCGTACCAACTTAACAAGTGAAGAATTTTTTATTCAGTTGCAAAAAATTGGTTTTGCCATTATTGGCCAAACTCACAACATTGCCCCAGCCGACAAACTTCTTTATGCATTGCGGGATGTTACAGCCACGGTTGATTCCATTCCTCTTATTGCTTCTAGCATCATGTCTAAAAAAATTGCCATGGGTTCGGATGTTATTGTTTTGGATGTGAAATACGGCTCCGGAGCCTTTATGCAACAGGCTGAGCAAGCAATGGAGTTAGCTGCCGCCATGATTGACATTGGCTATGATTTTGGCAAAAAGGTTACGGCTCTTATTACTTCGATGGACATGCCTTTGGGCCGTGCTGTGGGCAATGCCCTGGAAGTAGAAGAGGTTATTTGCACTTTAAAAGGGCAAGGTCCGGCCGATTTAAAGCAATTATCGATTGCTCTTGCCGCCGAAATTTTGCTTTTGGTTGGTTTGGCAGAAAATTATGCAATGGCAGAAAGCAAGTGTAATGAATTACTGAAAAACGGTCAAGCCTGGCAAAAGTTTGTTGAGATGGTAGAAATGCAAGGGGGAGATTTGCGTTCTTTGCCCAAAGCCCCTTATCAAATTAATGTTTCAGCGCCTCGGGATGGTTATGTTACTGCCATGGATACTTATAAGATTGGTATTGCTGCTTTAGGGTTGGGGGCTGGCCGGCTAACCAAAGAGGATAAAATAAAACATGAGGTTGGCTTGGTCTTCAAGAAAAAGACCGGGGATGCCGTAGCCAAAGGAGATATTTTGTCTGTCATCTACAGCGATGATATTGCCAAAGCCTCCGCCGCCGCTGAGGCACTGCTTTGTGCAGTTACCATAGAGCCACAACCCCCCAAGTTAAAACCTTTAATATATGGGGTTATGAACCAGCAGGGTTTTAGACCCTGGACAGCTGATTAAACAAGGATTTTACTTGCATTTTTATGCACCTTGTTTAGAAGAGATAGGCTTAATAAACAAAGTTTCGGGGGCTTTCCATAAAAAGGGAAGCCCCTGTTTTATGCCGTGTATATTTTCCCTTTTTTTGACATAAACTAAGCTGAGTAAACATAGGGAGGGATAAATATGCCAAGATTAAGCAGGGTAAAGTTTTTGGTGGCGGTATTTTTAGCTTTTTTGTTTGTGTTTGGTGGTCTTTGGCCGGCAGAGGCAGAAGAGTTAGAGATAAAAGGCCAGTCATACATATTAATTGAAGCAGAAAGTGGCCAGGTTGTTGCATCAAAGGAGCCGGACAAAAAGTGTTATCCAGCCAGCATCACCAAAATTATGACCTTGGTGCTGACCCTAGAAGAGCTTGCTGCGGGTAATGTTAGCCTGGAAGATAAGGTGGTTACCAGTAAAACAGCAGAGAGCATGGGTGGTTCCCAGGTATATTTGGAGGCAGGGGAAGAACGCACCCTGCATGAGATGCTTATAGCCATTGCGGTCGGTTCCGGCAATGATGCTTCAGTGGCAGTAGCAGAATTTATTGCCGGTTCGGAAACTGCTTTTGTGGAATTAATGAACAATAAAGCTAAAGAGCTGGGTATGGAAAACACCAATTTTGTTAATTCTCACGGTCTGCACGATGATAACCATTATACCTCGGCGGCCGATATGGCAAGGATTGCCATGTATGCAATTTCGGTGCCAAAGTTTTTAGAATATACTTCGATATATGAATATCAATTTCGGCCTGACCCTAAACCATTGGTGCTTTGGAATACCAACAAACTTTTAAAATGGTATGAGGGGACCGATGGTATGAAAACAGGTTATACGGCAAAATCTCATTATAATTTAGTGGCTACTGCCCAAAGGGAAAACCTGCGTTTTATTTCGGTTGTTTTAGGGGTGCAAGAGAGAAACGGCCATTATAACGAAAGTATTAAACTTTTAAATTATGGTTTTAACAATTACAAATATAACCTGATATATGATGAAGGTGCCAAAATCTGTGAGGTTCCGGTTGCCAAAGGTAAAGATGAAACAGTGCAGCTTGTGGCAGCAAAAAAAGTTGGGTTGGCTCAGGCCAAAAAAGAGGCCGGAGAAATAACCACCAAAATTGAAATAAACAAAAACTTGCAAGCTCCCCTGGCAGAAAAAACACAGATGGGAGAAATTGTTGTTCTTTCTAATGGGGTGGAAGTAAAAAGAGTGGATCTTTTAGCAGAAAAAGAAGTGCCTAGGGCCGGTCTTATGCAGTTTTGGTGGAGCGTATGCCAGGCGATTTTGTTGTTAGCTTAATTAGCTTGCTTGATGCGTCATATTTGCCCAAACAAAGAGCAAATAAGACAATACTTCCCCTTTTTCTTCAGAGGAGGCAATATTGACCGTGGAGAAATAAATAGTAGATTAAAGGGGGGGAAAATGATATGGATTATTGGTTTAAAACAGATAAAAGCCGTTTATATGTTGTGATGGCAGGAGAAATAGATATGCTGGAGGTAGATAGCTGGCGGCGAGAATTAGATAAACAAATAGAAAAGAGTGCTTGTCGGCAGCTGGTTTTTGATTTTTCGCGGGTTACCTTTATAGATAGCAGCGGTCTGGGGGTTTTGCTGGGCCGTTATAAAAAAATGCTCCAAAGAGGCGGCGAGATATATATATCCGGAGCTAATAGAGATGTGTATAAAATTTTACTCATGTCGGGGCTTGCCAGAATTATGTACATTGAAGAGCCCAAAGGCAAGGAGGTACTGTAAATGGAAGAGAAACAAAACAATAAAATATACCTGCGGTTTAATAGTATACCAGAAAATGTTGGCTTGGCCCGTTTGTTAGTGGCTGCAGTGGCGGCCAATGCAGATATTACCATGAGCCAGCTGGAAGAAATAAAAGTGTCTGTTTCTGAGGCGGTTTCCAATGCCATAATCCATGGTTATGCTAATGAGGTGGAAAACGATGTGGAGCTGACAGTGGAACTAAAAGATAACATATTGCAGGTGCAGGTTATAGATCAAGGAGTGGGCATCGAAGATATCGAAAAGGCTATGGAGGCTACCTTTTCCACAGATAGCGACCGCATGGGGCTTGGTTTTGCTTTTATGCAGTCTTTTATGGATAATGTGGAGGTCATCTCTTCCCCCGGGGCCGGAACCACAGTAATTTTAACCAAAAGGCTGTCTGCGGGCGGGCAATAGGTGCCATTATGGTTCAGTTAGGTGAAATGCAAAAAATACCTAAGGGCCATGCTTTATCAGAGGAAGAAACCATAGAATTGATAAAAATGTCGCAGCAGGGTGACAAAAAAGCCAGAGATAAACTGGTGGAAGGTCACCTTAGGTTGATTCTTTCTCTTTTAAAACGTTTTGCCGGCCGCGGTTGGGATGATGATGACCTTTTTCAGGTAGGGATAATTGGTCTTTTGAAAGCCATCGACAAATTTGATTTTGCTTATGGTACCAAATTTTCTACCTATGCCGTGCCCCTCATCATTGGGGAGATGAGGCGCGCTATTAGGGATGACCAGCCTTTGAGGGTCAGCCGCAGTTTGCGGCAGCTTGCCCATAAGGCCTGGCTTGCCAAAGAGGAGCTTTACGCCAGGTTAAAAAGAGAGCCCACCTTGCAGGAGATCTCGGAAGAGCTGGCAGTTAGCCCGGCAGATCTTGCCATTGCTTTAGAATCGAATCAGGCTTTGGCATCCTTACAGGATGAGGTAACCGGTGAAGACAAAAAAACCATGCTTTTGGCCGATGTGATTGCTGCTCCGGAAGAGCAGGATAAGTTTTTGCTGGAGCTGGAGTTAAGAGACCTGTTAAAAAACTTGCCACCCAGATTGAGTTACATCTTAAACGCCCGTTATTTTCAGGAGCTTACCCAAAGCCAAATAGCAGAACATCTACATGTTTCGCAGGCCCAAGTTTGCCGCCTAGAAAAGCAGGCTTTGCAATATTTAAAAAAATACTTAGAGAAATAAACCCTGCTCCTTTTTTAATGAGCAGGGTTTATTTTTTTTGTTTGTTGAGCTAGTTGTTTTAGGGGGCGGTTTTTGTTATAATTATATGATTATATATAAGTAGCTATTTTGGAGAGGAGAAAATATTTAATGCTGATAAATGGTTTTAACATCCAAACTTTTGTTTGTTCGGCTGTGGCAATCCTCATTGCTCTTACCTTTCATGAGCTGGCTCACGGTTACATGGCTTTCTCGTTGGGTGACCCAACTGCAAAAATGCAAGGGCGTCTTACGCTTAACCCATTGGCCCACTTGGACCCAATTGGCACCATTTTGCTTTTGATTGTTGGTTTTGGTTGGGCCAAACCTGTGCCGGTAAACCCGCTTAATTTTCGGGGTAGCCGCAAAAAAGGCATGGTGTTGGTTGGTTTAGCCGGTCCGTTAATGAATATAATTTTGGCGATCATTGCCGCATTGCTCATAAAACTGCTTTATACCTTTTATTTTAACGGCATGGTTTCCAGCAATTCAACAGTTTTTAGTTTTTTTTCCAAAATTTTTGTTTTATTGATGTGGTATAACATTATCTTGGCGGTTTTTAATCTTATTCCCATTCCGCCCCTGGATGGCTCAAAAATTTTGGCGGGTCTTTTGCCCAGTGATTATGGCCGCTATTTTTATCAGTTAGAGCGTTATGGCAGTATTATTTTAATGGTTTTGATAGTTTTTGGCGGCATCAGATATATTGTTTTGCCTTTGGCTAATCTTTTAGGTACCGGCATTTGCTACTTAACCGGGCAGGCATGGCTTGCTGGCATACTTTTTTAAACACAACAAAGAAATAATAGGGAGAGACAAAAATGACAGAAAAAAAAGGCAATATCTTTAGCGGCATGAGACCTACCGGTCGCCTGCATTTGGGTCATTACAGCGTTTTGGAAAACTGGCGAAAACTGCAGGATGAATATAACTGCTATTATGGTATAGTGGATTGGCATGCTCTTACTACTGCTTTTGAAGATACCACAAAAATTAAGGATAATATTCGTGAGATGGCCCTGGATTGGCTTTCTGTTGGCTTGGATCCTGAAAAAAGTGCCATTTTTGTGCAATCTTCCGTTAAAGAACACAGCGAGCTTTATTTACAGCTTTCCATGATCACCCCTGTTTCCTGGCTGGAACGGGTGCCTACTTATAAAGAGCAAATAAACCAATTCAGCAAAGCCGGTAAAGATATTTCTACCCATGGTTTTATGGGTTACCCGGTTTTAATGGCAGCCGACATTTTGATATATCAGGCCACGGTGGTGCCGGTCGGCGAGGATCAATTGCCCCACCTGGAATTCTGCCGTGAGATCGCCCGCCGCTTTAACCACATGTTTCAAACCGATATTTTGCCCGAGCCGCAGGCTCTTTTGGGCGAAATTAAGCTTTTGCCGGGCATTGATAACCGCAAAATGAGCAAAAGCTATAATAACGAAATAGTTTTGGGGGCCAGCCAGGCGGATATCAAAAACAAGGTTAATCAGATGGTCACCGACCCAGCCCGCGTTAAAAAGGATGACCCGGGGCACCCGGATATCTGTGCGGTTTATACTTATCACAAGTTTTACAACAAGGCCGAGGTGCCACAAATCGAGGCTGATTGCCGTGATGGTTGTATTGGCTGCGTTGCTTGTAAAAACAGGCTGGTCGCCAAGTTAGATGAATTTATGAGTCCAATTAGGGAAAAGAGAGAGTTTTTTGCCGCCAAGCCTGGCCTGGTGGATGAGGTTTTGGCCGAAGGAAGCAAAAAGGCCCACATAAAGGCTGCTGAAACAATGAACTTGATAAGGGAGGCTATACATATTTAAATGTCTTATCAATTAAATTTGGAGGCCTTTCAGGGCCCATTCGATCTGCTTTTATATTTGATCGACAAAAATGAAATAGACATTTATGATATACCTATTGCTCAGATCACCCAGGAATATTTGCAATGTGTTGAGAGAATGCAGGTGTTGGATTTGGATGTGGCCAGCGAATTTTTGGTTATGGCTGCCACCTTGCTTTCCATAAAAGCCAAAATGCTTTTGCCTAAGCCCACGCCGGAAGAAGAGGAGTGCGAAGAGCTCGATCCAAGGACTGAGCTAGTGCATGATCTATTGGAATATAGGCGTTATAAGCAGATTGCCCTTGTTTTAAATGAGTTTAGCGAGCAACACAGCCTAACTTATGCCAGGCCCAACGAAGAGCAGCTTTATGCCCAGTTTTTTGCTCAGGACAACCCATTGGATGGCAAAGTGCTGATAGATTTAACCAAAGCCTTGCAAAGTGTTTTAAATGCTTTGGAAAGCAAAGAAAACATACACTACATAAAAAAAGAAGAAGTTAGCTTGGATCAAATGATGAAAGACCTTTTTTGCCGCATTAAGGCTAATCCCAAGGGTATTGATTTTATGGAGCTTTTTCTTAAAAGCTCCAGCCGCATGGAGGCAATTGTGCGTTTTTTGGCTCTGCTGGAAATAATACGTCTTTCTGCTGCCAAGGTGCAGCAGCCGGATACTTATGGCCATATTTATGTTTTTCCGGGCAACTTAAAAGCCTATGAAAAAACTCTATAAAACAAAGCAAAGAGGGAGGAGCTGTTTTGAGCGTATTATTTGCGGAAGAAACAAAAAAGCTGGTGGAAGCTCTGCTTTTTGTGGCCTATGAACCCCTTACAGATAAAAAATTGGCTGACCTTGCCGAATGTGATATTAAAATAATTCAGGAAATTTTGGCAGATCTACAAGATAAATATGCTGATGCCGGTTATCAATTGAGTGAGATTGCGGAAGGCTGGCAGTTTTTGACTCGGCCAGAATTTGCACCCTACATAGAAAAGTTATATCGTCCCCGAACCCAGCAGCTTTCCCGTGCCAGCCTAGAGACCCTGGCCATTGTTGCCTATCGGCAGCCGGTCACCAGGCAAGATATAGAAAATATCCGCCAGGTGAATGTGGATGGCGTGGTGAGCAATTTATTAGATAAAAAACTCATCAAAGAGGTTGGCCGCAGAGATGCCCCCGGCAGGCCCATCCTTTACGGCACTACCAACAGTTTTTTAGAGTTTTTTGGTTTAAGCTCCATAAAGGAACTTCCCCCCATAGACCAATTTATTGTAGCGGATGAACAAGAAGCCGAAACTGAATAATTTGCTGGGTTTTTCTGCCAGCAAATTATTCAATGGTATTTTGTCATAAGCCTCTTTAAAGCCCTTTTAACCCCCAAATTTATTGGGGGTTTTTGTTTTATTTTTTTTGTTTTGGCATATAGATAGGACATATATTGTTTTTAAGGAGCAGATAATATGACACATAGGTATAAAAGGGAGGTAGTAAGGTCTTATGCAAAACGTTGGTGGGATGGCCGCAATCCGGCTTATTTGAGTTTTAGTGATGATTGCACAAATTTTATATCCCAATGCATATTTGCCGGCGGTATAAAAAAGGAGTATACCAGCAATGTAGAATCCGGTTTTTGGTACAGAGGCAATGGCAACAAAACAGATACATGGAGCTTTAGCTGGACCATGTCTCACAGTTTAAGGTGGTATTTAGCATCAGAAAGTGGCCAAAAAATTGCCACAAGGGTTAAAACAGCTAAAGAAATGAAAATAGGCGATGTTATTTCCATGGACTGGGATGGTGACGGAGCTTGGCATCATACGGCTGTGGTGGTGGGGTTTGATAAAGAGGGGGAGCCTTTAGTGGCTGCCCATAGCAGAAATAGCTACAACAGATTATGGAATTACAAAACATCCCCAGCCTGGACACCAAAAACAGCTTATATTTTTTGGCATATTTTAGACGAATTGCCTGAATAATACAGCTTTTCTTAGTTTATAATAAAGGCTAAGAGGAGGTGGTATTGAGGTGTGGTGGCTTTTAATAGCATTTGTTGCTATATTATTTTACCCGGTGCGTTTGGCTTTGGTGTGGCAAAATGCTTTAAAACCGGTAATATATTGGCTGCCACTTTCTTTTAGTAGTTTTAAAATAAGATTATTTCGTAAAAAAAGAAACCCATTAAGTAAAGAAACCTTAAAAAAAATTTTACTAAAGTTAGATTTAAAATTAACATTACCTTACCGAATTATTAATATGTGGTTACCTGCCCTTCATTTAAAGAAATTAGAACTAAATTTGACTACCGGTTTTGCCCCGCTTGCCGGGGCTCTTTCCGGCGGTGTTTTATATGGGGGGCTTTATTTTTGTTTGGGAGTTTTAAGTCAAAAGCTTGCTAGTTTTCCTCTTGAGCAAAAAATAAAAATTGCTTTGGGAGAAGGCAGCTGGCATGGGCAAGGAATAATAATTATAGATGTGTTTTTGGGTCGGGCTTTGATGCTTTTGGTGTGGACAAGCTATATAATTTTACAAAAAAGGAGAGAAAAAGATGAGAAGTGATAAAGAAATAGAAAATTTAATGCGTACAGCTATGGATAGTTTGTGCAACATGGTTAATGTAAGTATGGTGGTGGGAGAAATGACAGTTGCCCCTAATGGTAGCAGCATAATCCCCATATCCAAGATAAGTTGCGGTTTTGTGGCAGGCGGCGGAGAGTATGGTAAAGAAAAGAAAACATCTGAGCAGGGCGAACTGCCTTTTGGTGGTGGTAGCGGGGCAGGACTTTCCGTTACTCCGGTAGGGTTTTTAGTTTCTGACCAAATTCAAACCCGCTTTATCCCAGTAGAAAGTGCCCTAGCAATGGAAAGGGTAATTGAAGCAGTCCCAGGAATAATTCAGCAGTTTCAAAGCATAAAAAAAGAAAAGAATAAAAATAATCTTGCAAGTGAACCTGCAAATGAACCTTTATAAAAAGAAAAGAACAAAAATAATTTTGTTAATGACTCTCTTTTAAGAGGGTCATTTTTTTAGTTATAGGCTACCTTTTTTTTGCATATGAAGATGAAAGAAGGGTGGTGCATACTTGTGGTCAATTTTATTTGGCTCTTTTTGTTACTGGTTGGCATAGTGATGGCGGCATTTTGCGGCCGAATTGAGGCAGTGAGTGCTGCTATTTGGCAAGTGGCAGAACAAGGGATTGCTCTTACTCTAGAGATAGCAGGTATTATGATGCTTTGGATGGGGCTTTTGCGGTTGGCCGAAAAAAGTGGTTTTACCAATTTTTTAGCCAGGTTAACAAGGCCCGTTGTGGGGCTGCTTTTCCCGGATTTAGCTAAGGATAGCCCGGCTTTGGGGGCTATTGTTATGAACATTAGTGCCAATCTTTTGGGGCTGGGCAATGCGGCTACCCCTTTTGGCTTAAAGGCAATGGACGATCTGCAAAAGCTTAATAAAAGGCCGGAAGAAGCCAGCAATTCCATGATAACTTTTTTGGTGCTTAACACATCTGCTATTACGCTTATTCCAGCTACCGTTATTGCTCTTCGGGCAAAAAGCGGCTCTCTTTTTCCAGAGGAGATAGTAGGCATAACCATTTTTTCCGGCCTGATTGGTACAGTGGTTGGCTTGCTGGCCCACTTCCTCTTTTGCCGTTTTAGGAGGTGGCGTTGATGGCAAATTTTTTTATGCAGTTATCCCGCTATGCAATACCGGCTATTTTTTTAATTATTCCTCTTTATGCCTGGTTTAAAAAGGTGCCGGTTTATGAAAGCTTTGTAGAAGGGGCCAAGGAAGGCCTTTTTGTAACCTTGCGCATCTTACCATATCTTATGGGCATGCTTTTAGCCATTGGCATTTTTCGGGCGGCCGGGGCTTTTGATTTAATTAGCAATATTTTAGCTCCTCTTACCAGCAAAATCGGTCTGCCTTCAGAGGTAGTGCCCCTGGCTTTTATGCGGCCACTTTCCGGCACGGGAGCCTTGGCAATGACAGCGGATATACTTTCAACCTATGGGCCAGATTCTTTTATTGGGCGGTTGGCCTCGGTAATACAGGGCAGCACCGATACCACATTTTACATAATAACCGTATATTTTGGCTCGGTCGGCATACGCCGCTATCGCCATGCCTTAACCGTGGGGCTGATTGCTGATGCGGCCAGCATGATAGCAGCTTTTTGTTTTTGTTATCTCTACTTTTCTTAGAGAGGTGGTTGTGATATACTGATGGAAAAGGCAAAAAGACCATGTGTCTTAAGAAAAAGAGAAGAGGTACCGTAAAGTGGAAGAGAGATTGCAAAAAGTTTTGGCTGCCCGGGGGGTTGCTAGCCGCAGAGCAGCTGAAGAGCTAATAAAAGAAGGTAGGGTTCAGGTTAATGGCCGGGTTGTGGACAAGCTTGGCACCAAAGTAGATACTGAGCATGACCAAATAGAGGTAGATGGTTGCTTTATCAGCAGTAAAGGTAACCTTATTTATATATTACTTTATAAACCGGCCGGCTTTATTACCAGCGTGGGAGATCCGAGAGGCCGCCGCACGGTGATGGATTTGTTACCCCAAAAAGAGCGGATATATCCGGTGGGCCGGCTAGATTATGAGACCTCCGGTCTTTTGCTTTTAACCAATGACGGGGAACTGACCAATGGTCTTTTGCACCCTGGCCGCCAGGTAGATAAAATATACAGAGCTGGCGTGAAAGGTGAAATAACTGAGGCTCAGCTTAATTCTTTGCGGGAGGGTATTGAATTAACTGATGGCCGCACCTGGCCTGCCAAGGCTAAGGTTATAAGAAAGCAGGGCGACCAAACCATCGTACAGATTGCTATTCACGAGGGTCGTAATCGCCAGGTGCGGCGAATGCTGGCGGCCGTAGATTGCCAGACTCTCTGGTTAAAACGCATAGGTTTTGCTGGTCTGGAGCTTGGCAGCTTAAAACCGGGCGAATGGCGAGAATTAACCCCGGCAGAAATAAACAACTTAAAAGAATTTTCGGAGCAGGTACCGCAAAAACCCAAAAAGAAAATAATAAGGGTGAGCCAGGGAGCAAAAAAAGGTGACTAATGAATAAAACCAAACAAGGCCTGATTCAAGTGTATACCGGTAACGGCAAAGGAAAAACCACCGCAGCCTTTGGTTTAGCCATGCGGGCAGCTGGTCATGGCCAAAAAACCGTGATAATTCAGTTTATGAAGCCAAAAGAAGGCTCCGGCGAGGTTGTTGCTGCTAAAAGATTGGCTCCGGAAATTACCGTTTATTCCTTTGGTAGGGAAGGTTTTGTAGAAAAAGCAACACCAAGGGATGTATCTTTGGCCAAAGAAGCTTTAGACAAAGCCAAAGAATGCCTGGCTTTGCCCGATTTGGATATGCTAATTTTGGATGAAATAAATAATGCGCTTTATTTTCAGTTGGTGAGCCTAGCGGAGGTTTTGGAGTTTTTGGTGCAAAAACCAGCTAAAATAGAGCTGGTTCTAACAGGCCGCAATGCCCCAAAAGAGCTTTTGGACGCAGCAGACCTGGTAACCTGTATGGAAGAAATAAAACACCCCTACAATTTTAAGTTGCCCAAAAGAGAAGGAATTGAATATTGAGGAGATATTATGGCACAGAAAGTGATTGTGATTGGCGGCGGGGCGGCAGGCATTATGGCGGCAATTTCTGCCGCGAAAGAAGGGGCACAGGTGAGCCTGTGGGAAAGAAATGATCGCTTGGGTCGCAAACTTGCCATCACCGGCAGAGGCCGCTGCAACGTAACCAATACTGCTCCCATTGAAGAGTTGATTAAGCTGATACCAGGCAACGGGCCTTTTATGTATAGTGCTTTCAATCAATTCTCCAACACGGATGCAATGGATTTTTTTGAAAGTTTGGGCGTTCCTTTAAAAATAGAACGGGGTAAAAGGGTTTTCCCCGCATCTGACAAGGCGGCCGATGTGGTACAAAGCCTGGAGGCAGAATTGAGCCGTTTGGGAGTAAAAATCATTTACAATTGCCGGGCCGAAAGCTTGCAAATAACGGGGAATAAAGTAACCGGTGTGAAAGCAAAAACCCAAGAAAAGACCGAAGCAGCCGATGCAGTGATCATTGCAACAGGTGGGGCAACTTATCCGGCCACCGGTTCCACAGGCGACGGTTGGGAAATGGGAGAAGCGGTCGGTCACACCATAATTACGCCAAAGCCCTCTTTGGTGCCTTTGGTAGCTTCCGACATGTTTATTCAAGAGCTGGCCGGCTTAGCTTTAAAAAATGTGCAGGTAACTTTGCTAGCCGGCTCAAAAAAGCTGAACGAAAAATTTGGTGAGCTTTTGTTTACTCATTGGGGCCTTTCTGGTCCTGTTATTTTATCGCTCTCCAAAGAGGCATGTGCCTGGTGGCAAAAAAAACCAAAAGAGCCTTTAACAGTGGAGATAAATTTAAAGCCAGCCTTAACTGAGGATGAGCTTGACGCCCGGATCCAGCGGGATTTTCAAAAATTTGCCCGTAAACAGTATCAAAACTCTTTGAGCGAACTTTTACCAAAATCACTCATTCCTGTCATCATTGAGCTTTCCGGTGTGCCGGCCGACAAGCCTGTGCATCAGATAACTAAAGAGGAACGTCACCGTTTGCTGAGTTTACTGCAGCATTTTGCCGTTTCGGTGGTTAGTCCGCGGCCCCTTTCCGAGGCTATTGTTACAGCCGGCGGTATCAACGTAAAAGAGATTTGGCCAAAAACCATGGAATCCCGCCTTATTTCTGGTCTTTATTGGGCCGGCGAGGTGATGGATGTGGATGGTTATACCGGCGGTCATAATTTGCAAGTGGCCTTTTCTAGCGGTTGGGTAGCAGGCAAAGCTGCCGCTAAAGCCAAAAACGAGGAATAAAACACCCTCTCTTGGGCAGAATAAAAAAAACTGCGCAAAGAGGTGTTTTTATGGAAGATCAAGAAAAACCGTTGGTTAAAATAGAAAAAACAATAACAACTTTGGTAATTGTGGGTTTGATTTGTTTGATAAGCATGCAAATTGTGCTTTCCAGCAATTTTTTGCGGGAGCTGGCCGGTTTGGAACCGAAAGGTGAGGGATTAGAATATGAAACTGTTTTACCAGCTACCGAGGATGATACAGGCCTTTTTGGTAATATTACTGTTGAAGTAGTTGGTTATGACAGTCTTTCGGCGGCGGTGCTTTTAATAAATGGCGAAGAAGCGGGCAGCTTTGAGCAAGGAAGTGTGGTGGCCAGGGTTTATGAAGGGGATGTTGTGGAAATAGATGCCTCTGCCTACAATACCTGGCTTACCTTTCTTTTGGTGCAGTGTTCAAGTAATATAAAAAAAGAAAGCCTGGCTAAGGAGCTTACTATGCAGGGTGGTCGGGGAGAACTTGGCCAAATAACTTTTAAATAAAGCTAATGCTTGTCAAGTCGGGTTTATAAAAGTATAATTAGAGTATTACATTGGTAGCATTAATTAATATGATAGAATGGAGGCGAATTAGCATAACAAGCACCAGCAAGCAGGTTGCTGTGGCTGCCATTAAAATGGCTTTGACCGACAGCAGAGAAGAAGAAAAAGAACTAAAACAAGAGTTTTTAAAATCCGGTATTTTAGCTGCAGCAGTGGATTATGGCGGTGAAGCCTTGTCTTCGGTTACCAAGGTTATTGAACGCTCGGTGGTGGCCGCCAAAAGAGAGGGTATTATAACCGAGACTCATGCCTCAGAAGGTGCGGTGGCCGGAGCTACTCACGAGGCCATGACCCAAATTTTGCCTAAGGCCATGGGCATGAATGTGGGCGGCAAAGTTGGCATTGCCCGGCATGAAGACCACCTAAGCGTAGCCATACTTTTTAATATTGGTATGCTTCATTTAAACGAAGTAGCCATTGGTCTTGCCCATCGGGCTTTGAAATAAGTTGTAAACTACTTATATATAGGACGGAGCAAATACTTATGTTTTTATATGTTTATAATGTAGATAGTTTGGCACAGGCCGAGACCGCCATAAAAAAAGGGGCAACTGCTATTGGCATTTTTTTGAGCTATAAGGAAGATGCGGTGCGGGCTGAAACAAAAAGAGAGGTTTTTTTGGCTTTGCCACCTCTCATTTGGCGGGTAGGCATATTTAAGCAAGAGGATTATTATAATGTGGAGGAGTTTGCCACATTTTGTTTTTTGGATATTTTGCATTTTGCCGGCGGCGAAACAGCGGAAGATATTAAACACTATAGTACCCGTTGTCTGTGGGAAGCCCCAGAAAACTTTGCCGAAGGCGAGCTTCCCGGAGACATTTTGTTTTTGACGGCCGCCCAACAGGCAAACTTAAAAGTAAAAACAAACAAACCTTGGCTTTTAGCCTGGGAGGAAGGCCATGATGTAGCAAAAATTTTAAAAGAGGCAAAACCGTGGGGGTTGGCAGTTCCTTTCGCCAGGCTGGGCGAGCTGCCGGAAGGTTTGCTGGCAGAATGATTCTTGGGGGTCAAGCAGGCAATACACAAAAAGAACTGGAGGCAAAGATTGTGAAAAATATTATAGCCATTGATGGGCCGGCTGGAGCAGGTAAAAGCACGGTAGCTAAGCTTGTGGCAAAAAAACTTGCTTATCTTTATATAGATACCGGTGCTATGTATAGAACTGTTGCTTTGGCTGCTTTACGGAAGGGCATTGATGTGAAGGATGAAAAAGCTCTGACAGATTTGACCGCCACGGTAAAAATAGAATTGAAAAACGAGGGAAATAACTATAAGGTTTTTTGTGACGGAGAAGATGTGAGCACTGCCATCCGCACGCCGGAAGTTAGTGCTGCGGCTTCTCCAGTTTCGGCTGTGCCTGGTGTGCGGCTGCATTTGGTAGCTCAGCAGCAAAGGTTGGCAGCCGGCAATTGTGTAGTTATGGATGGGCGAGATATCGGCACCAAGGTGCTTCCCAATGCCGATTGTAAGATCTTTTTGGTGGCAAAACCCCAAATTAGGGCCGAAAGACGCTGGCTGGAACTAAAAGAAAAGGGTATAAATGCGGATTTGGCCACAGTTATGGCAGAAATGATAGAAAGAGATGAAAGAGATTCAACCAGGGCCAATTCTCCTTTGGTTCAGGCAGAGGATGCTATTCTTTTGGATAGCAGCGATCTAAACATAGAACAAGTGGTGGATGCCATAATCAACTTGGCCAAAGAGGAGGCATAGATCATTGTTTTATAAATTTGTCCGAGGCATTTTGGCTTTTTGGGTATACTTAACTGGCATAAAAATAATCGGCAGAGAAAATATGCCCAAAAGCGGTCCGGTAGTTACCTTGAGCAATCATTCGCACTGGTCAGACCCTATTTTAATGGGGGTGGCTTGGCAGCGTCCTGTGCGTTTTATTGGCAAAGCTGAGCTAGAAAAAAAAGTTTTTTTAAATAAAATAGCTCAATGGGTGAACCTTGTACCTATTCACCGCGGAGAAACAGATTTGAATGCAATGCGTCTAGCTATAGATGCGGCCAAAAACGATGGAAGCGTTTTGGGCGTTTTCCCGGAGGGGACTCGCAACAAAGGGAAAGATCTTTTGGAATTTAAAGAGGGGGCCATATTTATTGCTTATAAAAGCGAATCGACCATTTGTCCTATGGCTTTAAAAAACAGCAGTAATTTTTTGGCTTTTTGGCGTCCCCGCCCCAAGGTTATTGTTGGCAAACCCATTTTTTTGGAAAAAGGGGATATGAATACCCAAAAATTTTTAGAACGATATAATGATATTTGTCGCTCAGAGGTATTAGAATTGCTAGAAGACAAGTAAAATTTTTAGACAACGAAAAATCTAAGGAGGCTTATGTGCAAATAGAAGGATTTTTTTTTTTTTAGTAGAAGTCTACAAAAGTTTACAAGATTAATGTTAACGTCATAATAAATTTTAGAATTACTTCTAAGAGGAATTTTTTGATGGAGATTATTATAGCAAAATATGCAGGAATTTGTTTTGGCGTTAAAAGAGCTTTGGACATGGCCAGTAAAGCAGCAGAAGATTATGGCAAGGTTTTTACTTTTGGGCCGCTGATTCATAATGCTGCTGAAGTGGAAAGATTGCAAAAGAAAAATATTATTCCTGTGCAAAATTTGCAAGAGGTGGTTCAGTTTCCCTTACTTATTCGCACGCACGGTGTTGGGTCAAATGTTTTTGAGCAGGCCAAAGATATGGGGCTGGCTTTAATTGATACCACCTGTCCATTTGTGCAAAAAGCACAACGCTTAGCGGCCGATTTAACCGCTGAGGGTTATCAGGTTATAATTGTGGGGGATAGAAAACACCCTGAGGTTGAGGGGATTTTTAACTGGACAAACAACAAAGCTTGGATAATTGAAAAAGCAGATGAAGTAGCAAGCTTGCCGGAGGCAGCCAAGGTAGGCGTGATTGCTCAAACCACCCAAACCCCTGCAAACTTGGCATGTATTGTTGTCGAGCTTGAAAAGAAATATACTGATTTGCAAGTTTATAATACTATTTGTCATACTACCATGGACCGCCAAGCCGAGGCTCTTTGTTTAGCCCAACAAGTAGATATGATGATTGTGATTGGCGGAGAAAACAGTGCTAACACCCAAAAATTAGTTAAAATTTGCCAAGAGAGCGGTGTCCCCACTTACCATGTGGAGGGGAAAGACCAATTGAATCCGGCAATGTTTTATAATATATCAAAAGTTAGTGTGTGTGCGGGGGCATCAACTCCAGATTGGATAATCAAGGAGGTAGTAGAGAAAATGACTGAAATAGATAAAGTTGTGAACAGTGAAGAAACAATAGAAGAAAAGGTTGAAGAAAAAACAGCAGCTGAAACAACAGGATCTTTGGCTGAAGACGGGGCAGATGAAAAAATACCGGAAACATCCAAAGAAGAAGTAACCGCCACCCAAGAGGAAGCAAAAGAGCAGTCTTTTGAGGATGTTTATAACCAAGGCATCAAGGAAACCCGTCGCGGCTCCCGGGTGACCGGTACGATCGTTCAGGTGCATGATAATGAAATATTGGTAGATATCGGTGGTAAGTCGGAGGGTGTTGTACCCAGCTCCGAGCTTTTGGCCGAAGAAGCTGAAAATATACATGAATACTTTAAGGTTGGCGACACCATGGAAGTTTTGGTGCTCAGAAAAGAAAAAAAAGAAGAATACCAAGTTCTTTCCAAAAAACGGATCGATCAAGAACTGGCCTGGGAAAAGTTGGCAAAAATAAAAGAAGCCGATAAACCGGTGGAAGGTAAAATTGTGGAAGTGGTTAGAGGCGGTCTTCTGGCCGAGGTTTCCGGCGTGCGGGGTTTTATTCCTGCTTCTTTAGTTAGCACCGGTTTTGTGGAAGACCTTTCTGGCTTTGTGGGTCAAAAAATGCGCATGAAGATTAAGGAATGCGATCGCAGTCACAACAAACTTGTTCTTTCTCCTAAAGATATTTTACTCTTAGAAGCTAAAGAAAAAAGAGAAAAAACCTGGGCAGATTTAGCAGAAGGTCAGATAAAAGAAGGTGTTGTCCGCCGCTTGACCAATTTTGGTGCTTTTGTAGATATTGGCGGAGTTGATGGATTGCTGCATGTTTCGGAAATGGCTTGGTATAGAGTCAATCATCCTTCCGATCTTTTGAAAGAAGGAGATGTTATTTCTGTTAGTATTTTGGCTGTGGATAAGGAAAATAACAAAATTTCCTTGGGTCTAAAACAACTTTTGCCTAACCCTTGGAGCGAGGTTCTAGAAAAGTATCCCGAGGAGAGCATTATTTCCACCAGAGTTATGCGAACCACTCCTTTTGGTGCTTTTGTACAGGTGGAGCCGGGTGTTGAGGGGTTGGTGCATATTTCTCAATTATCCCGCGAAAGAGTGGGCAAAACCGAAGATGTGGTAAAACCTGGTGATGTGGTGGATGTAAAAATCCTCTCTATTGATGTTCCAAACAAACGCATGAGCTTGAGTATTAAAGAAACCTTGCCCGAGCCGGAGAAACCGGCTGAGCCCGAAAAGGCTAGTGAACCCACCGCAGAAAATTTGGCAGTTGATGAAACTTTGCAAAATTTAAATGAGATGCCAGAACAAGGTAAAATAGATTTTGCCCTGTATGAAGGGTTGAGTGATTTTGCTGCTGCAGAAAGCATCGGAGAAAAAGCTGAAAATAAAGTTGAAGGCCCTGCGCTAGAAGAAAAAAAAGAAGAAGCTGAATGATCATTTAAAACAAAAAAAGCCCCGCAAAAAGCGGGGCTTTTTTTGTTTTAAATTTTACCAAAAGAAAAAAGCATAGGATGTTGCCAATCGGAAAAAATATAAAAACTTAGAATTTAGAATATGGAAAGGAGATATAAAAATGACAAATGTTCCATGGTGGATAATTGGTTTTTTGGTGGCAGTTGCCATAATATATTGGCGTTTTATTACTGGCCATAACACTAATAAGGGAAAAGTTGTTCCTTTTAATGGTATTTTGGTATTTGTTTTGTTGTTTTTATTAAGTAATTTAATTTTAATGCATTTTAATAAGATTACCATTCACTTTGCTAGCACATTTTTGCCGTTTGCAGCTTTTGTTTGGCTTTTTTGGCGTGTTTTGCCCAGTTGCCAAAGAAAAAGTGTTTTTTTATTGGCATGTTTTTTTGGTTTTTTAACCGCTCTGTTACAAGCAGCCAGCTTAAATTATTGGGTGGGCAATTGGGTATATTCTTTTTGGATCTGGCCACTTTTAGCAGCTATTTTTGCTAATATTTTTAAAAAGCAGACTGTGCCGGCCATTACACTTGCCACATGCGGCATTTGGCTTTGTGATATGTTTTTCAATGTGTTTTTGATTTTATATGAGTCTAGTTTCCCCCAATTTGGCGGCAATTATCTTTTAAATATGATGGTTTTAACTATTTTTTTAACCGGGATTCTAAACTTTGCCTTAAGCTATAGTCAAACAAAAATGCAAAGAATAATAAAAGAATGGCATATTAAAAGTTTGTCTAAACGTCCCGGATAGTTTATAATAGAAAAATATTAAGATTAAAAGGGGTGGAAGGGGTGGCAGCAAAAGTTGTTGGCGTTGTGCCAAACAGCATAGCCGAAGATTTGCAAATTGAGCCTGGGGATATCTTAAAAGCTATAAATTCCGTGGCCCCAAAAGACCTTATAGATTATGATTATCAGGCTGCCAATGAAAACATTGAGCTTTTTATAGTTAAAAAAGATGGGACAGAATGGTTTTTTGATATAGAAAAAGATCCAGATGAGGACTTGGGCCTGATTTTTGCGGCGGCGGTTTTTGATGATATATATGAATGCAACAACCATTGTATTTTTTGTTTTGTCAATCAATTACCCAAAAAGGCCAGGCCCAGTTTGCATGTTAAGGATGATGATTACCGCATGTCCTTTTTGCAGGGTAATTATATTACCGGTACAAATCTTTCCGAGGCGGATATAGACCGTATTTGCCGCCTTACGCTTTCTCCTCTTTACATTTCTGTTCACAGTACTTGTGATGCACTTCGGCGCAAACTTTTGGGGAATATCCAGGCTCCACCTATTTTGCCTTTGCTAAAAAGGTTGGTAGAGGCAGGGCTTACCATTCATACCCAGGTTGTGCTTTGTCCCGGTTTTAATGATGGTGAGAATTTAAAAAAAACGTTGGCTGATTTAGCAACTTTTTGGCCGCAGGTGGCCTCGGTAGCTTTGGTTCCGGTAGGGTTGACAGCTTATCAAAACAAAAATTTGCAGCCTTATAACAAAACTTTGGCCAAAGAGCTACTGAAAGAAACCAGAAAATGGCAGAAGGCTTTCAAAAAAACACTAGGAAGCCGTTTTGTTTTTGCGGCTGATGAGTTTTATTTGTTGGCAGGGGAGCCGTTGCCGGCTGCTAGCCATTATGAAGGATATCCACAGATAGAAAACGGGGTTGGCCTGGTTCGTAAATTTTATGAAGGCTGGCATAAGAAAAAGGCAAAACTCCCCACTCAATTGTCCACACCCAAAAAAATTACTATTGCTACCGGAGAAAGTGGGGCCCAAGCCCTGTACCCGGCAGTTGATGCCCTTAACAAAATAGAGAACCTAACGGTAGAAATGGTGCCGATACATAACCAGTTTTTTGGCGGGCATGTAACCGTTACGGGGCTTTTAACAGGCAGATGTTTGCTTGCCGGTTTAAAAGAATGGCGAAGAGAGCAAAAAGAAGAGCAGCCATCCTTGCTATTATCTAGTATCATGTTAAAATATAATGAGGATGTTTTTTTGGATGATATGACAGTAACAGAACTAGCTTTGGTCCTAAAGGTAAATATATGCCTTTTGGAGCCGAGCGGAGAAGCCTTGATTGATTTTATCAGCAAGTTATAAGCTAGACTAAACAAGGATAGGATGATAGATAATGAAACCGGTTGTAGCCATTGTGGGCCGCCCCAATGTGGGCAAATCAACTTTATTTAACCGCTTGGTGGGCGGCAGGCCGGCCATTGTGGAGGATAGCCCGGGCGTTACCAGGGACAGGCTTTACAGAGATGCCACCTGGCTGGATAAGGAATATACAGTTATAGATACTGGCGGCATAGATTTTGAAACCAAAGAAAATATTATAACCGACAAAGTTAAAGAGCAGGTGAATATTGCCATTGAAGAGGCCGCTGTAATTATTTTTGTGCTGGATGGCAAAAACGGCCTAACGGAAAGCGATAAGGATGTGGCCGAGCTTTTAAGAAAAAGTGCCAAGCCTATTGTTCTGGCTGTTAACAAGCTGGAAGATTTTTCTGATCCTTCCGTTTACTATGAGTTTTATTCTTTGGGCTTAGGTGAGCTCATTCCCATTTCTGCGGCTCATGGCATGAACACCGGCGACCTTTTAGATGAGGTGGTTAAGTATTTTTCTGATAATGAATGTAATGAATATGATCCAGATGTTATTCGCATGGCGGTTATTGGCCGGCCCAATGTAGGGAAATCTTCTTTGGTTAATAAAATTTTGGGGCAGGATAGAAGTATTGTTTCTGATATTCCTGGCACTACCCGAGATGCCATAGACAGCCGTTTTAGCCAAAACGGCAAAGAATATGTGATAATTGATACAGCAGGTATGCGCCGAAAAGCCAGGATAATTGAACCGACGGAAAGGTACAGTATTTCCAGGGCTTTAAGGACCATAGATAACTGTGATGTGGTTTTGATGATGATAGATGCCACTGCCGGGGTGACCGAGCAAGATAAAAAAATAGCAGGTTATGCACATGAAGAAGGTAAGGCCTGCATAATTGTAGTAAATAAATGGGATATTGTGGAAAAAGATGATAAGACCATGAAGAAATTTGATGAAGATATCAAAGAAGAGTTGGGTTTTATGACATATGCTCTTACCATCTATGTTTCTGCTAAAACTGGTCAAAGGGTTAATAAAATTATTGACCTGGTAGATTTTGTGGCCGAGCAGCACAGCCGACGCATTCCTACTACTCGTTTAAATGAGGTGGTACAGGAGGCGGTATTGCTAAACCAGCCGCCTTCTTATAAAGGTAAACGGCTTAAGATTCTTTATGTGACCCAGGTGGGGGTAAAACCGCCCCGGATAGTATTTTTTGTTAACGATCCCAATTTACTGCATTTTTCTTATGAGCGTTATTTGGAGAACAAATTACGGGAGAGCTTTGGTTTTGCCGGTACACCCCTTTGGCTAAAGGTTCGCAGCCGCGAAGAAGAAAATTGAATAAAGAAGAAAATTGAATAAATAAGTAATATATCTATAAAAGGTGGTATCATATGTTTATAAAAATATTGATGGCGATAGTTGCTGGCTATTTCTTGGGCTCCATACCTACAGCTTACCTTGTTTGTAAAAAGAAAACAGGGGAGGATATTAGAACTTTGGGAAGCGGTAATGTTGGCGGTACCAACACTTTAAGGGTTTTGGGTAAAGGCCCGGGGTTTGTGGTTATTGGGGTGGATGTTTTAAAAGGCCTTATTGCTGCCTTAATTGGTCTTCAGTTAGCAGGGACTTGGGGTGGTCTTTTGGCTGGCATTTTTGTGGTGTTGGGTCATGTTTTTTCTGTTTGGCTTAATTTTTCTGGTGGCAAAGGAGCAGCCTGCACTCTTGGTGTAATGATTATTTTGATGCCAATGATGAGCCTAATTATTTTTGTTTTTTGGGGCATTGTGTTGCTGGCCACGGGTTATGTATCTTTGGCCACCATGCTAGCTGCCCTTAGTGCTATAATTACAAGTGTTCTTTTGAACTATCCAGCTGCGTATAGCTGGGTGATACTGATTCTAGCTATTGTCATTTTTATTATGCATCGTCCCAATATTCAACGCTTAAGAACAGGCAGAGAACACAGAGTTGATATTTTTAATCTAAAACATAAAAAGAACGATAAAACATAAAAATATGTCACAAAACTAAAAAAGGAGGGCCGGATCATGAAAAAAATAGCTATTTTGGGTGCTGGCAGTTGGGGCACCGCTTTGTCTAAGTTGCTTGCCGGCAATGGTTATGCCATTAGCCTGTGGAGCAATGAGCCAGCCCAGATTAATGCTCTTGTAAAAGATAAAGAAAATAAGCGTTTTTTACCGGGAATAATTTTGCCAACCACCATAACGCCGGAAAAAGACCTAGCCAAAGCTATTGATTCAGCTATTATGGTGGTTTTGGCGGTACCTTCTCAGGCCATAAGAAGTGTGGCGGTTGAAGTGGCCAAACTAGAGCTACCCACAGATTTGATAATTTTGAGCGTAGCTAAGGGTTTTGAAAATAAAACTTATTTACGGATGAGCCAAGTGATAGAAGGAGAACTGCCCAAACAGCCTGTGGCAGTATTATCTGGCCCCAGCCATGCCGAAGAGGTGGCCCAAAACATGCCCACAGCAGTGGTGGTGACCGCAAAAGATATTAAAATAGCTCAACAAGTACAGGATATTTTTATGTCGCCAAATTTTCGGGTTTACACGAACAATGATGTGATTGGAGTTGAGGTGGCCGGTTCTACCAAAAATGTCATTGCCCTTTGTGTAGGCATTTTGGATGGCATGGGGATGGGGGATAATGTGAAGGCAGCCATAATTACTAGAGGGTTGGCCGAAATTACCAGGCTTGGTATGGCTATGGGGGCTGATGCTCACACCTTTGCCGGCCTGGCCGGAGTGGGAGATTTGGTAGTGACTTGCAACAGTAAACACAGCCGCAACCGCAGGGTCGGCTTGGCTTTGGGCAAAGGAGAAAAACTTGCGGAAATTTTAGCCGGTATGGATATGGTGGCCGAAGGGGTGGCCGCAACCCAAAATTGTTATGCTCTTGCTGCCGCTTATAATGTGGAATTACCGATCATATATCAAACCTACCAAATATTATTTAATGATGTTAAGCCAAAAGAGGCTATAGCCCAATTGATGACTCGTGACAAAACAAGTGAACATATGCTTTCCGGTAGCGAATAAGTTATTAAATCTTTATTAGGATTAGGTATAAAATTATATAAGCAAGCATAAAAAGTATAGAAAACTGCTATACTTTTTATTTTGCCCCATCCGTGGGCGGCAAAGGAAGGGACCGTTCATAATAAAAAGGGGCTGAGGGAGGGAAACTGGGTGGAGAAATTCAATGTTTTAAAAGATATTGCTGAACGCACAGGAGGAGATGTGTATCTGGGTGTGGTTGGCCCTGTGCGAACCGGCAAATCAACTTTTATTAAGCGTTTTATGGAATTGCTTGTCCTTCCCAATATTCAGGAATTCCATGATCGGGAGCGGGCCAATGATGAATTACCCCAAAGCGGTGCCGGACGCACCATAATGACCACAGAACCAAAATTTATTCCATCAGAAGCCGTCAATATTCGGGTTGGTGAAGGCCTGGAAGTAAGAGTGCGGATGGTGGACTGCGTAGGTTACGCAGTGCCGGGGGCTCTGGGTTTTGAAGAGGAAACAAGTCCTCGTATGGTACATACCCCTTGGTTTGAGGATGCTATTCCTTTTCAGGAAGCAGCAGAGATTGGGACCCGCAAAGTTATAACAGACCACTCCACAATAGGCATAATCATTACCACTGATGGCAGCATTACCGAAATAGAACGGAATAATTATATTAATGCAGAAGAAAGGGTGGTAAATGAGCTTACCGAACTTGCAAAACCGTATTTAATTATCCTCAATTCTTTGGATCCAGCTTCGGGAAAAACAAAGGCCATGGCCGAGGAGTTGGCTGCCAAATACAATGTAACTGTATTGCCTTTAAATGTGGCCAAGATGACCTATGATGATGTTATCATTCTTCTGCGAGAGGTACTTTATGAATTCCCCGTAACCGAAGTAAATGTGAGTCTGCCGCGTTGGATAGAAGAGCTGGAATCTTCTCACTGGCTACGTAGCCAATTTGAGGATGGGGTAAGAAAAGCAGTGCAAAATGTTCGCCGTATTAAAGATATTAGCCAAATGGTTAATGCTTTGGAAGAGACGGGCTTGGCTCAAAAGGTTATATTAAGCCAAATGGAGCTTGGTACAGGTGTAGCCTCAATAACTGTGCATGCCGGCAATGATCTTTTTTATAGGGTTTTGGGTGAATATGCGAATTGCCAGGTGGAAGGAGAACATACCTTGCTTCGTATTGTGCGAGATTATAGTTTTGCCCATAAGGAATGGAAGAAAATTTCTTATGCCATGAATGAATCCAGAAATGCTGGCTATGGTGTGATAAGCCCTAGTTTGGATGAAATGACTCTGGATGAACCTGAGCTTATTAAACAGGGCGGGCGTTTTGGGGTTCGTTTGCGGGCCAGTGCCCCTAGCTTCCACATCATTAAAGCCAACATCTCCACAGAAATAACCCCCCTTATGGGTACAGAAAAACAATGTGAGGAATTGGTTAAGTATATTTTAAGTGAATTTGAGGATGATCCGAAAAAGATATGGCAAACTAATATCTTTGGCAAGTCTCTGCACGAGCTAGTACAAGAGGGCATTCAGGGCAAAATATATCGTATGCCGGAAAATGCTCAGGAAAAACTACAAGAAACCCTGCAACGCATTGTTAATGAAGGTGGGGGCGGCATAATTTGCATTATTCTTTAAAACTAAAAAAACTTAAATAATAAAAAAGGTGGCCATAGTCACCTTTTTTATTTGCCTTCCAGCATATCTTTTGATATGATGTAAATATATTTTTGTAGTGTGGACAAGCCAGCTTAAATATGCTTAAATTAATAGATGATAGAGCAATGATAAAAGAGATGACTGTCTTTGGAGGTTATATAAATGATTAAATTAGCAGAAAGAATAGTAAATGTGGGTATGATTGGTTTTGGTACGGTGGGCGGCGGTACAGCCAAGCTTCTTACTGATAATGCCGAGATTATCCGCGACCGGGCAGATACCCGCATAAAGATAAAAAGAATATACGATAAAAAAGAAAGTTGGGCTAAAGAAAGGGCTGTTAGTATGGGTCTTTCCCCAGAGCTTTTTACAGATAGTGTGGATAATATAATTGCTGCTGACGATATTGATGTGGTGGTAGAAGTCATTGGCGGGATTGAGCCGGCTATGACCTATATCAAAACAGCCATCATCCATGGCAAAAGCGTGGTTACGGCCAATAAAGATCTAATGGCAAGCTTTGGTGAAGAACTTTTGGCGGCGGCCGAAGCAGTAGGGGTGGATTTGTTTTTTGAGGCCAGCGTGGCCGGGGGTATCCCCATTATCAAAGCTATAAAAGAAAGTTTAGCTGCCAACCATTTCCATAAAGTAATGGGTATTGTAAACGGCACCACTAACTACATTTTAAGCGAAATGGCAGCCAGCGGAGCTGATTTTGATGTTTGCCTGGCTCAGGCCCAGGCTTTGGGTTATGCTGAAGCAAACCCCACTAATGATATAGATGGCCTTGATGCCGCAAGAAAAATGGCTATTTTAGCTTCTCTTGCCTTTAACAGCCGCATTACGGCAGATATGGTATATGTGGAGGGTATAAAAAATATAACAAAATGGGATATTGCTTATGCTAATGAACTAGGGTATACTATAAAATTGTTGGGTATTGCTAAAGACTATGAGGATTCTATTGAAGTACGGGTTCACCCGGTTATGATCTCCAGCAGCCACCCCTTGGCTACAGTAAATGATGCTTTTAATGCAGTTTTTGTTGAGGCCGATGCTTTGGGTAAAGCCATGTTTTTAGGCCGCGGAGCAGGTGAAATGCCAACGGCTAGTGCCATAGTTGGGGATATAATCAGTGCCGGCAAGCATATTGTGCATAATTTGGGTGGCCAAACCAGTTGTAGCTATTTTAAAAACAAAAGAATTAGAGATATTAAAGAAGTTGAATGTAAATATTATCTGCGATTGATGGTGGCTGATCGTACCATGGTTTTGGCCCACATTGCCGATGCCATAGGCAGAAGAGATGTTAGCCTGGATACTGTTATTCAAAAACGTTCGGTTGGGGATTTGGCCGAGTTGGTGCTCATTACCCACGAAGTAAAGGAAGATAGCATGTTGCAGGCCATAAAAGATTTAAACAACCTGGCTGTGGTGGATGATGTAGTTTCTGTCATCCGGGTTGATGATAGCGACAATTAAAAAATTTGGAGGTAGAGAGTGTGGTAAAAGTAAAAGTACCAGCTACTACTGCAAATATGGGAGCCGGCTTTGATGTTTTTGGCTTAGCTCTTGATCTTTATAATTATGTAGAACTTACCGAAACCGATTATGGGATAATTATTGAAAACGAAGGGGCTTTGGCGGCTAAATTAGCAGGCCTTGCTAAGCCTGAATATAACTTGGTAAACAGGTCGGCTCAGGCTCTTTTTTCGGTTGTTGGCTACAAACCAAAGGGTCTAACGTGGGTTTTGGCCAACAACATACCTTTCTCGCGTGGCTTGGGCAGCTCGGCTGCTGGCATTGTAGGGGGGCTTTTAGCAGCCAATGCTATTTCTGGTAATTATTTAAATAAAGAAGAGCTTTTAAAACTAGCTTTAGAAATGGAAAAACACCCGGATAATGTGGCTCCCGCTCTTTATGGCGGTTTTGTTATTTCCTGCCGAAAAGAAGACAGTCCCCCCTCGGTTGTAAGGCTCTTGCCACCGGCAGCTTTAAAAGTAGTGGTGGCAATCCCTGATTTCTACTTATCCACCAAAATATCTCGTGAGGTACTGCCAAAAGAAGTAAGTTTAAAGGATGCTGTTTGTAATGTTCAAAATGCCGCTCTTTTGGTTGTTGCTATGTGCAAGGGGGATTTGACCCTTTTAAATCAAGCCATGGAAGATAAATTGCACCAGCCATACAGATTTCCTCTTGTTAAAGGGGGTAAAGAGGTTTTGGCGGCAGCAAAAGAGGCTGGAGCCCTCAGTGTTTCCCTTTCCGGCTCAGGCCCTGCTTTGGTGGCCTACACCGATGGGGATGGCAAGGCAATTGGAGAAGCAATGGTGCAAGCTTGGCAAAAGTTTAATGTGGAGGCAAAGGCAATAACCTTGAAGCCCGATTTGACCGGTGCGGCAGTAGTTGCATAAAATATAAGATTATTTTAACAAGCAGGAGGTAAAACATGTCTCTAATTGTGCAAAAATTTGGCGGCAGTTCTGTTGCTGACCCGGAAAAAATAAGGCGGGTGGCAAAAAGAGTTGGCGAAACTGCTGATAAAGGTAATAAAGTAGTAGTTGTGGTATCTGCCATGGGCGATACCACAGATGATTTGATAGCTTTAGCTAAAAAAATAAACATTAAACTGCCGGCCAGAGAGATGGATATGCTTTTATCTACCGGAGAGCAGCAATCGATTGCTCTTTTGAGCATGGCTCTTTTGGGTATGGGCTATAAGGCAATTTCCTTAACAGGTGAGCAGGCAGGTGTGCAAACAGATAAAGTTTATGGCAAGGCAAAAATAACCTACATTACTCCAACCCGCCTGGAAGAAGAGCTGGCCAAAGGTAACATAGTTATTGTAGCTGGTTTTCAAGGGGTGGATGCTCAAGGTGATGTTCATACTTTGGGCCGCGGTGGTTCCGATACCAGTGCGGTGGCTTTAGCTATTGGTCTTAATGCAGATTATTGTGAGATATATACGGATGTGGACGGCGTTTATACGGCCGATCCTCGCGTTGTGCCTAAAGCTCAAAAGCTCTCAACAATTTCTTTTGACGAGATGATGGAGATGGCAAGCTTGGGGGCTGGGGTTTTGCAGCCCCGCAGTGTAGAAGTGGCAAAACGCTTCAACATGCCTATTTGTGTGCGCTCCAGCTTTAATTATAATGAAGGTACAATGGTACAGGAGGTAAAAGATATGAAAAATTTAGAAAATGAGATAACCATAAGTGGCGTTGCTTGCGATAACAATGTGCTAAAGATAACTGTTTTTGAAGTCCCCGATTATCCTGGTACGGCCGCCCAGCTTTTTACCGTTTTGGGTCAGGAAAAGGTAAATGTGGATATGATTGTGCAAAGCGGCGACATGCTGCATGCAACAAATATATCTTTTACTACCGGTCAGGAAGATAAAACCAATATGGAAAGCATTTTGCAAGAAGCCACCACAAAAATAGGTGCTAATGGCTTCATGATTTCCGACGATATTGCCAAGGTCTCCATTGTTGGGGCAGGCATGATCACTAACCCCGGGGTGGCCGCAAAAATGTTTCAGGTCTTAGCAGACAACAACATAAATATAGAAATGATTTCCACCTCGGAAATAAAAGTTTCCTGTGTTGTTAAGGCTTCTGAGGCAAAAAAAGCTGTTTTAGCCCTGCACACTGCTTTTAAACTAGATGCTGAATAAAGCAGGATATTTACTTTTATAATTTCTTGACAACTTAAAGGGTAAAGCACTATAATATAGCTTGTGGCATCGGGGCGTAGCTCAGTTTGGCTAGAGCGCTACCTTGGGGTGGTAGAGGTCGCACGTTCAAGTCGTGTCGCTCCGACCAATTAAAATACCTGCTAAATACCATAATTAACTGGTGTTGGCAGGTTTTTTTATATTTTAATTTTTTGTCTTAACTGGTAGTTTTTATTTGTTAGCGAATTAATCTAACTTAGTTAACAATAAAAAGGCTAGGAAGCAAAAACAAAGCTCCTAGCCTTTAAAAAATTAGCTATAATAAAATATGTAGCAACATACCGAAGATGCCTAAAAAAGCTATTTTGAAATGATGTTATTGGCAGCTCTTGCAAGAAGTTTTTCTAATAAGGCAATTTCTTCCGGGGCAAGGTTTTTAAACAATTTGTTTAAAGTTTGTTGATGCAGGCTCAGCATCTCAGTATAAATATCACTAGCTTTTTCTTTTAAAAGAATTCTTTTGAAACGGTGGTCCTTTTTATCGGCTACGCAGGTTACAAAACCTTTTTCGCTCAGAAGTTTTAAAATGCCGGTAACAGTAGGGTGAGAAAAATTAAACTCGGTTTCAATATCTTTTTGATAGATCATTTTTTCCTGGTGAGAAAAAAGATATTCTAAAACCAGGGCTTGGGTAGAAGAAAGTTCTAGATGAGCAAAATTTTTATTTAGCTCTTTATCAATGGTATTGTTAAGCATCTTTATCAAAGTGGCTATCGGAATGCTATTAAACAAAAAAAGCACCTCTTTTTTATATATACATCGCTTCCTACATAAATTATAACAATTATAACATTATTACAAAAAAAAGTAAATAAAAGTCGATTTTTTGTAGAAAATTATTTTGCGCTGACTTTTGCTTTTAGTCAAAATATGGTAGAATGAACAAAAGATTTGCCGGGATATTTGTTTTATGAAAGGAGAAAATGCAAACATGAAAGTATTGATTTGTAATGTGGGCAGCACTTCTTTAAAATACCGCCTATTTGATATGTCAGCAGGTGAGAGCGTGCTGGCTTTTGGCCGGGTGGAACGGGTAGGGAGTGATAAAGCCCCCTTTAACCACACAGACCATTTGGGCACTGAAAGATTGACTCTTGGTTTGCCAAGTCACCGGGAGGCCATTAGCAAGATGATCAGTTTTTTGGTGGGACGGGCCGTAGAAAAGTTAGAGGATATATCCTGTGTTGGGTTCAAAGTGGTTCATGCCAAAGGCATCACCGGGGTACAGGAACTTAATGAGGAGGTTTTGGCCGCCATGGCCGCCTACAACACGGTAACTCCGGCTCACAACCCGCCTTATATCAGTGCTATCCGCCAGTTTATGGAGGTATTGCCTGGTGTTCCTTTGATTGGTTCTTTTGAAACCGGTTTTCACCGTACCATGCCGCCAGAAGCTTATTTGTATTCTCTGCCCATCAAATATTATAAAGAATACGGGATTCGCCGGGATGGTTTCCACGGTGCTTCGCATGAATATGTTTCCGAAGTCGTTGCCAAAAAAATGGGGGGAACCGATTTGCGGCTTATCTCCTGTCATTTGGGGGGCACGGGCTCTCTTTGTGCTATCAAGAACGGCAAAAGCATGGATATTACGCTGGGGATGAGTTTACAATGTGGCATCATGCACAATAACCGTATTGGTGATATTGATCCTTACATAACTTTTTATCTGATGGAAGATTTGGGCATGAGCCTGGAGGAAGTGAAGTATGTTTATGCCAAGGAAAGTGGGTTTTTAGGCATGTCCGGGGGTATTTCGGGCGATTTACGAGATATTGAGTTGGCTGCCGATGCCGGCAACGAAGATGCTAAAAATACTATAAATTATTATTGCTATAATATTAAAAAGAATTTAGGTGGTTATGCGGCGGCTATGGGCGGCCTGGATGCTTTGGCCTTTACAGCAGGTATTGGCGAAAACAGCGCTACGGTGCGTCGTTTGGTTTGCCAGGGTCTAGAATTTTTGGGTATTTACTTGGATGAAGAGAAAAACCAAAGCCCGCCGGAAGATGGTATCATTTCTAAAGCTAATTCCCCGGTCAAAATTTTCCGTATATTTACAAACGAAGAAATTGTGGTGGCCCGCAAGGCAATGGCATATCTTACCCAAAACTTTAAATAATTTTTATAAAATTTAACTTTTATAAACAAAATGCAACAAATAAAAACAAAATATGACAAGAAACACCAGGTAAACAAGAACCAGGTGTTTTTTGTTGTGTAAAATAGTTTTACTTTTTTTTAAAAAATGTTATAATATGTTATACTATAATATATTAATTATATTTAATAAGATATATTATGATATAAATTGATGTATAGGAAGATTTGTGTAGTGAAAAAAGTGTTTTTACATAAAGAAGAAAACTTGGATGAACTTACCGATTTTTTGTATTTAGCAAGAGAGTTAGACGTAAAACGGATAGTTTATATGGCTGTTATTTTCCTTATTATTCAGCTGATGAATTTATTTGATCCGGCTTTTTATGGTAAAGATTTAGCTATAATCGGTTTTTTTATCATATGCATTTTTTCTATAATTTATATAATTCTTGTAAAACAATTTTACCGGAAAATTGTTAATAATTTTAAGCTGGCACGTTTGGTATTTTTTTCTTTTTTGCTCAGTTTGTTTGTTGGCAGCTCTTTGTATATTATTTCTGATGTTATGACGACTGGTTTACCCATCAATGCCATTCTTTTTTGTGTTTTCTTGGTTATCATGCCTGTCTTTATGTTTTTTGAAGCCCTTATTGTTTTTTCTTTATTTTTATTAATAAACTTGGCTATTGCTATTTTTGCTCATGCTAGTTTTTTCTATATTTTAACAATAATTTATGTTACAGTGCTTGGTTTTATTTTTTCTTATTTTATCTTACGGCAGTATGTATATATAATATTGAAATTGAAAATGGAAAATCGCATAGATCACTTGACTGGTATCCTTAATCGCCGGGGAGGATTAGAAAAGACTCAAACGATGCTGGAATTGTGTAAACGTAATGGCGGCATTATGGCTCTGTATATTGTAGACATAGATTTTTTTAAAAGTTATAATGATACGTATGGGCACCAAAAAGGTGATTGGCTTTTGCAGCAGGTTGCAAAAGCCATAGAAGGTATTTTTGAGCGGCGTTCGGATATTGTGTTTAGGTATGGTGGTGAAGAGTTTGTTGTTTGTGTTCTTATAGCCCACCAACAGGATGCCGCAGTACTGGCCGAAAATATTTTAAAAGAAGTGGAAGGTTTGCATATAGAAGCAATTAACAAAACTGCGTCGGAATATTTGACAGTAAGTGTTGGTTATACTCTGTACATGCCAAACTCACTTAACTTATCTGAAGATGAGGAGGTCTTGGTATCCCAGGCAGATAAAGCTCTTTATTGGGCAAAAGCACAAGGTTGTAACAGATATGGATTTTTTTCAGATATGTAATTTTAGGTTTATTCTGATATAAAGATAAATATAATCAAAAAGCCTGCCGGTATTTAATTGCCGGCAGGCTTTTTGATATGATCCGCTAGGGCATTGGCCCAATAGCCTTTTTAACCGATTACTGATCTTGTTGGCATTGTCAACCAATATGTTAAGTTTGATTGACAATGTTGACGATAATATATTATACTATTGTTCTAGGGGTGATAGCATGACAATTAAAAATGAGGTTTTAAGTGTATTGGAGCAAAACAGAAACGCAGTTATTTCGGGGCAGATGCTTGCTAGAAAATTAAATGTATCTCGTTCAGCCATATGGAAAGCCATAAAATCATTACAGGCGGATGGTTATAAAATTTATGCAACAACCAATAAGGGATATCAACTTGATATAAACAGCGACTTAATGTCTGCCGCTGGTATTCGTGCTTTTTTGTCCGAGCAAAACAAAAATTGCCAAATTTTTGTATATAAAACGCTTGATTCCACTAACTCAGAAGCAAAACGGCTGGCACTCGGCGGGGCCCAGCATGGAACAATAATTGTTGCAGAAGAACAAACTGCTGGCCGTGGGCGCATGGGTAAAACATTTTTTTCTCCTCCTAAAACGGGTATATATATGAGTTTTATTTTAAGGCCACAGGTTGATATTAACGATTCTCAATTGGTTACTGTATATGCGGCGGTATCAGTATGCAAAGTAGTAGAACGACTTACCGGACTCTGCCCGCAAATAAAATGGGTTAACGATATTTATTTAAATGGAAAAAAGATATGCGGAATACTTACAGAAGCTATCAGCGACTTTGAGAGTGGCAGCATTGAAAGTATTATTGTGGGGGTTGGGATTAACTTTTCCACCGAGCAGGATGATTTTCCGCTGGAGCTTCGCAATATTGCGGGGTCTTTATTTGCCACCGGTATTTCAAGAAACAAGTTTGCTGCAGCATTAATTGATGAAATAATGGCGCATGGGGACTTTCTTTTTCAATCAAATTTGGTCGAATTGTATAAAGAGCGCTCTCTTATGCTTGGTCGGGAGATCATATATCAAAAAAACGGGCTAACAGTTTGTGGAACCGTGCTTGATATCAATGAAAAGGGTAACCTTGTGGTTAAGACCAAGCCTGGTCAAATTGACGTTCTTCATTCGGGTGAAGTAAAAATAGTAAGTAAAAATTATAACAGCTAAAAGGGTGGTAAAAAGATGGATCAAAATCAATCACTTAATATTCGGATGATGGTTTTTGCTACCCTTTTTACGGTATTAATTATCATTGGCGGGTATATTAGTTTTCCTATTCCGCTTAGTCCGTTGCCTATTGTCTTATCGGATTTTTTTGCTATGCTTGCTGGATTATTTTTGGGGAAAAAATGGGGAAGCACCAGTGTGGGGTTGTTTCTTTTTTTAGGTGCACTTGGGCTGCCGACCTTTGCCGGGGGGAAAGCGGGGTTGGTAGTTTTGTTTGGGCCGACAGGCGGGTTTTTATTAGGCTTTTTGGTTAGTGCCTTTGTAGTTGGCTTAATATCCTGGAAAGGAAAACCTTCCTTACTTAAAGATTTTTTGGCCTTATTTTTTGGTAATATCTTTCTTTATAGTATAGGTATTTTATGGCTCAAATTTATTTTAAAATTAACCTGGAGAGAAGGAATAGCATTGGGCTTTTTGCCTTTTATCCCAGGTATAATAATTAAAGTAGTTGTTTCCATAATATTAATAAATACGATGCGGCCGCATTTAAAACAAATTATTCCCCATTCTTTACAAGGGTTAGGAGGAGCCGATGAACATTCTTGAAACTAAACAGTTAACACATGTTTTTTCTAATGGAATTACGGCAATTGATAATATTAATCTTTCTATTCAAAAAGGAGAATTTGTTATTATTGCCGGTGCTAACGGTTCCGGCAAAACTGTTTTAGTACGGCATTTTAACGGGCTTTTTCTTCCTACAAAAGGGCAGGTCCTTTTAAACGGAGAGCCTATTACCAAGAATCTTACGGAAGCAAGAAAAAGGGTAGGGTTAATATTTCAAAACCCGGACAGTCAAATTGTAGGGCAAACAGTTGCCGAAGATGTGGCCTTTGGTCCGGAAAACCTTAATTTGCCCCGTAAAGAAGTTGATAAACGTATGGGAGAATCTTTAGAAGCAGTGGGGTTGGGTGGTCTTGCTAATCGCCAGCCTTATACATTATCCGGCGGTCAAAAACGAAAATTGGCTGTGGCCGGGGTTTTGGCCATGCAACCGCAGATTATCATTTTTGATGAACCATTTGCCGGATTAGATTACCCTGGTGGACTTCAGGTACTGAAGCAGATTGTTTCCTTGCACAAAGACGGACATACCATTGTTTTGGTAACACATGAACTGGAAAAGGTACTTGCTCATGCAACCCGACTGATAATTATGGAAAAAGGCCAGATTGTCAAAGATGATAAGCCGGACCGATTAATAGGTGAAGTGGAATCATATGGCATCAAACAGCCATATGGCAATAACAGAGGGGTTGAGTCAATGACATGGCTGATCTGAATATTTTTCATTATATTTCGGGAAAATCGGTACTTCATGATATGGATGGCCGGATAAAGCTGATATGCATGATTCTATTTACAGTTGCCGTAGGTATTGCTGACAGAACAATTGAGTTAACACTAATAAATGCTATTTTAGTAATTACTCTTATAGGTTCCGGATTACCTATAAAAAAACTATTTACCGAGATCAGGTATTTTCTTTTTTTAATTGCTATTATAATCATAATACATTCATATACTATTCCGGGAACGCCTATTGCCAATTTTCCAATACATGGCCTTACCTGGGAGGGAGTAAAATCTGGCTTAATTTTTAGCTGGCGGCTTGTTTTGGTACTCATAATCAGTATTGTTTTGGTAGGAACCACCTCTTTGACGCAATTTAAAAGCGTAATAGAGTGGTTTCTCCGTCCTGTACCGTTTATTAGGGAAGCGAGAGTTGCTACCATGTTTGGTTTAACCTTTGTTCTTCTTCCCTTGGTTTTCGATGAAATAGCCGAAATGTTGGATGCACAGAAAGCCCGATGTATGAGGGGGAGAAAAAATCCGATAAAGCGGATAAAGTTTTTACTTTTTCCTCTTTTCCCGCAAATTTTTTTGCGGGCCGATGAAATGGCACTGGCTATGGAATCAAGGTGTTATTCAGAGGTTCGTACAAAAACCGTATTTACGGCAAAAATTAATGACTGGCTTCTTTTAGTCTTTTCTGGGATTATTTTTGTGCTAGTTGTCTTTTGATTATTCTAAACCAAATGGTGCTGATAAGGGTTTATTAGGTTACAGACAATTATGATTAAAAGGTTTTGTTAAGACCAAGTTTAATAAAGTCCTTTTGGGTAAATACTAAAAATACTTGCATTTGTGATATTGTAATGATATTATATTGATATAAACGTAGGGAGGGAAAATTATGACAAACAAAGTGGAAGAAAGACCAGCAAAAAAAATCAATGGTTTTTTGGCTTTGCTGGTTGTGATTGTTGTTTTTGTATTATCAATTCTGGCAATTTTTCAAGGGATTGTTGTTTTAGGGGTAATTGGCCTTTTAATTTTTTTCGTCATAAGTACTGGGCTTTCCATTGTAGCCCCCAATAAGGCGGCGGTTGTTACATTTTTTGGCCGCTATTGCGGCACAGTATCGGATAATGGGATTTGGATGCTGGTGCCTTTTTCTACTCGACGTATGGTCAGCCTACGGGTACGTAATTTTAACAGTGAAAAACTAAAAGTTAACGATGTGGGCGGTAATCCCATAGAAATTGCCGCAGTGGTCGTTTTTCAGGTTGTAGACCCAGCCAGAGCAGTTTTTGAGGTAGATGATTACAGTAAATTTGTTGAGATACAAAGCGAAACCGCTTTACGGCATGTAGCAGCAAAATACCCATATGATAGCTTTGATGTGGAGGGGCAGCATTCCTTGCGCAGTAATGCGGATGAGGTATCTGCCGAATTGGGCCACGAATTACAAGAAAGATTGGCAGTAGCCGGAGTAGAGGTGATGGAGGCCCGGTTAACTCACCTGGCCTATTCTACAGAAATTGCCAGTGCAATGCTGCAGCGTCAGCAGGCTTCAGCAATATTGGCAGCCCGACAAATAATTGTGGAGGGTGCGGTTGGCATGGTGCAATTAGCCATCAATCAGTTGGAAAAGGATGGCACCGTTGAACTGGATGAAGAAAGAAGAGCAGCCATGGCTAACAATCTAATGGTTGCCATAGTTTCCGACCGCTCGGCCCAGCCAATCATAAATACAAGCACCTTGTATTGATATGGCTCAAAAAAAGAACTTTCCTTTACGGCTAGACCCCAAAATATATGAAGCTATTGAAAAATGGTCTGCTGACGAAATTAGAAGCGTAAACTCTCATATAGAATATCTTTTAAAGGATGCCTTGAAAAGGGCGGGTCGTTTGCCAAAAGCAAACAAAACGAATGAAGATTAATAAAGACTGTTTTGTTACTGTAGGTTGCTCTTTAAATCCGAGCTAATGTATAACAAAAAGATAAACAAAAGGGAGATTTTTATGCAAAGTAAAAAAATAATAGCCCCTATCATCATAACAATTTTGCTGATTTTAGTGTTAATAGCTTATTTTGGTTTTGGCATCTATATTTTAGTTTTTCCGGCGGCCAAAATAATCATAATAGTTGTTTTAGCAGCACTCATCGGTTTGTCGATTTATGTTTTGGTAGAAAGAATAAAAGAGGTAAGGAGTGGAGAAGAAGATGATCTTAGTAAATACTGATTATATTTCCGGCAAAAATTTTGAAATGCTTGGCCTGGTAAAAGGCAGCACTATCCAATCAAAAAATGTAGGCAAAGATATTACCCAAGCTTTTAAAACTTTGGTGGGTGGTGAGCTAAGGGCATATAATGAGATGATGAATGATGCCCGGGCTCTAGCCACAAAAAGAATGGCAGAAGAAGCAAAAGAACTTGGTGCCGATGCAATAGTAAATATCCGTTATTCCTCATCCGCCATCATGCAAGGGGCGGCAGAAGTTATTGCTTATGGCACAGCCGTAAAATTTGTTTAAGATCAAAAAAAGTGGGTTAAAAAATTGGGCGGCCGCAAGGCCCCCCAGTTTTTATTTAAATTAAGTGCACAACATTAATACTTTATGATAAAATATAAAAAATAAGTGTAAAGCAAAAGAGGCTAGAAATATGATTGTAACTAACGAAAAAGAACTCGAAGGATTAAAAGAATCGGGCCGTATTGTGGCTGTGGTGCTTAAAGAACTTATGCAAATGGCAGAACCCGGCATCACCACCAAAGAACTGGATGAAACAGCAGGCAAACTTTTTGCATCTTATGGAGCTAGTTCGGCTCCCATCAGTATGTATAATTTCCCTGGTTATACCTGTATAAGCATAAATGAGGAAATAGCCCACGGGATTCCCGGCCCGCGCATTTTAAAAGTGGGAGATATGGTGAATATAGATGTTTCTGCGGTTTACAATGGCTATTATGCGGATACGGGGGCTAGTTTTCTTTTACCACCTGATGACAGATTAGGCAAAAAACTTTTAAATTGCGGTCAAATAGCCCTAGAAAAGGCTATTGCGGCAGCTGTAGCCGGCCGACGGCTAAGTGCAGTGGGCCGGGCAGTGGAAAATACAGCCAAAAGAAGCGGGTTTCGTGTAATTAAAAACCTTTGCGGCCATGGGGTTGGCCACACTTTGCATGATGATCCCGAGTTGATAGAAAATTATTATAACCCCAAGGATACCAGGGTAATAAAAAACGGCATGGTGCTTGCCATTGAGCCTTTTGTGTCGGAAAAAGAAGAGTTTGTGGTGGAGAACAAAGGGGATGGCTGGACTTTGTGTACCCCCAAAAAAACCAGGGCTGTGCAGTTTGAGCATACCGTGATAGTCACCGAAAACAAACCGATAATCATAACTTTGCCATAAGAGCAAAACAGCCTTAAAATCAAGTGTCCTTATAGATAAAAAGGAGGAAAAACAATGAAAGTAATTCTTTGGAACGGCAGTCCCAGAAAAGAAGGAAACACCTATCAAGCATTGCAAGAATGCGTGGGCGTTTTTGCTGAAGCCGGCATCGAAACTGAGTTGATTCAGCTTGGGCAAATGAAAATAGAAAGCTGCAAAGATTGCCGGGCCTGTGCCAAACTTGGGCGTTGTGCCATCAATGATGGTTTCAATGAAGTAATAGACAAGATAAGGGAAGCCGAAGGTTTTGTTGTGGGGGCTCCTGTGTATTTTGGCACTGCCAGGGGAGATGTAATGTCTGGGTTGCAACGCTTAGGCATGGTTTCCCGTTGCGGCGGTGGTTGGCTTTATAACAAAGTTGGTGGTCCGGTGGCTGTGGCAAGGCGGGGCGGCCAAACCATGACTTTGTCAGAAATGCTCATGTTTTTCTACATAAACGGCATGGTAGTGCCCGGCGGCAAATATTGGAACTTGCTTTTTGCCGGACCAGTGGGTGAAGTACAAAAAGACACTGAAGGTATGGAAAATCTGCGTGTTTTTGCCTCTCATATGGTGGAAGTTATGCAAAAGCTTTATGAATGAAACAAAAAAATAAAAAGAACATTTGCCATAATCAAGAAAAAAGTATATAATATATGAGGTGTTTTATAAGAAACAAACATAAGTTATTTAGGAGCTATGTAAATAGGAAATTTTTTAATGAAAGAACAACTTAAAGGCACTTTGTTTATTTTTTTTAGCGCTTTATTGATAGCTAGCCAATCTATATTGGCTAAGCTTTTATATGGTTATGGGTTCAGTGCCACCACTGTTGTAATGTATCGTTTTATAGTAGGGTTTTTGGTATTTTTTTTATTGGCCCTATTTACCAAAAAAAAGATATTCTTGCCCAAAGGCGCCCGCTTACCTGCTCTTTGGCTTGCTGCATTATATGTAGTAGAAATAGCTCTTTTTTATCAGTCGCTTAATTTTTTGCCGGCGGGCACCGCAGTCCTTATTTTTTATAGTTTCCCTATATTAACGGCAATATTTGCTTATTTTATCAACAAAGAAAAAATTACTAAAGAAAAGCTGTTTAGTTTGATCTTGGCGATGGCGGGGTTGGTTGTTTTTTGTGGCACCTCGCTGGATAATCTTACATTTTGGGGTGTTTTGCTTGCTTTTGGCAGTGCTGTGGGCTATGCTCTTTATATGGTATATATCAGCCGTTATTTTAAAAATCACCAGATCAATGTTATTACACTCAATGTGAACATTTTTTTTGTGGCCAGCGTTATTTATTTTGTGATAAGCTTTTTTACCCACAACATGGTTTGGCTAAATTCACCCCAGGTATATTTATGTGTTCTTGCTCTTGGCATATTCGCTACGGCTTTAGCAATGTTGTTCAGCACCATTGGTATTAAAATGATTGGCCCGACCCTGGCTGCTATTATGTTTACTGTAGAAATACCCCTCTCTGCTTTTTATGCCTATATTGCTTTTAAAGATGTGTGGCATTTGGGGCAAATTGTTGGAGCAATAATTCTTTTAATTGCGATTATACTGCCAAATCTTTTTGATAAAGATACTGGCTTGATTTCTAAAAGAGAAAAAGAAGGGATAGTAAAATGAGTAAAAACTATGAGGAAAGCTTGGAACAAATGAAGAATTTGGTAATTTATAGGGACCTTACTAAGGACAAAGTTGTACAAGCTTGGCAAAATCAAAACGAAGGCCCCTACGATTTTAGTTTTGTATTAAGTTGTGCCGCTGCTAAAACAGGTTTGAGCGGTAAAATTTGGCCGGATTATTTACTGGATATCATATTAACCGATGACAACATTTTTAGCCGTTCCAGTGCTTATGTGGACTGGAAACAACTGAATTCCCAAATTAAAGCGGCAGCAATAGAAGAGTTGGCTGTTTTGCAGGGGGGAGCTCGTAATATTTGGCCGCGAAATGGTGCCGCATACTCTCAAACTGTGTTAGATCTACTGGAAAATTTTAAAATGCCGGATGTTTTGCCTCAATTTGGGGCTTTGTATATTCGGGAGAGAGAAAAAATAGCCGATGATTTTACCGCCTTGGCACCAATGGAGCTTGCCGAAAGACTGGCTGGTTTCCATAAAAAGCTTGGCTTTGGTTCACAGGTTTGTTTTACTGCTTATCGCTGGGCCAATCACCTCACGGGTATTCCTCAGCCCGACCCGGTTACTTTGGATACTTTAATAGGTTATGAATATCAAAAGCAAATTATTTGCGAAAACACAGAAGCGTTTTTAAATCACGGCATAGCCAACAACCTGTTGCTTTACGGTGAAAGAGGTACTGGTAAATCATCTACCATCAAAGCTGTAATCAACAAATATGCCGAGCAGGGCCTCCGCATAGTAGAATTGCCAAGACAACACATAGATGAATTTCCGCAGCTGGTTGCTCAGCTGGTAGGGGAGCCGCTGCATTACATTATATTTATGGATGACTTATCTTTTGACAAAGATGAAACAGAGTATAAGCACTTTAAGGCCCTAATGGAGGGCGGCGTAGCCAATGTGCCTAAAAATATTTTAATGTATGCCACCTCTAACCGCCGTCATTTGGTACAGGAAACCTGGGAAGACAGACCGACCAGTGCTCAAGAAGTACATTTGAAGGACAATATGTCAGAAAAACTTTCCTTGGCTGACCGTTTTGGCGTCACCATTACCTTTGCTTCTCCCGACCAAGAACAATATTTGGATATCGTAATGGGTATAGCAGAGCAAGAGGGTGTAGAAATGCCAACCGAAGAGCTGCGGCGTCAAGCCTTGCAGTGGGCAGTTTGGTATAATGCCCGCTCCGGCCGCACAGCCCGGCAATTTATTAACAGCCTTTTGGGTAAAACCGAGTAAAAACAAAACAAAAGAAGGCCTCTGCTTTTGCAGGGCCTTCTTTTTAAATTTATTAAATCTTAGCTTAGAGTAACTTGATGATAAACTTTTTTACCTTTTCTGAGCAAAATTTTGCCTTCGACAAAGTGCTTGGCGGTAACTACAAAAGTAAAGTCGTCAATTCTTTCGCCGTTCAAGTAAACACCGCCTTCACTCACCAACCGCCGTCCCTCGCTTTTGGAAGCAATAAGTCCGACATTGTTTAAAAGTGAGATTATATCCAGGCCGTTTTTAAAAAGTGCGGCCGGAAGGGCAGTGCTGGGTAAATTATCTGTGTCATTACCTTGGCTAAACAGAGCTTGGGCTGCACCTTGAGCCGCAATAGCTTCTTTTTCTCCGTGAACCAGCTTGGTTATTTCAAAGGCCAAAACTTCTTTTGCTTTGTTTATTTCTGCTCCCGGCAGGTTGCCCAGGCGTTTTACTTCATCCATAGGTAAAAAGGTTAAAAGAGCCAGGCAATTTGCCACATCCGCATCATCAACATTGCGCCAGTACTGATAAAAATCATAAGGCGAGGTTTTTTCCGCATCTAACCACAAGGCACCGCTTTCCGTTTTGCCCATTTTTTTGCCGCTGCTGTTGGTAAGCAGCTTAAAAGTAAGACCATAAACCAAAGCCGCATCTGCCCGTCGTACCAAATCAACCCCGTTGATGATGTTGGACCACTGGTCATTGCCGCCCAGCTGTAGGGTGCAGCCATATCTTCTGTAGAGCTCCAAAAAGTCAAAACTTTGCATTAGCATATAGTTAAATTCCAAAAAAGAAAGGCCTTTTTCCAGGCGGTTTTTAAAACAATCAGCCGTCAGCATACGGTTAACGGAAAAGTGCCGCCCAATATCCCTAATAAAATCGATATAATTTAGGCCAAGAAGCCAATCACCATTGTTTACCATAATGGCTTTTTCTTCGCCAAAATCAATAAAACGGCTCATTTGTTTTTGAAAGCTTGCAATGTTGTGTTCAACTTGCTTCAAAGTGAGCATCTTTCGCATATCAGTACGGCCGGAGGGATCTCCCACCATGCCGGTGCCGCCGCCAAAAAGAACGATTGGCCTATGCCCGGCCTTTTGCATGTGTATCATAACCATAATTTGAATAAAGTGGCCCACATGCAGGCTATCGGCAGTGGGGTCAAAACCAATGTAAAAAGTCACAGGTTCTTTAGCCAAAACTTCTCTTATGCTATCTTCATCGGTTGCCTGCTCAATATAGCCACGTTCCAACAAAATATCATAAACATTATTCATAAGATTGCTCCTTTCCTAACTAACAAAATAATCATAGATTTTTTGGCTACTTTTGTCAAGGCATGGCCAATCTAAAAAAATATATTAAATAATGCTACAATATATTGTCATCTTATAGTAGAATAATAACATGAGTTAATTTTGTTTTATTTAAAAGAAAAAGTAAAAATAAAAAATAGAACAGGGGAAATTTAGGAGAAGCTAATGGCAAAAAAATATATTTATAAAAACAAAAAGCCCCACTTTAAAATAATTGATGCTCCAATCGGCGTCGGTGTCAATTATGCTGTTCCAGAAATACAAGGCCCGCCCGTCCGTACTTGGGTAGTGCTTTTTTCTTTTTTGTTGGCAGCTTTTTTTGCTTGGTTAGTTTTTGTGGCTCAGGTGGGCAATTTTTGGCTAATGCAAAGCGGAGCTCTTATTTTGCTTGTATTGCTGGTTTTGTTGGAAAGTCAGCCGCTTATTGAAAAAAAAGACTTTAATCTCGACAAAATAATAATAGGTTTAGCAGTTGGGGCAGCAATATATTTTATTTTTCTTTTTCTTTTAGGCAATTTTCTTGCAAGCTTGTTTCCCGCCTTTTTTACAGAAGGGATAGAAAGTTTTTATACTTTGGGGCAAAGTTCTCCCCTTGCTTTAAAACTAATAACTTTAATAATCATAATTGCTCCAGCTGCAGAAATTTTTTGGCGTGGCTTTGTGCAGCGTTGGGCCATGACAAAATTTGGCCGCTTTAAGGGGCTTTTGCTTGCTACCGCGTTTTATGTAGCTACATACATAACAACCTTAAATATAGCTTTAATGATAGGTGCGGTCATTTTGAGCTTATGTTTTGGGGCTCTTTATATTTTTCGCCGCAGTCTGGGGCCGTGCATTGTTGCCCACATTTTATGGTCGGTCAGCATTTTGGTATTTTTTCCATTAACTAATTTTTAAAAAGTTTTACAAAAAGGGCAGGATTTACTTATTTGATACAGAATAAAAAACTTTTGGGTAAAAAGGGGGTATAAAAATGGCTGCAAGTAAAGTATTGATCATCATGGGTAGCGATTCCGATTTGCCGGTTATGCAAGGTGCCAGTAATTTTTTGGCTGAAATGAAAATAAATCATGAGATGCACATTTCCTCTGCCCACCGGGCACCGGCCAAAACAGAGGAATTGGCAGCAAAAGCAGAGGAAAACGGTTTTAGCGTAATAATTGCCGCCGCAGGGGGAGCAGCCCACTTACCTGGTGTTATTGCTGCTCAAACCAGCTTGCCGGTCATTGGTGTACCAATCAAATCCGGTGCTTTAACCGGTGTGGATGCTTTATATGCCATCGTGCAAATGCCTCCCGGTATACCGGTTGCCACAGTGGGCATAGACGGAGCAAAAAATGCGGCCATATTAGCTGCAGAAATACTTGCTCTTTCGGATACTGCTATCAAAGAAAAACTAAAAGCATACAAAAAGCAATTGGTTCAAGAGGTAGAAGCCAAAGACACCAAGCTGCAAAAATTAGGTGCGATGGCCTATTTGGCCGAGAAAAAATAAGCCAAATAAATAAAAAAACGAATTTTTATTATATTATGTAACTGAATGGGGAGTGTAATATTATGATTCATCGCTATACTTTGCCAGAAATGGAAAAGATTTGGGCAGCGGAAAACCGCTTTCAACGCATGCTGGATGTTGAAATATATGCTTGCGAAGCCATGGCTGATATGGGGCAAATACCCAAAGAGGCATATCAGGAAATTAAGACGAAAGCTCGTTTCGACATAAAAAGAATAGAAGAAATAGAAGAAGTGACCAAGCACGATGTCATAGCTTTTTTGACTGCGGTGGGAGAAAATGTGGGCGATGCCTCAAAGTATATCCACATGGGCATGACCTCCTCCGATGTGCTGGATACGGCACTTTCCGTGCAAATGAAGCAGGCAGCAGATCTGCTTTTGGGCAAATTACACACCCTACGGGATATTCTTTCTAAAATGGCTTTAGAATATAAATACACTTTAATGGTAGGGCGGACCCATGGTATTCATGCCGAACCGATTACTTTTGGCTTAAAAATGGCCCTTTGGACCATGGAAATAGACCGCGATATTGAGCGTTTGATAGCTGCAAAAGAAATGATTTCCGTTGGCATGATCTCCGGTGCTGTTGGTACTTATGCTAGCCTTTACCCGGCCGTAGAAGAGCATGTTTGCCGCCGGTTGGATTTGAAGCCGGCCTTAGTTTCTACTCAAGTAATTCAAAGAGACCGCCATGCCCAATTTATGTCTACTTTGGCTATTATAGGAGCCTCTTTGGAAAAATTTGCTACTGAGATCCGCAACTTGCAAAGAACCGACATCAGAGAGGCAGAGGAAGCTTTTAGTAAAGGGCAAAAGGGTTCTTCCGCCATGCCCCATAAAAAGAATCCAATTACTTCGGAGCGTGTGGCTGGTCTTGCACGGGTGTTAAGGGGTAATGCTTTAGCTGCCATGGAAAACGTATCCCTTTGGCATGAAAGGGATATTACCCATTCCTCTGTCGAGCGGGTAATAGTTCCGGATAGCTGCATCTTGTTGGATTATATGCTGCATTTATTTATTGGCGTTATGGAAAACCTGAACGTGAATGAAGATCAAATGCAAGTTAATTTGGGCCGCACTTTGGGTTTGGTATTTTCTCAAAGAGTGCTTTTAGCTATTATTGATAAAGGTGTTTTACGGGAGACGGCCTATGAGTGGGTGCAACGCAATGCTATGAATGCCTGGAACAATCAAATAGATTATGAATATTTGCTCTTGCAGGATAAGGATGTAATGGGGGTATTGACAAAAGAAGAGTTGGATGACCTTTTTAACTATGAATATTATACCAACAAAATAGATTACATTTTTAAAAGAGCAGGCTTGCAATAAGCTGAGCTGATATATAAATTTTGTTTTATATCTTGAGGAGGGTTTTTAATGATGGGAGCATATAACCATAATGAGGTGAGGGGTATGAATGAGCCAGAACCTCTGATCCCTATACATGAAATGGATAAGGTTAAAGACGAGTGCGGCTTATTTGGTATTTATGCTCCCGGGGAAGAAGTGGCTTATCTTACCTATTTGGCCTTATACGGCGTTCAACATCGTGGCCAAGATAGTGCAGGCATAGCAGTTTTTGATGGCGACACTTTCCGACTTTATAAAGGGGTTGGCCTGGCCGCCGAAGTTTTTAACAAATTTTCTTTTGCTAAATTTACTGGTCATGCTGCCATAGGGCATGTATATTCTGCCAATAGCAAAGAAGACATTGCAGCAAATGCTCAACCATTGGCTTATCATCATTTATGGGGACGTTTAGCCATTGGCAACAATGGTTGTTTGGTTAATAAAGAAGAGCTGTGCAATAAGTTAGCCAAAAAGGGAGCTATTTTTCAAACCAATACAGATAGTGAGGTATTGGCTCATCTAATAGCTAGCTATGCTTTAGATAATATAGAAGATGCTTTGGTAAAAATGCAAAAAGATGCCAAAGGCTCATACAGCACGGTTATTCTTACTAAGGACAAGCTTATTGGCTTAAGGGATCCGCATGGCATTCGTCCGCTTTGCCTGGGCAAAATGAATGGCCATTATGTGCTTTCCTCCGAGAGCTGTGCTTTCCACATTATTGGGGCAGAATTTATACGGGAAGTGGAAGCAGGGGAAATTATTATCATTGATGCTAATGGCATGAAGAGTATAAAAGTAGGTAATGTTTGCCCGAAGCACTGCGTTTTTGAACATGTGTATATTGCTCGGCCGGATTCTTTTATTGATAATATTGGGGTAGGGCAGGCACGCCGTAATATGGGCCATCACCTGGCTAAAGAATTTCCTATTGAAGCCGATATTGTAATTCCAGTGCCAGATTCTGGAGCCTTTTGTGCTTTGGGTTACGCAGAAGAATCAGGCATTCCTTATACCATTGGCATGTTAAAGAACCGTTATATAGGCCGCACTTTTTTGCAGCCTAGTCAAAAAATGAGGGATCTGAGCGTGCAACTGAAACTTTCTCCAATTAAAGAAGAACTGCAAGGTAAAAGAGTAATAATGGTGGACGACTCTATTGTGCGGGGCACTACCAGCAGGCAGATTGTTCAAATGTTGCGCGATGCAGGAGCAACCGAGGTTCACATGGTTGTAAGTTCACCCCCGGTACTTTTTGGCTGTTATTATGGCGTGGATACAAAAAAAGACCAACTTATTGCTGTAAAAAATTCTGTAGAACAAACAAGAAAATTTATTGGTGTAGATAGCCTTTATTACCTGAGTATGGAGGGCATGCTGGATTCTTTGGGTAAAAGCCCGGAAAATTTCTGTGTGGCTTGCTTTAACGGCAAATATACCGTACCAGTACCAGAAGAAAAATAAAGGAGAAAAACTAATGGCTTTTACTTACAAAGATGCCGGAGTGGATATTGATGCCGGCAACGAAGCAGTAAAAAAAATGAAAAATTATGTTCAGGCTACCTTCAGAAAAGAGGTTTTAACGGAGCTGGGCGGTTTTAGCGGTCTTTTTGCCCTGAATATCAAAAAGTACAAAGAGCCTGTTTTGGTTTCTGGTACAGATGGGGTAGGTACCAAGTTAAAAGTGGCTATGTTGATGAACCAGCATAGCACAATTGGCATAGATGCTGTTGCCATGTGTGTGAATGACATTTTGGCTCAGGGTGCAGAACCTCTCTTCTTTTTGGATTATATAGCCGTGGGTAAATTGAACCCCGATAAAGTGGCAAATATAGTAAAAGGGGTTGCCGCTGGCTGCCTTCAGGCTGGCTGTTCCTTAATTGGTGGCGAAACCGCCGAAATGCCTGGTTTTTACGGCGAAGATGAATATGATATAGCAGGCTTTGCTGTTGGCGTGGTGGATAAAAGTAAAATAATCAGCGGCAATTCCGTAAAGGCTGGGGAGGTACTGATTGGTCTCTCTTCCACGGGGTTGCACTCCAACGGATATTCCCTGGCAAGAAAGGTGCTTTTGGACGGTTCGGTTGGCTATAAAATTGATACCAATATTGATGAGCTGGGGATGACAATTGGAGAAGCCATGCTTACCCCTACCCGCATCTATGTAAAAGATATTTTGCCACTCTTGGATAAAGTTGATGTGAAGGCCTTGGCCCATATTACCGGCGGTGGCCTTGTAGAAAACTTGCCAAGGGTTTTCCCAAAAGGCTTAAAAGCGGTTATAGATACCTTTGCTTGGTCTCCTGCGCCTATTTTTGGCCTTTTACAAAAAACCGGCAATATTGCAAAGGAAGAAATGTTTCGGGTTTTCAACATGGGGGTCGGAATGGTAGTCATTGTTCCTGCCAATCAGGCAAACCTGGTATTAAGCCTTATCCCTGGTTCTTTTGTTATGGGTGAAATGCAAAAAACAGAAGCAGGTCAAAAATTTGTTTTATTAAAATAAATAGAAATAGGAAATCATAAAAGGAAATTGGTGAAAAATATGAAAAATTTTCCCATAGCGGTTTTTGTTTCTGGCCGTGGTTCAAACTTAAAAGCCATTATACAAAATATCGAAAACGGCACTTTGCCCGGTGTAGAAATAACAATGGTGCTTTCCGATAAGCCTGATGCTTATGCCCTGACTATTGCCAAAGAGGCAGGGATACCATGTTTTGTGGCCAACCCGGCAAATTTTTCTGGCCAAAAAGAATATAACGGGGCATTGGCTCACTTGGTTAAAAAGAGTGGGGCTGAGCTCGTGGTTTTGGCTGGTTTTATGCGTTTGCTTACCGAAGATTTTTTAAGCCAGTTCCCCCAAAGGGTCATCAATATCCACCCGGCACTTTTGCCTTCTTTTCCTGGTTTGCATGCCCAAAAACAAGCCTGGGAATATGGCGTAAAGGTATCTGGCTGCACGGTACATTTTGTGGATGCCGGAGCAGATACCGGCCCGATTATAGCCCAAAAAACGGTAGAAGCTTTTGCTGATGATTCAGAGGAAGATTTGGCGGCTCGCATTTTAAAAGAAGAACATATTTTACTTTCTCAGGTAATTGGCCTGATCAAAAATGATAAATTACGGCTTGTTGGCCGCAAAGTATATATAGATTAAAAAACAAAAGGGGATGTAAATGATGAAAAAAAGGGCTATTATTAGTGTTTCTGACAAAACCGGGGTGCTGGAGTTGGCAGAACAATTAGTAGCTTTAGGTTTTGAAATAGTTTCTACAGGTGGAACTTATAAAGCCATAACAGAAAAGGGTATACCTGCCACCTATGTAACGGAAGTTACCGGTTTTCCGGAAATTTTGGATGGCAGAGTAAAAACGTTACATCCTTTTGTGCATGCTGGCATTTTGGCTATGCGGACACCAGAGCATTTAGTCCAATTAAAAGAGCATAATATTACCCCAGTCGATTTGGTCGTAGTAAACCTGTACCCTTTTAAGGTCACCATTGCTAAACCCAATGTGGAGCTTGCTGATGCCATAGAAAATATAGATATTGGTGGTCCAACCATGGTGCGCGCAGCCGCCAAAAACTATAAAGCTGTAGCAGTGGTGGTAAACCCGGCTCGCTATCCGCAAATTGTGGATATGCTAAAAAAAGATGGCAAAATAAACGAAGCAACAAGGCTGGAACTTGCTACCGAGGCTTTTACCCACACAGCAGAATATGATGCTTACATTTCCAACTACCTAAAAAGGGTTTGCGGTTGGAAAGAAGATTTTCCGGAGACCGCTTTAATAGTGGGGGAAAAGCTCCAATCCATGCGTTATGGAGAAAATCCGCACCAAAAGGCGGCTTTCTACCGCTCTCTAAATGCGCAAATATCTTCTGTGGCTACTGCTAAACAGCTGCAAGGTAAAGAGCTATCTTATAACAATATTGTGGATATAGATGCAGCCCTGGAACTGGTTAAAGAATTTAACAACGATGGCCCGGCAGTAGTTATCATCAAACACACCAACCCCTGCGGTGTTTCCCTGGGCCAAGATTTACAAGAGGCTTATGGCCGGGCCCTGGCTGCTGACCCTATTTCTGCTTATGGCGGCATTGTGGGCTTAAATGGCACGGTGGACGCAGCCGTAGCTAAAGATATGAGCCAGCTCTTTTTGGAAGCTATCGTAGCACCGGGTTTTTTGCCGGAAGCCTTGGAGATTTTAAGTAAAAAGATTAATCTTCGTTTGCTTGCCACCGGAGCTTTTGCTGAAAATGAACACAAACTGATGATGAAAAATGTAAATGGTGGCTTTTTGCTACAAGATGCTGATAGCGGCCATGTGGAAGCAGCCGATTTGAAGGTAGTTACCAAAAAACAGCCTACCCCGGCAGAAATTGAAGAGTTGCTTTTTGCCTGGCGGGTAGTAAAACATGTAAAATCTAATGCTATAGTGCTAAGCAAGGATAAACAAGTGGTGGGAGTAGGGGCAGGCCACACTAATCGAGTTGGTGCTGCCAATGTGGCTTTTACTCAGGCTGGCAGTTTAAGCCATGGAGCAGTTTTGGCCTCCGAAGCTTTTTTCCCCTTCCGGGATACGGTAGATCAGGCTGTTGCCAAAGGTATCAAGGCAATTATTCAGCCGGGTGGCTCCATAAGAGATGAAGAATCTATCCAGGCCTGTGATGAAGCAGGTATTGCCATGGTATTTACCGGCATGCGTCATTTTAAACACTAAAAACCAGGAGGCAAAATATGAAAATATTGGTAGTTGGCGGTGGCGGTAGAGAGCATGCTTTGGTGTGGAAGCTGGCTCAAAGCCCCAAAGTAAGCAAAATATATGCAGCGCCCGGCAATGCCGGAATTGGTCAGTTGGCCCAATGTGTGGATATCGCTGTGGATGATGTATCAGGCCTTTTGGCATTTGCCCAAACCAACAAAATAGATTTGACAGTGGTTGGCCCCGAGGCTCCTTTGATGGCTGGCTTGGCTGATGAGTTTGAGGCAGCTGGTTTAAAAGTTTTTGGGGCCAAAAAAGCGGCGGCAGCTGTTGAAGGTTCAAAAATTTTGGCTAAAGAGCTAATGGCAAAGTATAATATCTCTACCGCCAAATATGCGGCTTTTACAGATGCTGCGGCCGCCAAAGCCTATGTTGAAGAGCTAGGTGCTCCTTTGGTGGTAAAGGCGGATGGTCTGGCTGCCGGCAAAGGTGTGATTGTGGCCATGGATAAACAAACCGCTTTACAGGCAGTTGAAGATATGATGCAAAGCAAAGTTTTTGGCGAAGCTGGCAACCAAATAGTCATAGAGGAATATTTGGAGGGCGAAGAAGTGAGCATTCTGGCTTTTACTGATGGCTACACAGTGGTGCCTATGGAATCTGCTCAAGACCATAAAAGGGTATTTGATGGCGACCAAGGCCCCAACACAGGCGGCATGGGGGCCTATTCCCCGGCACCTGTTTACACCCCGGCCATTGCCAAAGTTGTCCAAAAAAGTATTTTGCAGCCCACCATAGACGGTTTGCGTCAGGAAGGCCGTTTGTACCAGGGTGTTATCTATGCCGGCCTTATGCTTACCGCCAATGGTCCAAAAGTGCTGGAATATAATGCTCGCTTTGGCGACCCGGAAACCCAACCAGTTCTTTTGCGCTTGGCTACCGATTTAGTCGATATAATAGAGGCCATTTTGTCGGGTACCCTGCAAAACCAAAAAATAGAGTGGCTTTCTCAGCCGGCAGTTTGTGTGGTTGTAGCTTCGGATGGCTACCCGGGGGCCTACAAAAAAGGCATGCCGATTTTTGGCCTGGTCGAAGCAGCAAAAATCGCGACTGTTTTTCATGCCGGTACCAAGCAAAAAGATCAGGCAATTTTAACGAGCGGTGGCCGGGTTTTGGGCGTAACAGCTTTGGGTGATGACATTCAAAAAGCCATAGATAATGCTTATGCCGCTACCGCAAAAATCAGTTTTCAGGGTGCTTTCTACCGTAAAGATATAGGTCACAGGGCCCTGGCTAAAAAATAAAATTTTATAATATGTAAAAAATAAAAAAGTGCCCCTTCTGGGGGCACTTTTTTATGTAAGAGCAACTTTAATTGATTCTATAAAATCCCTGTATGCATAGATTTTTGCCATTTTTGCCATAATAAGTAAAATAAAAAAGTCTGCTTAGGGAGGCAAAACATGGGTAACACACACAGTTTGGATATAACAGGCACCTTAACAGAAGATTTGGCCGAAAACCTGGCCAAAATTAATGCAATAATGGGTAAAAACAACGAAATGATACAAAGGGAAATTATTATAGGTGGCAAATATGGCCAGACAGCTTGTTTTTTGTATTTGGATGGACTTATAGATAAAAGAACTATCAGCGATTTTATTTTAAAACCGCTGCAAAATATTGCTGTAGATGAGGAAAAGATAACCCTAGAAAATATAAGCAAATCTTTTATTTCAACCGTAGAAATAGAAGAAGCAGCGGAACTAAAAGTTATTATTAACAGGCTTATTAACGGGTTTACCGTGTTGCTTTTGGAAGGAAACGCAGAAGCCCTTTTGATAGAAACCAGAGGATGGGAAAAAAGGAGCATAACCGAGCCCAGCACAGAGGTGGTGGTGCGTGGTCCGCGAGAAGGCTTTGTAGAAAATTTGCAAACCAACATTGCGCTGCTGCGCCGTAAACTAAAACACCCAGATTTTACGCTGGAAAGATTTGTAGTTGGCCGATACACTCAAACAAATGTGGCTGTAGTGTATTTAAGAAGCTTGGCGGACCCAAATGTGGTAAAAGAAGTAAAAAAAAGAATAGAAAAAATAGATATAGATGGCATTTTTGAGTCGGGGTATATAGAACAGCTGATAGAAGACAATCCTTATTCTGTTTTTGCTACAGTTGGCAACAGCGAAAAACCGGACAAGGTTGCGGCAAAAATGCTGGAGGGCAGGGTGGCCATTATGGTGGATGGCAGTCCCATTGTGCTTACAGTGCCGCTTTTGTTTGTGGAGACCATGCAAAGTTCTGAAGATTACTATTCAAGGCCTTATTATGCTGCCTTTGTAAGATTAATAAGATATATATCTTTGTTTGTAAGTGTTTGGGGTCCGGGTATTTATGTGGCAATTATCTGTTTTCACCAGGAGCTTTTGCCATATGAACTGTCTTTAACGATTTCCACGGCAGACATAAACACCCCTTTCAATGCAGTATTAGGGATTTTCATTCTGGGCATAATTTATGAAATATTGCGGGAGGCCGGTGTTCGTTTACCCCGCCCGGCTGGTGAGGCTGTTAGCATTGTGGGTGCTTTGGTAATCGGCCAAACGGCAGTTGCGGCCGGCATCATTAGTGCTCCCGTAGTAATAGTGGTGGCCGGCACCGCTATTGCTTCTTTCGTAACAAATCCTTTAACCGATTCTGGTACCATGTATCGCATAATTTTTCTTATTTTAGCTGGTGTTTTAGGAGGTTTTGGCATACTCATTGGTAGCATGTTTTTTTTCGGACACCTTTTATCCTTAAAATCATTTGGCGTGCCGTATCTGGCCCCCATTTTACCGACCTACAGCTTGCGTGATACAATTGTGCGTTTTCCTCTTTGGATGCTGGATAAAAGACCAACTTATTTGGCAACATCCGGCAGCAAACACAGACAGGCCAAAAACCAAAAACCCGCCAAGGAGGCAAAAACATGAAAAAACATGTAATTTTTGCTCTCTTGGTTTTTTTGCTTTTGTTTGCTTTAGTAGGCTGCTGGGACAGTGTGGAAATCAGTGATATGATCATAGGAATCGGAACCGCATATGATTTTACAGAGGATGGGCAAATAGAATTAACGGTGGAAATTTTAATGCCCTCAAAGCAGGAACAGGGTTATAGCGTTGAAACAAAAACAATAACTGTAAAAGGCGCAACAGTAATAGAAGCAGTACAAAATTTAAGCAAAGTGACTAACAATCAGTTTACTTGGGCCTATGACCAGGTTTTAATAATAGGGGAAGAGTTATCAAAACAACCAACAAATATATATATAGATTCCTGGAACCGTAGCCATTATATACGTCCGGATGTTTATATTACGATAAGCAAAGGTCCGGCAAAGGATATTTTAAACGTAGAAAACAAAGATAGTTTAAATAGTCAGGCCAAAGAAATAGCAAACCTTATGAAAGGGCAAATCTCAAGGGGCAATGGTTTTTCTTATACCATCCTGCAAAAAGATCTTTTTAGCGATATGATGACTGAAGGAGCAGCTGCAATTCTTCCCATAATTGAATTAAATGAAAAAAAAGAAGTGGAATTAGCAGGTTTAGCTGTTTTTAAAGATAACACGGTTGTGGGAGAGCTAGATTCTACAGAAACAAGAGGCTTGCTTTTGGCCCGCGGCCTGCTACAAAGCAGTGTATTTTTGGTAAAAGATAAAACCGAGACAAATTTGGTCGTCCTGAATCTTTTAGGGTTAAAGCAAAAATACCAGGTAAAAGAAAAAGATGGTAAGGTAGAAATAATAATCAAACTGGAAGTCAAAAGCGCCATAAGAGAACAAATAGGTTACGAAGATATACTGCAAAAGGAGCAGATAGACTGGCTAAATCAAGCGCTTGCTGAATTAATAAAAGCAGAAATATTAACAACCTGGGAAAAAGAAAAAGAGCTAAAAGCAGATGTGCTCCATCTTGGTCAACAAATAAATCGTTATAAACCAAAGATATGGCAAAAGTTAAGAGAAGATTGGCCGGAGAACATCCAAAAAATAACCCTATCCATAGAGGTGAAAACTCAAATCCTTTTCCAGGGAGATATAAACTATCCCATACAGTATAAAAACTAAGTCTAAGTTTTAAAACAGCATTTGAATATTAATTTTTGGATATTAATTTAAAAAGCTTAGGTTTGGGAGAGTATATGAATATAAAAGAATTTAAAATAAACAACAAAATGCTGGTTTTTTTGGCAAGCGTGCTAATTCTGGGGGGTGAAATACTCATATCCCCGGCCGAATCTGTGCTTGGCAGAGATAGCTGGCTTGGCATAGTTATAGCTATTTTGGTAAACTTAATTTTATGTGCTATTTGTGGTATGTGGTTTAAAGCCTTTGCCGGAAAAACCTGGGGCGATGTTCTTACCCTTGCTTATGGCAAGGTTTTGGCTAAAATAATAATAATTTTATATATACTTTTGTTGTTGTTTTTGATTTGTACAGATACCAAAAGCTTAGAGTACTTTTGGATAAGTGTATATATGAGAAGAACCCCTAAAATAATTTATATAACGTTAATTGCGGCTTTTTCCTGCTTTATAGCTAGCAAAGGCTTAATAGTCTTGGGCCGTTTTGCTAAATTTCTTGTATATGGTTTCATTTTAATGATAATATTTTATTTTTTTCTATTGTTTAATCAAATGGATTTTAACAATTTGCTGCCGGTTGCGAGAACAGATTGGGTAGATTTTACAAAAGTTTCAGCCAGCTTAACCTTTATTCCTTTTGGGGCTATATCATTGTTTATTTTGCTTTTGCCTCATTTTATTGAACCTCAAAAAGCAGGGGCTTCTATTTGTAAAGGAGTTTTAATTGCAGGTTTTTCTTTTATTCTTATCACCCTTATTAACACATTTGTATTGGGAGATGGCATAATTCGAGAAACTTTTCCTCTTACGGAGTCACTAAAAATGATAACTATAAATGATTCATTTGTTCGCATAGAGGTTTTTGGGGTTGTTGCCATTCTCTCAATTGCTTTTTTACGGATTGGTATTTTGGTTTTTTTGGCAGGTTACGCCTTTGGCCAGCTTTTTGGTTTGGCAAAGTACAGTTTTGTTTTTCCGCTCCTTTTCATAATAATTACTTGTCTCTGCGAAAACCTGTTTATATTTATTGGGGAAATATTTCAAACTATTTTATATGTTTTGCCTTATTTTGATGGGGTTTTTTATATTTTAATTCCGCTTTTAACGCTTATATTAGGTGTTTTGCGTAAAAGGAGGAAACCGGCATGATTGTAGGGTGGCTTATTTTTGTGCCAGTATTGGCATTTTTTTTAAAACGTCAGTTGCCAGGTCTTTTACAAGAGGGTAACAAAAAAGAAATAGTTTGTTATTTTTTGGTTTTTGCCATTGCGCTTGTTTTATTAGCTTTTAAATTTGCTGGTTGGAAAGGAATAAATATATTCAACCTTTGGTTTTACAAATTTTTATAACTTCAAGAGCAGCAGGAAACGGCAGTTAGGTATTGAATATATTTAATACTGTGATGTATTAAAATTTTAAAGAATAACAGTAACGCGTGTTTGGTTAGGAGGGAAAACATGGCATATCAAAGCAAACTAGAAGATGATTTTACTAATGATCTTTTTGGGGCAATTCTAGCCTTAAAGGATTCAGAAGAGTGTTACCGCTTTTTTGAGGATATTTGCACAGTAGGAGAGCTAAAGTCTTTGGCACAGCGTTTTGCTGTGGCAAAAATGCTGATGAAAGAAAATACATATTCTGATATTGCTTCTTGTACGGGGGCTAGCACAGCCACCATTAGTCGAGTTAAACGTTACTTAAACTATGGAGCTAATGGCTACAAATTAATTTTGGAACGTTTAAACGGCAAGTAAAAGATGCCAGATCAGAACAGGAGTATAAAATTTAAATGGATATTTTATCACAACTAAATCAAGAACAAATTACTGCTGTAACCTGCACAGAAGGGCCGCTTTTAATTGTGGCCGGAGCTGGCTCCGGTAAAACTAGGGTTCTCGTGAGCCGTGGGGCCTATTTTATAGAGCAGGGCATAAAACCAAACAATATTTTGGCCATAACCTTTACCAACAAGGCCGCTAACGAAATGAAAGAAAGAATGCTTAATATGGTAGGCTTAGCAGCGGAATATATGTGGGTAGGGACTTTTCATGCAATCTGTCTAAAAATATTAAGGCGAGAATATGAATATTGTTGCTTCGATAGAAACTTTAGCATATATGATGATCATGACCAGCAAATAGTAATAAAAAAATGTTTGGCTGAATTGGAGCTAACAGAAAAAGCCTATCACCCCCGTGCCGTGGCATCAGAGATCAGTAAAAGTAAAAATCAGCTCATAACACCAGAACAATATAAAAATGCTGCCATGGATGTTTGGCGAGAAAATGTGGGGAAGATATATAAAAGTTATAAACACAAGCTTAGCCAAAACAATGCCCTTGATTTTGATGATATTATCATGGAAACGGTTCTTTTGTTTCAGCGAGAACCAAAAAGATTAGAGGTTTACCAGGATCGTTTTAAATATATTTTGGTAGATGAATATCAGGATACTAACCACGCACAATATAAACTAATTAATCTTTTAGCTGCAAAATGGCAAAATATTTGTGTAGTAGGGGATCCGGACCAGTCGATTTATGGCTGGCGGGGGGCAGATATTGGCAACATACTAGATTTTGAAAAGGATTACCCAAACTGCCAAATAGTCAACTTGGAACGCAATTACCGCTCAACAAAAAACATACTTTCTGTTGCTAATGGCGTTATTGAGAATAACACTAAACGCAAGCCAAAAAAATTGTGGACAGAAGCAGAAGCGGGGGCTCTTATATCATACAGGGAGCTGCCGGATGAAAGGTCGGAAGCTTCTTATGTTGCGGAAACGATCTTTGACCTCCGCCAAAATCAAAAATTTACTTATCGCGATTTTGCAATTTTATATCGGACAAATGCCCAGTCTCGTTCTTTGGAGGACGTGCTGATAAAATATGGCCTGCCATATAAAATCTTTGGTGGCATGCGTTTTTATGAACGCAAGGAAATAAAAGATATTATGGCTTATCTGCGTCTTTTAGTCAATCCGGCGGATAATGTAAGCCTGGGCAGAATCATCAACTTTCCTCGCCGGGGCATTGGCAGTACTAGCTTGGCCAAGCTGGCTGCCATTGCTACTGCAGCCCAAAGCAGCATTTATGATCTTTTAGCCGATGATGAATTGCTTTTAGATATGGGAGGGAGTGCCAAACGCGGTATCAGTAAATTTTATGCCCTAATGGAAAGCTTGCGGGCAATGCTGACAGATTCATCTATAACCTGTATTGTGAAAGAGGTTATTGCCAAAACCGGTTTACGAGAAGCATTGGAAGAAGAAAATGGTAAAGGCAGCGTAGAGGCTGAAAGCCGTCTGGAAAACATAGATGAATTTATTTCTGTGGCAGCCCAATTTGACCAAACTGCAGAAGAAGAAGCCAAAAACTTGACTGATTTTTTAGCTCAGCTTTCCCTGGCTACAGACATGGATAACTGGCAAGAAGCTGATGATTATATTTCCTTGCTTACTTTACATGCTACCAAAGGGTTGGAATTTCCGGTGGTTTTTATAACCGGTCTGGAAGAGCAAGTTTTTCCGCACAGCCGAGCCATGCTGGAAGAGCGAGAGCTAGAGGAGGAAAGACGCCTTTGCTATGTGGGAATCACCAGGGCCCAAAAACATCTTTACTTAACTCGGGCCAAAAGCCGCTTTTTAAAAGGGCAAAGTCAAATATACCGAGAATCACGTTTTGTAAAAGAAATTCCGGAAGAATATCTTGATGCTCAACGTATCTCGGCTGATTTTTGGCACGATAAAGCAGATTTTGGCACGGGGTATGCTTGGAAAAAACCACCGATAAAACAAAAAACAAGCATGTATAGCAGCTCAATTGATTCTGGTAATGATGGTCTTACAAACACAGCAAAAAAACAAATAATAAATGTGGGTGACAAGGTTCAGCACGCCAAATTTGGCACTGGTATGGTGGTAAAAACCAAAGGCAGTGCAGATGACCTGGAAATCAGCGTGGCTTTTCCTGGTCAGGGGATCAAAAATTTAATGCTTCGATATGCTCCAATCAAAAAAATTTAATTTCCCAAACAAAAAAAGGTGGGATAATTATGAAAGAAAGAGATTTAATAAGGATAAAAGAATTGCGTCAACTTCTGGAAAAATATAATCAGGCGTATTATCAAAAGGATGCTCCGCTGGTAACCGACAGTGAGTATGATGTTCTTATGCATGAGCTAGTTAGGCTGGAAGCCTTGCACCCCGAGGTGACAAGCAGCGATTCTCCCACAAAAAAAGTAGGGGGCCAAGCAGATGGCCGTTTTGGATCGGTGACTCATCAGGCACCGCTTTTGTCTTTGGCAAACGCTTTCTCCAAAGAGGATGTCGAGAATTTTCATAGCCGAATATGTCAAGAGATACCAAACCCAACTTATGTGTTGGAACCCAAAATGGACGGACTAACGGTTGCCCTAACTTATGTTGACGGCAGGTTGACGATAGGGGCAACTCGGGGAGACGGCCTGAGTGGAGAAGACATAACAGCTAATGTAAAAACCATTGTTACCGTGCCAAAAGAGCTAAAAGAACCCGTGCCATTTCTTGCGATCAGGGGTGAGGTTTTTATAAATAAAGAGGATTTTGCTAAACTAAACGAGGAAAGAGAATTGCTTCAAGAAGGTATTTTTGCCAATCCTCGTAATGCAGCGGCCGGTTCTTTGCGTCAGCTGGATGCTAAAATAACGGCATCTAGGCCTTTAAGAGCTTTTTTTTATGATATTTTAGCCATCCAGGGGCGGCAAATGCCTGTCACACAGGAAGATCTGCTGCAACTTTTATGTGATTTGGGCTTGCCTGTAAATCCTTCTGTTCAAGCTGGCAGCATAGAAGATATTATTTCGGCAATTAATAGCTGGCAGGATAAAAGGCATAGCCTCGCCTATGAAATAGATGGGCTGGTAATTAAGCTTTCAAATATAAAAGAAAGAGCTGAGCTAGGAAATACCAGCAAAGCCCCAAAGTGGGCCATAGCTTACAAGTTTCCTGCTGAAGAAGCTGAAACCACATTATTAGATATTGAAATAGGGGTAGGGCGTACCGGTGTTTTAACCCCGCTTGCCATTTTAGAGCCTGTAAAAGTGGCAGGCAGCGTAATCAGCCGTGCTACTTTGCATAATGAGGATATGATAAAAGAAAAGGACGTACGAATCGGTGACAGAGTGCTCATCCACAAGGCAGGCGATGTGATACCCGAGATAATTAGGCCTCTGCCGGGAAAAAGAGACGGCACTCAAAAACCGTTTATAATGCCAAAAATTTGCCCAGAATGTGGCAGTAAAGCAGTGCGTTTAGAGGGAGAATCGGCTTGGTACTGCACCAATAGTACTTGCCCAGCTAAAAGAAGGGAAGAACTGATTCATTTTGTTTCCCGTTCGGGCATGGATATAGATGGTTTGGGGACTGCCTTACTTGAGCAATTATTGGTAAAATGCCTAGTAAAGGATGTATCAGGCCTGTATTATTTGCAAGCCCCAACCTTGGCAGGGTTGGAAAGAATGGGTAAAAAATCTGCTGCAAATATAATTAAGGCAATAGAAAAAAGCAAAGAAAATGACTTAAGTAGCTTGCTAACAGCTTTGGGAATACGCTTTGTGGGGGAAAAAGTTGGTAAAATATTAGCGGCTCGTTTTTTAGATATGAATGCAATTTTTGCTGCCAGTGAAGAAGACTTAACAAATATTCCGGAAATCGGTCCCAAAATTGCCCAAAGCATTGTGACTTGGGCTGCGCAACCACAAAACATTCAACTTTTGGCAAGGCTGTCGGCAGCCGGAGTAAACATGAAAAGCACCGTTTCCGATAAATATACCAATAAGCTACAAAATTACACTTTTGTTATAACAGGCACTTTGCCAAGCCTAACCAGAGAGGCGGCAAAGGAGCTTATTGAGGCCAATGGTGGTAAAGTGACCGGCAGTGTGAGTAAAAACACCAGCTATGTTTTGGTGGGGGAAAGCCCTGGCTCTAAGTACGACAAAGCACAAAGTCTGGGTATTCCTTTAATAAACGAGGCAAAACTTTTGGAAATGTTGCAGGATTGATATTAATAAAGTATACAAAAAGGGGTATGTTTTCTTAAAAGAAAACATACCCCTTTAAAATATTTAAATTAAAAATTAGATTAGAAACGTCTAAAAAGGCCAATTACTCTTCCTAAAATTTTTACCTCATCAACGATGATAGGCTCCATTAAACTGTTTTCCGGCTGCAAACGAATATGGTCATTTTCTTTATAAAAACGCTTGACCGTTGCCTCATCTTCAATTAAAACAGCGGCAATTTCCCCATTGTTTACTACCGGTGTTTCTTCCACTATGATGTGGTCTCCATCTAAAATTCCTGCTTCGATCATACTTTCTCCAGAAACCTGCAAAATAAAGATGTCTTTGTTGGAACGGATAAAATCAATTGGCAAAGGGAAAAAATCATCCATGTTTTCCACCGCCAAAATTGGTTTCCCAGCAGTTATGGTACCTAATATTGGAACATTAACCATTTCTTTATCTGAAGAAGAGGAGTAGGGGGAAAAATCTACAACTTCTAAAGCACGTGGCTTGGCAGGATCTCGCTTAATATAGCCCTTTTGTTCTAAAAGGTTCAGATGCCCATGCACGGTGGAAGGCGAATTAAGCCCGATAGCGGACCCGATTTCTCGCACGGTTGGTGGATAGCCCTTGACGGCGACCACTTCTTTAATGTAGTCAAGAATGGCTGCCTGGCGCGGAGAAAGATCTATATAATTCATAAAATCAACTCCTAAATCTTTAAAAGTTTATCTTTTTATGCCTATTATAGCACGCTTTTTGCAAAAAAGCAAACAAATGTTCGAAAAAGTATTGACAAATGAACATATGTTCGATAAAATAAAAACAGAACAAACGTTCGACATTTTGTTATATTTTTATTGGAGGTATGTGATTATGCGGAATATTAATAAGAAAAAGAAAAAACGCCTGCGTTACGTCCCTTTTGTAGTTTTATTTTTGCTTGTTAGCATGGTTTTGGTGTTTACATGCCAAGCCCTGGGTAATGATAAAGAGGCTAAAAAAAGGCCCGTGGCAGAGGTTATTGTGCAGCCAGGTGATAATTTATGGTATTTGATTAAAGAATATATGCCGGATTATAAAGGCAGTATGGATAAGGCAGTTTATGAAATTAAGCAATTTAATCAATTGGCTACCGTGAGTTTGACACCAGGACAGGTTCTGTATATACCGTTAGATATATGATATTTAATTTAATATATAGTAATAAACAATATGATGGCCTTGCCTGCCCATCATATTGTTTATTTTATTTGTTTATTTATTTATGCGTTGCCTTTTTATTACTTCCGATAATATATATTATGTAAAGTTGAATGGGTAAATTGGCGGGTTAAACGAGTTAAAACTAAAGAACTGCAAAACTGGGTAACAACCTAGGCAATTATGACCATAATTAAATATGTTATTAAGATTATGACTAGATATATAACTATGTAACTATTATAATTTATAATGTAATTTAAGGTTTTAGTTGTGTAGGTTTATAGAGAAAATAACCACTTACCATTGGGGCAAGCGGCATTTTTTCTTCCCTACTTTGTCTCTCTAATGATGATCTCTGCCAATTTTTCCACGGCTGCTACCACAATTTTTGTGCAGTGAGCTTTTCTTTCCGGGCTGTATGGTTCAAAGCCTTTTACTAAAACCCGGCAGCAAGGGCTACCGCAGGTTTCTTTAAAGGTATCATGAAATTCTTTTGCTAAATCCAGGCAATGATAAACCTTTTGATCATCCGGAGTTGTGCGGCCAAATAAATAGCCCAGACACATGGTGCCGCCGGCCAAGGCTCCGCAAGCACAGCCACTGCCTACACCCCAAAGAAATCCGGATGCCATGGCTATTGCTTCGTCTGGCATATCTAGATCAAAGTGTTTTCCGATGGAATATACCATCGTTTCCGAGCAGCCAAAACCATGGTTGAATATTTTTGCCGTATCTGCTTTTAGTTCTTCTATGTTTAAGTCTTTTTTCACTACTTTCCCCTCCTTGGTATTTATTTTATGGCATTTTCTATAATTTTATAATTCGGCGGTATGATGTGTTTTGCCTTTTTTATTTTTACTGTTTCTTTTATATTTAGACCAATCTGGACAAGGTGAATGATTAAGGGTAAGATATTTGTATAAATAAAAATGTTATTAACACAGGCTAAGGAGGTGCTTTTTGTGGAAGGTTATTTGCTGGCTTTTGATCAAGGAACCACCAGTTCTAGGACAATTATTTTTGATACGGCCGGACAAATTGTGGCTCAGGGAAATAAGGATCTCCCTCAGATATATCCGCAACCGGGCTGGGTTGAGCATAACCCAGAGGCTATTTACAAAAGCCAGCTAGATTCTTTACGGGAAGCCATAATAGCTGCAAAGATAAATATTACGGATATAATTGGCGTTGGTATTACCAATCAGAGGGAAACGACCATTGTTTGGGATAAAAACACGGGTAAGCCAATTTATAATGCCATTGTTTGGCAATGCCGGCGGACTGCTGCCATGTGTCAGAAATTGAAGGACAGAGGTCTGGAAGAGCTAATTAGAAAAAGGACAGGACTTTTGCTTGACTCCTACTTTTCTGCTACCAAGCTGAAATGGATTTTGGAGAATGTGCATGGAGCAAAAGAAAAAGCCGCTGCTGGTGATTTACTTTTTGGTACGGTGGATACGTGGCTTATTTGGCGGTTGACCGGCGGCAAGGTGTATGTTACTGATTACACTAATGCTTCTCGTACCATGATGTATGATATTCACAGGTGCTGCTGGGATGATGATATTTTGCGTGAGCTCGCTATCCCCTACTCTATGCTGCCAAAAGTTGTTAGTTCTTGCGGTGTGGTTGGCGAGCTGGACCCGGCTATTTTGGGTAAAAGTATTCCTATTGCTGGCCTGGCCGGCGACCAGCAGGCTGCTCTTTTTGGTCAGGGGTGTTTTTGCTCGGGTATGGCCAAAGTAACCTATGGTACAGGTTGTTTTCTTTTAATGCACACCGGAGATTTGCCTGTTGCATCTGAACATCGGCTTCTTACTACCATGGCCTGCAGCGCCAATGGCAAGCCGCAATATGCCTTGGAAGGCAGTGTTTTTGTGGGTGGTGCGGTTATTCAGTGGCTAAGGGATGAGCTAAAGATAATTGAGACAGCCGCGGAAAGCGAGGTTTTGGCTCTTTCGGTGCCGGATACGGGTGGTGTTGTGCTTGTGCCCTCCTTTACCGGGCTTGGGGCACCGTATTGGGATAGTTATAGCCGAGGTATGCTGATTGGCATTAACCGTGGGACCAACCGCGGGCATGTTGCCCGGGCAGCTTTGGAGGCAATTGCCCTACAGGTTAAAGATGTTATTGATGCTATGCAAATGGATATTGGCGAGGCTTTGGCACAAGTTAAGGCCGATGGCGGGGCTAGTGCCAACAACTTTTTAATGCAGTTTGAGGCAGATATGTTGAATATACCGGTGGAACGCCCAAAAATAACAGAAACCACAGCCCTTGGCGCCGCCTTTTTGGCTGGTTTAGCTTGCGAGGTGTGGCAAAATGTAGCTGAAATTGCTGATTTGTGGCAATTAGACCGCCGTTTTTTGCCACACATGCCGGCAGAGGAAAGATCTGCTAAGCATTGTGCCTGGCAGAAAGCCGTGGAAAGGACGCTGGGGTGGTTGAGTTGACAAACTATATATTGAAATGCTATACTTAATTAAGTTACATTATAATTAAATAAACAGGGGAGCTTGTGTGCAGGCTGAGAGGAAGTAATCAACTTTGACCCTTTTACCTGATTTGGGTAATGCCAACGTAGGGAGTCACTGAAAAAATAATTTACAGGAAGTGCCTTACGGTGCTTCCTTTTTTGTTATGTTAAATTTGTTATGTTAAAGGAGTATTTATATGAAAAACTGTTTGTCTATTGCCGGTTCCGATTGCAGCGGCGGTGCGGGAATACAGGCTGATATAAAAACCTTTTCCGCCCTCGGCTGTTTTGGTATGAGTGTTATTGTTGCGGTTGTTGCGGAAAACACATCCAGAGTCATTTCAATTCAAAATGTAACGCAAAAAGTTATTAAAGACCAGATTGACGCGGTTTTTGAGGATATTGAAGTTGATGCGGTTAAGATTGGCATGTTATCCGGTATTGAAACTATGAAAGCGGTAGCAGAGAAATTGAGAGAATATAAGCCGAAGATTACCGTGTTTGATCCTGTAATTATTGCAAAGGACGGCTCTTTATTGATGCAGTTGGATGCTTTGGATACTCTAAAAAAGGAAATTCTACCGTTTAGTTTTTTAATTACTCCCAATATACCGGAAGCCGAAACAATCACGGGAATGGATATTAAAACGGTAAGTGATATGAAAGCAGCTGCTAAAATAATTTACCAGCTGGGAGCCAAAAATGTCTTAGTAAAAGGCGGCCATTTAAGCGGCGATGCCGTTGACATTTTGTTTGACGGTAAAAAAGTTGATTCTTTTTCAAATGAACGAATCAATACAAAAAACACGCATGGTACTGGCTGTACTCTTTCCTCTGCGATTACCGCAAATCTTGCAAACGGAATGGAATTAGCCAAAGCGGTGGAAGAAGCAAAAAAATATGTGACCCTGGCAATAAAATATTCGCTTAACATTGGTAAGGGACATGGCCCGACAAACCACTTTTATGAACTATATAAAACGAAAGGAATCATATAAAATGAGAAGCTACAAAACACAAATGGAGGCTGCTAAAGAAGGCATCCCTACTCCCCAAATGGAAACCGTGGCCAAAAAAGAAAATATGGATACACATAAGCTTATGGAACTTGTTGCTTGTGGCAGCGTTGCCATTCCTGCAAATATTAGGCACACTTCCCTTTCGCCTGAGGGGATTGGTGCCGGACTTAAAACAAAAATTAATGTCAACCTGGGGATATCAGGCGATTGCAATAATTACGATAGAGAAATGCAGAAGGTTGACTTGGCATTAAAATTTGGTGCGGAAGCCATTATGGATTTAAGCAACTACGGAAAAACAAATATCTTCCGTAAAGAGCTTATTGCAAAATCTCCAGCTATGATAGGCACGGTCCCTATGTATGACGCGGTGGGGTATCTTGAAAAGGATTTGCTAGAAATAACCGCACAGGATTTTCTGAAGGTTATCCGCGCTCATGCCGAGGATGGGGTGGATTTTATGACCATTCATGCAGGTATCAATAAGAGAGCTGTTAAGGCATTTAGACGCGAGGGCAGAAAAATGAATATCGTTTCTCGCGGGGGCTCTCTTTTGTTTGCATGGATGGAGATGACGGGAAACGAGAACCCTTTTTATGAGTATTATGATGATGTGCTTGAAATTCTGCGTGAATTTGATGTTACGATCAGCCTTGGTGACGCTCTCCGGCCGGGGTGTATTGATGACAGCTCCGATGCAGGTCAGATAAGTGAACTGATTGAACTCGGAGATCTTACCAAACGAGCCTGGGATAAGGATGTTCAGGTTATGGTTGAAGGCCCTGGTCATATGGCGATGAATGAGATTGCCGCAAACATGATAATGCAGAAACGTATCTGTCATAATGCGCCGTTTTATGTTTTAGGTCCGCTTGTTACCGACATTGCTCCCGGATACGACCATATAACCTCTGCTATTGGAGGAGCAATTGCTGCAGCCTCGGGCGCCGATTTTTTGTGCTATGTTACACCGGCTGAGCATCTTCGGCTGCCGGATTTGAACGACGTTAAGGAGGGCATTGTTGCCAGCAAGATTGCCGCCCATGCTGCGGATATTGCAAAAGGGTTGCCTGGCGCAAGAGATGTTGACAACAAAATGGCGGAAGCACGGCACAATATGGATTGGGAGGAAATGTTCAAAATTGCCATAGACGGTGATAAGGCAAAAGCATATTTTGAAAGCACGCCTCCTGCCGACCGGCATACCTGCTCCATGTGTGGGAAAATGTGTGCTGTCAGAACCACAAATATGATTTTAGAAGGCAAAAAGGTTGAGTTTTGTTCAGAAAAATAATAAAGGGGCTGATTTAAATAAACACAATAACAAAAGATATTTCAAAGTTAATACAAGAACTTAAAAATAAAGTTCCTCTTGTTCACAATATAACTAACTATGTTACAGTAAACGATGTTGCCAATGCCCTGCTTGCTATTGGCGCCTCCCCTATTATGGCTGATGATATTGCTGAGGCAGCAGATATTACCGCAATTTCTGCGGCTCTTGTCATAAACATTGGAACACTCAATAAGCGTACTATCGCTTCAATGATTGAGTCGGGTAAAAAAGCAAATGCTCTCGGTATTCCTGTTGTTTTTGATCCGGTTGGAGCTGGCGCATCCAAACTCAGAAACGACACAACAAAAGAAATAATAGAACAGATTAAAATTACCATACTGCGGGGTAATTTGTCCGAGATTTCGTTTTTAGCAGGGATGGGAGCTTCTACAAAAGGAGTGGATTCCTCTACCGCTGATGAAAAAAATGACAGTGCAACCGTTGCAATAACAGTTGCAAATAAACTTAACTGTGTGGTTGCCCTAACCGGTGCCATTGATGTTGTTTCGGATGGTAAAAGGGTTGTTAAAATCTTTAACGGCCACAAAATGCTTTCCAAGGTAACAGGAACAGGCTGCATGACAACAGCACTGGTTGGAGCCTTTGCAGGTATTGGCAAAGACTATTTTTCTGCAGCCGTTGGTGGTGTTGCCTTGATGGGTATAGCAGGTGAAATGGCATTTGAAAAAGCAGGCAGTCTTGGTATAGGCAATTTTCATGTTGCAATTATAGATGCGCTTGGTTATCTTAACGGCGATATTATTGCAGAAAGAGCGAAACTTAATGAAGAATAAAATTGATTATACCCTCTATCTTTGTACGGACAGAAAACTAATGTCAACCGATACCATAGAAGAATCGGTTGAGCTTGCTATTCTAGGCGGATGTACAATTGTTCAGTTAAGAGAAAAGTGCTGTTCATCTCTTAAATTTTATCAGCTTGCACTTCGCATAAAAGATATTACAGACAGATACAATGTTCCGCTGATTATCAATGACCGTGTTGATGTAGCTATGGCGATCGACGCTGCCGGTGTTCACATTGGTCAAAATGATCTACCAGCGGCGGTCGTAAGAAAGCTAATCGGCAAGGATAAGATCCTTGGTGTTTCAGCATCTAACCTTAAGGAAGCGGTCAAAGCGCAAAATGACGGCGCTGATTATTTGGGGGTTGGAGCAATGTATTCCACTACAACCAAAAAAGACACAGAAATTGTTACTATGGATGAGCTAAAAAAAATACGCAAAGCAGTGGATATTCCCATTGTTGTCATCGGCGGGATAAGCAAAAATACAATATGTAATTTTAAAGGTTCAGGTATAGACGGATTTGCGGTTATATCAGCAATAGTGGCACAAAAAGATATTACTGCCGCTACGCGTGAACTGATAACATTATTCAAGGTATAATTTTATTAAAACTTCTTTTTCCCTTGTCCGTATATCGTCCGGATAAAAGGAAGATAATAAAGCTGCTGCATGATAGCATAGGTGGTAGTATTGATCTATCCCCTTACCCGCATGACCGATACGATTCTTTTTTATTTAATGAGGCGCCCTGAGTACGATTGTTTTTTTTGCCATCATGTGAGTTAATGATTGACCCTAGCGCACTCTTTCTATTTTTTGAAGTATTGGCCAGCTTTACCGTATTGACCGGCCTGCCACAGATCTTGCAGCCTGCCATTGCCTCTAAAAATTCCTCACTGTATCCGGTGGGAATATTGACAATAGTTTGCCCGGGCAAAATATCTATCTTGCCGATGTCGCTGCCAACCAAGTCTGTTCGCTCTGTAATCGCGCCAACGATGTGTTTGGCGGCGACATGGTGAGTGCGGCCTATATCGATAAGCACAGCCTCATACGAAGCAGAGCTGACCTTACTATTGTCGGCTCTTTTTTTTACCGGGGCTATTGCTTCCAACTCCCACGGTTCAATAGGGGTGACTATGGCCGGCAGAGCAACCTTAGCAAATTGCAGCTGCATTGCCGCTGCCGCAATGTTTTTTAGAGAATAACCTTTTTCTGCCAATTGGTCTACCATTTCTAAAAATGATGTCTGAATCTCAACTTGTAAAGTTTTTTCCATAGCACTTATTGCCTTGCTACCGTTAGCTTTTTGGATATCGCTTAAAGAGGACAGCGACATTGGGGTTATTTGCGCTTTTATCTCAGAAGCAATACCGCGCATGGTGTTGACTTCGCGCCTGCCGCTGCAAAGAGTGACAGAGCGCCCCGATTTACCAGCTCGTCCCGTTCTGCCAATACGATGTATATAGTATTCCGTACTTGTCGGGATGTCATAGTTGATGACAAAGTCAACATCATTCACATCTATACCGCGAGCGGCAATATCGGATGCAATCAGTAACGCTGTTTTCCCCTGCTTAAAGCCTTGCATGACTGCAGTTCTTTGAGCCTGCTTTATATCGCTGTGGATGCTCTCCGTTTTAAAATCGAAGCAACTGAGAAACTCGGTCAGCTCGTCTACCATTTTTTTAGTATTACAGAAAATTATAGCCCGGTTTGGTTGATGATGTTGCAGCAGCATGCCTAGCGCGTCTTTTTTTCTGCCGCGGGGAACCTCGATGTAGCTCTGCTCGATATCTGTTATGGTGGCCTGGCTCTTATTAATATCGATCAGTTGCGGGTCTTTTTGGAACTCGTTTGTCAGCGTTAGTATAGCCCGCGACATGGTAGCGGAAAAAAGCACTGTTTGCCGGTCTGCCGGAGTGTCCGTCAGGATAGTCTCGATATCCTCCTTAAAACCCATGCTCAGCATCTCGTCGGCCTCATCCAAAACTATCATCTTCAAGTTTGAGAGTCTGATATTCTTGCGACGCATATGATCCATCACCCGCCCGGGCGTCCCAACAACTATGTTGGCGCTACGGAGGCGGATGCACTGCTTGTCGATGGCGGCACCACCATATATCTCCACAGGATGGATATCAGCCCTAAATCTGGCAAGCTTCCTGATTTCCTCTGTTGCCTGCTGTACCAGCTCTCTTGTGGGGCAAAGTATAAGCACCTGAATGGTGGTTTTCCCCTCGCTGGTATCTACTTTCTCGATCGCAGGTATCGCAAACGCAATAGTCTTGCCGGTACCGGTCTGTGAACGGGCAATAACGTCTGCACCTGACCTAATCAGTGGTATTGCCTCCGACTGGATAGGGGTTGCAAAATCGAAGCCCATTCTGTCAATAGCTTCTTCGATTTTAGGTGTTAGGTTAAGTTGGGAGAATAAAATTTTTGTCATTTTTGTCATTTGTTTCCTCAATTCTAATAAATAAAAAACGAGGAATGTACTCCTCGTTTAATGTCTAACCATTATTTTTGCAGTTACAATTTTTTATTTTAACACCATTCCCCTACTTTGTCAATAACATGTTTGTCAATGACGCGGATATAATTATATTCTATAAATACTTAATTAACAATACTTAATTTTATTGTCTTATCGTAAACCGATCCCAGATGATGAAACTCAAAGAGGTGGAAATAACGGCAATCCCGCCGATCCAAAACAAAATAATCAAGGGTTTTATTTCATAAGGTATCAGAAAACCGCCCTGAGGTAAGGTGGAAATTTGGGAACATTGGATAATTAAATCCTGCGTAGGGAGAGACTTAATTAAAATATCCTTTTTTGAAAGCTCTGATAAAGGGATCTCGATTCCTGCAACAATGACTTGACTGCTATCCAGTGTTGTAACAGCCACAGCTTTACCGCATAGTGACGACGAACCGATGGCCCCAACAATCAGGAGTAAAACTCCCAAATGAGGTAAGTAGAATTTCCAGCTTTTGGGGAAACCGGAAGCCAACCATAAGGAAAGTGGCATCAAACAGATCCATATGAGCATAAGCCATATGAATTTATTGGAACCGGTAAGGGCCATAATACCGATAACAAGTATTGTACTGATGAAAACCATTAATACACTTCGTTTTTTTAACCACTCAATATCACGTAACAGCAGTAGGATGCTGTATGCCAAGGCAAAAACCGCACTAATCGCAGTATAATATGTAATTGGTGTTTCCATATTCAGTATTATTGGAGCTATGGTTCCTATGAAAATCAGCACGGCATATCCGCTCATAAAATAGAAAATTAATTTTTTCATATTACTTAAAGAGGGCCTGCCTGTATGTTCTTTTCTTTTTCGTTTACAAATTTTTAAAATATAAAACAGTAAAGTTCCAAGCATAAAACAAATAACCATCCCCGTAACAATTACATTCCCTTCTGAATAGGCATGGGCCGACTGATCTTTTAATATTCCACTACGGGCTAAAAATACGCCAAAACAAGAAATGGAAAACGGTAAAACGCATATTAGGTTTTGGCTGCATGCTTGGTAGTGCAGAAATCCACAAATTATAAGCCATGGTACAAGAGCTGCGTTTTCAATTGGATCCCATGCCCAGTATCCACCCCATCCCAAGGCACGATAGGCCCAAATGCTGCCAGATAGGATTCCTAACCCCAGGAATATCCAGCTTATACGAAGCCATGTGGCAATCCGGTTGTTATAACCAATAAAATTTTTTTTAGAAATTATTGCAGAAAGGGAGAACAGGACTGCCATTGCACTGTAAGCAATAAATACCAGGGGCGGATGAATAACCATCCATGGATTTTTCAGCGCTTCCGTTATCCCAAGACCATCAAGGGGAATAATGTTCATTCTATTAAAGGGATGAACATTAAAGCACATTATATATACGCAAGAACTAATTGCAGAATAAATGCCAAATGCCTTATATGTGTTGTCTCCTTTCATTCGTAGCACAAAAAAACTCATTATGCCCATAATGAGCGCCCATAGTAAAAATGAACCTTCCTGCCCTGACCAAAGAGCTGAAACTTTATAAATTAGGCCCATATCTTTGCTTATATGGTCATAAACATACTGATATTGAAATTTACATAAAATTTGGAGAGCAATCATCAGCACGACGGCAAAAATGATCATAATAGCAGATAAGCACCACAATATAGGTATTGTCTTTTTAATTGGTTTGAAAGATGTGGGCATAAAGGATAAAATGGAACAAGCACCACTAAGAATAGCCGCAAATAGCAAAATTTGGTTTCCCATTCCGTTACCACACCCCTCTATTGTTCATCCATTAATTCACTGTGTATTACCCCCTTGCCTTCATGGCAGACTGTACATTTGTTGATAAAACTTGCATATCCTAATAACCTTATGGGCAGAAGATTATCCGCCGGATTGGTTGATTTCCATTCGGCATGTGAACTGTTATGACAGGATTCACATTGAATAATGCCATTCATTTCAGAGCTAGCATTATTGATCAGATAGGAATCTTGATAAAGGAGGCCTGGATTGACCCCATATTTTGCTCCGTGACAAACGCCACAGTCTGGTTCCTGTAGCCATGCCTGCCTGCCCTGTGCTTGCGTTTGGGCAATGTTTTGCATGTCGCCATGGCATTCTGAATCAGTGCAGCTGACCTTGCTTGACATGGCGCCCCGATAGCATTGGCTTACCGGACCGGGATGGCAGCTATAACATTCGGGTTTGATATTGCTTTGCCCCATTTTGTCTGCGTGAAAACCGTGCATCGCTTTTGACATCGGTAAAACACCAGAGTTTCCAGGCATATCAAGAGCATTGTCCTGATGGCAATCAGAGCATTTGTATCGTTTGCCAAGCGCCAGCTCTTCCGCCAATTTGGTTTTTGACAGTTGGTCATGGGTTTTTAAAATATTTAAATCCGTATCGACTGTACCGTGACATACTCCGCAGTCCATTTCATCGGAAACCGGTACTACAACATCGTCGATTGTAGCAAGTATTTCACCAGTGGTAGCATCATAAACTTGAATATAAGCAAGCTGATAGGGATTTAGTTCTGTGCTTTCATCATTATAGGGCGTCACAGGTATGGCTGTGGCCTCATAATAATTTCCGTCATCGGAAATTTTCATTTCACCCGACAAGCCGTTACCGGTGATGCCTATGTTGGGTGCAACGTCATATCCGTAATCTTTGGCGTACTGCCAGAAGTTAATTTTATCAGATGAAGTAGTATTGTTTATGATTTGATAACTAACTTTAATGCCAGAAGAAATTAACTTGGCTGTTTTTCCATCATTGTAAAATACCTGAACCTTCAGGTTGTTGCCCGGAGGAAGAATCAAAAAACTGGCATAATCGTGTTGAATACAATGCATTCCCTGCTCGTTTGCCGCCAGAATCACATATTCTGAGTTGTTTGGCAGTGAAGTTATAACACTCTTGGAAAATATGTTCATAAACAAGGCGAGCAGCCCGATACACATTAAAAAGCAAACTACCACGAAAGCAATGGTTTTTTTTCTCATTATAAAAATAGATAATTTTTTTATCATAGTTTCAGCTCCATCTAAAAACAAAAAATTTTTACTAAAATTATATTAAATCTAATTTGTTATAATTCTCATTTTTTGTTATAAATGGTTTAACCTAGAAGGAATCTGATATATAAAAAAAGCCTGGGAAACACTTCATTTCCAAGGCTTTCAAGACTGCGTTCTTTATTTTTATCAATAGGAGCAAATCACAAATATCCAACAAAAAACATTACTATATATGCATCCTTTTGTTTAATTCCATTTTGATATTCTCTCCTTGAAATATGAATATTGCTGATAAAAAGATAATACTGATGACCACACATATTATGGAAGGATAAGGGGTGTTGACCCATTTAAATAAGATAAACAAGACGGGAATGGTGCCGAACAGACAATCTATAAAGGCATATGTAATATACTCCCTAATACTGAGCTTCGTGATCCTGGCTGTTATATACATTACTATTACAGCTGCCACATATAAAATCGGAATCAGATAATCCAAAGACCAGCCCCTCCAACCTGTCTGCCAATCCCAAAAAACAGCAAGCAACGATGCAATGGTAACCTGAAAAATTATAGTCCTAGGTATATTGTTCTTTTTTCGCACAATAAAAATTAAACTCAGCCACATACTAAGAACCCCAAATACGACAAAAATGGGCCAATTAATGCTTGTCGGAAGCATCATACGTATACCGAAACTTATCACCATAGCTGCAAAGGAAATAAAAAGCATGATTTGGATTGCCAAATGGCTATTATATATGGGGGGTATTTCTGGGAATATTTCTTCATATTTATTGATGGAATCTATAATTGATAGGGTGTCCCCGCACAAAACACACTTGTTTTTTTCACTCCGTATATTAACATGACAGCGATTACAATATTGCATTAGTCTCTTCCTCTACGTTATAAATTGGATGAAATCTCAATTTCAATTCCATGTTCTGAAAGCATCTGAAAAAAGATTCTTTGTATACTGGTCTCTCGAAATGGCGAGGTAAAACTTATAACCATCACATCATTATAAGAACACATACTTATCTGAGGTCTTTTGGCTCCCGTACAGAAGCTGAACTGCCGAATATATGAACTAAATTCTAAAGGCATGGAGATTTGTCCCAGGTTGGATATGTTTGAAGTTATTTTTCTGTCATTTACTTTAGAGATGATACGAAGGACAAAATCCTTTATTTGCAAAGGACTCACTCTTGTAAAAGGGTTTCGTTCCCAAAACATAAATTGATTTAATTGATCTTCCAGCTGTTCCTCTGTCAAATTTCTTTTAAAGCTCTCACTTACCACGCGAATTACATCTGCCAAATCATGTGCACCTTTATCAAAAGGGTAACCTACATTCATGGTGGTAAAGAAGTTTCTTCCTGTTTCTGACTTAAAAAAAGGACGCAAATTTATTGGAATGGACAAAACAACAGGATATTTTTTTTTACGGATTGGCATTTCTTTATAGATCGAATAAATTAATAAGGATGCGATAAATATCGTCACGGTCGTATTGTATTCATTGACATAATTCAAAATAGCCTTAGTAGACATTGAACCTTCTACCAGATTTGTTCTGTTTTCTTCCAATTTGGTTCCACCAATACGATATGCTTTGGGGCTTCTTTGTTTTCCCTTGTACTTTACTCTTCGAACAAAAATATTGCTGCTGGCAAAATACTTTTTAAAACTATCATCCATTTTCCCATTTATAGAAGAAATATCGTTCGGGAGAACTGTATTTGCAAAAGTCCCTTTATGCTTCAGATTTAAATAGTTATATACAAGAGACTGCATGAACCAAACTGCGCCTGTACCGTCAGAAAGAGCATGGAATACTTCAAAATTTATCCTTTTATTATAATAAAATACCCTAAATAGCAAGTTATATCTATGTCCTACATATATAGGAGCACATACTGAATTCGACTCTACCTGGACTATCGGCTGAATATCACTTGACTCAAAATAATACCAAAACATCCCCCTCCGTAATACAGACTTATAGAAGGGAAAATCTTCAATCGTTATACTTAATGCCTCCTGTAAAATTTCCGGTTCTATTTTTTCATACAACTCACAGGCAATTCGGAATACCTTGGTATCTTTTTCACTGTAAGTTGCCGGAAAAATTTTCGAAGCATTATCAAGTCTGTTCCACTCAATTTTCTTTTTGTGTTTCATATTCAACACTCACCCGAATTCTCTTTATACCCTAGAAAATCATTGATTATTTTATAACATTTTACCACAGCTTCCGATTTCCACGGCAAGGTAAGAAAACCATGGAGGGCATCCTTCATTTGATATATCCTGGTATCATTATGAAATTCCTTAAGCTTGATTCCATACGCCTCACCTTCATCACGCAGCAAATCATATTCAGCTGTGATGATTAATGTTTTTGGCTGGTTGGAGAGATCCGGTGCCAATATAGGAGCTACATAAGGACTATATCTATCCTTTTTGTCTCTAACATACAGCTCCATGTACTCCCGCATTCGTTTTGAGGTAAGAATATAATCATATCCATTTTCTTGTACGGAAGGAAATGGAGAATTTTCACTATAGTCACCATATGTAGCAGGGTATAATAGAATCTGCTTGCAAGGCAGAAATTCACCATTATCCCTTGCCATCTGCGAAACCGCCGCAACTAAAGTGGCCCCGGCACTATCGCCGATTAATGTTATATCCTCCCTATTACAATTCGAGAGATCTCGATTTAAAAAAAATTCCCTGGTTGCATAATAGCAATCTTCAAGACCCGCCGGAAAGGGATTTTCCGGAGCTAATCGATAATCTACCGACACAACAGTATGCTTCGTTTGTTCTGCCATATGAGTGCATATTTTTGTGTAAGAATCGATATTGCCCGTAACCCAGCCTCCACCATGAAAAAAAATCAAGACTTTTGAAACGCTATTCTTTTTAGGTCGAAAAACGCGTACCGGAATTTCCCTATCATTAACCATTATCTTACGATCCAGTGCGTTGTAAAGTGGTTTAATATATAGGGTTACGGCATTTAACATTTTACGATAGATCTTATAATGTTTTTTTACATTAATATATAAGTGGGATATTGCTTTTGAAGCTGTTTTTTCCAGAAGATTCATAAGATTGATCCACCTTTTCATGAAACATCTTCATCATAACCCAGGGAACCAATATCGTCAATTGTTTGGCCAATTTATAATCAATCTCCCCCAGCTCCAATAAAATATATTGTAGTAAAAAAGTCATCACTCATAATCCACGACAGATAGATGATAATAATCCATGTTAGAATGGTAACTAGTGTAAAAAACCCTTTTTGACTTTTGCACGTTTGATACTTTTAAATATTTGACAAAATCCAAACATGCCTATTATACACACAGCAACAACGGTTAATACATTACCAAATATAGTTGGTTTAAACTGTTTAAAATTAGCTGCTGATCTAATAATACTATAATTTGGATAATACTGCTAATTATAATAATCAGAGTATTGAACAATTTGGTGAAGACTCACTCATCAAATTATCTCCCTCAATATCCTTGAGGGAGATAATTTTCGTACCATCTTTGTAGTTGTAAGTAAACACGATTTTGTCATCAAAAAGATAGATGGAGTTGACGAACGTATCTATAATTTTTTCTGATAGTCCACACTGTCCATATCGCCGTATTTGAATTGACTTATCCAGAATACCATCTGCTCTTTGGTATATTTCGGTTTTTGCATTTCAGCTTGTAGAATGCTGATTTCTAAATCCTCTTTTTGCGCTTCCAAATCGTTCAGCCGCTTTTTTGTAGATGAGGTCAAAAGTCCCTGCTGGATGGCGTTGAGCAGATTATCAAGCCCTTTTTCCGTTTCGGCAAGCTGCTGCCGCATTTCCCGCAAAAAATCTTGGTGGTCAGCAAATATTCTTCCTCAGCCTTTGTCCTCGCGGGAGCACGCTTGTTTTTCTCCATGTGCTCCTGCACACGATAAAACAGTTCTTCGGACAGGATGGCTGGTACGCCGTTGGGAATAATCACAGCCTGATATTTGTATTCCCTAATGTATTTTCTGTTTTTCAGCAGGGCGTTAAAGCTGCCCATGGTATAGGGCTTGTTTTGCGCGAAATAGTATTCAGCGTAGCCCTCCAGCATGGATTCAAGAATGATACCATCCGGCCCATCAGATATGTTTTCTTTTGCTGATACAACCTTAACGCTGTTTTTACGAAGCGCCGCCTTGTTTAAAGCGGAATTATAACGGTTACGGGAGAGGCGGTCTAACTTAGCAAATAATGCGCGATCAATATATGTGCCGATGTTTCAGCCAGTCATTCATCGGAGAATGGTGCATAAGGAAGCAACTACCAAATGCGAATGAAAATAAGATAGACAGCTAATAGATGGGTAATGTATTTTATTTGCAGTTTCAGAATACTCACGATATAATATTTTAATATAGAGGTGGTGCGAATGTTCAAAATAGGTGAGTTTTCCAAATTAACACAAGTATCAATCCGAATGTTAAGATATTATAATGAAACAGGCTTGTTAAAACCTGCGGAAATTGATAAATTTACAAATTATAGACTGTATTCCACGGAGCAGATTTCCACTTTGAACAAGATTATATTCTTGCGGGATTTAGGCTTTAATGTTTCTGAAATTGCAGTTTCCCTTAATAATTGGGATGATGAATTTATTACAAATCAGATTGAAAATAAACGCCTGGAAATTGAGAATACGATTAAGGCCGAACAAGATAAACTATCTAAAATCGAACTGGCAAAAAAGGATATTCGACAGGAAAAGATAGCGATAAACTATAACGTTTTAATCAAATCTATTCCCAGTTATCAAGTGTTTTCTTTAAGACGGACTGTTCCTGATTATTATGCCGAAGGTCAATTATGGAAAGAAATGTCGGCCTTTGCAGATGAAAATGATATTCCTGTTTCAAGCAATACCTTTACCATATATCACGATACAGATTATAGAGAAAAAGATGTTGATATTGAAATATGTGCGCCCGTAGCCAAAATGGGTGAAAATATGAATGGCTTTGTATATCGTAATACGGAGCCTGTACCGATGATGGCTTGCACAATGGTATATGGGAAATTTGAGAACATAGCAGGCGCATATCTTGCTTATGCAAATTGGTTGCAGGAACACAATCAGTATAAAATGACCGGGCAAAGCAGGCAAATTGTTCACCGAGGGCCATGGAATGAAGAAAGTCCTGATAAATACTTAACTGAAATACAAATCCCACTGGAAAAAATATCAAAAAAGCGTTTTGCAGATTTTTTGCAAAACGCTTTTTTGATATTGACTCTCACATGGTGTCAGGGTCTACACTGGATTTACAGATAAAATAAAAATCATGTGGAGGAATGCAATATGCAAAATTTTTATGTAACCCCCATTGGTAAAATCAGCGTTAACGAGGAAGGAATGTTTATTGAAGTTGAACCGAAGTATATTCCAGCTTTGCAAGCATTAGGTGGATTTAGTCACCTTAATGTTATTTGGTGGTTTAGAGACTTTGATAATAAAGAAGCGAGGAATACCCTTGAATCACTGCAACCGTATAAAAAGGTTCCGGCTATAATGGGTATCTTTGCAACAAGGTCCCCTGTTCGCCCAAATCCTATCGCTTTAACTGCGGTGCAGGTCGTTCATATAGACTATAAAAAAGGCATTATTCAAATTTACTATATTGACGCTAACGACGGTATGCCAATACTTGATATAAAGCCATATACACCGAGCCTTGACAGAGTTGAGACTCCCGGTGTGCCGGAATGGTGCAATCATTGGCCTACAAGTTTAGAACAATCCGGGAACTTCAATTGGGAGAATAAATTTAACTTTTAGTGTTTCTATGTATTTTTTATCAGCCGATAGCTTGAACAAAAAATAGAGTTTTACTGCCAACCACAAAAAGTGGTTGTTTTTGGACATCTTTCAGCAATCGAGGGAAGCGCGGGAGCGTAAACGAACGCAGCAACGGTACAGCGGCAAAAACGCCCGCTGATACAGAAAAAATTGTACCTTGGCAACCGAATATGGAGAAAGGCTTGGCATGGCAAAGAAGGATAAAAGTAGCACAGGTACAAAATAAATTCAACAGACATAACAATGAGGACGGCATGAAATGTGCCGTCCTCATTGTTTGTTATATATCTTTCAGATAAAGCACAAATCCGAATCCTTCACCGATTGGTACAAGGTTCGGATTTGATTGATTTGGTGGAGACAGCTGGGCTCGAACCAGCGACCTCCTGCATGTGAAGCAGGCACTCTAACCAACTGAGCTATGCCTCCAAAAGTTGGTGGGAATAAAGGGATTTAAACCAGATTATCCGGAACAAAAACAGGCTCTTTTTAGACCCAACATTTTTGCTGCTCCGGCTATCGTTGTACCATAAAAGATTACCGGTTTGCCGATATCAATAAAATTGACTACGGAACCGTTACAGATGGTACTACCCGTGCAGAGTATAAGATCTGCCCAGTTAATTGCATCCTGATAAGCGGTGATGCCGTTTTCTACGAGAACGCCATATTTTTCTTTACCAATATTATCTGGATTCAGATCCAGGACTCTTAATTTGTAGACCTTGGAAAGGTTGTCAAGAAGAGCCGGCTGAAAGCCTATCAACGCAATTTTGGGATTACCGTAATGCTCTTTTATAAAGGTAATAAATTTCTGAGCACACTTCTCTACTTCTTGATTTTTACAATGAATAGTTCCTTCTGCTAGACCAAGGTATTTCATTATTGCATTTAGGGAGGCAATAAATAAACCTTTGGCATAAGGGTCGTTTTCTATATCCAGCTCTAGTATATCTGAGAGCCTGCCGTTAAAAGCTGCTGGCGAATCGGTGAAAGCCTGCCCTACCGCATCTTTAAAATACGCTTCCAGCATAATTTCCTGCCCAGTCAGTATAGGAAAATCCTTTCTTTGGGTTACACCTATAGCTTCCTCGGGAGAAAGTGATTTGGAGCTAATAATTATTTCCTCTGCGGATAGACCATATTCGCTGATGATATTTTTTAAGTGATCCTTTAATTTATCATATATATTCATAGAAGTCCTCCTCTTTTACCATTTTTTTCAGTTCACCGTTATTAATGATCTTATCCAATGTGTTATTTCTAATTATACCAATTCGGTCGGCAAAATAAAAGGCTTCTTTAATATCATGCGTGACATGAATCACTGTCGGCTTAAATTTATGATGAATATCTTTCAATAGCTGTTTGATATTCTGTTTGTTGGTATAGTCAAGCGAGCTGAAAGGCTCATCTAAAAGTAAAAGCTTGGGAGACATGATCAAGGCCCGCCCGATGGCTACTCTTTGTTTTTCTCCTCCGCTTAGATCATTGGGATAGCGACCTTTTAGATGACTGATGTTCAATATTTCCATCATTTCATTGCATTTTTTTTGATAATCTTTTTTGGGTACCTTTTGCAGACGCAGAGGAAACATGATATTATCTTTGACTTTAAGATGCGGAAACAATTCGTAATCTTGATAAACAAAACCAATGTGACGTTTTTCGGGTGGTAAATCGCTGATGCGTCTGCCCGACAAGCTGATTGCACCGGTTTGTAATTTGTATCTGCCGACAATACTCTCCAAAAATACCGTTTTGCCGGCACCACTTTCGCCCCAGACAACAAAATATTCTCCTTGATTAAGTTTAAGATTGATTTCTTTAAGAAAAAACTCTTCGACTTTGACATAAAAATCTGTAATATCCAGCATACAGTCACCTTCTTTTTGGGGAAAGTAAAGAATTGAATATAAGCATACAAGCCAATGACAAAATGATCAGGATAGCGGCTGTTCCGATTGCCAGATCAAGGTCTCCGGTTGCCATATTAAGAAAGATACTGGTGGGTAATACCTCGGTTTTCATCCTGGTAGTACCCGCCAGCATCATTACCGCGCCAAACTCACCCAGTGCTCTCGACCAAGTCATGATAATATTTGAGAGAATGCTTCTTCTAAGAGAAGGCAGAATGATATGGATAAAAGATTGAAATTCATTACACCCCAGAGTCCTAGCGGTAAAGATCATTTTTTGGTTGATCTCTTCTAAGGAGGTCAGGGTTATTTTGATGGCAAAGGGAAGATGGACGAATAGTTGGGCCAATGTTATCCCATAGGCCGTAAAAACAAAATCGATATGAAAATGATTATACAAAAAATCTCCGATGCCGTTTCTGCCAAAAAGCAACAACAAAGCTACCCCGGAAACCAGATGAGGAAGAGACATTGGGGTATATAAAATATTTTCGATTAAGTGCCTATATCTGGAAGTATATTTGTACAAGGCATAACTGGCTGGTATTGCTATTAGCATACAGATTGCCGTGGAAATAGTGGATGTTTCTAGGCTGAGTTTGAGGGAAAAAATTACTTCCGGCGACATCAGGCTGGGAATGATATAGTTTAGGCCTTTGATGATCAGGACCGCCAGCGGAGTTAACAAAAATACTGCAGCAAAAATAAGCACTGATTTTAACAAACCGGCGAAAAGCTTATTTGGCATCTTGGTTATTTTATCTCACTATTCTGTTACAGGAGCAAACCCGTATTTTTCAAATATAGCTTTACCTGATTCTGAAGCCACAAAATCAACAAAAGTAGCCACTATTTCCGGATTGGTAGAAATCTTTAGAGAACCAATGGGGATCAGCTGATCTATATTTTGAGCATCGGGGATGGCAATTAGCTCCACCGCGTTGTTGCCGTATGCAGAGTCTGTAGTTACTATTCCTGCATCGGCATTCCCGGCAGTGATAGCGGTAACAATCTCGTTAATGGTGGAGGTTTGCGCAACGACGTTGTTATTTATATCTTGCAGATTATTTTTTTCGATCAATTTTTGAGCGGTGGCACCAATGGCATTTGCTTGTGGGTCGCCCAGGACAACTTTAATACCTTCTTGGGTCAGATCTTCCAGGGTTTGAATATTTTTGGGGTTCCCCTTGGCTACCATGATTGCCGGAGTGTGATGAGCTACTAATTTGCTTTCGTTGGCTAAATCCTTTTCTATTGCTTTATTGTATGTATTCTCGGAACCTACGATAAAAACATCTCCCTTGCCGGATGTTTCAATTTGAGACAACAGTTGGGCGGAACCAGCGTAAACGTATTCTATGATGACATTGTTTTCCGCTTCGAAGGCGGTTTTGATTTCCTCTAAGGGCATTTTCAATCCAGCGCCTGCATAAACTAATAGATTTACCGGAGGTTCGTTTTGAGAAGTTGTGCTTCCTGTATTAGTAGAATTAGAGCAGCCTGCAAAAACCAGGCATATCATAGTAACAATAAGCAACAACAAATAAAATTTTTTCTTCATTTTAGATTTTAATCTCCTTTTTCGTTATGTCTTTATGTCGTTATACTTTACAAAGCATAACGACATAATCTATTTTACCACAGATAGGCTTAAAAATCAACAAATTATCCTAAAAATATCAAGACTTATTTCTGCTGGTATATTATTTTACAGGTATGTGAATAATAATTAAATAATTAAGAGGTGATATCTATGCCCAAAACAGGGATTGGCGTAACGGTCATCCGTAAGGAAGCATGCAATAAGGTAACCGGGGATGCAAAATATACCAATGATTTTATTTCCGTTGGTATTTTAACGGCAAAAATGGTAACGAGTACATGCGCGCATGCAGCAATCAAGAAAATTGATATAGCCCAGGCCTCTTCTCTGCCGGGGGTTAGAGCAATCATAACCGGAGACAATTGTTCCGTTATATACGGCCCGTTACTTGAGGACAGGCCTCCGTTGGCTCATAAAAAAGTGCGGTATTACGGGGAACCGATTGCGCTTGTTGTCGCTGATAACGAATTTATTGCGTCACAGGCAGTTTTTTTGATTAAAGTTGAATATGAACCACTGCCCGTTGTTAATTCCCCTTCAGAAGCAATTCGGCAAGGAGCCGTAATTTTGCATGAAAACCTGGGCAGTTACAAAACAGTTGTGGAAGATGTCTATCCTAAACCGGGAACAAATATTTGTGACCAAAAACAGATACGGAAAGGCGACATTCAAAAGGGATTTTTTGAAAGCGATATTATTGAGGAAGCCCGTTTTATTCTTCCTCAATCGGATCATATTGCCATGGAAACCAGAACGGCGCAGGCAAAGATCAATGCGGATGGCACTGTTTTCATTCGCTCGGCCTCCCAGGCTCCGCATGGTATCAAAAAAGAAATTAGTAAGGTTTTTGGCTTGGAAGAGGGCAAGGTGATCGTCGAAGTTCCATTTGTTGGCGGCGGATTTGGCGGTAAAGCCTCAATTCAGCTTGAACTTTTGGCCTATATGGCCTCAAAAGCGGTTGGAGGAAGAGAAATAAAGATTATAAATTCCCGCGAAAACGATATTGTCACCTCTCCCTGCCGAATGGGGCTGGAGGCAATAATTAAGCTTGGTGCTTCCAAAGATGGGAAGCTTAAAGCTATACAAATGACCTATCTTGTTGACACAGGGGCATATTCTGATACCGGTCCGCGTCTTGCTAGAGCAATAGCAGTGGACTGTACAGGCCCATACAACATTGATAACGTTTGGTGCGATGTTTTGTGTGTTTATACAAACCATCCTTATGTCACCGCCTTCCGTGGATTTGGTCATGCTTCTTATACGTTCTGTATCGAACGGATGATAGATAAACTCGCCCGTAGGCTTCAAATGGATCCCGCCGAGTTCCGGAAAATAAATTCGTTGCTGCCGAATCATACGACACCGACACAGGTTAAGGTAACCGAAAGTAATTTTGGTAATCTTGTGGCTTGCATTGATAAGCTGAAAACCCTGATTAACTGGGAGGAAGGCGATCGATTGGAAATCGGCAACGATAAAATCAAAGCCAAAGGAATGGCATGCTTATGGAAGACCTCCAATTCGCCACCGGATGAGGTTTCTGGTGTTTTTTTGACTTTTAATGAAGATGGCAGCATCAACTTAAATTGTGGCTGTGTTGAATATGGTCCGGCCATGAAAACGACTGCTGCGCAAATTTTATCGGAAAAACTGAAGATGGATATCAACCGAATTTACGTTAATATGGATGTTAATACAAAATACAGTCCGAAACATTGGAAAACAGTAGCCAGCATGACTACTTTTATGCTGGGGCGTGCCGTTTTACGGGCAGCTGAAGATGTAATAAGACAATTAAAAAGCCTTGCTGCGGTTGTTTTGAGATGCCCGCCGGAAAATCTTGAGGTGGAGGACGAAAAGATATATGTGAAAAGCGATCCTGCCATTTTTCTTAATTTTAAAGACCTTGTGCACGGTTATAAGTATAATAACGGTAATTCGGTTGAAGGGCAAATTCTGGGACGCGGCAGCTTTATTATGAGCGATATTAACGTTTTGGACAAAGAAACCGGCAAAGGTAAGGCAGGCCCCTACTGGACGGTTGGAGCTCAAGCGGTGGAGATTGAATTTGATAAAAAAGAGTATACCTACAGGTTTATCAAAGCGGCGACTGTAATGGACGCGGGGAATTTATTGAATCCGTCCATGGCGGAATCCCTGGTGAAGGGTGGTATGTGTATGGGTCTTGGGCTTGGCAGCCGGGAATGTTTTAATTACGGGCCAGAGGGGGAGGTTTTGGATACGAGTCTCCGAAGTTATAAGGTTATGCATTTTGGGGAAACGCCGCAGTATTTGGTTGAATTTGTTGAAACTCCTCAGCTGGATTCCCCGTATGAGGCAAGGGGAATTGCAGAGCATGGGATCATCGGGATACCGGCAGCCCTTGGAAATGCGCTTTCTGTTGCTGTGCAGGCCGAATTGGATGAACTTCCGCTTGTTCCGGAAACCATATGGAGAATAAAAACCGGAGGAGTTTTATGATTTCATTTGATTTTGAATATTATAGACCGGACACACTCAAAGAAGCAGTTGATATTTTTTTAAAACTTGATAAGGAAGGCAAGTCTCCGGTATATTATGGCGGTGGCACCGAACTTATTAGTATGGCTCGAGTCGGAAGCCAATCCTTTGGTGCGGTCGTGGATATTAAAAATATTCCCGAATGTAAAGTTTTAGGGTTTAATGCGGATACCCTTTGTTTGGGAAGCGCAATTACTTTATCTGATATAACTGAAGCAAATTATTTTCCCCTACTCAGCAAAACTGCCGGCCGTATTGCAGACCATACGATGCAGGGTAAAATTACATTTGGAGGGAACCTTGCATCGACGATTATTTATCGGGAAACCGTTTTGCCGCTTTTACTAACAAATGCCAGGCTGACGGTTGCCGGCAAAAACGGTCTTGCTGAAGTGGAAATCGGCCAAGTATTTAAGGAACGGCTTAGGCTTCAAAAAGGAGAATTTCTTGTAAAAGCAACCATAGACAAAAAATTTTTAATAGCCCCCTACTTTCATGTGAAAAAAACAAAAAACGAAAAAATTGACTATCCTTTGATTACAGCAGAAGGATTAAAATTGGACGGTTATGTCCGGATTGCCTTCAGCGGGCTTGCCTCATACCCCTTCAGAGAGGCAAATATTGAAAACATGTTAAACGATTCCAGTCTCGAATTTTCACAAAGAGCGGATAAAATTGTTCAGGCATTATCAGGTGTAATAACAAGCGACTTATACGGCTCAGCGGAATACCGGAAATACGTTCTGAAAAACACCATAGTAAATATTTTAGAAACATTAAAGGATCAGTAATTATGTATAGTTTAAAGGGGAAAAATATTGTTCAACTTAATGTCAACAAGGAAATCCACGACGTCGTTATCCGTCCGTCGGATGTTCTTTTAAACACGCTTCGGGATCAGCTAGGCTTAACGGGTGCGAAACCGGGATGTGAAAACGGGGACTGTGGGGCCTGCACTGTGCTTATTGACGGCTGGCCGGTAAAATCCTGTCTTATGCTAACGGTGGAAGCATTAGGTAAAAAAATTACTACGGTTGAGGGGCTTAAAAATGTGCCGATCCAGAAAGCGTTTATTGAAAAATTTGCTTTTCAATGCGGCTACTGCACCTCCGGTTTTTTACTGGTCTGCCACGCTCTTGCTACTATTCACCCTTATCCGCCCGATATCGTGATTGACGAGTGGCTGCAAAGCAATATTTGCCGGTGCACAAGCTATGAGGAAATTGGCAATGCGGTCAGAGCCATCTTATCAGGAGAAATATAAAATCGAGACTATTGAAGCATTAAACTAAGACTCTGGATAAAAAATTTAGATAGTTATTAAAAACAAAAATAAGAAATATATAATTAAGGCCTTTTTATATTTTAACAATTGCCAAATGGGAGAAAATGTATTATTCTTAAATTTGTGTTAAATAAGGTAAAAACCCTTTATAAAAACATATAATGGGCATTTGATTTTTAATTAAATTTGTTGGGGGTTATATATGAAAAAGGACAATATGAGTGGCCAATCCAACATATTGAGTAATCAAAAAAAGGAATTGGATGAAACTGAATACAAACATAGAGATTTGGCTGTAGCTTTAGAAAAACCTGGCAGTGATTATCAGCGTTTTTTTAACGCTGTGCCTATAGGTCTTGGCATAACTAGCATTCAGGGAAATATCTTAAATACAAATAAAATGTTGCAGGATTTACTGGGATATACCCAAGAAGAATTGGCATCCATGAGTGTATCTGACGTATTTGTCGATCCTGATGCGGACGAAAAGATCAGGCAAGCTATGAGCAATAATAGCCATTTGCGTAATATTGAGGCAAAATTAAAAAATAAAAATGGGACTTTAATAACGGTACTTATAAATTCTGACGAAATAATTTTTGATGATGAAAAAATAACCTTAACTTCAATACAGGATATTACTTCGTTAAAAAAAATGCAGGAGGAGCTTCAGGATTCGGAAGAACGATATTATTTTTTGTTTAATAGTGCTCCGGTTGGCATAACCGTAACGGATTTTCAAGGAAAAATATTTGCCAGCAACCAGGCAATGCAGGAACTTCTGGAGTATACAGAAGATGAGCTAAAAATTATAAAGACTTTTGACTTTTACTATAATTCCTTTGATAGAAAACGACTCTTGGATTTAACGAAGGAAACCGGCGTAGTGCGTGATTTTGAAGCGAAATATAAAAGAAAAGACGGCAGGATCAGAACTGTTCTTATTAACACTGACATTATAAGTTACAAAGGTCAGGATGGCCTACTACTAACCTCGATACGTGATATTACTAGTCAAAAACAGGTGGAAGAAAAAGTTAAAAAAGAACGCGACTTTACAAATGCCATACTTGATACGACTGCATCGCTGGTATTGGTTCTTAATCGGGAAGGTGTAGTTAGCGTATTTAACCGGAGTTGCGAGAAATTATCAGGTTATTCTTCGCAGGAGGCTATAGGCAGGAAACTTGAAGATATTATCTCTGCCAATCCTGTGTTTGTTGAGCAGGAGCTTCGGAAGCTGTTCAGCGGACAATATCCCACCTGTTTTGAAAGTCTATGGGTTACCCGGAGCGGGGAAAAGCGGCTAATAAGCTGGATTAATACCGTACTTCTTAATGACAAAAAAGATAAAGTAGAATATGTTGTTGCTACTGGCATTGATATTACGGAACAGAGACAGGCAGAAAAAGAAGTTGAGGAAGTAAACCAACAGCTTACTGTCTGGATTAAGGAACTTGAGACAAGAACAGAGGAATTGAACCAAATGAGGGAAATGAGCGAACAGCTTCAAAATTGTCAGACAGTTGAGGAGGCTTGTTCCATCAGTGCTCAGTATATTAAAATGATCTGTCCGAACAGCTGTGGCAACCTATATATGATTAATCCCAATAAGGATTTGGCTGAAGAGGGCGGAATGTGGGGCAATTATACCTTTTCAGAAAAAATATTTGCGCCGCTTGATTGCTGGGCGATAAGGCGAGGCCAGCCGCATATAATTGACCACTCTCATCCAGAACTACGCTGTGGACATATTAATGGCCCACAAGACAGACGATATCTTTGTGTACCTATGATCGCGCATGGGGAGACCATAGGGGTACTTCATTTAAATCAGGTAGATCAGGCTTTGATTTCCCAGGATCAACAGACAATACAAAACAAGGAGTGTACAATTCAGTTGATCATGACCATTGCTAATCATGTTGCCCTTGCTCTGTCTAACTTAAAAATGTGGGAGACAATACGACAGCAGTCCATCCGTGACCCACTTACCGGGCTTTTTAACCGAAGATATATGGAGGAATCTTTGACAAGAGAACTCCATCGTGCGGAACGGGAAAAAAAATCGGTAGGAATTATTATGTTTGATATCGACCACTTTAAGGAGTTTAATGATACTTTTGGACATGACGGCGGCGATGCCTTGCTTCACGAACTGGGGGAATTTTTATTAAAGGGGACCCGTGTCGAAGATATTGTAACCCGTTACGGCGGTGAGGAATTTGTGGCAGTATTTCCAAACTCAACACTAGAAGATACAGGACGTTTTGCTGAAAAACTACGGCTTGGCATAAGAAAGCTTTTGGTTTACCACATGGGGCAGCCCTTGAGGGAATGTACGATTTCCCTCGGCGTTGCTGCTTATCCACAGCACGGACTTACCGGGAAAGAGCTCTTGAGAGCTGCCGATAAAGCTTTATACCAGGCAAAAAACAAGGGCAAAAACAGGGTTGTCATTGCTCCAGTGATATCAAATAACGAAGATAAAAATGAGGATAATCTCGGACATGTCCTATTATAAATTCACATGTTAAAAAGCATTAAAGTTAAGGCCCTGGATTTTTCGTCCAGAGCCTTAACTTTATTTTAGATGTTGAATTTACATTATTTCCCGCAGGGTGTTGTTTAAGGCGGTTTTTGTGTGATAGCGGTTTAGGCCGCCCTGCAAAAACACGTTATATGGTGGGGTGATTGGCCCGTCGGCAGAAAGTTCTATGGAAGATCCCTGGATGAAGGTACCTGCCGCCATGACTATAGGGTGGTTATAGCCCGGCATTAGGTTTGGTACTGGCAGAACAAAGGAATCGACCGGACCATATTTTTGAATGCCTTGGCAAAAAGCTAAAAGACGCTCTTTGGTTTCCAGGCAAATAGCTTGGACGATATCGGTGCGGTGAGCTTGGGGTGTTGGGAGAACCTTGAAGCCCAGCTCTTGCATTAAAGTTGCGGCATAAACACTACCCCGGATTGCCTCCCCCACTACCTGCGGGGCCATAAAAAGGCCCTGATAATAGATGCGTTGATCCATTAGGCTGGGGCCAACCTCTTGCCCGGCTCCAGGGGTGGTGAGTTTGGCGGCAGAGCGTTCAATTAAAGTTTTTTTGCCCGCAATATAGCCTCCACAAGGGGTTAAACCCCCACCGGCATTTTTGATGAGAGAACCGGCACACAAATCAGCTCCAGCTTCGATTGGTTCTTCTTTTTCCACAAATTCACCATAGCAATTATCCACAAAAACTATCACCTCTGGGTGGTGTTTTTTTATGGCCTTAGTAATTTCGCCGATTTTTGCAATGCTTAAAGATTCTCGCCAGGTATAACCTTTGGAGCGTTGGATAGAAAAAATTTTGGTTTGTGGCTTGATGCTGGCTACTATGTCATCTGGGGATGAGTTGAAAGGGATTTCCCGGTATTTTATACCGAGTTCGCTTAAAGAACCTGGTACATGTTTTTTGTGACCGATAATGGTTTGTAGAGTATCATATGGTGTACCAAGGGCTAAAAGCTCATCTCCCGGTAAAAGATTGCCAGCAAGGGCCAAGTATATGGCATGGGTACCGGAGACTATTTGCTGGCGTACCAGGACAGCTTCTGCTTTAAACACTTCTGCCCACACCTCTTCTAGAGCATCGCGGCCCCGGTCGTTGTAACCGTAGCCGGAGCTGCTTTTTAAGTGGGCGTCGGTTATTTTGCTTTTTCGCATGGCGGCCAATACTTTGTTAAAATTGGCTTCGTCTAATTCTTCTCTTTGTTTGCCGTAGAGAGCCATGGCCTCGGTTGCTTTTTCTATGGCTTTTTGTAAGTTCATTTGTGCACCTCATTTGATATTATGTGTAATTATATAAAAACTATTTGTTGGTAAAAAGCAAGGTAAAATAGCTTGTGACCTCTTGGTTTGTGATGTTTAAAATTTTGCCGGCATTAGTGTTGGCAAGGATTGTAAAGTTTGCATCTCCCACCCCTTGAGAAAGGGTAAGGATGAGGGCCAGCACCCCCGGGGCATCCAAATAGGTGTTATCAAGCTGCATTAGTTCCTTAATGGCGTATTTTTCCATTAGTTTTTGTGTTATTGCATCTCTTTCGACTGCTTTTGCCATATCCAGACCGTGGGAAAAATCTATGGAGGCAATTAGAACTGCCCCCTCCTCTAGATGGGGTTTCAAAAATTCTGCCAACTCTTTTATTTGTTCTAAAGATATTTGGTAGTGCAAAACGATAGGTATTATCTCGGCTTTTGGTATGTAATAGTTTACAAAAGGCATTATTGTGCCGATGGAATGCTCGGTGGCAAAAATGTTGTTTTCATCTTTTACTGCTATTTTGCTGTTTATCAGCTCTGTTATTGTTTGTGTGGCCGGATAACTGGTGCCGCTTGTGGTCTGCCATTGAATGAAATCTGTTGTTATGGGGGAACCGACATTTTTGTGGTTGGGGCCCACTATGAACACGATTTTTGGCTGTTGCCTGCTCAATATTTCTACGGCTTCAGCAATTAGGTTGCTTGCCACATTGTGATGCGGCACCACAATGCCCAAATAATTGGTTGTTTGGTCGTTAATTTTTACATTATAGATGCTTTTGGTGAATTGATCTTGACTTAAAAAAGAGTCGGTATTCACTATTATATTATTTGCTATTTGGTTACTTTTACCTGCATTTTGCTGGGTTATTTCTTTTGTGTGGTTGCAGGCAGACAAAAAAAGCAGGGTTGCAGTTAAAAGCAAAATAAATAGAGCCAAGGGTAGCTTAAAGCTACCCTTGGCCTTTGTTTGTAATTTGTTTGCGGATAGGTTGATCATTGTATTGTATTTTATTTTATGCTGATTGTGGCGGGTTCACCCAGAGTATAGAGAGCATCTAAAGAATCCAGGGAAATATATGGAGCCTCTGCCGTAAAAGTGCCTGGTGAAGATACCCTGGCATAATATGTTAGGGTGCCTTGCCGATTATCTTTGCCGCCGTACTTAATGGCGTCGTCATTTACATAAACAGAGAATGTGAGGCGTTGGCCTTCCTCGTGTGATAGATAAGTGCTTTCTCCTGTTGATACCAGCTTGAGCCCGGCCGGTAGAATATCTACTACCTTATAAAGCCCATTGGAGGCCGGTTTAGCTCTGGTATAATTTATTTCTATTTTGATTAGGCTGTTTTGGCTAAACTCGGTGCCGGTTTTACCACCCGCACTGTAAGTGCGACTGATTTTTATGCCATCGGTGCCGCTACCTTGGCTTGCCGTTGGCAGGCCAGGTTTTTGATAATATGATACAATTCCCACATTGCCTTCGATGTTTTTAAACTTGATTTCGGTGAGTTCTTCAGCGGTTAGCGTTAAAGCATATTGCTGACCTTTTTCTAATTTTACGGTTTCTGTTTTATCGTTTACTGTATATGTGAAAGAGACGTCTGTGTAGTTTTTATCGTTAGTCAGGCGAGCTTGCAAAATGCCAAGCTGTTCTAAGATGCAACGGTCTTTTTCACCGGTATTCTGAAGGATGTACTGATAAAGCTTGTCGGCTTCTTCAGTGTTAAAAAGGCTGGCTAAAAGACTCATTCTGGCTGTTGCAATGTAAATATCATCCATTTCATCTGAAGAAACGCGCATCCGCATTGTATCGCCTAAGTCTTCTCCGTAGCTTGCTATCAGTGTATCATACATGGCTTTAGCATTGGCATGGTCGCCCAGATAATACAGAGCCAAAGCCAGGTTGATTTTGGTTAAGACCGGAAGCTCTTTTTCAGCAGCTAAATTGCGGACTTGATATAAAATGGGTTCATTTAAAGCAGCAAGACCAAGCAATGCTTCGGATATTTCTACGGAATTTGAGGCATCCAAGAGGGTTGTATTTGCTCTTTCAGCTGTTTCACTAGTTGTTTTAGTATTTATTTGATCACAAATATCCTCGCTCTCCAGCAAGTTGTTAAAATAATTTGCTAGGGCGTTTGTATCAAAATATTCTGGAGCAATGGCTGCTACCAAAGCACTGGTGCTAATACTTGAATCGCTGTATGAGAGATATGCAATGCCGCCATCAGATTTTTGATAATCGGAAAGATTAAGTTTTTCTGCATTAGTATCCATTTCGAAATATTCGGCAAGAAGCAAGGCGGCTTGGTTAGATGCTATTTGCTGCTCTACTCTAGTTTTGCCGGCACACCACAATTGGTAAAGACCTTGTAAGGTTGTGCATTGATTATAGTTGGCAAAAACCAGGTTGGTAAGGCCGGTAGTGCTGCCAACAGGCCTTAGGCTATCTGTCAGAGTGACCTTTTGGGCTATATTCTGCATATGGTAGGATTCTATTACCGTAAAGGTTTTACGCAGAGCATCGGAATATGTGCCTTGTTTTGCGGCCACTTCTATGGTGTAAGTACCGGCTTCAATCTCCGGCAGCTGATTGTCCACCCAAGTGTTGGGAGTACCAGTGGAGGTGTTTTGCCACAACAGTTGGGTATTGCCTGCGGCATCGGTTTGTTGCAGACTAAGGGTATATTCTACCATGGCACTGGAGAGGTTGAGGCCGGCAGAACGCAGCCCAACTATTACTTTGTCACCGGCAAGGTAAGTGCTATTTACCCGAATTTCAGCGAAGAAATCTTGCCGCACTACGATAGCACTGGTACCACTCCCTACCTGCAAGTTGTTGGCTAAAGCATGCCAGGTTACCCGCCAGGAGGTTAGATTGTCTGGCAGCTCAAAGCTAACTTCCCCTTTGCCGTTTGAACCGACTTCTATAGTTTTAAAAAGCACTGTGTCTAAAAATTCGGTTCGTATGGAGGACTCTCCTTCCCCACCGCCTTCCGCACCGCCCCTAGCATCTTGTGCGGTGGCATCGGCCTTGTGGGTTATGCTTTCGGTATAATAATTGTGGAAAGTGTCACTATACAGCTGATTTAAGAAGTCGACATTTTGGTCCATCATGGCATAGATTGCTTCGTCTACCAGGTTTAGGTTGATACGACCGGCAATTGGTTTGCCGGTATAATCTTTTAAAGTTACAGACAGTGTCACTGTGTCGCCAGGTTTATATTCTGTTTTATCTGTTGTTATTTCGGTGGTTAAGGCCTTTTCTTCCGGGTTAAAATACGCCATTACTTGAGAAGATATGGTTTTATAGTTTCTGCCGTCGAAGTATACGGCATTTAGGTTGACATTTGGTATTTCTTCTTCTTTAAATTCAAAGCTAAAATTAGGCGAATCGGAAACTGTGTAATCCAACAGATGGTCTCTGGTGCGGGTATATAATATGCTGCCTTTATCTGCCACTTTTAGGCTGGTGCCGTCATTTTGAATAAGGGTGGCTGATACGGTTTCCCCTACTTTGAAGGATTCCTTTTCGCCCAAGGTCATGTAAATATAGTCGGACCAGCTTCTGTAATTAGAGTAAGGATTTGACACATAGCACCAATAGGTAAAGGTACGTCCTTGTTTATCTTGACCGGTGATCTTAAGGCTGTATGAAGTGTTTGGGTCAGACAGGGTGTAAGATATATTAGCTTTACCATTGGCATCGGTAGTTATTTGCCAGGTATTTTCTTTAACTTGCTTGTATTCGTAGGAATATGATTTTTGTATGGTTTTGGTGTAATAATCATAATAAGAACCGGATTCTACCTTTTTCCAGGTATCTTTAAGGAGTTCTACATTTAGTTTTGTTCCACTAGCTATGCCGTTGCGGTAAATGTGGTCTTCATCATAAATGTTTATGGTGTCTGTGCTGTTGTTAATGATAGAAAGATCTATATTGTAGGCTGTGAGGGAGATATCCAGTTTATCCTCCTCTTTTACTGTTTTACTTTCTACATCAATGGCACTTGGAAAGACCATTATGCTGGTTTCCCCGGTTATTTCCCCGCTTTCTGGCAGGGTGGCATAAATCATGTTGTAGTTGGTGTTTATATAATTATCTGAATAGGTTGTTCCGGTGGTTTGGAAAGTTGCTTGACCCTGAGCATTGGTGGTTTTCTTTTGATTGTTTTCTTCCCAGGAGTAGCCAAAAGTTAAGCCTAAATTTGCCAGCGGGGTACCTTCAAAATAAGTTGCAGTGGCCGTCCAGTTAATTGTATCCCCCACAAAGACGGCTTTTTTGTCGGTCTCTAGGCTGATGCTGTAGGCCGGTTTTTCATATTGCTCTACAGTTAAGTAGTTGGTGTCTATTACTTGGTCATCTACAAAAATGGTTAAATAATAGTAGCCGTTTTGCAACTGCGGCAAGGTGTAGCTGCCCTCAAACATGCCGTTTGTTACATTTACCTCGGTTTCAAAACTACTGTTGGAGCTGATGTTGCCACCAGAAAGCTTAATGGTTACTTTGCTTGGGTTTTCTGTTGTTTGGGTGCGACCTTGCACAAGACCCCAGAAATTGACAGTGTCACCTGGCCGGTAGATGTTTCTATCCAGGTAAAAATATTTCCAGTAGTTTTGGCTGGCAGTGTAATAATGAGAATAGTAGTAATCGGTAGGACAGAGAACAAGCTCATAATCACCTGATTGAGCCAAAATATATTTACCTTGCCCCCACCAGCTGTTGTATGATGGATAATTGTAATACCAGTTGTATTCATAAGCAGAGACAGTGTCTGAATCAAAATTTGTTTCAAAATATGCTACTCCGTCGGCATCTGCTGCTAGTTTTTCGTCCTTCCAGCTTAAAGTGAGGCTGGCATTGCTCGCGGTTTGGCCTGTTTCTATATTATGCAACCAAACTATACCTTCGTTATACTGATAGGCAAAATAGGCTGACAGATTTGTGACTTGGAACCAAATGCAGGCGGTTTTGGTGTAGCCGGAATCAGGGTTTGACTTATCTTTAAATACTATTTCGGCCACATAATAACCTTTTTCCAAAGTATCAGGAAATTGCAGGTAGGCATTATAATCAACTTTTATTAAATCTGCTGAAAAATTTGCTGCTTTGTTTAAATTTGTTTTATCTAATTCGTTATAAACATTGCTCCAGTAGTTTTCTGTTGATTTTTGCAAATCTGTTACATAGTTTTCGGTTTCTGAATATTTATATATCGTTACATCGCTGGTTAAGCTTATGTTGCTCCAGATGTAGAAATTAAATATGGGGGCTTGAGTTAAAGAAAATGAGGTGTTTTGATTAGCCTGATCTATATATATAGAGTCGTAGTCTGTGTAGGCACTAGTGGAATTAGTAGCAAATTTAAAGGTAAGATCGCTCGGCAAGGTGCTGCTAGAATCAGCCAGGCCAAAAGATTTGCTGATTGTTACAGTGTATATGGTATCTTCCTGCAGTTCTTCTTTGGGAATGAAGATGAGAGTAGCATCATTCTTTTCAAAAGTACCATTGACTGCCGGCTCAATTGAAAAAGCTGCTTCGGCATCTTCTAAGGTAAAGCCGGATTGGTTGAAGGTAATTTCTATGCCGGTGTTGGTGGGTACTTGAGAAGATTGGTCGCTTGGCAGGGTTTGTTTGACGCCAAAAGTTTTGTTGGTTTGGAAAGCCCATTGATATTCCGATCTTTCACCTCCGGAAGGATCAAAAATTAGCTGATAGATACTGTTGGGTTTTAATTGGGCATTAGGCAAAATTAAATAAGAATAGCCCTCCGGCATATCTTCTATTGTGTATTCGAAGGCCGGCTGGGTTTTTAAGTATTGGCTAATCAGCTTGTGGCTTAGCTCTTCTGAGCTGGTGATTATGAAACCTTGGGATGGGTCGATACCGTTTTCGTTTTCTGCCGCTGCCGTGATGGAAATATTAGCCGCAAGAGCTGACTCTGCATCATTTTTGTTTTGTATGAAGGCTACGAAGGCCACGGCCAAAACTACTAACAAACCTATGATAATGGATACAACATATTTGCTTTTTGCTTTTCCTTGACCCATAATAATAACCACCTATCTTAATTATTTTTTAATTACCCCAATTTTAACATATTACAAATAATAAGACTATTATAAAGTAGTTTTTGTTTCCATTTATTTGAATATTTGTATAACAAAAAGGGTAACTACACTTTGATAATATTAGTTATCAATTAATATTATTACTGGAAATAATGTAAGCGCTAATAACGTAACGAGGAGTTGAATCATCCATAAAAAAGGCTCTGGTTGTAAAACCAGAGCCTTAAAGCCATAAAATATTTAACTATAAGCCTAATACTTTGCCGGGCAGCTTTTGGGCAATACTTTCCGCAGGAATCTGGTTAATCTGCGATTTTGTGTATTTGATAATATCTTTCAGACGTGCCATATCAGCGTGGCTTGATACAAACGTGTATGAAGCCCCATGACTTTTTGCACGTCCCGTCCTTCCGATTCGGTGTATGTAATATTCGTTTTCTTCAGGGATATCGTAATTAAACACGGTATCGATTCCTTCCACGTCGATTCCGCGAGCCGCCACATCTGTTGCGACCAAGATATCAAGAGCGCCCTTTCGAAATGTTTGCAAAACTTTTTCGCGAATGTTTTGCTTGATGTCGCCATGGATACAATCCACCGCGAATCCTTTGCTCTTTAACGATTTTGAAACCCTTTCGACTTTGCGTTTTGTATTGCAAAACACGAGCGTGCGTTTATAGCCCTCCGCATTTATGATACAGGAAAGCAGCCCTGTTTTTTCCGATTCGGACGCTTTTAAGCTGTATTGGCGGATGTCCGGCTTGTTGCCGGTATCTTCCAAAACAGTCACTTCAACAGGGTCGCGCTGATACATCCAGCCGATTGTCATCACTTTGCGTGATATGGTTGCCGACAAAAGCGCCAAATTTTTCCGGCCCGGCATCAAATCGAGAATGCTGGTAACCTCTTTGTAAAAGCCCATGTCGAGCATTCGGTCGGCCTCGTCAAGCACCACCGTCTGCACGCCCGTGAGCCGGATTGTTCTCCGGTTCAGATGGTCCTTTAATCTGCCAGGCGTCGCGACAATGATCTGCGGGTGTTTCTTCAGCAGCATGAGCTGCCGGTCGAACGACTGCCCGCCATAGATGCACAAAGACCTGACGCCTTGTTTGAATTTAGCGAGGTCCTTAAGCTCGGTACATATCTGGATTGCAAGTTCACGGGTCGGCGCAAGAATCAATGCCTGGATCTGTTCGTTTTGGGTGTCAATATGCTCAATAATCGGTATGCCAAAAGCAAGCGTTTTTCCTGTGCCAGTCGGCGCCTTGGCGATCAGATCCTTATATTCCATCAAAGGCGGGATCGACTTGGACTGCACTGGGGTGCAGGTCTGATAGCCTTTTTTTTGGACTGCGCCTAAAATTGCGGGGGATAAATTCATTTGATTAAATTCTATTATTCTCATTTTCTCCTCTTTACTGTTTGACGAACAGACAGGAGAAAGCATAAAAAGCTTTCTCCTGTCTGTTCTTTTTATTTATCTGCGGTACGTAGTATTGTTTAGCTGTTTCTTTAGTTTTTTTGTCCTGCGGCAGTCAGGGCAACGGATGGGTTCATTATTTATGCCACAATCTTTGCATTTTAATGTTTTATTCTGCAACATAACAAAAAACCTCCTTATTAAAATTTTGGACAAATTTTCGAACAAATTTCCCAAAATCATTAAAAAGAGATTTGAGTTAAGAAAATTCTATTTGTTTTTTGTCAATATATAGAGTTTAACATAATTTATTTGCATATGCAACATAAATATGTGGATAAATGCTAAATGTACTTTAAGGAAGAAAAAAAATTTCTCAATATAATAATGACGATCCTGCCTGGTTTACATAAATAAAATTTTATTTTCATATAAATTTGGCCGCATACGTGTTACAATGAAAATACTCTGAAGACAAAAGTAAATATTTTATTGCGGTTTTTTGGGTTTGTGTTTAAGGATAGATCCTCCAAAACCGGGATAGACTATAAAAATATTCCCAAATTAAAATTAATGGAGGAAACTATGAAAATTTTGCTTGTCTATCCCGAAAATCCTGTTACTTACTGGGGATTCCAGTATGCTCTGAATTTTATTTCCAAAAAGGCCGCGTTTCCGCCCCTTGGGCTTCTAACTGTTGCGGCGATCCTCCCAAAGCATTATGAGAAAAAACTTGTCGATATGAATGTGGCTAAGCTTACGGACCATGATCTTTTATGGGCCGATTATGTTTTTTTAAGCGCCATGGTTGTCCAGAAGGATTCCGTCAGGGAAGTGATTGATCGCTGCAGGAAACTTGGCATCAAAACGGTTGCGGGTGGACCTTTATTTACATCCGAATATGAACTGTACGACGACATTGATCACCTTGTTTTAAACGAGGGCGAACTTACGATTCCGCCTTTTATAGAAGATCTGGAGCATAATAATGCGAAACATTTATATACATCGGAGGAATGGCCGGCACTTGATACGGTCCCTGTCCCACAATGGGATCTAATCAATGTTAAAAAATACGCGTCATTGAACATCCAATATTCCCGCGGCTGCCCTTTCAACTGTGAATTCTGCAACATTACATCGCTTTACGGTAATATTCCGCGAACAAAGGATGCCGTTCAGCTGCTTAACGAGATGGACGCCATTTATGAAGCCGGCTGGAGAGGCACCGTCTTTTTTGTTGACGATAATTTTATTGGAAATAAAAAAAAGTTGACGGAAGCAGTTCTGCCCGCCATTATAGGCTGGATGGAACGACATAATTATCCTTTTCAGTTTCTTACGGAAGCATCTATCAACCTTTCGGACGATGAAAATCTGATGAAAATGATGGTCAAAGCCGGGTTTAATTCCGTTTTTATCGGAATTGAGACTCCCGATGAAGACAGCCTTTTAGAGTGTAAAAAAATACAAAACAAAGGCCGCGACCTGATTGCGTGCATCAAAAAAATTCAGCGGTTTGGGCTGGAGGTTCAGGGCGGATTTATTGTTGGGTTTGATAACGACAATGAAACTATTTTCAGCCGGATGGTCAAATTTATTCAGGACAGCGGGATTGTTACGGCGATGGTTGGTCTTCTGAATGCCCCCAAAGGTACAAAGCTGTATCAGCGGCTCTTGAAAGAAGGCAGAATGACAGATGAGTTTTCGGGCGACAATACAAATTTGACTATGAATTTTACCCCTAAAATGGATAAGAATTTGCTGGTGGAGGGATATCAAAGCATTGTTTCCACCATTTATTCCCCCAAATTTTATTATGAACGCGTCGGTAATTTCTTGAAAGAATTTGATGCCGATAAACCGATCAGTATTAATATGAATGTAACCAATATTTTGGCGTTTATAAGGTCCATGTTTCGGCTCGGCATTCTGGGGAAGGAGCGCTGGTATTACTGGAAGCTTTTTTTCTGGTCGATGTTCAGGCATCCGAAGCTGTTTCCGGCGGCAGTGCGGTTTACAATTTACGGGTTCCATTTCAGAAAAGTTTATGAAGGTATTTCTACAAAGGCATTTCTTTAATAAAAGATGTTTTGTAGGTATTAGCTTGAAATTTATGAGGTGGCAAAAAGCGGTACGCAGTTATTTAGGTGCTGATTTATTTGTTTTGTAAGCTGGTTTTGCGGACGGCTAAACACTACCTGGCTTTGTGGCAGGTCTGAAATTTTTATAATTTGCAGCTCTTCTTTTGTGACGCTTGTTTGTTCTACCAGGCGGACGGCTTGTTGGCGAAGGCTGGCTTCTACTATGTTTCTAACCAAACGGGCATTGCCATGGTGTTTGGGTTGTTTTTCTATTATTTCGCCAAGCAAATGGCGAAGATTTTGTTTGGCCACGGTTTCGAGGCAATATTCTCTGGCTTGGTACATCATATCTGCAATGTCTATTAATTCATCTATACTATAATCTGGAAAATCTATTTGCAGCGGAAAACGGGAGTTTAAGCCCGGGTTGGTGTTTATGAAGCTTATCATTTCATCCCGGTAGCCCGCTAAAATTACCACAAAATCGTTTTTGTGGTCTTCCATAGCTTTTACTAAAACATCTATAGCTTCACGGCCAAAATCTTTGCTGCCGCCGCGGGCCAAGGAATAGGCCTCATCTATGAATAATACGCCGCCAAGGGCTTTTTTTACTTGTTCCTTTGTTTTGGCGGCGGTGTGGCCTATATATTCTCCCACCAGGTCGGCTCTTTCTACTTCTATTAGTTGTCCTTGGGAGATTATGCCTATTTCTTTATATAGTCTGGCTAAAACTCTGGCCAGTGTTGTTTTGCCGGTGCCGGGATTACCGGAAAAAACAGCATGCAAAACTGTTGGTTCGCTGTGCAGGTTTTCTAGGGAACGACGCCTTTGAATTTCTACATAAGCTTGCACTTCGTAGATGTTCTTTTTTATATCTTTTAGACCGACCAGCTCATTTAATTCTTTATATATGGCAGCAATGCGGGCCTTTTTTTCTTTAGCTATCTTTTCTGCTTCGGCCTGGTTTTTGCAAACGGCTTGGCTTTCTTTAGTTAAGGTTGCTTGCAGCAAAGGCGGCGGCATTTCGAGATTTCTTGTGGTTGTTGCCGCTATTTTATTTTCTGGTTGGTTGAGTTTTATTTTAATGTCCATGCTGTTACTCCCTCCTCTTTCGCCCATATTATATGAGGAAGCGGCAAAAGGGTGCCTGGTTTAAAATATAAAAGCAGCTTTTATATCTTTTAAAAAGCTGCTTTTTGTTAGGTTATTTAGGTTATATAGGGCGAAGTTAGTCTTCTTCCAAAAATTGGCGAAGTGCATAACTGTTGACTTCCCTATTCATGTAGGCGATATGGCGGGTTAGGTTAATGTTTTTTGGGCAAACCCGCTTGCAGTTTTGGGCATTGCCACATTCATGAATGCCGCCTTTTTGGATTAAAGCTTTTAAACGCATTTTTTTGTGCATAGCCCCGATTGGGTGAGCGTTTAAAAGCCGTACCTGGGCAATGGAACTAGGACCTATGAATTTTGATTTTTTGTTAACATTGGGACAAGCTTCCATGCAGGCGCCGCATGTCATACAGCGGGAAATGGGATAGACAAGCTGCTGCGTCTCCTCTGAAATGCGAAGGCCGGAGCCATAATCCCAAGTACCGTCGACTGGTATCCAGGCTTTTACTTTCTTTAGGTTGTCGAACATTACTTTTCTATCTACCATTAGATCTCTTATGGTGGGAAATTTGGAAAGTGGCTCTAAAATTATTGGCTTTTCAGAGCCTTTTTCTTTGAAAATGTTATCTATGAGGGCGGAACAGGCTTGCCTTGGCATACCGTTTATTAGCATTGTGCAGGCGCCGCATACTTCTTCCAGGCAGTTGCATTCCCATACCACAGGATCCACCACCTTTCCGCTTATCTCCACCGGATTTTGGCGGATGACCATGAGTGCGGAAACCACGTTCATATTGGGGTTATAGGGAATTTTGAATTCCTGCCAATATGGTTTGGCGTTTGGCTCATTTTGCCTTTTGATTTTTAAATGGATATATGCCGGCATTGCTTATACCTCCTTGGGTTTGCTATATTGACGCTTGCGGGGTTTGATGATGGAGGTATCTACATCCTCCCAGCTGAATTGAGGACCATTTGGTCTCCAAGCAGCCAACGTGGTTTTTAAGAAATTTTCATCATCCCGCTCAGGGAATTCTGGTTTATAATGGCTGCCCCGGCTCTCGTTTCTCCGCAAAGCCCCTAAAGTTATAACGCGGGCCAGCTCCATCATGTTTTTGAGTTGGCGAACATACATGATGGTTTGGTTGCTGTAACTGTTATTATCCAGCATATTGATGTTTTCCCAACGTTTTAGATATTCCTGCAGCTTTTGGTCGTTTTCGGCCAGGTTTTTGTTGTGACGCACAATAAAAACATTTTGGGTCATCTCTTCACCCATTTCGGCGTGGAGAGCATAAGGATTTTCTGTACCGTGCATTTTTGTGATCTTATTATGGATTTCCTGCTGATGTTTGACGCCTTGAGCACCTGATTTCTGCCCTTTTTCGGCAGCCAGGCTATCTAGCGAATTAATGTAGTTTACCGCAGCTGGCCCCACTACGGTGCCGCTATACAAAGCGGAAAGCAGTGAGTTGGCCCCCAGACGGTTGGCACCGTGATACATATAATCACACTCGCCGGCAGCAAATAGGCCCGGTATGCAGGTCATGTGATTGCTATTGACATGGATGCCACCCATGAAGTAATGAATAGCAGGAAAGATTTTCATGGGCACTTTTTTGGGATTGTCGCCATAGAAGTTTTGATAGATATCGATAATGCCGCCTAAACGCTTGTTTAGATATTCTTCTGGCAGGTGGGTAAGGTCTAAATATACTTGGTTTTTGCCATCTATGCCCAGACCCATTTCTACGCAAACCTGGTAGATGGCTCGACTTGCGATATCCCGCGGCACCAGGTTGCCATAGGCAGGGTACATTTCCTCCAAAAAATACCACGGTTTGCCATTTTTATAGGTCCAAATGCGGCCACCGTCGCCCCGAGCCGACTCGGACATGAGACGGTTTTTATCATCTCCCAACATACTGGTGGGATGAATTTGCACAAATTCTGCATTGGCATAATAAGCGCCTTGCTGATAAACAATGCTGGCGGCGCTGCCTGTGTTAATTGTGGAGTTGGTGCTTTTGCCATATACCATGCCGGCCCCGCCTGTAGCAATGATAAGGGCATCACCTAAAAACTCTTTTATTTCCATGCTGGCCAGGTTTTGGGCAATACAGCCGCGACAGATACCTGCCTCGTCGATAATCGCTTCTATAAATTCCCAGCCTTCATATTTTTTTACAAAATCAAGATCTTCCAATCTTCTTACCTGTTCATCACAGGTATATAAAAGCTGTTGGCCGGTTGTAGCACCGGCAAAAGCAGTACGGCGTTTTTTAACTCCACCAAATAAACGCAGATCCATTAAGCCTTCTGGGGTACGGTTAAACATTACACCCATTCTTTCCATGGCATATATGATGCCGGGTGCTGCTTCGCACATGTTTTTTACCGGGGATTGGTTGGCTAAAAAATCTCCCCCATATATCGTATCATCAAAATGTTGCCAGGTGCTGTCATCCTCTCCTTTGGTGTTCAAAGCAGCATTTATGCCGCCTTGGGCGCATACGGAATGCGACCTTTTTACTGGCACCAGAGATATTAGATCTACTTTTACTTGTTTTTCAGCAATCTTCATGGCAGCCATTAAACCGGCCAGGCCGCCGCCTACTATTATTACTTTAGCATTTTTCATGCTTGTGTATACCTCCTGGTATTTGATATAAAACCTGCTTTTACACTATGGGGAGCAGAGAAATTTTTATGAGGGTAGCGGTAGCCAGAATAGCAAGCAGGATGAATATTATGGTTACAACAATATAAAAGATTTTTTGCGACCTATCCCCCACACAGATGCCCCAAGTGATGCAAAAGGTGAAAAGACCGTTGGCAAAGTGATATATAGCAGCAATTACGCCAATGAGATAAAAAATAAAGAAAAGCGGATTTTGCAAATAGATAACAAAAGAGTTGATGATTGCCTGTGATTCATGAACTAAAATTCGCAAGGTTATAACATGCCAAATAACAAAAAACAAGGTAATAAGGGCGGTTACTCTTTGCAGATAAAAAGCAAAATTGCGATAATATTTGTATTTTATTACATTGTTTTTGGCCAGGTAGACTATGTATATGCCATATATTCCGTGAAAGATTATGGGTAAAGCTATGATAAATATTTCCATGTATAAAAGAAAGGGAAGGCTCTTCATGAAGTTGAGCACTTTTAAGTAGCTTTCATTGCCGCTAATTAAGACTCCGCTGTTTAAAAGAAGGTGGGTACACAAAAAGATACCGATGGGAATAAGGGCAATCAGCGAATGAAATCTTCTGATAAAAAAATTACTGTTCTTTTTTTGTAAATCCGCCAAGGTTATTTCTCCTTTTTTGTTTTATTTGGGTTTTCCGCTTAAATACCAGGTTTTTGTTGCGGTTATCTTAACAGGGATTATTTGCCCTATCATATTTTTGTTACCCGGAAAAAGAACGATCTTGTTGGTGTTGGTGCGGCCGTTAAACAAAGCCGGATTTTTTTTGCTGGGCCCTTCTACTAGCACCGGCAATTCCTCTCCAATGAGTTTTTGATTAATTTTTAAGCTTATTTCGTTTTGTACCTGCATTAAGGCTTGTAAACGAGATTTCTTAACTTCTGTTGCAAGTTGATTTGGCATTTCGGCCGCTGGAGTGCCGGATCTTTTGGAGTACAAAAAGGTATAGGCCATATCTAGCTCGCAATCTTTTAAGAAGGCCAGAGTTGCTTGAAAATCTTCTTCTGTTTCGCCAGGAAAGCCAACGATTAAATCTGTTGTGATGCTGGCGGCGGGGAAATTGCTTTTTATTTCTTTTATTAGATCTTTATAGTAGCTGATGCTATAACCCCTGTTCATCAGTTTGAGCAGTTTGTCGGTGCCGGCCTGCACCGGAAGATGAAAATGACGGCAGATTTTTGGCAGCTCTTTGATGGTGTTTAAAAGGTTTTTATCAAAATCTTTGGGGTGTGATGTCATGTAGCGAATGCGTTCTATACCTTGTATTTTATGAAGCTCTTGTAAGAGTTGGGCGAAGCTTGTTTTTTGAGGTAAATCTTTGCCATAGGAGTTTACGTTTTGCCCTAAAAGCATTATCTCTTTAAAGCCTTCCTTTGCAGCTTCTTTTGCTTCCGCAAGAATATATTCGCTGAGGCGGCTACGTTCCCTGCCTCGCACATAGGGAACTATGCAATAAGTGCAAAAATTGTTGCAGCCATAAATGATGTTGATTTGGGCTTGCTGTTTGTTTCCTCTTATTATGGGTAAATCCATTTGCAAATCGCTTGTATCCCCTGCTCTTTGGGAAAGGGTTTTGCTGCCCAGCTTTACTTCTTTTAATAACTTAGGAAGCATGGCAAGCTGAAAAGTGCCTAGGATTATATCTACATGGCGGGCTTTGCTTTTTAGCCTTTCGGCAGAGCTTTGATTTTGGGCCATGCAGCCACAAACCACAATAATTGTATTGGGGTCTATTGTTTTTTTTGCTTTTAAATTGCCAATATAACCATATATATGGTTTTCTGCACTTTCCCGCACGCTGCAGGTGTTTACGACTATTATGTCGGCTTCATCTGCCGTCTGTGCCGGTTTTAGGCCCTCTTTTTCCAAGAGGCCGGCAATCATTTCGGAATCATGCTCATTCATTTGACAGCCGAATGTTTTTATGAAGTAACGCATAAGAACCCCTTAGTTTTTAATATTTGGTGGGCCGGAAATCTTTAATTTGGATTTGCGGGTTTGATATATTTTTGTAGTTGTTCACTTCCACCGTGTAAACAATATCGAGCGAGATTTCGCTTTTGTTAGTAGTTATCAGTTGTTTCCAGGTTTCTTGGCCCCAGTGTTCTTTAACCATAGCTTCAAAACGAGGACGTTCTTTAAATAATATCGCAAAAATGTTTTGACCATTGTTTTTGTTTTTAATTTGCAATTTTATTACTTGCTGCTGATTGCCCAATAGTAAAATTTTGTTTATTTGAACATTTTTAGCGGCAAAAATTGGTTCCTTGTTACCTTTGCCAAAAGGGGCCAATAGGTTTATTTGTTCGGCAAGTTCCAGATTAACCTGTTCCAAACCTAGTAATCTGTCGATACGGATATATGGCTCCATATCCATGATTTCTAGCTGGCAATTTTTGTTTAATAGCCCGCGTAATTTTTGAATGTTATCTTGTTTTATGGTTAATCCGGCAGCCATGGGGTGCCCACCAAAAACATCTAAAAGGTGGGCAGATTGCTGCAGGGCCTCGAACATGTTGTAGCCCTCTATAGAGCGACCGGAGCCGCGTATTAACTCTTTGTTTCCGGCTAAGACAAAGGTTGGCCTGTAATAATTCTCTTTAATGCGACCCGCTATGATGCCGGCAATGCTCTCTGCTATTTTTAGGCTGTGGGCCACAATAACTTTATCGTTTTGTAGGTTTTCTGCCTCAATTGTTTTTAATATTTCCTCTACTCCATCGGTAGTCATTTGTTTTCGCATTTGATTTAAAGCAACCAGGCTTTCTGCCACTTCTTTTGCTTTTGTTTGATCCGTAGTTAAAAAAAGCTCAACTGCCACATTGGCAATTTCTATTCGGCCGGAGGCGTTGATGCTGGGGCCAAGGATGTAGCCAATGTGATAGGTATCCAGCTCTTTGTCTGTTAACCCTGTTGCTGTCAAAAGGGCATTGATACCTGGGTTTTTGCTAGTTTTTAGCATGGGCAAAGCATTTTTTACGATTATTCTGTTTTCGTCTATTAGATCCATGATGTCGCAGACGGTGGCAATGGCAGCCAACTGCAAATATTCTTCGGCTACGTTTTGCCAAACCAGGCCGGCTTTTGGGTAGAGATATTGGGCTATTTTGTAGGAAATGGCACCGGCACAAAGGATTTTACAGGGGTAATTACAATCAGCTTGTTTGGGGTTTATTATGGCGGCAGCCGGCGGTAAAATGTATTTTTTTCTGCCATCATCTAAAAGCTCAAAAGGTACCTCGTGATGATCGGTTATGATTATGGTGAGGCCCAAAGAATTGCCATAAGCAACCTGGGGACCGGCTGAAATGCCATTGTCACAGGTGATGAGAAGCTCTACCCCTTGCTCCGCCAAATTTGTAATGGCCTCGTTATTAAGGCCATAGCCTTCTGTTTCTCTTTGTGGAATATAATAAATTGGTTTTGCGCCTAAATCCAGTAGGGTTTTGTATAGGATTGCGGTGCTGGTTATGCCATCTGCATCATAATCACCAAAAACGGCTATTTTTTGTTTATCGGAAATAGCCTTAAAAATTATTTGGGCAGCTTTAGCCATGTCTTTCATTAAGACAGGATCATACATATTAGTTATATCCGCCTCTAAGAACTGTTGCAGTTGGTTTGGTTTAGTATAGCCGCGTACTGCCAAAACATGGGCCAAAGGCAACGGCAGGTTTGTTTGCTCTACTATGTTTACTAGTATCTCTTTTATATTTTCTTTTTTGCTTTCAGCAAAACCGCTTAAAATCCATTTTGTCATATGTAACCTCTTTTTTTAATTATTGCTTTTATTATATCAAAAGCAAGTTACCTTGTCACGTAACTTGCTTTTTTAATAGTTTAATTTGCTTTAACTTTTATTGTGCCCCTTTATTTGGCGGTCTTTGTGTTTTTTTTGCTTGTTGCTTTGCTTACATTAGATTTGTAATTTTTGCCAGAAGTCAGCGTTTTGTTTTTGTCAAAATGATCTGTAATATCATAAAGCAGAGAGCCGGCAATGAAAACGGAGGAATATGCACCGGCAATTACTCCCATTAACATAGCAAGCACGAAGAAACGGGTTGTTGCTCCGCCCAAGATTATAAGAGCTAAAAGCAAGAAAACAATGGCCAGGTTTGTATTGATGTTTCTGACTAAGGTTTGGTTGATGCTTGTATTTATGACATCTAGGCTGACTCCCCTACCCCCTTTGGAAGTGTTTTCTCTTATGCGGTCAAAAACCACAATGGTGCTGTTTATTGAATAACCGATAATAGTTAAAATTGCCGCAATGAAGGAACTATTCACTTCTATTTGGAGGAGAGAAAAAATGCTCAAGACTATAATGCTGTCATGAAGCAAAGGAATGATTGCTGATATGGCATAGAAGAATTTAAAACGGATAGAAATATAGGCCATTATCAGTAAGAATGCAAGGATTAAAGACCATTTTGCATTGTTTAGAAGCTCGGCACCGATTACCGGCCCAATGGTTTCATTGCGTAAAATGGTGTTTGCCCCAAATTCTTGGGTGATTGCATTTATTAAAGATGCACTCGCCTCTTCGGAAAGACTTTCTGTGCGGATTATATATTCTTTGTTTTCTTCGCCGGAAGCCTGAATACTGGCATTTTGCTGTACATTGCTATCGACAAATGTTCGCAACTCACCAGCAGTTACGGTTTCGGTAAAATCAACTTGAATTAGGGTGCCGCCGGTAAAATCTATGCCGGCATTTAATCCTTGTGTAAATAAAGAAATAATACCAGGGATAATGATAAGGAGGGATATTATATACCAAATTTTTCTTCGCCCAAGAAAGTTAACGTTAAATTTCATTATTTTTTACCTCCTTGTGGCGTATATAGACTTTGTTTTCTGCCAAAAGATCGTACATCTACAGACCAACGTAAAATATAGTGGTTGAAGGTTAAGGCGGTAAGCATACTGATGATGATACCGATGGCCAGAATCAAGGCAAAACCTTGGATGGAGCCGGTACCAAATTTAAACAATACTGCCGCTGCAATAAGCGTTGTTACGTTGGAGTCAATGATGGTGCGCATAGCTCTTTTGAAGCCTGCTTCTATACTAGCTCGGGTGGATTTTCCGCTGTACATCTCTTCTCTTATTCTTTCATAAATAATGATATTGGCATCCACCGCCATGCCTATGGACAGGATGAAACCGGCTATGCCAGGTAAAGTTAAAACAACCCCCAAGAGATTCAATGCCCACATAAGCAAAAGCCCATACAGGATCAGGGAAATGATTGCGACCACACCCATGAGACGATAATAAATTAACATAAAAATAAACAAGATACTCAGGCCCACAAGGGCAGCTATTAAGCTCTTTTGCAAAGAATCGGCACCCAAGGTAGGCCCAACGGTCCTTTTAGCAGCTATTTCTACATTAACCGGCAGGGCACCGCCATTTAAAAGGGAGGCTACCCCAATAGCATATTCCAAGGTGAAATCAGAAGCTTTGCTGGTGATTTGAGCATTACCGTCGGTGATCGGCTCATCCACCCGCGGATCAGTAAGAAGTTCATTATCTAAGTAAATGCTGATTTTTTGATTAACAAGGCGGGCAGTAGCCGAAGCAAATTTTTTGGTACCTTCTTCGTTAAAATTTAAATCGATTGCTACCTGACCATTAACGCTGACACCAGTAGCTTTTTCAAGATCGGAGCCGCTTAAAATTACATTTCCGTCAGGATCGCGGAATTCTAATTTTGCTGTTTTACCAATTAGCTCCACTGCTTCTTCCGGATTATCTACCCCGGCCAAGGATACCAGAATACGGTCACTTCCCACCAGTTGGATCACCGGTTCGGTTATGCCAAGGCTGTCTACCCTTTTGCGGATGATTTCCTGTAGAGATGTCATGTCATCTGATGTTATTGTTTCGCCTTCTTCCGGAATGGCTTGCAGGGTTATTTCTGCGCCTCCTTGCAAGTCAAGACCCAGACTAGTATCTTTTATAAACGGTTTTATGGAAAATGCTAAAGCAATAACGATCAAGACAACAATGGCGGCTATTTTTATGCCGCTTTTGTTCATTTTTTCCACCTCGCTTCTTAAAAATAAGTAAAAATATTTAAATATTTCAAACGTACTAAAACATTATAAACCAGGTAAATACTATTGTCAATTAAGACAAAAAGATAATATAAAAATAGGCCTTTATGAGCCTATTTTTATATTATCAATAATATTATCAATACAACCCAACAATCCAGTATTATTTTTCTCCGGACAAAACATTTTCCCTCGTGCCGCCAATAGAGCTTTTTAATAATTCTATTTCTACTTTATCGGCCACTTTTAGGCATACAATATCATCCTTTATTTTAGTGATGGTACCAAAAATACCACCTACTGTGTAAATATCTGTGCCTACCGCAAGGCTATCTATTAAGGCTTCTCGGTTTTTACGATGTTTTTGTTGTGGCCTTACCAGCACAAAATAAAATATGGCGATTAGAACGACCACATATAAAATTATTGTTGCGTTTCCCAAAATTAAGTTACACCTCCTTTCAAAACATGACTACGGCACTACGTTAGTTTTTTTATGCCGTTTACTGATGTTTTTAGTACCGATATTTCTAGTTCTTCGTTTAGCCGCATATATATTGTATCTTCTGTTATTTTTGTGATGGTTCCCATTACACCACACAGGGTACAGGCAAAGGCTCCCACAAAAAGACTATCTGTTAAAAGGCTTCTTTGCCGTTGAGCTTTTCTGCGTTGTACAAACAGTAACAAAATCAGTAGAATTACTATAACAATCAAATATGTGTTTGAAAAAGTCAAAATTAAAGTTTCACCACCTTTTGATGTTAATAACATTTAATTTCGATACAATATATAATATTTTGTAACATTATTTTATAACATTTAATAAAACTTAATTTTATAACATTTCATAAAGTTTATAAATTCGCTTATTTTGTAAAAAATCCTTTTTATCTAAGACTATTTTTCAATTAGTCTTGCCATTTTTGCCAGAATTCTTTTCGAAATTCAGCAAAATTACCTTCTAAAATGGCTTTTCTGATATTTTCCATTAAACGTATTATAAAACGTAAGTTGTGGATGGTAGTTAGCCTGATTCCCAACACTTCATCGGTTTTAATTAGATGGCGGATGTAGGCTCGGCTGAAATTTTGACAGGCATAGCAATCACAGGTTTCATCTAAAGGTCGAAAATCTTTTGCATAGGGAGCATTGCGAATGACAAGTTTACCCTCGGGTACAAAAACTGTGCCGTTTCTGGCAATGCGGGTCGGCAACACGCAGTCAAACATATCTATGCCGCGGGCCACACCTTCCACCAAACAATCGGGGCTGCCAACACCCATTAGATAGCGTGGTTTTTTTGGCGGGATGAAAGGAACGGTGTATTCCAGCATATCATACATAATGTTTTTTGGTTCTCCTACACTTAAACCACCAATAGCATAACCTGGAAAGTCCAGCTCTATTAGTTCTTTTGCACTCTTTTCTCTCAGGTCGTTGAAGGTTCCGCCTTGAATGATGCCAAATAAACCCTGTAAATTGCTTGTGTGGCTTTCTTTGCAGAGTTTAGCCCACTTGCTAGTACGCTCTACTGCAGCTAAAACCTGTTCTTTGCTGCTTGGCCAGGGAGCACATTCATCGAAAGCCATGGCAATATCTGCCCCCAGGGCTTTTTGAATTTCCATTATTTTTTGTGGGGTAAAATAATGTTTTGAGCCATCTAAGTGGGAGGAAAAGGTTACCCCCTCATCGGTAATTTTTCTTAAGGGGGCAAGGCTGAAAACTTGAAAGCCTCCGCTATCTGTTAAGATTGGCCCATCCCAGCTCATAAAATTGTGCAGGCCGCCAGCCTCGGCTACCAGCTCGTGGCCCGGCCGCAGATAAAGATGATAGGTATTGCTAAGAATGATTTGTGCTCCAATAGCCTTTAATTCTTGGGGAGTCATTGTTTTTACTGTGGCTTGGGTGCCAACCGGCATAAATACCGGAGTTTGAACATCACCATGCGGCGTATGGAGCAAGCCGGCTCGGGCTTTTGTTTTTTTGTCCTGTTTTATTTCTGTGTAGCTTATCGCCATTATTATTCTCCTTGTTAAATTATTAACATGGCATCACCAAAGCTAAAAAAACGATATTTTTCTTTTATTGCTTCTTCGTATGCGGCTATAATGTTTTCTTTGGTAGAAAAAGCGGAAACCAACATCAACAAGGTGCTTTTTGGCAGATGAAAGTTGGTTATCAAGCCATCTATGGCTTTAAACTGATAGCCGGGGTAAATATATTTTTCTGTCCAACCGATTTTTGGCATTATAACACCGTCATCAGTGGCTACAGTTTCTAAGGTTCTGGTGCTGGTGGTGCCAACGCTGATGACACGCCCACCCTGACTGCGGCATTTGTTGATTAGTTGGGCATTTACTTCATCTACCTCAAAGTATTCTGCATGCATTTTGTGCTCTTCCAACACTTTTACTTTTACAGGGCGGAAGGTATCTAGCCCCACGTGCAGGAGCACTTTGGCAATTATCACACCCTGGGCGGCAAGAGAAGACAAAAGTGCATCAGTAAAATGAAGACCGGCAGTGGGGGCTGCAGCCGAACCAAGTTTTTTGGAATAAATTGGCTGATATCTTTCTTTATCTTCTAAAGTTGCTTTAATATATGGCGGCAGCGGCATTTGGCCAATTGCATCCAAAATAGCAAAAAAATTACCGGTAAAATCAAAGCGGATGGTACGAATCCCCTCTTCTGCCATATCCTCTATTTGTGCTTTTAAGCCCGAATATGAAAAGTTTAGCTTGGTGCCGGGCAGAGCCTTGCGACCCGGTTTTACCAGAGCTTGCCAGCGGTTGGCTGCAAGCTGCCTTAAAAGCAAAATTTCTATGGCAGCACCAGTACTACGGGTGGCATAGAGCCGGGCCGGCAGCACGCGGGTTTCATTTAAAACAAGCACATCGCCGGCATTTAAGTATTCTCCCAAGCGATTGAAGGTACTGTGTTCTATTTTTCCACTATTTTTATGCAATAATAAAAGCCGGGAGGAATCTCGGGGCTCGATGGGGTGCTGAGCAATCAATTCTTCTGGCAAAAAATAATCAAAGTCGCTTACCTGCATGTTAGTCTCCTATTTTGTTACAAAGCTTAATTTTGTGGGGTCTAACCCACCATAATAATGGCTTAAAATGATTTTATAATCGTAACCGGCGTTAGCCATGCCCTGAGCCCCAATTTGGCTCATCCCTACACCGTGACCATTGCCTCGGCCATTTATGGTTATTTGGGTACCTGTGGAGCTTGCCACACTTGTTCCGCTACCTAAAACCCCCACTCCATCTGAGCTTATTACATAGATATTGGAGCTAAGCCCAGAAAGAGCTTGTACAATTGTGCTTTTTCCCATGGCAAAAATATCGGCCAGGCTTTTACCTGCCAGGCTGCCATAAGCATCTTTTACATATATGGTGGCGGTGTTGCTGCTGGGTGCAGCAACACCTGGGCCGCTAATGTTAAAAAGTGTACTCTTTAACCCACCAAAGAAAGTACGGATGTTGTTTCTATACACTGTTACTGTGGCGCCGGTGCCGATCACTTCTATTTTTGTTAGGCGGCCAGAGGCAGAAGTGCCAGTACAAAAACGGTTGTCTGTATAGACATTTATGCCCTGGTAAGTGCCAAAATTGCCGGTGATGCCTTGTGAGGCCATGTAGCTTTGGGCCAAACTTGCTATTTCAGCCGTGGTGTAGGTTACTGTCCAAACATGGCTGTTTACATCATATGGGGAGCTTACTCCACGCAGATATTCTATTGTTTCATTCCAAACATTTTCACTATCTTCGGTGTAGCCGCCGGCAGAAGCATGATAAAAAGCCTGCACCAAAACATTTGCTCCGCTGAAAAGTTGATAATACATAACTTCTCCAGCAGTTTCATTTACTGCACCGATGACTCTGGAGCCATTGGTTACTATTTCCGCATCATAACCACCATATACCTGACTGGTGGTTGTAGAAAGCAGATCATATTCTGTGTTGCTGCCCAAATAGCTCATGGCATATGAGCGGCTGGCCACGGCCTGGGCCTTTAAGGCTTCGTATGGAGCACTGTAACCCATTTCTTTACCTACTACACCATAAAGGTAGTGTTCCAGTTGGACCACATTGACTACCCTATTACTGCTCGTGATGTGAAAACTATCTCTATATTGTACATTATTGTATTTTATGATATTTTGGTCGGTTGAATTTATTGGGGAAAATGTAACAGAAGTATACATGTCGAGAATTGTTGCGCCATTTATGCTAACCTGCCAGTAGCCACCGCTTTTTGTGAGAGTGATGACATCACCAGATGCTGCGGTGGGGCTTTCTAAGCTCATGCCCCCGCTCACAGTATAGGTGCCGCTGACTATGTTTAAGCTTATGTTGCTTGCACCTGTGGCCAAAGAAACCCTAATATATGTGTCTGTTGCTGCTTGGGCATTAGAGGGAAAACACAAAATAAAGGCAAAAAGAAATAGCATTATGCTGCAAAATTTTTTCATTTTTCTATCCCCCCCCCTTTTTTTGTGCTTTATTTTACATTTTATTTATTACTAGGTTAATTACTTTTATTTTTTTAATTTCTTCGACTTCTTCTACAAAACAATACTTCTTTCCTGCCCTAAATTGTGGAAGCATAATAAAACAATAGTATCATAATTTGGTAAGGATACCAAGGTTTTGTTGAATTATTTACAATAACGTTCCTTTTCGCTGTATATGCAGCCGCAATAACCTTGACGATATAGACCCAGTTCTTTGGCTTGTTTTTGCCCCTGGCGAAAATATGGCCTAAAATCTGTGTATTTATATTCAATTCCATATTTTTTGCCTATTTTTTGGCCGACTTCCTGCAAAAGCTGGTGGTCTTGATAAGGGCTGACTGTTAATGTTGTGGCAAAACAATCAAAACCTTCTTTTTCGGCTGTTTTAGCGGTATTTTCAAGCCGCATTTCATAGCAAATGGCACAGCGGGATTTTTTGTTTGCGTTGTTTGCGGCAGTGCTGCTTACGGCAAGCAAAAAATCCGCCAAATCATAGCTATCTTGCAATATGAGGGGAGTATTTTGCTCTTTTAAATAATTTATCAAGGTATCCCGCCGCCGCACATATTCCTGATATGGGTGAATGTTGGGGTTATAAAAAAATGCTGTTAGCTCATGGCCTTCCTTTTGCAAAAGCTGGCTTGGCATGATTGAGCAAGGCCCGCAACAGCAATGAAGCAATATTTTCATTATTATTTCCCTCTATTTTTATTTATCTTCTTTATTTTCTTTATCTTGGTCGTTAAACAGGGAAAGCTGGTTATCTTTTATATCTTTTCCCAAACCTCCCAAACGGGCTGGCAGCGGTAAGCCAAAATATTCATAAGCCTTGCTTGTGGCTGCCCTGCCCCGGGGGGTGCGGTCCAAAAAGCCAAGCTGTAAAAGATAGGGTTCGCAAACATCTTCTACTGTGTCGGCCGATTCGCTGATAGTAGCAGCGATTGTATCGAGCCCCACCGGGCCGCCGGAAAAATTGGTAAGTATGGAAAGCATTACTCTGCGGTCCATTTTATCTAAGCCAAGTTCGTCTATTTCCAGAAGCTCCAGGCCGCTTGTGGCCAAAGATTGAGTTATGGTGCCCTCGCCCATTACAAAGGCAAAATCGCGCAATCTGCGCAAAATCCGGTTGGCTATGCGGGGAGTGCCGCGGGAACGGCCTGCTATTTCTTCTGCTCCTGCTTTATCTATTTTTACATTTAAAATTTTTGCTGATCTTAATAGAATATTTAAAAGTTCTTCGTGGTTATAATACTCCAAGCGCAGATTGATGCCAAAGCGATCCCGCAGGGGGGAAGAAAGCATCCCCGCCCTGGTGGTAGCTCCAACCAGAGTAAATGGTGGAATTGGCAGGTGCATGGTTTGGGCACCAGGTCCTTTGCCCATAATAATATCTATGTGAAAATCTTCTAAGGCCGGGTAAAGGGTTTCTTCTACTGATCTGTTTAGGCGGTGTATTTCATCAATAAAAAGCACATCTCCTGGGGCAAGACCCATAAGGATGGAGGCCAGATCTCCCCCGTGCTCTATAGCCGGACCGGAAGTAGTACGGATGTTTACACCCATTTCATTGGCAATAATGTTGGCCAGGGTGGTTTTGCCAAGACCAGGCGGGCCATAAAGAAGCACGTGATCCAAAACTTCTCCCCTGCCGGTAGCTGCTTTAATAAAAATATCTATATTGTGTTTGACTTGGGTTTGCCCCACATATTCGGCCAAAGATTTTGGCCGGACGCTGTTTTCTTTGTTTATATCTTCCTGGGTTAAAGAAGAACTGATAAGCCTGTCTGCACCGTCTTTCATTTTCACCCTCCTGATTTTAAGAATATTGCATAATCCCTACTGTTTTTTAACGGGAGCTTAATCTTAAAGCTGTCATTATCAGTTGCTCTGTTTTAGTATTTGGTTCTGAGACAGAAACTGCTCTTGCTGCCAACTCCCTTGCTTGGAGGGTAGAATAGCCAAGCTGAATAAGGGCATTTATTACCTCGTTAGCCGGAGTACCCACAACAGCAAATGTGTGGCCATCCGGCATTTCGTAACCAAGCTTGCTACACTTATCCTTTAATTCTAGCACAATGCGTTGAGCGGTTTTGGAGCCGATGCCTGGGGCCTTGGTGAAAATACTGCTGTTGCCCTCGTTGATGGCTTGCACTACCCCCGAAGGAGGCATAAAACACAAAAGGCCTAAGGCTGTTTTTGCTCCCACGCCGGAAACGGATATGAGCAGTTTAAATATTTCCAACTGTTCCTTATTTGGAAAACCAAAAAGCTGCCAGGAATCTTCCCTTACCTGGAGATGGGTGTGCAGGGAAACTTCCTCCCCTTGGAGGGGGAAGGCAGCAAACATAGGCAAAGGAGCATAAACTTGATAACCCAAACCTCCTACTTCAATCAAAACATAGTCTTCTCCTGTGGCCAAAACATTGCCTTTTATATGAGCCAGCATGGTTTCCCTCCTATTTTTTATTTGCCCGTTATTTGGCGGGTATTTTGCCAGTTGGCATGGCAAATTGCCACGGCCAAAGCATCGGCTGCATCATCGGGTTTTGGGGTTGTTTTCATATTTAATATGGTTTTGACCATTATTTGCACCTGTTTTTTTTCTGCCCGGCCATAGCCGGCAATAGCCTGCTTTACCTGAAGGGGGGTATATTCTCCAACGGAAATGTTGCGTTGGGCGGCAGCCAGAATAATGACACCCCTGGCTTGACCAACGGTAAACGCAGTTTTGGCATTGCTGTTAAAAAACAATTCCTCTACTGCTACTTCATCCGGCTGAAATTCATCTAAAAGACTAAGCATTGCCTGATATATGTTTACCAATCGATCAGGCAGGCGTTGGTTGGCCGGGGTGCGGATGCAGCCATAATCTACTAAGGTATAACTGCCCGGTATTTTTTCTATTATACCATAACCTGTTATAGCAGTGCCCGGGTCGATGCCTAAAATACGCAAAATCATCCCCCCTTCTTCTATTTTCGACTTCTATTTTCGACGTTTTAGAGGCCTTATCCTGCCGATATCTTGAGCTATTGACTAAACTTATAATTAAGGTTAAAATAATACAGTGTTTTATTTGCCAATGTAGCACAGTGGTAGTGCAGCTGATTCGTAATCAGCAGGTCGTCGGTTCAATCCCGACCATTGGCTCCATTGTTTTTACCAGTATAAAGCCTGTTAAAGCATCTTGGATGTTTGTTTTAACAGGCTTATTTTTATTGTTTACATTTCCCTTTTTTGCCCTAATGTCTGCCATTTAGACAGACACAAACAGACACTAGACAGACACTTTTTGTCTATAAACACACAAAAAAAGACGGTCAAGATTTCT
>DIFF01000013.1 GCA_002419005.1 Peptococcaceae bacterium UBA5755 | reverse complement strand
TAAAGTAAGTGATTAAAAGGGCTGCTGCTTTTGCCGTTTGGGGCGTGACCGAGGGGTTTTTACATTCGGAGCAGAAACAGCAGCTTTTTTGCCGCCCAAAATATAGCAGATAATATTCTTGGTTTTACTTGACAGGGCAGGTAAATTATGATAAATTACTAAGGTGACTCTGTAGGGTAGGCATAATATTTTTGAGTGTTTGGATTAAGGAGGTGTTCACCATGCGTGTAGCCGTTACTTTAGCTTGTGGTGAGTGCAAAAATCGCAACTATATTACAACAAAAAACAAAAAAAACAACCCAGACAGAATAGAGCTGAAAAAATATTGTCCCACTTGCAAAACCCATACTTTACACAAAGAAACCAAATAGTTTTTGGCTAGGGTTTTGAATTGATGGGGCAAGCAATTGTATTATTATAAGGATGTGACTATATGTCTGTAACTACAGCGCTGGAAAAAAAGAAAAAGGATATGTCCACTAAAACAAATAAAGGTGGGCAAAAAAAGAAATTTCCCTTTTCTGGAATGTGGGCAGAACTCAAAAAAGTTCACTGGCCCACCAAAAAAGAGCTTGCAAAATTTACCCTGGTAGTTATAGTGGCTGTCATTATTATGGCGGTGGCTTTATCTATTATCGATTTTGTGTTGGGCTCTGGGTTTGCAGGTTTGTATAAACTTACTGGAAATTAACCGGCAAAGGAGGTGTATAGCTTTTTAAAGAAAAGCTGATGCTATATGGAAAAACAGTGGTATGTAGTGCATACCTATGCCGGATATGAAAATAAGGTGAAAGCCAATCTAGAAAAAAGAGTGGAATCTATGAACATGGAGGATAATATCTTTCGTGTTATAGTCCCCATGGAAGACGAAATCCAGATTAAAGAAGGCAAAAAAAAGATTCTCAAGAAAAAAATTTTTCCTGGCTATGTGTTGGTAGAAATGAATCTTACTGATGCTTCCTGGTATGTTGTGAGAAATACTCCCGGGGTTACGGGTTTTGTGGGCACGGGTGCCAAACCGGTGCCTTTAAAAGAGACCGAAGTGGAGCAAATTTTGCAGCAAATGGGCTTTTCCGAGCGGCAGCCCAAAATTAACGTGGCCGTGGGTAGCAGTGTTAGGGTTGTTGAAGGGCCTTTTGAAAACTGCATGGGCGTAATTGACGCTATTGATGCAAGCAAAGGTAAGCTGCGGGTAATGCTTTCCATATTTGGCCGGGAAACCCCGGTTGAACTTGAATATTATCAGGTAAAAAAACTTTCGGATTAACAGAGTAGCCCCAGGGATGAGTTTTGGTTTGAAAGCCAAAAGACCTGGTTTTGATAGTGGGAGGAGTTTTTAAGCTCCGCCATACCACATTTTTTGTTAAGGAGGTGTCCAAATGGCTAAAAAAGTTAAAGCAATCACCAAATTGCAGATTGTAGCTGGCAAAGCAACCCCAGCACCTCCCGTCGGCCCTGCTTTGGGTCAGCACGGTGTGAATATTATGGGTTTTTGCAAAGAATTTAACGAAAGAACCCAGAAAGATGCAGGAATGATAATCCCTGCCGAGATCACGATTTATGAAGATAATTCCTTTACTTTCGTTTTAAAAACTCCTCCGGCAGCAGTGTTGTTAAAAAAAGCAGCAGGTATCGAAACTGCTTCCGGTGAACCAAATAAGAAAAAAGTGGCAAAAGTACCCAGAAGCAAAATTAAAGAAATTGCTGAGATCAAAATGCCAGACCTGAATGCTGCCGACATCGAAGCAGCTATGCGTATGGTAGAAGGTACTGCCAGAAGTATGGGAATTGAAATTGAAGAATAAGTTTGGGTGGGAGGGAGCTAAAGCTTCCGTGATACCACAAAGGAGGTTTACCGAATGCCAAAACATGGCAAAAATTATCAGGATGCCGTAAAAACTTATGATTACAATACGCTTTTTGACCCGGCTGAAGCTATTGAGCAAGTGAAAAAAAATGCTAAAGCCAAATTTGACGAAACAGTGGAAATTGCTGTTCGGCTGAATTTGGATCCGCGTCAGGCTGACCAACAAATTAGGGGTGCTGTGGTGTTGCCCAACGGTACCGGTGTTACCCGTTCCGTTTTGGTTTTTGCTAAGGGCGAAAAAGCCAAAGAAGCAGAAGCTGCCGGAGCTGATTTTGTTGGTGCTGAAGAGATGGTTGCGCAAATTCAGGGCGGGTGGTTTGGTTTTGATGTTGCCATTGCTACCCCGGATATGATGGGTATGGTTGGTAAATTGGGTAAAATTTTGGGGCCTAAAGGCCTGATGCCTAACCCTAAAACTGGTACCGTGACTATGGATGTAGCAAGAGCTATAAATGATGTTAAAGCTGGTAAGATCGAATACAGGCTAGACAAAGCGGCCAACATTCATACCCGCATCGGCAAGGTGTCTTTTGATACCGAAAAACTATTAGAAAACTATATGACTATTATCGATGTTCTGCTTAAAGCCAAACCTGCCGTGGCCAAAGGGCAATATGTAAAAAGCATCACTCTTTCTTCCACAATGGGCCCTGGCGTGAAGATCAACCCCTTGAAACCGACCGGTAAATAATTGCCGCTAAAACATTTTAATAAAAACCAAAGACAGCAGGTCTCTTTTAAAGAGATAAAGGCCGCAGGGCCGCCCGCCCAGGTTGAGGATAAAGCAGCTTAGCTGTTTTGTGATTACATGTTTTCACAACCCTCTGCCTGGTTGGCAGAGGGTTTTATTATTGTTTCAATATTTTCATAATTAAAAAGTTTATTAAAGGAGGTGTATTTAATGACAGATAAAAAACCCCAACTGATAGCTAAAGAACAAGTTGTTGAGCAAATTCAGGGTTATATTAAAGAATCGCCAGGGATTGTATTGGCGGATTACCGCGGTTTAAATGTGGCAGAAGCTACTGAGCTGAGAGCCAAAATGAGAGGCGCCAACATTGTTTATCAGGTAAGCAAAAATACCATGATCAAAAGAGCGGCCGATAACCTGGACATTTCCGGACTGGATGAATTTTTGGCTGGTCCTACCGCAATTGCTTTTGGCCAGGACCCGGTTAATTTGGCCAAACTTTTAACCGAATTTGCGGAAAAGCACAAAGCTCTAAAAGTTAAAGCCGGGTTGCTGGACCAAATTGTAATTAGCAAAGATCAGGTGCAAGCATTGGCCAAAATTCCCCCACGGGAAGTGCTGCTTGCCAAAATGCTTGGTGCTATGCAATTTCCTATGTATGGCTTTGCCGGAGCCGCAACCGCTCTGTTGCGTAATTTTGTTTATGCTTTGGATCAAATTCGGGAGCAAAAAGCTCAAGCTTAAATGGGGAAACCACTGTTTTTAGAAATAATAAAAATAAAATAAAAAAGATTTAATTTAGGAGGAAAATAAAAATGGCTAATGTTCAAGAAGTATTAGAAATAATTAAAGGTATGACCGTGTTGGAACTTTCTGAATTAGTAAAAGCATTTGAAGAAGAATTTGGTGTTACTGCTGCTGCTCCTGTTGCCGTTGCTGCTGCTCCTGCTGCCGTTGCTGCTCCTGCTGAGGTAGAAGAACAAACAGAGTTTGACGTAGTTTTAAAATCTTTTGGGGCTAACAAAGTTGCTGTAATCAAAGTTGTTCGCGAAATTACTGGCCTGGGCTTGAAAGAAGCTAAAGATTTGGTAGAAGCAGCTCCCAAAGCTGTAAAAGAAAAGATCTCCAAAGATGATGCCGAAGCTGCCAAAGCTAAATTGACTGAAGTTGGTGCTGAAATAGAAATCAAGTAATCATTTTATACATTAAATATAAGTTAAGCAAAAAATGCCTTAAATTAAAAAGGTGTTTTTTGCTTAACTTTTTTACTTTTTAAACATTTTACGACAAAAAAATCATTTTTCTCTGGAATAATGTAAAAAAAAGCGGGAATTTTTTTCTTAAAAGTTGGGAATATCAAAATAAATACAATTGACTCCATAAAGGATGTATGATATGATAATAAAATGCAGTTCTATGGCTGTTTGTAATGTTGTATCTTTTGATGTGGTTATTTATACGAAGTTTGTGTATAAATAACCAGGCTAACCTCCTGATTACGGTAATTATATAAGGGGTGAATTGTTGAATGAGTAAACCCGCGGTTGAAATGGTGAGACAGCGTCGTAGTTATGCCAGGATTGATGAAGTTCTGGAAATGCCCAATTTTATTGAAGTGCAACGCAAATCTTATCAATGGTTTTTGGAGGAGGGGTTAAGGGAGATATTTAACGATATCTCACCGATTCAGGATTTTACAGGCAATTTGGTTTTGGAATTTGTTGATTATTCACAAGGCGAGCCAAAGTACCCGGTGGAAGAGTGCCAAGAGCGTGATGTAACCTATGCAGCTCCTTTGCGTGTCAAGGTGCGTTTGATCAATCGGGAAACCGGTGAGTTGAAAGAACAAGAAGTGTTTATGGGAGATTTTCCGTTGATGACGGAAAAAGGTACTTTTATCATTAACGGCGCCAAAAGGGTCATTGTTAGCCAGTTGGTGCGTTCCCCTGGTGTATATTATCATTTAAGCTATGACCATAACGGTGTAAAAATATATGGTGCCACGGTCATTCCCAACAGGGGTGCCTGGTTGGAGCTGGAAACAGATGCCAACCGCAATATTTATGTTAGAATTGACAGGATGCGGAAAATTCCAGCTACTGTTTTGGTGCGTGCTTTGGGCTATGGTAGCAACCAAGCCATTTTGGAGCTTTTTGGTGAGCATGAAGCCATTAAACTGACCCTGGAAAAGGACAGCACTGAAACAGAAACAGAAGCTTTAGAAGAAGTCTACAGACGTTTGCGTCCTGGTGAGCCTGCCTCGGCCGATGCTGGCAGAGCTCTTTTGCATAGCTTTTTCTTTGATCCTAAGCGCTATGATTTTGGTAATGTTGGTCGTTACAAGATCAATAAAAAACTGCGTCATGGCATTCTAAAGAAAGCCAACAAAAACGGCGAAATTTGGGGTGCAGATGTCCAAGCCTATGTGCCTACCGAAAATAAGGAAGAGGCAGAAAAGCTAAGCAAGGAATATTTACGCAACCTGACAAAACCGGATATTATTGCCACCGTAAAATACTTTTTGGAATTAATGGATGGTAAACATGAGGCTGATGATATTGACCATTTGGGCAACCGCCGTCTGCGTTCTGTAGGCGAATTGTTGCAAAATCAATTTCGCATTGGTCTTTCTCGCATGGAAAGAGTTGTGCGGGAGCGCATGACCATTCAGGATATGGATGTTATTACCCCGCAGGTACTGGTAAATATTCGCCCTGTGGTAGCTGCCATCAAAGAATTTTTTGGCTCCAGTCAGCTTTCGCAATTTATGGACCAAACAAATCCCCTGGCTGAGCTTACTCACAAAAGGCGTCTTAGTGCCCTTGGTCCTGGCGGCCTTTCCAGAGAGCGGGCTGGTTTTGAGGTGCGTGACGTTCACCACAGTCACTATGGCCGCATGTGCCCAATTGAAACTCCTGAAGGCCCCAACATTGGCTTGATCGGTTCTCTTTCTACTTTTGCCCGAATCAATGAGTTTGGTTTTATTGAAACTCCTTATCGTCGGGTAAAAAATGGTGTTGTGAGCCAAAAGATAGATTATTTAACTGCCGACGAAGAAGATGATTTTATTGTGGCTCAGGCTAATGAGCCCGTGAATGAAAAAGGCTCCTTCATCAATGATCGCATTAGTGTTCGCTGGGGCGATAAAATCATGATGATGCCTTTTAACAAGGTTAATTACATTGATGTTAGCCCTCGCCAACTAGTGAGCGTAGCTACCGCCTTAATTCCCTTTTTGGAGCATGACGATGCTAACCGTGCTTTAATGGGTGCCAATATGCAGCGTCAGGCTGTGCCTCTTTTGCGTACAGAAGCACCGATTATTGGTACCGGCATGGAGGAAAAAACAGCTATTGATTCTGGCGTTTGCGAGATTGCAGGTGCAGATGGTGTTGTAACGCGAGTTGCCGGTGATCAAATAATAATCACCACTACTGAAGGCAAGGAAGAAGTGCATAACCTTTTAAAATTTCAGCGTTCCAACCAGGGTACCTGCATTAACCAGCGGAGTATTGTGCATAAGGGTGATAAAGTAAAAGCCGGCCAGGTTGTTGCTGACGGGCCTGCAACCGACCACGGGGAGTTGGCCTTGGGCCGCAATGTGTTAGTAGCTTTTATGACTTGGGAAGGCTACAACTATGAAGATGCTATTCTTATTTCCGAAAAGTTGGTAAAAGATGATTACTTTACTTCAATCCATATAGAAGAATATGAATGTGATGCCAGAGACACCAAACTGGGGCCGGAGGAAATTACCCGGGATATTCCCAATGTTGGTGAAGATGTCTTGAAAGACCTTGATGAAGACGGCATCATAAGAGAGGGGGCCGAAGTACGTCCCGGCGATATTTTGGTCGGTAAAGTTACCCCCAAAGGTGAAACAGAGCTTACCGCCGAGGAGCGTTTGCTGCGGGCTATTTTTGGTGAAAAAGCTCGTGAAGTGCGGGATACTTCGCTTAGAGTACCTCATGGGGAATCAGGCCGTATTGTTGATGTGAAAGTTTTTTGCCGGGAAGCCGGCGATGAGCTTGCCCCTGGTGTGAACAAACTTGTCCGCATTTATATTGCTCAAAAACGCAAAATATCTGTGGGCGACAAAATGGCCGGCCGCCACGGCAACAAGGGTGTTGTTTCCCGCATTTTGCCAGAAGAAGACATGCCTTTTTTGCCAGATGGCACCCCTGTAGAAATCGTTTTGAATCCTTTAGGTGTCCCTTCGAGGATGAATATCGGTCAGATTATGGAATGTCACCTGGGGAGGGCTGCCAAATCCCTGGGCATCAATGTGGCTACTCCTGTGTTTGATGGAGCTAATGAAAATGATGTTTGGGAAGCTTTAGAAAAAGCAGGTATGAGAAGTGATGGCAAATCACCCTTACGGGATGGCCGCACCGGTGATTTGTTTGATAACCCAATTACCGTTGGTTATGTATATATGCTAAAATTGCACCACCTGGTAGACGACAAGATTCACGCTCGTTCTACCGGGCCATATTCTCTTGTTACGCAACAGCCTTTGGGTGGCAAAGCTCAGTTTGGTGGACAGCGTTTTGGTGAAATGGAAGTTTGGGCTTTGGAGGCCTATGGTGCTGCATATACCTTGCAGGAGATTCTTACCGTTAAGTCAGATGATATTGTTGGTCGGGTAAAAACTTATGAAGCTATCGTTAAGGGTGAGAATGTACCTGAACCTGGTGTTCCTGAATCCTTTAAAGTTCTTATCAAAGAGTTGCAAAGTTTGTGCTTAGATATTAAAGTGATGACGGAAAATAATGAGATCGTTGAAATTAAAGAAGATGAGGATGATGTGGTAGAAGCAGCACAAGAACTTGGCTTGGACATTGGGGGTAATCGCATACTGCCTAACAGCTCTTTGCCAGGTGAAAATGTTGCTCAAAAAACAGATATCATAGAAGATGTTGACGGTTTAGAGGATCTGGAAGATTTAGAGGACTTAGAGGATGATATAGAAGAAGCTTTGGCTGATGATATAGACATTTCTGCTATAGATTTAGACCCAGAAAATGAACTGGATGATATAGATTTAGCAATAGATCTTGACTCGGTATTAGATGCAGAAGATGATGAGCTTACAGAGGGTGAGCTTGGAATTATCAGTATTGATACAATGGAAGATTTTGAAGAATGATAAATTCGGACAAAGATTATGAACATGAAAATTTGTTGAGTGTATATTTTGAAAGGGGAGAAGCCCTTTGCTAGATGTAAGTAATTTTGACCGTATGAGTATTGGCTTAGCTTCGCCGGAAATGATTCTTAGCTGGTCGCACGGTGAAGTAAAAAAGCCGGAAACTATCAATTACCGCACTCTGAAACCGGAAAGAGATGGCTTGTTTTGTGAAAGAATATTTGGTCCCACCAGAGACTGGGAATGCCATTGTGGCAAATATAAAAGAGTACGTTATAAAGGCATAATCTGTGATCGTTGTGGCGTGGAAGTTACCCGCTCTAAGGTACGGAGAGAAAGACTTGGCCATATAGAGCTGGCCGCCCCTGTAAGCCATATTTGGTATTTTAAAGGCATACCCAGCCGCATGGGTTTGATTTTAGACATTTCGCCCCGAAATTTGGAAAAGGTTTTGTACTTCATTTCCTATATGGTTGTGGACCCAGGGGACACTCCTTTGGTGGCAAAACAGATTTTGAGTGAAGCAGAGTATCGGGAATGCCGGGATAAATATGGAGATGCTTTTGTGGCCGGTATGGGTGCCGAAGTTATAAAGAACATGCTGAAAGCCTTAGACCTGGAAACTTTGATGACTGAGCTTAGAACTGAGTTGAAAGAAGTAAGTGGTCAAAGACGCATTAGGGCTATTCGGCGCTTGGAAGTCGTAGAGGCGTTTTTGCTTTCTGGCAACAAACCGGACTGGATGATTTTGGATGCCGTACCGGTTATTCCGCCTGAACTTCGGCCCATGGTACAGTTGGACGGCGGCCGCTTTGCTACCTCCGATTTAAATGACCTTTACCGCCGGGTAATCAACCGCAATAACCGTTTAAAAAGGCTATTAGATTTGGGTGCCCCAGACATCATTGTGCGTAATGAAAAAAGAATGCTGCAAGAAGCAGTTGATGCTTTGATAGATAATGGCCGTCGCGGCCGCCCGGTTACGGGCCCCGGCAATAGGCCTCTCAAATCCCTTTCTGACCTTTTAAAAGGCAAACAAGGCCGTTTCCGTCAGAACTTGCTTGGTAAAAGGGTAGACTATTCTGGTCGTTCGGTTATCGTTGTTGGTCCGGAACTGAAGATGCATCAATGTGGTTTGCCCAAAGAAATGGCTTTGGAACTCTTTAAGCCCTTTGTAATGAAAAGGCTGGTCAAGGATGGTTTAGCTCACAACATTAAAAGTGCTAAACGCATGGTGGAAAGAGTGCGGCCGGAAGTTTGGGATGTTTTAGAACAAGTTATCAGCGAACATCCTGTGCTATTAAACCGTGCCCCAACTTTGCACCGCTTGGGTATTCAGTCTTTTGAACCGGTGCTGGTGGAAGGCCGCGCTCTGCAGATACACCCCTTGGTTTGTACTGCTTATAACGCCGACTTTGACGGCGACCAAATGGCTGTACATGTGCCTCTTTCGGCAGAAGCTCAAGCAGAAGCCCGTCTTTTGATGCTTTCCGCTAACAACATTTTAAACCCGAAAGATGGACGCCCGGTTGCTACTCCCACCCAGGATATGGTTTTAGGCTCTTATTACCTTACCGTAGTACGAGAAGGGGGTAAAGGCGAAGGCCGCATTTTTGCCAGCTACAACGAGGCGTACAGAGCTTACCTAAACGGAGATTTGGATCTGCATAGCTGGATAGAACTACCCAAACCAGAGCAGTGGGATACCGTTTGGGTAAATAAAGATACAGAAGAGCCTTTTCCTCTTAATGAAAGAGGCCGCTATAAGCGTTTTCAAACCTCTTTGGGTCGTCTTATCTTCAATAGCGAGATTCCTCTCCCGAGAGAAATGGGTTATTATAATATAGAAGTCAACAAAAAGATGCTGAGTCTTATTGTCGATCGTAGCTATCGCCGGGTTGGTGTTTCCCGCACGGCAGAGCTTTTAGATGGTATTAAATCGCTTGGTTTTAAATATAGCACCAAGGCTGGCATTACCATAGGCCTGGAAGATATTCAAGTACCTCCGGAGAAAAAAGGTATTATGGATGCTGCCGAAGCTGTAGTAGTGAACGTAGAAAGTCAGTACAGGGAGGGCTTGATTACCGAGGATGAACGTTATAACAAGGTCATCAGTGTTTGGAACAAAGCCACAGAAGACCTAACTAAAACCCTGATGAACAATTTGGATAAGTTTAACCCCATTTTTATGATGGCCAATTCTGGCGCCCGTGGTAATGTGCAGCAAATTCGTCAGCTGGCCGGCACCCGTGGTTTAATGGCAGACCCCTCCGGCCGCATCATCGATTTGCCCATCAAAGCTAACTTCCGCGAAGGCCTGACGGTTTTGGAATTCTTTATTTCTACCCACGGTGCTAGAAAAGGCTTGGCAGACACCGCTTTAAGGACGGCTGACTCAGGTTATTTAACCCGCCGTTTGGTAGACGTGGCTCAGGATGTCATTGTTCGTGAGGATGATTGTGGTGATACCGTTGGCGTTTGGGTAGAAGAAATAAAAGATATTGAATCCGTTGCAGAACGCATTGAAGGACGCGTATGCAATACTGCTGTGGTGGATGAAAAAACCGGCGAGGTTTATGCCAAAGCTGGTGAATTTATTGGTGCGGAAACTGCCGAAAGGATAGAAAAATATTTAGCCACTTTGCCTATTGAAAAACGCAAAGTCAACATCCGTTCCGTTCTTACCTGTCGTAGCCGTTATGGTGTTTGCCGCAAATGTTATGGCCGTAACCTGGCTACCGGTGGCATGGTAGATATCGGTGAGGCAGTGGGTATCATTGCTGCTCAATCCATTGGTGAGCCTGGTACTCAGCTTACAATGCGTACGTTCCACACAGGCGGTATTGCCGGCGATGACATTACCCAAGGTTTGCCTAGGGTAGAAGAACTTTTTGAAGCCAGAAAACCCAAAGGCCAAGGTATTATAGCCGAAATAGATGGCGAGGTAGTCATGGCCGAGGGCAAAGGCGGCCGCCGGGAAATCCACATTATGGTGGATGGCGAGAAAAAAGCAGAACATCATGTACCTTTTGGTTCTCGTTTTAAAGTTGTTGAAGGCCAAAAAGTAGAGGCCGGTGATGAGCTGACCGAAGGTTCCGTAAACCCAAGAGATCTTTTGAGTATAAAAGGTGTTAAAGGCGTGCAAATGTATCTTTTGCGGGAGGTGCAGCAAGTATATCGTTTACAAGGCGTTGATATCAACGATAAGCATATAGAAGTTATGGTACGCCAGATGATGAAGAAAGTTAAGATAGAAGAGGCTGGCGACACAACGCTACTGCCTGGCGCATTGGTGGATTCCTTTGAATTTGAGGCTGTGAATAACCAGGCAATAGCCGAGGGCAAAGAGCCCTCTACCGCTCAACCGGTTTTATTGGGCATTACCAAAGCCTCTTTAGCTACCGATTCTTTCCTTTCTGCTGCATCTTTCCAGGAGACTACCAGAGTCCTCACGGATGCTGCCATTAAGGGTAAGGTAGACCCGCTGCTGGGCTTAAAAGAAAATGTCATCATTGGCAAGCTAATTCCTGCTGGTACCGGTCTTTCCCGTTATCGCAGCATTGTATTGCGTGATAATTACGAAGATATTTTACAAGGAGAATCAGATAAGCTTCTTTCGGATGAAGAAAAACTTGTTCCCGGGGGAATGTTGATGAATGCAAGCCAGCTTATTGAAGAGGATGTTTATTTAGAAGAATCTTGATAAAAAGTGGTCTGAGCAATGTGAAAATTCGTTGACAGAGTGATTTTTAAATGTTATATTAATAAAGCATGCTATATCGCAGGAGGGTATTGGTATGAGTCTGGAAATGTTGCAGAACAAAGATAACAAGACTGTTGGTACCAAGCAAACCTTAAAAGCATTGACCAAAAACTCTGTTAGTAAAGTTTTTTTAGCAAAAGATGCTGATAAGCGAGTGGTGGGGCCTTTGCTGGATTTGTGTCAGGCAAACCACATAATAATAGAAGAAGTGGAAAGCATGACTGTTTTAGGCAAAGCCTGCAGGGTCGATGTTCCCACCGCCGCTGCTGCCCTTTTACTTTAATGGTTTAATGATTAAAATCGATTAACTTTTATTTTAAATATATTATATTTTCGGAAGGAGGTGGATATTTTGCCTACAATTACTCAGCTGGTGAAAAAAGGCAGAACGAGCCAGGAAAAGAAATCCAATTCTCCGGCTTTAAAAGAAAGCCCTCAAAAAAGAGGTGTGTGCACTCGTGTATACACTACCACACCTAAAAAACCAAACTCTGCACTACGTAAAGTTGCCCGTGTGCGTTTAACTAACGGGATAGAGGTTACCTCCTATATTCCTGGGATTGGCCACAACTTGCAGGAGCACTCTATGACATTGGTTAGAGGTGGAAGAATTAAGGATTTGCCTGGGGTTCGTTATCATATAGTACGCGGTGCTTTGGACACTGCCGGCGTAAACAACAGAGGCCAGGCTCGTTCCAAATATGGCGCCAAAAGACCTAAAGCTAAAGCTAAAAGGTAAGAGAGCTGTAAAGGTAAGGGAATTATATAAGGGAATTATAATAGAAAGTATTAAAAGGGGGATGGATAAATGCCTAGACGTGGCAATATATCCAAGCGGGAAATTTTACCAGATCCCGTATATAACAGTGTGACTGTTACCAAGTTTATTAATCAAATTATGTTGGACGGCAAAAAAGGGGTTGCCGAAGGCATTGTTTATGGTGCTTTTGATGTTATTAAAGAAAAAACCGGCAAAGATCCTTTAGAAGTGTTTGAAGAAGCAATGAAAAACGTTATGCCTGTATTGGAAGTTAAAGCTCGCCGTGTTGGTGGCGCCAACTATCAGGTTCCCATCGAAGTGCGTACTGATCGTCGCCAGGCTCTGGGTATTCGTTGGATAGTTTCCTATTCCCGCAAACGCTCCGGACATTCTATGGGAGAAAAATTGGCAGCCGAATTGATGGATGCTGCCAACAATACCGGTACTTCCGTTAAAAAACGCGAAGATACCCACAAAATGGCTGAAGCCAATAAGGCTTTTGCCCATTATCGTTGGTAAACTCCAAAATAAAATCGGAGGAAAAAATGTCCAGGGAAACTAGCTTGAACAAAATGAGGAATATTGGCATCATGGCCCATATTGATGCTGGCAAAACCACCACCACTGAGCGTATTCTTTTTTACACCCATAAGGTGCATAGAATTGGCGAAGTACATGATGGTGCCGCTACTATGGACTGGATGATACAGGAGCAGGAGAGGGGTATTACGATTACCTCTGCTGCTACCACCTGTTTCTGGCGGGATTGCCAAATAAATATCATAGACACGCCCGGTCACGTTGACTTTACCGTAGAGGTGGAACGCTCTCTTAGAGTGCTGGACGGGGCTGTGGCTGTTTTTTGCTCGGTTGCTGGGGTAGAACCTCAATCCGAAACAGTATGGCGTCAGGCCGACCGCTATGGTGTCCCCCGAATTGCCTACATTAATAAAATGGACCGGGTGGGAGCAGACTTTGAACGTGGCATAAACATGATCAAAGATCGTCTGGGGGCCAACCCGGTGCCCATTCAACTGCCTATAGGAAAAGAAGATTACTTTACAGGCATCATAGATTTGATCCAAAATAAAGCTATTTACTACTTGGATGAAACCGGTCAGAAAACAGAAGAAAGGCCGATCCCTGATGATATGAAGGAAATGGTAGCCCAGCAAAGGGCAAAAATGATAGAAGCTATTGCCGAATGTGATGAAGAGTTAACCATGAAATATTTGGAAGGTGAAGAGCTTTCCGTAGATGATATTATGAACGGGTTACGCCAAGCGACCCTGAATGTGAATATAACCCCCGTGCTTTGTGGGTCTTCTTTTAAAAACAAAGGCGTACAAATGCTTTTGGATGCGGTGGTAGATTTTCTGCCTTCTCCGGTGGATGTTCCTGCCATTTGTGGAGTCGACCCTAACGCGCAAGAAGAAACCAAACGAGAATCTTCCGATAATGAGTTCCTCTCAGCTTTGGCTTTCAAAATTATGACTGACCCCTATGTTGGCAAACTAACTTATGCCCGCATCTATTCCGGAGTTTTAAAAAGCGGGTCTTATGTTTATAACAGCACCAAAGATAAAAAAGAAAGAGTTGGCCGCATAATCAGAATGCACTCTAACCACAGGGAAGAAATTTCCGAGGCTTTGGCCGGAGACATTGTGGCCTTGATTGGTTTAAAGGATACCACTACCGGGGATACTTTGTGTGATGAAAAAAATCCAGTCATATTGGAATCTATGGAATTTCCCGAACCGGTAATCGATGTGGCTATTGAGCCAAAAAATACTGAGGCTCAGGAAAAAATGGGCATAGCTTTACAAAAATTGTCCGAAGAAGACCCGACCTTCCGGGTAAGAACAGATCCGGAAACCAGCCAAGTGCTGATAGCCGGCATGGGCGAGCTGCATTTGGAAATCATCGTAGATCGTCTGATGCGAGAGTTTCATGTGGAAGCTAATGTGGGAAATCCCCAGGTTTCCTACAAAGAAACCATCCGCAAAAGTGGTAAAGGTGAAGGCCGCTATGTGCGGCAAACCGGCGGCCATGGCCAATATGGCCATTGCGTTGTAGAATTTGCTCCAGCCGATCCGGGCGAAGGCTTTGTGTTTGAAAGCAAGATAGTTGGTGGGGTAATCCCCAAAGAATTCATCTCACCAATCGAAGCAGGTATCAAGGAAGCTATGGAATCTGGCCTTTTGGCAGGGTACCCAGTGGTGGATGTAAAAGCCACACTAGTAGACGGCTCCTATCACGAAGTAGACTCTTCCGAGATTGCATATAAAATAGCAGGGTCCATAGCCTTTAAAGAAGCCTGCAAAAAAGCAGATCCGGTTATTTTAGAACCAGTTTTTAAAGTGGAGATTGTTGTTCCGGAAGAATATATGGGTGATGTGATTGGTGATATTAGTTCTCGCCGCGGTCGCATCGAAGGGATAGAATCGCGGGGTAATGCCCAAGTGGTTCGCGGGGTAGTTCCCTTAGCAGAAATGTTTGGCTATGCAACAGATTTACGCTCCAAAACCCAGGGGAGGGGGACTCACTCCATGCAGTTCTACCACTACGAAGAGGTTTCCAAAAATGTGTCAGAAGCAATTATTGTTAAACGTAAAGGTTTATAAATTTTATTTTAAAATAAAATAGAAACAAAAATGGAGGAAGATAGTAATGGCAAAGCAGAAATTTGAAA
>DIFF01000016.1 GCA_002419005.1 Peptococcaceae bacterium UBA5755 | reverse complement strand
GGGCGGGCGGGTTCTGCACCAACCAGCCTTCTGCATATTTTTGCACCACTTTTTTGCCGGAATAATGATTTTGTTGAGCTTCGGCCAAAGCAAAGGCCAAGGCATACGTCCTTTTGCTGCTCACACATTTAGCAAAAGACGGCAATTCTACACAATCCTTTGGCAAAACCTGGCTTATATAGCAAACCCCGGGCACCTCATGGCAACCAAAAACCCCCTTGCCACCTGCCAAAATGGCGGCAACATCCCGCAGAGGAAGTTCCCCCATGCCAAAAAGCAAAAGGTCGGCCCCGCTTTTCACCAAATAAGATGGCCAAATTTCATCGGCCCAAAAATCGTAATGGGCAAAACGCCGCAAACTGTTTTCAATGCCGCCAATAATCACCGGGACATCAAAAAAAGCCTCTTTAGCCAGTTTGGTATAAACCAAAGTAGCCCGGTCTGGCCGCAAACCAATTTTGCCGCCGGGGGAATAGTCATCATTGTGCCGCTTTTTTTTGTTGGCAGTATAATGGTTAAGCATCGAATCCAAATTACCGGGACAAATCAAAAAGGCATAGCGGGGCCGCCCCATCACCTTAAAAGAATCAGCCTTTTGCCAATTCGGCTGGGGAATAATCCCAACCCGATAACCCAAGCTTTCCAACCAACGGCCAATCAAGGCCGGGGCAAAAGAGGGGTGATCCACATAAGCATCCCCGGAGATTATCACAAAATCCAGGTAATGCCAGTCTTTTTTCTGCATGTCTTCGCGGTTTATCGGCAAAAACAAAATTTATTCCTCCCAAAGCAAAGCCGGCTTAAAATCCAGCCAGTCCGCACTCGTCAAATCAAATTGAATACCCCACTTTTCTTTAGGCAAAGGCGGCAAAAGCTCCGCTCCATGAATATGGCCAAAAACACATCTTTCCACACCATATGAGTGCATAAGAGCATTAAAAGCATTTTCATCAACCCGGTCATTAAAAGGTGGGTAATGGGTCAAAACCACCAAGCGGTCAGCCATTTTAGCCCCAGCCGCAAGAGCCATCTTAAGCCGCAAAACTTCCCGGGCAAAAATCTTTTTATCCTGGGCAGCAAAGCCATAGCTCCCCGGACTCAACCAGCCTCTGGTACCGCAAATGGCCCTACTCCCCACCAAACAAGCATCATTTTGCAGGGCAGTCACATTGGCAGGCAAAGCGGCTCGCACCTTGCCAATACCCCCCCACCAATAATCATGGTTGCCCCGGCAAAGCACAATCTTTCCCGGTAATTGGCTTAAAAAATCAAAATCCCCTACACAATCAGCAAAATTCATGCCCCAAGAGATATCTCCCGCAACCAAAACCACATCATTCGGGGCAACTGTTTCCTGCCAATTAGCAAAAATTTGTTGGGGATGCTGCTGCCAAGCCGGCCCAAAAACCGCCATAGGCTTATTTTCTTTTACATTCTGCCAATTGTTATCTTCCCCTTTTTCAGCAAAGGAAAGATGCAAATCGGCCAAAGCAAAAACTTTCATAAAAGGCAATCTCTCCAATATTTTAATCTAAAACATAAAAAATTAACCAAAAGTGCAGCAAAAATCCAATGGCAAACACAAGCCAAAAATAATATTTGTTTATTTTATGGCGGCAGAGCATTAGCCCAAGCAAACCGCCCGCACCGCCCCCAAAAAGACCGCCAAGCAAAAGCCACTTTTCCGGGATGCGGTACTTATGCCGCATGGCAGCAAGCTTGTCCACCAGCATAGCCAAAAACGCCGCAATATTGATTATTATGTAATAGTAAATTAACCCATGTGCCAAAATGTTTTCCCCTTTTAAAATAAATTTAATACTATTATACCACAACCGGCTTACTTTTTACGAGTCAGCTTCAACAATTTCCTTTTTTATCACTCTGGCCAAAGATTTAGCCAACATCTCCACTGCCAGCTTAGCCTCATCCAGACTGTTAATGTCCGACCCAATTTCTACTAAAATGGCATGGGTAGAAAAATGCTGGTTATAGCGGCCGCTTTGCACCTTCAACCCGCGGCTAAGCCCTGCATAATACTTATCCAGATCTGCCACAATCTTTTGCGCAAAAGCCTGGTTTTCCTGCCAATTAGGGTGAGAAAGACGGGTATTGCTTCCCACCACTAACATAACTCTCGCAACCGATTCGCCATCAATTTCCGTTATGCTGTTTTTTTCTCCAATATTAGCATCACGATGCACATCAATCCACACCTTAATGCTGGGGTATTCCTCCGCCATCTTTTGCATAGTCTTTAAAGAATTACTATAAGAAAGGCTCCAATCTGGATAATCATGAATCGTAGAAGATTGTACCGTGTTTATCCCCAGCTCCTGCAAACATTCTGCAAGCTTCAAAGCAACCTCATAAACCCCGCCATTTTCCCCTTCTTCTCTGCTGGTACCATAATCCGGAATATAACACTCTGCATTGTGAGTATTATATATACATACCAAAGGTTCAGAACCCGCCTCCACAAAAGGTTCGTCATCTTCTACCGGAACCGGCGTAATTTTAGTTTCTTCCCCCTCATTTGGTGTTTCTTCTGCCGGCAAAGGAATATCAGGTTCTGCTGTTACCGGCTTTGCCGAGGCCAAATAAAAGGCCTGAGCGGTAACAAAGCTTGTCGGTTCATCCCAATCCAAAGATATGGCTTCCTTAACTATCCAGCTAAGCCAATTTTCCTCAAGCGATTCATCGGTCGCTTCAGAAAAAGAGGCGATGGGCAAAACCTCCTCAAACAGCAAAGCAGCAGGATTAAAGCTATCTTCGTTCACAACCGGTTTATCCCATTGCGCCATGGGCAAAAGCTGCCAACCAACAATAAAACCCCACAATAACATCAACACGCAAATAAGAACGGCCAGAAGCAACCCGATATTATTGAAGGGGCGTTTATAAACGATCATATTTTTACCTCCTTGCACCCATTAAAAATTATGCAGTGCAAGGACAATCTATTACAAAATAAATATCTACATTTTTTTTGGCGATGCTTGCATTTTACCAGCCAGCATGATAGAATACTTTTATTGCGTAAATTCGGTTTTACTTTTATATATTTACTATCTACGAGGAGGTGAGTTCTATGCCTAATATCAAATCCGCTAAAAAGCGTGTATTAGTGGCTGAAGCATGTCACCAAAGAAATGCTTCCACAAAATCTTATATGAAAACATCCATAAAAAAATTTGAGCAAGCTGTTGCAGGCGGCAACCAAAATGAAATTCAAACCACTTTAAAAGAAGCTGTCAGCACTTTAGATAAAACCGCCCAAAAAGGCGTTATCCACAAAAACACTGCTGCTCGTTACAAAGCCCAGCTTCAACGAATCGCCAACAATTAATAAGGCACTATGCCACCAAATGGGTGGCATATTTTTTTATTTCTTATTTCCCTTTAATTACGGCACAAATCTTAAGAACGGCCAACTCCAAGCTTTCTTTTGGAGGTAAAAATCCTCTTTTGATTGCCACATCGGCCTGCAAAATCAACGCCAAAATCTCTTTCAGCTGAAAATAACTATACCGACGCCCCATCCGAACAGCTTTTTCCACCGGATAGGGGTGTTTTTGCAACTTAACAGCAATTTCGGCAGGCCGCAAACCTTTATCCGACAAGGATTTAACCTGCATAGCAAGCCTAAAATGCCCAGCAATAGTAGCCAAAAGCATATATTCATTGTGTTTTTGCCGCAAAAGCTGGGCACAAAGCGCTAAACTCTCTGCCGCGTCTCCGAGAGACAAACTGTCACATAAAGCAAAAACATCACTTTCCTTGTTGCCGCTTGACACCTTCGTCACATCAGAAGCCTCTATCTTTACGGCATCTCCTGTAAAAGCAATAACTTTTTGAATCTCTTGGCCCAGCAAACTAAGGTTGTCACCACTCAAAAAAATTAGCTGATTAATGGCCTCCCGGCTGGCTTTTTTGCCCTCATTTTCAAAAGCCTTGGCACCCCAATTAAAAAGCTCCTGCCCTTTTAATGAGGTAAACTCCACCAAATGGCCCGCTTTTTTAATTGCTTTTACCAAAGCCAAATTTTTGTGAGCCTTCTCTTGAGCCACAAAAACAAGGCAGGTACTTTTAAGAGGGTTTTGTAAATATTCCAACAAACTGCTCATATCAACCTTTTCTTCATCCGACAAGCCAAGCAAAGATTCCTCTAAATCATCACCATCATCTTCGTTTTCAACCTCTTCTTTTTTATCTTTATGCTTGCCCAAAAACCAAGGAGCCTTTTCCACCAACACCAGCTTGCGCTGAGCAAAAAACGGGCTAAGGCTGGCCGCATTAACAACATCGGCCGGGCTAATACTGCCCCCGTCCAATTTTTCAATGTTCATGGCATTGGCCCCTTCGTCCGGGGCAAACAAATCAATCAGCTTAGCCACGGTTTCTTCCAGCAAATGCCGCTCCGTGCCAAAAAACAAATAAACCGGACTAAGATTATTCTCTCTTATGCTTTGCCAAACCCTCTTGTACATGCAATAATCTCCTTTGCCAGACTATTTAAAAGTACTGACTTGCCAATTGGTCCCATCAGATTTAATGGAAATGGCACCATCCTGATCAGTACGATAAACAAAAACGCCTTCATCTACCCAATAATTTATCACATTATCAGCCGGGTGACCATAAGAATTATCACGCCCAACGCTGATTATCACAATCTTTGGGTCCACCGCCTCATAAAAATCGGCCACAAAATCGGTTCCGCTGCCATGATGAGGCTGCTTTAAAATGTCTGCTGCCACATCTTGTGTCAAAATCTCCGTTAAAGAATCCCCGGCTAAATCCCCGCAAAACAAAACACTAAACTGATAATAATTAAGCCTAAATACCAAAGAACCATCATTAGCAGCCTCATAATCATATTCACTCTCAGCAGGTGGCCACAAAATTTCCAAGCTTAAACCAGGCTCCAAATTAACAACCTGCCCGGTCTGAACATATAAAACTTCCGCACCCGCATTCTCTGCCTCGGTCACAAGCTCATCCTGCAGAGGAACCTGATCAAAAACATCACTGGTCAGCAAATATTCAACTGGCATAGCCGAGAAAACAGCCAAAAGACCGCCGGCATGATCCTCGTGGGGGTGACTGTTTATGGCAAGTTCAAGGTCGCTCACTCCCTGACTCCTTAAAAACGGCAAAACCACATTATTGCCAATGCCAACAAGGTTGCTTGTGCTGCCGCCGGCATCCACCAAAATATCCTGCCCCAAAGGAGTACTAATATAAGCAGAATCACCCTGCCCCACATCCAAAAAAGTAATCTCCAGATAACCGTCAATCTTGTTTTGCCAGCTAGGAAGCAAAAGCAATAAAAACAAAATCAACACTTCAATTGCTAATCCACGCCGGTTAAATATTTTTGCCGTATAAGGCAAAAAGAGCAAAATCACAAAGTATATTAGCAAAACAAACAAAGAAGGTGTCACAACATTGCACCATGCTCCCGGCAAAAAAGCAATCCAGTCGGCCAAAGTTTTCATTAAATCAGCCAAAAGGCCTGCCCCGTAAAGAGGAATATTGCCAAAACCAATCAAAGCAAAAGGTGCAGAAATTAAACCCAGAACAACAACCATGCCGGCCAGCACACAAGCCAAAGGGCTCAACAAAAAACCCGCCAAAGTAAGCACATTAAAATAATAGCCAACCAAGGGCATCACAGCAAGCTGGGCGCCCAAAGTTACAGATAATACACTTTTGAGCTTAGCCGGCATCTTGTCGTGTAAAAGTTCACTAAAAACTTTGCCTAAAATCACTACCCCCCAAACAGCCGCAAAAGACATCTGAAAGCCGGCTTCAAAAAGACTGCCCGGACGATAAAGAAGACAAACAAAAGCAGCCACCGCCCAAGCAGTATAAAAATCTTTTTCTTCTTTTATGGTATAAGCAAAAAGACCAATAATGGTCATAACAGCAGCCCTAAGTATGGACGGGGTGAAACCAACCATAGCCCCATAAAACAAAACCAAAGCGGTAATCAAAGTAAAACGTTTCCATTTGCCAAACCCAAAAATGCCAACAATAAACTGCCCCAACAAAACCACATAACCAACATGCAACCCAGAAGCAGCAAAAACATGCATAATGCCGGTCTGAGAAAGTACTAGCTTGTCACTATCTTCCAGGCCAGATTTGTCACCAAAAATAATGCCTTTCAGCAAGCTTGCCTCTTCGCCTGGCAATTTGGCCATAGCGGCTTCCATTTTGCTCCTTAACTCCTGAGCCAACCGCATAAACAAATTTCCACCGGTAAGTCCCGTATCTGTTACGCTGCCGCCATACTGAGTAAAAACGCTGCCCACAATACCCTGGTTTTGTAAATAATTTGTATAATTAAAACCGCCGGTATTATAATTTACCAAATCCTTGGCCAAGGTCCCAACAATCTTAACCATCTGGCCATATTGCCAGTCGCCTTCTTCGGCATAAACCAATAACTTACCGGGCCAAGCAGAGCTCACAGGGTCAACTGTAAAATAAAAGCCGTTATTGCCCTCACTAGCGTTTTCCACAACTGTAGCAAACAAGTCCACTTTGCAACCAGCCTCCACCGGCAGGTCTCTATCTAACAAAATAGAATAACCCAAATAATATGCTGCTCCGAACAGCAAAAACACCAGCAAAAGGCAAACAAAATTACGCCGCCAAATAAAAAGCCCCAAAGCAAAAAAAACAAAAACAACCATAGCCCAAAAAACAACTGGTCTTTCTGGGCACAAACAAGAGGCAGCAATACCCAAAACAAAAGCTATAATCAACCAAAATAGTGGCCTTGCCGCCAAAGCATTTTTTAAGTAAAACCTATTCAGCACAGGCCTTCCCTTCCAAATCGGTTATAATTTTATCGGTAAATCCCTGCACTTTACTCAAATCCAACAAAGATTCAAAACTACCATTAGCTTTTCTATAATTGATCAGCCTCTGAGCCAATGATTCTCCCACCCCAGGCAATTCTGTCAGAAGGTCCAAATCCGCCGTGTTAATATTTATTAAACCTGTTTTACCGTAGCCAATGCCATCACCCGTATATTCTTCAACCATTTCGCCACCAATAAAAGGAATATAAATTCTTTCTCCATCCTCCAAAATTCTTGCCAAATTAATCCTGTTTACATCGGCTTCCTCCAATAAACCAACAACTGACAAAGCATCATACAAGCGGCTGCCTTCTTTTAAAATAATCAAACCCATATTCTGCACTGCCCCGGTAACATAAACTACAATCTCATCCCCGGCAACATCCGTAGATGGCCCCACTTCATAGGCAACCCCGGTTTCTGCATCATCTGTTTCTGTTTCTGTTTCTGCTTCCACTGCAGCGATCTCCAAAGCTGCCAATTTTTTAGCAAGGGTGTGTTGGCCATATTTAACACCAATGCCAAAAAACACAATTGCCACTACAACCACAATGGTAATTTGCTTTTTGCCTTGTAGCATCACAACCCCTCCCATAGTAAAATTTTCACACAAAACATAGTTCTACAAAAAACATAATAATGTGACTATATCAGCTAAAATTAGCCAAATATCAACAAACTCCTGCTATTTTATTAATTTATTAAAAACTTTAACATACAAAAGGGAGCAGGCAAAAAGCCTGCTCCCTTTAAAACTAAAAATTGTAAAATTTACTTATTTAGCAACAACAATGTTCACCAAACGGCCAGGAATAGCAAAAATTTTGTTTATTTTTGCTCCTCCGGTCCATTTTGCCAAGTTTTCATGGGCCAAAACCAAAGCTTCCATGTCTTTGGCCGTCAGGTTACTAGCAACAATCACATGTCCCCGGTTTTTGCCGTTCACCTGAACCACAATATCCACTTCATCTTTAACCAAAGCGGCCTCATCAAAGCTAGGCCAACTCATGGTATGCACACTGCCTTCCTTACCCAAAAGTTGCCACAATTCTTCGGCTATGTGAGGAGCAAAAGGTGCCAAAAGCAAAATCAAATTCTCCGCAGCCGTCAAAAGTACGCCGGTATTGACCACCTCACCAGCTTTTTCTTTATAGTCATACATGGCATTAACCAATTCCATAATCGAACTGATAGCCGTGTTAAAGTTAAATCGCAAAGAAATGTCATCGCCAACCTTTTTAATGGTGGCATGGGTAATTCTGTGCAGTTCTTTGGCTGCCGCATCCATGGAATCACCTGTTTTGGGCGAAAGCTCGCAAACACTGTTAACTATCCGCCATACCCGGTTAAGAAAGCGATAACAACCTTCCACGCTATCATCGCTCCACTCCAAATCCCGCTCGGGCGGGGCAGCAAAAAGAATAAACATCCGGGCTGTATCCGCTCCATATTTTTTAATAATTTCTTCCGGGCTCACCACGTTACCAAGGCTTTTGGACATTTTGCGGCCTTCTTTTAAAACCATGCCCTGCGTCAAAAGGTTAGTAAAAGGTTCACTCACATGCACTAAACCAAGGTCGTGCATAACTTTGGTAAAAAAGCGGGCATACATCAAATGCAAAATAGCATGTTCCACCCCGCCAATGTATTGGTCTACCCCCAGCCAGTAATCGGTCTTTTCTTTAGACCACGGAGCATCAGCATTATGAGCATCACAAAACCGCAAAAAATACCACGAAGAGCACATAAAAGTATCCATAGTATCCATATCACGGGTAGCATCGGCCCCACAAACAGGGCACTTAACTTTACCAAAGGTAGGGCTAGTCTTCAAAGGAGATTCTCCCGTAGGCAAAAACTCCACATCAGTGGGGAGAACAACAGGCAAATCCGCATCCGGCACCGGCACCTGACCGCACACCGGGCAGTAGATTATGGGTATGGGAGCCCCCCAATAACGCTGGCGGGAGATCAACCAATCCCGCAGACGGTAATTAATAACTTTTTTACCAAAACCTTTGGCTTCAATAAATTCCGCAACCTTTTCTTTGCCTTCCGGGCTGCTGAAAAGACCGGAAAAACTACCGGAGTTTACCATATAGCCGGGCTCTTCAAAAGCGGCTGTCAAAACCTCCCCGGATGATTTTTGGCTGGGCGAAATGACCTCTTTTACAGGCAGACCATATTTTTTAACAAAATCAAAGTCCCGCTGGTCGTGGGCAGGCACGCCCATCACCGCACCGGTACCATAATCCATCAAAACATAGTTGGTAATCCAAATCGGCACCTTATCTTCGGTTAAAGGGTTAATGGCATAAGCTCCAATAAACACACCCTCTTTTTCCAGCTCGGTAGAGGTGCGGTCGATATTGGAAAGCTGTTGAACTTTTTTAATAAAAGCTTGTACCTCTGCCTCATAAGGGGTACCTTTAACCAGCTTGGCCACCATGGGATGCTCCGGGGCCAAAACCATGTAAGTTACGCCAAAAACTGTGTCATGCCGGGTAGTAAAAACAGGCAAAACTTCGCCGCTCTCGGTGGTAAAGTTAATTTCCGCACCTTCACTGCGGCCAATCCAGTTTTGCTGCATAGTTTTCACTTTTTCCGGCCAACCAGGCAAAAGCTCCAAATCATCCAAAAGCCGCTGGGCATAATCAGTAATTTTCAAAAACCACTGCTCCAAATCTTTCTTTTCAACCACGGCCCCGCAGCGTTCGCAAGCTCCTTCCACCACCTGTTCATTGGCTAAAACCGTGTTGCAGGAGGGACACCAATTCACATAGGCTTTTTTCTTATAAGCCAACCCGTTTTTATAAAACTGCAAAAAAAGCCACTGAGTCCACTTATAATAATCCGGCTTGCAGGTAGCTACTTCACGGGTCCAATCATAGCTAATGCCCATCGTCTGCAGCTGTTCCCGCATATTATCAATATTGCTCAAAGTCCAATCGGCCGGTGGTACCTTATTTTTAATGGCCGCATTTTCGGCAGGCAAGCCAAAAGAATCCCAGCCCATGGGGTGCAGCACATTAAAGCCCTGCATAGCCTGATAGCGGGCAATAACATCACCGATGGAATAATTCCGCACATGGCCCATATGCAGCTTGCCAGAAGGATAAGGAAACATCTCTAAAAGATAGTATTTCTCTTTATCACTTGTCTCATCAACTTCGTAAATGCCGCTTTCGGCCCATTTTTTTTGCCATTTGGGCTCAATGTTTTTAAAATCATATTTCAATTCCACAGTCTTACCTCCTGCTGTTTGCCTGTTATTTTGCTTTCAAGGCAGCTAGTCTACAAATATCTAACTATATAATATTACTGCATTTTCTTCCTCAATTCAATCTTTAGTTAAAAAACACCCCCCAAAAGGGGGTGTTTTCGGCAACTTACTTCATAAACTGTTCTAAAATATCTTCTTTAACTTCATCACCCACAAATCTTTGGGTGATTTCACCACCCTCAAAAAGAAGAACAGAAGGTACTTGATCCACATTACATCTTTCCATAATCATTTTATTGCGGTGGGCAGCAAGTTTAACAAAAGCTACCTTATCAGCCAAGGCTTCTGCCGCAAGTTCCAGCTTGCTTACTGCCGCTAAGCTATCCGCCTGCTCATAATTCCAAAAAGCTACCAAAACCGGTTTAACAGCTTCCAAAACTCCCTCCCGAAAGCTTTCTTCCTGCGCCAAATATCTTTCCGCCGCCACAGCTGCAATTGCTCCGTCGCTCGCTGCTGTAACAATCTGCCGCAAATATTTTTCGCGGGCATCGCCCACCCCAAAAACACCCGGCACATCGGTTTGCATCTCTTCATCGGTAACAATGTAGCCATCCTTGTTTAAAGTAACTTTGCCTTGCAAAAAATCAGTTTTTGGCTCTTTCCCAATAAAAACAAACACCCCGTCGGTAGCAAATTCCGTCACTTCACTGGTTTTAGTGTTTTTAATCAGCACCGCCTCAACCATATCATCGCCTTTAATTTCCGCCAAAACCGAATCCCAAACAAAATCTATTTTCTCGTTTTTAAAGGCTTTTTCGGCACTGGTTTTATTACTGCTCAAGACACCTTCTTTGTGGTTTACAATAATAGTAACCTTGCTAGCAAACTTGGTAAGATATATAGCCTCATCAATAGCAGCATCACCGCTTCCCATCACCACCACCTGCAAATCATGAAAAAACCCAGCATCACAAGTAGCACAATAAGAAACACCTCTGCCCCGCAGTTCTTGTTCCCCTTTAACATTTAAAAAACGTGGCTGGGTTCCGGGCGCCAAAATAACTGTCTTACTTTTAAATTCTCCCTTGTTGGTTTTTGCAATCTTTGTTTCACCGGCCATGTAAAGCTCTGTTACGCTAGCCTGCACAATCTCTGCCCCAAAATGCTGGGCATGTTCTACCATCCGCTGCATCAATTGCGGCCCGGTGGTTCCATCAAAAAAACCGGGGTAATTTTCCAGCTCCTCCGTGGTAGCAGCCTGCCCCCCATATTGCCCTTTTTCTAAAACAATTGTTTTAAGCCTGGCTCTTGCAGCATAAATGGCGGCAGTCAATCCTCCTGGCCCAGTTCCGACAATCAAAACATCATATATTTTGGTCATTACACAAATCCCCCTTGCGTTTTTTAAAACAAAATATTTTATTATTTTTAGTTTTGTATATAAGTATATAATTATACACTAATTATATACTATTTCTCCAAAAAACCATACTAAAAAGCAAAAGGCGTATACTTGACTAAAATATTTTTTTGGGGCATAATTTAAAATACATGGGGCTATAGCTCAGTTGGTTAGAGTGCTACGTTGACATCGTAGAGGTCACTGGTTCGAGCCCAGTTAGCCCCACCAAAAAGCAAAAACCCCAGCTTAAATTATATTAAGCTGGGGTTTTTGCTTTTTTTGACGTATGAATTTTGCCTTAAGACGGCATGTTTATACTTGAGGATATTTAATTTCCCTGTTTTTTACTCCTTAGATATCTTATTTCTCCGCCAACGGTAAATAATGATAAAGGCAACTATAACAACCACAATAAAGATAATAATACCAATAAAGTGATATGCAATCCATACCACAAAGTTACTCAGCGCATCACCAAAATTTGAAAATCCATTAACAAAGGCAGCCTTCAAACGAGCGCCTAGTGAATCTCCCTCACCAATTTCGTCCGAGATCTTAATTACCTCGTTGATTTCGATGTTAATGGTAGCAAAGTCAACCAGACTATCATAACGTTTAAGTGTTGAGGTGAGCTGCTCAATCTCGTATTGAACTTCTGATAGTGCGTTCTCAAGTGCTATGATATCCTCCATGAGATTGGCTTTCTTCATCAAGGCAAGCAACCGTTCCTGCTTGGTTTTAAGTGTTTTAAGACGCAGTTCCGTATCGTAATACTCTTCACCTACGTCGGTTGACGATTCGTTGCTGCTTACTACATGCCCAACATTTCCGGTGGCATCTAAAAAGGCATCACAATTATCTTTTGGTATGCGGACAGTGTAATAAGCATAGCGGCGAGCATTAGAATCATAATAGTCGCCATCTTGGGTTTGGGCATTCTGATAATAGCCCCCCATACTAATAGTCAGTTTCTCAAGCGCGGCAACAGAGCCGGTAAAATCGATGGTCTGGATACTAACCGATGCCTGCCGTATGAGTTTGGAATCGGCATCGGTGTACACTCTATAGCTGCTCGTTTTCTCTGTGGATTCATCTGAATCAATTTTGTCATTGTTTATAATACCGGAACCATCTTCTGCAATATCATATCCCGCCGATTGAGCTGTTGCTGGTTCTTTATTTTCTGTCGACTTAACACTGGACGAGCAGGCAGAAAGCAATAGCACAAATACAAGCAAAAGCGTAAACAAAATACCCTTCTTTCTCATGATGCCACCTCCTTACTGTTGTGACGATGTTTTTAAACAGAAGTTCCTTACCAATTTAAAATATTCCTTATCAACTTAAAATATTAAAAGAAAAAACTAAAAGGGCTTCAACAGAACCAAATCCTGTTAAAGCCCTTCATTAGCACATAATCTATATTAAATAATTAATTATAGTATAGATACGTTGATTGCTTGGTCACCTTTTGCGCCTTTAGTAATATCAAAGCGAACTGACTGACCTTCGGTTAATGATTTGAATCCATCTTCCTGAATAGCGGAAAAATGTACAAATACATCATCCCCGTTATCGGTAGAAATAAAACCAAAACCTTTTTCTGCGTTAAACCATTTTACTGTACCTTTCATGAGGCACCTCCTAAATATATATATTTGTATTCTGGTGCAATAAAAATTTCACCTGCTTTCACAAATTATATGTATCAACGTACATATAATTTCTAAAAACACGTGAAATCAATAAATACATCTTTTCTACTTGCTAAATGTAACACATAAAATTGTCTTTGTCAATAATATTTTTTATATTATTATTTTTCCCTTCCAGCAAACTTAAAATTTTAGTACTTTTAAAACTAGACCTGGTTTTATATAATCTTAATTAGCAAATTATGCCGCCACCTAGCAAAAATTCTTCATTATCATAAAACACAACAGATTGGCCGGGGGTAATAGCTTGCTGCAGCTTCTGAAATACAACTTGCCAGCAATTGCCTGACAACGGCAAAATGGTGGCTGCTGCTGGAACAGCACTGTAACGAATTTTGGCCCAAACGGGTATTTGGGTGTTTGTTGGAGGTGGGCAAAGAAAGTTCACCTCCCTTGCAATAAGCTGTTTGCTCCAGCTGTCTTTTTCATCCCCCAGCACTACCTCATTTGTTTGTGGCCGAATTGCCACAACATATTTGGGTTGGCCAAAAGACATGCCCAACCCTCGGCGTTGCCCTACCGTGTAATGGATTATGCCCCTATGCCGGCCAATTACATTGCCGGCTGTATCCACAAAATTGCCTGGCTTACCGGTACTTTTGCTGTTTTTTTCTATATAACCGGCATAATCATTATCCGGCACAAAGCAAATCTCTTGGCTATCTGGCTTATCGGCCACTGCAAAACCAAGGGCTTTTGCTCTTTTTCGAACACCTTTTTTATCAAGTTCTCCCAATGGCAACAAAATGTGGTCAAGCTGCACCTGATTAAGGTTATACAAAACATAAGTCTGGTCTTTCCAGGCAGCCAAAGATCTTTTTAGCCTGCTTTTACCGGTTACGTTATCACGGCAAATAATGGCATAGTGGCCGGTAGCTAAATAATCAAAACCGGAGGCAATTGCATAATCCAAAAGAGCACCAAATTTTAACCATTTATTACACATCACACAAGGGTTAGGGGTTCGCCCCGCCAAATATTCCGCCTGAAAGGAGTCTATCACCTTTTCCTTAAAAAGCTCTATAAAATCCACCACCCGGTGCTCTATACCCAGCTTTTGAGCTACTTGTTTGGCATCGGCCACAAAATAGGGATAATTGCAGCCAGTACAAGGCAAAAGCCGCATGGTAACGCCGGCTACATCATAACCCGCTTCCATCAGCAAAGCAGCCGCAACAGAGCTATCTACTCCGCCGCTCATGGCCACCAGTACTTTTTTCTTTTTCTCTAAAGCCATATTTTTTCTCCTTTTTTACAGCTTACTTAGATTATACCATGTTTTTGCCGGAAAGCAGCAAAAAATGCTCCCTATTTGCCACAAAATGTGCTATAATGGCCTGGATGCAAGAAAATATAAAAAAACAGGAGCTGAATTTTTGATGCGTAAAAAGAATTTTGCTATTTTTTTGATTCCTATATTCATAATTAGTCTTTTTTCTCTTGGCGGTTGCCAAAAAGAAACCGAAGAGAGTACAGTCATTACCAATTCGCAATACCCTTTTCAAATCGAAATACCAGGAAATTGGCGGGAGGTTGAATATATAAACCTTTATGCCGTCCATGAGGCGAAAAGAAGCGCCAATTCTGCCGCGCTTTGGACAGTTTTTACCGATATGGCAGACCTTAAAGACGGCATGACCATAGAAGATTTTGCCCAAAAAACTGCCCAAGAAATAACCAGCGATTTGGAAGAATCAAAAGAAACCTTTGTACAGAAATATACCATAAACGGCTATGACGCTATTCAATATGTAATCTCCGGCCTTGATACAAGCATGAAACCTACATACGACACAACATATCTGTTTACTGCCATAAAAACCGAGGAATATTATGTTTGCGTTTATGGCTGTTCCTTTACGAAAGTTTTTGAGGAGGTTCGACCGGAGCTGCAACAGATAACTGAAACTTTTAAAGCCACGGAAAAAATAGAATAAAATAAGATGGTATTATGATAAAATAGTATTAAAATAAAATTTATATTCACTATGAAACCTTAATATTGATGAAGGTAGTTCAGTTAGGGAATATGTTTATAAAGTGAGGTATTGAAAATGGTATTTGTAGACGCAACAGGTAAGGTCTGCCCTATTCCTGTAATTATGACCAAAAAAGCAATTGAAGCCGGAGCTACTGAGCTTACAGTGGTTGTAGACAACCCCACCGCTGTGGAAAACCTAAAACGTTTGGCCAATGCCATAGGTTTTGACGCAGCGGTGGAAGATATATCTGGCGGTTTTCGTCTTAGCCTTACTAAAAACAACAAAAATGTAGATGAAGCAGCTACAACTGCCACAACAAGCTGTGCATCTTCTGGTAGTTGGGCGGTGTTTGCCGGACAGGATGTTATTGGCAGCGGCGATAGGGAACTGGGGAGCAGCTTGATCAAAATATTCTTCTATGCTCTTTCTGAAAGTGACGACCTGCCGTCTCACATTCTTCTTATGAATGATGGGGTAAAACTGGCTTCTGTCAATAACGCAACCATAGAGCATCTGCAAACGCTTAAGGATAAGGGAGTCTCTGTTTTGGTTTGCGGGACTTGTCTTAATTTTTACGGACTTGCTGACCAGCTAAAGGTGGGCATGGTCAGTAATATGTATGATATTTTTGGCCAGATGCAAATTGCTGCCAAGGTAGTATCCCTGTGAGCAGATACGCAGTGATTTTGTTTAAGTCCTCTCATGATGCTATTCGTGCCGATAAATTACTCCGAGATATTCTCCCTGTAACCCTCATGCCCACACCACGTCGTTTCTCGGCCAGCTGCGGTATTGCTCTGCGATTTGACGAATCACAAATAGCTGAAACGGAGGAGCTGATTAGGCAACATAAGCTTCGCGGAACCATAAAACTAATGGAAGATTAAAACCCCCTGCACTAAAACGGGCAGGGGGTTTTAATTTGCTATTTCCTTTTATCAATTGGCGGCTGGGCTATTAGCTGCACCTGACAAGGCAAATAGCGAATGATCTTTAGGGCGGCATTTTTGGTATCGGGCGTTACCCACAAAGCCAAAATACCTTCTTGGACATCAAAAGTGGTAACTACCGCCAGATTGTCATAAGCCTCAATAAACTTATTAAAGATATCTATTTGGCTGGTGGGCACCTTCAGCCAAATTATGTCTGGGCTGGCAAAATTTAAGGTTTCAGTAGCTTGGATCCCCACTTCTCATGCCTCCTTTACCGGGCGGCGTAAAATGCTATAAGGAACAAAAGGAGCCGGCACCGACATCCATACCTGCTCTTTGGCATGGGGAGCGGTTTTTTGGGGTAAACCGGTTTTGGTAGACCACATATCTTTAATTTGATAAGCCGTCACCCCACCGCCTGGGGTTAAAACTTCTACCACATCTCCCACTGCCAAATGGTTACGCTGCTCTACCAAAATGCGGCCGGAAGCAGCATCATATTCTTTTACTAAGCCGGCAAAATCGTAGCCACGTTCATAGGCCGAGCTTGCCGTTTTTTGGGCTTTTTCCCCCGGGTTGCCAAAAGCAAAACCTGTGCTATATTGCCGGTGACTGACCTTTTTTAACTCAGAAAGCCATCCTTCTTTTGCCGCATATTTTTGCGGTGCTGCCAAGCAAGCATCCAAAGCCTGCCTATATGTGCCGGTAACACATGACACATAGTAAGCACTTTTCATGCGTCCTTCAATTTTTAAAGACTGCACACCGCTTGCCAAAATTTGCGGCAGATATTCAATCAAACACAAATCCTTGCTGTTGAATATATAAGTTCCCCACTCATCCTCAACAATAGGGAAATATTCCCCCGGCCTTTTTTTTTCCTCCAGCCGGTACTGCCAGCGGCAAGGCTGGGCACAATCCCCCAAATTGGCACTGCGACCGGTAAGATAAGCAGAAAGCAGACAACGGCCGGAATAAGCCATGCACATGGCTCCGTGAACAAAAATCTCCAAATCTATCCCCGGGTTGGCGGCGGCGATCTCAGCGCATTCCGCCAAGCTAACTTCTCTGGCCAGCACAACCCTTTTTGCCCCTAGTTCGGCCCAAAATGCCACCGTTTGGCTGTTGGTGCTGTTGCTTTGAGTGCTAATGTGCAAAGCAAGCTGCGGTACTTCTTTTTTGGCCAAGCGAAAAATGCCCGGGTCGGAAATTATCAAACCATCCACCCCAAGCCCAGCAAGCCTGTGCAGATAAGAAGGTAGATTTACCAAATGCTGGTTGTGGGCATATATATTTACTGCTACATACAATTTGGCCCGTTTGGCATGGGCAAAAGCAACCCCTGCAGCCAGTTCTGGCCAATCAAAATTGCCGGCCTGGGCCCGCAGACTGTAATTTGGCCCGCCCACATATACGGCATCCGCCCCATAGGTAATGGCAAAATGTAATTTTTCTAAATTGCCGGCAGGAGCCAGCAGTTCCGGTTTAGTCATTTTTCTCCTCTTTTTTTTCGATCACCAGCAAACCCTCGCCGAAGGCGTATTCCGCAAGTTTTAGCCCCGGTTTGGTTAAAAGGCTGGCTTTAAATTCCTTTAATCTCTTTTCCATGGTACGGTGGCGGCGAAGGATTGTTTGGCCGGTTTCCGGCTTGTAAAAATTGATATTATCGGCTACCAAATAGCCTTTAGGGTTCAAATACGGCAACAAAGTATCCGCAAAAAAACCATACTGCCCCATGGCGGCATCAAAAAAAAGCAAATCCCATGGGCCAGAAAGCTCTTTTATAAGTTTTTTGGCATCACCAAATAAAAGCTCCACAAAATCGCCAAAACCAGCCCGATAGACATACTCACAGGCCCGGTGGTATCGTCCACACACCAGCTCTATGCTGGTAATACGGCCACTACCCTTGCTTTTTTGGGCGGCCGCCATAGTTAGGGTGGCATAACCAAGACCGGTGCCTATTTCTAAAATATTATTTATATTTTCCCTACTCGCCAAATCATACAACAGAAGGGCTGTTTTTTTATCAGCCAGGGCCACGTGCTGGTTTTGGCTCTCGCTTGCCACCTCTTGCATCAGGGCTGTATCCAGCCAAGCTTCGCCCTTAATCATTTTAAATATTTTTCTCTGGCGGCATTATGTTCTGCCAAAGTTTTGCTAAAGTAGTGGCTGCCATCCGGCTTGGCCAAAAAGAACAGATAATCTGTTTTCTCTGGGGAAACCGCTGCCTCTAAAGAGCTAAGCCCGGGAGCAGCAATTGGCCCCGGCGGCATCCCATCATGAGTATAGGTGTTATAAGGAGAATCAATCTCCAAGTCTTTATAGGTAAGCACCTCTTTAACTTCACCCAAGGCATATTGCACCGTGGCACAGGATTCTAAACGCATGGGGATGGCCAAACGGTTGTAAAATACGCTGCTTATGATAGGCCTATCGCTTTCCACCTTGGCTTCTCTTTCTATTATGGAGGCCATTATTACAACTTCATAAATGCTTCTGCCTGTTCTTGCAACTTCTTCTCGCCATTCATCGGTAAAAGTTCTGTCAAATTGATCTAAGAACATGTCCACAATCTGCTCTTCCGTCCAGCGGTTATCAAACTGATAAGTGTTGGGGGAAACAAAGCCCTCCAGACGGGTATAATCACCTTTTTCTGGTATGTAATCATAAGGAAAGTCGCCTTCGGCACAATAAGTCAAAAATGCCTCTTGATCTACCAAGCCTTTTTCTGCTAAAAGCTCGGCTGTTTGCAGCACCGTTAAACCTTCTGGGATGGTCACCCACACTACGTTTTCACTTTCTCCCCCAGCAACCAAAGCATTGGCCACATTTTTTAAACTTAATTTGCCAGGCTCAAAAGTGTAACTCCCCTGTTTGAGCTTGTCTGAAATATTTTTACTCTGTACATAAAGATTAAAAGCAAACTCACTTTTTATTAGACCGTTCTCTGCTAAAATGCTACCAATTTGGCTACTAGCGGACCCGGATGGGATGGTGATGGTTACCTTTTCGGCTAAATTTACCGGAGCCTTAATGATTTGCCAAAAAGTAAAGCCACCCAGCAAAACAACCAGGCAGATAAGAATTATGAAATTTTTGCCACTTTTATTTAGGCGTTTTGCCATTCGACACACTCCTTTAAAAGACTTTAAGCCAGGTTGATTGGGTCATATTTGGTGGCGAGAATTATTACCGCAACCAAAATTACGATCGCACTGTAAATTAAAACAGGCAAAATATTTCGCCGCACTAGCTTGCCCTCTACCCCTTTTACACCCACAGTGGAACAGGCTGCCACAATATTGTTTATGCAAATCATGTTGCCAATGCCGCCACCCACCGCCTGCAAAGAAACGACAAGCACGGGAGGTAAACTCAAAATAACCGCGGATTCATACTGCATGGAGGCAAAAAGCATGTTGGAAACGGTGTTGCTGCCAGAAACAAAAGCCCCCAAAACCCCAATAAAAGGCGAAGCCACTATGTAATAAGAGCCAAAAAGACCGGCAAAAGCCATGGCCATAACCGTCATCATACTGGGGAGGGAAAGAGCATTGATGCTGGAATTGAGCATTAACTGCACTAAAGCAACACCAAAAAACATGGCCACGGCCGCCCCGGCAATTTGCCGGAAGGTAGCCCCAAAAACCGCTCTCACAACTTTAAAGTTAAGCCTGTGCATAAAGAAGGTAATTACGGAGATAAAAACAAACACTGTACCGGGCAGCCAGGCCCATTGCATCACATAGTTTAAGCCTTCCACCCCAAAAAGGTTGGGAATTGTGGCTATTAGGCCTTTAACATAGGGCATGATGCCGAAAGACGGTACCCTGGTCAAAACCAAAATCAGCGTGATGATAACATAAGGCAGCCAAGCTTTAATAACGCTCATACTGGGGGTTTTATCATCAGCTTCCTTGATTTTCACGTCGGCCTTCCAATCATCTTTCCATTCATTTTTTGCCGCAAAATCCCATATATCCTTGGGCATAAGGAAACCTTTTTTGGCAGCAAAAATAAGTATTACCATGCCAATGAGGCTACCCACGAGGGAAGGAAATTCCGGTCCGAAAAGAAAAGCCATGGTGATACTTGGTATAACAAAAGCAGCACCGGCAAAAAGAGCAAAGGGTGCAACGGCTAAAGCAGGTTTAATGGATTTTTCTTTGCCGAAAAACTTGGTGAGCATGCAAAGGGCTATTAAAGGCACAAAAATACCCGCTACGGCGTGCAAAGTTGCCACCATACGAGTCACCGCCACAGTAAAAATTTCTATGGGGAGTCCGCTGTTTAAAATGTTGGTTTCAATGCAGGATAAAAGGGTTTGCGTAGGCACCCCTACTACCCCAAAAGCAACAGCGGTGGAATTGCAAATAAGGGCAAACATGGCTGCCGCTAAAGGCGGAAACCCTAAACCAACCAGCAAAGGACCTGCCAGAGCAGCAGGCGTACCAAAACCGGCCGCCCCTTCAATGAAGGAGCTGAACATCCAGCCGATAATGAGAGCCTGAATTCTTTTATCTTTTGTTACCCCTGATAAACTGTTACTGATGGCTTTCATGGCACCAGAAAATTGCAAAGTATTAAGAAGCAAAATGGCACCAAAAATGGTGACCAAAACATCCACCCCTTTAAACCCGCCAAGAAGGGAATAAGCAGCGGCATCTTGGGTTTTCATGCCCCAAACAAACACCGCCAAAATAAAACAGACAACCCAAGCGAAAGGCATAACAAGCTTGGCTGGCTTGCCCATGAATACCAACAAAAGGATGATAAGCAAAATAGGGATGAAGGCTATGAAATTATACAACAAAAAACTCACCCCCAAAAATAAAAATTTTTAAGCGTGCTGAAACAAAATTTTATAAAAATAATTATTTTAAAAGAACATACCCCAAAGCCTTAAAAATCTTCAAGATCTAATCCTTAGTGCTTTAATGCAAAGTGTACCATAAGCTACCTTCATTTTCAACTTTAAAATAGCCTTTGTTCCCGGAGGCAAGGTTTTGGGACAGAATTTATTGTTTTTAGCCAATAATTCACTTGAATTAAATAAGCCATAAGCTGTGGCGCGGCCATCAACTGACCAAACCATGGTTCACCATATTTAGCCGGCGTTTTCATAAATGAAAGCGCCTTTTTTTTATCTATAAGCGCCATAATCGGCGAATTGGGATTACTGATGATCTCTGAGAACATCTGCAAAATTAAACGCTCATAGTTGGGATTGTAGGTTTTTGGATAAGGGCTTTTCTTGCGGTATAAAAGCTCATCAGGCAACAAATCCTTGCACGCTTCTCTAAAAAGAGATTTAACCACACCATCCCGATACTTCATCGTCCACGGAACATTAAAAACATATTCTATAATCCTATGATCCGCAAAAGGCACCCGTGCCTCAAGACCGTAAAACATGCTGGCTCTGTCCATTCGATCAAGCAAGGTTTGCATAAACCATTTGATGTTAAGATAGGCAATCTCCCTGCACCTGGCTTCAAAATGATTTTCCCCGGCAAGGCAAGGAATAGCTTTTATGGAAGCCTCATACCTCGCCGCAACATAATCATCCAATTGCAGCTCTTTAATAAAATCATCCGACAAAAGCGCCGTGCGCGTACTTAAATTTGGCGACCACGGGAAACTATTTGACGCCACGAGCTCGTCTCTATAAAACCACGGATATCCGCCAAAGATTTCATCCGCACACTCGCCGGTAAGCGCTACCTTATTATGCTGTGCCACCAACGAGCAAAAGTATAAAAGGGAGGCATCGATATCAGTCATTCCCGGCAAATCCTTGGCATCTACAGCAGCAAGAAGCAGTTTAGCCAAATCGCTTTCATCACATTCAAGATAAGTGTGATTCAAATCGTATTCTTTTAGCATCCTGTCTACAAACGGTCTGTCTCGTTCCGGCTGAAAGGCATTTGCTTGAAAAAAAATATCATTATCCTTAAAATCAAAGGAAAAGGTATTAAGCCTAACACCCTTCTCCTGTAAAAATTTTGAGGATACGGCTGTAACAATGCTTGAGTCTATCCCGCCGGACAAAAAGCTGCATATAGGTACATCCGCCACCATTTGGCGGGTAATAGCATCACGCACCAAAAAAGAAACCTTTTCTACCGTCTCTTCATAGCTGTCCGTGTGCTCACGACTTTGCAGCTCCCAATACCGTATGTCTTTTAAGCCTTCCCTAGTGTAGACGGCATAATGTCCGGGCATTATTTCGCAGATACCCTTGAAAACTCCGTTGCCCGACGTTCTTGCCGGCCCTATACCAAAAATTTCACGAAAACTGTCTATATCGATCTTGGGCGAAATAAGCGGGTGACAAAATAACGCTTTGATTTCCGAGCCAAATATGAGGGTATTGTTTTTTATAGCATAAAATAAAGGTTTTACACCCACCCGGTCACGATATAAAACTAGCTGTTTCTTTGCTTCATCCCAAATAGCAAAAGCATAAATGCCGTTGAGTTTGCTCACAAAATCTATTCCGTATTGGATATAAGCATAAAGAATAACCTCGGTATCGGTCGTAGTTTCAAAGTGATAGCCTGCCTGAATCAAAGCAGGCTTTATCTCATCAACATTATAAATCTCTCCGTTATAAACAATCACATACTCCGCACCATCTATATTTCTGACGATGGGCTGTGCGCCGTATGATAAGTCTCTTATGGACAAACGGGTATGACTCAGCCCAATATGTTCGTTCAAATATTTGCCTACATTATCGCTACCGCGATGGGCGAGGGACGCCCGCATGTTGACCAAAATTTTTTGCCAAAGCCCGCTATTTTGGGTAAAGTCAGCCGCAAAGTTACAGAACCCCGCTATTCCGCACATATTTATACCTCACATATAAATTTGAAAACAAAAAAAACGCCATCCTGACATGCGGCACATAAAGCCCAGCATGTAGAATGAACGCCTTTGTTCACAATTTCATTATATGCGCGTTATCGCGGATTGATTCTATCAGCCGCACAATTTTCCATTGTGTTAGCCTCCGTAAATCAGCGGCATCCTGCGCTTATGCTCGCTTGCTCTGTGATACTTTTCTATAATGGTTCTGTCATACTCATTGACCGTGCCGGTAAGCAAAAACTCATCTATACTGCGATAGGTAATGCCCATTTCGCTCTCGTCCGTCTGACCTTCAAACAGTCCTGCGGAGGGAGCTTTTCGGATGATAGCATCAGGCACACCAAGATATTGCAAAAACTCATATATTTCGGTGACGGTAAGGTCGGCAATTGGGTTAAAATCAAAAGCTCCGTCGCCCCATTTGGTAAAATAACCCATGTATTTCTCGCTTTTGTTGCCGGTTCCGGCCACAAGCCGGTTTTCACTTGCGGCCACAGCGTACAGTGCTGTCATTCTTAACCGGGGTGATATATTAGCAAGCGCCGCATCAGTGAGTTCCGTTAGTCCATCCATAGTTTTTATGAGCGTATTTTTTACTTCTGTCAGGTCAATCACGCGCGTGGCAATATGAAACTGCTCCGCAATTATTTCGGCGTCATGCTTATCCTCGCCGTAATTCCTTTTTGAGCCGCAAGGCATAATGAGACCCACCGTGTTTTCACACGCCATTTTACATAAGATACCCACAAGCGCACTATCCTTGCCGCCGCTGTTGCCGTAAACAATGCCGTCGGCCCCGGCCGATTTAAGCACACCCCGGATAAATTCAATTCTGCTTTTGGTTTCAAGAGCATAATTTCTCATACCAAATTCTCCTTTAATGCGGCCCGGAGTAATCCCAAAAACAACGGATGGGGTTTGTTGGGACGGCTTTTAAACTCGGGGTGAAACTGAACACCCACAAAAAAGCGGTTCTCTGGCAGTTCCACTGCCTCAACCAGCTTGTCATCCGGTGACGTACCGCAAATGACAAGCCCTTTTTGTGTCAAAAGTTCCCTGTAATCATTGTTAAACTCAAACCGGTGGCGGTGGCGCTCACTGATTTCATCTGATGCATACAACTTTCTCATTAAAGTATCTGGCATTATTTTGCAGGGATACGCACCAAGACGCATGGTCCCACCTTTGTTCAACTGACCGATCTGCTCCGGCATAATATCAATCACGCGATGATCAGATTTCTCGTTAAACTCACTGGAATGAGCACTAGTTAGGCCACAGACATGGCGCGCAAACTCAATCACGGCAACCTGCATACCTAAACAAATGCCCAGATATGGAATATTGTTTTCACGAGCGTATTGACAAGCGATGATTTTCCCCTCTATACCTCTGTCGCCAAAGCCACCCGGCACGATTATACCCTTTATACCGTTTAAAAACTCATGCACATTATTCTCGGTTACATCCTCGCTGTCTATCCACCGAATATTGACGTTGGCGCCGGTTTCAAATCCCGCGTGATTTAGGCTCTCGATAATGGAGAGGTAGGCATCATGAAGCTTGACATATTTGCCAACGATGGCGATAGTTACTTCTTTTTTTCTTACCGTGATTTTCCGAACCATTCTTTGCCATTCGTTTAAATCCGGCTTGGGGACATTAAGATTTAATTCTCGGCAGACAACCGTATCAAGACCGTTTTGGTGAAGCATGATCGGTGCCTCGTATAGGTACGGTACGGTCAGATTTTCAATGACGCAATCAGGCTTTACATTACAAAAGAGCGATATTTTTGCCTTAATACCTTCATCGAGCGGTTCGTCGGCCCGCGCAATGATGATATTTGGGGAGATGCCCATGGCGCGAAGCTCCTTGACCGAGTGCTGGGTGGGTTTAGATTTATGTTCTCCAGAGCCTTTCAGGTAGGGAATTAAGGTCACATGAATAAACAGGCAGTTTTCCCGCTCCACCTCAAGGGAAATTTGACGAATCGCTTCCAAAAACGGCTGGCTCTCAATATCGCCCGTCGTTCCGCCGATTTCAGTGATCAGCACATCAGCCCGGCTGTTTGCAGCTCCGGCGTAAATAAAGTCCTTAATTTCTTCCGTGATGTGGGGAATGACCTGAACGGTTTGGCCCAAATAAACACCTGCACGTTCACGGTTCAGTACGCTCCAATACACCTTGCCCGAGGTCAGATTGGAAAGCTTGGTCAAATTTTCGTCGATAAAGCGCTCATAATGCCCAAGGTCAAGATCGGTTTCCGCACCGTCGTCGGTGACAAATACCTCGCCGTGCTGGAACGGACTCATGGTACCGGGATCGACATTCATGTACGGATCGAGCTTTTGCGCCGCCACCTTTAACCCCCGTTGTTTTAACAGCCTGCCCAGCGATGCGGCGGTAATTCCTTTACCTAGCCCCGAAACAACCCCGCCTGTTACAAAGATATATTTTGTCATAACCTATACCTCACTCCTATTTCATAGTAGCCAAAGGCCTAAATATAACATCGTAAACCAGTGACCCACACTCATATTTCTACAGACCCATCAAACACCTTTTTACACTCGCCGGTCATAAACACGGCCGCATCGGTATAGTTGATGGTAAGTGTGCCGCCAAGAAGATGTACCTCTATATCCGTTATTTTGTCGCAATACCCGTTCAAAACCGCCGCCACCGCCGAAGCACAAGCTCCCGTGCCGCAGGCCAGCGTTTCGCCGCTGCCGCGCTCCCACACACGCATTTTTAAATAGTTTCTTTGGATAACCTCGACAAACTCCACGTTTACCCTGTGGGGGAACGACGCATCGTTTTCAAAAACCGGGCCAATCTTGGGCAAATCCAGCCTATCCAGATCATTGCAGAAAACCACGCAGTGAGGATTCCCCATTGAAACACAAGTAATAGCATATTCCGTGCCGCCAATGGTTACCGGCCTTGCAATGATACTTTCTCCTGGAAAATTGACCGGTATATTTTCCGGCTTAAGCTCGGCCCGGCCCATGTCCACCCGCACAGAAGAAACAACCCCGTTTTTGGTGTAAAGCGTTAGCCGCTTAATGCCGCTCAATGTATCGATGGTCATGTTCAGCTTGCGAACAATATTGTTGTCGTAGAGATATTTGGCAACACAGCGAATGGCATTGCCGCACATTTTGCCCTCACTGCCATCCAAATTGAACATTCGCATCTTGGCGTCTGCAACATCAGAGCGCAAAATCAGCACAATGCCGTCACCGCCCACGCCATAATGCCGGTTGGAAAGCAGCACCGACAACGATTCTGGAAAATTGATTTCAAGATCAAAACAGTTGATGTAGAGATAATCATTACCGCAACCCTGCATTTTTGTAAATTTAAGCTCTATATGCTCGGTCCTTAAATGGTTTATATCAACTAGCTCGGTGTTTATTTCGCTGTATCCTGAAAGCAAACTGTCGGCCAGTGCGCCTGCCGTATCCACCGAGGTCAGGCAGGGAATCCCTAGCATACAAGCCTTCCTGCGGGTTTTTACGTCGTCGGAAGCAGGATTTCTGCCCTTTGCCGAGGTGGAAACAATGTAGCTGATCTTTCCGCTTTCCAATAGCGTTGCAGTGTTGTTGTTGGCACACTCATGGATTTTGCCTACTGTTTGTACCGTAAAGCCCTTGTCCCTCAATAGCTTTGCCGTACCGGTCGTAGCATACAGCGAAAAACCGCATTCTGCAAATTTTTTGGCAATATCTACAATTTCGGCCTTATCGCTATCGCGTACGGTAATAAGCACACCGCCGCGCTTTTGCATTTTATACCCTGCGGCCACAAGACCCTTGTAAATCGCTTCCTCAAAATTTTTCCCAAGCCCTAGCACCTCGCCGGTGGATTTCATTTCCGGGCCCAAATGGGTATCCACGTCGGTCAGCTTTTCAAAGGAAAACACCGGCACCTTGACTGCCACATAGGGCGGTATTTTGGCAATGCCCGGCGAATACCCAAGAGACGATAACGTTTCGCCAACGCTGACGCGGGTGGCCAACTCACACATGGGCACGCCGGTGACCTTGCTGATATAGGGGACAGTACGCGACGCGCGGGGGTTTACCTCGATGACATATATGTCGTTTTGATAAAGGACATACTGGATGTTTACAATTCCCTTTACGGACAATGCCATACATAGCTTTTGCGTGACCTCAAAAATACGCTGGGACAGCTCATCCTCAATGTTGATGGCGGGATAAACGGCAATGCTGTCGCCCGAGTGAATGCCGGTGCGTTCGATATGCTCCATAATGCCAGGAATCAGCACATCCTTGCCGTCGCAAATGGCATCTACTTCAATTTCGCGGCCACTCAGATATTTATCTATCAGTACGGGGTTTTCTTGCTTCAACCGCAGGATAATCTCCATATACTCCCGGATATCCTCGGGTGAAAACGCGATGATCATGTTCTGCCCACCAAGTACATAGGAAGGGCGCATGAGCACAGGGTAACCAAGCCGTTCGGCGGCAGAGAGTGCTTCCGCCTCGGTTATGACGCCAAAACCCTTCGGACGGGCAATATGCAGCCGCTCCAGCAACACATCAAAACGCTCCCTGTCCTCACTGATATCAATGCTTTCTGCGGATGTGCCAATGATGGGAACACCACGCTCATGCAGCTTCTTTGTGAGTTTGATGGCGGTGCCACCCCCAAAGGCTACTACAACGCCAACCGGCTTTTCGATTTTAATAACACCCATCACATCGTCGATGCACAGCGGCTCGAAATAGAGTCTGTCGGCGGTATCAAAATCGGTGGACACCGTTTCGGGGTTGTTGTTGATAACAATAACTTCGTAGCCAAGTTTTTTTAATGTCCAAACGCAGTGTACACAGGCATAATCAAATTCGATACCCTGACCGATACGGATTGGCCCGCTGCCCAGCACCACAATTTTTGGTTTTTTACTTTTTTGAATAAAGGGCAGCGCCTCGTTTTCTATCCCGTTTTCAATCGAGTAAAAATAGGGCGTTTTTGCCTCAAACTCACCGCCGCAGGTATCCACCATTTTGTAAACGAACGGCTTTTTGGTAATGGTATTGTTTGCGATATTGCGAATACCGTATAAAAACCAACGATCTATTTTGGTGATCAGATTTATCTCGTCAATGCTCACACCGCGTTTGATGGCCTCGTACAACACAAAAAGCCGTTCATCGGTTACGGTGTGAAGAAGTGCCCGGATTTCCTCATCGGGTTTGGTTTGCAGGCGGGGCAAATCAAGGCTTAAAAGGCCAATTTCCGCACCGCGCACAGCCTTTAAGAGCGCTTCCTCAAAGGTGTCGGCAATCGCCATAACCTCACCGGTAGCTTTCATTTGGGTACCTAAGTCCTTTTTGGCATAAACGAACTTATCAAACGGCCATTTGGGAAATTTAACTGCCACATAATCAAGTGTTGGCTCAAAGGCTGCAAAGGTAGTGCCGGTAACGGCGTTAACGATCTCATCAAGGGTGTAGCTAATGGCGATTTTGGTAGCCACCTTTGCGATGGGATAACCTGTTGCCTTGCTTGCCAACGCAGAGGAACGGGACACCCTTGGATTAACCTCGATAACTGCGTATTCAAAACTATTGGGGTGAAGCGCAAACTGACAGTTGCAGCCACCCTCCACGCCCAGCGCTTGAATAATACACAATGACGCTGAACGCAGCATTTGATATTCCTTATCTGAGAGCGTAACAGCAGGGGCGATGACAATACTATCCCCTGTGTGGATACCCACTGGGTCAAGGTTTTCCATTGAGCAGACGGTAATAGTATTACCAATTTTGTCCCGCATGACTTCAAACTCAATTTCTTTCCATCCGGCAATGGATTTTTCCACAAGAATCTGATGAATGGGTGAAAGACTTAAGCCATTTTCGGTAATCTCAATTAACTGCGTTTCATCTTGTGCAATACCCCCGCCGCTGCCGCCCAGTGTGAAAGCAGGACGGACGATTACCGGATAACCAATTTCATTAGCAAAGCTGATGGCGGTTTTCACATCGGTGGCAACAACTGAGGGAATCACCGGCTGGCCAATGGCCTGCATAGTTTCTTTAAACAGCTGTCTATCCTCGGCCTTGTCGATGGTTTCCGGCAAGCTTCCGAGCAGTCGCACATTCATTTTCTCAAGAAAACCATCCCGGGCAAGCTGCATACAAAGGGTTAAACCCGTTTGCCCACCGAGGCCCGACAAGATGCTGTCGGGACGCTCTTTTTCTATAATCCGCTCGACGGTTGCGAGGGTCAGTGGCTCAATATAGATTTTGTCGGCAATGTTTTTATCGGTCATGATGGTGGCAGGATTGGAGTTGACCAACACGATTTCAATGCCATCCTCCCGTAGTACCCGGCAAGCCTGCGTGCCGGCGTAATCGAATTCCGCCGCTTGACCGATAACAATTGGGCCGGAGCCAATGACTAAGACCTTTTTGATGCTTTTATCAAGTGGCATACTTTCTTACCTCCATAATCTCTATGAAACGGTCGAATAAGAATGCTGTGTCATGGGGCCCTCCGCAGGCTTCGGGGTGAAACTGCACCGAGAACGCGGCGGCGTTTTTGTATTTTATTCCCTCACATGTCTGATCGTTGACATTGACAAACCACTCATCCGCCATGCGCTCATCAATGCTTGCTGAGGTTACCGCATACCCGTGGTTTTGGCTGGTGATATAGACCCGCCCGCTCTGCATATCTTTCACCGGCTGATTGGCTCCCCGGTGCCCGTATTTGAGCTTGTGGGTTTGAAAGCCGCTTGCCAGGGCCAAAAGTTGATGCCCGAGGCAGACGCCGAAGATTGGAATACCCGTTTTCATAAGTTCACTTAAGTTTTTTATGATTTCCGCGTTGTCGGCAGGATCTCCGGGCCCATTAGACAGCATGATGCCGTCCGGCGCAATCTGCAAAATTTCCGTTGGCGTACTGTCGCACGGAACTACCCATACATTGCACCCGCGGCTAAGAAGCTCACATTTCATATTTTTTTTGAGTCCAAAGTCAAATAACGCAACTGTGTATTTGGTGATATCTGCCTTAAAAAGCTTTGGTTTATCGACCGAAACCTGCTCGACAGCGTTTTGAATTTTATATGAGCGAATTTCTTGCAAATTAACCTTATCGGGCGAGGTTTTGGTAATTTTGCCGTTCATAACGCCGTTTTCCCGGATGATTTTTGTGAGCTCTCTTGTGTCAATGCCGCAAAGTCCAACTATGCCCTTTTCCCTTAAAAAAGTGTCAAGATTACCCTCGCTTCGAAAGTTGGAGGGGTCTTGACATGGATACTTTACAATATAGGCTAATGGACCGACAGATATACTTTCAAAATCGGCGGGAATAACGCCGTAGTTGCCGATGAGGGGAAAGGTTTGGAGGACAATTTGCCCGTGGTAGCTTTGGTCGGTAAGGGTCTCCAAATAACCGGTCATCCCGGTTGCAAAGACAATTTCACCAGTCACCTCGCCCCGTGCACCAAAGGTTTCGCCCTTAAAGACCATGCCGTTTTCCAAAATCAAATATGCCGTATTCGTCATATTTTATTTCTCCTCCAAATCTTGCTTCTTACTTTCAATATCTTGACCATGACCTGTAAAACAGGCCGTGCAAAAGGATAACTTGCCCCCTGCGCACGCTCTTTTGAGCCCTTCGATACTAATATACCCTAAACTGTCGGCACCAATTTTTCGGCAGATCTCCTCCAGGTTCATTTTGTTTGCAATCAGGTTTTCTGTGCTGTCAATGTCGGTGCCATAGTGACATGTGTGGCGAAAGGGCGGCGAAGAAACCCGCATATGCACTTCCTTTGCGCCCGCGTTTTTTAAGTTTCTTATAACCTTTTCGCTGGTCGTGCCACGTACGATGGAATCATCCACCAGCACGATCCTCTTGCCACGAATATTGGCAGACAGGGGGTTGAGCTTTAACCGAACGGCACTGTCTCTTTCTGCTTGCGTTGGATAGATAAAGCTTCTGCCTATATATCGGTTTTTTACAAAGCCCGACACCAGCGGTATACCGCTGTTTGCACTGTACCCGATAGCCGCCTCCAGGCCCGAATCGGGCACGCCACAGACCACATCGGCATCCACAAAATGTTCCTCGGAAAGCACCCGCCCCATGTTGTACCGAGCTTCGTATACACTGAGTCCATCAATGACCGAATCGGGCCGCGCAAAGTATACATATTCAAAAATGCACACTCCGGCGTGCGCCTGACCGCCATGCAATGCAATTTCCTCATGCGTTACTTTACCGTTTTCTATCACGATAACCTCGCCGGGGTGCATGTCTCTAATAAATTCAAATCCGCAGGTCTCCAGCGCACAGCTTTCCGAGGCAACTGCCGTTCCAAGCCCACTTCTTCCTATGCATAGCGGCCGGTAACCGTTCGGATCGCGCACCGCTATCAGTTTGTTTTCACTGCTTGCGATTACAAGCGAAAATGCTCCTTGTAAAATTTGTGCCGCTTTGATAATCCCCCGCAAGGTTTCTTGTTCTTTTGTGATGCAATATGCGATTAGCGAGGAGATGACCTCGCTGTCGCTGGTTGCGTTAAACCGCAGCCCATATCCTTTTAATTTCTGGCGTATTTCCCGCGCGTTTGTAATATTGCCGTTGTGCGCGGTGGCAATCCGACCGGTTAGATATTCTGTAACAAAAGGGCCCACATTATCTTTTGTGTTGTTGCCGGTGGTGGAATACCGAGTATGCCCGACTGCCGTTTTTCCTTTTGGCAGCTTTTCCAGTACTTTACCCGAAAACACCTCACTGACAAGGCCGACATCCTTATGATATAAAATTTTATTGTCTTCTATTACGGCAATGCCCGCTCCTTCTTGCCCGCGGTGCTGTAACGACAACAAGCCGTTATATGTGATACCGGCGGCTTCGTCTACAACAAGGCTCACTCCAAATACGGCACATTCCTCATGTAATTTTTCGCTAATTCTCATAGGTTTTTAATATCCCTTCCGCCACAGCTCTTTTTGTAGTACGCATATCCATGGCTTGTTTTTCAATATAACGGTGGGCTTGCTGCTCGCTCAGGCTAAGATAAGAAATTAGAATACATTTAGCGAGGTCAACGATGCGTATATCTTCAATTTTCTGTTTCAGCTTGCTGTTTTTGGCCTGCATAAGCTTTATCCTGTTTTGCGCCGATTTTGCAAGCTTCAAAGCCGACCAGAAAACGGCTCTGTCTATCGGCTTTGTAATCGTCAAAACACCGTCGTCCTCCGTAACGGCAGATACCTCTTCAAAATATTCGCTATTTACCACAAGAATGACTTGGCTGATACCTTTGGAGGCAATATGCCGGGCGAGGTTTTCTCCTGATTCGTCATGAAGCGGCGCGTTGATAATAACCAAATCGAAATTACATTCTAAAAGCAGACGCCTTGCTTCTCCGCATGATTGCAAGGTGACAATTTGATTTAGGGAAGCAGCGCTGAGCATTTCGGTAAAAAAAGCACTGTTTTTTTTAGTACACGAAACGATTAAAGCACTTTCCATTCAACAGCCACATTTCTTTTTTGACGCTGAATGCTTATTATATAAAACTAAAATATTTTCCCCTATAAAACGCCGCCTTATCCTCCGCGGCGGAATATGCGGCCGATTCTTCTTTTTTAAATGCAATATATTTTGAAAGCATTTCTGCTCCAACCACACTTTTGACAAGCGCACTACCCTCAGCCAGTTCGATTGACTTATTTAAGTTGTTGGGTAAAGGGGTAAGGGATTTCGTGGTTTTTTTATCCGCCACATACAAATCTGCATCGAGGGCGGGCGGCAGAATGAGATTTTTTTCTATTCCCTCTAATCCCGCAGCCATGATTAAAGCAAAAGCAAGATATGGATTGATGGATGGATCGGGTGACCGCAACTCCATGCGTACCCGTTCGCCTATGGCGGCGGGGATTCGGATAAGCTGCGAACGGTTTTGGTGCGACCAAGACACATATTTGGGCGCCTCAAACTTGCCTAAACGCTCATAAGAATTGACAAGCGGGTTTAAAAATAGCGTGATTTCCGGCGTCCTTGAGAGAATGCCAGCAATAAAGCTCTCCGCGATATTGGAGTGCTCCTGCGCCGCGTTTTTAAAAATATTCAACCCTTTTTTTGATAGAGAAATATTAACGTGCAACCCGCTGCCTGCTGCTTGCAATATGGGCTTTGGCATAAAGGAGGCGAATAGACCGTTCCGAGCGGCGATTGCCTTAACCACTGACTTAAAGGTTAAAAGATTATCCGCGCAGGTAAGGGCGTCGCTGAATTTAAAATCAACCTCGTTTTGGCCCGGCCCCTGCTCATGGTGAGATGTTTCGGGTTTTATGCCCATTTCTTCCAGGCACAGACAGATCTCGCGTCGAATGTTTTCGCCCTTATCAAGCGGCGAAATATCGAGATACTCACCTTTGTCGAGAGCAACATCGGTGGGTTCACCGTTTTCATCGGTCTTAAAGAGATAAAACTCACATTCCGCGCCGATTTTACAGATATAACCCATCTTTTCGCATCGCTCAATGACTTGTTTTAATAAATATCTGCTGTCTTGGGTAAATGCCGAACCGTCTGGGTTTTTAATGTCGCAGTAGAAGCGGACGACCCGGCCCGGACCCGGCCGCCATGGCAATATCGTTAGCGTAGCAGGATCTGGAAATAACAGTAAATCGGATTTGGTCACATCCCGAAAACCTTTTATCGCCGAGGCGTCAAAAGATATACCGTTTTCAAACGCATATGGTAATTCATCCGGCATGACCGAAATGTTTTTATGAACGCCAAATGAATCACAAAACCCAAGCCTGATAAATTTTACGTCATTCTCTTTGACAAATTGCAGTACTTCTTTTACAGTACTGTTCATACTCGATTTCGATACCTCCTTCGACTGTTTACCCTTTTGGCTAGATTTCGGGGGTTATCAGTGTTCAATCCTTTCATCATACGTTTGCTTGTCTACCAAAATGAAGCAGCAACGACTAAAGCAATTTTAGCGAAGCCTAGTCCCTTTTTTCTATATTTGCCCCTTTTTTATAGCAAACCTCCTAACCGCAAAAAAAAGGCGCTCATCACATAATGCTGGCGGTTAATTACGGGCAGTTAATCAACCGGCCGTCAACCCGGTTTTTTTTAACTGGCTCTTACATTATCCTCTTACATTATCTGATGAACACCCTTGCTCAACTTATATTAGTATACAGTAAAACTGTTTTACTGTCAAGGCTATGTTGAAATTTTTCATACCAGTAAACCTAAAAAATAAATTATAAAAACCTATTGACAAACAACACGGCCCTCGCTAAAATAAGCCCATAAACAGCAAAGGCGCTGTGGATTATCAATCCGCGGCACCTTTATTTTTTGGGAAGAATGCTATTAAACGGTTCGCAAAAAATATGGTCTTCGGCGGCATACTGACGGTATTAAATTGTTGTAAGGAGTGATCACAATGAAAGATATTCCGAACTTGTTTGGAAGCATGGTATTTAATGATGCTGTCATGCAGGCCAGGCTGCCAAAAGATACTTACAAGGCCCTGAAAAAGACAATTGCGCAGGGCACGCATTTGGAGCTTGACATTGCAAACGTAGTTGCCAACGCTATGAAGGATTGGGCGGTAAAAAAGGGTGCCACCCATTTTACTCATTGGTTCCAGCCCATGACTGGCATTACCGCTGAAAAACACGACAGCTTTATTTCCCCGGCAGGCGACGGAAAAATCATCATGGAGTTTTCGGGTAAGGAGCTTGTCCGCGGAGAACCGGATGCCTCCAGCTTCCCCTCGGGAGGACTACGCGCCACCTTTGAGGCCAGAGGCTATACCATATGGGACACCACATCCTATGCATTTATTAAAGATAGCACACTTTACATACCCACCGCCTTTTGCTCATACAGTGGTGCAGCGTTGGATAAGAAAACCCCTCTTTTACGCTCCATGGAGGCTATTGACAAGCAGGCGCTGAGAATACTTAAGCTTTTTGGCAACACGGTAGCAAAGCGCGTCATTACAACGGTCGGCCCCGAGCAGGAATATTTTTTGATTACCCAAGAGGTTTTTTTAAAGCGACCTGATTTGGTATACACCGGCCGGACGCTGTTCGGCGCACGCCCGCCTAAGGGACAGGAGCTTGATGACCACTATTTTGGCAGCATAAAGCAGAGAGTAGCCGCCTTTATGCGGGAGCTGGAGGAAGAGCTTTGGAAGCTTGGCGTACTTGCCAAAACTAAGCACAATGAGGTGGCTCCGGCACAGCACGAATTAGCACCGATTTTTACTACAACCAATATCGCTACCGACCACAATCAGTTGACCATGGAGTTGATGAAAAGCATCGCAAACAAGCATGGGCTTGCCTGTCTGCTCCACGAAAAGCCATTTGCCGGCATCAACGGCAGCGGCAAACACAACAACTGGTCGATCTCGACGAATACCAATTTAAATCTTCTGGAACCGGGCGAAACCCCCCATGAAAACGCACAGTTTCTGCTCTTTTTAGTCGCCGTAATCAAGGCGGTGGACGAATATCAGGATTTGCTTCGGGTATCGGTGGCCAATGCAGGAAACGATCACCGGCTCGGCGCAAATGAAGCACCACCGGCTATCGTATCAATGTTTTTGGGCGACGAGCTGACCGAAATTTTGGAAGCACTTGAAAATAACTCCGATTATCATGACAGGCAAAAACACCAGATGGAAATCGGCGTAACGGTGCTGCCTCATATTCCCAAGGACACCACCGACCGCAACCGTACCTCGCCGTTTGCCTTTACAGGCAACAAATTTGAGTTCCGTATGCTCGGCTCCTCATTTTCTATTGCCGGCCCGAACATTGTGCTCAATACCGTGGTGGCCGAAGTTTTGCGGGAGTTTGCGGATACCCTGGAAAACTCCGGCGACTTTAAGCGTGAACTATCGGCGCTCATCAAGAAAACCATCCGGGAGCATAAACATATCATCTTCAACGGAAACAATTATTTCGACGAGTGGATAGCCGAAGCAGGTCGGCGCGGATTATCTAATTTTAAGACAACAGTGGAAGCATTGCCAGCCTTTATTTCGCCAAAAAGTATCGATGTGTTTACCCGTCATCATGTGTTTACAGAGGCGGAAATCCACTCGAGATATGAAATCGTGCTGAAGAGTTACTGCAAAACGTTGCATATTGAAGCGCTCACGATGGTCGATATGGTTAAAAAAGAAATCATTCCTGCCTGCATTGGTTATCAGAATGAGCTGGCTCAACTTATACAAAGCAAAAAGACATGCAGTGTGTACGACGGTGAGTACGACAGCGCGCTTGAGGAATATTTTCTGAGTAAAATTTCTAAGTTGTCCTCGGCTCTGCTTAAAAAGCTGGATATACTGGAAAATACGCTGCTTGAGGCAAAGACGGGAGATGAGATACTCTCTCTTGCAAGATTTTACCGTGACAAGGTGTTTTGCGGCATGTTTGAGCTTCGGCTGATTGTCGACGAGCTTGAAACGCTTGTGGCCAAAAAACATTGGCCGCTGCCTACATACGCTGAAATGCTTTACAGCATAAACTAAATTAAAGCTAATAGAGTAAAGTGGGTTATAAAGTGGGTTATTAGAAAATAATAATCCCTGCTATCAATTAAGATAGCAGGGATTTTGTTTGGTGCGGCTAAAAGGACTTGAACCTTCACGGGGCAACCCCCACTAGAACCTGAATCTAGCGCGTCTGCCAATTCCGCCACAGCCGCATGGCATTGTTAATATTAACATATTCAAAAATCACTGTCAATAAACAAACTTCAAATTAAAATCAGTCTTTTTTATCCAAATCTTCTTCTTTTCGTAGCTCGCTCAAAATGTTTATTATCTCTTGTTTCCATTCTAAGGGGGCAAGCACCCGCCCCCAACCATTTTGGCTTTGATAGATGTTGGCATAGGCAGCATCCTGAAAAGATTGAACAAGATGAGGTATATTGCGTTCCTCTAAAATAGAGGTTAAAATAGAGGCTTCCACACTATTATCCAAAACATCAACTATGATCATTTTTTCACCTTGCTTTCCTGCCAAGCAAAAATCATTTTTTCTTTTTTTGCGCGGTTAAGTTTTTTGATTGCCGCCTCTTTTGCCTGAGCTGTTTTTGGCTCATCATGATACTCAGACCACACCAAAACTACCGGCCGGCGGCCACGGGTATATTTTGCCCCTTTGCCCTTATTATGAGCATCCAGACGCATTTCTATGTCTATGGTCCAGCCTGTATATATGGTTTCATCTGAACATTTGACCATGTAGGTATAAGGCATATTTTCACCCTATAAAAGCTTGATTTTATATTTTTAAATCGGGAAAAACTTATCTTTCCCCACACCGCAAACGGGACAAACCCAATCTGCCGGCAAATCTTCGAAACCGCTTTCTACCACATAGCCACACACACTGCATTTATAAGCTTTGGTGGTGGAAGATGCTATTTTTGCGGCGTTTTTCTTTTGATGATACATGGCATAGGTCATCACATCTTTATCGGTGTTTTCGGCAGCCACAATTTTGCCCACAAAGATAGTGTGGGTCCCTACTTTTAATTTTTCAATAACTTCGGCTTCCAGGGTTCCGGCAATGCTTGCCCCGGTTAATATAGGCGAACCTGTAACACCGGCTGTGGCCGGATAATCTTTAAATTTGTCATAATCACGGCCGGATTGGAAACCAAAATTGCCTATCAAGGCCAAGTCAGTATCGGCAGCTAAAATGTTTATGCTAAAAACGCCGCTTTGATTTACAAACTCATTGGTTAAGTTGTTGTTGTTAAGGCTTATGGCTACGGTAGCCGGTTCATTGTTTATCTGCAAAACCGAGTTGGCCGTTTGGGCATTCATTTTGCCATCAAAACAGCTACCCACCACATAAATTCCATAGCTTATTTTGAATAGAGTTTTCATATCCATATTTAAAAAAACCTCCATTTCTTTAGATTTCCTGAATTATAATTCCCTTTTTTATCAAGAAATCCTGCTGAATTTTAAGCTATATACTTTATTGCCATACCTTATTGCCGCAACAGAATGACCACATTTTCAAAACCAATGCCGGTCTGTTGATCCACCAAAAGAGCAATCTGTTCTGCTGTGCCGCTTGGCAAATCCGTTCCGCTCATAACAATAGAAACCTGTTTTTCCTGTACAAAAACACCGACTTTCCTGTTATAACGAGCTTGCAACAAAAGCTCTAAGGCCGTTTCATTTTCCATGGCCTGCTGCAATTTTATGATGCTCGCTTCAGCTTCTTCTTTACCTTTTTGGCTAGTCTGGGGGTTGGCTGCCAAATCTTGCAAAATTTCCAGTTGCTGGCTGCGAGAGCGTTCCCGTTCCAGCCGATACTCTGTAAAGTAGTCTTCTTCAGCATCAGCTTCTTCTTTACTGGAAGTATCTGCCGGTAAAATTTCTATGCTAGGAGAATCGGTATTGGTTTCTTCTATGGGCATTTCTTCTATTTTTTGGTTTCCAGCATCATTTGCTCCTTTGCCTAGCCAAACCACAATAGCTAGGGCAAAAACAAGCAACAACAAAAAAATCCACCGAATACATCTTGCCACATTAAATCTTGTTTTTCTTCTCATATTTTTTCCTCCTGTCATCTTATCTTGATCTGCAAATTTATTCCGCTGGATAAACCATGATACGGTGAGCAGGCAGGCCCAAAAGGCTTTGCACCGCCTGAATTATGGCGGCTTTTATATTTATGTTTTCTGCCCCTTTAGCCGTAATCACTACTCCTTGTACCTGGGCCATAGTTTCTTGCACCTTTATGGGCCCAGAAGATGTAGCTATCTGTTCACTTTTGCTAGTATTCGTGCTGTTACTAATGCTCCCATCCGAACCGCTACTTTCCTGCTGGCTTTCGGTAGCATCCACATTAACGGCATATTCCGTACGGCTGCTTGCTGCCAGTACCAAAGCCACTTGTACGTTATCCACTCCAGACATGCTACCAATTATTTCTTCAAGCTTCGCCTCAAGCTCTTCTGCTTCGCCACTAGAAACAGAGGCTGATAAAGTTTGTAAAGATTCGCTAGAGGTAACAGGATTTTCCTGTAAAAAGCTACTTTTATTATTAGATGACACTGAAGCCAAAAGCATTAAAAATAAACCCAGTGCCAAAAATATGCCCAGCCGCACCAGCTGTTTTTTTTCTTTTGGGGTTAGGTTTATTTTCCATTCCGGCTTTTTCTTTTCAGTCATTTACTTAAACCCTCCTCCGCCAAAACCGTTTCTACTTTTATCTGGCTCTCGTTTAAATCATAAAAATTCATTAAGGATTCCCGCACTTTATTCTTTACTGTTTGTGCATCGGCTTCGCTAATTTCCAGCCGCACCAAAACCTCTCTTAGGGTGCTTTTTTCGTCGGATACCGCCATCAATATATCTACTTGTGCGGCTTCCACCCCTTCAACCAGTCTTGCCATCCCGGCCATTTGTTTGGCCAGACTGGTCTGAAAAGAGCTTACCGCATTATTATCCAATTCTTGAGCCAGATTTTCTCCTTCACTTATGATATTTGCAGTGCTAGTGCTATTGTTAGTTTCCGCGGTATATATCTCCCATGGTTCTACCCCGCCATTAAACAAAGCAAGCAAGGGGTTAAGCACAACCATTAAAACCAGTAGGCCCAAAACAACTTTGGCAAAACCAGCCAGCTCGCTTTTTGGTAAAAGCATTTCAAAAAACAAGGCAAGTATGGAAAGGATAATAATATTGCGAACTATTTGGCTGATGACATTGATCATTTTAACCTCCGCCATTTAACGCAGCATCATGGCAACGTTGCCCATGCCAATGGTGATGCTCACAACAAAGAAAAACAAGACTCCCACCATAGTTACCACCGCAAAAAGCAGCATTAGGGCACTACCCAACCCCTGCAAAGCATCAGCCAAATTTTTATCACCCATCGGCTGAATCAAGGCTGCCGTAAGGCGGTACATAAGCACCATAGCCAAAAGCTTGATAGCCGGCATTGCACAGATGACAAAAAGAATAATGATGCCGGCAATACCGATGCTGTTTTTTAATACAAGAGCTGTGCTCAAAACCGTATCGGTGATATCGGAAAGGTATTTGCCCACGATGGGGACAAAAATGCCGGTGGCGGTTTTGGCCGCTTTTATGGCCAGACCATCTATAGCTGCTCCGCTTAAACCAGCCAACCCAAGAAAAGCCATAAATACGGTCATTACTATAGAAAGCAGGCCTATCGCTATATCGCGGCAGAGCTTGGCCAGTTTGTCTACTTGAAAGCGGGGCGTAATGTACCCAACAACCGAAAGAGCAGCATAGAAATAAGCCAAGGATAAAATTACTGTTTTGATGACGTTGATTGCTATACTTACCGCACCCAACATGGCAGGATGAAAAATGCTAACAGAAGTTACGCCGCCAAGTGCGGTCAGTAAAGTCAAAAGAACCGGCATTAAAGCATAAAGAAAACCTGACATATTTTCTACTGCATCTTGCGCTGTACTGACGCCAATACGAAAAGAATAGAGGGCTATAGATATTAAAACCAAATAAACTATGCTTTTGCTCAATAAAGCTACATTACTCTTTTCAAAAGAACTTTTTAGATTATTTAAGAGCAGGCTAATGACAGCTAAAACGATAAGCTGGGCTAACAAAACGCCACTTGTTTTTACCTCATTAAAGAACAAATTGCTTAGTACTTGCATGACCCCTTTAAAAGATAAAGATATTTCGCCGCTTTTGGCTTGTCGCCATAAATCCAAAAGACTATTGCTACTTGATGTCAATTCTTCATCAAAGGTTTTTACATATTCATCAATTTCAGTTAAATCCAGCTGGCCAGTAATTGAAAGTATATCCCCATAAAAACTACTTTCCTCGGCAAAAGCTGATGAGGGTAAAAAAAACAAAATCAGAAAACACAAAAACCCTGTAAAAATTAGCTTTTTCATGGTAATAACCCTATTATAGAATCCAAAATTGAAACGATGATAGGGATAGCTAAAAGCATTATCAGTACTTTAGCAGAGAGCTCAATTTTGCTCGCCAGGGCACCCTGACCTACATCCTTGCACATTTGGCCGCCGAATTCTGCCACATAAGTAATGGCAATTATTTTTAAGAGGGTATTTAAATGAATGCTGTTTAAATTTGCCTTGTTTGCCACCTGGTTAAATACTTGTACCACCTGGCTCAAGCGGGGCAAAATTATCATTAAAATCAAAAGGCCTGTAGCCAAACTCAAAATCATGCCCAAAACCGGCAGGCGGCTACTTTGCAAAAAAACCACCAAAATAGCTGCTATCAAAACCACGGCAAATATTGGCCAAAAACTATCCACCTTGCTGCACCTGCCTTAATAAAAATTGAAAACCGCTTTAATTTGGGCAAAAAACTCTTGAACCAACGGCAAAATCTTCAGCAAAGCAATCACCAGACCAACAATTAAGGTCAGGTAGGCATACTCTTCTCTGTTTGCCTGCTTAAGAAATATGTGCAAAATAGTCACCACAATAGCAAGGCCGGCCAAAAAAAAGATAACACTGATATCCGCCACATTTTTCACTCCTTCAAACTATTAAACCAAAATTGTTAAAACCATAATAGAGCCACAATTAGGCCACAGCCCCAACCCATGCTTTTATAAATTTTACCCATATTGGCAGATCTCTCGGCTGCCTCAGACTCTCTTTTGGCCAGTTTTTCTTTTGCCAAGGCTAATCTTTTTAATTGGTCTTCCCGATGAGAAAGACCCAACCCAACTCCGCAGCTTTGCAAAATTTCCCAGTCCTCCTGATTAAGTGGTAGGTTGTTTTTTTCTGCAAGCAAAGTTTCTTGCCAAGCCTCTTGGGCAGTCAGCCCCAAACCACTGGTAAGCTTTTTTGAGGTTTGGTAAAAACAAACCCCCACACTTCCGCCGGCTTGGTTCCCCGCCTCGGCCAAAGCCTGGGGCAAGGGAACAAGACTATAATCTATGGCTGTGGCAAGAGCTTGCAGACCCTGTTGAGCATTTTTTAAAGCTTGCTTTTGTTGCAATAAGATGTTAGCAAGCTTTTGCCCCAAAAACCCCAAGGATAAGATAATAATTAAAGCACCCAGAATCTTTATTAACATAATGTAAAAAGCTCCTTCCCTTTGCCGTCGCACACTTTTTCTAAGGTTCCGGGCCCTTGCCGGCGGCTTAAAAAAACGACTCTTTTAAAAGAACCCATGCTAAGCATCTCTTGAAAGATTGGGCGCTCAGCAAGCTGCTGCCAATTGGCGCCATGGGCAGTAGCAAGTACGCTTTGTCCAGCATTTATAGCTTCCAGAATTGCTGCGACATCTTCCTTGCGGCCAATTTCATCTGTGGCTAGCACCTGACACGACATGGCCCGCACCATCATCACCATTCCCTCGGCTTTGGGACAGCCATCCAACACATCGGTGCGGTGCCCCACTGCAAGTTGCGGCTGTCCGTCCAAGGCCCCAGCAATTTCTGAGCGTTCGTCCACCAAGCCCACATCCAAAGGGTTAAGCCCTGCCAAACCATCTGAAAACTGGCGAATTAAATCTCTAAGTACTGTGGTTTTGCCACAGCGGGGCGGTGATACCAACAAAGTAGAAAGCACTTCTTTTCCTTCGATAACCCAGGGGATAATGTGGTTTGCCGCCCCAAAAACTGCCTTGGCCAACCGCAAATTTATGCTGGAAATGTTTTTTAAGGTACGCAAATGGCCGCCCTCCAGCACCGCCTGGCCTGCCAAACCAGCTCTGTGACCGCCAGCCAAAGTAATATACCCTTGCCGCAACTCTTCTTCCAGGGCATAAAAGGAGCTACGGCTTAAAAGCAAGACCATTCTTTTGATCATTTCCGGGCTCACCACAAAACCTTCGGCCGGGTTTTGGCTCAGACCACCATCTTCCTGCAAATATACATCTTCCTCTAAGAGCCTAAGTAAAAGCGGCTGGCCAACCCTAAATCGTAATTCTTCTATTTGTTCCAGCACCAAAGGAGGCAATTTTTCTATTTTCTCCCGCCATTCCGGCAGCAAAAAAGCAAAAATACTTTCCACTTTGTCCACCTCCTTATCTATGCATATTAATAAGACAAGCAGTTTAGAACACCCTGTCCTTTTCTTTACATAAAAAACGCAGGGCTTCATATGAAGCCCTGCTCGGTAAAAATTTTTTATTTACCAGGTTTTATTCTTTTTCCTCTTCTTTTTTTTCTTCATCCTCAAAAGCATTTTCACTGGAGAACACAACAGTTTCGCAAACAGGACAAATTACTTCTACATCACCGTCATCATCCAGGAGATTGCCATCAAAAAATACTGTTTCATTGCAACTGGGACAAATCATTTCAACCAAATCTTCATCATCACAGCAACAAAAATCATCCTCCGCCTCATCATCACATTCATACACATCTTCTTCCAAATCAGTCAGATCACTTTCGATGCTGTCCACAAATTCTTCCAAATCCTCGTGTTGCTCCTGAAGCATAACAATGGCATCGGCCATTTCTGCCAAAAGACTTAGCATTTGGTCAATAACTTTGCCCTCCTTGGATTTCTCGGCCAACTCCATACCTTCGGTCAACCCTTGCAAATAAGCCACCTGTTCTTTTAGATAATGCATTTTAACTTGCCCCCTTTCGGTTTTTGATTTATTTTTGTCGGCTGTTTAAGCTCTTTCAATATACTCGCCGGTTTTTGTATTAACTCTGATCACATCTCCCTCATTGATAAAGAAGGGAACTCTAACTACGGCACCAGTATCCATAACAGCAGGTTTACTGCCTCCAGAGGCAGTGTCACCTTTAATTCCGGGCTCTGTTTGCACCACTGTAAGCTCAACCTGAGCAGGAAAATCTATACCAATAATATTACCCTGAAAGAAAAGTATCATACATACCATATTTTCTTTAAGATATTTAATCTCATTACCAATTTGATCTGCGGAAAGGGGAATTTGTTCATAGTTTTCCTCATCCATAAAAATATATGAATCTCCATCCTGATACAAATATTGCATGCTGCGGCGTTCAAGATGAGCCCTGGGGATTTTTTCCCCAGCATCAAAAGTGCGTTCTTGTACTGCACCAGTACGCACATTTTTTAATTTTGTTCTAACAAAAGCAGCCCCTTTGCCGGGCTTCACATGTTGAAAATCCACCACCATATAGGCTTCGCCATCTAGCTGAATGGATACACCAGTTTTAAATTCATTACTGGAAATCAAAAAAATACCCCCTCGCAGCAAAAATAAATCCTATAAAAACAAATTCTTCTCGCGTATATTTTAACCTAACCAAGCCCTAGTTTACAACTATATTTTAAAAATCTAAAACCTTAATAAAACAAAAGGGCTGATTCCAGCCCTTTTATTGATTGTTTTTAGCGGACTTCTTTAATACGAGCGGCTTTGCCGGTTAAGTTCCGCAAATAATATAATTTAGCACGACGCACCTTGCCCCGACGCACACACTGAATTTTGTTGATTTTAGGAGAGTGCAATGGGAAGGTTCTCTCTACACCAACGCCATAGCTAACACGACGTACAGTAAAGGTTTCCCTAAGACCGTTTCCTTTACGTTTAATAACAACACCTTCAAAATTTTGGATGCGTTCTTTGCCGCCTTCAACAACTTTAACCTGCACAAGAACAGTATCACCAGAACGAAAATCCGGGATGTCAGTTCTTAGTTGATCTTGTTCTACCATAGAAATGAGATTCATTTTTTCTCCTCCTTTCTTTCCCAAGCGTTCATACCTGCCCTTTTCAGCAGTAGAGGACCGCCCGTCATAAAACACAAATTGAATTATAACATAAGTAACTGCAGCTTGCAAGTATCAATCTCTTTTTTCTCCTTTGAGCCTATCCAAAATAATACTGGCGGCACTTCGAACAGATAAATGGTTATAGCTCCCGGTCCCATATACAGGCCGCAAAACATATTCACAAGTATCTAAAATCTCATCAGTTAAACCCCAGCCAGTGCCCAGCAAAAGCAAATAATTGCCACCTTTTTTCATTTCAGTCCGCATTTTCTCATAATCTATCATGCCTTCTCTAGCCTGGGCCGTGGTACCAATAAGCTTGGGTGTTTCCCCTGTTTTGGTAACAATTTCTGCTACCGCCGCCACCAAAGATTCCACCTGTTGCACCAAATTTAAAGCCTCGTGGCGGTTGGGATTGTAGCGAGAACCAAACCCAATCTGCCAATGTTTCAAAAGTTCGGCAATCATCTCTCTTTGGGATTCGATGAGCTGCACAACATAAAAACCCTCCAGCCCAAAGGTAATTGCGGCTCTTGCTATATCATGCAAATCCAAATTGGTTATGGAAGTGTTGATTATTTCTTTCTTTTTGTTATAAACAGGATAATGCACTAAAGCTATCCATAAGCGGGAATCTGGTATTTTGCTTTTTAAAATAGCCAGCATTTCCGTATCTTCCTTAGTCAAAAAAGCCTCTTTTAAAAGCTCGGGCCGTCTTTTTAAAGTTCGCTCCAGGGATTGCTCTCGCCGCCATTTTCTAATTTCTTCATGGTTGCCGGCCAAGAGCACCTCTGGCACTCCCAACCCTTTAAAAACAGCTGGACGAGTATATTGCGGATATTCTAAGAGCCCCTGGGCAAAGCTCTCCTCTTCTGGGGAGGTTGCATCACCCAAAGCCCCTGGCTGTAAGCGCACCACAGCATCTATCATGGCCATAGCCGGCAATTCACCGCCGGTCAAAACAAAATCTCCCAGCGAGAACACATGGGTAGCAAAAGTATCTTCCACCCTTTGGTCTATTCCCTCGTAATGGCCGCAAATAAAAATCAATTGCTCAGCTTGGGCAAGCTCTTTTGCCTTAGCCTGGTCAAAAACCTCTCCAGCCGGACTAGTGATGATGATGTAAGGGTTTTTATCTTTTTGCTGCACGGCAGAGATAGCCGCAAAAAGAGGCTCCGGTTTCAGTACCATGCCAGCCCCGCCACCATAAAGACGATCATCGGCCGTGTGGTAATTATCGGTGGTAAAATCCCTAATATTGGTAATCTGCAGATCAACTAGACCTTTGGCTCTGGCCCTTTTTACAATGCTCTCATCCAAAGGGACAAACATTTCAGGAAACAATGTCAACACATCTATACGCATGTTTAATCCTCCAAACCAGGGGGTAGTTCTACCTGCATAATACACTCAATAAGATTGATTTTTTTAACTATGCTTTTTAAAGCAGGCAACAAAAGATCTTGTTGGTTTTCGCGTTCAATGCTATACACATAACTACCGCCTACATGCACAATATCGCTCACGGTACCTATAAATCTTTCCTTTTCCCAAACCTTTAAACCAATTATTTCAAAATGATAATATTGTCCTTCCGGCAAAGGAGGTAATTCATCTTCTGACACCCGCAAATAGCTACCAATTAAGGTTTCGGCAGTGGTGCGGTCATTAATATCAGCTAATTTTACCAAAAGAACTTCCTTGTGTTGGCGGGCAGCTTCCACCAAAACATATTTGGAAAGCTTGTCTGACCATAAACTTCTATCCTTGGCAAAACGGAGCTCTTGTTTTTCGGTTAGGGGCTCCACTTTTACTTCTCCTTTGATACCATGAGCACCAGTTATATACCCAACAAGTATATCTGGTTCTTTGTTTTTATCCATGTTTTCACCCTTTGTTTAAAATAGGGGCCCAAAGGGCCCCCTTTTGTTTAAATCTCATTATTCAATCTCCAATGTATATTTTCTACCGTCGGGAGCAGTTGCCAATTTTAATACCATGCGAATAGATTTGGCAACACGGCCCTGTTTACCTATTACTTTACCCACATCTTCCGGTGCAGTATACAAACGCAAAACAATGGCGTCATCCGTTTCGGTTTCTATAACTTTTACTGCGTCGGGATTATCCACTAAGGATCGGGCAATGTGTTCCACAATTTCTTTCATGGCTACCTCCCTATAAAAATTCTTTTATTTTTGGTTGCGTTTTTGCCAAATACCAGATTTTTTTAATAAAGAGCGAACCGTCTCCGTTGGTTCAGCACCTGTTGCAAGCCATGTTAAGGCTTTTTCTTCGTTGATTGTAATTTCCGCAGGGTTGGTTCTGGGGTTATAATAACCAATTTCCTCAATAAAGCGGCCATCACGCGGGTCGCGAGAATCTGCCACCACTACTCTGTAAAAAGCTTGTTTTTTTGCACCCATCCTACGAAGTCTTATCTTTGTTGCCATGTCTTTTCCTCCTCAATAATTTTGTTTATGTATAAAAATTTTAAGATTATCTGTTTAGGGCAAAAATGGCATATTGCCAAAAAACCCTTTGAGGTTTTTGCCCTTTTTGCCCTTTTTGCCAGCTTCGGTATTGGCAAATTGCTTCATCATTTTTTTAAATTGTTCAAATTGCTTCAAAAGGCGGTTAATGTGCTGCACCTGGGCACCGCTGCCCTTGGCTATCCTTTGTTTTCTGGAACTGTTAATGATCTCCGGCCTTTCTCTTTCTTCCTGGGTCATGGATTGCACAATAGCCTTGGTACGAACAAGGTCTTTTTCATCAATGCTAATATCTTTTAATTGTTTGGCAGCCCCTGGTATCATGCCTAAAATATCCTGCATATTACCCATTTTCTGCATTTGCTCAATCTGGTCCAAAAAATCATCAAAAGTAAATTGAGCCGTGCGAATTTTGGCTTGCATTTCTTTGGCTTTATCAATATCTATGGTTTTTTGGGCCTTTTCTATTAGGGTAAGCACATCGCCCATGCCCAAAATGCGGGAAGCCATTCGCTCCGGATAAAAGGGCTCCAGGGCATCCATTTTTTCGCCCATTCCCACAAATTTGATAGGGCAGCCGGTAACCGCCTTGGCAGAAAGTGCTGCACCGCCTCTGGTGTCGCCATCCAGCTTGGTTAAAACCAAACCATCTATTTTAAGCTCTTGGTTAAAGGCCGCGGCCACATTTACGGCATCTTGTCCGGCCATGGCATCCACCACCAACAAAATTTCGTGGGGATTAACTGCCGCTTGGATATCCTTTAGTTCAGTCATTAAATTTTCATCTATGTGCAAACGGCCAGCCGTATCTATTATTACATAATCATTGCCATGTTTTTGAGCGTGTTCAATACCCGCTCTAACAATTTTTACTGCTTTTTCTTTATCTCCCAGGCTAAAAACCGGAATTTTGAGCTGCTCGCCCAAAACTTCCAGCTGTTTAATGGCTGCGGGTCGGTAGATATCAGCTGCCACCAAAAGGGGCCGGCGGCCCTGCTTTTGCAGGTTGTTGGCAATTTTGGCAGCCGATGTGGTTTTACCGGTACCCTGCAGGCCAACCATCATAACCACGGTAGGCGGTTTGGAGGATACAGCAAGCTTGGCCTGCTCACTCCCCATCAAAGCTACCAGTTCCTCATGAACGATCTTTATGACTTGCTGGCCAGGAGTCAAGGTGTTTAAAACCTTACTCCCCACTGCCCGGGCCGAAACCTTGGCAATAAAATCTTTGGCCACCTTGTAGCTAACATCCGCTTCCAAAAGAGCCACCCGGACTTCCCGCATGGCCTCGTTTATATCCGCCTCGGTTAATTTACCTTTACCGGTCAGCTTGCGAAATGTCTCCTGCAAACGATCTGCTAAACTGCTAAACACTGCCATATTTATTCCCTCCAGACACAATCAACCTTGTCTGTTTCAGTTAATTTTCCTCTTTAACAAAGCTCCTCAAAGATTATCTTCCTCATTCTGCAGCAAAAGCAACACATTTTGCAGCTTTTGCCAATCTTTTTTAGCCGCGGCCTGGTTGATGCCAACCAAAATTTTTTGGCGGAGTTCCCGTTCTTTAGTAAAACGTTCCTTTAAGCCAAGCTTAGTTTCATAATTGGTTAGAATTTTCTCGCACCGTTTCAGAGTATCATAAACAGCCTGGCGGCTGACACCACAAAGTTCACCTATTTCTCCTAAAGAAAAATCTTCTAAATAGAACATATCCATCATTTGCTGTTGTTTTTTGGTTAGCAGCTGACCATAAAAATCATAAAGCAAAACAACCTGCTCTCTGTCCTTCGCCATCCGCTTCACTCCAAATTTATCTTTTAATACAGCTATTACAGTTTAACTAAAAAACTTTTACCTGTCAAGCTTTTTTGCTTTATATTATCTGTAAAATAAATTTTTGCAGCACTTTTTAACTTCGCTCAGTATTTTAGCTTCATCCAAAACCAAAACCTCATAATCCTGCATCAGCACCTGCCCGTTAACCAGCGTTGTTTTTACATCTGCTCCATTGGCTGCATAAACCACCTGCGATGCCAAATCATGCAAAGGGGCAAGGTGCGGTTTGTTCATATCCAGCAAAATTAAATCGGCCTTGTAACCAGGCTCTAGTTTGCCAACCTGGGGCAAATCTAAAGCAGCCGCCCCGTTTTCTGTAGCCATTTCAATCACTTTTGCAGCCGGCAGGGCTGTGGCATCCAAAGTGCCAACCTTGGCCAAAAGGGCAGCCGCTTTCATTTCGGCCAGCATATCCAGGCTATTGTTAGAGCAAGAGCTATCTGTACCCAAAGCTACCTTAATGCCGGCTTGCAGCATAGCCGGTACCGGGGCAATACCGCTTGCCAGCTTCATGTTACTTTGTGGGTTATGGGCTACACACACACCGTTTTGAGCTAAAATATCAATTTCTGCCGCATTTAGCCACACCAAATGAGCACCCAAAACATGATGTCCAGCAAAAAACCCCAGGTTTTCTAGATGTTGCACCGTTCTTTTGCCATAGGCAGCTTCAATTTGCTCAATTTCACTTTGGGTTTCCGCAATGTGTATATGCATGGCAAGGTCATACTCATCTGCCGCCTCCATTACCTCCTGCAGGCGGGCAGGCGAGCAGGTGTAAGAGGAATGTGGCCCCAGCATGGTGGTAATGCGGCCATCAGCTTTGCCTTGCCAAATACGGGCCAGCTCCACCTTTTCCTGAAAATCTTTTGTTTCACCGTCAATAATGGCGGCCGAAAGACTTGCCCTCAGGCCGCTTTCTTCCACTGCTTTGGCGGTAGAATCCATAAAAAAGTACATATCCGCAAAGGCGGTGGTACCGCTTTTTATCATCTCTAAACAAGAAAGCAGGCTACCCCAGTAAACATCCTCCGGGGTCATTTTGGCTTCCAAGGGCCACACCCTGTCATTAAGCCAACTCATTAAAGGCATATCATCGCCATAACCCCTAAGCAAGCTCATGGCCGAATGAGTGTGAGCATTAACAAAACCGGGCAAGGCCAAAGAACCGTTGCCTTGAATTACTTTTGCCGCGGGGCACTTTATGGTGCCGGCCGGGGCAATTTTGGCAATATATTCCCCTTCAACCAAAATATCGTATTTTTGCTTTAAAAAGCCCTCCTGAGGCAACATCCATGCATCACTGATCAATATGCTCATATTCTTCACCCTTTTTAAAACAATACTTTTAAATATTAGCTTCTTCAAATAAAACCTGTACAAAATCTTCTGGCACAAAATCTTTTAAATCGTCAATACCTTCGCCAACGCCAATCAGCTTCACCGGCAGGCCCATCTCATTGATAATGCCGATGATCACGCCGCCTTTGGCTGTGCCGTCCAACTTGGTTAAAACCAAACCACTTAAGGGAGCTGCCTGGCTAAAAAGGCGCGCCTGACTGATAGCATTTTGGCCAGTGGAGGCATCCAGCACCAAAAGCACCTGAATATTTGCCTCTGGGGCTTCCCGTTCGATTATCTTGTTTATTTTGTTTAGCTCGGCCATCAAATTTGCTTTGTTTTGCAAACGGCCAGCCGTATCCACAATCAGCACATCCGCCTTACGAGAGATAGCAGCAGAACAAGCATCAAAAACCACAGCCCCCGGGTCCGAGCCAGCCTGCTGGGCAATCATGTCAACGCCCACTCTTTCTCCCCAAATGCCCAGCTGCTCTATGGCCGCTGCCCTAAAGGTATCGGCCGCTGCCAAAAGCACCTTGTAACCGGAGTTTTTTAAATTATAAGACATTTTGCCAATAGTAGTGGTTTTGCCGGCACCGTTGACACCTACAACCAAAATAATGTTGAGTTTGTTTGGTTCAATCTGTAAACCTCTTTCGCCTCCACTTGCCAAAATGACGGCAATTTCTTCTTTTAGCAAACCCATTAATTGGTCGGCCTCTTTTATTTTTTCTTCTTTTGCTCTTGACCGCAATTTCTCAACCAAAGCCAAGGATGTCTCAACCCCTACATCACCCAAAATGAGAACCTCTTCCAGCTCTTCATAAAGGCTTTCGTCAATCTTGCGCCCCAGCGTTAAAACATTTTGAATGCGTTCGGACAAGTTAGATTTAGTTTTGCCCAGACCTTGTCTCAATTTATTCAACAGACCCATAAAAGCCTCCTAATAGTTATATTAGTTTAATTCATTTGCACAGCTTCAAAAAGCCGCACAGATATCACGGTGGAGACACCTTCCTCTTCCATGGTTATGCCCCACAAAGCCGCCGCCACCTCCATGGTGCCTTGGCGGTGCGAAATTAGAATAAATTGCGTGGTTCTTTCAAACTCCTGCAAATATTCTGCAAAACGGTTCACATTTGCCTCATCTAAAGATGCATCCACCTCATCCAAAACACAAAACGGACTGGGCTTAACCTGGAATATGGCAAACATTAAAGCAATACCGATCAGGGCCTTTTCGCCACCGGAAAGCAGATTGTAGTTAGTGAGTTTTTTGCCCGGTGGCTGAACTACAAGCTCAATGCCTGTTTCCAGCACATTTTCCTCATCTGTCATCATTAGGCTGGCATTGCCGCCACCAAAAAGCCGGTTAAAGGATATGTCAAACTCCCTACTCACTTCTTCCAAGGTCTCTTTAAAACGGTAACGCATAATATTATCCATCTCTTTGATTACTTTGTTTAAAGATATTATGGCCTCTGTAAGATCTTGTTTTTGCTTAGTAAGAAATGTGTATCTTTCGTTAACCTGGACATATTCTTCTATGGCATTTATGTTTACCGCACCTAAATTATCTATTTGCCAACAGTAATCCTTAAGAAGACCAGCTATTTCCCGACGCGACATTTCTAGTTTGGCCAAAGGCATGGCATTTTCATAACTAAGCTGAAAATTCTCCCAAAGCTTGTTAGTTTCATTTTCCAGCTCGGCTTCAATTCTGGTTTTCTTTATTTCCTGCTGATGCAGTTCCTGTTGTTCGGCAGCTAAATCTTTAGCAATTTCTTTAATTTGCTTTTCTTTCCCCGTCAGATTATCTTGTTGAACCATAAATTCATGCCTTTTTAAGCTCAAAACATCGCCCGAATCTTTGCTGGCAAGCTCCAGACTAGCAAGCTTCTCTTGTAAAAGAGAACGCTCATCTGCCAATGTTTTAATTTGGGTTTCCAGTTCCTGTAGTTTTTCTCTTTTTTCCTTCTCCTGCTCAAAAACATCTTTCTTTTCAGATTTCAGACGTTCTATTTCGGCTTGCAAACTGTGGTTGGCCTGCTCATCTCTGGCAAGCTCCACCTTTCTTACATTAATTTCGGTAACGGCTATTTCCAATTTGCTTTGTCTAGCAGCAAAATCTTCCTGCAACTGATTGATATTTTGGTTGGTACGGTCGCTGATTGCCTGCCATTCGGTGATTTCTTTTTCTAGTTCTGCCCTACGAACCGCAAGTTCCTCAATTTCTTTGCTCTTTTCTTGTTTTTCCTTGGCAACAAACTGCAGCTGACGTTCTTGCTCTATTAACCCAGCCTGCAAAATTTCTTTATCCTTCAGCAAAGTCAAGCGTTTTATTTCCAGCTCGCGTATTCTTTCATGGTATTCCTGCTTTTCTTTTTGATCTTGCTCTTGATTCGCTTTAGCTTGGGCTATTTTTTCATGCAATTGAGCAAGCTCGGCTGCCATTTTTTGGGTTTTTTCGACTAAAAGCCCCAGCTCTCTTTTACGACTAAGCAAGTCCTTCGCCTGGTTTTGGCGGCTGCCGCCGGTCATGGAGCCGCCCGGGTTCACAATATCTCCCTCTAACGTCACCACCCTATAACGGTACTGGACTTCTTTGGCCAAAAGGGTAGCTGCATCCAAATCTTCTGCCACCAAAATATTCCCCAAAAGATAATCCACTGCCGGACGGACTTTGGCAGAACATTGCACAAGCTCACTGCCAATGCCCACAAGACCCTTGCTCTTTCTTAACTTATCCAAACCCTCGGCCTTCCTGGGTTGAAGAGTAGAAAGAGGTAAAAAGGTGGCCCGGCCAGCTTTATTTTCTTTTAAATAAGCTATACCATTTTTTGCGGATTGCTCATCTTCCGTAATAATATCTTGCAGAGCACCACCTAGAGCCGCCTCTATGGCTATGCTGCTTTTATCATCAACCTCAATAAGCTGGGCAACTACCCCAATAAAACCGCCTGCCAGCTTTTTATTCTCTCTTGTAGCTAAAAGCAGGGCTTTTACCCCAGGGTAATAACCTTCATAGCCCTGGCTCATTTCCTGCATCATGTTTAAGCGGGATTGTTCTGAATTAAGCTTATACCGCAACGCTACCTCGACTTCGGCCAGTTGGGTAATGTTGTTTTCTTTTTCTCCAGTAACCTTTGTCAAATTAGCAAGCCTATCCTGCAAGGTTTTTTCTTCTTTATTTATCTCCGCCAAAGTTTGCGTTAAAAGAGACTGCCTGTCGCTTTGGTTATTCTTAGTATTTTTAATTTCGACTTCTTCTTCTGTCAAATTTTTAATTTCTTGGGCCAGCTTGTCCTTTAATTGTTTTAGGTAAATCAGCTCATTTTTAATTTGAGCATGTTGATTAGCCAAGTCAAAAGCTTCTTCTTTATAAGATTCTATTTGCCCCAAAAGATCCTCCAGGGCTGCTTTTTCTTCTTCCTGCTTTTCAACTGCCCAGCCAATCTCAGCTTTATCCTGAGCGGCTTTGCTAACTTTTTCAGTCAGAGTTTCCTGTAAAAGAGCAACCTTTGCTACAAAACCGCCATCTTTTTGAGAAAGATTAGCAAGCTCATCCTTAAGCCGCTGCACATTTTCATTTATCGCCTCTCCTTTGGCCTGGACCACCTTGATTTGGCCTTCTACCTTCTCTTTTTCTGTGTTCAGCTCATAAAGATGCTGTTGCTCGGCAAGAATCACCTCTTCTTCCGTCTGCAATTCCTGCTTTAAGGCCACTACCTGGGCTTCAGTTGTATCTATTTTAGTTTGAGCCGCCAAAATTTTGTTGGTTTTTTCCAAAAAACTGCTAACCATTTTATCCAGCTTGCTTTTAATGTCACCAATGTTCTGCACCGCCAAGTTTATCTCTAGCTCATTGGTCTTTTTGGTCAGATCTAAATAGACTTCTGCCTGATTAGCCTGTTTACACAAAGGCTCTAAGCGGTCAGAAAGCTCACCAATAATGTCATTTATCCGCTCCAGGTTCCGTTCTGTGTTTTCCAGCTTGCGGCCAGCTTCTTTTTTGCGATTGCGATACCGCACAATACCGGCGGCTTCATCCACCAAAGTACGTCTTTCCTCCGGCTTCATGGCAATAATTTCATTTATGCGGCCTTGGCTCACCAAAGAAAAGCCACCAGGGCTAATGCCTGTATCCACAAAAAAATTCTGAATATCTTTTAATCTGCAGTTTTTACCATTCAGCAAATATTCACTGTCACCTGAACGATAGGCCCGGCGAGTTATCATCACCTCGGCAAACTCCACCGGCAAAAAGCCGTCACTATTATCCAAGGTTAAGGTTACCTCGGCCATGCCAACAGATTTTCTTTTTTTGCTGCCGGCAAAAATTACATCCTCCAGCTTGTTGCCCCGCAGGTTGCGGGCACTTTGCTCGCCCAACACCCAGCGAATGGCATCGGCCACATTGGATTTGCCGCTACCATTAGGCCCCACAATGCAAGAAATACCCGGTTCCAGGCTTATTTTAGTTTTGTCGGTAAAAGATTTAAAACCTACTAAATCTATACTTTTTAAGTGCATAGGTGTATTTCTCGCCTTTCTTTTCCTAAAGTGTATTATTATAATTTTATCATAAAAAGCCATTTTAAAACATGTTTTTCTGCTTGCTATAAAATCATTTCCTGCAGGCAGGCCAAATATTGTTTCAAAAAATCGGCCTCGCTCAACACAATTTGCGGACCATTTTCATTTCCCAAGGCAAGGTCTCCCGGCGGCAAAGGCCATTCTTTTATTTTGCAGCCGACGCAGTTTTGGGCCAGCCAAACCAAATTAACCCCGTTTTGACCAATAAGTGGCGCTATGCAGAATTTGGCCACAAAAATATATTTTAGGGTAAAGCTGCCATCATACATATTTAATAAATACTTTAGTTTTTTCTGCCAAAGAGCCCCCTGCACCAAATTGCCAAAAGCTGGGTGAAACGGCCCCGCCACAACACTACTGTTCCAGGCAATATCTTTTGTGGGCTGCAAACCAATGCGAATAACAGAAATCTTCAAACTTAAAGCAATTGCCAGAAGATCGCGGCATATTTCCACTGCTTCTAGAAGAGAAAGCGGTTTATAGGTACCCTCATAATACATTTTTGCCAAAGCTGTACCTTTTAAAACTATGGTGGGGTAGATCCTTAACATATCGGGTTTTTCTTTTAAAAACAACCAGGTAGAAGCCAAACAATTTCTTTCATCATCTTCCGACAAGCCTGGCATTATTTGTACCCCGGTTTTAAAACCTGCCTTTTGCAACAAAGCTAAAGCCTTAAAGCTCTCGGCTGCGGTGTGGCCCCGGCCTGCCGCTTTTAACACATTGTCATCCAAAGATTGCACGCCAAGTTCTACCGTATCCACCCCAAAACTTTTTAAAAAGTTTATCACATCATCATCTATGTAATCCGGCCGAGTGGAAATGCGGATACCGAAAATTTTGTTTTGCTGTAAAGCCAAAAAAGCGGGCTTTAAAAAATAAGCCTGCTTTTCTTTACTCAAGGCAGTAAAACTGCCACCATAAAAAGCTACCTGTGGCAACCCGGCAAAAGACCAATTGTGGATGGTTTGAGCAATTTGCTCATCCGACGGTAATTGGCTGGTGCCGGCAATTTGGTGTTGATCACAAAAAATACATTGGTGCAAACAGCCAGCATGAGGAATGAAAAATGGCAAGATGTTGCGGCCATCTTTAGACATTCCGCTCACCTGCCACCAAAGAAGTCCATTCTTCCCGTTTTTGCCAGGCCAAAGCGGCTGCTGTTTGCTCTGCCTCTTTTTTACTGCCTGCTGTGGCCTCCGCCAAACATTGCTTAGCCAAAAAAACACCTATTTTGTAAGAACGATTGTGGTCGGGGCCACTGGTTTCCAGCACTTTGTAAATAATATTTTTATCCCAATTGCTTTGCACATATTGCTGCAACAAACCTTTGTGATCGTCATAATTACCATTATCCAGATCCATCAGGTCTTCTTTTAATACTTTTAACACCAGCTCGCAGGTTTTTTTTAGCCCAAAAGCCAAAAACATGGCACCAACAACCGCTTCCATGGCATCCGCCAAAACAGATTCCCGGTCCCTATCTCCGCTCTTTTCACTGCCTTTACCAAGCAAAAGCTGGGGGCCTAAATGAATTTTACGGGCAGCTTTTGCTAAGGCTGCTTCACATACCACAGCCGCCCGCATTTTACTTAGGTCGCCTTCTTTTTTTTGGGGATAACGCCAAAAAAGCTCTTCGCTAATTAGCATATCCAGCACTGCATCGCCCAAAAACTCTAGCCTTTGGTTGTCTTGCCGCAAACCGCTTTGGGCTCCTTCAAAGTAAGTTGGGTGCATTAAAGCTTGCTGCAACAAACCCATATCCGGGTTATTCCACCCGATAGATTCTGCCCACTTTGTAAAGGCTACATTTTTTTTGTTTTTGTTAATATCTACCGGCGGTTCCTGTTTTTTTTGTTTTTGATTCATATTTTTAGCTACCTGTTTTGTTTTTAACAAATTCTACGACTTCCGTCATGTTGCTTATATTTTCTGCTTCGTCATCGTTAATCGAAATTTCAAACTCCTCTTCTACAGCCATAATCAGCTCCACCATGTCTAAAGAATCTATATCCAAGTCTTTAAAGGTTGTGTCCCTTTTGACATCTTCCGGTTTTCTGCCCAATTGTTCTACAACTATTGCTTTTACTGTTTCAAAAATGTCCACTTTTAATGCCTCCTGTTTGTTTTTATTTTTAGTTTTGTTTATTCGACCTTTATGTTTTCTTCATTTTACAAGTTTTCTTCATTTTGTAAGTTTTCTTCAATCTGCATACTCTCTTCAATTTGTTCAACAAAACCCGTTTCCACATAATAAGCTGCTGCTTTAATTCCATTTTTTATGGCCTTGGCATCTGATTTGCCGTGGCAAACGATGCTTATGCCTTTTACCCCCAACAAGGGAGCTCCGCCATATTCTGAATCATCCATAAGTTTCATAATTCTTTTTAAACCAGGTTTCATGATGCCAGCTGCTATTTTGGTAAATAAAGACCGCAAAAATTCTTCTTTTAATTTGCTCAAAAGTACCTTAGCAAAGCCTTCCGAAACTTTGAGAATCATATTTCCTACAAAACCATCACATACTGCTACATCATATTCACCAAAGGGGATGTCCCGTCCTTCTATATTTCCAATAAAATTAAGCTCGCTGGCCGCCAAAATTTTGTGGGCCTCCACAATGTTGTCCGTGCCCTTGCCCGCCTCTGTGCCATTCGATATCAAAGCTACTTTTGGTCTTTCTGTTTTCAAGAGGTTCTTGGCAAAAACACTGCCCATACGGGCAAATTGTAAAAACTGCGGGGGCTTGATTTCCGGATTGGCTCCGGCATCCAAAAGAATCTTTCCACCCTGCAAAGTAGGATAAACAATGCCTATAGCTGGCCTGTCTACACCTTTTACGCGGCCCAAAATTAATGAAGCAGATATTATTTGGGCCCCAGTGCTGCCAGCAGAAACAACCGCATCAGCCAGACCTTCTTTAATTAACTTTGTGGCAACCCAGATAGAAGAATCTGTTTTTTTACGAATATTCTCTACTGATTCATCCATGGCCATAACTAAGTTTGCAAAAACTTTTTTTACATTTGCCGGCAAATCAGCGGGCATGATATCCTCCTGCCCTACCAGCAAAATTTCCCAATCGGGACGTTCCTTTGCCATGTCCAGGGCCCCGGCTAATATTTCTTTTGGTGCATTGTCACCGCCCATCACATCAACTGCAATTCTCACTTTGCCACCCCCTCATATGTTGCCAGCATTCGCTTATAATCATACCTTAAGGCATTAAAGCTTTCAAGAGAAAAAACACAAAATTTGTCTGTCATATCTGTTATATATGTTATATAAATTATTTAATATTTGTCACCACTCACATAGCTTTATTTTTACCTTAGACAAAACCCTAACTATAAAATAATTTAATAAAAAAGGCCTATTTAAAATATTTTAATAGGCCTTCTGATAAACAATAGGAATTTTTATTTATTTTTTGACAGCTTTAACAACGGCTGGACGACCTTTATAATAACCACATTCTGGGCAAGCATGATGCGGTTGTTTTAAAGCATGGCATTGCGGACAAGTAGATAAGCCTGGTTCGGTTAATTTATAGTTAGCACGGTTCATTCTACGATTTGCTTTAGAAGTTTTCCCTTTAGGTACACCCATTTCCTACACCCCTTTCTCTGATAAATCAGTCAGCAAAAGCTTTAATTTTTCAAGCCTGGGGTCAATTTCATCCCCCGAGCAGGTACAAATCTCATTATTTAGATTGGCCCCGCAGCCGGCACATAAGCCTTTGCAATCATCCCTACAAAGTAGTTTCATTGGCATTTCAAGATAAATTTGATGGAGAATCTCCCCGGCAAGATCAATGATATTGCCTTCAAAAGGGTGCAATCTATCTTCCTCATCCTGAACAATTGCCTCTGCTCGGTTAGAATAGCTTTCGGCAAAATCCAGCGCCATGCTTAAAGAAAAATCTTGGCCGCAGCGATCGCAAACGGCGGAAATTTCTACATAGACCTGCCCTTCAATAGATATTATTTTATGGTTGTTTTCTATTTTGCCGATCAGTCGAACCGGCATTAATATTTTCAACTGATCATAACCATATTTACTAGGACAAATATTGCCGGTAATATCTATCTTTTCGGCATAGTTTTCAATATTTTTTAGTTTGTCTACATCCACATGCATAGTACTCACCTTAATACTTAATATCCTATAAGCATAACGCCATATTATTATACCACACAATAATCCCCTGTCAACAAGGGGCCTACTTAGCCATTAACTATTGCCAAAGTATCTTTTGCTATCATCAATTCTTCGTTGGTGGGAATAATGAAGGCTTTGACTTTGGAGCCAGGCTTGGTGATTTCCCTTTCTATACCACGTACATTGTTAGCTTCTTCGTCAAATTCCAAACCAAAGCATCCCAAAGCTTGGCAGATAATTTTTCTTAAGCTTATGCTGTTTTCCCCAATACCGGCGGTAAAAACAATTGCATCCAGACCGCCCATTTCAGCCGCATAAGCACCAATATATTTAATAATTCGCTTATAAAGCAAATCTAAAGCGAGTTGGGCTCTTTTATTGCCTTCCGCAGCTGCCTGTTCTACATAACGCATGTCGCTGCTAACACCGGAAACACCTAAAAGACCGCTCTTCTTGTTCAAATAATTGCTGGCTTCCTGAGTGTTTATATTCTCTTTTTCCATAATAATGGGAACTATAGCCGGATCTATGTCACCGGAACGGGTACCCATAACCATGCCTTCCAACGGGGTAAAACCCATAGAAGTATCCAGGACTTTGCCATCTTTTATAGCAGCCAAGCTGGAACCATTGCCTAAATGGCAGGTAACGAATTTTTTGCCTTCGGCAAGACCACCCAAAAGGGCCAAAGCTCTTGCTGTTACATAGCGGTGAGATGTGCCGTGGAAACCAAAGCGTCGAATCCCATATTTTTCATATAATTCATAAGGCAAGGCATATATGTAGGAGCTTGCCGGCATAGTTTGATGGAAAGCCGTATCAAAGACGGCGACCTGTGGGATACCGGGCATTGCTACTGCACAAGCACGAATACCCATAAGGTTCGCGGGATTATGAAGAGGACCAAAAGGAATGTACTCGGCAATAGCTTCTTCTACCTTATCGTCCACCAGAACGCTGGCCGAGAATTTTTGACCACCATGGAGTACACGATGGCCCACAGCACCTATTTCGTTGAGACTCGAGATTACGCCATATTCAGCGCTGATAAGCTTTTCGATGACCGCCACGATGGCTTCCTTGTGGGTGGGAAGGGGAATATTCTCTTTAAAAACAAGCCCCTCTTCACCTTTATAATGAGCCATTTCTGAATCCTCTAAACCAATTTTTTCTACCAGACCTTTTGCCAAAACCGACTCATTGGTCATGTCAAAAAGCTGATACTTTAAAGATGAACTACCACAATTTAAAACCAATACTTTCATTAAACTACGACCTCCTGAATAACAATATTTTATATTAGATTAAGATTTAAAATACATTATTACAAACACAAAATATAGATTATCACAAAAATAAAAATTTTTCCAGTAAAATCTTATTTTATTATTTGGGCAGGTGTTGATATGCCATTATTATTAAAAACTGCTTTTGTCATTTTTTTAGTTTGCGGCATGGCTGTTTTTCCGCAAGCCACTTACGTGGCAGCATTAACAGGTTTGAAAACTTGGGCAACAATTGTTTTGCCTGCTCTTTTGCCATTTTTTATTACCAGTGAACTTTTGCTAAGTCTTGGGGTGGTGCGATGCTTTAGTATTTGGCTAGAACCTATTATGCGGCCTCTTTTTCGTCTGCCAGGGGCTACTGCCATTGCTCTTTGCATGGGTTTCATCTCTGGCACTCCAACCGGAGCTGCCATAACTGCCGGACTTAGAAAAGAAGACCTTTGCACTAAGGAAGAAGGCAGCAGGCTTTTGGCCTTTGTGAACAATGCCGGCCCTTTATATATGTTGTCAGCTGTGGGCATTGGCATTTTTAATGACCCTCGCCTGGGCTGGCTAATCATTTTTAGTCATTATTCTTTTAACATCGTTTTTGGCCTAGTTTTGGGCAGACTAGCCCAAAAACCATTTTTTGCTGCACCCATAGAACAAAAGTTGTTTTTGCGGGGACTTAAGGCTTTAAACACAAAAAATCAAACTCCTTTCGGCTCACTTTTGGGGCAAGCCATCGGCAAAGCTTCCAAAAGCCTAATTAGCGTTGGCGGTTACATAGTTTTGTTTTCTGTGCTAACTAAAATTCTTAGTTTGGTTGGTTTTATGGATATTTTGAGTTGGGTTCTCTCGCCACTTTGCCACCTTGCCGGCTTTTCTCCGCTTGTAAGTAAGGCAATGGCGCATGGTTTTTTTGAAATGACCGTGGGCATCAGCATGTTGGCAGAAAATATCGCCCCGCTGGCAAGCAGGGTGGTGGCAGCCGGCACAATAATAGCCTGGCATGGACTATCCATCCAGGCTCAGGTTGCCGGCATGGTAAACGATACTGATCTTAATTTAAAAATTTATTTTTGGGGCCGGGTTTTACACAGTGTGCTTTTATTTATTATAATGCCATTTTTGCTGCCGGCTCTGCCGGCCTGGAAAGGTACGGAAGCAATAAGCCAAATTAACCTTGGTGGACCTTTTTGCCTTTGGGCCGTTTCGCTACTGTCGTTGGTTGTTTTAGCCGCAATCAGCCTTTGCTGGAATAGGTTGCGCCGTATTTTCTAGTTAGCTCTGCTGGCTTTAAAATCGCTGTGATTTTGTTTTACAGTATCTAAAGCCTTATTAATATTGATTTCCAACTGCTGCAATACACCATCAGCATAAGCATCGACCTCTCGGCCTACGGATTCTGCCTGATCAGCGGCCTTACGCAGAATGTTTTCTGCTTCACTTTTTGCCTTTTCCATCATTTCTGTAGCTTTTCTTTGGGCAATTTGCATAATTTCGGATTCCGTTGCCATATATTCCGCATGGTTTCTTGCATCCTCCAACATTTTTTTGCCCTGGCTTTCAATACTTTCCAAAAGTTTATCGCTTTGGTCTAAAACCTGGCGAGCCTGCTTTATTTCTTCTGGCAATAATGCTCTTATATGGTCTAACAATTCTAAAATGTGGTCTCCATCCACCAACACTTTGCTCATAATAGGTATTCTGGAGGCCTCGTTGATATAATCTTCCAATTCATTCATAATATCATTGATCTCTATTTTATCCATTTTGGTAATCCTCCTCATTGGCTTTTTGATAATATAAAACCGCGGTGTCGCCATATTTTGATTCTTTTTGCAAAAGCCAGCAATCATCTGCCGGAATTTCCTTTTCTTTTGCTGCTGTTTCCAAAACAATTATGCCCTCTTGTGCTAAAAACCCAGGCTTGGCCAAAAGAGGCATAATTTTATTTACATAGCCTTTATTATAAGGCGGATCTAAAAAAACTAAATCAAAAGGGCCACGCATGTCCGGCAAAAATTTCAAACAGTCCCCATTAAAAATTTTTACTTCTTCGCAAAAACCTATGTTTTCTATGTTTTGTTTTAATGCTTTTTGGGCAGCCCGGTCTTTTTCTATAAAAGTTGCTTCTTTTGCGCCCCTGCTCAAGGCCTCTAAACCCATTGCTCCAGTGCCCGCAAAGACATCCAACACCCTTTTGTTGGTTATTTTGGAAGCCAAAACGCTAAAAATAGCTTCTCGCACTTTTGCACCGGTGGGTCTAGTGCTCATTCCCTTTGGTGTCTGCAATTGCCGCCCTTTGGCACGGCCTGCAATGACCCTCATGACTACCTCCTTTAAAGCATAAAACATTTGTTTTTTGATTCACAAACTGTTTTGTGAATTAAGCAGATTATACCACAAAACAGCATGATCATGCCTAAGTTTTTCTTAATATTATGAATAAAGGAACTTTGCTCGAAGCAAAATAATAAAGATAAAAAAACAGCTGGTTTCTCGGGGGTTTTTAATGATGCTTTTGGGTAGCCCGGGCATTACCCTTGATTTTTTGGCAACATTTTGGACAAATGTAGCTCACTTTCTTGCCCTTTTCCGCGTCCTCGTAATCCTTATGCATTTTGTGCAGTTTATGGGTTTCTTGACATACTTCACACTTGATTTCAACCATATTAAACCGCCCCTTTTTTAAAATAACATAAAACAATAGCAACATTACTCTATATTATATAATATAATTTTTCGTTCAATCTGCTACTTTTCCTGCTTTTTTGGTAAATAATATTTGGGAGGCCACTATGATAAATAATAAAAATTGTTTTGAAAATAACTCTTATACGGATTTAGCTATTGAAGAACATGCCGCATTGAGAGGTGATGTCAACCAGGAAATTTCTGGAGTAGAAGAAGAAATATATGAGCACCCAATGGTCAAAGTTACAAAAATAAACATTATTACCCCCGAAGGTGCCCAAAAAATGGGCCGGCCCATGGGAAGCTATATTACAATTGAAACTCAAAAACTAAACAATGACCGGGACTCCGTTTGTCATCTTAGTAATATTTTATCCCAATACCTATCTCCTTTATTACCTGCTTTTGAAAGTAATAATAATTTAATTTTGGTTGCGGGTCTTGGCAACTGGCGAGCGGCCCCTGATTCTTTGGGCACACAGGTTGCGGAAGACACTATGGCAACTTATCATATTTTTAAATGCGATCCTCAGTCAGTTGCCGGTTTTTTGCGGCCGGTGGCTGTTGTTACTCCCGGAGTTTTTGGCTTTACTGGTATAGAATCGGCTACCATTTTGCAGGGCATTGTAAAAGAAATCAACCCGGCTTGTTTAATTGTTATTGATGCTTTGGCCGCTAACAATTTAAACCGGGTAAATGCCACCATTCAAATTTCTACTACAGGTATCAACCCAGGTTCTGGTCTTGCTAATCATCGAAATGCCATAAACCAGAAAACCATCGGCGTACCGGTAATTTCCATTGGCGTACCTACTGTAGTACATGCCAGAACCATCATTAAAGAAACTCTTTCTACCCTGGTAGAACAAAACTCAGCTTCTTTAGTAAAAAGTTTTGATGCGGAAGCCATAAGCCAAAACCTTTTGGCTCCTTTTGGAGGGAACCTGGTAGTGACACCAAAAGATATAGACGAACAGATAGGTTATACGGCCCGGGTTATTGCTGCAGGCCTGGCACAGGCCATGCACCCCGGCGTAAATCAAAATAATTTTTATCTTTACCTGCAATAAAACATTTAAAAATAAAATAAAAACCCCGGCATGACCGAGGTTTTTAGTTCTATCTTTATTTTTCTGCCTCACTATACTATTAATAACCGGAGCTATAGCTGCTGGTGTTGCTGGCGTTACTGGCGCTGCTAGAGCTGCTGGAGCTACCAATTTTGTTAGTGCTGGTAGAATTGCTGATTGCGGAACTTTGACCGGAAGCCAATGCTTGTTCTGCGAAAGCCACCATTTTCTTTGTCATATTGCCACCAACGTAGCCATTTTGACGAGAAGATAACTGGCCTTTATCGATGGAATCATAGTTGTTGATCCCAAGCTCATTGGCAATCTCCATTTTGAATTTGTTCAAAGCGGAGGATGCGTTGTTAACCACAGGTGTATTGTTATTTCTGCTCACTTGTTTCACCTCCTTTGTTATCGCTAAGCTTATTTTCTCCCATACTTGCCTTTATATTCTCAAAAAACTATGTATTATTTGCCATATTTGGCAAAAGCCGCAAAACTAATTTTAATAACTTAAAAAATTTTCATTTTAAAAAAGGAAGGTTGCCTTTTTTGGGGCTACCTTCCTTAAAAATTTATTTGTTTTCTGTTTTTGTTTTTAATAATTGATTTTTTTATCCAGCATCTGGGATAACGCTGGTAAAATTAATTTTTGCGGCTCGGCCAAAATAACTTGGGCATCTTCTCTGGCTATTTCCAAAAGCTCCCCGTCCTTTAGTAAATTAGCCACTTTAAGATCCGAAAGACCATGTTGTTTGGTTCCTAAAAATTCGCCAGCTCCCCGCAAACGCAAATCTTCCTCGGCTATCACATATCCGTCGGTGGTGGTGCTCATTATTTTCATTCTTTCTTTTGCCACCTCGGTGCGGGCATCATGCATGAGCACACAAAAAGATTGTCTGCTGCCGCGGCCCACCCGACCACGCAGTTGATGCAGCTGAGCCAAACCAAAACGGTGGGCATCCCACACCAGCATTACATTAGCGTTTGGCACATTGATGCCAATTTCTATTACAGTTGTGGAAACCAAAGCCTGGATCTCCCCGGCCGCAAATTTTTGCATCAATTCATCTTTTTCGGCCGATTTCAGGCGGCCATGCAAAAGCTCCACACGATAACCTGCCAGCCCACCTTTGGCCAACCTTTCTGCCAATTCTGTGGCAGATTGCAAATCCAACTTTTCTGATTCTTCAACCAACGGGCAAACAATATATACCTGCCCACCGGCATCGATTTCTTTGCGTAAAAATTTAGATATTCTTTCTTCCATATCATAACCCACTGCATAGGTTTTTACCGGCTGACGCCCCGGCGGCATTTGGTCTATTACTGATACGTTCAGCTCACCATAAAGAGTGAGGGCCAAGGTGCGAGGAATGGGCGTAGCGGTCATAATCAAAATATCCGGGTTTTTACCTTTATCCGATAGCTCCGATCTTTGCATGACCCCAAAGCGGTGCTGTTCATCGGTTATGGCCAGGCCTAAATTAGCAAATTTTATTTTATTTTGGATTAGGGTGTGGGTACCGATAACCACATCAATTTCGCCGGTTTTGATGGCAAGCAAAAGTTTTTCTCTTTCTTTGCCCGTTAAAAACCCGGTAAACAAAGCACAACGTACCCCCAGCTTTTCCCACAGAGGAACCAAAGAATGATAATGCTGCTGAGCTAAAATTTCTGTGGGAACCATAAGGGCACCTTGATATCCGCTGATGAAGTTTTTGTACAAGGCAGCAGCCGCCACAATGGTTTTACCGGAGCCTACATCACCCTGCACTAAACGCATCATAGGTTTTGCAACATCCATATCTTCAAAAATCCTGTCAATTATACGACTTTGAGCATTGGTAAGACCAAAAGGGAGCTGAGCTAAAAAATCTTGCAAAATTTTTGGCTCGGTTTTTCTTTTTATGCCCATGGCATTTTCTGGCTGACGGCTCCCCAAAATAACTAACTGCAAAAGCAAAAGCTCATCATAAGCCAGCCGCTTGCGAGCAGTCTCTTGTTCTTCCATGTTTTTTGGGCCATGCATGGTAAAAATAGCATCTTTTCTATCTTGCAAACCTCTTTTAACCAAAAGCTCCTCCGGCAAAAGTTCTGGGATTTTGTTGCCGTATTTTTCTAAAATTGCAGCAACCAAACTGCGTAAATATTTTTGGTTTAGACTTTCTGTGGTTCGATACACCGGCAAAATGGCCGAGCGGGGGACTTCTTCACCCTTTTCTACAAATTCATAATCACTCACCAAAAGCTCCGGCTGGTTGTATTTGTACTGCAAAGAGCCATAAACAAAAAGCTCCTGACCCGGCTTCAACCTGTCCGCCAAATATTTTTGGTTGTACCAAACTGCCGACAAAAAGCCTGTCTCATCTTTTAAAATAGCTTTTAAAATATGCAAGCTGCGGTTGGGCTGATAACTATTAACCTTGATGACCTGAGCTCGAACCATTCCTGTATCATTTATGGCCAGGTCGTAGATTTTTTTTACTTCTCCCCTGTTTTCATAAGTACGGGGATAATAAGTAACCAGATCTTCCACTGTTTCTATGCCCAAGCGCTTTAAAAGAGCCACCCTTTTGGGGCCCACACCTTTAAAATACTGAATTGAGGTCGCAAGCTCGCTGCCTATAACTTTTTCTTTCATGTGGCTGTCAAATATGCCCGGCACTTCAGTAGCTGCCAAAAATTCGGGAGATACTTGTTCTAAAAAGCTTTGCATTTGTAGCAAAATTTGGCCGCGAGAAGCTAACGGACTCTTTTTATACAACTCAGCTAAACTAATAAAAACAGCAGCTTCCGGAAAGTCTTTTTCTTTGGCCCAATTAACCAGCCAAGCTGCAAAACCACCAAAAACGGCGGCATCGTTATAACCTAGCTTAATCTCCTTTTTAAAAAGCTTGTCCCAATCTGCGGCTAATTTGCCCATAGCGAAATTCCTTTCTTGCTCTTTTTGTTGCTTCACCTTAAATATTAAAAAAAGCCATCACAGTAAAACTGCAACGGCTTTATAAGGCAAAAATTTATTCTACAGAAATTAAAAAATAATACAAAGGCTGACCGCCGGACTGCATTTCCAGATCTATCTGCGGGTGAGCTGCCATTATGGCATCGGCCACCTTTTGAGCCTCTTCCTCTTTTAAATCAGCTCCGTAGAATAAAGTTAGCAATTGATCTTCATTGCCGTCTAACATGTGATCTACTAATTTTAGCACCACATAAAGCAGATCTTCCCCAACGGATAGAAGCTTGCCTTCTTCCAAACCTAAAATATCATTTTCGGTGATTTCCAAGCCATCATAAGTTGAATTACGTACGGCATAGGTCACCTCGCCGGATTTGATCTGTTTAATGTTTTCCAGCATCCCCTCCACGTTGGCCGCCGCCGTTTGAGCAGAGTTGAAAGCCACCATAGCAGATATGCCCTGGGTAATATATTTGGTAGGAACTATGTGTACTGGCCTTTCGGCAAGCTCTTTGGCCTGCTGCGCAGTAAGAATAATGTTGCTATTATTAGGCAATATAATAATTTCTTTGGCAGGCACCTTGCTAAACGCCCTGAGAAGATCTTCCGCAGAAGGATTCATGCTTTGCCCACCGTTGATGATGTATCCAGCTCCCAGTTCTGTAAAAAAATGAGTTAGTCCATCCCCGCTCACCACCACAACCACACCGCATTCGGCAAGTTCTGCTGGTTCTTTCGTCTTTGTTTCCACAGATTCAGAAATATCTAAAATCTCCCTGTGCTGATCCCGCATATTATCTACTTTTATATCGTGGAGGCTGCCATATTTTACTAAATAAGAAAAGACTGCCCCCGGATCATTGGTGTGAACATGGACTTTTACAAGACTTTCTGTTCCAACAACTACCAAAGAATCACCAAGGGTGGTCAGGGTTTCCCTAACCGGTTCCACATCTATGTTTTTCCCATGCACCATCACTTCGGTACAATAACCAAATTCGATATTTTGCCCTATTTGGGTTTCCCCTTCAACACCTTCAACACCAGCCATTTTTTCATATTCATCTGCAAGGCCCATCTCTTCGCTCAAAAGAGCTTTCAACCCCCCTTGATAAATTAAAATCAAGCCTTGGCCGCCGGCATCCACAACACCAGCTTGTTTCAAAACCGGCAATTGGTTGGGAGTGTTGGCTAAAGCTTTTTTGCCCTGGTCTATAACCTTTTCTAAAAGTTTTATCATGTCATCACCTGCATCGGCACTGGCGAGGGCTGCTTTGGCCATCTCTTTGCTTACGGTAAGCATGGTGCCTTCCACCGGCCGCATAACAGCACGATAAGCAAGATCTACGCCTCTTTGCATGGCAACAGCAAAACCTTTGGGATCCAAGCTTCCCTTATCCCCCACGCCTTGGGCAAAACCTCGAAAAATTTGCGACAGAATGACGCCAGAATTTCCCCTGGCCCCCATAAGAGCACCGTTGGAAACCCTGTTTAAAACTTCTGCTGCGGTAACTTGACCATTAAAATCTTTTATGGCAGTGGTCATAGTTAAACTCATATTTGTCCCTGTGTCGCCATCTGGCACGGGGAAAACATTTAAAGCATTTACTTGCTCTTTATTATCACACAAGAACGCACAACCACCAGAAAAAAACTTTTTCAGGTCAGTCGCATTTAGCTCCATTATTTTCACTTAAGAAGCCTCCCTTAGTCTACCAGTCGTACAGAATCCACAACTACCTGCACATTGTCAACCCGGACCCCGCAATATTCTTTTAATGCATATTGGACTTTCTGCATAACATTTTGGGCAATCTGTGATATTTTGGTGCCATAACCCACAATAATGTGAACTTTTACAGAAAACTCGTTGTTTTTCTCAATTATTTCTACGCCTTTGCTGACCGATTCTTTGCCAAGCAGACTGCCCACCCCGTCTTTTAATCTGTGGGGTGACATGCCCACAATGCCATAACATTCTATGGTTGCGATACCAGCCAAAGTAGCAACGGCCTCATTAGATATGATGATTTTACCAATCTCCGTTTGTTGTTCTAATGTCATGGGTCTTCACCTCCAACTTTATTAACCGTTTAAATATAAAAACTATTTCCTTAATTAAGAATAGTATACCCGATAATAGATAAAAAGCAAGTGTTATTTTACAAAATGCCCGCTACATGGCTTTTTGTTGATAATAGCTGGGTTTTTGATTTTTGTAATAATTAAAATTTTTTCTTTATTAGCCTTGCAAGTCTAGTCAATAGATGATAATATATTAAAGGTATTCTTTTAATTGCCATGCTAAAAGGAGGTGGAGCCCATGGCAAAATGTGAAATATGTGGTAAAACCGTTCATACAGGTATGAAGGTAAGTCACTCTCATATCCGTACTAAACGTAATTGGAAACCTAATTTGCAAACTGTTCGGGCAATTGTTGATGGTAGTCCTAAAAGAATTACTGTTTGCACCAGATGCCTGCGTTCCGGCAAGGTTCAACGGGCTGTTTAAAATATAAGCCAAAAATAAACGCTAACAAAAAAGTGCTTTGGCACTTTTTTTTGTTGTAACCTATTTTATGTGCTCTTTTTGTCCCATATTATTGATTTTTGGCAAGTATTTTTCTTCTTTTACTGTTTTTATTTTGCACCTTTTGCTTTTTAAAATAATAAAATGCAACATAAGGTATAGAAGGAGGAAAATCCTTGCGAAGCCAAAAAGAGATTGCCCAACAAGTTGAAAATTATAAAGATCGGCTGGCGAGAGCCATGGAAGAAAAAGCCCTTTATGGATCGGAAGTTTGCCCTGACATAGATTTAATTATTTTTTCTTTGGTTGATAAGCTGGAAGCTTTATTATGGGTTTTAGAAATAGATTTGCCAAAAGGTGATGTGATAGACGAGCTTTTGGGAGTAACCCACTAATATTAATAAAGAGAAAAGATTCTGATAAATCCTTTCAGAATCTTTTCTCTTTATTAGCCCAAAATTTAAATTTGACGCAAAAGATCAATCATTTCGATGGCAGAGATGGCGGCATCATAACCTTTGTTGCCAGATTTACTACCAGCCCGTTCAATGGCCTGCTCTATATTGTCGGTGGTTATAACCCCAAAAATCACCGGTTTGTTGGCGGCTAGGCCAACCTGAGCCACACCTTTTGCTACTTCTGAAGCCACAAAATCAAAGTGCGGAGTTGCCCCCCGAATAACTGCCCCCAGGCAGATAACCGCATCATAATCCTTAGATGCTACTTTTTTGGCCACTAAAGGAATCTCAAAAGACCCAGGCACCCAAAAAATGTCTACATCTTCCTCTTTCACACCATGGCGTTTCAGGCCATCCAGAGCTCCGTCCAGCAATTTGCCGGTTATAAACTCATTGAAACGCCCAATAACTATGCCTATTTTTATGTGTTCCGCTACCAGTTGACCTTGAATTTTTACCATTTTTTTATTCCTCCCGTTTTTAAACTTTTATAAATTTAATAAATGTCCCATTTTTTCTTTTTTGGTTTTTAGATAAAACTCATTTTTCTTATTTGGGCGAATCTCAATCGGCACCCTTTCCACAATCTCCAGGCCAAAACCAGAAAGACCGGTTATTTTTTTGGGGTTGTTGGTTAAAAGACGCATTTTGCCCACCCCCAGGTCCGAAAGTATTTGAGCACCTGTGCCATAATCCCGCAAATCGGGCGGAAAACCAAGTTCTATATTGGCTTCTACGGTATCCAAACCATTATCTTGGAGGGCATAAGCGCGCAATTTATTTACCAGGCCAATCCCGCGGCCCTCCTGCCTCATATAAACCACCACACCTTTGCCGGCTTCTTCCACCATAGCCATGGCTGCTGCCAGTTGATCACCGCAATCACAACGGCAAGAACCAAAAACATCGCCGGTTAAGCACTCCGAGTGGACCCGTACCAAAGTGGGTTCATCCGGTTTGATATCTCCTTTTACCAGGGCTATGTGGTGCTCATTTTCTATATTATTCACATAAGCGATCGCTTTAAAATCACCATACATCGTAGGCAAATCAACTTCTACCTCCCGGTGGACAAGCTTTTCGGTATGGCGGCGGTAAGTAATAAGGCTTTCTACGCTGATTATCCGCAAGCCATTTTTTTTGGCAAATTCCGCAAGCTGAGGCAACCGGGCCATGGTGCCGTCCTCATTGGTTATCTCACAGATAACCCCGGCCGGTATAAGACCTGCCGTTTTTGCCAAATCCACCGAAGCTTCGGTGTGGCCGGCTCTTTTTAAAACCCCACCGTCCCTAGCAATCAGGGGGAAAATATGCCCCGGCCTCCTTAATTGATCCGGCCGCAGGCCTGGCTCTAACATAGCTTTAATTGTTGCCGCTCTTTCAAAAGCAGAAATGCCGGTGGTGGATTCCGGACCATCTACAGAAACAGTAAAAGCAGTGCCGTGTCGGTCTGTGTTATTTTCTACCATCAAAGAAAGCTGCAGCTCTTTAGCCCTTTGGCTGGTAATAGGAAAGCATACCAAACCCCTTGCTTGGGTTATCATAAAATTGATAATCTCCGGCGTAACCTTTTCCGCCGCCACCACCAAGTCGCCCTCGGCTTCTCTGTCGTCATCATCAACAACTATTATCATTTTGCCGGCTCTAATATCGGCCAATGCTCCTTCAATATCATTTAGCTTTAAACCCATTTTTTGCTCTTTTTCTTCTATCATTTTCTCTTCCCTTCCTTAAAAATAGCTATTAATTAAAAATATTTTTTAAATAAAGCCGTTTTCCGCCAAAAAACTCATGCTTAACTTGTCGGGTTTATTGTGCTCTTTCGGCTCCATATTTAAAAGCTTCTCAACATATTTGCCAATCATGTCTACCTCTATATTCACCGTTTGACCTGTTTTTTTGAAGCCCAAGGTGGTGTTGGCTACCGTGTGCGGAATTAAAGACAGGGTAAAATCTGTTTCTGTCACTTCCGCTACCGTAAGGCTGATACCATCCACTGCGAGAGAACCCTTGTGAATAATATAACGCAAAAGATGTTGCTCTGGCCGAATAGTAAACAACAAGGCTATATCCTGCTTTATTATATTTGTGATTGTGCCGATACCATCTATGTGACCGCTAACAATGTGCCCACCCAAACGTTCCCCTACTTGGGCTGCTCTTTCCAAATTTACTTTTGTGCCAATGCTAAGGTCAGCCAAATTGCTTTTGGCCATTGTTTCGGCCATCACATCTGCCGTAAAATAGTTTTTGCCAATTTCTACCACTGTCAGGCAAACACCGTTTACCGCAATGCTATCCCCCACCTTACTACCATTAAGCACTGCGTTAGCCTGAATTTTTAGCAAAGCCGAGGCACTGCCTTTAGATATACTGTTTATGCTACCCAGCTCTTCTACCAAACCTGTAAACATTTACTTCACCCCCGATACGGATAACCAGCAAAGAGCCAGTCTTCTTCTATTTTTTCCAGGGTCAAATCTTTTATAAGCCATGCTTCATCAATTTTATTTATGCCTATACCGCCAAAAATACCCGGAGCTTGTTTGCCGCCCACCAATTTTGCGGCCATAAAAACATATGTCTTATCTATCAAACCAGCTTCCAGCAAGCTGGCATTTAAGGTTCCGCCCGCTTCCACCAGCACACTGCAAATGCCTCGCTCATACATATCCTTTAAAGCTTTTATCACATCCACCCGGCCATCTGGTCCAGGGCAAAGCACAAGCTTAACCCCTTTTGCCGCCAACAATTTTTCTTTTTCGGCATTAGGGTTAGCTACATAGACCAAAGTTGGGGCAAGAGAAATATCCAAAATTTTGCTTTCTAATGGTATGGAAAAATCCTCGTCAAAAACCACTCTGGTGGGTTGTTGCCAGTTGCCAGCCAAACGCACGGTAAGCTGCGGATTATCTGCTATAACCGTGCCAATGCCAGTCAAAACCGCATCATATTCATGGCGCAACAAATGACCTCTTGCTCGGGCAGCCGACCCTGTAATCCACTGAGAACTGCCGCTTGCTGTGGCTGTTTTGCCATCCAGGCTGACGGCGGCCTTTAAAGCTACAAAAGGCATGTTTTTTTGCATATTTTTAAAAAATATTTCGTTTAGCTTTTTGGCCTCCGCCTCTAACAAACCAACCTCGGTCTTTATGCCGACCGCTTTTAATTTGGCCAGGCCTCTCCCTGCTACCAGCGGATTGGGATCACAAACAGCAACAAAAACATTTTTTACGCCGGCCGCAATCAGAGCATCGGCACAAGGCGGCGTTTTGCCAAAATGAGAACAAGGTTCCAAGGTAACATAAACATCTGCCTGGCAGGCTAAAGGCCCGGCCATGGTCAAAGCATGAATTTCCGCATGCGGAGTGCCAGCCTTTTGGTGCCAGCCTTCGCCGACAATTTTGCCGTCTTTAACTATTACGGCACCGACCATGGGGTTGGGACTAGTTTTGCCACAGCCAAGGGCCGCAAGCTCCAAAGCTCTTGTCATATATTTTTTTTGTTCGTTCAAGCTTTTGCACCCCTCACAACAAAAATACTCCCCAAAAAACGGGGAGCACAAATAATACTAAGCTTTTTCACAAAAAGCTACAGCAATATCTTCTTTCATCCAGACTATACTGTCGGCCCTGGAATCACACCAGATCTACCAAAAAGGCTCGCGGGCTTTACCGCCGGTAAGGAATTTCACCTGTCCCCGAAGATTTATGAAATTGAACATTTATTATAATAACATAAACATCTTTTTAAAGCAAGAGATTTGCTTATTCTACCTTACTTTGCTGCTGCCACAATTCCACATTAGCTTCTTCGGCAGCTTTTGTCATTTCTTTTACAGCCACATTAATATCCGGCTGGCCAAAAATGCCGGTGCCAGAAACTATCACATTGGCCCCTGCTTTCACCACATCTTTCACATTAGCCAAATAAATGCCGCCGTCTACTTCAATATCCATCTCTAAATCTCTTTCTTTTACCATCCGCCGCAACCGGCTTATCTTATCCAAAGTGGCGGGAATAAAAGATTGGCCACCAAAACCAGGGTTTACACTCATTAAAAGCACCATATCCAAATCTGCCAACACCTCTTCTATTGTGCTAAGCGGTGTGGCTGGGTTTAAAGCAATGGCCGCCTGAACCCCCAAATTTTTTATCTCCTGTACGGTGCGGGAAAGATGTTTGCAGGCTTCGACATGAACACATAAAAGGTCTGCCCCGGCAACCACAAACTGCTCCAAATAGCGGTCTGGGGTTTCCACCATTAAATGTACATCAAAAAACAATTGAGAACCGGCCCGCAAAGATTTTACAAAAGCAGCCCCATAAGAAATATTTGGCACAAAACAACCATCCATAATATCCATGTGTATGTAGGGGGCACCTGCCTCTTCCACCAGAGCCAACTGCCGGCGCAAATCACCCATATCCGCTGCCAATAAGGAAGGTGCTATTTTTATCATCAATATTTCTCCTCTCTGTCTTGCAATTCCGTCAAAAAGGCTATGTATCGCTCATATCTCCCTAAGTCAAATTCTTTGCTTTCCAACAATTCCTTTACACCGCAATCTGGCTCCTTATGGTGCAGACAGCCATCAAAACGGCACGGTTCTGCCCTTTTCATCTCCGGGTAACAAAGCATAAGTTGCTTTTGGGTTAAATCTTCCGGTAAATCCAACAAGGAAAACCCAGGGCTATCCACCACCCAACCCCCTTTGGGCAAGGCCAAAAGCTCGGAATACCTGGTTGTATGCTTGCCGCGGCCCAGCTTTTGGCTGATATCTCCGGTTAACAATTGCCAACTTGGCAGCAGCATATTTAAAATACTGGATTTTCCTACCCCGCTTTGACCAGCTAAAACAGTCACCCGGTCTGTCAAAAAATCTATTAATTCTTCGCGGCCAATCTTCTCTTTTGCACTGGCTTTAAAAACAGTAAAACCTGCTTTTTTATATGGCTCTAATCCGTCGCAAGCCTCTTTGGGCAAAAGATCTATTTTGTTGCAGCAAATTGCAGGTTCAATACCAGCAAGCTGAATCAAAATCAGTAATCTATCTACCAAAAACCAATCCGGCTCTGGGTCAGCGGCGGCAAAAACCACCAGGGCAGTATCTACATTGGCAACCTTTGGCCGCAAAAGCTGGCTTGTTCGGGGGAAAACTTCTTCCACCACGCCCTTTTCCTCTTCCAAAACGGTCAGCAAAACCCTGTCGCCAACCAAAACTCCTTTCGAACTTTTCCTTAAACGACCTCGCAAAGAGCAGGTATATATGGCCTCTTCCCCTTGCACAAAATAGAAACCGCCATATCCTTTGATAATAATACCTTCTCTTTTTTCTGTCATAATATTATCACTCTTGAGGAACATTCTGGCTGTAAACCAGGTCCCCATCCTTATAAATTTTTATAACGCCTTTGTTGTAGAAAGGAATATCGACCACAATCAAATCTCCTGGCTGATGAGTCCTGCGATATTCCACATGAGTACCGGTATCATCCGTAACTTCGATGACGATGGCATGCTCATTTTCATCATTTTGCACCTCATAAGTAACCCTGGCGGTTTTAGCCGTTGGGCCAGGACCACTGGAAACAACCAAATCAACCGTATCCCCTTCCGTTAGTTTGGTGTTAACGGCAAACTCCTGCTCAATCACCACATCAGACAAAAATTGGGTGCTTTCTTGCCTGGTTATCATACCCTCCTTTAAGTTCACCTCGGCCAGGGCCTCTTTTGCTTTTTCAAGCGTTAGCCCGGTTAATTTGGGAACCAAAACCTCCCTGCCTTTGCTAACTTTAATGGTCACTGTGCCACCATTGTTTAAAGTTTCTCCAAAAACAGGAGATTGGCTGATGACCGTACCAACAGCCACTGTTCCATCTATTTCTTCCACAATGTTGGCAATTAAATTTTTATTATTTAAAGTAATTTCAGCCTCGCGTTTGGTCATACCCACAACATTAGGTACCGGAACTTTAGCTGGGCCTTCGCTAACCACAAGGGTTATTACTCGGCCAGCCTTAACCCTTTGATTGGCACTGGGGCTCTGTGAAATTACTTGATCAATCTCTATCTTTTCATCTGTTCGCAGGGTTATGCTGTAATCAAGCTCAGCATCAAGTAAAGTCTTTTTAGCTTCTTCTACATTCATGCCCACGACACTGGGAATGGGTATTTCGTCGCTGCCCACCATATTGCTCACAATATTAAAAACCAACACCACCACTATCACAGCTAAAATAGCCACAATTGCTATAATAAGCGTAAGCGGTGATATTTGAAACTTGTTTATTTTTATTTTTTTGGTTGATTTAAATTTTTTCTTTTTAGATCCCGGCAAATTTATTTCCATGGTATTGTCTAAAGAATCATTGATTATTTCCTCTTCTGCAGGGCTGACTGATCCCTTATTTTTGGTTTTTGCCCCGGCAGAAAAATCTAAGCTTTGCAAGCTATCTTTCATATCTTTAGTACTGTTGTATCGCAAATCAGGATTTTTGCGCATAGCCCGAATCACCACAAAAGAAAGCCCAACCGGGATATTCGGATTAATTTTTTGCGGTGGCATTACATCCCCCTGCACATGCTGCATGGCCACACTTATTGCACTTTCACCACTATAGGGCAATTGGCCGGTTAACATTTCATACAGTACCACACCAACGGAATACAGGTCTGACTTTTCACTAGCTGTGCCGCCTTTTACCTGCTCCGGCGACATATAATGTACAGAACCCATAACACCTTCATTATTGTTATAGGTTTGAGTTACATCGTTTACGGTCAAGGCAATACCAAAATCTGTCACCTTAACCTGGCCCTCTTTGGTCAAGAGTATATTATGAGATTTGATATCCCTGTGGATAATACCATTTTTATGGGCTTGTTCCAAGGCCTTTAATATTTGAATAGTAATATCCACTGCTTGGGCAACCGAAAGCGGGGCTTCATTTTTTATATATTCCTTCAGGTTGCGGCCATCCACATATTCCATAACCAAATAATGCATATCTTCTTTAAACACAACATCATATATGCTAACTATGTTGGGATGGGAAAGACCAGCAACAGCCTGTGCCTCGCGACGAAAACGCTGCACAAATTCTTCATCATCGGCATATTGTCCGCGCAAAATCTTTAAAGTCACAGGCCGGTTTAATAGGATGTCCCTAGCCTTATAAACAATGGCTGTACCACCCTCACCTAATTTTTCTAAAATTTCATATCGCTTATGAAAAATTTTGCCTATCACAGGGTTTCACCTCCCTGCACTTTTTCTTGCCACGCCAAAATAGCGGTAATGTTGTCAAAACCACCCTTATCTATTGCCATATTCACCAGTTTTTTAAGCACGCTTCCTGGGTTTTGCCGTGGGTCAATGGCAGCAGCCAACTCTGCTTCTAGTACCAAGCCACTTAAACCATCTGTACACATAAAAAGTGCCTCGCCCTCATGCCACTGAGTTGTCAAAACATCTACCTTAACAAAAACCTCACTGCCTAAAGCACGCGTAAGCATGTGTTTTTGCGGGTGATTTTGCGCTTCTTCTTCGGTAATTTTACCTTCCCGCACAAGCTCTCCCACAAAAGAATGGTCGCTTGTGAGTCTTTGTAAAGAACCACCTTGCCACAAATAAGCCCGGCTATCTCCCACGTGAGCCACATAAAGCAAGCCATTTACATACCAGGCGGCAGTCACCGTGGTGCCCATACCCTGATAGTCTTCTCTGGTTTTAGCCATTGTTTTGATGCTGTCATTAGCAAAATAGAGGGCTTCCCGTAGCTTTTCTTCCGGAGAATCACAAGAGCAGTCTGAAAGTACCTGGACAATCGCATCAAGGGCCACTCTGCTTGCCACCTCTCCGGCCGAGCAACCTCCCATACCATCGGCCACCATAAAAAGGCCTTTAGCAACGTCATAAAACACAGCATCCTCATTGTTGGCCCGTACCGGCCCTGCCTGGGTAATACTAGCCGCTAACATATAACACCTCCGGCTTTTTTGTTTTCTTGCCGCCTAAGTTGGCCGCAAGCCGCATCTATATCGACTCCGCGAGATTGCCTTACTGTTACTTTTAAACCATTTTTTTGCAATACTGCTGCAAAATCCTGTAAAACTTCTCTACTGGAAGAAATAAATCCTGTTTCGCTTACCGGATTTCCCGTAATTATGTTGATATGAGCCAATTTGCCTTTAAGCAACTGTACCAAAGCCTCTGCCTGATAACGGCTATCGTTGACACCTTTAAAAAGAGCATATTCATAAGTTATGCGGCGGCCGGTGGTCTTGGCATAAACATCACAGGCTGCAAGTAACTCTTCTATACAATATTGACGGTTGATGGGCATCAGACGGTTCCGCAAATCATTATCCGCCGCATGAAGGGAAATAGCCAATTCCACTGGCTGACTTAATTGAGCCAATTTGTAAATTTGAGGAACAATACCACAGGTGGAAACAGTAAAACGACGCCAACCTATGTTGAGACCATCAGGGTGATTAAGTATTTTCATGCTTTCCAAAACACTAGCCAAGTTGGCCAAAGGTTCCCCCATACCCATATAGACTACATTACTGACTCCGCCTAACCCATTGGCTAAACACCACTTTTGAGCTTTTTGCACCTGGGCCACAATCTCGCCGGCGGTCAAATTACGTTCCAATCCGCCTAACCCCGTAGCACAAAACAAACACCCCATACCGCAGCCAGCTTGAGTGCTAACACAGCAGGTTTGTCTGGCCCTGTTTTCTTTTGCCTCATAGAGCATAAGCACGGTTTCTATCAAAACTTCATCCGGGTATTGAAGCAAAAATTTTATTGTATCCCCCTTAATGGAGTTCATTTCCTTTATGGTTTGCGGCTGGTTCAAAAAAGCTTTTTCTTTTAGCCAATTTTGCAAATCTTTGGGAATATTAGCAAGTTCATCTATGCTAGTTATACTTTTTTTTTGCACCCAGCCAAAAATTTGCCGGCCGCGATATGCCGGCCAACCGTTTTCTGCCAGCCAATTGCCAAGTTTTTCCGCTGTAAGACCTGTCAGATCCTGCATTTGTTTAATTCTCCCCCCGAACAAGACGTGCCATAAAAAATCCATCCATGCCATGCACTTGTGGCAAAATCTGCCACATGCCGCATTTGGCAGCCTGCTTATCCGTCTCATTCATGGCGGCATAAGTCGGCAATTCCGTCAGGTGCCAGCCAGGTTGATTTTGTAAAAAGTTCTCTATAACTTGCTGATTTTCTTCCGGCCCAATGGTACAGGTAGAATAGAGCAAAACTCCACCCGGCCGCACCGTTTTGGCCGCTTCAGCTAAAATTTGACTACCTAAAACTGCCATCTCTTTAATCAAGCTGGGCTCTTTGTGCCAACGAGAATCCGGTCTTCTCCCCAAAACACCCAAGCCCGAGCAAGGAGCATCCACCAAAACATAGTCCGCCCAATCCCTTAGAGCTTCCGGCAGTCTTGTGGCATCCTGCACTTTGGCATCCACAATAGTTATGCCCAAACGACGGCAATTTTCTTTAATCAAACCTATTTTATGAGGGTGTATATCAAAAGCATTAATTCTCCCCTGGTTTTTCATAAGTTGAGCCAGATGCGTAGTTTTGCCGCCCGGAGCGGCACAAAGATCTAAAACTTTTGCCCCCGGCGATGGGCAAAGTGCCAAAGCCGCCAACATGGAGCTTTCGTCTTGGGGTTGCACCAACCCCTGCTGAAAAATTTGGCTCTTTTCCAGCCCCAAAAGGCCGAAAAGATAAATACTTTCCGGGGCGAAAAGCCCCGGTTTGGCAACCAAAACCGATTTTTCACACAGGGCAAGCACATCTTCTCTGCTGCTTTTTAAAGTGTTTATCCGCAGACAAAAATTGGCCGGAGCATTATCATATTTGCAAAGCTCTATAGTATCTTCCACACCAAATGCCTTTATCCACCGCTCCACCAGCCAACGGGGGTGAGAGTAAAAATAAGTAATGTGCCCCACTACATCTTTTGCCAAAGAAGGAAAGGCTATACGGGTTCTTTCCCTATCTATGCTACGTAAAACCCCATTTACAAGCTTAACAATGCCGGCATGCCCGTATTTTTTGGCCAGGTTGACCGATTCATTAACCGCCGCAAAAACCGGAATACGATCCATATACCAAAGCTGATACAAACCCAACCGCAAAATAACCAAGGTTTGGCTAGAGATCTTATCTAGCCCTGATTTGACAAATTGGCTTAAAATATAATCTAAACTGCCCTGTTGCCGCAAAGTACCGTAAACCAACTCCGTCATTAGGCGGCTATCCTCCGGCGACAGGTTAGCTTCCTTTAGTTTTTGGCTCACAGCCAAATTGGCATAGGTACCTTCTGTTGCCACTTTGTGCAATATTTGATAGGCCGCCTCGCGGGGATTACTATTTGTTTTTTTTGTATTTTCCCTCATCTTCGCGGCAACCTCAGCGACGCCCTGAAGCTAAAACCACAAGCCGTAAAAGCTGCAAGAAAGCCATTAAAGCAGCAGCAACATAAGTAAGGGCCGCCGCTTTTAAAACCTTAGAAGCACCATCTAGCTCGGTTTCCGCTAAATAACCCTCGCTGGAAAGGGCCGCCAGTGCCCGGCGGGAAGCATTGAATTCCACTGGCAAGGTAACAATTTGAAAAAGCACCACAACACAAAAGAGAATAATACCAAAACGAATTAGCCCCAAAAACCCCAAAAGCAAGCCCAAGATCAAAAAAATCCAGGAGGCATAGCTGCCAATTTGAGCAGCTGGAGCTAAAGAAGCACGCAGCCTTAAAGGAGCATATCCCTCGCTATCTTGAATGGCATGGCCGGTTTCGTGAGCGGCCACAGCCAAAGCTGCCAAAGAACCTTTATTATACACAGTTTCAGAAAGATGCAAAACCTTGGAACGCGGGTCATAGTTATCAGTAAGACTACCGCGCACTGGTTCGACTTTTATATTTTGCAGGCCATTGTTATCCAAAAGACCACGGGCAACCTGAGCGCCAACATAGCCACGGCTGGCCGCCACTTTAGAGTATTTGGCAAAAGTAGACTGCACCTTTATTTGTGCCCACATGGCTATTATCAAGCCTGGGATCAATAAAATCATAGTATAATCATAATACATTGACATTACCTCCTAAAATATTATTTCTCAATAAACATCACTTATACTCATATTATATCTTTATATTTTATATTATAAATAATTATTATACTTATTTTACATTAATATAGTTGTTTTTAGCTCAAATATTGCCCCACACAATTGCCAAGCCCTCTGGCCCAGTCTTCTGCCGGCATTTTGTTTTTGCCGGCCGGCTGAACCTCTTTTAAAAGCAAGGCCCCATTACCACAGGCAACCAGCAAACCGGAAGGGGTTTTGGCCAAAATTTCTCCCGGCTTGCCACAAATATCGGCAAAAGCTTCTGCCTGCCAAATTTTCAGGGGTTTCCCCTGCCACAAACAAAAGGCTCCCGGGCAAGGGTTCATGCCCCGCACCTGATTGGCCAAAAAAACCGCCGACCGCTGCCAATCCAGTTTTTCGTGCTCTCTTTTTAACAGCGGAGCATAGGTGGCAAGAGTCGCATCCTGCGGGATGCGGGGGGCCTTGCCCAAAGCAAGCAACTCCACCGCGTTAACTAAAAGTTTGCTACCCATTTCCGCCAAAGCATCATAAAGTTGGCCCAAATTGACTTCCGGATTGATTGGCATAGCCTGCTGCAAAATAATATCACCGCTATCCAATCCTTTTGCCATATGCATTATAGTTATGCCTGTTTCTTTTTCTCCGTTGATTATGGACCAATGAATGGGAGCTGCTCCCCGATAATGCGGCAAAAGAGAAGCATGTACGTTAATAGCCCCCAAAGGTGCCAAATCCAAAAAGGGCTGCTTAAAAATTTGCCCATAAGCAACCGTCACCATAAGCTCAGGCTGATGAGAAGCAAGCTCTTTTAATATTTCTGGGCAATTTATGTCAACCGGGGTTAAAACAGGCAACCCCTTTGTCCGAGCTACCTCTTTTACTGGGGTTGGAGTTAAAACGGCTTTTCTGCCCTTTGTTTTATCTGGCTGGCTAACAACCAGGGGGATCTCATGGCCGGCTGCCAGAAGACCCAACAGGCTGGGCACCGCAAAAGCCGGACTACCCAAAAATATAACACGCATAGCTTTATTCTCCTGTTTTATTTTTAACTATTTTATCTCTCTCGTCATCCTATCAATAAAAAGTATACCATGTAAATGGTCTATTTCATGCTGCATACAGCGAGCTATCAAGCCCTCGCCCTTCACTATAATTTCTTTACCGTTTCTGTCTTGGGCTTTTACTTCCACATAAGTGGCTCTTGGCACATAGCCTTGCCTGTCCGGCACGGAAAGGCAACCTTCCTCGTCTTCTTCCCGGCCCTCTGCCCTTACAAGCACCGGGTTCACAAGCTCAATAATGCCATTTGTCCCGTTTATCACTACCACTTGCTTGCTTACACCCACCTGAGGTGCAGCCAAACCAACACCGTCGGCTTCCTTTAAGGTAATTGTCATATTGTCCAGCAAATTATGCAGATTATCATTAAAACGCCTTACCTGCGCCGCCTTTTGCCGCAAAATATTATCACCTATTTGCACTATCCTATAGCTAGCCATTAAAAACTGTCCCCCATTTTCTTTGTTTTTATAATATTTTTTCTATGTATATTTTAACAAATTTTTTATTAGATAAAAACAATTTTTTACATCATACTCAGTGGTTCCACATCCACTTGGCTCAAAATATCCCGTGGGGGAGAAAACTTCTGCTGCCACTCAAAAATCCCCTCTTTAGCCGCTTCCCGTAAAAGATTCAGATCTGGCCCGTTCAAAATAATCTGATAACGATAACGGTCTTTAATTTTTGCCCAAGGAGCAGCCGAAGGACCCCAAAGCTCTGACCCACAAGGCAAATGCTGCCCAAGACAACCTGCCAAATTTTTGGCAAAAAGAGCCAGCGAATCTATCTGCCTGCCACTTAAAACCAGCCGCACCAATTTGCCAAAAGGAGGATAGGATGCGTTTTTTCTAAAAACTATTTCTCCTGCGTAAAAATCCTTATAGCTTTGTTTTTCTACCGCCAAAAGCACCCGGCTTTGCGGCTGATAGGTTTGGATAACCACCTTGCCCGGGCCCCGACGGCCAGAACGACCTGATACCTGCGTCAAAAGCTGAAATGTCCGCTCAAAAGAACGCAGCTCCGGCAAATTAAGGCTAGTATCAGCAGCTATCACTCCAACCAAAGTAACCCTTGGAAAATCCAGCCCTTTGGCTACCATTTGGGTCCCCACCAAAACATCTGTTCTGCCGTTTTGCATATCATCATATATTTGCTCGTAACTGCCTTTTTTGCTTACGCTGTCCCTATCCAGCCGAGCAATTTTGGCATCTGGCCAAAGTTTGGCTGCCTCTGCCGCTACCCTCTCGGTACCGCTGCCAAAATTACGAATAGCCCTACTGCCGCACTGCGGACAAGTTTTTGGCATCTCCATGACCATGCCGCAATAGTGGCACTTAAGCTCCGCCTCCCCGGCATGATAGGTCATAGCAATGGCACAATGTGAGCATTGTACCACATACCCACATTCCCGGCAAGAAACGAAGGTATGAAAACCACGCCGGTTCAAAAACAGCACCAATTGTTCGCCCCTGGCCAAGCAATCGCCAATTTCTGCCTGCAAAAGGCTACTAAAGATAGATTTGTTGCCAAAACGCAGCTCCTCCCGCATATCCACAACTTCCAGCTTTGGCAGGCTAATGCCACTTACCCGGTTTTTTAAAGTAACTAAAAGATATTCTCCCGCTTCCGCCAAATAATAGCTTTCCACATCCGGCGTGGCACTCCCCAAAATAAGCTGGGCTTGTGTCAGCCTAGTTCTTTCTTTTGCCACTTCTCTCGCATGAAACCGCGGCATATTTTCCTGCTTATAGGTGTTCTCATGCTCCTCATCCATAATTATCAGGCCCAAGGCCGGAAGGGGTGCAAAAATGGCCGAACGGGCTCCAATCACCATGTCATAATGGCCGGAAGCAATCCCCAACCAAGTTTGGCGCCTTTCTCCTTTACTGAGGCCAGAATGTAAAACAGCCACTGGTTTTTTAAGGCGTTGTTGAAAAAAATTAATAACCTGAGGGGTAAGCACAATTTCCGGTACCAAAAGCAAAACCTGACGGCCGCTTGCTATTACCTGTTCTGCTCGCCGCAAATATACCTCTGTTTTGCCACTCGAAGTAATGCCAAAGAGCAAAACCGGCCTGTTTTTGCCATCCGCCTCCGTTTTTATAGCTATAAGAGCTGTTTTTTGCTCTTCTGTAAGAATGGGAGGTTCGGCCAATTTTTGGCCGCTTTCTTGCTCCCATATTGCTTCCTGTTCTTCTCTAATCAAACCTTTAGCCAAAAGACCCCGCAGGGCATCTCTTTTTGCCCCGGTAGCTGACAAAACATCTTCTGTGAAAGCTCCCTGGTGTTTTCTCACAAAAGCCAAGATCGCCTGCTGCTTTTGGCCCCGCAATGTTTGGGCCGCCTCTTTGGCCAGGTAGAGCCTGCGGATTTGCTTATTTTGGGGCAGCTTGCCGGTAAGGGAAAGACCGGCAGGCAACATGGCCTGCAAAACCTTAACCCGGGGTGAAACATAATAATCCGAGAGCCAACAAGCTAAATTAAGTAATTCTTGGCTAAAAAGGGGTTTATCAGAAACCAAGCCAATAATATCTTTTATTTTATCCGGTTCAACATCAGGCAACTGGTCGGTAATATCCACCACAATGCCATCCAGCTCCTGATGCGAAAAAGACACCCGCACTACCGAGCCCACTTGCACTACCGGCTGCAAAGCACAAGGAATGGCATAATGAAAAACCTTATCAACGGCAGATATCGCTCTGTTTACAATTATAGCTGCATATTTTTTCAATTTGCCACCCCTTTCTTTATTATTTTCCCTGTTGCAAATTATACCAGATTTGCTATCCAATTAAAAGTTAAAAGACAAAAAACCCCCACAATTAAAGCGGCAGAAAAACTGCCGCTTTAATCAATTAAATATTTGCTTATTTATTGCCCTCTAGGCCTTAGCCTTTGGGTTTAAAAACAAGTGCAGAAAAGAAGGCAAAAAGAATAGCCGAAGAAATGCCGGCACTGGTTATTTGAAAAATCCCTGTGATTACACCCAAAATACCCACAGAATTGGCCTCGGCCAAGGCACCTTGTACCAAAGAATTGCCAAAGCTGGAAATCGGTGTAGTGGCTCCTGCTCCGGACAAGTCTATCAACGGCTGATACAAATCAAAAGCACCCAATACGGCACCTGCCACTACTAAAATGGTCATGGTATGAGCCGGCGTTAGCTTACAAACATCCATCAAAAGCTGGCCGATTATGCAAATGACACCGCCAATAAGCCCCGCCCACAAAAGGTCCATTAACATTCGGCAATCCCCCTTTCCAGGGCAATTGCATGAGATATACCTGGTATTGTCTCTTGCTGCTGAACAGAAACAGGAGAAAGCAACGCCCCGGTGGCCGCCACCAAAATTTTGTTCAGCTTGCCTCTTTTAAGTTCTTTAAATAAATGTCCATAGGTTACTGCCGCAATGCAGCCGCAACCGCTGCCGCCGGAAAAGACATCTTGCTTTTCTCGGTCGTAAATCAGCAACCCACCATCTGTAAAACGGCTTGGGTCCAGGTTTATGCCTTGTTTGGCCAACATTTCTGTGGTTAGCTTGTGGCCAACCTCTCCCAAATCTCCAGTTACAATTAAATCATAATATTCCGGCGGCACATTTCTTTCCTTTAAGTGAGCGGCAATGGTATGAGCCGCTGCCGGAGCCATTACCGCACCCATGTTAAAAGGGTCGGTAATACCCATGTCCACCACCTGACCAATGGTAGTGCAGGTAATATACGGTCCTTCGGAAGCCATACTCACCAGGCCTGCCCCGGCCCCCGTTACTGTCCATTGAGCATAAGGAGGTTTTTGCGATCCATATTCATTAGGATAACGATATTGTTTCTCTGCTGTGCTATTATGGCTACCAGTAAGAGCAATTACCCTATCTGCCCCGCCAGAGGCCACAATTTGAGAAGCTAAGATCAGCCCTTCCACCGCGGTAGAACAAGCCCCAAAAATGCCCAGATATGGTATAGCCATTGCCCGGGCCGTAAAATTAGCCGAAACTATTTGGTTTAGCAAATCACCTGCTATAAGCAAATCTATTTGGTCGGGCATCAGACCTGCTTTTTCCAGCAACCTATCACAAACCCCGGAGAATAGCTGTTTCTCTGCCTTTTCAAAACTATCCTGTTTTAACCAAATATCTTCATGTACAATATCAAACTCTTTACCCAAAGGGCCTTGTCCTTCTTTTGGCCCCACTGCCACCGCAGTTTCCTGCAAAGTTGCGGGCTGGGGGAAAAACCAAGTTTGCTTACCACAACGCACAATGCTTTTAAAAGCTTTTTCCTGTTTCATATCTTTCACCTCACAACAGTTGCTTTACTTTGCTATTATGGTTGCTCCAAGCAAACTTTATACTTTGTCCAAAATCCTTTAAGTGGATTTTTACCCCAGCGGTCAAATAAAAACATGTTCTATCATTATTTTAAAACCTAAAGAAATTAAAAGAAGCCCACCTATCACATTAGCCCGGCGGCTAAAAACAAAACCTAAATAACGCCCCAGCAAAAGGCCTGCTGCCGCCACAATAAAAGTGATCATACCAATTATAATTACCGCCGTAATTATATGCACATTTAAAAAAGCAAAGGTAATGCCAACAGCTAAAGCATCTATACTGGTAGCAATCGCCATAAGCACTAACATACCTATAGTATCCGGACAATTTATATCTGACTTTCCCTCCTTAAAAGTATTATAAATTATTCGGCTGCCAATGCCACAAAGCAACACAAAAGCAATCCAATGGTCAACAACCTGAATATACTCTGCCACAAGCCTGCCGGCCAACCAACCCAGAGCCGGCATTGCGGCCTGAGTAGCACCAAAAACCAAGGCCATTTTTATAACCCTCCGCCACTTTGGGTAATGAAAAATTATGCCATTGGCCAAAACAATAGCAAAAACATCCATGGAAAGACCAAAAGCAAGCAAAAAAAGCTCTACAATTTCCACCTATAATGCCCCCATTTTTTGCCTATAAACTTATTTTTACTCATAGCAAAGCAAAAAAAGACCCGCTGGCAATTTTGCCCAACAGGTCTTTTTTAAGTCGATGTATAGGGTTGTAAAATATTACAAAGCTTTTACTCTTTCTTTCACCAAGCGGCCCATCTCTTTGCAGCCAACCAATTTACTGGCAGCAGAATCGCTTCCTAAAGCCAGGTCTGCAGTGCGATACCCTTCAGCCAAAATTTGGCCAACAGCCGTTTCAATGTCTTTTGCGGCAGCCGGCATATTAAAGGAATAACGCAGCATCATGGCAACAGAAAGTATGGTAGCTAACGGATTGGCTTTATCCTGGCCGAGAATATCCGGAGCAGAACCATGAATTGGCTCATAAAGGCCCAGAGTACCATCACCCAGGCTGGCACTTGGCAGCATACCTATGGAACCGGTAATTTGTGAAGCTTCATCAGACAAAATGTCGCCAAACATATTAGAGGTTACAATAACATCAAATTGTTTGGGGTTGCGCACCAGCTGCATGGCGGCATTGTCGGTATACATATTGTTAAACTTTACATCTGGGTATTCTTTGGCTACCCCTGCCATAACCTCCCGCCACAAACGGCCCGATTCCAAAACATTGTCTTTATCCACAGATGTAACAATACCCTTGCGTTCTCTGGCTGCCTTAAAAGCCACATGGCCAATGCGGGTAATTTCGGAAACATCATAGGTCTCCGTATCAAAAGCGGTCAAAAACCCCTTATCATTGGTGTAACGGCCTTTCTCACCAAAATAGATGCCGCCGGTTAGCTCTCTTACCACCAGCACATCCATGCCATCACCCAAAATTTCTGGTTTCAGAGGCGAAGCATTGATCAAAGAAGGCCAAACCTTGGCCGGACGCAAATTGGCATAAAGGCCCAAAGCTCCACGAATACCCAAAAGACCAGCTTCCGGCCGTAGTTTGCCAGGCAAAACCTCCCATTTCGGGCCACCCACAGCACCCAAAAGCACGGCATCGGACTTTAGACAGCTGTCGATAGTTTCCTGGGGCAGAGGCACGCCGGTGGCATCTATGGCCACACCGCCCATAAGCTTTTCCTCTACCTCAAATTTACAGTCATATCTTTTGGCTACCTCATGCAAAACACCCAAAGCACATTGGGTAATTTCTGGGCCAATACCGTCCCCCGGTATAGCTACAATTTTATACTCTTTCACTTTTTTGCTCCTTTCAATTTTTTATAAAAAATTAAATTATATCTTCTTTTAAAAGTTTATACTCCAAAGAATCTACCAACGCTTCCCAGCTCGCCTCTATGATATCGGCAGAAACGCCAACGGTTTGCCATGTTTTTTTGCCATCAGTAGATTCTATCAAAACCCGTACCTTGGAGGCAGTAGCATCAAAAGAATCCAGCACCCGCACTTTGTAGTCGGAAAGATGCACTTCTTTAAGTTGAGGATAAAAACGCTCCAATGCCTTACGCAAAGCTGAGTCCAAGGCATCCACTGGGCCTTTGCCACTTGCCGTAGTAATTTCCTCCTCTCCGCCAACTTCCACTTTAATAACAGCAGAAGCACTGGTTTCTCCCATGTCAGCAGAATCACTAATCACTTTAAAATTTTTCAAGCGGAAAAAAGGTTTGTAACAACCAAGCTGCCTTCTTATTACCAGGTCAAAAGAGGCCTGGGCTCCCTCAAATTGATACCCCTCATATTCCAGCTCTTTCAGTTTATCCAAAACAGCCTGCACATGTGGTGAATCCTTAACCAGGCTTGGATCTATGGCTTGCAATTGACCCAAAATAGCCATTCTGCCCGCCACCTCCGACACCATTACTTCTCTTTCTGCACCCACTAATTCCGGCTCTATATGTTCAAAAGATGCTGGGTTTTTCAAAACTGCATCTATATGCATACCAGCTTTATGGGCAAAAGCGTTGCGCCCCACAAAAGGCGTACTTGGGTCTTGCGGCAGGTTGGCAATTTCGCTAGCTTTTAGGGCAAACTTAGTTATGCTAGGCATATTTTCCGGCGGTACGCAGGCATAACCAAGTTTCAGCTGCAAATCAGGAATCAAAACACATAAATTAGCATTGCCGCAACGTTCACCCCAGCCATTTATGGTCATTTGCACCTGCCGACAGCCGCTTTGCACACCAACCAAACTATTGGCTGCTGCCATACCTGTATCATTATGACAATGTATGCCAACTTTAAAGACAAAAGCCTTTGTAGCCACCTGACAAATCTCTGCCACCTCGTGCGGAAAACAGCCACCATTGGTGTCACAAAGGCAAAGCCAATCAGCCCCAGCCTCATTGGCTGCCCGCAAAACAAACATGGCATATTCCGGGTTGTTTTTATAACCATCAAAAAAGTGCTCGGCATCAAAGATCACTTCTTTGCCTTGGTTTTTTAAATAAGAAATCGTATCGCCGATAATTTGCAAATTATCCTCCAAGCTGGCCCGCAAAACCTCGGTAACGTGAAAATCCCACACTTTACCAAAAACAGCTACAGCCGGCGTGCCAGCGGCAAGTAAAGCCTGAACATTGGCATCATCGGCCGGCTTCACACCTAAGCGGCAGGTGGAACCAAAAGCGGTTAGTTTGGCATGCTTTAGTTTTTCCTCTCTCGCCCGTCGGTAAAACTCGGTATCCTTCGGGTTAGAACCTGGATTCCCACCCTCAATATAATCCACACCAAAATCGTCCAACATATGCATAATGCGGATTTTATCTTCTACGGTAAAGAAAGTACCCACGCCTTGGGCCCCTTCCCGCAGTGTGGAGTCATAAATTATCAACTTTTCCTGTTGCATTTTGCTATAATTCATTTTTATCCCCTTATTAATTAATTTTTTTTTAAATAAAACTATTTTGCGGCAAAAATACACTAAAAAAACCTTCATCCCCTTAGCTCTTAGGACGAAGGTCTGCTCCGCGTTACCACCTAAATACGTATTTACATACGCACCTCATGTCAGTACGGAAATATAAAAATACTCGATACTGCCCCCTTTTTAACGGTAGGGATTCCGTCATAGCCTACTATAATTTCGGCCTGCTGCTCAAGGATGATTTTTGTTTAGTGGCTTCATGGGGAATTCACAGCAACATCCCCTCTCTGTATTTCGGCACAACCAACAAGCGTTCCTCTCATCGCTTTTATTTTTATGTAATTAATTGGTAGTTTAACATGCAGCAGGGATTCTTGTCAAGTTTTTCTATTTTCTTCAGTAACCCTATTATTTTAAATATTATAAAATATTGCAAAAATATTTTTAATGGATTATAATTGTTTCATAATTTAAACATTACAAAATTTAAACATTACAAATTAAAATATTATAAATTGAAATATTACAAAATAAGTAAAAATTTTGGAGGTTCTGCATGAAAAAAATCCATAAGATGTTTCTTTTCTTTCTGGTAATCACGCTTGTTTTGGGTTTGTCCTTGCCTGCTTATGCTACAAGCGACACGACAATAAACTCCTCTTCGAGCAGTGAGTCTTCTTCCAGCAACATAACAAATAACGACACTAATATCACCTCTGACACTAATACCATCTCTGAGGAAGAAGAAAAAATTGAATCTCCCACTTCATCTGATACAACCACCGATGCCGAAGAAACAGAGGGTGAAACAAAAACGATAGGTGGTTGGTTAAATTCTGCCTGGCCTATTTTATTGGGGATTGCTCTTGCTGTTGTTTACAGAAAAAGCGGCTTGCTCAACAAAAGAAAATAAAAAGTTTTTTACGTTTATATATTATAAATATTATAAAATAAAGCTAAATGTTCTCATAAATATTTTCACGAGTTGATTTTAAATAAAAATAATGCCTGCCACTCACTAAATAATAGTGTTTAGCAGGCATTATTTTTGGTGGGCCCACCTGGGATCGAACCAGGGACCGACCGGTTATGAGCCGGTGGCTCTACCGCTGAGCTATAGGCCCATGGCTCCCCGAGTTGGACTCGAACCAACAACCCTTCGGTTAACAGCCGAATGCTCTACCATTGAGCTATCAGGGAATGCCGCAAAGGTTATTATACTAAAATAAATCATTAAGGTCAAGGTCAATATTACTGACAAAATTGCTCAAAAAACGACCCCAGAGCAAAGTAAAAACTCAATCCAAATAATCCTTCAGCTTTTTGCTGCGGCTGGGGTGACGGAGTTTTCGCAAAGCTTTGGCTTCAATTTGACGAATCCTTTCTCGGGTTACGCCAAAAACCTGGCCCACTTCTTCCAAAGTACGGCTACGGCCATCCTCCAGGCCAAAACGTAGCTGCAAAACCTTTTTTTCACGGCTGGTCAGGGTGTCCAGCACATAATCCAACTGCTCTCTAAGCAAAAGGAAGGAAGCCGCCTCGGCCGGAGCCACCGCCTCTTCATCCTCAATAAAATCTCCCAGGTGGCTATCCTCTTCTTCGCCAATTGGGGTTTCCAAAGAAACCGGCTCCTGCGATATTTTGGATATTTCTCTAACTCTTTCTACAGATATTTGCATCTCTTTGGCTGTTTCTTCCGGCGTTGGGTCTCTGCCCAGCTCCTGAATTAGCTGCCGCTGAATGCGGTTCAATTTGTTGATTGTTTCCACCATATGCACCGGAATGCGAATGGTACGAGCTTGGTCTGCAATAGCTCTGGTAATGGCTTGGCGAATCCACCAGGTGGCATAGGTGCTAAACTTAAAGCCTTTGCAGTAATCAAATTTTTCCACAGCCTTAATCAAACCAAGGTTACCTTCCTGAATTAAATCCAAAAACAACATGCCCCGGCCAACATATCTTTTGGCAATACTAACCACCAAACGCAGGTTGGATTCTGCCAAACGCCTTTTGGCCTCTTCATCCCCCTGCTCCATCCTTTTGGCCAGTTCAATCTCTTCCTCGGCACTTAAAAGGGGCACCCTGCCGATCTCTTTTAAGTACATGCGCACAGGGTCATCTATAACCATACTATCAGAAACAACTATCTCAGTTTCGCCGGAATCATTAGCAGCGGCTTTGCCGTTGGGTTTCACACCCACTTCAGAATTTTCTTCTTCGACCAAAGCAGCTATTTCATCCTGAGAAATAACATCAACACCGGCATTGACCAATTGGTCATAAATATCTTCTATTTGCTCCGGCGTCAAATCAACCTCTGTTAAGGCATCCAAAATCTCCCCATAGTTTATGCTCCCACGGGATTTGGCATTGCTGATCATCTTATTTATTGTTTCGCTGTTTTTATAACGTTCCGTCTTCACCAGGTTCCCTCTCCTCTTATATCTGTTCACATTTTAGATGCTTTTAGAAGTAAATCATTGACGCAATTCTCTTATTTGCTGTTGCAAATGACCTAGCTCTGCCAAAAGCTCTTTAGCTTTATTATTAGTTTCTATATTTGCCAACTTCTTCTGAATATCCTCTATTTTCTGCTGCAAACCAAAAATCTGCAAAGATGCCGCACAGGCTCTTGCCATGCCCAGTTTATCTTCGGCATGACTCTCATTTGCAAGCATGTTCAAAAGCATTTTTTCAGCCTCTTTGTTGTCTGCCAAACAGGAAATCAAAGAGGCAGGTTGCCATAAATAATCCTTATTTAAATTCTTTACTAGGCTTAATAATTCCTGCAAATTTTTTTCCTGCGGAAAATCTAAACCCAGGGTTTTTTCAATCTCTTTAAAAATATTCTCATCCTGCAACATATACAACACCAAATCTCGGGCTATTTTTTGTTGGCTGTTTGTAGCGGAGGGAACAGCAGTACCAAAAATTTTGCTCTGACCTGCCGGTGGGGACGCCAACTGCAAGCCGCTTTTCCGTAAATCTGCATACACTGTCTCTTTGGCCACACCCAAACGGCTTGCTAGAAGCTGTACAAAAACATCCCTTTCTACCTGGCTCTCGTTTTTAGCAATATCCGGTAAAAGTTCCTTTACAATTGCACCTTTGCCGGCAACAGTATTATCATATTTGGCAATAGCGAGCTCTAGTTTATATTCCAAAGTACTTTTGGAGCCATTCAAAACCAGCTCATCCCAGCCTCCCTTGCCTTCTGCCTGCAAAAAATCATCCGGGTCAAAACCAGCCGGCAAAACCAACATCCGCACCTGAAAACCCTGTGCCGTCAAAATTTCAATACCCCGAATGGTTGCCTTAATACCTGCATCATCGCCGTCATAAGCCAAAAGCACCTTGTTGGTATAACGCTTTAAAAGGCGGGCCTGATCTTTGGTAAGTGCGGTACCCAAAGAGGCAATGGCATTATTGACGCCATGCTGATGAGCTGCAATCACATCCATATAGCCTTCCATAATTACTGCCTGGTCTTCCTTGCGAATCGCCTGAGAAGCCTGGTATAAACCATAAAGGTTTTGTGATTTGTTGTAAATGGGTGTTTCCGTAGAATTTAAATATTTTGGTGTTTCGTCGCCCATTGTCCGGCCACCAAAAGCAATCACCTGGCCTTTATAATCCATAATGGGGAATATAATGCGGTTGCGAAATTTATTATAATAGCGATCCCGATTTTTGGGGCTGGTGCCGGCCAAACCGGCTTTTTCCAGCTGTCTTTCATTAAAGCCGCTGGCTACCAAATAATTCACCAGGTCATCCCAACTATCAATAGCATACCCTAAGCCAAATTTTTTGACTATTTTTTCACTTAAGCCCCGCTTTTCCAGTAAATACCGCCGGGCTTCTCTGCCAGCCTGTTTATCCCAAAGCTGTCGCTCATAAAACTCAGCCGCAAGTTGATGCAAACGAAACATAGTTTGTTTTTCTTTTATTTTTATCTGTTCATCCTGGCTAAGCTCCTTTTGCGGTAGGGCAATACCCCTTTCCGCAGCCAGCTTTTCCACCGCTTCGTAAAAACTAAGCTGTTCAATTTCCATTAAAAAGCTAATGGCATTGCCACCCTTGTGGCAGCCAAAACAATAGTATATTTGTTTATCCGGAGTAACAGAAAAAGACGCCGTTTTTTCGTTGTGAAAAGGACAGAGCCCCAACAAATTGCGGCCTGTGCGTTTCAGTGTAACATAACGGCTCACTACTTCAACAATATCGGTCTGTTGCAGAACTTCCTCGATAATTTGCTGAGGAATTAAATTGGCCATCATGTCACCTCCCGGCCAAAACAAATACCTGATAATATCGCTTAAGCTTCGACAAAAAGCTATATATTCCTTCTTTAAGCATAACTAATATCCCAGGTATTGCCGCCTTTTGGCTTTTAAAAAAACTAACAGTTATTATATCCCAAAAATGGCAAAATATACTTTTTGCCCAGCTATCTGTTTTTGAATAAATATTTGCATAAAATTTTTGTTTTTGGCCAATATATGAGAAGAGGAAAAAAATGAGTACTGCCTGCGTTGTCAACGTATGGATAGCTTGACCGGCGAAGATACTCAGTTTTTTTCCTCTCTTTTTTTACTTTTTTATTTTTTAATATTTAGTTTTTTAATATTTTGCAGGCTCATTTTTCAGCTGCATCAAAAGCTTTTCCCTAATCTTCTCAAGCTCTTTCTGGCTTAATCTATGACACTGTTTTATTCCGTCATTGTCATTCAAAGTCGGCAAGGCCAAAACTTTCTCCCGGTACTGATTTATGGCAAAGCGATCGGTCATACCGGCAATATAATCTCCCACTGCCTGGCGCACATTAGCACCACTTAAAATCAATTCTTCTGAATCAGCTATAGCCGCATAATAATCACATAAAGCAGTAATTATCACCTGTACCCAATGTTCTTCTTGCAATGCCTCATCCCGAAAATATACTTTTTCGAAAAGAAACATACGCAGCTCAGCTATCGCATCTTTCACCGAATCAGAAAGATTTATTCTGTCCAACTTTGCGGAGGTTAAAAGCAGATCCCGCACCATGGTGTCGATTCTTTTGCTGTGGTTATCTCCCAGAACATGGCCAATCTTGGGGAGTTCTTTTTCTTTAAAAATTCTGGCCCGCAAAGCATCGTCAATATCGTGGCTTATATAAGCAATGCGGTCAGATATCCTCACCACCTGGCCTTCCAAAGTAGCAGGAAAACCACTGCCGCTATGATTTACAATGCCGTCTCTTACCTCAAAAGTAAGATTAAGGCCCTGGCCATTGTTTTCCAAAACATCGACTACCCGCAAACTTTGCTGATTGTGATAAAACCCAGAAAGCCATAGGTCAAGTACTCTTTCCCCCGCATGACCAAACGGTGTATGCCCCAAATCGTGCCCCAAGGCTATGGCCTCCACCAAATCTTCATTAAGCCGCAAGGCCCGGGCAATAGTGCGGGAAACCTGGGCCACCTCCAAGGTATGGGTCAGCCGGGTCCGCATGTGGTCGGCCCCGGTAGCAATAAACACCTGGGTTTTTTGCTTTAGCCGCCTAAAAGCTTTGCTATGAATAATACGGTCTCTATCCCGTTGATAAGAGGTACGAATATCACAAGGCTCCTCAAAACGCTGCCGGCCTAAAGAAAAGCTGCTTTTTGCAGCTTCAGGTGCCAAAAAATCTCTTTCCCATTTTTCCCAATCAAGCCTCATTTTTCTACCTCCTTTTTTGTTTTCTTCTCCACAAATGCAGCTTTTCCTGCTTCAGGTAAAAGAGCTTGGTGCTTGCTAATATCATTAAAAACCAGTATAATATTTTTAGTATAAACCTATTTTAAATCCCAGCACAAAACAGAGGTGAAATAAGATGAAAAAATTTATAATTCCCATAGTAATAATCATCATCATTTTAGCTATTGTTGGCAGTTTTGTCGGCATTTACAACAACATGGTGGCAGCCGACCAGGAAGTAGAAAAATATGCCAGCAATATCGATACCGAGCTGCAAAGACGTAATGACCTTATCCCCAACCTAATCGCTACGGTAAAGGGCTATGCCAAACATGAGGAAAGCATATTTACGGCCATTTCCGATGCCCGTGCCCAAATGATGTCAGCCTCCAACATGGCTGAAAGTGCCACGGCCGATGCCGCCATGAGTTCTGCTCTTTCGCGTTTGCTTGCTATTGTGGAAAACTACCCTGACCTTAAGGCCAACCAAAGCTTCATAGACCTGCAAACCCAGTTAGAGGGCACAGAAAACAGAATCAAAGTGGCCAGAAACAACTATAACGATTCTGTACAAAACTTTAATACCATGGTTAAAAAATTCCCCTACAACATTCTGGCTGGTATGTTTGGCTTTGAAGCAAAAGATTTCTTCCAAGCAGTAGAAGGCTCTGAAAATGTTCCCCAGGTAAATTTTTAAACTTTTTGTTATTTGTTATTAAGAAAGGTTTAAAACAATGAAATTTTTTAACACAAAAAAGTTTTGTTTTTCTTTTGTGGGAGGACTGGTTTTTTTGGTTTCCCTTATTTTTCTTATGGGGGCAGCAAAAGCTCCCATAAAAGCCACCGACCGCTTTTTTGTTAATGACTATGCCAATGTTCTGGATGCTGAAACAGAAGATAAAATATTTGAGATTGGCCAAGAACTGTATGAAAAAACTGGTGCCCAGGTGGTATCCTTAACAGTAGAAGATATTGGTGATACAAGTCTGGAGGATTACTCATATAGCATAGCCCAAGGCTGGGGCATCGGGAGCGAAAAGGAAGATACCGGGGTTCTGATTCTTTTGGTAATTGGCAGCCGAGAATCCCGCATAGAGGTGGGTTATGGTCTGGAAGGTGCCTTAACAGATATTTACACCGGCCACATCCAAGACCAATACATGATACCCGAATATGCCAATGGCAATTACAGCGAAGGCATGCTGGCCGGCTATGAAGCTGTGGTCGGCACTATATATAAAGAACTAGGTATAGACAGTACGCTCCCTGCCGTTCAGGATGAAGTAAACAAAAGCGGCAGCAATATATCTTTAACCATAATAGCTTTTTTGATAGTTGTCTTTTTGGTTGTTATAACCAATAAAATAAACAAAAATAACCGCAACAACCGTGGCGGCAGCGGCGGAACTGGAACAGGCGGCGGCTACTTTGGCGGCTTCGGCGGCCGTGGCGGCGGCTTTGGTGGTGGCGGTGGTTTTAGCGGTGGCGGCGGCAGCTTTGGTGGCGGCGGCAGCTCACGAGGATTTTAACAATAAAAAACAAACCGGGGCTGGTGCACTTTGCATTAGCCCTCATTTATTTAATTGCGGCTTATAAGCTTTTTTATAATTACCCTTGCAGAAAAGCACATCATTATGGTAAAATGATAAAGTATTTAAATATATAAATTTTATTTATAATGGAGGGAACCCTATGAATAAGACACTAAAATTTATTGCTCTATCCTTAGTTGTTTTGCTTTGTTTTGGGCTTTTTGGCTGCTCTCAACAAGCAACCACCTCAACCCCCGAAACAAAAACCTTTACCGTTGGCTTCGATGCTGAATTTCCTCCTTATGGCTATATAACTGCTGATGGCAGTTATGATGGGTTTGACCTTGCTTTGGCTGCCGAAGCTTGCGAGCGTCTGGGTTGGGAATTAAAACTTCAACCCATCGCTTGGGACAGTAAAGATGCCGAGCTTGCAAGCGGCAACATCGACTGTATTTGGAATGGCTTTACCAAAAGTGCTGAACGTCTCGACCAATATACCTGGACTATCCCTTATGTTGATAACAGCCAGGTTTTTGTAGTAAAAGCCAACAGCGGCATTGCCACTTTGGCTGATTTAGCCGGCAAAACCGTAATAACTCAGGCCGGATCCTCTGCTCTTGCCGCTTTGGAAAGCGAAGATTGTGCAACCCTTACTGCAAGCTTTGGCAAGCTGCTGGAAGCCGCAGATTACAACACCGCTTTTATGGATCTGGAATCTGGTGCGGTTGATGCTGTTGCCATGGATATCGGCGTTGCCAACTATCAAATTTCCACCCGCGGCGGCGGCTATACTATTTTGAGTGAACCGCTGGCAGCTGAACAATATGCCGTTGGTTTTCTGCTTGGAAACACTGAGCTGATGTATACCATACAAGGCGTTATAATAGAAATGGCTAAAGACGGCACCATGCTTGAGATAGCCCAAAAATATGTAGAAAAAGGTCTGATCTTAGACAGCCTTTGCCTTATAGACTAATAACAACAAATTGATACATAAATAAAGCGGGCGGCCAAGTCGCCCGCTTTAACTTCAGGGTGGGATGATTTTGACAATTGAAACAATAATTATTCAGCTGGCTTACGGCATGCTGAAATCAATTGCAATTTTTGGCTTAACCCTCATTGGCTCTTTGCCTCTGGGGCTTTTTGTGGCTTTTGGACGCATGTCCAAGTTCAAGCCGCTGCAGCTTTTTATAAAATTCTACATATCCATAATGCGTGGGACCCCACTCATGCTGCAACTGATGGTGGTATATTTCGGCCCTTATTTTCTTTTTGGCATCCAAACATCATCGTCCTACCGTTTTATCGCCGTTATAATCGGCTTTGTGTTAAACTATGCAGCATATTTTGCAGAAATATACCGTTCCGGCATCGAATCCATGCCGGCCGGGCAATACGAAGCAGCAGCAGTTTTGGGCTATACCAAAAGCCAAACTTTTTTCAAAATTATTCTGCCTCAGGTAATTAAAAGAATTCTTCCTTCCATAACCAACGAAGTGATCACCTTAGTAAAAGATACCTCTTTAGCTTTTGCTATTTCTTATATGGAAATGTTCACGATCGCCAAAAAAATCGCTTCTTCCCAATCTACCCTCATGCCTTTTGTGGTTGCCGGTGTTTTTTACTATATATTCAACTTTATTGTAGCTTGGATAATGGAAAGAGCTGAGAAAAAACTAAGCTATTACAGATAAGGAGATGAGCAGATGAAGCTTTTAGAAATGAACAACATTAAAAAATCTTTCGGCGATCTAGAAGTTCTTTGTAACATCTCCCTCTCCGTTAGCAAAGGAGAAGTTGTTGCCATCATCGGGCCTTCCGGCTCCGGCAAAAGCACCCTTTTGCGTTGTGCTACCATGCTAGAAAAAATAGATGCTGGCGATATAATTTATCTGGGCGAATATGCGGCTAAAAATACCGCGGAAGGAAAGGCTCTTTATGCTCCGGCTGCTGAGCTAAAAAAAATTCGTAACTATTATAGCCTGGTTTTCCAAAACTTCAACCTTTTCCCACACTATTCGGTACTAAGAAACATAACAGACGCTCCCATTAATGTGCAAAAACGCAGCAAAGCCGAGGCAACCAAAACTGCCCTGAGCTTACTTACCAAAATGGGGCTAGAAGATAAAAAAGATGCTTATCCATACCAGCTTTCCGGCGGCCAGCAGCAACGGGTTAGCATTGTGCGCGCGCTTGCAATGAATCCGCAGATCCTTTTTTTTGATGAGCCCACCTCCGCTTTGGACCCGGAACTAACAGGCGAAGTTTTGAAAGTCATTCGCGGCCTGGCCGAAGAAAATATAACCATGGTTATAGTAACCCACGAAATGGCTTTTGCCCAGGATGTAGCCGACCGGGTCATTTTTATGGATGGAGGCATAGTGGTGGAAGAAGGTACGCCAAAAGAGGTCTTCGAAAACAGCCTAAAAGACCGAACAAAGCAATTTTTGCAAAGATATTCCCATAAATAAAAACCAAACAAACAGTCAGCACACCAAAAAGGTGTGCTGACTGTTGCATAAACAACAATATCCTTTTATGGCAGAAACCATCTAACCGCTTACAGCAGAACCCACCGCTTTTTGCACCAAGGCTTCTTCCCCCACGGGGCAAACTATACTAATAACATCACCGGCCTCTATATGGGTATCACCATGAGGAATAATCTGATAATTTCCTCTCGTTATGTTTACAATCAAGCAAGACTGCGGCCAAGCAATCTCGCTTACAGCTTTGCCGGCTAAATAACTGCTGTACGGTACAGCAATATCAAGAATATTTTGCTCATTGCTGCTTTTAGAACTATCAATAGAATCCGGAGTCATGTTATCCAGCAATTGCTCATATATTGGGCGGCTTCGCAGCAGGCTAGCCGTAAGACAAGCTATGCATGCCACAATGGAAAGACCAGCAAAATGTGTAAGAGAACCAGATATTTCCATTATTAGTATTATACCGGTAAGAGGTGCCCGCACTATTGCCGCAAACATTCCGGTCATGCCCAACAACATAAAGTTCATTATGTAGCTTTCGGGAAGACCAAAACCAAAAACAGAAAGCTTGGCAAAAATGCACCCCGCCAAAGCACCCAAAACAAGCAAGGGGAAAAAGATGCCGCCAGGAGCACCAGAACCAAAAGATATCATAGAAAAAGCAAATTTTGCCAAAAGCAACAACACCATAAAAGCAAGTAAATACTCACCAGAGGCCAACCCCTCAATTATGTTGTGACCGCTGCCCAACACTTCCGGCAAAAAGAATCCCAGCACCCCGGCAAGCATAAAAGGAATAATAATGCATGCCCAAACCGGCAAACGTGAATAAGCATATAATTTTTGTGTTCCTATCAGCACACGGTTATATATACTACCTAAAACACCCATAACAAGACCAATAAGCACATAAAGAAAATAAAATTTTATGGGCAATTGCGGTGTCACATCAAGCCGAAATATAGAGACCGTACCAAAAAATTGTTTGGCTATTATATCTGCCGTAATTGCCGAAACCATAGCCGGGAAAACAGCCCGAGCCGAAAAGTTCTTGTGCACTTCTTCCAACGCAAACATAACTCCGGCTAAAGGAGCATTAAAAGCAGCTGCCAACCCGGCACTGGCTCCGCACACCAAAAGATATTTGCGTTCCATATTGGAGCAATTAAACCTCTCACAAATGCCCTGAGCTGTCATCGCCCCAAGCTGAATAGACGGGCCTTCTCTTCCTAAGGAAAGACCAGCCAAAATGGAAAGTGCCCCCGTAATAAACTTTTTTAAAAGAACCGGCAGCCAAGAGGGCGAAAAATACCCCATTAACTGTCCTTCCAACTGAGGAATACCGCTGCCTTTAATGAGTGGCTCCTTTTCAGTTATTTTGCCAACAACAAGCCCAAACAAAGCAAGACTGGCAAATAAAACAATAATGGACCAAGCAGAAGAAGCCGAGGAAAATATGTTGCGTCGGAGTTCTTCGGCATAAGATAACGTAAACCTATAAGCCACCGTTATGAGGCCAACGCATATACCTACAACCACACCAAAAACAATAAGCTTATAACGATCCCGTGTATAAAGAACCATTTTTAAGGAGTTTCTATGTTTTATCAAAAATAACCCTGCCTTCTTTCTTCGTCAAATTATTACAAAAAATTTTTGGTAACCATTTTTTATTATCTCACCACAAGAAAAAAAACGCAAGGTTTTCAATTATAAAAACAGCTCTTATCCTATTATTTTGTTTAATATTATGCATAAAAAACTCGGCAAAAATTAAAAACAACGAGAAGAAATATACTATTATAATAAGATTGTATAAATTGGTTATATAAAACTAAAGTGGTAACATCTTTTTGCCGTATTCGTTATTGATAACCTGTGCAAGGCTTGTATAAATAGCCGAAATCCCGCATACTATTCCTACCCAGCCGGCTATAATCTTAATTGAATGAATTCCGGTAAAATCTCCAAGTGACAAAAGTAAAAATAAAATTGTCAAAGTCAAAAATACAACCTGAAGTGAACGGTTATGTTTTAGGGTAGCTACATACATCAATAAAGTAAAGACACCCCAGAACAAGAGATAGAATCCCATGCTTTTTTCATCTGCAACGGCAATCCCCTTAAATGGATTGATCCAGATAACGATCAAAGACCACCAGAAAAGGCCATAAGAAGTAAAAGCTGTTGCCCCAAATACGTTATTTTTTTTAAATTCCATGATTCCAGCGATTATCTGTGCTGCTCCACCAAGCGCAAAACCCATTGCTACAATTACAATTGAAAGCGGTATAATATCTGCATTATGTAAGTTTAGCAGCAGTGTTGTCATGCCAAACCCCAACAGACCCAACGGTGATGGATTTGCAATAGTAGATTGATTATTTTCGTTTGCCATATTATCCTCCCTATAATTTTTTATCAAAACACTAAAAAGATACCATAAAACGACAATTTTTACAATATGTTTTATTTACTATTAGTTAATTTCTAAAAACTGCATATTTAGCTTAAAATTTTGACCCCTTCCATAGCTGCTAGTTCCACGGCAGCTAGGTGATCAAACCATCAAAAAAACATCTGTGCTGCCAGAAGTCCAATTTAACAGTACAAAAAAGACCTGCCCAAACCATTTAATTATGGCATGTAGCAGGTCTTTTATTATGGAGCCACTGTCGGGATTCGGACCCGAGACCTCATCCTTACCAATTACAGGAACAGGTTGTCCTCTTCATAAAACAGCATAAAACCTAACTACTGCAATACTTTGAGTGGCTATGCTGCTTGCCTTGTTCCAGTCCTTTCTTCGGTTTTGTTACAGTTTCTAGCGGTTTTATAGTAATCCGCAGGAGCAGGAATGTAAACGGCTGAAATACGATATTTTCAGGAAGAACACCGAAAATTATCGTGAGCTTTTCCAGTATGATAAACCATATCATATCTGAGGACATCTGAGAGGCTCTTGTCCTTGGGTATATAATTCCATTAAAAGATTATACAAGTTCCTCTGAGGTCATTCTGTCATCCCTGATATATATACAAATTAAAAGGTTTACTCTTCCTGTACAGAGAAAGATAAGCTAAATATTATCGAGAGAACAACAGAGAAATAGCTGAATACTAGAAGGGCTTCTGAGACATCTACGTATCCCCACCATATATAACTATTACGATAAATGATATCTTTCATCTGAGGACATTTACATCATCTAGAGGATGCCCTGCAAAAGTTAATGGTTATGTATATAGAAGATAACTATAGTTTGCCCTCACTGATTATTTTGTTGGCTAGACGTTCATCTATTTGCTCAAAATCATCATCTTCTCCAACAAGTATTGAAAAAAATTGTGGAGAATCAACCCATTCACCTTTTACATACTTTTCAAATACACCTAGACCATGCCTTACTAAACAGGTAGTGT
>DIFF01000004.1 GCA_002419005.1 Peptococcaceae bacterium UBA5755 | reverse complement strand
TTTCAAATTTCTGCTTTGCCATTACCATCTTCCTCCATTTTTGTTTCTATTTTATTGTTACTTTTTATGTTCAAGTGTTTTCTAAAAAATCATATAGGGATATTTTAATCCATAATCATCCTATTGTCAAATACATTAAATACAGGCCTTAAAGCTTTAAAAATTAACCTCGGTGAGCTATACCAACCAACTCATTAATATTTGCCACACCTTTGGCCACCAGCCACTCGGCCAAGCCTTCCGCCACATTTAAAGCAGCACATGGGTTGGTTAAAGTAGCGGAACCAATAGCCACTGCTTTGGCCCCCGCCATAATAAACTCTAAAGCATCTGCCGCGGTAGTTATGCCACCCATGCCTATTATAGGGGTTTTAACGGCTTTATATACTTGCCAAACCATCCGCACCGCTACCGGCTTCACCGCCGGGCCGGAAAGCCCGCCCATCATCCGGCTTAAAACCGGTTTGCCTGTTTCTACATCTATAACCATGCCCTGTAAGGTATTAATAAGGGAGATAATATCGGCTCCAGCTGCCTCCACCGCCCTTGCTATCTCCGTAATGTCTGTAACATTGGGGGAGAGTTTAGCAATTACAGGCAGCTTGGTTTTAGCCCGCACCCAACTAATGATATCGGCAGCCACCTTAGCATCGGTGCCGAAGGCCAAGCCCCCCGCTTCCACATTGGGGCAAGATATATTAACTTCTAAAGCATCAATGCCGGCAACTGGGTCCAGCGTTTCGGCCATGGCCGCATAATCTGCCGGACTTTCTCCTGCAATGTTGACTATTATACCAAGCCCCTGCTTTGCAAGCCAGGGGATTTCAGTTTCTATCACTTTTTTCACCCCGGGATTTTGCAGGCCAACACTGTTCAAAAGACCTGCTGGTGTTTCTGCAATACGGGGAGTAATGTTGCCTGATCTGGGCCGCAAGGTGGTGCCTTTTACCATAATGCCACCCAGACTCGCCAAATCAAAATATTCCGAAAGCTCTCGGCCATAACCGCAGGTCCCAGAAGCTAACAACACCGGGTTTTTTAGCCTCAGGCCAGCAAGTTCCACCGTCAAATCAACCATGCCAAATCACCTCATCTGCTTCAAATACCGGACCTTCCTTACACACCCTGGCCAATTTTTCTTTGCCGTTTTCGTCTTTTTGGTGGCAGACACAGCCCATGCAAACACCAAAACCGCAGCCCATCCGCTCCTCTAGGGAAATCTGACAAGGAATACCGGACTCGGTGGCAATTTCTGCCACCGCCTTAAGCATGGGTTTGGGGCCGCAGGCATATATATGGCCCGGCCTTTCTTTTGCCAAAGAATCTTTTAATAAATCCGTCGCCAAACCTTTTTGCCCCAAAGAACCATCAACCGTGGCTACGGCCACCGCACAGCCCAGGTCGGCAAAAGCATCCATCCCTACCAAAAAATCGCATTTTGCTGCGCCAAAAAGTAATTCTACTTTTTTACCCTCGTTTTTTAAAGCTGCCGCCAAAGGTAAAAGAGGCGCAATGCCAATGCCACCTGCCACTAAAACAACCTTTTTGGCATTTGACTGAAGGGTAAAACCGTTGCCCAAAGGTCCCAAAATACCTATCTCATTTCCTGCTTCAAGGTTTGCCAAAAGAGCCGTGCCTCGCCCTACCGTTTGGTAAAGAAAGGATACTTCCCCCTTTTTTTGGTCAATACCATGCAGGCTAATGGGCCGACCCAAAAGGGGCTCTTGGCTTTTTGTTGGCCAAAGCATAGCAAACTGACCAGGTTTAGCCTCTTTTGCCATCTGCGAAGCCTTAAGCACCAGGCGGTAAAAGCCGGGTTTCAGGCAAATACTTTCTTTTACTTCGGCAAAAACTTTTCCTGTTTTCACAAAAACACCCTCTGTTTCCTTTAAAATATGCGTGAAATATACTTGTTTTATTTTAGCACATATAGACGGTTATTTAAATAACTTATCAATATTTTTGCTGTGTGGGGTGGCTGGTTGTCATCTGCAAAATTTTCAGACCCAAATGATATTCCAGCCATCTTTCTCCGCAATCTAAATCGGCCCTGGTAATTTTGCTAATCCGCTCCAAACGGTATTGCAAGGTTTTATAATGCACAAAAAGGTCTTTGGCAGTTTTTCTGGCATTACCGGCATTGGCCAAATAATACCTTAAAGTTTTTACCAGCTCCGTATTCATGCTGGCATCATATTCACAAAGTTCTTTTAAGCCCGGCGGAACATATTGCAAAAGCATGTCTTTATCTTTTATTAAAGAAAGCAGCCTGTAAATGCCCATATCCCGAAAGAAATAAAGTTTTTTATCATTATCATCTTCACCATACTGCGAGCCCAAAAACCAAGCATTTTGGGCTTCTTTATAAGCCTTACTGGCCTCCATTAGATTGGTAAAAATGTCGCTGACGCCAAAAATAGCTCCCTCCAGGCCAAAACCCTGTAACATCTCCCAGAGCCGGCCTACTGCTACATTGACACACTGGGCATCATGCTTTTCCAAAGCTAACAAAAAAACTGCCTCATTGTTGTCGGTAAGCCCAACAGCAGTGTATAGAAAGCCTTCAACAGGATATATAACCCCCGGCCAATCATACCAATCATAGCCGTCTATGGTACGGGGCAAGCCTTTACCTTTGTAAAGGTTTGCCACCACATAAGCACCACACTCAGGCAAATCAATCAGGCGGGCCCGTCTTTCTGCTACCTGAGGAAGTTTAATGCGGCCCAAAAGAATATCCTCAAAAAACTCCTTCTGAAAACGCTTTGAAACATTGTTTATCTCTTTTTGCTGAAAAACCCCTTCCGTAAAGTATGGCAAAATGCCATCTAGGTTCTTTTTCTTTTGTTCGGAAAGTGTTTTATCTCCCACTTCCATCAGCAAATAGCCGTCCACCGTACCCTCTGACGAGTTTAAGGGCAAAACCAAAAATTCTGCTATTTGTGTGGTATTTTGCAAACCCTCTTTTTGGCATTGGGCCAAAATAGCGGCAGCTGTTTCATTAGAAAACCACTTTAGGGGCTGTTCTGCCAAAATTTTTGCCTCATTGCTAACAATGGCTACCGGATACCCCCATAAACCATGCAAAATGCCACATTTTTCTAGCAAGTTGTTGCCAACCACCGCGATTTCCGCCAAATTTAGTTTCATATTACCCAGTTCCATGTTGATAATGGCAGCCATAACGGGACGAATGATATCGGAATAGCGCACCTGAGTATCCAGCTCCAAAACCGGCAAACCGACCGCATCGGCAGTTTCGATGATGGGCAAGGGAATGCCTCCCTCAAAACACCTGTTTTTGATGACAAGTGCCCCAACCCCAACTTCAGCTAGCTGTTGAATAAACAAAATTTGTTGTTTTCGTTTTTTTGATATGGCAAAACCGCTTGTAAGTACGATCTCATTGCCTTGCAGCCACTGAATCACATCCGGCACTTCCATGACCGCAACCTGTTCCACTTCTCTATTTAAACCAACTGCTCCAGCCACCAAATGGGTCTTTTGCAGACCACCAATCTTCATGGCTTCTTTTACTGTAATCCCCATGGTATTCTGCCTCCCTTTATCCCCTCATTCAACCTTCCCTTAATGTATTTGCTGTTTTTGGTGGCATCCCTCCATATATAGCTAATAAAATTATTTTATTTATGCTTTTCATTATCCCCTTTTGCTAATATAAAAACCATTTTTTTAAAGCGTAGCAAGAAAACCAGTAACACAATCGCTGTACAAAAAAGCACTATTATATCTCCCAGCCTTACATAAAGCGTGGTATCATAAAGAAACGACACCTCTCCCACCACCACACCGGCAACAAAAGGCTCCAGATAATCCACTGCTTCACCCGTGGGCCTGATGATGGCAGAGATGCCTGTGTTGGCCGCCCTTACCACATAGCGGCCGGTTTCCACAGCCCGCAGTATTGCCTGCGCATTGTGCTGATAGACCCCAGGTGAATCCTCATACCAGGAATCATTAGTTAAAAGCAGCAAAAGCTCTGCCCCTTTTGTTACCGAATGACGAATATCGTTTTGAAAAATTGAATCAAAGCAAATAAGCCCGCCAACCTGTCCCAACGGAGTTTCGATTATTTGGGAGCCAAAACCAGGGGTTAAATCTTCCGATACTTGGTTTATTTCCTTTATAAGAGGGAAAAGCCTGTCAAGAAAGCTGCGGAGTGGTAAATACTCGCCCACCGGCACCAAATTACGTTTACTATACTTACCCAAAACTTCTCCGGTTGGGCCGTATATCAAAAGGGAATTGTATTTTTTCAACTCTTCATCTGTGGTAAAACTCCCCACACAAAAATATATCTCATTTTCTCTAGCAATTTTTTTATATATCAAATCATATTCATTATTTTCTTCCACCAGCGCAGGAATAGCCGTTTCCGGCCAAACTACAAAATCAACATCTTTATTTTTTATTTTTTGCATGAGCTCTGTATATATATCAAAAGAGGCCTGATTGCCCTGCCACTTGGCCCCGGAAGCTACATTGCCCTGGATTATAGCAAAATTATAACTGTTTTCAGCCGTTTTTTCTTTATAAGAGGCAAGCTGCAAATTGCCATAAATGAAGTTGGCGACAAAAATTAAAATCGCTATCAAAAAAACACCCCGGTACACTTTTTTGGCAGAGAGCATTTTTTTCTTTTGCAAGCTAAAGGCAAAAAGTGCATTTACCAAAACAATCAAAAAACTAATAAAAAGCACCCCGCCCAAACTTGCACCTTGAATCAGGGAAAGTACACCATACTGACTGACGGCCAAACGCCCCCAGGGAAAGGCAAGTGGTGCCAGACCCTGCCACCACTCCAAAAGCACCCACAGGCTGGCAAAAACAAGCGGCTCACCAATGCCGCGGGGCCGCATGAGCTGATACAAGAGCAATACCAAAACCATTTGAATGGTTTGCACTAAACTCATAACCAACCAAAACAAAAAAACCATGGCCAGGCTTTGTCCCATGCTAAAACCCAGCCAATCTAGCGGGTAAAGCCGTAAAACCCAGGTATATAATGGCAAATAAAAAGACATAGCAAAAACAAAGCATAGCCAAAAAGAGGTTTTAAATCCCCACCGCCTGCTGCAAAAAACATATATAAAGGGAACGAGGGCAACCCAAGACAAAATTGCCCAGCCAGAAAAGATAAACGGCAAGACTAATAAAACACCAGATGCAGCACACAGCAAATATTTGTTTGAAAACACTTTTTTTACCATTTACAACTACCTTGCGGCCAATCCTTTTTTTGTTTTTTATATAATATTTTTCATATAATATATTAAATATTCCCCGTTAAAAACCTTTAATGTGTTTTTTGTTTAATTGTTTTTAGTAGTTTGTTAAAAAAACATAAAAGAGATATACTAATCAAAAAAGATATGCTAAAATAAAAATTGATTAACATAAACCATTTTAGACAAGGTAAATGCCCAAACACTTGCCCAAACTGCAGTTTTTTGGCCAAGGAGGTTGGTAATTTTTAACGGAGCAAAAGCATGAAAAAAGTGGTTTTGGTAACTGATGTTAAATACAGAATGACCTTGCCCATTATTAGAGATTTGGGAGAAGCTGGTTTTGTTGTGGCCGCCTGTGCCAGAGATGACGAGAGCACACCTTTAGGTTTTGCCTCTAAACACACAAACCATACCTTTACCCTACCTTTTAATGATGATCAACAGACATATGTTAAAAAAATGGGCCAAATTTGTGAGCAACTGCAAAAGGAATATGACACAAAACCGGTAATTTTCCCGGTGGCTGGCTACACAATTGAGGCCATTTCCCTTTTTGGGGAAGAGTTGGCTAATTTTGCTGATTTTATTGTGCCCAAACCCAAAAGCCTGGCTATTACCCAAGACAAACGAGCCCTTTTGGCCAAAGCCTCTCAAATTGGCCTTGCCGTACCACAGGAATATACTCTGCTGGAAGGAGAAACTCCTGCGGCAATGGCCCTCCGCATTGATTACCCTGTTGTTGTTAAATTTACAAACAGCGAAAAGGTTGGCGTCCCTGCGGAGAAACGTTATGCCATTGTAAAAAATGCCGCCGACTTTGTTGCCACTTACAGCAAATTTGCAGACTTGCAGGCTGGCCCCCTGGTACAGGAATATGTGGAGGGGAATGGGGTTGGTGTTTCCTGCCTTTTTAGCCAGAATTCACAACCCTTGAGTTTTATTTGTCACCGGCGTTTACGGGAATACCCCATCAGCGGAGGGCCATCCTCTTGCTGTGAGAGTTTTTTTGACCCGGAGCTTGTCAAAGCTGCTTTCGCCCTTTTTAAAAGCATTGGCTGGTGCGGCATTGGTATGTCGGAGTTTAAGGGCCCGCATAAAGGGAAATATTATCTTATGGAAATAAATCCCCGCATTTGGGGAAGCTATCCTCTAACCAGAAAAGCAAAAAGCAGTTTTTCCGTTTCCTATGTTTTGGCAGCAAGCGGTAATGAGTTGAAACAAACAGCTCTGCCAGATTATTGCGAAGGTAAAAAAATGAGTTTTGTTTTTCAGGATGCTTTAGCAGGTTTTGCCCATTTTAAAAGAAAAAATTTTGGCAATTTTTTTGCCTGGTTAAAAGATTTCTTTAACCCCCATGTAAAAGATGCCATAATTGAATTTAATGATTTTAAGGCTTCATGGGCCTACATTCGTTCAGTTTTTAAAAAGGCAGGGCAGTAGAATGCTAAAGATTGATATGCATGTCCACTCCAATCACTCTTTTGATGGATTGATGTCGGTGGATGATATTTTACGAAAAGTCCGCAAACTAGGGTTAGATGGCGTGGCTATTGCGGATCATAACAGTTTTGCCGGCTCTTTAGAGGCAATGGCTAAAGCTGATGGATTGATCATCATTCCTGCTGTGGAATATTCCACAGATTGCGGGCATATGCTTGCCTTTTTTGTTTGCAGCGATGCCAAAGGTATTTTGCGGCAAAAAAATGGTAAATATAACTTTTTTGAGGTAGCAAAACTGGTTAAATCTCAAGGTGGCCTGCTTTTTGCTGCGCATCCCTACAAAGGACGCAAAAATTTTCCGCCGGAGGCTTTACACCTTGTGGATGGCCTGGAAGTTTTCAATTCTCGTTGTGTGGTGCGGCACCAGACCAGCAACAATATGGCTCAGAGAAAAGTACAAGAGGCCGGTAAGGGTTTTTGTGCAGGAAGCGATGCCCACACCCCAAAAGAGTTGGGCAATGCTTGTCGCTTTTTTGATTTACCGCCCAAAGCCGGGTTGGAAAACATTAAAAAAGCCCTGGCCGAAACCAGCGGCAGCTATTTTGGCAAATTTTCTCCCCTTTCTTGTTATTGCCGGTCGGATCTTTTGGCCAGACGCAAAAGAGATGGTTTTGCCGGTCTGGTAAAAGGCTGCCTTCGTTTTGCAGCTGGCCTGCTTATTGATGCTAAATATATATTGAGCAGACAAAACAAAGATTTAAAAACAGGAAAAATTTACGAAATATGAGGTATAAGCTATGTCTCTTTTTACCATTGGACAAAAAGTTAACAAACATCTAAAATATATAAAAAAACAAAAGGCAGGTATTTTTGTTTCACCTGTTCGCCGCATTGAATTTGTTTACCCAGTACCAGGTGAGCGTCTTTGTGCCATGACCTTTGACGACGGCCCCTGTGCTGCGGCTCCGACAGGGCTAGATGTTGGACTTACCCAGCATCTTATTTCAGTTTTGGCAGATTTTGATGCCAGAGCTACTTTTGATATAATTGGTGACACTTCTTTTAACTATCCGGATCAGGCTGGCAAGCTAAACACCGCTTATTGGGGCGGCAAAAAATTTGATCATTACCCGGATATTGGTTGTGATAATTTAGCAGGAGCTTTGCATCAGCCGGAGTTGGTACGTAAATTGCTGGCCCACGGGCATGAGCTTTCTAATCATGGCTATCGGCACATGATTTTTGGACCGATGCGGGCTATTTACGGACGGCGTGAGTATTTTTCCTCTGTTCGGGCGGTATTGGATGACTTAGACCATTTGCACCAACTAGTGGAAAGAGAATTTAACTATAAATTCAAGCTTTCCCGGCCGCCGCACTATATAGATAATATTAAAGGCGGTTTTACCTCTTATGATGCTTATGAATACATGGGATATAATTATATGGCGGCTAGCTTTGATGGTGGCGGCTGGTTGCCAAGCACTGGAGATATGGCAACAGACGCAGAAAAAATGGTGCTGCCCCTGAAAAAAGCTTTGGCAGAAAACCCTGAGGCCTTAAACGGTAAAATAATCTTCCAAAAAGATGGCTATAACATGTCTAAAGAAATGCCAATTGGTTTTGCTTTAGCAAAACAACTGGAAGTATTAAAAGAATATGGCTATAAAGTGATCCCCGTGGGAGAGTTGATAGAGCTTTTGCCTTTTGAGGATCTGCCACCCAATGCCAGTTGTTTTGAGGCGGCACAAGGACTCTTAAAAGCCGGCAAACCGGTTGGCTACAAAAACAACACCTTTCAGGCTCAACGAATCATGAGTCTGGGCGAAGCCCTTGCCCTTTTGGCTCCTCCGGCTGAATTTAGCAAACGCCTGCTCGCAAAAATTTCGGGGCAAGCTACTTTAAACGGTATTACCGTGCACCACCCTTATGCCGGAGCTTTAGCCTGGGCCAAAGAAAACGGTATTGTAAACTGGTTAAACAAAAAATCTGAACTAGACAGCGAACTTTTGGGAGAAATTTTGGTAAATATTGGTTACAATACAACAGCTCTACCAAATGGCAAACTTAACCGAGCCCAAGGAGTAAAGGCGATTTGGCAGGCTTTGCAAAATAAATAATTTAATTTATCTAATTAACCTAATTTTATTTAATTTAATTTTATTTATTTTTAACTTATAATGTTGTATAATATAACATATATAATGAAAAGCTTGTGCTTTAAGATATGTTTGAGGTGATAACATGGCTCAAAAATTAGAAATTGCAAAAAACACCAGAAAAAAAGGGGACGACGGTTACAGGGTTTTTTCTATTCGCATAAAAGAAAGCACCATTACAGCTTTAGATGTTTTGTCTAAGCAATCGGAACGTTCCAGAAATGAACTCATCAACATTTTGTTAGAGTATGCAATTAAAAACAGTGAAATAATCGAAAGATAATTTTTTGATTAATTTTTGTATGCAAATTTAGGACAAAAACCCGTGTTATGTGTTTTGCCATGTTTAAAGATAAAAGCATTTTTGGTAAAATTAGCCAAAATTGCTTTTTTGTTATTTTAATCTCATGGCCGGTCTTGTGATATAATAGTTTTGCTATTAGAATTTGGAAGGTGCACTTTAATGATAATAATCTTTTTATCTGCTTTGGCGATCGCTTTCTCAGGTGCTATGATGCCGGGGCCTCTGCTTACATACACTATAAGACAGTCGCTGAATAATGGCCCCCGTTCGGGCTTTATAATCATTGTTGGTCATGCAATACTCGAAATCGTTCTGATTGCTTTGATTTTCCTGGGATTTGATATTATCTTTCAGTCGGACCCCGCACAGATATTCATAGGGATCGTTGGGGGATTACTGCTAGTTTATATGGGTTTCAGCATGATATTTAACGCACTAAAAAATAAAATTAAGATAGAATTGGATACCAAAAAATCTAGTTCAAAAAGCATGTTTCTGTCGGGAATTGTGATAAGCGCAATAAACCCTTATTTCCTTTTGTGGTGGGCAATAATCGGCCTTGGTTTTCTTCTTCAAGCATATAAATTATTTGGCGTTGCGGGTATACTCATATATTACACAGGACACATCTTGGCGGACTTTATTTGGTATGGCTTGATTTCCATAATAGTAGGTACCACACGTAAATTCATTAATGAACGCATTTACCAAGCTATTATTATTGTGCTTGGATGCATATTGATTTATTTTGGTGGTAATTTTTTTTACAATGCAATTTTAATGATCTAACCCAAAAAACATATAACAATGCCTTCCGGGTTGGCAGCATAAAAATGGAGCAACTGATCTTAGTCGGTTGCTCCATTTTTACTAATCATGTTTATTTGATAATGAACAAGGCAAAAATGTTATTTTTGGGGGAACCTTAAGCATATATTTGTGCCTTCCCCAATGTTACTTTTAAGCTCTATCTTCGCTCCATGGTACTGAGCGGCGTGTTTGACGATGGAGAGGCCAAGACCAGTGCCGCCGGTTTCCTTGGAATGGCTTTTGTCCACACGGTAGAACCGCTCAAATACGCGGGATTGATGCTCCGGCGGGATACCAATACCAGTGTCAGCTACGGTCAGCGTCACACCATCTGCCGTACTGGAAACAATCACATCAACACGCCCATTCTCCACATTGTATTTGATGGCATTGTTGCAAAGGTTATAGATAATCTCATAAAGCAGCCGGCGTACACCGTTTATCATGGCTCCGTCACCGCATACCGCTAGCTTAATATTCTTCGCCATCGCCTCTTCTGCAAGCTCGTTTGCAACCTCTTCGGCAAGTACCTTCAAATCCACACTCTCCCTAGGCATATCGCCACCCTCATCAAGCTGTGATAGGCGAATAATGTCGTCTATGAGGGTCATAAGGCGTGAAGCCTCAAAGCGGATATGTCCAATAAAACGCGGCATATCTTCTGCTTTTACCAGTCCGTTTTCGATGAGCTCAGAAGAACCCATGATGGATTGCAACGGCGTTTTCAGTTCATGAGATACATTGGCAGAGAACTCCCTGCGCTGCTTTTCGGCTCTTTCTTTTTCTGTTATATCGAAGGCAAAAATGCAGATACCCGTCAACTTGCCATCGGACATGACCGGACTGGCGTTAACCTGGTGCTCCCCACCCCTGAGCTTCATTATCTTTTCGCTGTGTTTACCGGACTGGGCCATGCGAATGAGCTCCTGCATAGCAAGACACCTATCAACCATAAGCATATCGCGTCCGATGCAATCCATGCTCGTCCCAAATAGCTTGGCGGCGGCAGGATTGATGCTCAGAATGACTCCCTGCTCATTCAAAAGAATAAGCCCTTCGCTCATGTTTCCGATGACAGCAGAAAACTCATCCTGCTTCTGTCTAAGCTTATCCATTTGGTTATTTATATGCTGCTGCTGGTGTTCAATACGAAGCAACAGTGGCGAGAGTTCCGCATATGCGTCGTTTTCCAACGGCCTATCAAGGTCGAGTGCGTTTAACGGCTCAACAATACGCTTGGACAATCGGCTTGCTAAAACTGCTGACAGTATAATAGCCGCAACAAGCAAAATACAGATCGGCTGGAGCATCCCAAGTATTAACTTAACTACTGTATAGTGTGTAACCGACATGCGAATAACCGTACCATCACTCAGGCGTTGCGCACGATAGAGCGTATTTTCAGAAAACGTTGAGGATGTGCGTTCACTTTCGCCAGTGCCCGTTTTTAAGGCCTCCTGTATCTCCTCGCGTTGGGCGTGATTTTCCATTGTCTTGGCATCGGCCTCGCTGTCGTAAAGAACCGTCCCGTCAGCAGCAACCCAAGTAAGACGGTAGTTATCAAATTCAAGCCCATCAAAATAGGGAAGCCCTTCTTTTTCAATGCCCTGCGCAACCAGTACTGTTTGTGTTTCAAGCTGCTTCTTCTGAATGGATGTAAAGTATCCATAGAGTACACCCACGATGACGACAAGACAGATCAGCAGCATCGCGGAGGCCACAATAAAGATGGAACGGAACACTTTCTTCGTCATATGCCTTGTGCCTCCATCTTGTATCCGACGCCGCGCACTGTCTCAATGAGCTCCCTGCAGCCGCCCAGCTTGGTCCGTAAAGTGCGAACATGAACATCGACCGTACGTGTTTCACCAGCGTAATCCATACCCCAGATGTCGGCAAGAAGCTGGTCACGGGTAAATACGATACCGGGATAAGACATAAACAGGCGGAGCAATTCAAATTCCTTTAATGTAAGCACAATGCGCTCGCCATTCGCTATGACAGTATGCTCGTTGATATTCATTATAAGCCCGCCAATTTTAAGAATGTGCGTTTCCTGCTTCGGCACAGCCCGGCGCAGCACTGCACGCACACGGGATACCATTTCCATCATCCCAAAGGGTTTTACCAAATAATCATCCGCCCCAAGGTCAAGGCTCATGATCTTATCGTATTCCGCACCTTTTGCTGTCGCCATGATGACCGGGATGTTATTAGTGGCGGAATTGGCTTTCAGTTTTTTTAGGATCGTTACGCCGTCCTCTCCAGGCAGCATCACATCGAGTATAACGAGCTCTGGCTTTTTTGTTTTCAACACCTCAAAAAAAGCCATGCCGTTGGCAAAGCCCTCCGCCTCAAAGCCAGTGGACTGCAGTGTATATATTTCTATATCCCGGATGCTGGCATCGTCTTCCACGCAGAATATCATAAACCCTTTTCTCCCTTATGAACACCAGTAACAGAAAACACCACCCATTCCGCAATATTGGTGGCATGGTCGCCAATGCGCTCAAAATATTTGGCTATCATCAGAAGGTCGATAGCATATTCCCCTTCATTAGGCTTTTCCCCAATTATAGAGATAAGCGAATACTTAACCTTATCAAAAAGATCATCCACCACATCGTCATAGTCAATAACAGCTTTTGCCAACTCTACATCCCGTTTGACGAAGGCATCGACGCTCTCGGTCACCATTTTGATAGTCGCACTCGCCATTTCGCCAATATGGTTACAGTCCCCGCCTGTTCTGCCGCCAAGGTAACCAATGATTTCCGCAATATCGGCAGCCTGGTCACCAATACGTTCCATGTCGGTTATCATTTTCAGTGCGGCAGAGATCTGCCGCAGGTCGCACGCCACAGGCTGCTGCTGCAAAAACAGCTTTAGACACATGGATTCAATATTGTGCTCTTTTTCATCTATATCGTCATCCATTAACACAACTTTTGAGGCCAGTTCCCCATCCCCTGTCAGCAATGCCTTTGCCGCCAATGCTATCGCTTCTTCACATGATGCACCCATTAAAATAAGCTCTTTGTTTAAAATAGCAAGCTGCTCATCAAAACGACTCCTCATTATCCGAACCTCCCTGTAATATAATCCTCAGTGCGTTTATCCTTCGGCTGCGAAAACAGCCGCTCGGTTTTGTTGCATTCAATAAGATCCCCCAAAAGAAAAAACGCTGTCCTATCGGAAATTCGTACCGCCTGCTGCATATTGTGTGTAACGATAACAATAGTATAACGGTTTTTTAGTTCTAGAGCAAGTTCTTCAATCTTTGCTGTCGAGATGGGATCGAGAGCACTTGTTGGTTCGTCCATTAATAACACCTCGGGCTCCACCGCCAGTGCCCGCGCAATGCACAATCGCTGTTGCTGCCCACCGGAAAGCCCCAAGGCAGATTTTTTTAGTCTGTCCTTAACCTCTTCCCAAACAACCGCGTCACGCAAGGAGCGCTCCACGATGTTATCAAGCTTTACCTTGTTTTTGACACCGTGAGTGCGAGGACCATAGGCTATATTGTCGTAGACGCTCATAGGGAACGGGTTGGGTTTTTGGAACACCATGCCTATATCGCGGCGCAGGCCGGTCACATCCACCCCAGGCGCAAATATGTCCGTTTCTTTGTACATTACGGAGCCGGTAATTTTCACACCGGAAATAAGGTCATTCATTCGGTTAAGCACCCTCAAAAAGGTGGATTTGCCGCAACCAGATGGGCCAATCAACGCGGTAATGCTTTTTTCCGTAATGCCCATATTGATGTTTTTAAGTGCCTGCATGCTACCATACCACAAGCAAAGGTCTTTTATTGTAAGTATGTTCATGCCTTTATCCTCCTTTTGAGCCGATTGCTGACAAGCGTCGCTGTTAGATTGATAATTAGTGTCAATATCATGAGTATTGCTGCGATGGCAAAGGCCACGCCAAACTCGCCCTGTTCCTTGGCATAAACGTAAAGTGCCACAGTAAGTGTCGCTCCGGCACTGTTTAATCCCTCGAAAAACCCGTTTAAAGAATGGGCAAAACCTGCCGTAAACAAAAGCGCCGCCGATTCGCCGAGTATTCTGCCTACCGAAAGAATACAACCGGTCAAGATGCCATCCACCGAGCCGGGTAGCACCACTGTACGTATTACGCGCCACTTGCCTGCACCAAGGCTAAAAGCTCCTTCACGGTAGCTTTGTGGCACAGTTTTAAGACTCTCTTGTGTCGTGCGTATCACCGTGGGCAAATTCATAATAACAAGGGTCAAGGCACCAGCAAACAGCGAGGTTCCAAGGCTAAAAAACTGACAGAAAACCAGCATACCCACAAGCCCGTAAATAATAGAAGGGATACCTGATAACGTTTCGGCCGCATATTCAATAACAGCAACAAGCCTCTGGTTTTTGGCATACTCCGTAAGGTAGATTGCTGCACCGACACCCAGCGGCAGAATGATAACGAGTGTTGCAATGACAATGTACAGAGTGTTTAAAATATTAGGCAAAATACCAATGCTATTCGAAAGATAGCTTGGTTTTGTCGAAAGCAGTTGCCAGCTAATGTTTGGCAGACCGCGCCATAAAATGTAGCTGATCATAAAGAGCAATAATGCGCAGGTGATACCAGCAGCCAGCCACATAAGACACCGCATCACCAATGCATACATTTTTCGCTTTTTTGAAAGTGTTTTCATCTTTATCATCTATTTCTCCTTGCTCCGCTTGAGCAAAAGGTTCAGCGAGGCATTTATTAGCATAATGAACAGAAACAACACCAGTGCAATGGAAAACAGGGCCTGACGCTGAAGCCCTGACGAGTAGGACATTTCGCTTGCCACGGCGGTGGTGAGAAAACGCACGCTCTCAAAGAGCGACGGCATGTTTGCCACATTGCCGGCAACCATCATGACTGCCATGGCCTCGCCAATAGCCCGCCCGACACCAAGAACCACCGCAGCGGCAATACCGCTCTTTGCGGCTGGCACAACCACACGAAAACATGTCTCAACTGGCGTTGCACCCAATGCGAGCGACGCATCTTCATATTCCTTCGGTACTGCCTCCATTGCTGAAACCGACACCTTAATGATTGAGGGCAAGATCATTATTGCTAGAACGATGATAGCTGCCAGCAAACTTGTGCCATCCGGCACGTTAAAAATCACCCGTATCACAGGTACTAAAACCAACATCCCCACAAGACCGTATACAACAGAAGGAATGCCTGCCAGAAGGCCGACCACCGGCTCTATGACGGCTTTTATTTTTGGCGAAGCCGCTTTGGCAAGATACACCGCCGTGAAAAATCCAATAGGTACGCCCAAAATGATCGCACCCGCCGTTCCGTATATAGAGGTCAAAATAAAGGGCAGAATGCCAAAGGAGGGATTATCAGCGGTGGATGCCCATTTTGTGCCGAACAAAAACTCAAAAAGGCCTATCTCACGTATGGCAGGAATACCTGATATTACAAGGTACACGGTGATAAGCAAAACACAGCCGACCGCAACGAGACCAAAGATAAGGAATATACCATGTATCAATGTTTCTATAAGCTGTTTTTGGTTATGTTTTTTAATCATTTTTCCCATTGCCTTTCATAATATCCATGATGGCTATGCGGCAGACTCCCTATATTTGGGAGTGCTGCCGCTTAAAGCTTTGCTGTTTATTTACCAATTACTGCATGAAGCTTTACTTTTTATTTAATAGCTACCGCTCCGGCATTGGAGATAATTTCGGAAACTTCGGCAGAGGTAATGTAATCAAAAAAGGTCTGCGCTGCAAAGGAGAGGTTGTCATTCGTGCGGGTCACGAGAACGAAGGGGCGCTGTACTACATAGCTGCCGTCCTTAACGGTATTCTCGCTGGGGGTAACGCCGTCAACAGAAATGGCTTTTACGCTGTCTCCGACTGAGGCCAAAGAGGCATAACCGATAGCATTGGGGTTCTGTGAAACGGTGGTTATTACATCGCCGGTTGAGGTCAGCTCTTGCCGGTACTGGCAGACATCCTTCGTGCCAGTAATCGCCTCAAAACCATCGCGAGTGCCGCTACCAGCCTCGCGGCCGATAAGCACGATCTCGGCATCATCGCCACCTACTTTGCTCCAATTGGTGATCTCGCCGGTGTATATCTTTGCTATGTCTTCAAGGCTCAAACTTGTAACAGGATTCCCTGAGTTCACAATAATAGCGATGCCGTCATAGGCAATAACCGTTTCGGTGAGCCCCAGAGCCTTTTCCTCATCCTTGAGTGCGCGGCTAGAAAGCCCAATGTCGCAGCGCCTCTCGGATACGGCGGTAATGCCGCTGCCAGAACCGGTGGGATTGTACGTAAAGTTTACATTAGGATTTTCGGCAGTAAACGCCTCGCCCAGAGCACCAATAACTTTCTCCATTGAGGTTGAGCCGTCCGTCGCAACGGAACCGGAAATATCAGTTCCGCCGGTGGAGTTCGTATTCCCGCAGCCTGCCAGTAAAAATACCACCAAAATTGTAGTAATTACCAGCCCGGTTATTTTTTTCATCATTTTTTCCCTTTTTATTTTTTCCATAATTTTTCTCCTTTTCGTTTTTATTATTCTTTTTCGTTTTCATTATTATTCTTTACTCTTGGTTCTTTGTTCTACACTTCTTATGTTACGAGTAAAAGGTAAAATCAAAAAGACAGGTTATGTTAAATCGAAGTAAAATTATATATTTCAACTTATGAAAGCTTAATTTAAGATTAGTTTGTTAATATCACTGAACAGCTCTCCGCATATTGACAAAATTAAAACGAATATGCATAATGAACAATGTTCATTATGGAGGTGCTCTATGAATAATGCCGTTATTTCAAAAAATATGATCCTTTCTGCCAGCAAACAATTGGTTATGGAAAAAGGGTTATATGCCATTAATATGCGCATGGTCGCCGAACGCTGCGGTATTGCTGTTGGTTCCGTATATAATTACTTTCCGTCAAAAACCGATCTAATTGCTGCAACTGTGGAATCGGTTTGGCAAAGTATCTTCCATTGAATGACCAGAATATTAGAGCGGATGCATTTGGCGAAAAATTTACGCACAAGATGTTTGTAGATTTTGTTTTTTTCAGCATCCTTACTTTTTTGATGGAAGAAGATACCTCTTGTGAATTTTTGTTGGAAATCATCCGACGATCTATCTATTAAACAATAACCCACCTGATTGGGTGGACATTTTTTAGACATAAACTGAACAATGTTCATAATAAGTGTTTCTAAAGTACAGGAGAAAAAAGTGCGGGAAAAATGGTCAAAAAGCATGCCAAGCGAATCAGCCAATATGAGGAAGACCGGCAATTTTTTTAAAATTTTATGATAAATTATATTAAAGAATGTAAAGAAACTAAGAATACCGCTGCGGCAGATTAAACCATTGCTACGGTATTTTAAAGAAAAATAGAAAGTGTATTGTTTGTATAATTAATTATAAAACAGCAGACAATATTATAAAACAATAGGAGGTGGTTTTATGAAAAATAATCCTGACGACCGAAACGATAATGTGGAAAAAATCCAGAATAATATTGATATGACCATACGTAACATGGAGTTGGCCGATGAACTACTAGGAAAAACTGATAATCCAAAAACAAAAGAAGAGCTTAAAGCTAAAAACGAAAGGCGTGAACAAGCCTTGCAAGGTATGCGTAAAGAAATTAAAGATGAAGCTGACGCCAGAGAAAAAAATTACAAAGGATAAAAGTTTATGTTTTATCCTTAAAAGAGCCGTCCAAAAAGGACGGCTCTTTTGATTTGTTTAAAAAGTTCCATACTTAATATGATATTTTTTTAATCGAACCTATGGTTTTAGCGGTTGTACCTGAACATTATTCATAAAAAAGAATAATATAATACCGGGGTGAAAAATGTGGATACAAGAGAATTGTTTGCAAGACTCATTAAATGCGAGGCAGGTGGTGAGGGAATTGACGGAATGAGGGCTGTTGCCACCGTAGTTATGAATCGCGTCAGGGTGCCATACGGAGAATATCAAAGATTATGCGAGGGCAACCTGCGCAAGGTTATTACTCAAATGTGCCAATTCTCGTGTTATAAAACCGTAATAGGTGGAATCGAGAATACTCAGAATGTATGGACTGCTACGCCCGAAGACATACATTATCAAGTTGCTGACTGGGCAATAAACGGAGGTATATATTCTGGCGTGGGCGCAGACTCTTTATGGTATATGAATCCATTTGTACCTCAATGTCCAAATTTCTTCCCTTATAATAAAACCGGATACTGGTACACAAGAATAACTAATCATTGTTTTTATAATCCCATGCCATCTTATGCGCAAACATAAAATACCGGAGGTGATTTTTATATTATGACAAGTAATATCAACTGGACAGCAAACAAAATGGTAGAATCGAGCCCATCCCGTTTGGATTTTCAATCTATTTCACCGGCAATTCCAACGCAACAAAACAACTCTGTTATTAACAATCCCCTTTTGTTCCAGGAGGGCCCCCCCTCTTCTACCGAAAAAGGTTACATACCCTATTATCTTGCAAGCAACATCGGGAAAAATGTGCGGGCAGAATTTATACTCGGCAGCAATCAATATACTGACAGAACAGGGAAGCTTATAGAGGTGGGTATAAATTACTTTGTGCTTGAGGATGTAAATTCTCGCACCCATGTAATGTGTGATCTGTATTCGGTCAAATTTGTTACTATATTACAAATTTAGTTTTAGGTTTAGCCGGGGAATACACTTTAAAAAGCCCTTAAAACCGGACACTGCCGCCTTTAAGGGCTTTTTTGCGTAATTTTATTTTAAATTTCGGTTTTCTTTATCTTTTGACCATAAAGTTATCCTCAAGTAAGACCCAGTTCTGCGGGAAAGGGTAACCCAGGGCCCAATAGCTGATTCCGGTCAAATTGTAATCTTTGACCGCATCAAACTTGGCTTGGGCGCTTCGTGCGTCCTCAAACCATACTTCATGTGCCTTCCCCTGCGCGTCTGTGTACCGGTAAAAGGGAGATTCCGCGGTGTAGTCGTATTGAATATCTGCGCCGTACTGTGCAGCCCGTGCTACGGCCTCCTGAGGGCTGAAGGTTTCGGCTTCATCCCCTTCCTTGTGGGGAAGGGTCCAATCTCTTGCATAAATCTGAAACCCAAGATAAATTTTATCTCTCGGGATGACTGAAACAGCGTAGTCAAGCACTTTCCGGATTTGGTTGATCGGTGAAATTGCCTGCGGCGGACCTTTCCGGTACCCCCATTCATACGTCATTAGAATTACGAAATCGGCAATCCTGCCATGTGCCGGATAATCATGCGCTTCGTACAAAAGCCCCACCTGCTCTGGCCCGGTTTTTGGTGCAACAGAAGTAGACAAAAAATAACCGTTTGCGTGCATCCGTATGGCAGCGCGTTCCAAAAAGCTGTTATAAGCCTCTCGGTCTCTAGGCAGCACGTTTTCAAAATCTATGTTTAAACCCTGGTATCCCTTTTGCTGCATGATGCTAATAATATTTGTCAGAAGCTGCTCGACTAGTGTTGGGTTGTTTAATACAATCGACGCGAGATTTTCACCTTTTGAAGTCGCGGTAAAGTTTGTGACAGCCATCATCGGAATAACCCCTTCCTCTTCCGCGGTTTGAAGAGCCGGCCCGTCAGAAATCGGTTCCAGGCTCGCATCTTCTTTGATTAAATAGGCAAACGGACTTAAATAAGTCAGATGCCCGCCGTCTTTACGAACGATTGGAACAGCACCCTGCCCTAGCTTATAAATATAACCGTTCACACTTATTTTTGGTCTTGTTTTGCGTGGGATAACAAGTACTATACCCGGACTTATATTATTTGGATCCACAATATTGTTTGTCTGAATTAGATTCTGCAAAGAAACGCCATAACGCCGTGCGATTTTCCATAACGTATCTCCCGCCATGACGCTATATCGCATTACCGGAATATAGATGGTTTGCCCTGGACTAATAATGTTTGGATTTGCAATGCTATTGTTTTGCAATATGTATTGGACAGACACCCCGTAATTCTGCGCAATTTTCCACAATGTATCTCCTGGCTTCACAATATAGACGACCTCGCCCATGGGAATAACAAGCGCCTCTCCGACAACCAATACATTGGGGTCAGTAAGCCCGTTGGCCAAGATGATAGGCGCCATTGGGGCATGATAATTGTTTGCTATTTGCCATAGCGATTCGCCGGCTTTTACAACATGAATAAACATAAAAAACCACCTCTCCCATTAAACAATATATGCCGCATTTAATAATGTGATTGTTGTCTTACGCCTGTTTTGTGCTTTTTGACGCCTACATAATTTATTAGGCGGAATGTCGATAATAAAAATTATATATATTTAATGATTTTAGTATATTTTTTAAAAACAATTATTGACATATGTCTAAAACTGGATATAATAAAATTATAAATGACATATGTCAAAAACTATAGGAGGTGGAACTAATGCCGAGGAGAGACGGAACAGGCCCAATGGGAGAAGGAGCAATGACCGGAAGAAGGTTGGGTTTTTGCCCGGGAACAAAAGCTATTAAGTATGGCACTGGTCTTGGACTTGGTTTTGGCCTTGGACTTACCCGCAGACGCAGGTTTAGAGATGGTTCGGGGAGAAGAATTGCTTCAAATCAGACTTTTTCCAAGACACAAAAAATGACGCTATTGGAACAAAAAAATCTTTTGCAAAAACGGCTCGAAGTTATTGAAAAGCAGCTTGAGAATTTATAACAAGCGGCAAAATAACCGGAGAGCACTTTGGTTATTTTTGTTGTTAAGTGAGGTAAAAAATTATGCCTAGGCCAAGAAAATGGAGAAAAGTCTGCTGCCTCCCCGACAACAACTGCTTTGGACCCCTTGATTCCCCCGCAGACGCAGTTAATGCGGTCAATATGACAATTGATGAATATGAAACCATAAGACTAATTGACTTGGAAAGATTCACTCAGGAAGAGTGCGCCAGTCAGATGAGTATTGCGCGCACGACTGTTCAGGGAATTTACAATGAAGCCAGAAGAAAACTTGCGGAATCTTTGGTGAATGGCAAAGTCCTTCGGATAGATGGCGGAGAATATCAGCTTTGTGATGGAAGCAGTAAAAGCTGTGACGAAGGCGGTTGCCAAAGGCGCAGATGCGGCAGAAGTTTTGTGGATATGGATAAAGAAACCTAAAAGGGAGAAACCTAAAATAATTAATAAGACAGAATGGAGAATTTATATGAAAATTGCGATACCGGTAGATGAAAAAAGCTTAAAATCGAGTGTGTGTTCTTCATTTGGCCGCGCGCCCTATTTTCTTTTTTATAACACAGTTACAAAGAAAGATTATTTCCTTGATAACAGAGCTGTTGTCAGTCAGGGCGGGGCAGGGATCAGAGCCTCTCAGGTTATAGCTGATCATGGGGTCAAAGCATTGTTGACTCCTCAATGCGGTGAAAACGCAGGGAAGGTTTTAAGCAAAGCCGAAGTGCTGGTTTATAAATCAATACCGGGGACAGCACAGCAAAACATTGATGAGTTTGAAGCGGATCGGCTCATCCTGCTGAACGAATTTCACTCGGGATTTCACAGCCATGAAAAATAGCGGCACAAAAATTGCCGTGCTTAGTGGCAAAGGCGGGACAGGTAAAACTTTGGTATCAGTTAATCTGGCTTCGGTTGCCGAGAAATCCATTTATATTGACTGCGACGTTGAAGAACCTAACGGGCACCTGTTTTTTAAACCTAAAGTTGTTTGCGAGGAAGATGTTATAGTTAAAATACCCTCTGTAAACGAAAGCCTATGCAGCGGATGCCGCAAATGCGTTGAATTTTGCAAATACAATGCGCTTGCCTTTATAAAAAATAAACCTTTTGTTTTTGAAGAGATATGCCATTCCTGCGGCGGTTGCGCATTGCTTTGCCCTGAAAAAGCAATCAGTGAAAAAGAAAAAAGTATCGGAAAAGTACAGAAAGGTATTTCCCTTAATGTTACAGTGAATACTGGGATACTGAATATGGGTGAAGCATCCGGCATTCCAATTATTAAGAAACTCCTGAATGAAAGCATTTCAAAGGAAGGGCTTCCCATTTTCATCGATTGTCCACCTGGAAGCGCATGTATCGTTATGGAAAGTATCAAGGACACGGATTACTGTATTCTTGTAGCCGAGCCTACTCTTTTCGGTGTTCATAACCTAAATATGGTTTATGAGCTGGTCAGACTGTTCGATAAATCATATGGAGTTGTCCTGAATAAATGCCTTGACGGGGAAAATCCGGCTGAGAAATTCTGCAAGGAAAACAATATTCCTATTATAGGCAGAATAATGTTTGACAATAAGCTCGGATTTTTAAATTCAGATGCCAAAATAGCTGTCCGGGAAAGTGAAAAGTTTAAACAATTGTTTTCCTCACTGCTTGAAACCGTGATGAAAGAGGTGCAGCATGAAACAGTTGTTAATTCTTAGTGGCAAGGGCGGTACCGGAAAAACAACGCTAGCCAGCGCTTTTATTAGGTTGGCGGAAGTTAAAGCATATGCAGATTGTGATGTGGACGCACCCAATCTTCACCTGATCATGGGACAGACAACCAAACCTAAACGCACAAACTATTATGGTATGCCCAAAGCGGAAATAGACCAGAATAAGTGTATTGAATGCGAACAATGCATACAAAACTGCAGATTTAAGGCGATTTTTGCTGACGATGGTTATAAGGTTGATCTTTTTGCCTGTGAAGGCTGTGGGGTTTGTGAAGCTATCTGCCCTGTCGAAGCAATTTCCCTGAGGCCTGCTATTGCAGGTGAACTGATGCTGTATGCTGATAATGGCAAAGTATTTTCAACAGCGCAACTCAAAATGGGAAGCGGAACTTCGGGAAGGCTTGTTACCGAAGTAAAAAAGCAAATGAAATTGGCAGTACCGCCGGGTACGGACCTCGCTATTATCGATGGTTCGCCGGGTATTGGCTGTCCTGTTATTGCTTCTTTAAGCGGTGTGGATATGGTTCTGATCGTTACAGAACCTTCGATTTCAGGCTTCAGCGACATGGAGCGTATCATTAAAACTGCGGAGATATTCCGAGCAAAAATAGCTGTCTGTATCAATAAATATGATAATAATCTTGCGAATACTAGAAAAATTGAGGAATTCTGCAAAACAAAAAAACTGCCGTTTACCGGTAAGATACCGTTTGATCCGGAAGCCGTAAAAGCAATAAACAATGCACTAACCATTGTGGATTTTGATTGTCCTGCGGGATTGGCCACAAGAGAAGTATTTAAAAACACTATGAAATTACTCTTTAAAGAAAGTGACGGATGCAGCGCATGATAATAAAAGTATTGGCAGAAAATACATCGGCTTCAGAGAAACTGGGCAGCGAACACGGCCTTAGCCTGTATGTTGAGACTGAAAATCATAAACTTCTGTTTGATACAGGCGCAAGTGGGCTTTTTGCCGAAAACGCAAAGAAGATGGACGTTAATTTATCAGAAGTTGATTTGGCCATTATTTCTCATGGCCATTATGATCACGGCGGCGGCTTAAAAACATTCCTAAAAATCAACAGCAAGGCAAAAATTTATTTACATCAGAAAACATTCGAAAAGCATTATGCAAACAGACCTAGTGATATAAAGATATATATCGGGCTGGATAAAACACTGCTGCCGAATGAGCGGTTTGTGTTCTGTGGAAACCACTTTGCTATTGATGAGGATCTTGAATTGTTTTCCGGGGTTATGGCCAATAGGTTCGTTCCATCGGGCAATACGAACTTGTTTATGAAAATCGGTGATACTTTTGTTCCAGATGATTTTGCACACGAACAGAACCTGATTATCAAAAAAGGTGGAAAAACGTTGTTGATAGCAGGATGTGCGCATAGCGGAATAGTAAACATTATTGACCATTTTAAAGATATAAAGGGCTGTTTACCAGATTATGTGATTGGGGGCTTTCACCTTTACAGCCCTGGTACAGGGGAAAACGAAAAGCCCAAAGTAGTGGATCAAATTGGCAATTTCCTGTTGGATACGAATACGCAATATTATACCTGCCACTGTACAGGTATTGAATCTTATAATCGGTTAAAATCGGTTATGGGGGAAAATATAGCTTACTTATCTACAGGCAATCAATTAATAATTAACATGTAAAAATACTGAAAGGCACGGAGGAAAAAAAATGATGAAAATAGCGGTTGCAAGTGAAGACAAAAAAGTGACAGAACATTTTGGACATTGTATTAACTTTAATTTGTACGACATTGAAAATGGTAAAATCGTTCATGAACAAGCTATACCGAATCCCGGCCATAAGCCGGGCTTTCTGCCAAATTTCTTAGCTGATAAGGGCGTTAACGTTATTATCAGCGGAGGTATGGGCAGTGGTGCCGTTAATATTTTTAATGAACGAAACATCGAGGTGGTTATGGGGGCCTCTGGTGATGCAAAAGCTTCTGTCGAAAGTTATTTAAAAGGTGAGTTAAAGACAACTGGTTCTGTTTGCCACGAACATCAGCATCATAATGAGTGCTGAAAATAAATAATAAACGGGATAGCAGCAGCTTCAAAACTGTTGCTATCCCGAAGAAGAAGGAGTTATAACATGTTGATTGATGAACTTGTTGAGTATGCCTTTTCCAAAGCAGCGGAAAGAAAGATAGTTGATGTCCGCGCGGGGCTTAGCTATACGTGCGTTTTGCTGGATGATAACTCCTGTGGATTGGCCTACACATTCAGAAACAAATTGGGATGCTACTGCGGTATTATTAATGAATCCGGTAGTTTAATTGATAAGAACTGTACAAACATAATACCTTGGGTCAAAAGCAAAAATTTGTTGATGGCGGCAATTGGTCTTGCTACCATTAATGCTGTATTAAACAGTCCCAAGGTTGATTGGGATATAGGAAATGTTATAACAGCTCTTGAGGTTGCCTCAACTGATAATTTTGGCATGGTGGGTGAGTTCAGGCCTATCCTTAAGGAAATTAAAAACAAAACCAAAAATATTTACATTTTTGAACAAAATACTGATAAAAATGCCGGACTATATCCTGAAGCTGCCATCCCACAATATCTTTCCGTGTGCGATGTGGTGGTGATTACTGCAACCAGTATTATTAATCATACCATTGAAGAGGTGCTTTTAAATTGCAAAAAGGCACGTGAAGTTTGTTTGGTTGGACCGTCGACGCCTTTATGTCCGGAGGTATTTAAAAAATACAATGTAACGCTCCTTGCGGGTGATGTGGTAATAAATCCGGAGCAAACTCTGCAGATTGTAAGCCAAGGCGGGGGTACCATGGCTATGAAGCCTACCATCAAACATGTACTAGCCAGGGTATAAAAACGACTAATCATTGTTGTTGTGCAGATTTAAAACATATCCTCGGCTTTAGCAACTTAAAAAATGTTTTAAAAATTGTAATATTGATAATATAATAATAACATAATTTAGATTGCTCACAGCATTTTTAGTGAAAATTCGGCCCCATATCTTTATTTTGGAGGATACATCACACTACAAACAAATAAATAATTGAGGATTTTTTTATGAACAAATTTTGTGTTGCTACTGATTCAGGATGTGATCTTCCTTCCGATTACTGCGAGGAAAGAGGCATCCATGCCTACCGAATGAAATATTCCATTGGCGAAGACGAATACACGGACCAGATGAATCCGACGGATTGCTCTGTCTTTTATGATAAAATGAGAGAGGGTGCCATTCCTCATACCACTCAAATGACACCCTATGAGTTTATTGGTTTTTGGTCGGAATTGCTGGAGAAATTTAACCTACCTATTGTCCACATTGCCATGGGCAGCGGTATTTCAGGTACATATTCCAATGCAGTTATTGCAAAAGACCTTTTTCTTGGAACACATCCAAAGGCACAAGTTTTTGTCATTGATTCAACTTTGGCGTCTATTGGATATGGGATGCTGTGCGTCTTTGCCGCTGATATGCGTGAAGCTGGAGCTTCCCCCGAAGCGTGTTTAGATTTTTTAAACAACCGTAAAATTTTAATAAACACTTATTATACAACAAACGACCTGAAGTATCTTTATCGCAGTGGCCGCGTAAGCAAAACGGGCGCTATAGTAGCGAACGTACTCAACATTAATCCCATCCTCAACCTTGACAAAGAAGGACACCTGATTGTTCGGGAAAAAATTAGAGGCCGAAAAAAAGCACTGGAACGCATTTACCAGATTGTGCAGGAACTTGTTTTGGAACCCAAGACCCAGACCGTATACATTTGCCACTCTGATTGCCAAGCGGAAGAGGTACAAGTTTTTTCTGATACTCTTATTGAAAGATTTGGTTTTCATGGCTCCTTTATTAATTATATCGGTCCGACTATAGGTTCTCACTCCGGTCCGGGTCTTATCGCCGTCTTCTTTGTTGGGAAACCCAGGTTTATGTGATTATCCAAAATTATAGATATTAAAAAGCGTCTTTAAAGGTGAGGTTAACTGACCTTAAAGACGCTTTTTTGCTGGCTGTTGTTGGAGTTTAATTGAACCTTTCCTTTGGTTTACTATCATGCTCGTACAAGCGCCGGGAGGCCAGTTCCTCCCACTTAGTCCCGGGTTGGCCGTAATTGCAATAGGGATCGATTGATATACCCCCCCGTGGCGTAAATTTTCCCTGAACTTCTATGTATTTTGGTGCCATCAATTTGATCAGATCCTTCATGATCACATTGACACAATCTTCATGGAAGCTACCATGATTACGGAAACTAAAGAGATAAAATTTTAAAGATTTGCTTTCTACTAGCCATTTTCCGGGTATATATGCAATATAGATCGTTGCGAAATCTGGCTGGCCGGTAATGGGGCAAAGAGTTGTAAATTCCGGGCAATTAAACCTAACCCAATAGTCGTTCTCCTGGTGTTGGTTCTTAAAGGTCTCCAGCACTTCAGGTGCGTAATTTGTTTTGTAATCTGTAGTTTTTTTGCCCAATAAAGTAAAATTTTCCCCTTTTCTGTCCATAACGTCCTCCTTATGTTGCGGCAGTCGGACCCAAAAACAAAAACGGAAAATAGTATACACCAAAACAAGTGATAGAATTGTTGATGATTTTCCGTAGTTTTGTTTAACGACAGGATGGTTCCGAACTGTCGGCTGTATTTTTAGTCAGTGCTTTTTTGCGTCTGATTTGCCTTAAAACCAAATGGGTTGTATGTTACTCCTTTGTCGTAGATATCGTTGTTTTCCTTATGCTTCATCCACTTTACTATGGCATAAGTCGCCGGCGTCAGAATGATCTCGTAACACAGTTTCCACAAATACTGGAAGAGAATCATCTGTAGAATCACATTATTTGCATAGGTTCCCCAGAAAGAAATTGTAATAAAAATCACGGTATCGAACGCTTGACCCACAACGGAGGAGGAAATTGTCCTGGTCCACAACCATTTCCCTCTGGTCAGCACCTTCATCCGGGACAAAATAATGGAGTTGGAAAACTCCCCAAACAAATATCCAACAAGAGAAGCGACTAGAATCCGCGGAGTCGTCCCCAGCACCGCAGCATAAGCACCCTGATTTGCCCAAAAATCTGGATAAGGCAGGGCCATTGTCGCTTCGTAAACCAAAACGGCAAAAACGTTGCAGGCAAAACCAAGCCAGATGATTTGTCTGGAACGCTGAAAACCATAGACTTCTGTAAAAATATCACTCAAAATATACGTAATTGGGAATAAAATCACCGCTGCGGGTAATGTGATTCCAAAAACACAAATTAATTTTCCGGCAATCAAATTTGACAGCAACAAACAGGTCACAAAAATGACGCTGATCATTAAAAACAGGTTTGAGTGGCCTATATTATGGTTTTCCTGCATTGAGTTATTGATTATGTTTGCCCCTTTGTTGGCATATAACTTTTTCATTTCATCTGTCCCTCTAATAACTTTAATAATTCGTAAAGCATTATATCATAGAATTGTAAATATTTCTACCGCCATGCAAAAAAACGGTTAGCTTTTTTGTGTGCTATTACATAAGTTAAATGATGCATATGATAGCAATAAATTGTTAAAAATAATTATATCCTTAATTTTACTTCTTTAATCTACTTTGGAGGACTTTATGAAAGGTACTTTTGAGGTTTTGTTTATTGTTTACTTTGCTATAGAAATTTATATTTTAAGGCAACTATATTTAAAGAAAAATCATATTAATTTTAAGCAGGTTAAAAACGATTTCATAACAGCCATTATACTACTTTTAATTATTTACTTTTTTAAAATCGACATCCCCTTCCTTATTTTAATCTTCTGTATTATTGCACTGCTAATCAGTTCGTACTTTGGTTATTTTCGTGATTACTTTAATAGACCAAAGCATTTTGACCGCTATTTACACGGATATGGCACTTTCACTTTTTCTTTATTGTTTTACTTTTTCATTATAAATTTTGTTCAAAGCGGCGGCTCAAACGCTTTTCGAGCACTTTTTATATTATTTTTGGGAATTGCCATAGGTGCAATATATGAAATTATTGAGTTTCGTACAGATTCAAAGCAAAAGAACTTAATAACAGGGAGATCTGCCATGCAGAAAGGCCTTCGAGATACGGATTTTGACCTGATTTTTAATTTTATGGGATCGATTTGTGGCGCCCTATTTGCTTATTTCTTTTACTTTTAGATCCTAATATTTATTTCGGATTTGAAAATTATTAAAAGTGTATAAATACAGATATAAAGAAAACCCTGTAATCCTTGGATTGCAGGGTTTTATGGTGGATGAATTCAATCAATTATGAATTGTAAATGGATTTTTAGAAACAATATACATAAAAGCAATTAAGCATTGGAGCGAAAAAATGAAAAGACAAAATAAAGGTCTGGGTGTGTGGCAGATTACCATGCTTGCTTTGGGCACGGTCATAGGTGGTTCTTTTTTTCTTGGTTGTTCGGTTGCTATCCATAACTCAGGACCTTCTATAGTTATAGGTTTTATTTTTGGCGGCGTACTTGTTTATTTTATTCTGCATGCCCTTTCTGAAATGACGGTGGCGAATCCTGACACCGGTTCTTTCCGGGCCTTTTCCTCCCAGGCATTTGGCCCGGGAGTAGGATTTGTAGTGGGATGGGTTTATTGGACGGGCATGGTATTTGCAATGTCTAGCGAAGCCACTGCCGTATCTACTTTGGTACGTGAATGGGTTCCCGACGTGTCAATTGCTTGGCTTGGCGGCGCGATCATTGTTTCGGTAACTTTGCTGAACCTTCTCGGAGCCAGTAATCTCAGCAATCTCGAAAGCATTCTTGCTGCTTTTAAGATACTTGCTATTGTAGCGTTTATTGTTATGGCAATCCTACTTATTATTGGTCTTTTCCCGGGCAAAGCACCCGTTGGGCTGGGGGAGTTGACAACGGAACCACTGCTGCCTAACGGATTGGCCGGCCTCGCCGGGAGCCTGCTCATCGTCATGTTCACCTATGCGGGCTTTGAGATCATTGGGTTTGCTGCATCGGAAACAAAAAATCCGAAAAAGATCATTCCAAAGGCCATTCGCAATACAGTCTTTTTGTTGGTAGGACTGTATGTCGTTTTTATTCTTCTCTTGCTTCCCCTCATATCTACAGAACAGCTCAATGAGAATACCGGCCCCATTGTAATGGCACTGCAAAGAAACGGATTAACCTGGGCCGGAACCGCCATGAATGTGGTACTGATTATCGCAATTTTATCTACCATGCTGGCTGCAATGTTTGCGCTGGGCAGAATGATGCGGTCGTTAGCCGATGAGCATATGGCACCCAGCTGGCTGCAGGATAAAAGAGATGTTCCTTATCGCGGTATTTTGTGCTCCGGCTTTGCCATGCTGCTAGCCTTGCGATTTGGGCTTTTCTTTCCAAGGGTCTATCTCTTTCTCATCAGCTCCGGCGGCTTTGCACTTTTGTTTTCCTATGCAGCCATTATGGCGACACACATCCGCTTCCGTCAAAAAAACGGTCCCCCAGCCGATGGGAAGTGCCAGATGTGGGGATTCCCATATACCTCGATTTTTGTTTTGCTGTCACTGGTTGCGGCAATCGCCAGTATGTCCTTTGTGCAAGGCCAGATTTCCGGATTAATAACGGGTATTTGCATGGTTGCTTTTTATGCCGGATTTTATGCTGTAATGCGATATCATACCACAAAAAAGCATTCATCCCACCTTCGTTCATCTAATCTCGCAAACGCAGAACTAACCGAGTTTTCGGTGGAGTTGATCCAATCCAGCAAACCAAAAGAAAGAAGCCAATAAAACGATTAATAGGCAAGTTGAATTGCCTGATCAAGTGTAACACAGGGGCTACAAAATTATCCTGATTATTAAATTAAGTTAGATTTTTGCAGCAGCCTTTCAATGATTACCGCAACTTCCGCGCGGGTTATGTAATTTTGCGGTGCAATCGCGCTATTGCCTCTGCCCATGATGATACCCGTTTTTAGACATACAGCAATGCTTTCTTTTGCGTAATCTGACGCATTCCCTGCATCCGAATAACTACCCAGCAGCGTACTTATCTCGCTGCCTGTCATTGATGCATTTAGGCCGGTGATTTTCATAGCTCTCGCAATCATAGCCATTACCTGCTCACGGGTTATCTTGTCATTTGGACCAAAGGTTTTTGCGTTATACCCTGTTATAATTCCGTAGGAGAAAGCCGTTTTAATGTAGCCGCAGTACCAGTCTGCGGCCGTTATATCGCTAAACTGGTTTTCGCCGATTTCCGGTTCAAGTCCCAATGCTCTAACAACTATTGCCACAAACTCGGCGCGCGTAATATCTCTGTTTGGTGCATAGTTTTCCCCATCAACGCCGTTTACGACCATTCTTGACCCCATATCGTTAATGGCATCCTTTGCCCAGTGATTTACTACATCCGCAAATTCAATCGGATGCCATACAACTACATAGGTGCTGTTGGTCAGGCTGTTAATCACTGCATAATATTTTCCGTTGATGACGGTGACTTTTGTAGGGACGTGGTGCGTTGTACCGTCAGGTTCCACCACGATACCCGTTGTAATTTTGAAAGGATCAACCCCATCCGGGATTGCTATCGTTCTTTCAACATACGCGCAGAAAGAGGACACCTCTACTGTTTGACTGCCATTCGTGCAGCAGATGGTAAAATCAACCGCAGGCACCACAATGGAAAATTCACCTATCTGCGCGGCATTTTCCACTACTTTAACTGTGGCAGCGGGCGGCTCGGCGATTCTGACTTCAACCTTGATATCCGAGAGTTTCACATCCTGACCAAGCTGTTTGGACACCTCATCAATGTTAATCTCCGACACAGGCAGGTTATAAGTCGCCGAAACGGTCTGAACAATGAGCGTTGCTTTTGTCGTTTCCATATTCTTGACCATTTGCCCGGTAAGCACGCCCGCTGTTACATCGGAACCGGTATTTATCGGGATGACTACGGTGGCATAATCACCCTTTTCATCAAGGATTTGCTGAAGCTTCTGTTCATCAACCGTCACTGTCGTTGTTGTTTGCCCATTTTCGGTCGTAGTTTGCGATGTTCCTGCACTCTGAGTTTCTCCGTTGACGATGACCGGCGCGCCATCTGAGGGTTGGCTTAAAGAAGCATCATCAGAAGGCGCAGGTATAATTACAACAGAGGCTGCCGAGGCCGAGCCGGTGCCCGCGCTGTTTGTCGCTGTCACTGTAAACGTATACGCCGTTCCGTTTGTCAGCCCGGTAACGTTGATTGGGCTCGAAGAACCTGTGGCCGTTATACCACCCGGATTAGAGGTAACTGTATATTCGGTAATTGTAGCCCCGCCGTCAGATGCCGGAGCCGTAAAGCTCACAGTTGCCTGACTGTCTCCTACCATTGCTGTACCGATGGTGGGTGCGCCGGGCGGAGTTATGCTTGTTATTGTAATTGTCTTTGTGGCCGACCCTGAAGAACCGAGGCTGATATGGCTGTCGCCGTATTCGACCACATAGCCGAGGCTTTGGGTGCCGTTCAGATCGTTCCATTTTCCGGGCACGCTGGAACTGCAGTATATTTCGGCATAATCCTCGCCGCCGGCATCATTTGGTTCACCCGAGTTCCAGTTTGCATAAGTATAGATGTGGGTTATGCCGCTGCTGCCGTTGCCGTAAAAGAATTCTGTGCCGTTTTCAGGACCGGTGACCCACAACCAGGTGTTTTCGCTCCCGGCGTCGCTCGCCCCAATCCAGGCATCGCTGCCGAGTTTATCGGTAATAAACGCATTTTCTTCCGCTGTCGTGATCGTGGCCAGATACCCGTTATAAATTGTCCCGTTGTATGTATATTCCATATTTGCCGCATTAGATCTCGCCGTAGCCCAGTTTGTTCTTTCAAGGGCGTTAATGCCCACATATTGATAAAAATGTCCCGTATCGCTGCAATATAAGGTGCTGCTGCCAGTATTGGACAATATAATTTCAAACGTCCTTGACCCGCTGGTTGAGGTTGAAGAAAATGTAATGCTTCGCAAAAATTCTTGATACGCAGCAGCAGTCGCGTTTCCGCTAATTGTTAGGATTCCTTTAGAACCGCTGTAACTGCCGGTTACGCCATTTGCATTCGTAAAGCTTAGTATGTCTCCGGAAATAAACCCGTTGATGTTGACCGTTCCACCCGTTAGGTTTTCTGTGGAACTGACGGTGATTTCGGAATCTATGTACATGGTATTTCCTTGAATGTAAGTACCGGTAGGTGACGAAACCGTTACGCTGATATCGGATGCCGCACTGGCTGGGATTTTTAAGGCTGTTGTAAGAAAAACTGTAAGTGCAATGGTAAGAAGTAAGCATAATGTCCTTTTTAAGTGCATTTTCATGTTATCGGCCTCCTAATAATCCATGGGATGATTTTTCTCATGGTTTTCCTTTTTTGCTTAAGTTCATAATCCCAAGATCTTAACCCCATAGCTTTTTGGAGCAAGGCTTTAGGCTTTTGGATATAAGCACAATATGCAGCAAATTAAACCTTACCAATTTGATAATATATTCCACAATTACATTTAATTACCAACATTCTAACAAAAAACCCGCTATTTCGTCAACACAGTGTCGATATGAATAATAGCATAAATGAGGTAAAAATAAAAGGACTTAGCCCCTAGTGGGTTAAGTCCTTTTGCAATTTATTTGAATGCTGGAGATTTACCGTACTTATTACTTATACATCCAAACCTAAAAACCTATACCATAATTTTTGATTTTATGGCGGGCAGATGTCGTATCTGCGATCAATTTTTCAAATTCCTCGTACGTATATGTGCCGTTTTGCAGAAACGTTTTGTATGATGAATTTAATAAGCGGCAAGGTATTCAACATACCTTTAATTTCTTATGCTTACCTTACCCGGAAGCGCACCCCATTTGCCGCATCTGTCTCCCCAACATGCTTTAAGCTCCCCGTTTGAACTTATTTTTATTACCTCACACATATTGGAACAATCTTTACACTCTATACTCTTTACGTCAAAATTGTCATTGATGCTTTCAAATCCAAAAAAGCAGGTCTCTTTACCGCTCCTCTCAATTTCCTCTTTGGCAAGAATTGCCGCCCCATATGCACCCATGACATCATAATAACGGGGTATGATGATTTTTTTGTTGAGAATCTTTTCAAATGCCGCTACGATGCCGACATTGGCGGCCACGCCGCCCTGAAACATAATTGGTTCTTCTATATTCTTTCCCTTGGCCAGATTATTGAGATAATTACGTACGAGCGCTTCACAGAGTCCCGCTATTATATCCTCGCTGCAATGCCCTGTTTGCTGCTTATGAATCATGTCCGATTCGGCAAATACGGCGCATCGGCCCGCAATGCGGACCGGATTCTGAGCCTTAAGAGCGTACCTGCCAAATTCCTCGATCGGAATATCAAGGCGGGACGCCTGTCTGTCCAGAAACGAGCCTGTTCCGGCCGCGCATACTGTATTCATGGCAAAATCATATACAATACCTTCCTTTAGAAATATGATTTTGGAATCCTGTCCGCCGATTTCTATAATTGTCCTTACATTTGGCTCTATGCTGGAAGCTGCGACGGCATGAGCGGTAATCTCGTTTTTAATAACGTCAGCATCAATAAGCATACCTGCCAATTGTCTGCCACTGCCGGTTGCCCCTGTGGCCCTAATTTTTACACTACTCCCAAACCGGCCGGCCATACGCATAAGCCCGTTTTTTAAGGTTTCAACCGGGTGTCCGCTTGTTTTTAAATAAAGCTTCTCGCAGACCATGTAGTCTTCATCCATGAGAACAAGATTCGTGCTTACCGAACCAACATCCACACCTAAATAATAGTTCTTTTCCAAAGACTTAATTCCTTTCTAGTTATGATTACCAAGACATCTAACTGTCACAGGCCTGGAAACAAGCGGCTCTTGCACTTTGAGATGTCTTTTCTTGCTTTGCAGCATATCTAAAAATGCCTCAACTCTTGTAATATATCCGGCCTCACCGGCCACTTCATCGACTATTAAGGTCATTATGGGAAAATCCTTATCCCTTTGTATGGCAGGCAAAATTGATTTTGCAATAACCTCCGGCATGCACCCCAACGGGTAAATTTGAATTGCCCCATCCATTCCGTAACCTTTTGCCAATACGGCCTCGCCAACACACTCTCTTCCGTGACCTCCCACGGCATACGGCATATACTCCCCTGCCGCTCTGTTAATATCTTTAGAATCCATCTTTATTGGTTTCAATATTAAGTTTTTAACCCACCAGCTTGGGCTGAGTGTGCGCCTTGTTGAAACTCCATAATCCATGAGTTTTTCTTCGATATAAAAATTTGAAAACGGTTCTATTATCGTAAATATTTCGCCGATAATCGATATTTTTAGCGGATCTTTATTATTATTTGTACTAATATTTTCAAAATACTTTTTGTAAAAATCCAATAGCCTCATCATTTCCTCCGGATTTTTACACTCAAATGCTTTGGTTTTATATTCGTTCAATACCTGTTTGCACTCACCTTTGTTAGTCTCATACCCTGCCAGGTGATAAGCCATGGCATCAATTTTATCGCATAATTCTACTACTTTAAACGCAGTATATAAAGCCTTGATTTTATCCGATCTACTTATGGGGCTGGCAGCGGAAATTCTGCTCATCCGGCGCATAAATTCCTTGATACCAATTTCGGAAGATAAATCGGCAACAATAAAATCCAGATTGTTATAACCCAGTTTGCTGAGTATCTTCATAAGCAACTCACAATATTCCCCAAATCTGCACGGGCCGCAGCTTCCGGTAATTAAAAGCGTGTCTGCGCCCTTTTCTATACTCTGAATGAAATTTCCTAATACAAGTTTAAAGGGAAGACAGATTTCCTCCGGAGAATAGTATGAACCTATTTGCAGTGTTGCCTTGTTATTTCTTCCCGGCAATACATATGGTATTTTCAGTGACTGACAAAGCGTCTGCATTGCCAAAGCGACGTTTCCCATATTAGGAAAGGTTATGACCAATTCCACATCTCCTTTTAAGCATATCGGCAAACGCTTCAATTCTTGTATCAAATCCTGCCTCGCCGGTATGCTCATCCAATTTTAAAACCATAAAGGGGAAATCTCCTGTTTCACTCTTTATTAGCTCAATAACCACTGAATCTATGCCGCAAGAAAACGAAGAAAGATAAATTATACCATCAGCTTTCTTAGTTTTAATGATACAAACTGCAGCACCGTAGTATTCTTGTGCAAAAGTCCAGAAGGGTTTTTTGAATAATTTACCTGCTTCATCAGCAATATCTGCCCCGTTGATGTACTCCGAGGTTATTATACCAATGCCCAACCCGTTCAGTTTTTTCTTAAGATCCATGTTTATAAATTTATCGTAAATATTATAAGCATGCCCGATCAGACCAATTTTAAGAGGATATCCCTCATCATTAAATCCTGTCTTCGAATTTCCATGCCTTTGCAATGCTTTATCTAGAGCTGCCATAATTTTGTTTTCATCTTTTGTAAGAACACTGCCCGTTTTTTTTGCCCATTGCGACAGCTTATAATTTTGGGTTGAGCAAATCGGTGTATCGATCAGGCAAGGTAGCTGCGGTATATTGTTTGATACCATCTCAATTGACCCGCAAAACATAGGGCAGATATATTCTTTTTCTTTTATACCGATAAAACGAGGGACAAGCATGGCATCACATCGGTCTTTCAGCCATGAAACATGACCGTGAAAAACCTTCATGGGCAAGCAGGCATCATCAACGCAGTATCGAACGCCTTCATCCAATATCAGCTTATTTGTAGCCGGTGAAACGACTATCTTCGCACCGATTTCTTCCAAAAAGGTTTCTGCAAAGACATGATACTTTGAGTATAAAAGACCCCGTGGAACTCCAATATTCATTTTTTATCCTCGAATTCCCATTTATTAGTAACTTTATACGTTTTGTGGGCTCTTTAGTTTTTATCTGAATGTCTGCTATTTAATAATATTTACTTAAATATAATATCCAATATTTACATTGGTATTCATTAAAAAAGTATTCACTAAAAACAAAAATCCCGAAAACCACTTATAATGCTATTTTTAGGGCTTTGATTTTGACATAACAGAACCGCAAAGATGCAAGCGTTCGACAAGTAAAATTGGCTGGTTTTTGTATCAAAACTAAAAATCCCTGGGCTCGGCGCCACTCTTTTTCCCGCATAATCTTTCGAGATCTGTGTATACTAGTTTTGACAGGCTCTGTACGTTAGACTATTAAAAACACGCTTCCGGCGTGAGTATATGGCCTGTGAGGAGGCGGTTGAAACCGCCTCCGGTCTACATAAGCCAGCTGGAAGGAGCACGGCAACCTTGAATGTGGAACCGACTCAGCTTATTTTTTTTGGGGCCGGTAAATAAAAAAACAGCCCCTCGGCTGTTGGTATACTTGTTCTTTTTATGCATTTGGAATATCTTTGACACCGTTTAACACCAGCCGCGGACGATAAGGATATTGCTCCATAATTTCGCGGGATGTCACTCCGGTCAGAACCAAAATGGGATCAAGCCCACTTTCGATGCCTGCGATTATATCTGTGTCCATACGGTCGCCGATCATTGCTGCATCCTCGGAATGAACACCCAATATTTTTAGACCTGTACGCATCATAAGAGGATTTGGTTTTCCGATGTAATATGCTTTTCTCCCCGTTGTGGCTTCTATGGGCATTAACAATGCACGACAGGCAGGAACAATACCATATTCTAATGGAGAGGTTAGATCGGTATTTGTACCTATAAGTTTTGCTCCGTTAAAAACATGTTTTACGGCTTGACATATGTTGTCAAAGTTATAGTTATTAGTTTCCCCAACAATTACGTAATCCGGATTTACGGTATTAATTGTGATTCCAGAATCATACAAGGCGTTAAAAAGCCCCGGCTCGCCGATGGCATATACACTACATCCGGGTGACTGATTGCTAAGGAACTTGGACGTTGCCATAGCACTAGTATAAAAATGACTTTCATCCACGTCAAGTCCCATACGTTTCAACTTTTGCTGTAGTTCCTTTGGCGAGTGCCGGCTGGAATTTGTAAGGAACAAAAATTTTTTATTTTCCCTATACAACCATTCGACAAACTCTTTTACACCTGGCAACAGACTATCCCCGCGATAAATAACACCGTCCATATCGCAAATATACCCTTTTTTTTCTCTTAATGAATCCAATTTTTTTCTCCTTTCTTTAATTTATTACTTATATTTTATCACAGTAATGTAAAATGTTATATCCTTTTTATGTTAAATCAAAGAAAAACAGCAAAAATAAGGAAAGTCAAACTCCGCAGAATCTGTTTTGTGTAGAAAAAATAAAAGTTGGCCATAAAGATAGTTATTGGGAAAAATTCCTGCCATCATATAAAATGGCAGGAATTTTTTGGCGGAGCTTGGCTGGTACTTTCGTATCTTATAATTATTTTATTATTTTTATATGTTTTTACCATTTTTGTTTATATTTTTATTATTTTTTAATTGATTTATTCTGTTGTCTTTTCGCAAAGAGCATAAAGGCCAAAAATCCATTTTAAGGAAATTGTTATTGTTTCTTTTATATTCCAAAAAAGAAGAATTTGCATTATTAAAAAAATTAAATTTACTTAAACTAAAAAAGTCGCTAAATTTAAATTTTAAGAAAACCAAAAAGGAGGGATGTCTCGTGACTAGACGTAAAGGGATTATGTCCGATTCTTTAAAGTATGAAATTGCTCAAGAACTTGGCATTTTTCAAAAACCTTCTGCCGGCGAAGGTTCTTTTAACTACGAAATAGCCAGTGAACTTGGAGTCTTTGGCAAGGTACAACCGGCACAATCAATTGATTGGGGCTCGGTTTCCTCAAGAGATTGTGGGAATATGGTAAAAATGGCCATTCAAATGGCCGAAAGAAACCACGGAGCAAGGTAAGTATCTAATTTAGGGCAAAATAAGCCGGCGTTAAGCCGGCTTATTTTTAAATAGGGTATCGACTCTAATAAATGCTCAAAAAATAAAGGTGGCTTATAAATGGGTTATTCGACAAAAAATCATAATTAACAATAAATAATAACCTTTAGCTACTTGGTATAGCATCGTCAATTTTTACATCGAGTGCCTGCCCTTTTTTGAACATAATATGACCTGATTCATACAACTGCCCTTCAATTGTTAGAATAACTTTCTGTGCATTATAATAAGCACCGAATGTATTGGCTACGCTTTGCAAAATCATTTGTTCAAACATTGAACCCGCATTCATCTCCGTAACAAAAGCTTTGTTCAAATCAATGTAGACCATATCGTCTTGACCCAAATAAAGACTGTTGATCTGCGTATTGGCAGAAAAAACCTTTGCCATATTTCCTGAAAGTGCTTCTTTATACTCCGCCGCAAGAATTTCCCGGGTGATATCGTTAGTCATAAAAGTAACATCTTTTGTAACATAATAATATTTTTCGTCGTCGATATTTGGATAGTAGAAATTGACTTGTTGCACAAATGGTACATTCTCTTCAATCTTGCTAAGTGTCGAGGTTACTTCATTTGCTCCAGATATAAAAACCGATTTGACCAGCCCTACATCTTTTGCATAGTAATCAACCGTCTTATAATCCGAACCCTCAGTCGTCACCTCGATGGCCTGATAATTTCCCGCTGGTGTTTCGATATTGGCCTCAAGATTTGTAATGGTTCTCACTTGCGAATCATCAAGTTCCCAAGTTGTGCCTACTGTCAAAGGTTCCATCAACAAGATATCTTCCTTTTCTGTTTTATCCAAAAAGTTTTCCCTATAATATATCTCGCCGCCTGAAAAAACCATTGTCATTTTACCATCTTTAATTTCGATTACCTCGCATACTTCGGTACCTCCGTTGTTGACACGTTGTTGTACCCTGTCTTCTGAAGTATAGTCAATATGGACATCATACGCTGCATATTCGTTGCCGGAGCCTTCGTACGTATAACGTACATTTTCTCGAATGGGGAAATAGTCCTTTACGGTTAACACGACTTTATTATCCTTGTTGCAGCCAAAAAGAAAAAGAAGAGCAAAAAGCGCAACCGATAATATAAGCAATATTTTTTTTATCATAGCATAAACCTCCTTGAATACATTTTTTTAATACGGGAATCCCATCCTTAATAATAAGGAAATGCAAAATTAGTCGTTAATTGCCAAATGTATTAATATTCCGATGATAATAAGCCATATTAGAATAATAGCTAGTGTAAGAAGAACTTTTCGACTTTTGCATGTTTAACACTTTTAAATATTTGACAGAATCCAAACATATTATACGCGTGGTAATCCCGGTTAATACATTACTAGACTAAATTATAATATAGTAAGTTCCTTCTTTTTGTTTAAAATTAACTGTTGATCTAATAATACTATAATTGGGGGAATTTGGATAATATTATTAATTATAATTGGGGTATTGAACAATATTCCATAAAAGTAGCATGTAATAAAAGATAAAAAACGACCAAGACTTTAGGCCTTGATCGTTTTTTTGGCGAATATAATTATATTCTAAATAGCTAATCAAGAATATTTAATTTTATTGTTTTCTTATAACCCGATCCCAAACCGCAAAACTCAAGGAGGTAAAAATTAGGGTAACTCCGCCGATCCAAAATAAAATAATCAAAGGTTTCGTTTCATAAGGTATCAGAAAACCGCCCTGGGGCAGGATGGTAATTTGGGAACATTGAATAATTAAATCATGCGTGGGGAGAGATTTAATTAAAATATCCTTTTCTGAGAGCTCTAATAAGGAGATTTTGGCTCCTGCAACAATGACTTGATTGTTATTTAGCGTTGCAACGGCTACAGCTTGGCTACATAGCGACGATGAAGCAATGGCTCCAATAATTAGGGTTAGAATACATAGATGAGGTAAGTAGAATCTCCAGCTCTTAGGGAAACCGTATTAAAAAACAGACTATCGCGACAATAATGGTTTTTTTGCTTATTACAAAAATAGATAATTTTTTTATCATAGTTATGCTCCATTAAAAAAATTAATTTATAAATTATATTTAATCTGACTCGTTATAATTCGTTTTTAATAAAGATACTATATAAATAAAAACCCACTTCCCATAAGGGGTAGTGGGTTTTTATTTTGTGAAGGAACTTAACCTAAGCTTATCTTATCGAGTATACCCGAGAGATAAGCTATTACTATACCGTAGTTGCTGATAGGAATTCCCTGGTTTTCGGCTTCGGTTATGCGGCTGACCATCTGTTTGCGGTTGAATATGCACGCTGCGCAATGGATTATTAGGTCATATTTTGTTAGGTCTGCCGGAAAATCCACCCCGCGCACAAAATCAATCAACAAGTTTGCTCCTACTTTCTTGCGTAGCATTCCGGGTATCTTTACTCTGCCAATATCTTCCTCGAGTGGTGCGTGCGCACAGGCCTCAGCAATCAGAACATGCGATTTTTCGGTCAGCCGATCTATTGCCTCCGCACCCCTTAGGAAAGCGGGGATATCGCCTTTATATCCTGCAAACAACACCGAAAACGAGGTGAGCATGCTCTTTGCGGGCTTCTTTGCGTAAACCTTCGCAAATGCTTGTGAATCGGTTATGATCAGCTTTGGCGGCTTTGATAGTGCAGCGAGCGCTTCGTCTATTTTATCGCTTGTGACACTGATAATAACGCATTTTTTATCGAGCAGTTCCCGTGTTGTCTGTACTTGCGGAAGTATGAGGCGGCCTTTCGGTGCCTGTATGTCTTGCGGCATAACCAACATAACCAGATCATCTTCTTCAACAATATTACCGGTTATGCTTATTTCCCAAAAGTTTTCCGGCACAACCTCGACGATCATCGCGCGCAGCTGATCGATATTTTGCAGCCTGGCCGCGCTGACGTTTATCGCATCAAGTCCGGTGGCCTTTGCGATCGCAGCACTTATATCATCAATATTCGTAAGCTCATCCGTTTTATTGATAACTGCGATAACAGGAATGTCTCTCTTAGTGAATTCATTTAACCATACTATTTCAACGTCGGGCACATCGGTAAAAACAACGATCGCGATATCGGTCTTTAAAACAGCTTCTTTGGTCTTTGCTACACGCATACTGCCAAGTTTGCCATCGTCATCAAGCCCCGCCGTGTCAATAAAAACAACCGGCCCAAGGCCATGCAGTTCCATTGCCTTATAAACGGGGTCGGTCGTTGTTCCGGCAACATCCGATACAAGCGAGGTCGACTGCCCGGTAATCGCGTTGATGAGGGCCGATTTGCCCACATTTCTCTTTCCGTAAATTCCTATATGAAGGCGGCTTGCCCTTGGCGTATCGGTTATACTCATTTCTTTTTCCTCCTATTTATCCAATGCCATGCTGCTTAACTCGGCAATACGGTGAAGATGCATCGTTCCTGTTACATTTCTGTCATCAATGACGCGGAAATCTTTTGCTTCCCTTTCGGGCAAAAGATCATAAAATAGAACGTTCGCCCCTGCTTTTATTGCGTTCATATTTCCTGTTTCGTCTGCAAGTCCGTTACTGATATTTTCCCCCGGCTGCTGTGCTGTGATGTTAAGCTCCGGCATCATCAGCCGCAGGATGGCTATTTCCTTGAGGGTTGTTAAGAGGTCTCCCCGTTCGCCTTCTTTTGCCAGTGGTGTATTTACCGCGGGCATGTAGGGGATGACGGGAGCCCAGCTTATGTTTAGCTTTTTCATCAGAAGAATATCTTCTGCAAGCTGATCGGCCGTTTGCCCCGGAAAGCCGACGATGTTGCCTGAAGCAAGTTTGAGCCCGCATTTCTTTATCAACTCTATGTTGGCCATGCGTTTTTTGAAATTGGTGGATGGATTGAGCCTATTAAAAGTTTTTTCATCCGACATCTCAAATTTCATCGCATATTCTTCTGCCCCGGCAGATTTTAGCTCAAGATAGCACTCCTCTGAGAATTCGCCGCAGGCAAGAGAAATGAACATACCCATTTTTTTGATTTCTGAAACCATATATAACAGGTTCTCGAAGCTATATTTCGGATCTTCGCCCGAAATCAGGAAAATCCTGTGAAACCCTTGTTCCCGCGCCTTCCTCGCTAGGGCAATTACGTCCTCGGGCAGCATTCGATAACGGGTAATTTTATTGTTGCCGGCACGCATGCCGCAATAAAGGCATTGGTTTTTGCATATGTTGCTGTAACCAAGGATTGATGTAACTATCAGCGTTTCGCCCTTGGCATCTCTGTACGCCTTCTTTGCCGTCGGCATAATTTCATCCTCGAATATGCTTTTAGGCATTTGGAGGATCTCAAGAATCTCTTGCTTCGTTTGTATCGTCATTACTGATTCTCCATTTTTATCAGTTTGCCACCCATTTGTGCGGTCTCCTGAAGATCGTGAGTGATGTTTATTATTGTTTTCCCCTGCGCATGCTCGCGTACATATATAATCGCCTTACTTTTTGTGTCTATATCCAAGCCTTTGAATGCTTCATCAAGAAAAAGGACGTCCCCGTTATGCAATACGGCGCGGACAAGCACAACCCTCTGCTTCATACCGCCGCTTAAGCCCTGGACAGGCTCATGCAGGCTGTCACCGAGGCCAAGCATACGCAAGTGGCGTTCGATCTCTGAGGTTTTTACCCTTTTCCCCGTTACCATGAGGATGTTTGAAACGGCAGAAAATTCCTCGCAAAGCCTGTACTCCTGAAACACCGCACTTATGTGATTTGGCACGCCAGAAACTCTACCGCTGTCAGCCTTTTCAAGCCCCATAAGTATATTTAAAAGGGTAGTCTTTCCGCAGCCGGAGCTTCCCATTATATTTGTTACTTTACCTGCCTTAAAAGTAGCTGTAAAATCTTTCAGCACAGCTTTTTTGCCAAAGCTTTTGCTCAGTTTCGTAGTGACTATATCATTCATACCTTTACGAGCCCCTCAAAATATTTTTTTAGCAGCAAAAGAAACATTTTTTCAAATAAGACGCTGATGAGTACTATTATAACTGTCCATGCAAACAGGTCGCTCGTGTTTAGGTAGACCTTGGCGTCATATAACATCTCACCTATTGAACCCTGCGGTATGCCTATAACCTCGGCGGCGATGCCTGCCTTCCAGGACATGCCAAGTGACACACTACAAGCCGAAATGAGAAATGGCTTTATTTGCGGAATGTAGACGTAAAGCAAGCTCCGCCTCCAGGAAACGCCGAAAACCTTAACCGCTTCGATGAGCTTTTTATCAACATTTTTGAAACCCTGCAGGACATTCGTATAAACTATTGGAAAAACCATCAAAAACGAGATAAATGTGGAAAGTTCCTTTGCGCTGAGCCAGATCAAACTAATAATTATAAATGACGCAACCGGCACTGATTTGATGACAATTACAAAAGGCCAGAGCAATACCTCGACAACACGGAGCCTGCCGGAAATGAATGCAAGCAGAATACCTAATATAAGTGCAAGAAAAAAACCCAGCACAATGCGCGTAAAGCTGAATGCTACCGTATCCCAGAACCCTGCTTCCATCCAGATAGTGGTAAGGCGTTTCAAAACTTCTATCGGCGACACCAAAAGCAATTTCTGCCCGAGCAACATAAAGCCTGCTTGCCAGAGTGCTAAAGCTAAAACAACCGAAAGTGTGCGTTGAAGGGCAGTTTTATTCACCATAATAGAAATCGTCTTTTGGAAGCGTTCCGCCGACGGCTTTGGGATTTTGTGCCTTGAGCACCTCAAAATATCCGTTAACAGCAGTCTTCATCTTGCTGCCTGTGATACACACAATGTTGCAGTAAGGTATGGCTTTTTCGGCTACATCTGCCTTTACGATACCATATTTTTCGACCAGCAATGCTGCGTCAGAGATATTTGCGTTTATATACTCGGTCGAAGCATTGTATTCCTTAAGAAAATTTTCTACCGCATCGGGATGCTCTTTTGCAAACGCTGTACGGACTATAAGACCTGCCGTAATAAACTGACTGCCGTTATCCAGGGATTCCCATTCTTTTGTGAGATCCAGAGCAATTCTTAAATCAGAAAACTGAGCCTCTGCGACAGTAACAAACGGCTGCGGCAGCATCGCAACAATATTATCCTCGTTCGCCATAATTGCTACGACCTCGCTAGGCTCGATCTTCCACTCAATTGCGACCTCGGTTTCAGCATTTATACCATTTTGTTCAAGAAGATAGTTTAGAGCATATTCAGGCGTTGAGCCCTTACCAATTGAATATATTGTTTTTCCACGGAGATCATCCCATGTTTTTATAGTTTCCCCGCCCTTTTCGACTATATAGATTACGCCAAGTGTGTTGACCGCCAGAAACTGCACGGAACCTTCTGAATTGTTATAGAGAATAGCTCCAAGATTAGCCGGTACCGCAAGTATATCGAGCTCCCCCTGAAGAATTTTGGGGGTGAGTTCGTCGGCCGACCCTGCCATTGTAAATTCATAATCGTTTAAAGTAGTACCATTTTCAGCATCTTCAAGAAGTTTTACCATTCCCATTGATGTCGGCCCTTTTAGACCCCCGAGACGAATCGTTGTTTTTTCTGCCGCTGCGTTATCCTTTGTTCCCGCAGCAGGAGCACTTTGTGAGGTGCAGCCTGCAAGTATGAGTGCTATTATGGAAATTGCCAAAAAAATAAATAAAAGTTTTTTCAAAATATCGTCCTTCTTTCTTTACCGTTTAGGTTAATGAAAACATTATATATTACCGCAAAAGAAAAGTGCGTTGCATTTGCAACGCACTTAGTACTTTATCTTTAAAATTTTTTAAGCAAATGAAAGTGGTTTTTGTGGAATTCGATTATTCCCTCTTTACGCATTTTTGAAAGCTCACGTGAAAGTGAGCTGCGATTGGTACCAAGATAGACAGACATATCGCTGCGGTCGAAGGGAACGACGAATACACGGCTGCCACTTTTATACATATATTGCGAAAAAAATGTAACCAACTTGTCTCTCAAACAAAGCTTGGATAGTATCTGGATGCGGTCGTTCATGGCCAGAGTCCGTTCAGCAAGCATAGATATAAAGCGAATGATAAGGTCATGTTTACGCGTATCACAGCCTTGTAAACAGGCAAATATAGAACTGGTCTCCATCCATAAAACTCTTACATCGGTCACGGCTCGAATGTATATAGGAATATCATCCATGGAAAGAAAACAGAGCGATTCTCCAAAGGTCTCGCCTGCAGTTGCATTTGCCATTATCATATTATTGCCGTTTATGTCGTCCATACATACCTGAACAGTGCCACTCATAACAAGCCCAAAATGTAACAACCTGTGCCCGGCCTGGTGCATGAACTCTCCCTTGCTGTATTCCTTTTCAGCGGCATTTAAAAAGCACAGAGCATATTCAGTATTATCTTTATTCAGCCCGCCAAACAGCTTACTTTTTTGCAGCACATCTCTATCCATTTTATGAGGCCTCCAAACTGATTTATAATTGCCGTCTTTGCAATCTGTTTTGATGCGTAGATCATTTTTCTTTCCATCAGCGACTTTAATAACTCAAGAACCAGGTACCAACTTTTCCCTATTTTATATATTTAAAAACATATTCTCCCACTTGGACGCCCAAGGCCTTTGCAATTTTAGGACATTTCGCCTTCAGAAGAAAATATATGTCCCGACTGCTATCCGACAGCGCTTCATAATTTCCCTGGCCCTTAGAAATTACTACATCCGCAATATCAAAAATTTCCTTAAATTCCGGGCTAAAATCTTCAGGCACCGCTCCGGGGGACTTGCATCCTGTAGAAATAATCTTTGCAAACCTGTCCATCCCAGCCCTTCTGGCATCATCAGCAGTAGCGTCATTGATAATCGCTCCTTCCCTGACTGCAAAAAGCACTTCATAATCTTTGGCAAACTGAGCCACAAGAATTTTGTCAAAGACCACCTCACCTGCATTGTCCCCAAGAATCAAAATCATTTTAGCCGTCTCTAATTTCTTTTCCAGTTTATCCCTATCACAAACTGCAAAAGGTATCTCAAGCTCAGCCTTCAGACACGATGCAAGATTTAGGTTGCTGTAAAGCGCGGCATCCATGACATTGCCCGTGGCAGAGATCTTAAGGGCCTGAAGGAGCCTATCCCGTCCCTCTGAAAAATAATCTTGAATAAGAGGTTCCAAGCTCAAAGCCGATAAAATATCTCGGGACTTTATTTCGCCGTAGGGATCCTCCACCCCGGTGCGCTTCTTGACCGTGCCGTGCAAAGCCTCAGCCAATTTGGGGGCGCAGCGATATTCCTTATGTTTCGATAAAATACTCACGGCATCAGTCATAATTTCGGTCTGTAACTCTTCGTCAGCCTTTACCATCCTTGACGCCTCCAGAACCTGTTTCAACAGACAAGGCAAACAATCTAAAAACAATTCCATATTTCTTCTCCTTTTTTAATCTCAAACTTTAAGCTCTCCCGTATCTACATTGATCACCTCATAGCTTAAGGAATACTTCATTCCTGTGAACTAAAAATGTTCTGATATGCACCATCTATTAGAAAATATTTACCAGTTTATAATAAAACTAATACCATTATAGATGCAAAATGTCAATGTGGCTAATATGTTTAATTTATATTACCCTAAAAAAACCGTTAAAGAAATAGTATATTTTAGTGGATTTACTTAATCAAAATAAGAACTTGATTTGCTTTATTGGCGGGTTTGCGGTGA
>DIFF01000006.1 GCA_002419005.1 Peptococcaceae bacterium UBA5755 | reverse complement strand
CGACCCACGGTTTAGGAAACCGTTGCTCTATCCTCCTGAGCTACAAACGCCCATGTTGCCTAATAATTTTAACCTATGGCAAGCCAGACGTCAAGGGAAACGGGATCCGTAATTTAACAGCACTTTACTTATTTGGCTTAATGAGCACCACACCATTTTGATAATCCACATCGAAGCCCAGCGGGGGTAAAATTTCCCGTAGCTTGCAGTAATTGTTGCCCGCCAGGTTAATACTTTCTATTTTTTTGGTGCTGTCATCCGGGTATTGTACCTCTATTTTTTTAGTGGTTGCTTCTTCTACTTTATCTTCTTTGGCCGACTCGACATTTTGGTCCTCTGCTTGGATTTCTGTGGCAGTTTGACTCTCTGAAACCAAATTTGTCAAAGCTGCCAAAAGTTTTTTCAAACTAAAGTTTTTGCCGGGGCAGCTAGTGGCCCCCACCTGACCATGCAACAAAATACGGCTTGTATCTTTTATAGCCGGATAACGCTCCATGACTTCCTTGCATTTGGCAGCCAACAGGGCATAGGCTTCGGCCGTTGGTATTTCCTCCTCATAATTTCCTACCAAACAAAGGCCAATGCTTTTGTTGTTCATGTTGCCGGCCGAGCAATGAGCACCTTTTTTACTTTCTGCCCTGCCGACCTTCCAGCCGTAGACACCGGCCACTTTTTCCAGCACCCAATGATAACCAATATCGCTCCAGCCTTTGGTTTGGGTGTGATATTTTTTTATGGCAGCAAAATCTGACCCGTCTGTATCTTTTGTGGCACTGTGATGAATGATAATATATTCTGGTTTATTGGTCATCTGTTCACCTCCCTTAGTCATGATTTTCTGCAACAGCTTCTTTTTGGTTGGACAAAGAAGTGGAAGTAGCACTAGAGTTTTCTGTTGTGGCAGAAAGCTCTGTGTTTTGGGTATAGCGGCCAAAATAATAGCCCAGAACCAGAAGCAGGACTTCTTGATAAGAGGTCATTTCCACTTTGTCGCTTAAAGCTAAAATTACAAAAACTACTACCAAAATTAAAGTTACTAGTTTACGTACAGCAATCAATTTGCTTATTTGCTCTAATATTTTTGTCATTTTCTAAACCTCCTAAAAATAATTTAAATAAAAAGGGAATCAAGAGCAGCGTCCAAAGGTGCATACCGCTCCCGGACCCCTTTTTTTTAAGGCAACAACTGGCTAAAACCAAGCACTCCGGCCAAAATACCAATGGCCAAGCCCAAAACTTTTAAAAGATCCAAAATTGCCTTTTGCCAAAAGTTATCCAGCTTTGCCTTTTCGGGTTGTTGACGAAAATAGCGAAAATCTTTTTTTATTTCTGCTATATCCCTCCCTATACGTTCCAAGAGCACATCCATTTTTACTTGTCCCTGCTCCAAAAGTCGCAGGCGGGTTTCTGTGGCTTCTTTCCATTGGTTTTGAGCTTCAAATTCACCTCTTGCATATTTGTCATCTTGCATTTTTTGGCCACCCTTCTTAGATTTTGCCTTTTAAATAGTTTTGCTTGATTGTTTTAGGCTTTGGACGGCTTTTTTTGCTTTGTTTAGCTCCGTTTTCCTATCATTAATTTTATTTAAGCTCGCAAGTTCAGGTAAAGCAGTATTGCTGGTGGATGCCCCCGTTGCTCCGTTTTTGGGTATGCCATAATTATCTACCATGCTTTGCTGCAAATCGCCTACTTTTTGCACTGCAATGGCTTGGTTGGTTTGGTCCAGTGCACGGGCCTTTTTGGCTATGTCGTAAAGCTCTTGTTCCTCTTGATCCAGATTGTAAAGCTCTTGGCCGCCTTGCTGCAAAATTGCCCCCATCTGCTTGTCGATGGCTTTTTGATTTGTTTTGCCTTGTTCGTTTAAATAAGCTGCGGCAGCCTCGTTAGCACCACTTCCCCCGGTGGCCTGCTGGCTTTGGGCCAAACCGGCATTGGCCATGCTTTCCCTAAGGCCGGAAATAGAGTTCCACAAACTTTCGGAGTTTTCGGTAGACAAACTACGTCCCTCAGCCAGTGCTTCGGCAATTTTTTCCTTCCAGGCCGCCCGTCTTTCATTGATGTTGCCCAAGGCCGTGCTTACCTGGCTTAATGTTTTTTTTACGTTGTCGGCTGATTTGTAGTTGTCGTAAATGCTCTGAGCAGGGTTTTCCTCTTTGTAGGTCTGCCAGGAACTATTTTTTTCATCCCGCAAATATTTCAGGTAGTCTATGCTGGGGTCGTTGGGATTGGCCTTTTCTCTTTTGGCAATTTCCGCCGCATAGTCATTTTTGTAATTATCCTGCAGCACTTTCAAATAAGCTTACTGCAAAGCTTGATAATATAACTTTTGAGAAGTTGTTACAGAGCTGCCAGCATTAGATGAAGAAGTATAATTACTGCCACTACTACTAGAAGAATTAGCACCAGAAGCCTGGGTTTTATAAAAATCTGTATTATAGGTGCTCATGTCCAAATTGCCACCATAAATGTTTTGGGACGGTACGCTTTTGGCGCTATACAAAGATTGCAGCAAGGTTTTTTCGTCAACAAGTTTAGCCATTTTTTGCGCTCCCTTCTGTGCTAGTAGTTTTTAGGGAAAGTACCTCCATTGCATTTTTTGTTTCTTCTTGGCTGGAATTGATTTTGCCATCGGCTACCGCCTGTTTGGTCAAAACTTTTACCAGCTCTATGGCGGCAGCTAGCTTTTCTTCCTTTGTTTTTTCCTCCTGTTCCAAATCTTCAAACAGGGGCTGCCATGTGCCCAGGCTGCCATCAGCTTGTCTTCTTCTTATTTTCATTTTTCAACCCTCCTATTTTTTGCTTATTCAATAGCCCCTAACAACCTCTTTTGGATAATGTCGTTGCCGGTACTGCCGGTTATTTCCAGGCGAAGTATTCCTTTGGCTTTGGCGGTAGGTATGGTCGCTTGAGTAAATTCATCTTCTACCAGGTCGTCATAAGGATCGCTTGTGGTGCTTTGCATGGTCACATAGCTTTCCGTATCGCTGCTATCCACCAGGGCCAAAGCAGCTGTTGCCACCTCGCTCTCACTTGCCGGTTCTTGGCGTTCCAGCCAAAAAACAGCTTGGCTCATGCTGCCGCCGGGCGGATCAATTTCATATCTCCAATGGCCATTGGCTCCAATGAGTATGTCGTTTCTGTAAGTGTTGATGGTGGTACCGCTATAAGCCGTGCCGATATAATAACGCAGGTCCGGAGTTATCACACATTTAACCAAATAGACCACTGTGGCATCAGAGCCTACCTGCACATAGCTATCACCAGACCTTTTGAAGAGTTTAGCGGTAGTACCATAATAAGCAGTTGCCATGCTGGCGTCAGCATTAAACGTCCAAGTTGTGTCGACATTTTGGTTCAAAGACTCCACAACATCTGCCGTATGGCTGGCAGATACTTTATATAAGGTTGCAAGACGAGATATCAGAAACTCATCATTTTTGATCCAGTAAACCTTTCCAGCGTAGTCGCTGGGCTGAGTGACTATGCCACCGGAAACCGTTTCATAATAGCCTGTGCTGCTGTTTTTTTTGGTCAAAACCAAATAAGGGCTGTAGTTAAAGCTAAATAAGCAATATTGATCATCCGGACTGAAGGCGACAGAAAGCAAATTATAGCTTTGGGCAAAGCTGGTGACTGTGGCATAGGTACCGCTCGCATTTTTTTTAAATTGCCTAACCGTATAACCGGATGCATCTTGCACCATGCAGTTTTCTCCGTCTGAGCTAAAGCAAGCAAATCTGTAGCTCCCCTCCATGCCGGTGGTAGTGCTTTTTACGCCATCAGCATCTATGGTATAGCTGGTAAAGGTATTGCTGTTGATGTTAACAGCCAGGTCCCCCACCGGGGAAACAGCAAAAGTGGTAGCAGAAGATGCCGTTATGGTCACCGTATTGGGATGCGCAACAAAATTGCCTGTTTCATCAAGGGTAAAGAGTTTTACCACCCGGCTTGTCCCACCAGAAAGGTAGCAGCAAAGAAAACCAGCCAAGCTATCTATCCAATGAATGTTATCTATTGAGTTGGTAAAACCGCTGATACTTTGCTGCAGAGTGCCCACCAAGCTGTGTGTGCCAGGCAAAACAAGGTTGCCTTTAGGATCTTTTTCCATAAAAGACCGGTAACATAAATCACCCAACGCAAGAGCCCGGGAAAGAGTCGGGGTGATTGTGAGGGTGCCGGTAGCAGTATCAATGCTGGAAATGGTCGCCAAAATGGGGCCGGTGGAATCCTGCAGCGTTATCTCCATGCCCACTGCCAAGCTACCCAAAGCTGCCGGCTTAATGGTGGTGGCATCAATTGCTGCTGCTTCCACCAAAAAAGTGCAGTATGTATCCATCTGGCCGGCAGAATATTTGTTGGCCGGGCCAAAAAGGTCGTACACTTTGCCGCTATTCGGGAGTGCCCTGCCATCAATATCCAGCACCGCATTAACATTGATTAGGTCTTTTTTGTTTTGCTCATTCATTGTTTCCTGTTTGGTCAAAATGCTATCCAGGGTTTCGCCATTGTGGCTTATCGCACTGGGAATGGTTTTGGGGTACAGGGTTTCCCAAGTGGATTCATCCCTCCGGCGTATTTCTATTGTTCTTGTCATCTTTAATCCTCCTTGTATTGTTGATTACAGCAAAGCCAACCAAATGGTTTCTTCTGCCGGGGGCAAATTGTCTTCGGATACGGCCACCAAACCTTCTATGGCCGAAGCCTCAAGCCCCATTACCCGCACGTCTACCTGGCTTTTGGTATAGTAACGGGTGTCATGCTGGTGGCTTGAAGCAAGCTCGGTGGCCCCGCCAGAAGTAGAAAGAGCATCGATCAGGTCGTTAAAGGCTTGCCGCAATTCATTGGGGGCAGCGTCAAATTTGGCTTTTAGTTCGGCTGCTGTTAAGGTAGCCGAAGGGGTTGGCACATCTGGCAAATCGGCCACCGAGGTGGTGAAAGCGGAGATCTTTTTATCAATAATGGTCATTTATTTCACTCCTTTTTGTATTTTATTTCATTATGCCCCACAGGCTGTAGCCCAAAGCCAAGCCGCTAAAGCTAAGACCTTGATTTAAAGTGTTGTTAGCTATTGTTAAGCGGCAATAATGTAGCCTGGGCAAACGCAAGCGGCGGCTGTAGACCCGGGGTAAATTGGCCGTAAGAAAGGAAAAGTCGCCAAAATCTACTTTCTCAAAGCTAAGAAGGTGCAGACGACAATCCACCAGCTCTCTTTTTTCTCCTCTTTCGCTAGCAATGTTAACAGAAGCACTATTGTTTGGCACATCCGGCCGCAGAGTAATATAAAACTTGCGCACTGTTTTCTCCCAACCATAATGGCCCAGGTCTGTATCCTTGCTTTGCCAGCTTGCACTTATGGCCTCACCGTCATCGCTATACAAATCATCATCCGCATCTAAGCGCATCACACCCAAAAGCCCCGCCTCGCTATGGCCAAAATACAAGCGTCCTTCCGCCACCAAAGCACAACCAAAAGGTAACGCCTGCCAAAAAAACCATTCGTCCCGCTGATAATCATACACATAACAGTTGCCGTTTAAGGCCAAACCATACAAATTTTGCCAATCAAAGCTAATGGCCTTTCCCAAATTGCTTTCTGCCAAAAGGTGCGGGTCAATGGCATCAGAAATATGTTTCATATTCCTTTCATCCCGCAAACTGCTGCCGGCCAGGGTATAAATACCACTCTTACTTAAAAATACCGGGGAATTCTCCACAGTTTGCAGGCTGTTTGCGGCCAAACAGCCAATGCTGTCGTGCAAGGGCTGCACCGGAAAATAAGCGGTGGCATTACCCACCGTGCTTGAGGTGGTGTAGCTCCTCAACCAAGCACTACGCTCTTTAAAGATGATCATGGTATCGTACTGCACTCCATACCCTTTAATGGCATCTGAGCTATCGCCAATGTTGGTATAGCCACTGGCCGGGAAATAGCTTGGGTCATAAAGAGCACTGTACCAGTCGGTGTTAGGCTTGGCACTATTGCCGCTCACAAAAACCCGGGTGTCATTGTGACCGCCATAAAGCTTTGCTATGGTGCAGTTAGCAATCTGCTCGGCCCCGTTGCTGCTCCAGTCATCCCGCAACACACAAATTTCTACTGTGTTTTCGCCGGCGGCAACGCTTTCTGTCAACGTCACTTCTAAGCCTGTAGCATCCAGGCTGTAGTTGGCACTGGCAACAACCGTGCCATTATATTTAACCCAGCTTATGCTGCTTGCTTTATCCGGCAAGGTAAAAACATTGCTGTTGCCAGTGGCCGGACTTGCCAAAATTTTGTAGCTTTGGCACAAAAGGTTCATACTTTCTTTTTCTGTGCCCAAGGGGTCATCCGGGTTGGCACTCAAAGGCGGCACACTCTGACGCAGGGTAGGTTCATAAGGTTCATTAAGCATATCCGTCAGGGTGCTGCCGTCATAACAATAAAAATCTCCCGCCCCCAAAACATAAATTTTTTCCAGATACTCGAATATGGTACGGGTTCCAGCAGCACTGAAGGTGTGAAGCAGGGTCGGTGGTGTACCAGCGGCTGTTCCTTTTTGCCAAAAATAAAGTGCTTTATCGCATAAAAATACAATGCCGGGAACTTTGGAAAACCAGCACATGGCACTAACAGCATCTGTGCCCAAGGAATCAGTAAACAACCGCCCCCAGCCTGGCCTTTTGGCAAGGCCACCATAAACATCGCAAATCATGTTTACCATATTGGGGCTCTTGCTATCGGGAATCGCGGTAGTATCACTGCGATAATCTACCCCGCCCAAAACTCCTGGCTGCCAATAGCCCTGGGAGCTTTCCTTCATGCTGCTATAAGCAATAGGTTGTAATCTTTCTTTTAACACTGGGTCACCCCCTAAATACTATATAAAGCATTTATTTTGCCGGGTTCTGTTGCCTGAGAAGCAACTATTCTGGTGAGCTCGGTTTCATAAAGCTCTAAAAGCCGGGTGGAAAGAGCCTGGCGCTCTATGGGAATCATCAGGGCAGCCACCTTGATTGGTACCAAACGGGCTGCTTCTGGCGGTAATTGATATTTATAGGTGTCTGCAGTAAGAGAGGTTATTTTGGTTGGGTAACTCCAGTACCGCACAGTAACTTGGGCTTTGGCCTCGCTGGGTAAAAGAAGGGTACGGTTGTTCTCCCACCTATAGCAAATGGCATTGTCATAAAATTGGCCATTTTCCAGGACAATCTCATCCAGACGCAAAAAGTCGGCCGGCATGGCATAGCGCCGCCAAGTATCACAGGCCGGTACCATATCATCCTGAGGAAATTGTGGCTCGTAAAAAGTTGCATTTTTTACTTGAAAGGGCCAGGGACCATCCACTGTGAGACGAACTTCTTTGTTTAAAGCTGTGGCTAGCAGATTGCCCCGCCAAATTTCAAATGCGGTATCAGTGCCACTGCCCGACCAAGAAGTCACCGTCTCCCAGCCACTGGTGCCATTAACCTCAATAAGGGCGGTGGTAGCCCCACAAATCTCCACATAGAAGCTACCCGCCTTGGGTGAAATAAGAACAAAATCTTCATCCACATCACCTTTAAAGCTGGAAAGCCCCGGGCCACCGGCAACAATCATTTCTTTTAACGGCACCTGGCTAAAGCTGTAAGAGGCAGAAATTGGGAATATTTTGGCTAATTCCATCTGCACCACATCGGCAAAGGCATTGTGACGAGCTAAATAATCCTGATTATCCGCATCGGGAATCACATAACCGTCCACGCTATATTCATCCAAAAGCTGTAAAGCTATTTTTTTGCTTTCAGCCAAACTTAATCCATACATGTGCTTACCTCCTCTTTTTTACCTCCTTTAGGCAATTTCTACCACCTGACGCATCATGGCTTCGGCTTTTAGATTGGCATCAAAAGAATTTTGCCACACCTTTGCAACCGATTTAGGCACAGTTAGCTGTTCGCCTACCGTTAGCCAAATGCCATTACCATTTATGGATACCCACTGCCTTTTTACCGGGTTCAAGGGATCTCTGGGTATGTATAAAGATACCAGCTCTTCACCCAGAAAAAATTCCCCCCATTTACTGTTTTTATCCACAATATTGCTTTTTGTCGGTTTGCTTTCTGTCATTTTTTTCCCTCCTAAATTAATTTATTTTTGGTTTTTATTATTTTATTTGGTTTCGGCTCCATACAGCCATTGATTTAACATGTCCTCCGTCAACACACCTGGGTCAACATTTTGTCCCAAATCTGCCCAGGGATCTTCTCCTTCTGCCCTCATTTGTTTTTTGACTGGTTTTTCTTTTGCCTCAGACTGCGTAAAATCAAGCTCATCTTGCATAAAATCCTTTAGCCCCATGTTCGGCATCAAATTGCTGTCTTTTTCCCATTGCCAAGCCATGGCCATTTGGCTTGCTTTCAAGGCTATAATGCCCCCCAGCAAAAAGGCTGCCGCCATTGCCAACCCCAGGCTAAAAATCTCCATTATCATTTTTCACCTCCTCCGCCTTTTTTGAGGCTTTAATTTTTGCCCCCCGTCAGAAGCATTACTTTGCCCTGTTTTAAATTAGTTTTATTCCAAAATCCCCTGTGTTGATTGCTGAGATGCGGCCATTTCCTGTGCCATCATGCTTTTGGCCAAATTTCGCTCCTGCACCTTGGCTAAAAGGTCATGCTTAAAGGGCACTACATTGTCGGGCATAAATTCCAAAGCTTCCTCAAAGGTAATGTGACCCTGGGACAAAAAGTTTTCTAGGTTAGCCATCATTAAAGCCTCGGAATAATCGGCAGATGCACCAACTTCTACCTTCAAATCCAGAGGGATGCCGGCATAGTTTGTGCCACGTACCAAGCGGCTTTTTTGTTTTTCCCCAGCCAAGGGCAAAGCAAGGCCATATTTTGCTTTAAAAAACTCTTCCCAAATGTGGCCAATGTTTACCAAAGACCGTAAAAAGCGTTTTTTAATCTGTTCCACCGGGATGGAAGCCGCTTTTTGCATGGCAATGATAGCTGCACCGCTCATTTGGCTAGTAAAATTCTCACCTGTAATTATTTCGCTTGCTCCCACCACATTACGGGTCAGCTCGTACACCTTTTCTACCAGACTCAAAGCCTGGCCGGAAATGGGAGCCGGGCTCATATAACGAATGCCATCACCTAAAGGAGAATTATCCACCACTATCTCCCCGGGCATGTTGGTAAGCACCTGGTTTAATGCCCCAGGCTTAACCAAAACTTTGGGCCAGGCAGTATCCTGTACGGAAAGCAAAAGCATAGCCATTAAAAAGTTTATGGAACGTTGGTTTGGTACCAGACCTTCCACCTCACTAACCCCATAGATACTGCGTTTTCTAATCTTCCAGTTCATAACCTCCAGAGGATAAAGGGTAAGCCCGGTATCTGTGGGAGGTGTGATCATTTGGCCGCTAGTAGACTGGGCAAAAAGCACCTTGCCCGTTTCATCACGCCAATAGCGGGTCAAAAGGGTTACATAGTCTTCGCCCCCCTCCAAACGGGCTGCTTCATAATAGCTGCTGTTGGGGTTGGGCTCGGCAGCTACCAAATAATCGGTAAGGCCATTTTGCCGGGCTCTTTTTTTCACCTGTTCCACTCTTTCACGGCTGGCAATCAGTACCCATGGTTGTTCCTGCACATTGCGAATCTGTGGGTTGCCAAAAAAACAATTGACGGGGTCGATAGATTCTCCTACCAAACGACCGGCATATTTGTGATGTCCGGGTTTAAAATAATCGGCATCCCAATAATAGTGCCAAATACCTGTGCCTGTGGTTGCTGCCATATCCATTACCTGCTTATTCAAATCAGCCTGGTTAATTTGGTCCCACAAAGCCCTGGAGAAATCTGTACAGCTATCCGCTGCCTCATAAGCCAAAGGCCCCTCATCGCCCACCGGCACAGAAAAGAGCATTTTTATGTTTTCATTTAGCACCGAGGCAGTTTTGTGATGCACAATAAGCTCAATGATGTTAAAAACCGGCCGGGGCAGGTGTCTGGTTTTTGGGGTACTGTCTGGCCATTGTTTGCCAACTTTCATGTTTTCATATTCCGGCCAGGTTTGGCCAAACCCCATTTGGTTTTGGTACAACCGCCCGGCCTGATATTGGTTATTTAGCTCCATCAGCACATGGTGGGCCAAATCCTGTTTACTTAGAGTTACCAAATCCATGTTTTGCAAATTCATTTCCGGCAATTTCTACCACTCCTTTCTTTCCAAAAACCCTTTTTGGGCCAAAAGGGTAAAAGCCTCTTTTTTCCCGCATAACCTGCGTCAGTTTACCTACCCTGTAAGGGGTTTTTTCTAATTATTAATTATCAGTAGTTTCAATACGTAAGATGCGGTTTTCTTCCAATCTGGCAACCGCAAAGCATACTTTCCAAGCCACTGTACGATAAAGTGCCATGGGATTCTCGGTATTGCCTTCGCCATATACTAAAATTTCAGGTTTACCGTTACCGGAAATATCTGGCACACCAAAAGCATCTGCACCAATAATTATAGTGCCTTTACCAGCCAAATTGCCGCCGCTTCCACCATCAGTAAAGGAGGGAACATTAGTGGTCTCCAGGAAATAAATGCCGTACATTTGGCCGGCCGTGCCTTGCTGGAAGTTGCTATAACCGTTGCCTACGCCACCGGCATTAAAAAGAGACCACGGGCCATCGCTTTCCCGCATCAGGCGGTCAACGTTGTCGGGGTGAGTAAAAGCAATATACCCCATGTTGCCGTTGGGCAATTTAAGCATGGGCACATTGTTGCCCACCATGGTTTTTCTGGCTTTGGCAATATCAGCAGCTGTCAAAACATCGCCAGCAGCCAAGGTTTCCCTGGTAGTAGCATCGCCACCATAAATTACGTTGGTGCCACCGCCAACCACAGTGCCGATGATCTTATCCATTGAAATAGCCGCATGTTCACCAAACATTTCCGAAACTTCGGTAAGCAGGGGGTCTAAGCCAACAGTATCCAAAAAATCAGATATTTTGGTCCAAGCACCGTATTGGGCCACGGTAGCAGTAACCTTGTTTAAGGTCAGGTCAATACCCTCCGGAGTGCTGCCCTCGGTAAGAGCAGTGGTGGCAGCGGTGGGCATTTCCAAACGCCGCCAGCTGGTGGCATTACCAGAGTTTTTGGGTATGGTAGCTTTTTTGCCATAAGGCAGGTAAACAGCTTTGTCTTGCAAGCGAGCAAGCATAGCCCTTTGATAAAAATGGGCTTGTTCATTACTCAATTGATTTTGATTTGCTACACTAGCATAGGTTTGTAATTTTGTAGTCAATTTTTTCACTCCTTAAAAAATAGTTTTTCATGGTTAAAGAATTTGCTGTTTGGCTAAAAAAGTTAAACTTTTGGTTTTTGTTTTACTCTTTCTACCAGCCCGGCAAATTCTTCGTTGCTTAGGTTGCCATAGGGATTAGCCAAGGGCACATTATCATTAGCCACAGAACCAGGGCTTTGCATACGTTGGGCGGCAATTTTTTCCAGGGCTTTTTGCTCTGCGGCATACTGGCTTTGGCGAAGAATATCGCCAATGCGTTCTCCCAAAAGAACCAAAAATGCCGCTTCTAAATCACAACCGTTTTTAACAGCCATTGCCTTAACCTCATCAGCCATGGGAGTATAAATGCTGCCCCAATCTTTGTCAGACCGTAAGGCCAAATCAGCCAGAATTGCATCCTGATGATACTGTGCTTCTTGCCTATATTGCTCTAAAACAACCTGTTCTTGGGCATTTAACCCATTTTCGTTTACTTCCCCAGCGTGGGAAAAATCTGGTTCTTCTGCCCTTGCCAAAGAACCATCCTTGCCCACGGCTTCCCGATAGGCAGCATAGCTTGCCAAGCCCAAATGACCGTATATTTCGTTCACCAACTCGTCTTTGGCTTTTTGCCGCTCTTCTTTAATGCGGCGGGCAACACTTTGGGTATAAGAAAGATTATCCGCTCCAACATTTGCCAAACTTATGTCTTCTTTCTCTCCCTCGGGGTTGGCGAAACCCCCATCATTAGCAGCCGGGCTCAAGCAATCGGTACTTGTGCCACTTTCTGTTTGGGGCAGAGTGGCGAACTCTGCATCATTAGCAGCCAAAGCAAAATTTTCCAAAATTAATCCCTCCCAAAAAAATTTTAAAATTTTATAAAAAAACCCAACGGCCTTAATTACAGCTTTAGCATAACATCAAAAAGAGCAAAAAAAGTCCCGGGATATTCCCCTTTTTGTTCCAGAATCTTCCCAAAATATTCCCAAATGCCTGCTAAAAAAGCAGTGGTAAAAACCATCCCCAAAACAACAAAAAACCCCCGGATGGTTTTACCACCCGAGGGCCATAAAAATTTTGGGACTTTTTGGGGATATTTTTTGAAACTTTTTGTGCTACAATAAGCAAAACCCAACAAAACTTAAAAAAAGGAGGCCTTTTATTGAATAAGTTAAATCAAAAGCAAATCCACTTTGCCAACCACTACATAAAAAGCCAAAATGTGGCTCAAGCGAGCAAAAGTGCCGGCTATAGCTACAAATACGGCTGGAAGCTTTTAAAATGTCCTTTAATGCAGCAACTGATCAAAGAAAAAACAGCAGAAAACGAAGTAAATAAAAATAAAAACCCCATCGCCAAAGAAAGTGAAATTTTGGAATTTTTGAGCCGCCTGATGCGTTCCCAAATAACTAACGAGATCCACACCAAGGATGGTGAAATAATTCAAGAGCAACCGGGCTTAAAGGAAAGGTTAAAGGCGGCCGAACTTTTGGGCAAGGGATACAACCTTTTTCAAGCTTCGGAAAAACCAGCAGCCGACATCGACAAAGTGGAAATAAAAATTAAAGTGGTAGAATAAAAACCCCTTGTTTTAGGCAAGGGGTAAGGCTTCATCTGTTCAGTAAATAAATACCCAGGTTTAAATAAGCAGCAAAGGTAATCCACAAAAAGTAAGGAATTTGCAAACAAGCAGCCGACTTTCTAACACTGGCAAAAAGAATCAGCATAATGATGACCAACACCCATAAAAGCATAAGCCAGATAAAAGAAAACAAATAGAGCTGCAGGTTAAAAAAGAAGATGAGCCAAAAAAAGTTGACGGCTAATTGCATACCATAAATAACAAGAGCAGGTTTTTTTAAAGGTTTGGGACTAACAAAAACAAGATAGGCGGAAATACCCATGAGTAAAAATAAAATGGTCCATACAATGGGAAAAACTACGGCAGGCGGGGCAAGAAGCGGTTGAATTAGGGTGCTGTATACGTCAGTATTATTTTTTGTAAAAAAGCTAGCCAATGCCCCTACACCCATGCTAATTAAAATATTGATAATTAATGCTTTCCAGTGGATATGTTTATTTTCCATTTTATCATCTCCTCTGGTATAGCATATGCAACAACCCCCTTTTTTAGTCGGGGGATTATTTTTGCCAGCCGTGTTTTAACTGTGCCCGGGCTATTTTTTTTTGTATGGGAAGGGCTAGCAAAAACAAGAAAAATCCGGTGGCTAAGGCATGCACCAGGTCAAAAGGGAAACCCTGAGCATAGCTCAAGACAAACATTTGCCAGGTGGGCTGAGGCTGAAACATAAGCACGGAGGCCGGGTTCATAATGCCACCATAAATAATTAGAGCAGCAAAAAACCCAAAAGCTACCACCAACCCCCGCTTTTGGGGCAGCCGGCCTTTTTGAAAAAACAATCCGGCCAAAAAACCAACCAGGCCAAAAGCCAGCATTTGCCACAATGTCCAAGGGCCCTGGCCAAAAAACATGTTAGAGACAAAAGCAACAAGTGCTCCCACCAAAAAACCGCTTTGGGGTCCCAGGCACAACCCGGTGATGATGACCACAGCAAGGGTGGGTTTAAATTGCGGCAACATAAAAAAGGCTAGCCGACCTACCACCGCCAAAGCACAAAGCACCGAAAGAAGCACAATTTCTCTGGCTTTGGGATGTTTGGCCTCAAAAGCAAGAGCAAAAGGCAGCATAATCTCCAAAAGTAACAAAAAACTAGTAAGTAAATATTTTCTTTCCCCGCCCAAATGCAAACCAAAATAAATGGTTAAAGGCATAGCTACCAAAAGAACCAATAAAGCCCCCCAAACACCCTTGTTGTTTGGGGCTTTGTTTTGGGTTGGGTCATTTAGTGGTTGCAAGTCCGGCCAAAAATCATCCGGCAGGTCTTGTTGTTTTGGCGGCGGATCGTTAGGCATTACCGCAAAAAAACTTTCTCCACCCAAGCTTTTAATTACCGCTTCGGCGGTAACAGCATTTGGCAACCATTGGCGGGCCATGCGGCTTGCCGCAGTGGTGTAAAAGCTTTTACCAGCAAAAAATTCTTGGGGGCTGCCCTGGCTAATTATGACGCCATCAAAAACAAAACCACACCTATCAGCATAAAGAGCACAAAACTCAATATCATGTGACACCAAAATGATGGTGTGCCCGGTTTTTTGCAGCTCTTTTAAAATACCGGCCAACTCTTGCTTAAAAAGGGCATCCAGCCCTTTGGTCGGCTCATCCAAAAGCAAAATATCGGGCTCTAAAAGCAGCAGCTTAGCCAAAGCTAGCCTGCCTTGCTCACCACCGGAAAGGTCATAAGGATGACGGGAGAAAAGATGGGTTAAATGACAAAGCTGGGCAACCCAGGCCAGTTTGTTTTTCTGCTGGGAGTCTTGCCACAAACCACCGGTATTATTCAAAGCAGCTAAAAGCTCTTCTTTTACACTGCTTTTGGTAAAAATAACCGTTGGGTCTTGCGGCAACAGGGCAAGTTTTTTGCCCGGAGCTAGCCACACCCTACCAGATTGTGGTCTGAGAATACCCGCCAAAACGCCTAAAAGAGTGCTTTTACCACTACCATTTGGCCCCACCAGGGCTACCAATTCCCCTTCTCTCGCGGCAAAAGAAAGGTTTTGCAAAACCGGGGGTTGCTTGGCATCATATTTAAACCAAACATCTTTCACCTGAAGAATAATAGAGCCGCAGGGTTCTACCGGGGCATTATCGCCCAGGGTTATGTCGCTTATTTTTGTTTTATCAGAAACTACTTGAGCCAGCCAGGCTCGGCCTTCCCCAACTGTAATGGGGGCTTTTTGATCTTTTTTAGGTAGTTTATCTTCTAGGCTGGCAAAAATTTTTAAAGGCGTGGGCATAGCCAAAAACATGGGGTGCTTTGCCTCTTGCAGGTTTTTGCCAATTTGCCTCGCGGTTCCTTCTGTCAAAATTTTGCCATCCGCCAACACTACAACCCTGCTCGCCATGGGCAAAACCGCCTCTAACCGCTGCTCAGAAAGAATAATAGTGGTGCCCATCTCTTCATTTATTTTTTGTAGCATATTTAAAAAATCGGCGGCAGCAATTGGGTCAAGCTGCCCGGTTGGCTCATCCAAAAGCAACAATTGGGGCTCCAAAACCATGGCGGCGGCCAAATTAACCAGTTGTTTTTCGCCGCCGGAAAGCTCAAAAAGGCTTTTATGAAACCAGGATTGCATGCCAAAAAAGGCTGCCACCTCTGCTACTCTTCCCCTAATAAAAGTATTTTCATAACCCAAATTTTCCAAGGCAAAGGCCAGCTCATGCCAAACTTTGTCGGTCACCAACTGGTTTTGTGGGTTTTGCATAACAAAACCAATTTCCCCCGCCGCCTTTCTTGGTTCAAGCTCAGCTAGGGGCTCTCCAAAAAAACAAATTTGCCCCTTTTTTGTTCCAAAGGGAGTAAGAGCCGGCTTCAAGTGCCGCAGCAATGTACTTTTGCCGCTGCCGGAAACCCCACAAAGCACCACAAATTCTCCCCGGCCAATTTCTAAGTTAATATCAGCCAGGGCCGGTTTGTTAGTTTGAAGATAGGTAAAATTTAACCCTTCAATTTTAAGGATTGGGGCGGCAAAATTATTTTCTTTTGCTGTGCCTGCCATTTTATTACCTCCCAGCCTTCAACAATTAGGGGCAAAAAGCACAATGCCCCATAAACCACAAAAACACTAATGCCATAAGCATCTGCCGCTGCCATGTAAAAGCTTGGAAAGTATATTACATGCAGCACACCGTTTGCCGCACCAATAACCACATAGATAGCCATAAACAAAAGAGAAGTTAAAACCAACGCGTCACGCCGGGAAAAAGAAAAAATAGAAAAGCTGCTGGAACCAGCCAACCCATAACCTTTGCTTTTCATGGCATCAGCCGTTTCAACAGAATTTTCAAAAGCCCAGGTAAGAAGAATAGAAAAAATAGCAGCACCGTTTTTTAACCGTTTTTTCCAGTTGCCCGCTGTAATATTATTACCTAGCCCTTTTTGCCCTGCTGTTACCAAGGTTAGTTGTTTTTTAAACTTGGGCACAAACCCTAAAATCATACTGATTATAAGTGATAACCTGGGAATAATGCGGCTAAACAAATAAATAAATTTATCGGAAGAAAGCACTCGGTTATAACAGGAAAACCACACCAGTACTGCCCCCAACATGGTGCCAGCTGCCAAGCCAAAAAAAGCAGCCTCGGCGGTTACCGGCTTGCCGTTGGCAAAATAAAATAAAATGGTGCCGCCCGCATGATTAAAAACAGGATTTAAAAGAGCGGTCACTAACATTAATGGCAGCATATAAGCCAAATTAAAAAATAAAGCTTTTTTACCGTTTAAAAAAAGAGAGTAAAAAAAAGCCGAAGAAAAAGAAAGCACCAGACAAACCGGGTGCAAAAAAAACATGGCAAAACAAAAAACCAAAACAAAATACAAAAAGTTTACACTGGGATGATATTCACCAAAGACCCGGCCTTGATTTTTGTTTGTTGGTTGCGGCCATAGTGCTATGTTTTTTGGGGTTTTCATTCCAATCACCTTTCCACCATTTTCGCCTAGTCAGCAGAATAAACAAATTTAATTACATCCCCCGCCTGCGGGAAATAAGCCGAGGCCCCTACATTTGGGGCGACATCATTAACTAGGTAAAGCCAGCCGGAAAAAGCACCGCAATCAAATTCATAAATATTAGCAAGGCCTTTTATGTAAACGCTATTATAACCGGGTGTATTTACAAAGTCCAAATGGATCTTGTTTTCTTTCATTTCCCTTTGCAACACATCAAAAACGCTTTCCCCCGCAAAAACTGTCACCGCTTCATCATAAAAGATGATGCCATCGGCCGGTACCAGGTTGGCTTTTTCTGGCTTGAGGTCGTCAATTTTTTCTAGCAGAACATCACAACAAACCATCAAAGAACAAGTAAAATCTCCCTCTATTGTGGCAGCATCTTCTACTTTTGGCTTTTGGCTTTCTTGTGGTTCTTCAAGCACCGCCTCGTCTGTTTGCTCCTGCTTTGTTTGAGTATTAGCAGGCTCCTGGTTTTCTTGCTGGTTTGCTTCTTCTGGCAAAAGCTCTTCTGCCTCTTCTGTTACGGTTACGGCCTCTTTTTTTTCATTTTGCTGGTTCAGGTTTATTTTAGCATCATTTCCACCAGCGGCACACCCCGCTAAACAACAGACCAAAACCAAAATAAATATGAGTGTTAAAGCAGCAAGGCATTTCCTTTTGTTTTGTTTCATCTCTCGCCTCTCCTCAAAGCAAAGCCCTCGTGGCAACAACCTTTTTTATTCTTCCATAAGCTGCAAAAACAAAGCCAACATTTTTGCTGTTTCGGCCCGGGTAGCAATGTCTTTTGGGGCAAAAAGGTTGTTGCCCTTGCCTACAACAATACCGGCCTGACGCAAAAGGGTTATGGCCGTGTTAGCTTCGTCCTGCAATGTTGCCACGTCTGCAAAGTTTTCTGCCTCATAAGTAGTAGGCAAAGCAACTTGCAGGTAGCGAGCAAAACGAACCAACATTACTGCCAAATCCTCTCGGGTAATTTGAGAAGTCAAATCCATATCAGCAAAAAGTTCCTGTATATCAACAATTTCTTCCTTGCTAATGCGGGCAAACATGGTTAAAAGCTGTGTTTTGGTAACAGCCTCCGCCGGAGCAAAGGTGTTTTCTGTTTTGCCATTTACAATACCTTTAGCGCCCAAATAATAAACAGATTCTTCTGCCCAGTGTCCCTCTTTTACATCCGTAAAAACAGGCGCATCTATCAATTCATCTTCTTTTTTTGTTTTACTTTTATCCGTAAAAGAAACAACGCCCTCCTCCAAGGTCCAGTCTTCTGTGTAATATAAAAGCACAATATCGCCATCAGTTAAAGTATATTCCGCCAGCCCAACCTGGGGCAAAATGCCATTTACTTTATAAAGCCAGCCAGAATTATGGCCATAATCAAATTCTCCTAAACTAACCCCGGTTGGGGTTGTAACAGATTTTAAATATCCCCCTGCTGTACTTACATACGTGTAGCCTAAATCTCCCAAAACCAGGATCATTGCATTATAAACCGTGGCATCCGAAGGGATAATCAAGGCATGGCCAGATATCCAAGCTCCGCCCAACCTTCCCTGAAGGCTGAAAGAGACACTGATATTAGTGGTAGAAACAGGGGTAGAAGGAGTCTGGGCACCCCCAGCACCCCCAACTCCGGCAGCCCGGTCAGGTGTAAGTGTGTTGGCACTAAAATCATAAATATTATAAGCTTCCTCACTGCTCATAATATTTGCCGCTGCTATCAAAGCCCTAAAGCCTTGCTCAGTAGCTAGCTCATTTTCACTGCCATAATATAAAAATCCATCATCTGTGGCATTGGTGTAGGAAAGTAAAGCACTTAGCAAACTGTTACCATTTTTAACAAAAGGATCATCCGTATCCGGGTTTATGCCGCAAGCAACAAGACCAATTATAACCATGGCATCCGTATTGGCATCGCCAAAACTGCCTGTAGTGGCATCCTGAGCTCCGGATAAGGCCGTGATAATTTCACTTTGCAGGGCTTGAGCCTGGGCTTTCACCCCATAAGGGTCATTATAATCATCAGCATAAGGAGTTATGGCAGCAAGCACCATACCAGCAGCATCACAGCTATCATAAGTTACGCCGCCCCAGGTATAACCAAAAAGACAATTGGCACCTTTACTGTTTTCTATGAGGTTAAAAAGCCCTTGAATGGTTGCAGCAGACACATTATAATTGCCTTGCCTGTAAGCATGCAATATATAAGGAGCATTGTAAACATTGTTAGTAGAAGTATTTTTTAGTTCATTAACAGCACTAATGGAAGCGCTGCTGTTTACAGTAAATAGCGTTTGGGGATCGATGCCAATAGATTGCAAAGCAAGAATCGCTTTGGCATATTCCGCATCTGCCGATGATGTCCCCCGCGTGTAATCCTCCACCACCGAAATGGCATAATTGATATATGTTTGTTTAGCAGCATCAGAAGTAATATTAACGGCAGAACTATTATAATCTTCATAAGCCGCCACATCCATAATCACCCATTCATTGCTGTTATCTGTATAATTAGCAGCAATCCCGTCCATAAGGGCTTCCACCGTACCCAAATCTGTTACAGCTTGGGCAGAAGAAGGGGTAAGGCTAAATATAACACCAACAACCAACAACACAGTTAATAACAGTTGGCCCCATTTTTTAATGATGTGCTTTGGCATCTTTTTTCCTCCTTAATTTTATTTTAAAAAATTAAAAGCTGCAGCAATCAAAAAATTGCCACAGCCTAATTTCTGCGAAAAAACAGCCCTGCTTTCCAAAACCGGAAAAGAGGATAAGCAACTCTTTTTTGCAGGTCTTCTGACTTACGCTTTGGGGTTTCCCCCGGGCCCTCTTTTGCCTTCCCAGTTTCCCAGTGACAGATTTTCATCTTTAAAGAGAGGCCATAAAACGCATACAGCGGCGGTTCCGTGCGGGCTTTTCACCCACTTTCCTCTTAGCTTTTTGGGGCTAAACGCCCAAAAAGAACAAAAAAGTTTATTAAGTTTTTTTAATTATACTTCAACCAAGGTAAATTGTCCAGCCCTAACTTACAAAAACATATTGACAAATTTCGATATAAACCATATTATAATAATATATAATAATTTAGGAGCTTTATAATAAAGACGCTTATATAAAAACTCCAAATGCCAGAAAATAAAGAAAGGGGAAAATCAGGTGACCAGTAAATATCAAGATAATGCAAAAATATTTAAAGCTTTTTGTGATGAAAACCGGCTGATGATTTTGGAACTTTTACAAAGCGGAGAAAAATGCGCCTGCATTCTTTTGGAAAATCTACAAATAAGCCAATCCACCCTTAGCCATCACATGAAAATTTTGTGCGATTCCGGTATTGTGCAGGGTAGAAAAGAAGGCAAGTGGACACACTATTCTATAAACTACCAAGGTAGGGAGCTTGTCCAAAAGCTGCTGCAAGAACTAACGCAAACCACAATAACCTCCAGTGATTGTGAAGAACAATGTCAATGTAAATAAAAAACCGTTTTTAAAAAACGGTTTTAAAAAAGACCAACATATCGAAAATGTTAGATATATAAAAATTAAGGGGTAAGGTAAAATGCAAAGCATAGAAAGTGCTTGGCTGTTTTTTCAAAATCAAATTTTGGCCATGAAGTGGCTAAACACCCTTGTAGGCAAAGGCCTTAATACTGTAGGTTTAAATGTTTCAGGCAAGCTGGGCGGCAGCATCCAGTTTTTTATTTATGATATCATTAAAATTTTTGTATTGCTTTCGGTGCTTATCTTTATCATCTCTTATATTCAAAGTTATTTTCCGCCAGAGCGAACCAAACAAATTTTGGGTCGTTTTCGGGGCATTACCGCAAATACGCTGGCCGCTCTTTCCGGCACCGTCACTCCCTTTTGCTCTTGCTCGTCCATTCCTCTTTTTATGGGCTTTACCAGTGCCGGGCTGCCGGTAGGGGTTCCCTTTTCCTTTCTCATCTCCTCTCCTTTGGTAGATCTAGGCTCGCTAATTTTGCTTATGAGTATTTTTGGAGCCAAAATTGCCCTTGCTTATGTAGTGGTGGGGGTAATTTTGGCAGTGCTCGGCGGCCTGATAATTGAAAAGATGGGCATGGAGAAATATGTTGAAAGCTTCATAAAATCTGCTGGAAGTGTGGATATCGAAGCCCCAACTTTAAGTAAAAAGGAAAGGCTAACATACAGCGGTGAGCAGATGCGGGCCACCATAAAAAACGTATTTTGGTATATCATAATCGGAGTGAGCATCGGTGCTTTAATCCACAACTGGATCCCAGCTTCGGCAATTCAGACCGTGCTGGGAGAAAAAAATCCCTTTTCGGTAATCTTAGCCACGCTCGTAGGTATTCCCATCTATGCCGACATTTTTGGAGCTATTCCCATTGCCGAGGCTTTATACGCTAAAGGAGTCGGCATAGGTACCATTTTGTCCTTCATGATGGGCGTTACTGCTCTTTCTTTGCCTTTCATGATAATGATTAAAAAAGCGGTAAAACCGCAGCTTTTGGCATTGTTTATTGGTATTGTTACAGTAGGCATAATAATTGTGGGGTATCTTTTTAATGCTTTTCAATTTATTTTTATTTAGGAGGTTTTTTAAGATGGCTATTTGGCAAGGTTTTGGCAAAAAAAATCAAGATGGCTGTGGCTGCTGTTGCGGCAATTTTAACGAAGGTGGCATGGAACAGGCAAAAAAATTCCAAAGCGAGGGCTCCTCAATTAAAATTTTGGGTGCCGGCTGCAGCAAGTGCGAAGAACTTACGGCCAATGTGGCTGCTGCCATAGCAGAAATGGGCAAAGAGGCGACAATCGACCACATTACTGATTTCTCGCGTATTGCGTCCTATGGCGTAATGACTACTCCTGCCCTGGTGGTGGATGGCAAAATAATTTCCTATGGCAAAGTTTTGAAAAAAGAAGAAATAATCAAATTGTTAACAAAAACAGAATAAATAATAAATAAGCCCCCTCAAAAAGAGGGGGCTTTATATTTTTAGATTCCCTAATTTAAGATAATCTTTCTTTAAAATCCTCATAACCAAACCTTCTTATAAGCTCAACCTCACCGTTTTTGTGAACTATGGCAATAGATGGCAAACACAGGCCATTAAAGGTATTGTTTTTTACCATAGAATAGTGTGCCATATCACAAAATATGAGTTTGTCGCCAACCAATAAAGGTTTATCAAATGAATACTCACCAATTATATCGCCGGCAAGACAGGTAGAGCCGCCAAGTATGTAATTGTGTGGCTTTTCTCCTTTCTCGCCACTGCCAATAATAAATGGTCTATATGGCATCTCCAGGACATCGGGCATGTGGCAGGCGGCCGAAGCATCCATTATAGCAATATCCATACCGTTGTTAATCAGATCGACAACTTCGCTAACCAAAAAACCTGCGTTAAATACAACCGCCTCGCCCGGCTCAAGATAAATTTCAACATCGTATTTTGCCCTAAAAGCATTAATGGCTAAAACAAGTGTTTCAACATCATAATTAACCTGTGTTATGTGATGCCCACCGCCAAAATTAACCCATTTCATCTGATAAAGATATTTGCCGAACTTTTCTTCAACAACCGCAAGGGTTTTGATAAGATCATCGGCATTTTGTTCACAAAGGGTATGAAAATGAATTCCGCTAACACCAGCAAGCTTGTCTTCTTTAAAGTTACTAAGCGTAACTCCAAGTCTTGATCCGGTTGCGCAAGGGTCATAAATTCTATGCCTCTGCGTGGAAAATTCAGGATTTACACGAATGCCTATCTCTCTACCCTTTGCAAGAGCTTTATCGCGAAACTTTTCAAGCTGACTAAAGGAATTGAAAATAATGTGGTCGCATATATCACAGATCTCGTCGAATTCCTCCTCTTTATATCCAGGGCAGAAAATATGGTTTTCCTTCCCCATTTTATCAAAAGCCAACTTCGCTTCCAATAATCCACTTGCAGCTGTACCACAAAGATATTCGGCAATAAGAGGATACACCGAAAACATAGAGAATGCTTTTTGGGCCAAAAGGATGCGGCAACCCGTTCTATCCATAACAGATTTTAAAATTTTAAGATTTTTTCTTAAAAGCGTCTCATCAATTATGTAATAAGGTGTTTTTATTTTATTTATATCAAATGAAAATTTCATAATCAGTCCACCAAATCCGGCTCAAAGCTTTCCTGCCAAGGGAGCCCCCACTTATTTAAAGCAGCCATAAACGGATCTGGATCAAACTCCTCCACGTTGTAAACCCCCGGCTTGCTCCACGTTCCGTTCATAACAAGCATAGCACCAATCATGGCAGGCACACCTGTTGTATAGGAAACAGCTTGTGCCTCAACTTCTTTGTAGCACTTCTCATGATCACAAATATTGTATAGGCAGTAGGCCTTGTCCTTATCATTCTTCTTGCCTTGGAAAATACAGCCAATGTTTGTTTTACCCTTCGTTCTCGACCCCAAAGTTGCTGGGTCCGGCAAAACTGCCTTCAAAAACTGCAAGGGCACGATCTCTTTACCCTCATATTCGATAGGCACAATAGATGTCATACCAATATTTTCAAGGCACTTAAGGTGTGTAAGATAGCTCTGACTGAATGTCATAAAAAATCTGATTCTTTTGATGCCCTTGATATTCACTGCCAAAGACTCAAGCTCCTCGTGATGAAGAAGATACATGTCCTTTTTGCCTATCTCTGGGAAGTCATAAACTCGTTTGATTTCCATTGGCTCTGTTTCTATCCATTGACCGTCTTCCCAGTATTTGCCATTTGAAGTTACTTCACGGATATTAATCTCAGGGTTGAAATTTGTCGCAAAAGGATAGCCGTGATCGCCTGCATTAGCGTCAAGGATATCAATATAATTGATGGCATCAAAGTGATGTTTCTGAGCATAAGCCGAGAAAACTCCTGTTACACCTGGGTCAAAACCGCTCCCAAGAAGGGCTGTGATCCCGGCTTTTTTAAACTTATCCTTATAAGCCCACTGCCACTTGTACTCAAATTTAGCAGTATCAATAGGCTCATAGTTTGCCGTATCTAGATAGTTTGTCTTAGTGGCAAAGCACGCTTCCATAATTGTAAGATCCTGATACGGCAGAGCAAGATTTAAAACAATATCAGGCTTAAAGCTGTTGATAAGAGCAATAAGCATATCAACATTATCAGCATCTACCTGTGCTGTTAAAATCTTTGTTTTTCTACCGTCGAGTTTTGCTTTAAGTGCATCGCATTTGCTCTTTGTTCTGCTGGCAATCATAATCTCTTCGAATACATCACTGTTCTGGCAACATTTGTGTATAGTAACGCTGGCGACGCCACCACAACCAATAATAAGTGCCTTTCCCATAGTAAAAAACCCTCCTGTATTCTATTTATTCAATGACAATATTAATTCTCGTAGAACCTTGCAGGCAACTATCGTCGATGCTCCACTCTGATCATAAATCGGGGACAATTCATTCATGTCACAACCCACTATGTTAAGCTTTGAAACCTTTTGTATTCCACCCAAAAGTTCGGCAAAACTTATGCCGCCGGGTTCAGGTGTTCCTGTCCCCGGAAAGACAGACGGATCTAAAATATCAAGATCTAGCGTAAAGTAAACAGGCTTTCTCTCAAGGGTTGCTAACGTATCTGAAAGTGTGTTTAAATTGAATTTGTTCATATAAGTATGACTTTTGGCAAATTCAAACTCAGTTTTGATGCCTGAACGTATACCAAACTGGAATATCTTGTTATCACCAACCATATCGTAACATCTTTTTATAACTGTTGCGTGAGAAAGCGCAGCACCAAGATACTCTTGTCTTAAATCAGCATGAGCATCAAAATGGATTATATTAAGATCAGGGTACTTTTCAAAAACGGCACGGACAGCACCAAGTGTCACAAGGTGCTCACCACCTATCATAAGAGGTAGTTTCCCATCATTTAATATTTTTTTGGTAAAGTTTTCAATGTCCTCAAGTGCTTTTTGGGGGCTGCCAAAACAAAGTTCAAGGTCCCCACCATCAAAAACATTTATATCGTAAAGGTCACGATCTAAATAAGGACTATAAGTTTCAAGGCCAACAGACTCAAAACGCATGGTTTTACTGGCAAATCTTGCGCCTGGTCTGTAAGATGTTGTGGAATCAAAAGGTGCCCCAAAAATAACAATGGTCGCATCCTTGTATTCACAGTCACACCCGGTAAAGGTTTCAATATTTCTATTCAACATCACGAAGCAACTCCCATACATAATTTGGCAAAGCAAATGCGCCTACGTGAAGCTTTGTGTTGTAATATTTTGTTTTGAGGCCAAAGCTTTTCCATTTTTTTTCGTCAAAATCGTCTATTGGCCTGTATTTTTTAGAAGCAAAGCCAAAAAGCCAGTGCCCTGATGGATAAGTTGGTATATGCGCCTGATAAACACGGCTTATCGGGAAAGACTCAAATATTCTCTTATGAGCTCTCTGCATTGCCACACAATCGGCCCCATAAAATGGGTTTTCATGTTGATTTACCATAATGCCGTCATCCTTAAGGGCATTATAACAGTTGCCGTAAAATTCTTTTGTAAAAAGGCCTTCCCCGGGGCCAAAAGGGTCGGTAGAATCAACAACGATCAAGTCATACTTATTCTCACAGCTTCTAATAAACTTTAGCCCGTCCTGAAAATAAAGATGTATCCTGTCATCGTCGAATCCACAAGCAGTTTGGGAAAGATATGTTTTGCAGACATTTACAACTTCTTCGTCTATCTCAACGATATCTACATTCTCAATGATTTTATAACGGGCAAGCTCTCTTGCAACACCACCATCACCAGCCCCGATGACAAGCACGTTTTTCACATTAGGATGTACAGCCATAGGTGGATGAACAATCATCTCGTGATAAATAAATTCGTCCTTTTCTGTCAACATCATATAACCGTCAAGAGTAAGAAATCTACCATATTCCTTGGATTCAAAAACATCTATCCGCTGAAAATCGCTCTGCCCACTGTATAGCTGTTTTTCAACCTTAATGGAAAATTTCACATTATCCGTATGGAACTCAGAATACCACAAATCCATGCTATCTACCCCCTTTCAGTATATTTATCCTGTTTGCGTCAAGGTCTTCTGCTCCAATTAAAAAACAGCCTTTTCCCTTTGCATACTCAATATAATCTATTATTTCTTCAGTTATCTCTTCCCCTGGTGCAAGAATAGGTATGCCCGGTGGGTAACACATAACAAACTCGGCGCAGAGGCTTCCAGCACTTTTACGGATAGGTACAAGCTTCTTCTTTGCATAAAAAGCCTCCTGTGGTGCCAAAACAACCTTCGGTGAGATATACTCGTGATTTAGCATACCTGTGTTGTCTTTTTTATATTTTCTTCTTATATCAGCCAATGAACTTACAAGTCTTTCGAGGTTCTTTTGCGTATCTCCTATTGAAATGTAAGCCAAAATATTCCCAATATCACCAAACTCAACCTGAATATCATAATCATTAAGAAGAATATTACAAACTTCAATACCTGCAAGTCCAACATCAAGAGTGTATACAGAAAGTTTAGTGGCATCAAAATCGTAAACAGTATCTCCGTTTATAAGTTCTTTTGAATAGGCATAGTAATCACCTATCAAATTTATCTCATTTCTTGCATAGTTTGCCATAGCCTCGACCTTGGCAAAAAGTTCACGGCCTTCAAGGGCAAGCTTTTTTCTAGAAAGATCAAGGCTTGAAAGTAAAAGATAGGATCCGCTTGTGGTTTGCATAAGGTTTATTATTTGTCTTAAATAATTTTTATTTATATCTTTACCAGCCAAAAGAAATGAACTTTGGGTAAGTGAGCCACCTGACTTATGCATACTTACAGCAGCCATATCAGCACCGGCTGCCATAGCTGTAATTGGCATGTTTTCGCCAAAATAAAAATGAGCTCCATGCGCTTCGTCAACAAGAACTCTCATGCCATTTAGGTGAGCAAAATCTGTTATCGCTTTTAGGTTTGAACATATGCCATAATATGTTGGGTTGTTAACAAGCACTGCAACGGCTTCAGGATTTTCCTTTATAGTTTCCTTAACCTTTACAACCGACATGCCAAGGGAAATGCCAAGGTCATGGTTTATTTCCGGGTTAACATAAACAGGAATAGCCCCACAAATTATAAGAGCGTTGATAACACTCCTGTGCACATTGCGGGGAAGAATTATCTTGCTCCCCTTTTTACAAACAGACATTATCATAGCCTGCACAGCCGAGGTTGTACCATTTACCATAAAGAAAGCACTGTGAGCCCCAAAAGCATCTGCAGCCAGTTCTTCCGCCTCCTTGATAACAGAAACAGGGTGGCAAAGATTATCAAGGGGTTTCATAGAGTTTATATCTACTCCCATACACTTTTCGCCTAAAAAGTCGGTAAGCTCATAGTTTCCCATGCCTCTTTTATGCCCCGGCACATCAAAGGGTACGATTCTTTTTTGTTTTAAGTTTTCTAGGGCCTCTTTAATTGGAGCGCTGTTTTGGTTAAGTCTGTTTTCCATCTTTTCTCCTGTTAAAAAATATTACTTCCACTAAAAATTTCTATCATCTCACGCTGAAGACTATTTGAAATCTGCAGCCTTGTCTTTGGCGGAATCTCATAAACATCTGTATTGAACAAATAGTTCTGAAGATCTATATTTTTAATGAGCATCTTTGTGTGAAAAATATTTGATTGATAAACATTTATGTCAATAGCATCATACTTTTTAAGAGTTTCCTCGGCAATATATTCCTGAATGGATGTTATATTATGATCCATAAACAGCTTCTTGCCATTTACGTCTCTTGTAAAGCCACGCACGCGGTAATCCATGGTTATTATATCAGAATCAAAAGAACCGATAAGGTAATCGAGAGTGCTAAGTGGCGTAATCTCGCCGCAGGTAGAAACATCAATATCTACCCTGAATGTTGATATGGCATTATCGGGATGATACTCTGGATAGGTGTGTACCGTTATGTGACTTTTATCAAGATGTGCTAAAACGGTTTCGCCGTTTTTCTCTAGAACCATAGGCCCCTCGGCAATAAGGAAAGTAACCGATGCGCCCAATGGATCGTAGTCTTGCTTGGATACATTAAGCACAGTAGCCCCAATCATTGCTGTCATATGAAAAAGTATTTTAGTAAGCCTTTCTGAATTATACTGCTCATCAATATAAGCAATATAATCTTTCTGCTCTCTTGCAGTTTTAGCATAGCAAATATCATAAATATTAAAGCTCAATGATTTTGTGATATTATCAAATCCATAAAGCTTTAGCTTGTTTTCCATAAAAGCCCTCCTCAATATAAAATAAAAAACTCAGGTATACAGATGGTTAAAACCATCCATAACACCTGAGCATCAATCTCTCTTCATAAACCTGTTTTATTTATTTACGGACAAAATGCCGCTTTTTATTTATTCATCAGACAGAAGATTAGAGTCTATATAGCAAGAATTACTTTTACTACTCTTATTGATCGTTTCACAAGTGTTTTAGTATTAACCAACTTATAAAATTTGAGCTTTTAACTCAATCAATAAGGCAACGAAAGTTGCCAATCCGGCTATTGACCTAGCTGTCCGTCTGGCCACTTAATACCTGCATTTTGCAGATACGGTCAAGAATTCTTGTTGTAATCAGAACATCTAATCACGACACTTAATAATTATATGTCTTTCTGAAGAAATGTCAATAGTATTTTAAAATTTCCCCTTTATCTTTTCTATGTGACAACAAAAAAGGCATAGGGTACTAAAATATCCTGTGCCTTTTTTAAAAAAATACAACCTTTCTTATTATGCCACGCCTAAACTAACATCAACATATTACTAGTCTTCGTCGTCATCTTTTTGCATAATTTTAGCAACATCCATAACCTCGTCGCCGCCGCCCAATCTAATAAGGTGAACACCCTGGGTAACCCGGCTTTGCTCGGAAACATCGCCGGCTTTGATGCGAATAATAATACCGCCCTTGGTGATAATCATCATTTCATCTTCTTCCTGCACAACGCTAATGCTAACCAATTTTCCAGTTTTTTCGTTGCAACGCAGGGTATAAACACCCTTGCCACCCCGCAAAATGCGTCGATAATTATCAAGGGTCAGCCGGGTTCGCTTACCAAAACCATTCTCGGAAACAGCCAAAAGCCAACTGTTTTCATCCACTTTTTCCATGCTCACAACCTTGTCGCCTTCATCCAGCCTAATGCCCCGCACTCCGGCGGCAGTTCTGCCCATAGGCCGCACATCCTGCTCGGTAAAGCGAATGGCCATGCCCCCAGCAGAAGATAGGATAATATCATCATTACCATTGGTAAACACCACCCCAATCAGGTCATCATCTTCCGCCAAATTGATGGCGATAATGCCGTTGTTACGGCTATCAAATTCCTGCAACTGAGTTTTCTTAATAGTGCCTTTAGCAGTGGCCATAAAAAGGTAACCTTCCTGCTCAAAGTTTTTAATGGGCAGCACGGTGGTCGCTGTTTCCATGCCATCCAAGGAAAGCAGGTTAACCAAGGCCGTGCCCTTAGCGGTGCGGCTGGCCTCGGGTATCTCATGCACTTTAAGGCGGAAGCAGCGGCCCCGGTTGGTAAAGGCCAAAAGATATTGATGAGTGGTAGCGGTAAAAAGCTGCTCCACAAAGTCTTCCTGGCGGGTGGTCATGCCGGTAACCCCTCTGCCGCCCCGCCGCTGCTGACGATAGGTATTAATATTCAGCCGCTTAATGTAACCAGTATGCGAGATGGTAATGACTACATCCTCCTCAGCAATCAGATCTTCAATGGAAATGTCACCTTCATCCGGCACGATAACGGTACGGCGTTCATCATTATATTTGTTTTTCAGCTGGATGATTTCCTCTTTGATTATAGCAAGCACTATGCGTTCGCTTTGCAGCACCTGCTCCAAATAGGCAATTGTTTTGATGAGCTGAGTATATTCGTCCTCTAATTTGTCTCGCTCCAGGTTGGTTAAGGCCCTTAGACGCATTTCCAAAATTGCCACGGCCTGTTGTTCGCTAAGGCCAAAGCGTTCCATCAATTTTTTTCGGGCATCCTCGGTGTTCTGGGCCGAGCGAATGGTGGCAACCACCTGGTCGATATAATCCAAAGCAATTCGCAAGCCTTCCACGATATGAGCCCGCTCCTGGGCTTTGGCTAGGTCAAACCGGCTGCGGCGAATTATCACATCTTTTTGGTGGTCAATATACGAAACCAGCATTTCTTTTAAATCCATTACCTTAGGCTCACCGTCTTTTAAAGCCAGCATGATTACGCCAAAGGTATCTTGCATTTGGGTGTGTTTGTAAAGCTGGTTTAAAACTACCTTGGCATTAGCTGTTTTGGCAAGCTCAACTACCATTCGCATGCCTTGGCGATCGCTTTCATCCCGCAGGGCAGAAATGCCTTCCAGCCTCTTATCCCGCACCAATTCAGCAATTTTTTCTATTAAACGAGCCTTGTTTACCTGGTAAGGCAATTCATTAACGATGATACTCTGCTTACCCTTAGGATCAACTTCAATGTAGGCCTTGGCCCGCATCTTCACACTACCGCGGCCGGTCTGATAAGCAGAACGGATCCCCTCTGTCCCTAAAATTATGCCAGCGGTGGGGAAATCCGGCCCTTTTATGGACTGCATAATTTGGCTCACTTCTGCCTCTGGGTTATCAATAAGCATGATTACGCCATCTATTACCTCACCTATGTTGTGGGGCGGAATATTGGTAGCCATGCCCACGGCAATACCGGAAGAACCATTCAAAAGCAAATTGGGCAAACGGCTTGGCAAAACCGCCGGCTCCATCTCTTCCCCGTCATAGTTGGGAATAAAATCTACCGTATCTTTGTTTATTTCCGTCATTAGTTCCAGGGCAATCTTTTGCAGGCGGGCCTCTGTGTAACGCTGGGCTGCTGCCGCGTCTCCATCCACCGAGCCAAAGTTGCCGTGCCCGTCAACCAGGGGATATCGCATAGAAAAATTCTGCGCCATTCGCACCAAAGTATCGTAAATTGCGGCATCGCCATGGGGATGATATTTACCCATAACATCACCCACGGTACGGGCCGATTTTTTGTAGGGTTTGTCCGGAGTTACCCCCTGCTCAAACATGGAATATAAAATGCGGCGATGTACCGGTTTGAGACCGTCTCTAACATCAGGCAAGGCCCGCCCCACAATAACGCTCATAGCATAATCAATGTAGGATTTTTTCATCTCGCTGCTGATTTCAACAGGTAATATCTTTCCGGCATTATATTGATTCACGCTCAAATTCCCTCTTTCCCTTAAGCTTTATTAAACATCCAGGTTTTGCACATAACGGGCATTTAGCTCAATAAACTCACGTCTTGGTTCAACCTTGTCGCCCATTAAAACCGTAAAGATGGCATCGGCCTCTGCGGCATCCTCCAAGGTAACCTGTAGCAAAGTACGGTTTTCTGGGTTCATGGTGGTCTCCCACAGCTCTTCGTTGTTCATTTCACCCAAGCCTTTGTAACGCTGAATATCATAATCGCTTCGGTTGCGGCCTACAAAAAACCTCTCCAGTTCTTCATCGCTGTAAGTATAGTTTATTTCTTTGTTTCGTTTGTTTTTAGGGGTGGTTTTGTACAAGGGTGGCTGAGCAATATAAACATAGCCTTGTTCCACCAAATCTTTCATATATCTAAAGAAAAAGGTAAGCAGCAAAGTGCGGATGTGCGCCCCATCCACGTCGGCATCTGTCATGATGACAACTTTATGGTACCGGGCCTTAGTAATGTCAAACTCATCGCCAATACTGGTACCCATGGCGGTTACCATGTTTTTAATTTCTTCGCTGGTCAAAATTTTGTCCAAGCGAGCTTTTTCCACATTCAAAATTTTGCCCCGCAAAGGTAAAATAGCCTGGCTACGGCGGTCTCTGCCCTGTTTGGCCGAGCCTCCGGCCGAATCACCTTCCACCAAGTAAAGCTCGGAATAAGCCGGGTCTTTTTCGGAGCAGTCAGCCAGCTTGCCAGGCAGGCTGCTTCTTTCTAGAGCATTTTGCTTGCGGGTGAGCTCCCGGGCTTTTCTGGCTGCTTCCCTAGCTCTAAAAGCTTGCAATGTCTTTTCAATAAGTCTTTTGGCCTGGACGGGGGTTTCCTCCAAAAAGGCACTCATGCCCTCGGTAACCACCGTATCCACAATAGCCCGCACCTCGGTGTTGCCCAGTTTGGTTTTTGTTTGCCCTTCAAACTGCGGCTCCTCTACTTTAACACTAATAACAGCGGTAAGACCCTCGCGGATATCCTCCCCGCTTAAATTGGGGTTGCCTTCTTTTAAAATGTTAAATTTGCGGGCATATTCATTTACAACCTTAGTAAGGGCCAACTTAAAGCCCATTTCATGGGTGCCGCCTTCTTGCGTATGAATGTTGTTGACAAAAGAAAAAATGTTTTCATTATAGCCATCGTTATATTGCAAAGCCACTTTAATTTGAACCTTGTCCTTTTCGGCGGCAAAATAAACAATGGGGTGCAGGGTTTCTTTGTTTTTATTTAAATAGTTTACAAAATCCCTAATGCCACCCTCGTGATGATATGTTTTACTATAGCCGTTCCGTTCATCCTCCAAAAAAATGGTAATATTGCTATTTAAAAAAGAGAGCTCCCGCAAACGCCCTTGCAGGGTCGAACAGCAATATTCCAGTTCTTCAAAAATTTCGCTATCCGGTTTAAAGGAAATGGTGGTGCCGGTACCTTCCGCCGGTCCAACCTCTTTTAGTTCGTAAAGTGGTTTGCCCCGCTCATATTCCTGCTTGTAGGTAATGCCATCTCTTTTTACCTCTACCATAAGCCAAACAGAAAGGGCATTAACTACGCTCATGCCAACTCCGTGCAAACCACCGGAAACCTTGTAACCGCCAGCACCAAATTTGCCCCCAGCATGTAGCATGGTCAGGGCTGCCTCCACTGCCGAGCGGCCTGTTTTTTCATGGATGTCGGTGGGAATGCCACGGCCATTATCCTGCACAGTAATGCTGTTATCCGAGTGGATTACAACCTCGATTCGGTCGCAAAAACCGGCCAAAGCCTCATCAATGCTATTATCTACAATTTCATAAACCAAATGGTGTAAGCCTCGCGGTCCCGTAGAACCAATATACATACTCGGACGCCGCCGTACACCTTCTAGGCCTTCCAAAATCTGAATCTGTTCGGCCCCGTAATTTCCGTTGGCCGATTGTTCCGCCAAAACATCAGCGTTCCCCGAGCCATTAAATAAGTTTTGCTCCAATTTTAAATCCCTCCGCATCAGTAAATCAAAAAAATATATACCTGGTAGAAAAACTTGTTTAACATATTAATTATAGCACAAAATGTGGTACATCTCAAGTTTTTCTACCTTATTTTAAACAATCTTTAGCATCTAGCTAGTATTTTTCATTTATTTAAAAATTAAAGTATTTTGGGTAAAAACCTTTTTTAAAAACAAAAAATGTTTTGGTAAAATAAACAAAAAAATGATATAATAATTAAATATTATAAAGGAAAGGGTTTGAAACATAATGAGCTGGGTAGCCCAAGTAAAAGAAAAATTGCAAGATAAGTTGGTTTTAGCACTGGAGGCGGCAAAGGCGGCCGGAGAGATAAGTTATCAAGAGCTGCCTGGTTTTATTATTGAAACCCCTAAAGATAAAAACCATGGTGACTTTGCCACCAATTTAGCCATCCTTCTTGCCAAGCAAGCCCAACAGAATCCTCGTCAAATAGCTCAAATTATCTGTAACAATTTTAATAAAGAAAATTCCTGGGTAGAGAATACAGAAGTTGCTGGCCCAGGGTTTATTAATTTTTACCTTAAACCCGGTTGGCTTTCCCCTGGGTTGCGAGAGCTTTTGCAAAAAGGGTCCGGTTTTGGTGATAGCCTGGTAGGAGCAGGCAAAAAAATCCAGGTAGAGTTTGTAAGTGCCAACCCCACCGGCGAGCTGCACATGGGCAATGCCCGGGGTGCTGCTATTGGCGATACTTTGGCCAACATTTTGGCCGCAGCCGGCTACACAGTAGAACGCGAATTTTACATTAACGATGCCGGCAACCAAATAGAAAAATTTGGTCTTTCTTTAGAAGCCCGTTACCTACAGCTTTTAGGAGAAGATGCCCCTTTCCCGGAGGATGGTTATCACGGGGGGGACATTACCCAAACCATGCAGCAGGTTATAAACATAAGCGGTGATAAATATAAAAATATGGAAAGTGCTCTGCGGCGAGAGTACTTAACTTGTTATGCCCTGGAGCAAAAAATCAGCGCAGCCAAAACAGTGCTGGCCGAGTTTGGTGTGGAATATGACGTTTGGTTCAGCGAACAAACCTTGCACGATTCCGGTGCAGTAGCAGCAATAATAACAGAACTTTTAGAGTCTGGCAAGGCCCATGAAGAAAATGGGACTATTTGGTTCAAGGCAACCGATTTTGGTATTGAAAAGGATGAGGTTTTGGTACGGGCCAATGGTATTCCCACTTATTATGCGGCAGATATCGCCTATCACAAAAACAAATTTAAGCGCGGGTTTGATAAGGTAATTAACATTTGGGGGGCCGATCACCACGGTCACGTAGCCCGTCTTAAAGCCGGCATTCAGGCTGTCGGCTATGAACCCGAAAGATTGCAAGTAATTTTAATGCAATTAGTACGGCTTCTTTCGGACGGCGAGGTGCTCCGCATGTCCAAAAGGGCCGGTACCTATGTAACCTTGCAAGAGCTGATTGAGGAGGTTGGGGTGGATGCCGCCCGCTTCTTCTTTGTAATGCGAAATGCCGATAGTCAAATGGATTTTGATTTAGACCTGGCCAAAAGCCAGTCTGTTGATAACCCTGTTTTTTATGTGCAATATGCCCATGCCCGCATATCTAGTATCATAGAAGCCGCTAAGGCAGAAGGACAAGCTAAGGGAGCGAGTGCCGAAGCAAATTTGGATTTGCTTTTAGAACCTGTCGAAATGAACTTGATTCGCAAACTTTTAGACCTGCCGGATGAAATAGCTTATGCGGCAGCTACCACTTCGCCTCACCACATTATTACATATGTTATGGATCTGGCAAGCTTCTTTCACAGCTTCTATAACAGCTGCCGGGTACTGGGTGAAGATCCGGAACTGATGGCAGCACGCTTGGCTCTTTGCAAAGCCACTGCCATCTGCACAGCTAAATGCCTAAAAATTGTGGGGGTTAGTGCCCCCACCAAAATGTAAACATCACATAAAATTAACAAACCACAGGGTCCCAAAAGCCCCCGAAAAATAGTCATAAAATAGAATAACCTTTCGATTATGGGAAAGCGCTCGCCGGACGGGAATCTCCTGCTCTGCAAGAAGATCGGCAAAAAAGCTAAAGATAGACACAAAGAAAAAGCTCCAGGCTATTAATAGCCTGGAGCTTTTAATCAATCAAATATACTTTTCTAACATCCCCCCATCTTTGCCATAACCCGGCCTGGGTTTCCCAGCATATTTAAATCCCTTGTTTTGCCTAAGCCAGCTCTCATCACCCTCCAACATCCCCGGCCAATGCACATCAGCCCGCAGTGCGGGCTGATGTGCTGTCCCCTCGGGGTCAAATTTCACGCGGTGGGGTTGGCTTCGGGGTCGCGAAGCGATAAAATGCCGCATATATCAAGGCGCTTTTAGGAGTCATGATCGGCCTCTACGTGTTTTCAATATCATACTTAAGCTCAGAATCTTAAGAATCTTCTCCATATACTCCCCTATCGTGATAAGCAAGTATAATGTTATACGCAGAGTCGGGATTGTTAATTACATTTTTAACCTCTTCTGCTGAAATCTCCAGACTTTTCATCTTAATCATTAGTTCTCCAGCGTCATACCTTAAATAATATTTGTTATTATTCTTATACAATTCTATTCCTTCATCTTCCATGATCTTCTGCATATGAACTTTCTCCTTCTAATCAAAATAAGTACCTAAAAGTATATGTTCCAATCGGTGCAGGATCAATAACTGCCTCTTTGATACCGCCCAATGTGTATCCTCCTGGCAGCCAATAATCCGATAATGCACCCAGTTCATTTCCTTGAGGAATCCTTAATCCTGTATGTTTATGTATTTCCACAATGACAGGATTTTTTCCCAAATATCCTCTATCAAAACCCAAGGCATCCTCAATTTTTGAAATATCTCCTTTACTAGATTTAATGATGTTATCTAGTTGATCTCCAGACATTACGAAGGTGCCGCCTTTACCTCCGATTGTTCCTGTTGGTTCAGATGGCATTATTTTTACTACCCCAGAATCCTTAAATGATTGCTTGTGCTCTTCAATATATTTGCTTCTTAAATAAGCCTCCGGCTTTGGCTTTTTACTCTTGGGCAACAATACAATTTGATCTATTTTATCTTGAGAGAGACCTTCATTATAAAATTTATCTCTTATTTCTTTTGTTTGGGAAACCAGTTTCGATTTTACGCTCTCCCCCGCGCCCTCAGTGATGGTTTTGGCCCCAGCTTTGCTGCTCCCCGCTGCTTCCTCCGCCGCTTTTGCCGCCTTGGCAGCCTTCCTGCCTTCAAAAGCAGCATCAACCAGCTTTTTAGCCCCGGCCAAAACACCAGCTACCTCAGCCGCATTCTTCAGTACCTTTACTGCCTTTACCCCAGAGCCAACTATGGGCACCGCAGCCAAAGAAGATAAAGCCGCATTCTTAAAATCTCCCTCAAAAACATACACCAGAGCATCCAGCAAATCCGCCGCATCAAAAATATAGCCCGCACCGGATAAAATATCATGCACATCCTCAACCAGGCTTCTCTCTTCTTCTGTGAGGGGGGTTATCCCCAGCCCGGCAACAAACTCTTCGTCCGAAAGCTCTTCTCTCTTCTCAGCTTTCCCCCGCTCCAACCAATAACCGTAGTATAGGCAGGCGCCGCACGCGTCCCTGGCGCAACCTTTCAGCCCGCAGTGCGGCTGTGGGGATTTCAACTAATGACTAATCGTGGATTCGCTTGATTAGCATTGGTTTCCCTCCTAAGGGATCTACAATCGGAACTCCTGTATGATCATCAATATATGATATTTCCTCATCGCCATACTCGATTGTTATCTCCGTACCGTATGGCATCCACATCAAAGATAGTAGCATGGGATCAATCTCGACTATTGAATCAAAATCTACTACGGACCAATTGCTAGTTTCGGCTAAGTACTCTTCTGTATCAAATTCAGAGAAAAATCGCCACCCATTATCAACATCTCGAGCTCCCTCTTCACGAATGCACCATTTAATTCTACCTTTTTTTTCTTCTACGTTTTTTGTGGTTAAACATTTCCCAAATTCAGGGTGTGGCGTGTTATTCATTATGAGCCTCCTATTCATATTTATGACTCCTATTCGTACTCGGTAACTCTGGTCTATAGTTTGCAGGATTTCTATACCATTCTAAAAATTCCTTTTGACTTATTTCGCCTCTTATATAACGACCACGCATATCGGAGTATTTTTCTCCAGGAATATGCCCCATATCCCATTGTCCCTGCCTGGGCTTTGTTTTATCCCATGTTATACTCCCGCCAGCAGGATCTGGGGCTTTGCCAGTCGTTGGATCTTTGTAATTATTCCAAACATCATCAACTTGAGTTTTTCCATACGATGGTCTGCTCTTGGCATATGGTTTGGTTGCCATCTCCCCCGTGCCCTCAGTGGTGGTCTTTGCCCCAGCTTTGCTGCTCCTGGCCGCCTCTCCCGCTGCTTCCTCCGCAGCTTTTGCCGCCTTAGCAGCCTTCCTGCCTTCAAAAGCAGCCTCAACCGCCTTTTTAGCCCCGGCCAAAACCCCGGCTATCTCAGCCGCATTCTTCAGCACCTTTACTGCCTTTATCCCAGAGCCAACTATGGGCACTGCAGCCAAAGAAGATAAAGCCGCAT
>DIFF01000014.1:209-28441 GCA_002419005.1 Peptococcaceae bacterium UBA5755 | reverse complement strand
TTAAAACCAGCCTTTAGGTGATGCTACTAAAAATGAGTGGTTAGAATCTAGTTATTTAAAATTAAAAAGCAACATGCAGGTTTAAGTCCCGACATGTTGCTTTTTAATTTGGTGAAATAAGAAAAGCTAAATTCTCAGATGTTTTTTATTGCCATGCCCTTTTCTTTGTGTAAAGCGTTTAATCGTTTTTATACCTCTCTACCCGTGTAATATCATAATCAACGCCTCTGTGGCGTATAACGTGGAGGGTCAAAAACTCAGTGCAGTAAAAAGAGCAATTAAGACGTAACATCTTAATTGCTCTTTTTCTTTGTTGGTATTACAGCCAAACCGTTACCGCAAAGCCAACTTTGAAGTAATAGGTGTTCGTGTAATACCCTTTTGGTGGAGATGAGGGGAGTCGAACCCCTGTCCGAAGGAGAACCCACAGCAGTCTCTCCGAGCGCAGCTTGCGTTTTTTTCTTGCAGCAAAACCCACCGCAAACAGTGTGTTATGCTGCCAGCCTATTTAAATTCCCTAATTGCTTCTAGGCACGGGCCCTTAGGTATCCCGCTTTAATGACCTTCTGTTCTTCCCTGCGGGAGGAAAAGAGAGAAGGCTTGGCTGCAATTAAGCAGCTAAGGCAAAATTGTTGTTTTTGGCACTTAAAAAAGTGTTGCCATCGTTTTTCGGGCTAATGGCGACCCCGGCTCGCTACTCCCGCCAATCCTTCCCCCGTCGAAACCAATACATCCCCATGTTAGTTGCCGAGCCTTTGCTTTTCTTTAAAGGCCCGATCTATTTCCCTCTTGGATTCCTTAGCGGCCAATGCATCCCTCTTGTCATAAAGTTTTTTGCCTTGGGCTAGGGCTATTTCTACTTTTGCCAGCCCATGGGTAAAATATACTTTGGTGGGCACCAGGGTCAACCCCTTTTCCTTTACTTTAGCATAAAGACGATTAATTTCATTTTTGTGCAAAAGCAGGCGGCGGGGCCTAGTTGGCTCATGATTACTGCGGTTGCCATGCTCATATGGACTAATGTGCATATTGTAGAGCACAGCTTCACCATTTTCTATTTTGGCAAATGAATCTTGCAGATTGGCACGGTTATTCCGTAAGGATTTTACCTCCGTGCCCCGCAATTCGATGCCGGCTTCAAAAGTTTCTAGAAAAGTATAATCATGACGTGCCTTTCGATTGTCAATAACAATTTTTGCATTTTCATTTTTTGGCATATTTTACCTCTTAAAACCGCTAATTCCAATATAGCCATTACATTATATCATATAGTTTTCAAAAGTCAATCGAACCTGCAACCAAGGTGTTTTACTCGGCTATTGTGTTAATTTTTAAAAGTTTGCAGAGTTCTACCACTGGAATGGGAGCAATAGAAAGACCCAAGACCACGAGGATATGTGTGAGATCTAAGGTGGCCAAATGGAAAATTTGGCTTAAGAATGGAATGCTTAAAACGGTCAGCATTAAAATGGCAGATATTAATAAAGCAGTCAACAAAAAGTTGTTGCCGGTAAAACCGCCCAACAAGATAGAGCGTTTGTTGGACCGAATGTTAAAAGAATGGAAAAGCTGGCTAAAAGCTAAAACAGAAAAAGACATGGTTTGACCTGTCGCTAAATCTACCCTGCTGCCAATGATAAAAGCAAAAAGCGTGAGTAGCCCAATAACAACACCTTGATACAGAATTCGCCAAATCATACCTCTGGAAAAAATTTTTTGGTTGGGGCGGGCTTTTCTTTGCATAATGTCCGGCTCGGCTGGGTCTACCCCCAGGGCCAGGGCGGGCAGGCTATCTGTAACCAGGTTTACCCAAAGAATGTGAATAGGCAGAAGCGGTGTGGCCCAATTAAACATAACAGCCACAAACAAGGTTATTATCTCACCTATGTTGCAGGATAAAAGAAATTGTACTGCCTTTAAAATGTTATCATAGATACGGCGACCTTCTTCTACTGCTGAAACAATGGTGGCAAAGTTGTCATCTGTAAGAACCATATCTGCTGCTTCTTTCGATACATCGGTGCCGGTGATGCCCATGGCAGCACCGATATCGGCTCTTTTTAAGGCCGGGGCATCGTTGACCCCGTCACCCGTCATGGCTACCACATGGCCTTTGTGTTGCCAGCAATCTATAATGCGCAATTTATGTTCCGGGGATACCCTAGCGTAGACCGCTATTTTTTCTACTCTTTGTGTCAGCTCATCATCCGTCATTTTTTCTAACTCTTGACCGGTGATGGCCTCCTTATTTGATGTTAGAATCCCTAAATCTCCAGCTATGGCTTTGGCGGTTATTAGGTGGTCACCTGTGATCATTACCGGCACAATGCCGGCGGTACGGCAGGTAGCCACCGCTTGCTTAGCTTCTTCCCGGGGCGGATCTATCATGCCGACCATGCCCAAAAAAATCAAACCACTTTCGATTTCTGCCATGTTTTTGGCAGAGGGCAGAACATCTATATCTTTATAAGCCATGCCCAGCACCCGCAGAGCTCTTTGAGCCATCTGATGGTTTGTTTCTTTGATCCAATTTAGGTCTTTTTCTTCTATTTTGCGAATTTGACCCTTCCAACAAATATAATTGCATTTACCTATCAGTTCATCCACTGCACCTTTGGTGTAGACCCGATAACCTGCTGCTTTTTGGTGGACGGTTGACATGAGTTTCCGAGAAGAATCAAAAGGCACCTCTGCCACCCTGGGTAAAATTGCTTCTACTGCATTTTTGTTTTGCTGCAGTAAAAGGCCCATATCCACCAGGGCAGTTTCTGTAGGATCACCTAAAACTTTGCCATAGCTATCCAGCTTGGTATCATTACAAAGGATACTGCACTCTACCAACAGGCGGTCTGTTTCCTGTAAACACTTTTTCTTTTCTTCCAGGGGGGAAACATTGCCCCCCTCAGCCAAAAATTTCACTGTCATGCGGTTTTGGGTTAAGGTGCCAGTTTTGTCAGAACAAATGACGGTAGCACTACCAAGGGTTTCTACCGAGGGCAAAGTACGGATTATGGCATTGCGGCTAACCATGCGTTGCACACCCATGGCCAAAACAATAGTAGCTATGGCAGGCAACCCCTCCGGAATAGCAGCCACAGCTAAACTTACAGCCACCATAAACATTTCGAACGCTTCTTTATCGTACAATGTACCTACCAAAAAGATAACAATACAAATGCCTAAAATAGCAATACCCAAAGTTTTACCCAAGGCATCCAGTCTTTTTTGCATGGGGGTTTGACCGGTGGTTTCCTGCTGAATCATTTTGGCTATTTTACCCACTTCTGTATTCATGCCGGTGGCGGTAACCACACCTTTGCCCCTGCCATATGTGATCATGCTGCTGGAGAAAGCCATGTTATATTGGTCACCCAGACTGGTATCTTTTTTGTCAATTACTTCATCGTTTTTTTCTACCGGCACAGATTCACCAGTGAGGGATGCTTCTTGAATCTTTAGGTTTATTGCCTCTATTAGACGCATGTCAGCTGGCACCGCATCGCCTGTTTCTAACACCACTATATCGCCCGGAACCAGGTTGGCTGCCTCTATAACCTGCATGTGCCCGTCCCTGATGACTTTGGCGTGAGGAGAGCTCATTTTTTGCAGGGCGGCTAAGGAGTTTTCAGCCTTATTTTCCTGCATTACGCCAAGGATTGCGTTTACCACTACAATAGCAATGATGATGATGGCATCTGCCTTTTCCCCCAAAATGCCGGAAACGATTGCCGCCATCAAAAGAACCAGTATCATGAAGCTCTTGAACTGTTCTAAGAACATTGTAAAAATTTTTTTGCGGCTGCCTTGAGCAAGTTGATTATAGCCGAACCTCTCTATTCTTAGTTCTGCTTCGGAAGTGGAAAGACCGCTTGTAGTCTGGCTTGCAAGCTCTTTTATTACTTCTTCTTTGGTATAGACAAAATATTTTTTGTTCCCCAGCAAATTATTTTCTGTTAAATTATTTTGCATCAATGACTCTCCCTTTTTGATATTTCTAATTTAAAACAAAGAAGACCCTTGTTAAAGGGATACCCAAAACAAAAGTCTTGCTGCTATTACTATATTGCTTTCAACAACCGTTGCCTCCTTAATAAAATAAATCTTTAATTTACGGCTTGAACGATATTATAACATAAGAAAAAAAGCTCGTCAATTTAATTAATCGCCTATTATTCGAGCAAATTTCCCCTTTAAATATTCAATATTTTAAATATTCATATCAGGCTTTTATTTCCAATACCTGAGTTTTGCTTAGGGCTTCCGCTATCAATTCTTCCACATTCAATGCTTTCTCCATTTCTATTGCTTCCGAAAGGTGAGGTCGAATTTTGGGATGAGCCGGCAAAAACACCGTGCAGCAATCTTCATATGGCTGGATGGAGGTCGTATAGGTGCCTATTCTTTGAGCAAAATCCATGATATCTTCTTTATCCATGCCCACCAAAGGCCGCAGCACCGGCATTTGAGTTACCTGATTTATCACCGTCATGCTCTCCAGAGTTTGACTTGCTACCTGGCCCACGCATTCTCCGGTGTATATGGCCAGGGCCTTGTTTTCCTCTGCTATTTTTTCTGCCAGGCGAAACATAAAACGCCTCATGATGGTAATACCATAATCCTCCTGGCAATTGGCATAAATGGCTTTTTGGATTTCAGTAAAATGCACCACATGCAGGCGAACTGGGGTATTACTGTAGGCCGACAAAAGCCGGCAGAGATCTACCACTTTTTCTTTGGCTCTTTCACTTGTAAAGGGGAAACTATGAAAATGAACCGCCTCTATTTTTACTCCTCTTTTCATAGCCATCCAACCGGCTACCGGGCTATCAATGCCACCGGAAAGCATTAACACTGCTTTGCCGCTGCTACCCACCGGCAGACCTTTGGCCCCGGCAATAACCTGGCTATAAACATAGGCAGCCTCGTCACGCACTTCTACATTGACTGTGTTTTGAGGATGATACATTTCTGCCTCATACATCTCAGCCCCTGGCTGATCAAAAATGTACCCTGCGACCTGACGGCTGATATCTGGCGAAATAAGAGGAAAAGTTTTATCTGAACGGCGGCTTTCCACCTTGAAGCAACCACCTTGGGGCAAAGCATCCTTTAACACGGTGTAAGCGGCTTTTTTTATTTCCGCCATGTCCTTTTCTACGCAGATAACCGGGCTCATGGAATAAATGCCAAAAACCTTTTGTAGTTTCTCTACTACTGCCGGCATATCTTGCTGCACCGGCACAATGATACGGCCCCAAGTTGAAGTAACCTGGCCTACGGTCATGCCTTTTAGGGCATATTCTATATTATAAACCAACCTGTTTATAAACTGGGATTTATTTTTGCCCTTTAAACCCAACTCGCCATAACGCAGCATCAGCAGTTTATACATGTTTCCCATAAATTATCCCCCTATTTGCCTTTTAATATTTGCCGCAGGCTTTGTACTTCCTCAACTACAATGACAGCTGCATTTTTGGCCTCTTCCTCTGTGTTGTTTGGGCTAAAGCTGAAGCGAATGGCCCCTTCTATCACTTCCCTCTCTAAACCCATGGCCAAAAGAACATAACTTAAGGTATCGGATTTGGCAGCACAGGCCGAGCCGGAAGAAACATACAAACCCCTTGCCTCCAAACAGTGGAGCAAAATTTCACTTTTTGTGCCCAAAAAAGAGATATTAACCAGATATTCGGAACCTTTTTCATCCTCTGGGCTGTTGATGTGAATATTTGGCAGATCTTTTAAGCCGGATAAAAAAGCTTGTTTGACTTTATATACCTGTTCTTTTCTTTCTTTCATTTGGCCGCAGGCAATTTTGGCAGCTATAGCAAAAGCAGCAATACCCGGCACATTTTCCGTGCCGGAACGAATGTTTTGCTCTTGGCCGCCCCCTTGTACAATTGATTTTAAACGAGTGCCCTTACGCACATATAAAAACCCTACCCCCTTGGGGCCATGGATTTTGTGGCCACTGGCAGAAAGTAAATCGATACCACAATTTTTGGGAGTTATGGGCATTTTGCCATAAGCCTGGATGGCATCTACATGAAAAAATATCTTATGGCTTTGTTTGGCTAAAAGGCGACCGGCTTCTTCTACTGGTTGAATGCTGCCGGTTTCATTATTTACTAGCATTAAGCTGACTAAAATGGTATTGGGTCTTAGGGCGTCTTTTAGATTTTTGATTGATACCCGGCCCTTATCATCCACCGGCAGGATGGTAAGCTGATAACCCTTTTGCTCTAATTGTTTGCAGGTATCCAACACTGCCGGATGCTCCACCGCTGAGGTGATAATGTGGCGGCCACGGCTGGCATAAGTGGTAGCAATGCCCTGGATGGCTAGATTATCACTTTCCGTGCCACCGCCGGTGAAAATTATCTCTTCTGGCTCGGCCTGTAAGGTGGCTGCTATATCTCTTCTGGCTTCTTTTAATATTTTTTCGGCAGCTAAGCCTTTTTTGTGCAAAGAAGAAGGATTGCCATAAGCCTGCAACATAGCTTGCATGGCCACAGCTGCTGCTTCGGCACAAACCTGAGTGGTTGCACTGTTGTCAAAATAGATCTCCTGCATCTTTCCCTCCTGTTTTCTCTTTGCATTAAGTTGGTTTATTTTTAAAAACATATATATCTATTGTATCTTAAACAAAGTAAACTTGAAACCCTTTTTTGTTTTATGGCTAATAACCTGGGGCTTCCCAATAAAAAAGTGCCGGACGGGAATCCCGGCACTTTTGTGTTTTTTTGTTTTACATAAAGAGGGGTGCAAATACCAGAGAGATGATGGTCATTAATTTGATGAGGATGTTGAGGGAAGGACCGGAGGTATCTTTCAGGGGATCACCAACGGTGTCGCCGTTGACTGCTGCAGCATGGGCCGAAGAACCTTTGCCGCCTAAATAACCTTCTTCAATATATTTTTTAGCATTATCCCAAGCTCCGCCGGCATTGGCCATGAAGATGGCGAGGAGAAAACCGGTTACCAAACAACCTGCCAAAAGGCCGCCCAGGCATTCTTTGCCCAAAAGAAACCCTACTCCCAAAGGAACGATTACGGCAAGCAAGCTTGGAGCTATCATTTCTCTTAAAGCGGCGGTGGTGCTGATATCAACACAACGGGCATAATCCGGCTTGGTGGTACCTTCCATAAGGCCAGCAATTTCTCTAAACTGACGTCTGACTTCTTCGATCATGTAACCGGCTGCCCGACCAACCGCACTCATGGTTAAAGCAGAGAAAAGGAAAGGCAGCATGCCGCCAACAAATAAGCCAACGATAACTTTGGGGTCCATTATATTGATGAAATCCAAACCAACAGCCTGGGTATAAGAGGAGAACAAAGCCAAAGCGGTAAGAGCAGCAGAACCGATGGCAAAACCTTTGCCGATAGCGGCTGTGGTGTTGCCCACGGAATCCAGTTTATCGGTGATTTCCCGGACATTTTTGGGCAGTTTAGACATTTCGGCAATGCCACCAGCGTTGTCGGAAACAGGGCCATAAGCATCCACAGCGACCACGATGCCGGTAGTGGAAAGCATACCCACAGCAGCTAAAGCAATGCCGTAAAGACCTGCAACATGATAAGAGACCAGGATAGCGGCACTGATTACGATAATGGGAAGAGCAGTGGAGACCATACCGTTGGAAAGACCGGCGATGATGTTGGTAGCCGTACCTGTTTCGCAAGCTTTGGCCATTGCTTTGACCGGCTTGTAAACTGACGAGGTAAAATACTCTGTAATTTTGCCGATGAGGATACCGGCAACTAATCCGGCCACAGCAGCCCAAAAAACACCGATGTTGGTATATGTATAAGTTTTTCCAAGAACCATTACGGTAAATTCGGCCGGCAAGACAAATTTTGCAACAATAAAAGTGAATATCAAAGCTAATATACTAGCCACATAAGTACCCATATTCAAAGCCTTTTGCGGGTCGCCGCCCTCTTTGGTGCGAACACACAAAGTGCCGATGATGGAAGCGATGACGCCACCTGCTGCTATTAACAAAGGAGCTAATACCCCCTCGCCATTGGCACCAATAGCTAAAGATGCCCCCAAAGCTATGGCTGCAATGATAGAACCAACATAAGATTCAAAAAGGTCGGAGCCCATGCCGGCAACGTCGCCAACATTGTCGCCAACATTATCAGCAATTACGGCCGGATTTCTGGGGTCGTCTTCTGGAATACCGGCTTCTACTTTACCAACCAGGTCAGCACCAACATCGGCTGCTTTGGTGTATATGCCACCACCAACACGACCGAAAAGAGCCACAGAGGAAGCACCTAAAGCAAAACCATTGATGACACTGTTTTGACCATAGAACAATAAAATTACAATACCCAAACCAACCAGGCCAAGGCCAACAACGCACATACCCATTACGGCACCACCGGAAAAAGCAACGGAAAGAGCTTTGTTTAAACCGCTGGTGTGGGCAGCATTTGCTGTGCGAACATTTGCTTTTGTGGCTACTCTCATACCGATGTTGCCGGCCAGAATAGAGCAAATAGCCCCGATTACAAAACTAATAGCTGTGGTAGGTTGCAGGCTGTTGGCTCCTTTGGTTAAGAAACCGGCCAGGCAAATTATTATAGCTAAACAAATTATAAAAATTATTAAGGTAAAATACTGACGTTTTAAGAAGGCCATTGCACCTTCTCTGATAGCAGCAGCTATCTCTTGCATTACTTTGTTCCCGGGGCTAACTTTGTTGATTCTTCCTACTAAAACACCTGCAAAAAGCAGCGCAACTACACCTAATATAGGAGCAGCTACATACCAAAGACTCATCTTACTTTCCTCCAATACTTTGTTTATATTTAAAATTAAAAAATTAAAATTAAAGCAACACTAAAATCAAAGTAATTATGAAAAAAATTGCGCCGCAAAATGTTGCCACTTTTGCAAGTAAGCTATCCATTCCTTTTTTGCCAAAGAAGGTTTCCGCACCACCAGCAATTACGCCGCCCATGCCGGCAGATTTAGCGGACTGCATTAATATGGAAATGATTAGACCAATACAGGACAAAATTTGGATGATCGTCAGAAAAATATTCATTTATTTTCCCCCTTAAATACTTCAACAGTGTCAATAACTATTTATTAAAAATTTTTAGTTTTTTATTAACCTTTATATTAAACCATTTTTTGCAAATTTTGTCAAAATAAAAAATATTAAATACAAAAAGCTTTATTAATACACAACGGTTATTCTATCACAAGCACTTGCTTTATAGCAATAGATCTCTCTTATTTGTTTTACTTTAGGTTGTAAAAGGTTTTTTTGCCACTGTATCTAGCTGCATCGCCTAGTTCTTCCTCTATTCGCAGAAGCTGGTTATATTTTGCCACCCGGTCCACCCTGCTGGGAGCGCCGGTTTTGATTTGCCCGGCGTTGGTAGCAACAGCGATGTCGGCAATGGTTGTATCTTCGGTTTCGCCGGAACGATGCGAGATAATGTTGGCAAAGCCTGCTCTTTTAGCCATTTCCACGGTTTCTAAAGTTTCTGTTAAAGTGCCAATCTGGTTTACTTTTACTAAAACAGCATTGGAGGCCCCTTCCGTAATACCTTTAACCAGGCGTTTGGTATTAGTTACATAAAGATCGTCGCCAACCAACTGTATTTTTTTGCCCAGGGTTTGGTTGATAAGCTTCCAGCCATCCCAGTCATCCTCGCTCATGCCGTCTTCGATGGAGATAATGGGATATTTGCTGCACAGGTTCTTATAATATTCTATCATGCCGGCAGCATCGGTGGTTAAGTTGTCTCCGGCCAGGGTGTATTTGCCATTTTTGTAAAGCTCGTTAGCGGCCACATCTATGGCAAGCATAACATCTTCGCCGGGGCGATAACCTGCCTTTTCTATGGCTTGCAGGATGCATTGCAAGGCCTCTTCGTTGGATTTTAAGTTGGGAGCAAAACCACCTTCATCGCCCACGGAAGTATTGTAGTTTTTGGCCTTCAGCACTTTACGCAAGTTATGAAAAACTTCTGTGCCCATACGTAAACCTTCAGAAAAAGTGGGGGCACCCACAGGCATGATCATAAATTCTTGGATGTCTACATTGTTGTCGGCATGCTTACCGCCATTTAAAATGTTCATCATCGGGACAGGCAGTTCTTTGGCATTGACCCCACCTATATAGCGATATAACGGCATGCCTAAGCTTTCGGCTGCGGCATGAGCTACAGCAAGGGAAACACCCAAAATGGCATTGGCTCCTAAAACACTTTTATTATCCGTGCCATCCAACTCTTGCAAAAGAGCATCTATGCCAGGTTGATCATAGGCACTTAGGCCGATTATAGCCGGGGCTATTAAGGTGTGGACATTGGTGACCGCCTGCAAAACACCTTTACCCATGTATCTTGCGGCATCATTGTCTCTTAGTTCTACTGCTTCATAGGCACCGGTGGAGGCGCCAGAGGGCACCGCACTGCAGCCCATGCTGCCATCTTCCAAATAAACTTCTACTTCTACTGTGGGGTTGCCACGGGAATCTAAAATTTCTCTGGCATTAACATCGACTATAGTCATTTTGCTTCCCTCCATCTTTATTCTAATCAATATTCTAATCTAATTTATTAAGCATTATTTTTAAAATAGTGTAACTATTAAATTATACGGCAAAAAAGGTAACCAAACAAGGTATAATCTTTATTTTTTAATTAAAGAGTTACCGGTCATTTCTTTGGGTTTGGGAATATCCATAAGCTCTAAAATTGTTGGCGCAATATCCTTTAGGGCACCACCGCAAACAAGCTCAAAATTGCCCGCCTCTATTAAAATAAAAGGGACTCTGCTTGTGGTATGAGCTGTATACGGCTCCTTGGTAACATCATCCATCATGTGTTCCACATTGCCATGATCGGCTGTTAAAAGCATTATGCCGCCCACCTCTTTTACAGCTAAAAAAACCCTTTTTAAGCAGGCATCCACCGTTTGGACAGCCTGCACCGCTGCCTGCATTACTCCGGTGTGCCCCACCATATCCGGATTAGCATAGTTGAGCACTATAAAATCATATTTGTTTTCTTTTATTTTGCCAACCACCATATCCGTGAGTTCGATAGCACTCATGGCCGGCTGCAGATCGTAGGTTGGCACTTTGGGTGAGGGGATCAGAACCCTGTCTTCCCCTTCTTTTGGCTTTTCCACACCACCGTTAAAAAAAAATGTTACATGGGCATATTTTTCCGTTTCGGCGGTGCGAAGCTGCTTTTTGCTATTTTGGGCTAAAACATCGCCTAGGCCGTTTTTGATCTCCATTGGCGGAAATGCTACCGAAGCCTTGATGGTGACATCATAGGTAGCCAAACAGCGAAAAGCTACCTTGGGAAATAAAGGCCTAGGAAAACCGGTAAAATCGGCATCTACAAAAGCACGCGTTAACTCTCTGGCTCTGTCACCTCTAAAATTAAAGAAAATTAGGCTATCATCGTCTTTTATTTGGCCTTTGGCTGCGCCGGTTGCATCACATACCACAATTGGTTTAACAAATTCATCGGTGATGCCAACGGCATAGGATGCCTTTACACAAGCCACAGGGTCGGTTGTTTTTTGGCCCTCGGTCAACACCATGGCCTGCCAGGCTTTCTCTACTCTATCCCAACGCTTGTCCCTGTCCATGGCATAATAACGGCCGCAAACGGTTGCTATTTGGCCGATTTTTTCTTTTTTACAAAAATCCTCTAGCTGCTGCAAATATTCTGCGGCACTAGCCGGCGGAACATCGCGGCCATCCAAAAAACAGTGAATGTAGACATTTTTTAACCCTTTAGTTTTGGCAAGATTTAATAAAGCAAAAAGATGTTCGATATGAGAGTGAACACCACCATCAGATACAAGGCCTAAAAGATGCAAGGCTCCGCCTTGTTTGACTTGAGCCATAGCCTGGTTAAGAACAGCATTTTGGAAGAAACTGCCTTCTTCTATGGCTTTGTTGATTAAGCTTAAGTCTTGGTAAACTATGCGCCCAGCCCCAATGTTCATGTGGCCCACCTCGGAATTACCCATTTGGCCGGCAGGCAGGCCCACCGCTTGGCCGCTTGCCTCTAATGTGGTGTGAGGATAGTTTTGCCACATGTTTTGAAAATTAACAGGACAGCCCACAGTTATGGCATCACAAAAGCTGCCAGTTGGAAGACCCCAGCCATCCATAATTGTTAAAATTATCGGCCTTTTATCACTCATAACAAGTTTTTAACCTCCTAATAATTGGATATTAATAGTTGGCGATTGCAGCAAAGGTTGCTGCCTCTAAACTAGCACCGCCCACCAAAACCCCATCTATATCGGCACAGGCCATAAGCTCTTTGATGTTTTCTGGTTTGACACTGCCGCCATAAAGAATTATCACAGATTCGGCTATTTTGCCTATTTCTTTTTTTAAGTTCAACCTGATTTGGCTAATTATACTTTGGGCATCTGCCGGGGTGGCGGTTTTGCCGGTACCAATGGCCCAAACCGGCTCATAAGCTATGACGAGCTTGCCGTTGCCGCACCAACCAGCAAGGCTGCCTTTTAATTGTTCCTTTACTGCATCCCAAGATTGTCCGGCCTCTTTTTGAGCCAGGGTTTCACCCACGCAAACAATTGGCACTAAACCGGCTGCAATAGCGGCCAAGGTTTTTTTGTTGACTGTTTCATTAGTCTCGCCAAAATACTGACGCCTTTCCGAGTGGCCGCAAAGCACAAAGCTGCAGCCAACGTCTTTTAACATAGCGGCACTGATTTCACCAGTGTAGGCACCCTCAGCCTGCCAATGCATGTTTTGGGCACCCAGGGCTATGTTGCTTTCTTTTAACAGCCTGGCAGCCACCGGCAAATCTACAAAAGGCGGACAGATAAGCAAATCAACTTTAATATCTTTTACTAGCTCTTTTAGTTCGGTAATTATTTTTTTTGCTTCGGCTGGATTTTTGTACATCTTCCAGTTTCCGGCTATAAGCGGTTTTCTCATGTCTTTTTTATCCTCCTTGAACTAGATTTTTGGGAAGAGAACGTTGTTTAAAAAAGACACGGGCAGAATAACTGCCCGCTCTTTAACCAAAACTTGCCTCGTCTTTAAATTTCTTCCATTTCTGATTTATCTTTAGAATCTAATGCTTTGATGGCTGGGAGCTCAATTCCTTCCAGAAATTCCAGGGTGGAACCCCCACCTGTGGAAATATGATTTACCCTGTGTGAAAGACCTTCGCTTTCTAATGCGGCAATAGTGTCCCCGCCGCCAATTATGCTTGTACCCCCAGTGGTTGCCACCATGAGAGCCATCTCGCGGGTGCCGTTAGAAAAAGGAGCCATTTCAAAAACACCCATGGGGCCATTCCAAAACACCGTGCGGGCATCTTTTATTTTTTTGCCAAAAATCTTGATTGTTTCCGGCCCAATATCCAAAGCCATCCAGCCTGCCAAAACTTTGTCGGCCGCTACCACTTTGGTTTTGGCATTTTCATCAAAGCTGTCGGCCACTACATAATCCACAGGCAAAACCAACTTTTTGCCGTTTTCTGTGCTCAATAATTCTTTTGCCCACTCCACATTGCTGGTATTAACCAAAGATTTACCTAGGTCGTAGCCTTTGGCCGCCATAAAGGTGTTGCCCATAGCACCGCCTATTAAAAGATTATCAACCATGGTAAGTAGATTTTGGATCACGCCTATTTTGTCGGACACTTTGATGCCACCCATGATGCCTATAAATGGTCTATCCGGGTTGGAGAGAGCTTTGCCCATGATAACCAGCTCTTTTTCGACCAGAAGACCAGCCACAGCTGGCAGCAGGTGGGCAATGCCTTCCATGGAAGCATGATAGCGGTGGCAGGCACCAAAAGCATCATTTACATATATGTCACCCAGCTCGGCTAATTTTGCGGCAAATTCCGGGTCGTTTTTTTCTTCACCGGGATAAAAACGGACATTTTCTAAAACCACTATGTCTCCGGGGGCCATGACCTGGGTAAATGCTTTGGCCACATCGCCCACCGTTTCGGGGCAGAAGAGAATCTCTTCGCCCAAAATTTGACTAAAACGTTTGGCACAAATTTTTAAGCTATATTTGGGGTCTATTTCTCCCTTGGGGCGACCCAGGTGAGAGATAAGGATAACTTTGGCACCCCTATCACGCAGGTAGCGGACAGTTGGCACCGATGCCTGGATTCTGGTGTCATCGGCTATTTTTAAGTCGGAAGTTAAAGGTACGTTAAAATCCACTCTGACCAGCACTCTTTTGCCTTTTACATTGATATCTCTTACAGTTTTTTTGGTGTCGAAACCTTGAAAGCTCATTTTGCCTTCCTCCTGTTTGTAGTTGGGGAAATAAGTTTTTTAGAATTTGTCAGCAATATATTTTACTAGGTCAACCACACGGCAAGAATAACCCCACTCGTTGTCATACCAGGCTATTACTTTGGCCATGCTTTCTTCCACCAACATGGTTAAAAGAGCATCCACGGTGGAGGAAACACTGGTGCCGTTATAATCCACCGACACCAAGGGTTTCTCAGAATATGCCAAAATACCTTTTAACTCGCCCTCGGCAGCAGCTTTTAGGGCGGCGTTTATTTCTTCCACACTGGTCGATTTGTTAAGTTCTACTGTTAGATCCACTATAGATACATTGGCGGTTGGTACCCGTATGGCAAAACCGTTTAATTTGCCTTTTAGCTCCGGCAAAACCAAGGCCACCGCCCGAGCAGCACCCGTGGTAGTGGGGATCATGGATTGGCCAGCGGTACGCGCCCGACGCAGATCTTTGTGAGCCTTATCTAAAATGCTTTGGTCGTTGGTATAAGCATGGATGGTAGTCATTAGACCACGCTTAATGCCAAAAACATCGTTTAAAACTTTAGCCACAGGAGCTAAACAGTTGGTTGTACAAGACGCATTGGAAATGATGTTGTGTTTAGCAGGATCATACATTTTTTCGTTTACGCCCATAACGATTGTGATATCCTCGTTTTTGCCGGGAGCAGTAATAACCACTTTTTTGGCCCCGGCATCCAGGTGGGCTTTAGCTTTTGTGGCATCGCTAAATTTGCCAGAAGCTTCTATTACTATATCCACATCCAGTTCTTTCCAGGGCAGTTGGGCCGGATCCATTTGGGCAAGAACAGTAATTTTTTTGCCTTCCACAGTCAAAAAACCCTCCCCGGCTGTTACCTCTTTGGGCCAAATGCCATGGGCGGAATCATATTTTAACAGATGAGCATTGGTAAGCGCACTGGTCATATCGTTTACGGCAACTATTTGCAGCTCTGGGTGGTCGAAAGCTGCCCGAAAAACCAAACGCCCTATTCTGCCAAAACCGTTGATAGCTACTTTTATCATTTAAATACCTCCCTAAAAAACAAATTTATTTTGCTTTTATATAGAGTTTACCATTTGCAGGTGAAATATTTAAAACTACCTTTAGCAATTTCTAGGTAAAATACTAAAATCCTGCCGAAATATGGATATTTAATGCGTGTTTTTAGCCCGGTGGCGAGAAGCTTTGGGGTTGGTTTTAGCTTTACTTTTCTGCAAATCCTCTGCTATCTCTTCTAGCCTGCGCATGCGGTGGTTGACGCCTGATTTACCTAAGGTCGGAGTAAGCATTTCGCCTATTTCTTTTAAAGATGCCTCGGGATATTCCAAACGCAGTTCGGCTGTTTCTTTTAAATTTGGTGAAAGATTGGCAAGACCCAAATACTGCTCGATTATACGAACAGCTATTACCTGACGCATGCCTGTATCCACAATTTTGTTTACGTTGGCTGTTTCGCAATTTACCAAACGATTTACATTGTTGCGGATCTCTTTAACTATTCTGGTGTTTTCAAAATCCAACAAAGCTTGGTGAGCCCCGATCACATTCAAAAAGTCGATTATTTTTTCTGCCTCTTTTAAATAGATGAGCAATTGATCTTTTCTTGTGCCGGTTTTAGGGTTTAGATCAAAAACCTGCATTAAATTAACTAAATATTTTTGATGGGCTACATCGGTGCATACAAGCTCTAGGTGATAGGAGCCCTCCGGGTTGGTAATGCTGCCACCACCCATGAAAGCACCCCGCAGATAGGCTCGCACACAGCAATCTTTTTTTACCACTTTTGCCAAAACTTTATTTAATGCAGCATCATCTTGCCCCATACCCCAAAGGGCATCTTCGTTTTCTATGCCCAAAAGCTGCAATATTTTTTTGATTTTGGGCTGAGGAGGAAGATAAAGACCAAAAACCTGGTTTTTTCTTAGCTTTTGTTTACGATAAACAGATATTTCCGCTTCTACGCAAAAAAGGTCTTTGGCCAGCTTGAAGTATTTTCTGGTTGTAGCCGCGTTTTCTGTATTTACCAAAATGGAAATTTGTCTTTTGCCACCGATGCGGATATTCCCGCCCATGCGTAAAAAAGCGGCGAATTCTGCCCTTTGGCAGCAAACTTTGCCGGAAGTAACGCGAGCTAATTCATTTTTTACACTGGCGGAAAAAGACATGGTTTATTACTCCTTGTCGTTTACCCAAAGATGTTTTTGTTTTAAAAATAACTGAGCTAGTTTTTGCTGGTCATGACAGTAGCTACTTTCCCTGCAATAAAGATCTTCTGCTATTATTTCTAAACCCAACTCATTTAGAGTCGGGTCATATTGCACAGGTTTTACACACCCACTTAATGTTGCCCTTTGAGCAACAGGGAAAGGAGCATTGTTTACTATTACCTTATTTATTAGACCGGGGCCTGTGTGCTGGTGAATAGCTTGTACATATTGTGAAGCATGGTCCAACTCCATTTCCCCCGGCTGGGTAACAATGTTGCAAATATAATATACCGGGGCTTGGCTTTCCCGCATGGCCTGCACCACCCCCGGAACCAAAAGATTGGTGATTATGCTGGTATACAAACTCCCCGGGCCTATTATTATGCAGTCGGCCGTTTTGATTGATTCTATGACGGCAGGAAGCGCGGTGCAATCGACTGGCTCTAAAAAAACACGGTGGATGTGACGGCTATCGGCAACCATATTAGTTTCGCCTATTATAACGCTGTTATCTTCCATTTCGGCAAATAGCCTTACGTTATCTGCTGTTACCGGAAGCACCTGGCCTTTGACTGCTAAAACCCGAGAAAGCTGGGCCACTGCCTCGGCAAAATTGCCGTTTGTAATTTGGGTCAGTCCCACCATAAGTAAATTGCCCACGTTGTGGCCGGCCAAAGAACTTGTTTCATCAAAACGATAGTTTAAAAATTGTTCCATGGAAGGCGCGGTGTCGGCAAGAGCAACCAAGCAATTCCTTATATCTCCCGGCGGTAGATAACCCGATTTGCGTAACTGGCCGGAGCTGCCTCCGTCATCTGTCATTGCTACAATGGCGGTTATATTTGGGGTAAAGCTTTTTAAGCTGCGTAAAAGCACGGAAAGACCAGTGCCGCCACCCACTGCAGCAATTTTGGGAGCTTTTTTGGCTTCCTGCACATTATCACCTCTTTTAAAATACTTCAGTAAAATGCTCTAGGTCGAGTTAGGTCAATTCACTTTAACTTTATCCATATCCCTGTGGCTGATGACAACAGAATAGATAGGCTGATTGGCTAAAAATTGTTGCAGCATCTCACCTATTTTTATAACCAGAGCTACCGAACGGTGCCTGCCGCCGGTGCAGCCAATGGCAATAGTAAGATGGTGTTTGCCTTCGGCCAAATAAAGCGGCAAAATATATTTTAAAAGATCAAAGTATTTTTCTACAAAAATTTTGGCATCCTGGCTAGATATAACATAGTCATAAACTTCTTCATCTTTGCCGGTTAAGAGCTTTAGCTGGGGTACATAAAAGGGATTAGGCAAAAAACGCACATCCATCACCAGATCGGCATCTATGGGTATACCGTATTTGTAGCCAAAGGACATTATAGAGATAGCCATTTCTACATTTGAATCCTGATTGAACATTCTGTAGACTCTGTCATGCAGCTGGCTTATGGAAAGATCGGAAGTATCAAGTACTGTGTCGGCCATGCCCCGCAAGGTCCGCAGGCGTTTTCTTTCTTCTTTGATGCTGTTCGATATGGTGCCTTCATCGGCCAGAGGATGACGGCGGCGGGTCTCTTTATAACGGCGGACCAAAACTTCGTCGGAGGCATCCAAAAAAACTATGCGGTAATCTATTTGCATGCCTTTTAACTGAGCCAAAATGTCATAGAGGCTAAGAAAAAAGCTTTCACTCCGAATATCCACCACGATGGAGACTTTGTCGAAACCAGCTTTAGCTAATAGATCAACAAAGCGAATAAAAAGTTCCGGTGGCAGGTTATCTACACAATAATAACCCAGATCCTCCAGCAACCTGATAACATTTGATTTGCCAGCCCCCGACATGCCTGTAATTATATTCAGGTCCATGGCATATTTTTTCTCTGTCATGTTCGCCTACGCCTGACTTTCTTTTTATATTTATTTTGCAAGCCCTTGCCCCAGTACAAAACATCCCCTTTTTTATATTCTCCAATTATTCTCTCTTAATGTCAATAGTTGCAGCTAAATATTATTTTTCATGCCTTCCTTAAATTGGCTTATTAAATCTATTGGCAAGGGATCTATGCCATACAGACAAGCCAAATATGTGCTTATATAGTCTCCTAAAAGCACCAGAGAATAATTGCGGGCAAGAAGGGTTTCTCCTTCTCCCCAAATATTTATAAACCCCGCTGTTTTGTCTTCCAGGAGTTTTTGAGTTACTTGGAAAGCTTGATCCAACCTGGGATGATCTTCCTGGTCTCGCAGGCAAATTATTTGGTAGTCTTTGCTAACCCAGGGCAAGGTCTCTACAGCCATTATTTCATTGTGGCTCGCTTCCGGTAAGCAGTTATAAAATGCAGGGATCTTGCTGTTTTCATTTAGTTGGCATTTCCATCGCATTGCTACTGCCTCTGTGCTGTTTTGGACACCCCAAATGAGTGCGGTTTTTATCCACAAAAGGCTTGCTATTTGTTTTGCCTGATTCTTTTCTGTTTTTACTTCTGGAGCCAGCAATTTTTGTGTTTTTGCCACTGCCCCCGCAATACTTTGGCCCTGGTCTTTGGATAAATTTATTAAATTTAGGCGGGAAGCTAATACTAAAAGCGGCAGGCTGAGCCAGGGTAAGGCCATTCTGGGGGGCAAGCCAGGCGGTACAAACAAAACCATATCTCCTTCTTCTGCTTCGGTCGCTAAAATTCCACCGCTGGTAATAATAAGGCATTGAGCGCCTTTTTCTTTAACTTGATGATAGGCGTAAAGTGTTTCTTCGGTGTTGCCGGAGTAGCTAATGAAAAAAACCAAAGTATCTCTTTTTACCCAAGCCGGCAACGTGTAGCCTTTTGTTACTATTACCGGGCAGGAACCCCCCATATTGGCTATTGCCTGCATAAAATTACCCCCGATAGCCGAACCACCCATGCCAACCACCAAAATTTGGTTGATGGAATTAGGATTAAAATTTGGTAACGGGGTCTCTTCTCCTAAAATCCAAGCCCTCTCATAATCTTTGGGAGATTGCGCCAATAACCGAAACATTTCTTCCCCTTTTTCATTTAAAAAGCCCAAATCATCCAGTTTATCTAATCTGCTACTTATTTTCACAAAAAGCCAACTCCTTTACAAAAGTTCTATAACAGCCTATGAAAAAGGACTGGCATTATGTTACTTGCTAGTTGGTAAAAATAGATTTATGTGCTAAAATTGGCAGAAAAAGCGGCGAATCAACAAAGCGGCCCCGGCAAAAAGCCGGGGCCGCTTTGTTGATTAAATTTATTTTACTCCTCTTCTTGGGCATTTTCTTTTTTGGTTTGTTTTTTTGCAGCTGGCTTTGTGCTTTTTGTTTTGCTAGTTTTGTCAGATGTGGCACCTGCTTTTTTAAAAATTATTTTATCATTAGCAAGTTTTACCAAAATAGTATCGCCTGCTTTAAAGCTTTGCTGCAGCATAGCCTCAGCCAGAGGATCTTCCACCTGCCGCTGGATGGAACGACGCAAAGGACGCGCTCCATAGGCTTCATCAAAGCCCGTTTTGGCCAAATGAGCTATTACTTCAGGCTCGATTTCTAAAGTAAGTTCTTGTTCGACCAGACGTTTTTCTATCTCTTTCAGCATTAAAGCAGCAATCTGTTGGATTTCGTTTTGGGTGAGAGCGTGGAAAACAATTATCTCATCCACCCGGTTGATGAATTCCGGCCGGAAAGTTTGTTTTAATTCTTCCAGCATTTTGGTTTTCATTTCTTCATATTTATCTTCCGAGCTGCTTTCTGTGCCAAAGCCCAGAATTTTTGAAGCCAGCCGGGGATTTTTAGCCCCTACATTGGAGGTCATGATGATTACCGTGTTGCGAAAATCTACCGTGCGGCCCTTGGAATCGGTCAGACGGCCGTCCTCTAAAAGCTGCAACAAGGCATTAAAAACATCTGGGTGGGCCTTTTCGATTTCATCCAACAAAACTACACTGTAAGGCCGGCGGCGAACTTCCTCGGTAAGCTGACCACCTTCATCATGTCCTACATAGCCAGGAGGTGCCCCGATCATTCTGGCTACTGAGTGCTTTTCCATATACTCGCTCATATCCAGGCGAACCATGGCATCTACACTGCCAAAAAGAGCTTCCGCCAGGGCTTTGGCAAGCTCGGTTTTGCCCACACCAGTAGGACCAAGAAAAATGAAGGAGCCGATAGGTCTTTTGGCATCTTTTAAACCGGAGTGGGCCCGCCGCATGGCTCTTGCTATGCTTTGCACTGCGTCTTCCTGCCCCACTACTCTTTCATGTAAAACGCTTTCCAGATTCAAAAGCTTTTCTTTATCTTCTGATTGCAGTTTGGTAACAGGTATGCCGCTCCATACTGATAGTACTTGGGCTATTACATTTTCATCTACGGTGCAATCAGTACCTACCGCATTCTTTTCCCAACTATTCCGCTGGTTTTCAATGATCTCCTGCAGTTTCTGTTCTTTATTTCGCCATTCTGCCGCCTCTTCATATTCTTGGGCTACCACAGCGGCTTCTTTTTCTTTGCGGACTTTTTCCAAATCTGCTTCCAGTTTTTTTAAGTCTGACGGGGCAGTATGATGGCTAAGTTTTACTTTGGCAGCTGCTTCATCTACCAGATCTATAGCCTTGTCCGGCAAAAAACGGTCTGGCAGGTAACGATGTGAAAGTTTGACTGCCGACTCTAAGGCTTTGTCGGTTATTTTTACTTTGTGATGTCCTTCATATTTGTCTCGCAGACCCTTTAAAATTTCGATACTTTCTTCCGGGGTGGGTTCCTCCACCATTACAGGCTGAAAACGTCTTTCTAAAGCAGCATCTTTTTCTATATATTTGCGATATTCATCTATGGTGGTGGCACCTATACATTGCAACTCGCCCCTTGCCAGAGCGGGTTTTAAAATGTTGGCGGCATCAATAGCTCCTTCGGCAGCTCCAGCCCCCACCAGGGTGTGTACTTCATCAATAAAAAGAATAATATTATGGCTTTTACTTACATCTGCCATAGCATTTTTCAGCCTATCTTCAAATTCACCCCGGTATTTGGCACCGGCCAACATGCCGGAAACATCCAAAGAAACTACTCTTTTGTTTATTAGAGATTCCGGCACATTCCCCACCACAATCATTTGAGCCAAACCTTCTACAATAGCGGTTTTGCCCACCCCTGGTTCGCCAATGAGCACCGGGTTGTTTTTGGTCCGGCGGCTTAAAATTTGGATTACCCGCTGGATCTCTTTAGCGCGGCCAACCACTGGGTCTAGCCTTTCTTCTCTGGCCATTACGGTAAGATCATGGCTGTATTCATCTAAAGAGGGCGTGCTGCCATTTTGGTCTTGACCGGGTTTTTTACAGGCTTCGGCAGCGTTAAACATGCCCGGAACAACATTGTTTTGCTCCGGCATGGAGATATTACCCCTGTTTAATATTTCATAAACCAACTCCCGTAACCCATCTGAGGTAACACCTGCATTTTCTTTGAGCCAGCGGGCAGCCTGGCCTTCCCCTTCACCTAAAATACCCATAAGCAAATGCTCGGTGCCAATATAATTTACGCCCATTTTTCTTGCCTCTTGCCCAGCAATTTGCAATGCAGCCTTGAGCCTTGGGGCCGGTTCTAAAGAACCTGGCTTAGGCACGGAATCCAGAGCTTTTCTGGCAGAAACATCGAAGGGGTTAGCGTTGACCCCCAAAGCTTTCAAAGCCATGCCGGCAACACCGTCTGGCTGCTGTAAAATACCCCACAAAAGGTGTTCTGTTTCTATTTGGTTGCTTTTTGTGGCAACAGCCATTCTTTCTGCATTATATAAGGCTTGCTGAGCCCTTTGCGTAAAACGTGTATTCATATTGTTTCCTCCTATTAAAAAAACTTTTTAAATTTATAACTCCCCTATTTTTTAGGTTTATTTAGGGGTAGTGGTATTTATCTTTCTAGCTCTTGCATTTTTTTTCTTATCATGCTAGCTCTTTCCCAATCTCTTTCTTCCGGCAAAAGGGGTTTGCCGCTTTGTTTTTGCAGGAAAGCCGGCTGACCTAAAACCATCATCTCATTTAAAAACCGGGCTGAAAGATTAGGTAAAATCCCCATATCCATACCTAATCTCAAGTAAGATATTTGGCTAAGCATTTCCACCGAGGACATACTTTGCGCATAATGCATGATGCCATAAGACCGCCACACCTTGTCGTAAATGGTACGGCTATATTGTTTTTCCATATTTTCTCTGGCTTTTCTTTCTAGGGCTATTATTTGACCCACAACATCAGAGAGGTTGCTTATGATCTCTTCTTCACTTAGACCTAAAGTTACCTGGTTAGAAATCTGATACAGGTTTCCTACTATTTCGCTTTCTTCACCATAGATGCCGCGAACCGCAAGCCCCAGCTTGCCGACCTTAGCAAAAATGCCTTTGATTTCTTGGCTGAGAGTCAAAAGGGGCAGGTGAAGCATAACCGAGGCCCGTAAACCGGTGCCAGTATTGGTGGGACAGGCAGTTAGATAGCCCAAATGCTCATGATAAGCAAAATTTAGCTTTTCTGCTAACAGGTTATCCACTTTGTTTGCTAGATTCCAAGCTTCTTCAAGCTGCAAAGCCGGCATAAAACACTGGATACGCAGGTGATCTTCCTCATTGACCATGACAGCCACACCTTCATCATTGCGAATACTGACGCCGGCTGTGTTTTTTTTGGCAAGGGCCGGACTAATTAAGTGCTTTTCTACCAGCATGTCTCTTTCCAGCTCTTGCAAATCTTCCATATATAGCATTTCATATTGTTTTTTTGCAGATTGGCTTAGGGCTTCATCAACTTTTTGGATTATTTTTTTTGCGGCTTCTGGCTTAGAGTTTTGCGGAAAAGGGGTTTCGGCCAAATTGCGGGCTAGGCGAATCCGGCTGCTTATGATTATATCACTATCTTTGCCATAACCTTCCGTCCATTTGGTTGAGGGGCTATTTATAAAACTTTCTTTGTAATCGGATTCACTCATAACTACTCACCCCCTGCTTTTTCCATTTCTTTTATTTTATCCCTAATTATTGCTGCTTCTTCGTATCTCTCTTGTGCTACCATTTCGGCTAAATCTTTTTGCAGTTTTTCTTTTGGGGAAAGTTTCTTTGTCTGTAGTTGTGCCTCATTTTGGCTTGGTACCTGCAAAGTTTTTGCCGTTTGCACTACATTTGGCTTTTTACCGCGGTGTTCGGTAGTAGCATGCAAGCGATAAAGCAACGGCGAAAGTTCCTTTGCAAAGGTTGTGTAACACTGAGAGCAACCCAATTTGCCGCTTTTGGCAAAATCCGCATAGGTAGTGTGGCACAAAGGACAGGATTTTTCTTCCTGTAAAGAAACACTTTCTTGACTGCTGGCAAAAAGCGGCAGCCAGTCGGAAAAGTTGCCAAGTCCCAACTGCAGGCCCATTGCTTTGTTAGCACATTCCTGGCACAGGTGTTGTTTTACTGATTTATTATTTATAGTTTGAACAAAATAAACCGTAGCTGGTCTTTCTTTGCATTTATCACACAGCATGGCAATCACTCCTTTTTAAATGTTTTCTCTTAAAAGGCAAAGCAGCATTGTTTTTAACAGGTGGGAACGAAAAAGATCTGCTGTTTCTGCTTCTATGGGCATATTACTAGTATCTAAGAAAGCTTTTAGTAAAACATTTTCCCTTTCTGTTAAAAATTCTTCATCTGTAAGGCGGTTGATCAGGCATTCACCAGCTTGCTGGCTTACTTTTTTGTTTGATGCTAAATTCAACATTTTTTCCAGCTCCGCATCATCCTCTATTGAAAGCCGGATAACGCGGATATAACCGCCGGCCCCCCGCCTTGTTTCCACATAATAACCTTGCTGATTGGTAAAACGAGTTTCCAGCACATAATTAATTTGGGAGGGAACACACATAAAAATAGCTGCCAAATCATTCCGCTTCAGTTCTATTGAACCCTTGAGACTCATATCCAAAAGCTGTTTGATATATTGCTCTATTCTATCTACTAAAGTTTTCATACTGTACCTCATTTATAAAAATTTTTGGAATTAATTTTGATATTTTGACCTTTTTTGACCTTGACATATTATAACCATTTTTTCTTTTTAATTACAAGTTTTCTTCTCTTACTTTTTTAATCTTTTTGTTGTTTTTTGGCAACCATTTTTTGCAAATATATTTTATTATCTCTTCGTTGCTGTTTTTTTCTTTGCTTTGCTTTATTTTTGACTCGAATTTCTTTAGCAATTTGACAACGTTTTGCTTTTACCTTATTATTATTAATATAATAAATTTTTATTTTGATTTTTGCTTAGGAGGGGAATCTATGATCTATAAAGATTGTGAAACGGTATACTCCTCCTGCCTGTGCAATTGCGGTAGTAACAGCCAATGCGTTTTTAAGCTTTTTGTGAAAGACGGTAAGGTTTTAGCAGTGGAACCAGATGACCGCCTGAACACAAAGATGGCAAGGGAAGATACCTACATTGACGAAACAGAGATTTTTAAAACTAATTTGCAGCGACGCCCTTGTACCCGTGGTTTGGTTTTTCACAAGTATCTTTATCAGCCGGACCGTATAATTTACCCCATGAAGCGAGTAACTGGGACCAAAAGAGGCGAGGGTAAATATGAGCGAATTTCTTGGGATGAGGCTCTGGACACAATTGTGAGCAAAATGAACGCTGCCCGGGAAAAGTACGGCCCCTATTCTGTGGCTACTCCTTTTGCTAATTCTATGGCTGAGCAGCTATTTTCTCATTGGGGGGCCGGAGTGGATTGCTGGGGCTGGAGCTCTTTTGACTCTGGCCGTTTGATGAGCCACTTGGTGGCCGGCGAAAGAGGTTGGAATTATCCTGCCTATTCTTCCGGCACCGCCTCCGACATGCTGGCCAACAGTAAATGGATTTTAGTTTTTGGCCAAGATTCCACCGTGGGCATGCAGGGGCCTGGTTATCAGTTTGCTTATTACTTAAAATTGGCTAGGGAACGCGGCAAAGAAATAGTCATTATTGACCCACGTTATACCAATGCCGGGGAGGTTTTGGCCGACCAATGGATCCCTATTAAGCCCGGCACTGACAATGCCTGCTTTTGTGCCCTGGCTTATGTGCTTTTTGTTGAGGATACCTGGGATAAGGAATTTGTGGCAAAATATGTGGAACCCAAAGGCTTTAGAGCCTGGCAGAATATGATTATGGGGGTATCTGACGGTGTTGTTAAGACTCCGGAATGGGCCGAACAACATTGTGCCATCCCTGCGGAAACTATTTGGGCTCTGGGGCATAAGCTGGGCACAGTTAAGCCGGCCTGGGTTTGGAACCATTGGGCAACCACCAGAAAAAGCCGGGGCGAGGCCACCATGCGAAACTTTGCGGCCTTGCAAGCTATGCTGGGCTATTGGGGAACCCCGGGGGCCGGTCCTGCTTTTCATCCCGGACCCATGCATGACATTCCTGTGGTCAAACCTTATGCGCCTATGGGAAATTATCATGTGCCAAAACTTTACCGTAGCCACAAATTTGCTGAAGCCATTTTGAATTTGGCAAAGGTAAGAAGTGGCGAAAAAGACCCAAACGAATATATGCGGGAGGTAGGCTGGCGAGCTGACACCAAGATTTTGGCTGATTTTAACCCTAAGGTGCTTTTTTGGGGTGGTTTTAACTCTTTTGCTGCCAACCACATGGATTGTGCTTGTGAATCACCTAATCTTCAGATCCCTGCTATGGAAAAATTTGATTTTATTATAAATATGCACAACCGTTTTACTGCCACAGTACGAATGGCTGATTTGATTTTACCCTCGCAGGATGATATGTGGGAAGAACAAAATGTTACCAAATCTTCCTATGGTTGTTTTGACTCGATCAACTATTGTGCCGGGATTTCCACCCCGCCCGGCGAGGTGCGACCAAAAGTTTGGATATACTGTAAAATTGCCGAGGGGCTGGGCATTGACCCCAAAAAAATCTTCAGCTATTATACGGGGGAAGACAATTGGCAGCAGGATTGGGATAATTATCAGCGGGCTTGTTATCAGGAGGCTATCGACTACTATGCCAAACGAGGCCAAAAAGTGGCTAGCTGGGAAGATTTTAAAAAAGGCCAGTTTATTAATTGTGACGCCATGGATGATGAGCCACTCTTAGGTTGGCAAAAGCAACTTAAAGAAGGCAAACCCTTCCGCACTGAATCCGGCAAGCTGGAGTTCTTTAGTAATTATATTGCCGATGAAGAAAACAAAAAGAAGGGTGTGCACTATGACAAAGAGGGCCAGATATATGACAACCTGCCCACCGATTGGGCTTCAATAACCCCTGGGCCAGTTTGGCTACCTGCCGTGCAGGAGTTTCCGGACGGTGATTATGAGGAATATCCCCTGGCTTTTATGAGTTCGGTCAGCCGTTATCGGGTGCATTCGCTCTTTTGGGAGCAGCCTTGGCTGAGAAACCAGGTTTATCGGCACCGGGTTTGGATTAATGTAAATGATGCTGCAAAAAGAGGCATTAAAGATGATGATTCGATTGAAGTCTACAACAAACGAGGCAAAGTGCTGATGCCTGCCTACGTAACATCCCGCATTATGCCTGGTATTGTGCTGGTGCGGCATGGGGCTGGTTATACCCCCAATGCCGAGGGCGTGGACGTAGGTGCCTCTCCTTCCACTCTTTTGGGTGGCGATAATGTAAGCAGTGTTGTGCCTGCTCATGCATCTTCTCGGGTGCAGGTAAAAAAATATGCCGGGGGTGACAAACAATGACGCAATATGGCTTTTTTATTGATTTAAGCCGTTGCATTGGCTGCAATTCCTGTGCCGCCTCCTGCCTACAATGGAATAACATTGGCCCTGGCAACATTCGCTGGATGCGGGTGCAGACCTGGGAAACAGGGGCTTTCCCCAATACTCGCAATCATATTTTGCCAGTTAATTGCTATCAGTGTCAAAATCCGCTTTGTCTGAAGGCCTGCAAACAAGGAGCTCTACATAAAGAACCTAATTTCGGGGCCGTTTTGGTGGATCAGGATAAATGCATTGGTTGCCGGAAATGCTGGGATGCGTGCCCTTACGGCTCACCGCAATTTGCCTCTGATGAACCGGGGAAAAAGATGTCTAAGTGTAATATGTGTATAGATCGCTTAGGGGAGGGGCTATTACCTATTTGTGTACGAAGCTGCTCTATGCGGGCATTAGATTTTGGTCCTTTAAGCGATCTGCAAGAAAAATATGGCGATTTGCAGGCCGCACATGATGATATGCCATCCCCCACCCGTTCCGACCCGTCAGTTGTGTTTAAGCCAGCGGCGGGGAAAAAGCAGGTGGTGCCTTATGATAGTAAAAGAGCCCTTGAGCTGTGGCAGCATCGCTCGCCCCAGGCTTTTGACCAAATGATTTTTGATGATGCAAAGGATATTACGGAGCCCGATTTAAGTATTATAGGCCGACATAAATTAAAGCTTAAGGCTAAAACTGCCAAAGAAAAACAATATTATTCTACTGACGATGATTGAAAGTTCCTGATAATTTTTAATAAAAAAGCAGCCTTAAACATTTTTATTTTTGGCTGTTTTTTATTGTATATCTTTGGATTATAAACTTTTGAGCACAAAAAAACCTCTTATAATTTAATTATAAGAGGTTTTTAAAATTGGCTCCCCGAGTTGGACTCGAACCAACAACCCTTCGGTTAACAGCCGAATGCTCTACCATTGAGCTATCAGGGAACAAAGGGTTTTAAAAATAATCCTGGCGGC
>DIFF01000014.1:0-185 GCA_002419005.1 Peptococcaceae bacterium UBA5755 | reverse complement strand
TGTGTTCGAGATGGGAACAGGTGTGGCCTCTTCGCAATAACCACCAGGAAAGGCAAAACGAAAATGAAGTTTTCAAAATCAACCCTTTTGTTGGGCTTTTGGTCTTTCACAACTACATAGAGGAAGAAAATCATTGCTTGAATATTTTAAAAGGTCAAGTCCTCGACCAATTAGTACCGGTCAGC
>DIFF01000015.1 GCA_002419005.1 Peptococcaceae bacterium UBA5755 | reverse complement strand
TGTCCGCGAAATCGCCGCCTTATCATGCTTATTAATTGGGGTTGCCAGCCTTTATATCATTTAAAATTTTTTGATATGTTTTTGAATTTTTTTTAACCTGATCTATATATCCTTTGGTTTCTTGCTGGTAGTAATTATAGTCCAAAATATATTCCTGCTCATCTTCATGGTTTTCAATAAAATAACTTTCGTCTGGTTTTTTAAAAAAGCAACCAAATAATAGCTTATAATTATTATTATTTAAATCTTTGTAATTACAGATAATTTGGCAAAGATCGATGTCTAAAAAGCTTTCCCCTTGAGAAGGTTTATAAGAAATATAAAAGGGAATTTTTAACTCGCCCCCTTTTTCTATTTCTTCCGTAGAAGGATATTTTTGAGGAATATTTTGTTCTATGCTTTGTGTTCTACGACAATACTCACCAGTGGTTAAGTTATAAAAAGAAATATTATGAGCCAAACCATTTCCTATATTTTTTAGGGTTATTGTAATATATGCATTAGGAAAAGTATCTTCTCCTGATAAAGTATCTTCTCCTGATAAAGTATCTTCTCCTGATAAAGTATCTTCTCCTGATTTAGCAGAGTTTGTAGAAAAAGAATATTTTATATTTTCTATACTTGTTTTTTCACATCCAATGAGTTTTAGCCAGGGTTTATAGGCTTCTTTGTTTTGGTTGTCGATTTGTTTTTTTGTATTTTCATTTACCGAATGTATGGTGAATATCATGATTATTATGGAAATAAAAATTGTGGCAATTAACCCAAGCCAATCAAAATAAGATGGATTGCTTAAGTTATTAATTGATTCAATTAATTTATCAATTTCCATTAATCATCACCTCATTTGTCAAATTATACCATAAGGTATATATAAAAACCAACTGCGATTATTTATGGTAATTTTGACAGAGGGATAAGGATGTTGACTATTTTTTTATGATAATTGATTGATATTTATATTTGTTATTTTCTTTAAGTTTATTTTTTGACCGTAAGCTATCTTTGCGTTTAATCATATTATGGGAGATAGGGGAGGGTGAGCAATTGTTATGCTTTTTTATGGGGTTACTTTTGGGCCGCGATAATCGCAAGGTTGTCACCGATCGCGTTGAATAATCCCGCAAGGATGTTAGTGTCGTCGGCTGTCAAGTCCTTTGAGATCGCTATGGCTATTAAAGTTGCCAGCAAAACAAGGTTGCTGCCCGGAGAACACTGCAACATAGCATAACCCCCTTTCTATATGATATGTTGCAGAGCATAGTTTGCGCATTTTATCAATACTTTTTGTCAATGGTAATGGTGTTTAAAAAGAATATCAAAAAATAAAAAACAAAAGATGTTAGATATTAAAGCAGGCTTGTATTGGGTAGATAGTAGATAAAAAACATTGATTGACTGTAAAGATGTGGTGAGCGGATTGGGTAGAAATAAGAAAAAGACCTTGTATATGCCATTTTTAGGTGGTTTGCAAGATCTTTTATTATGGCAGGGGTAGAAGGACTTGAACCCTCAAGAACGGTTTTGGAGACCGTCATGTTACCATTACATCATACCCCTTTGCATGTGCCTCAGTGGGCAAGCAATAATTATTATACCTATATTTCGATTATCCGTCAACTCAAATTTTCTTCTGTTAGTAGCTTGAGGCCATTTTGCTTTAAAAGAGCAGCGGCAACACCAAAACCAGGTTTGGTGCAGCCCGAGAAGGTGCCGTCGTAGATTGTGCCGACCCCGCAGGAAGGGCTTTTGGCTTTTAAAATACAGGTGTCTGCACCATGTTTTTGAGCCTTTTTTAAGGTGGCCATGGCCCCGTTTATGAAAGCTTGGCTCACATCGTTACCTTCTTTATCTAGTACTTTTGCTTTACTGGCGAGCACATCAAACCCGTCGCCGCCAACGATTTCGGCTGGGGTCCTGGGCGAAGAGAGGCCGCCGGAGCTTTCCGGGCAGATGCAGATATACTCTTTGTCTTTTAGCCAGTCCAGTACTTTTTGATTTTTATTGTGGCCGCCATTATATTTGCAGGGGTAACCCAAAAGGCAGGCACTAACAGCAATCATCTTTTTTGGCTCCTTTTGCTTTATCTTTTAGGGTTTGCCACTCTGTGTTTGGCAGGCGTTGCAAAGCCCGCAGGGCCTGCTCTTTGCCATGGGGGCAAATTTCTTCCAGTTTACTTAAAAGTTCTTTCATGTCTTGTCTTTTGGTTTGGCTGTTGGCTGGGCAGCAGCTTTTTAAAATGAGTAAGCTCTCTTTGGCAGCAAACTGGCTCAGCATGGCTTCCGGTACATAGATAAAAGGGCGGATTACCCAGACCTGTTGGTTGGAGAGCCAGGTGACGGGCTTGAAGGCATCCAGGCGGCTTTCAAAAAAAGTGTTGAGCATGAAGGTTTCCACCACGTCATCCAAATGATGGGCCAGGGCTACCTTGTTGTAGCCGTTTTTTTTGGCCAAGTTGTTTAAGGCGCCGCGCCGCATTTTGGCACACAAAGAGCAGGGGTTGCTCTCTTGCCGTACATCGAAAACGACCTGGCTGATGTTGGTTGGCTCGCAGTAAAAAGGGACTTCTAATTTTGCACAATATTCTTTTAAAAAGGTAAGATTGTCCCCGAAGCCCAAATCCACATGGCCGGCAGCCAGGGGGAATTTGTAACGGGAGCAGACGAGAAAGCGTTTTAGCATATATAAAAGGGCAAGGCTATCTTTGCCGCCGGAGAGGCCTACCATGATGCCACTGTTATCGGGGATCATGTTGTAATCTATGATAGCTTTACGGGTTTTTTTTATTATTTGGCTTGTTAGGTTATCCATAAAAACCTCCAGCAGGCTAGTTGCTTTTGGGCAAGAAGGAAAATTGCTGTTTGTAAAGAAATGTAATACGTTGACAAAATAGTGATAATTTTTTGCTTATTTGTAGGTTAAAGGTATTATATCACAGCTTGGCATAATCGGCTATTAAAAATGTTTATTTGCGGCCGGCCAAGAGGTGCCTGGTAGAAAGAGAGAAAAACATGACTGAACAAACCCCTATGATGCAACAATATGAATCCATAAAAAAACAATATCCCGATGCTTTGCTGTTTTATCGCATGGGGGATTTTTATGAGATGTTTGGCGACGATGCTTTGATTGGGGCTAAAGAGCTGGAAATTGTTTTGACCGCGAGGGGAGCTGGCAACCAGGGCAAAGTGCCTATGTGTGGTGTGCCATACCATGCTGCTGAAAATTATTTGGCAAGGCTGATTGCCAAGGGCTATAAGGTGGCTATTTGCGAGCAGGTGGAAGACCCCAAGCTTGCCAAAGGCATTGTAAAAAGAGATGTTATTAGGGTGATTACCCCTGGTACCTTGGTGGATAACTCTATGCTGCAGGATACTGCTGCCAATTATTTGGCAGCAGTAGTACAAAATGAAACAGGTTTTGGTTTGGCTTATACCGACATTTCTACAGGGGAATTTTTTGTTACGGAAATTTTGGGTAAGTGCGTCTATAACCGTTTGTTTGATGAGATGGTACGGATATCTCCGGCGGAGTGTTTAATGAGTGTGGCTTTCTACGAAGGAGAATTTGCTCAGTTGCGGCTTTCCGCGAGCGGTGTAAAGGTGCTTACCCCAATTTTACCGGAAGATGAAGATTTTTTAAAGCAAAGGGGAGCAAATTTGGTGCAGAACCATTTTAAGGTGGCATCTTTAGCGGCTTTGGGTTTAGATGATATGCCTCTGGGGACTTTGGCCGCCTCTTTTATTTTGCATTTTATTCAGGCTACCCAAAAAAGGGAGCTTTTATATCTTAGTTATCCTCAGATTTACACCACGGATTCTTATATGCTTTTGGATAATAACACGCGGCGGAATTTGGAATTGACCTCCACTTTGCGGACCAACCAACTTAAGGGGTCTTTGCTTTGGGTGTGTGATAAGACGCACACGGCTTTGGGTGCTCGTTTGCTGAAAAAATGGCTGGATAAACCTCTTTTGGATGATGTAGAGATAAATTTGCGTTTGGCTGGTGTGGAAGAACTGCGGGAAGAGGCTTTGCTACGGAGAGATTTGCAGGAGCAGCTGAAGGGTATTTATGACCTAGAAAGGCTCATCGGCCGCATTGCCTATGGCAATGCTTCACCCAGGGATTTGGTGGCTTTAAAACAATCTTTGGCAGTTTTGCCGGAGTTGGAGCGGCTTTTGGCATCTTTGGGGAGTCGGATTTTTCGCGAACTTTTTGATTTGCTGGACCCATTGGAGGATATTTGCCGGTTGATTGAGGCAGCAATTGTGGATGAACCTCCTCTTTCCCCCAAGGATGGCGGGCTGATTAAAAAGGGCTATGATGCCGAGGTCGATGAACTTTCGCTTTTGGCAACGGCCGGTAAGGAATGGGTATTAGATTTGGAGGCGGCAGAAAAAACCAAAACCGGCATCAAATCTTTAAAAGTTGGTTTTAACAAGGTTTTTGGCTATTATATTGAGGTTACTAACACCAACTTAAACTTGGTGCCGGAGCATTATATTCGTAAGCAGACCTTGGCTAATGCCGAGCGATACATAACCCAGGAATTGAAGGAATGGGAAAACAGGATTTTGACCGCGAGCGAAAAGCTGATTTCCTTGGAATATAATATTTTTACTAAGATTAGGCAGGATGTGGCCTTGGAGGCCGGGCGTATTCAGCGTACGGCTGCTTGTGTGGCCCACCTGGATGTTTTGCAATCTTTGGCACAGGTTTCTTTAGACAATGGCTATTGCAAGCCAGAGGTTAACACCGGTAATGTGATTAGCATTGTTGGGGGCCGTCACCCGGTGGTGGAAAAGAGCATTAGCCGGGAAAACTACATTGCCAATGATGTGTATTTGGATAATGGGGAAAACCAATTTTATCTTATTACTGGGCCGAACATGGCTGGTAAATCTACTTATATGCGGCAAGTGGCTTTGTGTGTGCTTATGGCAAGGATAGGAAGCTATATACCGGCTGAAAGTGCTGTTATTGGTAAGGTAGACCGCATATTTTTGCGGGTGGGGGCAAGTGATGATTTGGCTTCCGGCCAGAGCACTTTTATGGTGGAAATGATTGAAACTGCCAACATTTTACATAATGCCACCCAAAATAGCCTGGTGGTTTTGGACGAAATTGGCCGGGGCACCAGCACCTATGATGGTCTTAGTATTGCTTGGGCGGTTTCGGAGTATCTTTTGCAGCCAAAATTGGCAGCCAAAACGCTTTTTGCTACCCATTATCATGAGCTAACCAGGCTTGCTGATGATTATGAACAGGTAAAAAATTATTCGGTGGCAGTTTTGGAAAAGGATGGGAAAATTGTTTTTTTGCGGCGGATTGTACCGGGAGGAACGGACAAGAGCTATGGCATTCATGTTTCGCAATTAGCTGGTTTGCCCCAACCGGTTATTGAACGGGCGATGGAAATTTTGGGCCGCTTGGAGGCTATGGACAATAAAAAAGACAGTGATTTTGATAAGATGAAAGATATTACTGATATGCCGGAACTTTTTACTCCTTCCTATGATGATATAATTGCGGAGATTGCCGGGCTGGATATTAATAATATGTCACCCCTTAATGCGTTGCTTTTTATTGAAAAATGGCAAGGACAGTTGAAAAAATAGTTTATTTTGGAGGTTGTTATGACGCAAAAAGAAGAACAGCTGATTCACATTTTGGATAATTTTACGATTAACCAAATTGCCGCCGGAGAAGTGATTGAGCGGCCTATGTCGGTTGTGAAAGAATTGGTGGATAATGCTATTGATGCCGGATCGAGCAGCATTTTTATTAATGTTGTGGATGGCGGACTTACCAGTATTCAGGTGGCGGATGATGGTTTTGGTATGGGTAAGCTGGATCTTTTAGCCGCTTTTGGCCGCCATGCCACAAGCAAGCTTGCCACTGCCGACGATTTGCCCTATATTGGCACTTTGGGGTTTCGGGGTGAGGCTTTATCTAGCATTGCAGCCGTTAGCCATGTTACGGCCATTAGCCGAACGGCCGCTACCGATGCAGCTTATTTGGTTGAGGTTAAAGATGGCAAGGCTAAGCTTGTGGGCGAAGAGGGAGCCAGGGTTGGCACCACAGTTAGGGTGGATGGGTTATTTTATAATGTTCCGGCCCGCAAAAAGTTTTTAAAAAAACCGCATATTGAGATGGGGTATATAAGCGATTTGATTAGTAAATTTGTTTTGGCTTGTCCGCATATTGCCTTTTCTTTAAAAAGTGATGGCCGGCTGATTTTAAATTCTTCCGGCAATGGTGATTTACTTTCGGCTGCTTTGACCGTTTATGGGTATAATATTGCCGGTGAGCTTTTGCCTTTAAAATGGCGTCAGGGAGATTTGGTGATTGAAGGGCTTATTAGTCCTATTTCGCTTCACCGTTCTAGCCGCAATTATTATAATTTTTTTATTAACGAGCGCTGGATAAAAAACCAGCAATTGGGCGGAGCTGTTGACACCGCCTATGAAACTCAGCTTCCCGGCCGGCGTTACCCTATTGTTATTCTTAAATATCAGCTGCCGCCGGAGACTATTGATGTGAATGTGCATCCCGCCAAAATGGAGATTCGTTTTAAGGATTGGGCCTGGGTGCAGGAAAACACCATTGCTGCCATAAAACAGGTTTTGAACAAAAAAGATGGCCAAGTGCAAGGGTTGGAAACAAAGGGTAGTATGGGGTATCATTTGCCGGGCAGTTCCGGCGGCGGTTATAGGGTGGAGGAAATTCGCCGTATGAGAGAAAAAAGAGCCGGATTTAATGATAACTTTGTTGCGGAACAGATGTTGTTTGGCCAAGGCGATTTTTTGGCTAAAAACCAAGAAAGAGCTGATAACCCTGAGCAAAGCTTGACTACAAAGACAGTTATTGACAGCATTTTGGCAGAGGCCGGTGTGGAACCGGATTTGCAAAGACAAGCTGCCGCCAATTTACCATTTTTGGCTGAAAAAGAGGGGACTTTTGCTGGGCAAAACCTTTTTTTACAGCTGGTGCCTTTAGGCCAGCTGGCCGGAACATATGTTGTGGCAGCAGGGCCGGATGGCTTGTATTTGGTTGATCAGCATGCTGCTCATGAGCGGATTTATTATGAGTCTTTTGCCGCTGAATATGGCAAAGGAGGAGGGGGCTCGGCTCTTTTGGCGGTGCCAGAAAAACTAGAGCTTACTCATCAGCAGGCACAGTGGCTGATAGATAATATTTTGAGTTTGGCTGACATGGGTTTTGTTGTGGAGCACTTTGGTGACAATACTTTTCTTTTACGGGGGGTGCCTGCCTGGTATCAGAAAGGAAACCCGGCGGATTTGTTTTTTGGTTTTTTGGATGTTGTTATAAGTGAGGGAGTTTTTGATTTGGCCAGCTGGGACAGGGAAAAGCTGTTTTTGCAGGCTTGTAAAAGTGCCCTGAAGGCCAACTCTTTTTTGACGGATGCTGATATGACCGGCATTTTTGCTAAACTGGCCGGGCTGGAAAATTGCCTAACTTGTCCACATGGCCGGCCGATTATTATTAAGATTACTTTGGCAGAGATAAGCAGGCGTTTTTTGCGAGGTTGAAAATATGGAAAGTGAAAATATGAAAGATAAAGTGGCGGTTATTTTAGGCCCGACGGCGGTTGGCAAAACTGCTATATCGCTTCAGGTTGCGGCTAATTTGGGGGCGGAGATCATTTCGTGCGATTCCATGCAGTTTTACAAAGGCATGGATATTGGCACAGACAAGATTAAGCCTGAAGCGATGGTGGCGGCAAATGGCAAAAGGGTCCCCCACCACATGATTGACATTTTGCGGCCTGATGAACCTTATACGGTAGCCGATTTTCAGGCTGCTGCGGTTGACTTGATTAGAGAGATCAACGCAAGAGGTTCCCTGCCACTTTTGGTGGGTGGAACTGGGCTTTATATTAGTGCCGTTGTGGAAGGTTATAAATTTGTGGAGGAGGCCCCGATAGATGAAGCTTTTCGCCAAGCTAGACTGGCCGAATTAGCCAAAAACGGGCCGGAATTTTTACACCAGCAATTAGCTGAGCTTGACCCTGTGACAGCAGGCAAACTACATGTTAAAGATAGCCGCCGCATTATTAGGGCTTTGGAGGTTTATTATTTCATAGGGGAGCCTTTGAGCAGGTTTGTTGGTAATGAAGCTTCCTATGATACGGCTTTGGTTGGCCTTATTCGCCCCCGGGAAGAGATTTATGCGAAGATTGATGAACGTGTGGATGAAATGATTTTAGCCGGCCTGGCGGATGAGGTTAAAGGGCTTTTAGCAGCCGGATATAGCCGAAGTTTGCGACCAATGTGTGCCTTGGGTTATAAACAGATTTGTGCCTTTTTGGCTGGCGAGATGGATTTTGAGCAAGCGGTGTTTGAAATAAAAAGAGACACCAGAAGGTTTGCTAAAAGGCAGCTTACCTGGTGGCGGCATAAGGAAGTTACTTGGTTTGAGGTGAATGATTTTCTTGATAAGATGGTTTTGGCTGATGCGATAAGCTGTCATATTAAAAAAACTCTTGGCATATAGTGGCCTTAGATGGCAAAATATAAAAGATAAAGGAGAGAGCCATGCAAGAGAGCGACAATATGCAAGAGAATCTTTTGAATTATTTGCACCACACCAATATGTCGGCCACATTTTTTTTAATTAATGGATATCAGTTAAAGGGGAAAATTAGGGCTTTTGATGATTTTGCTTTGTTTGTGGAGGCAGAGGGCAAACTACAGATGATTTATAAGCATGCCATTTCTACCATTATGCCAAGTAGGGCCTTTCGGCTAGCAGATTTTGAATTTTCGGAAGAAGAAGATTAAATTTGGCAATTTTTTTGAACACCCTAGATAAAATTAGGGTGTTTTTTTATTAACAAAGGGGTTAATTGCGGCGGGGTTTGTGCGATTATGCCGGAGATAAGCTGGTGGCAGGGTGGCCCGATTGTTTGGCGATATGGGGTGGGAGACGGGAAAGGGGAACTTATTGGCTTTTGTAGAGTCTAATGGATACAAACAAAAAAGGGGGGAGCTGGGATGCAAAAAAAAATTGTTTTTAAGGTTACTTTTCTTGCCGTTTTGATGCTGCTCTTTTTTATTGTGGGCGGTTGCAGCAAGTGGTTAGCAAAAACAGACCAGAGTGAGGTTTTACCCAAAGAGAGGGAAGAAATAGAAAATTTTGCCGTACAGTATATTCGCACCAACGGCTATGTGGAGGGGGCCAGCTTCCCTAAAACGGTTGTGATTGGTTCTGTGGCCGAGCTTGAGGCATATTACGAGGCTAATAAAGAGATTTATTCTTTAACGGAAAGCTCTTTTTATTCGGCTATGGCTGCTTATGATGAAGCATTTTTTGAGAATAATGCTTTGATTTTTGTTCTTTTGGAGGAGCCTAGTGGCTCTATTAAACACCGAGTGGCAGGGCTTTGGGTTACGGATGATGAGCTAGAGATAGAAATTGAACGAACAGTGCCCCAAATGGGTACTGCTGACATGGCTGAGTGGCACATTGTTATTGAGATGGCAGCGAAAAACATTGCTGAAAAAGAGAGTTCAGTTTCTTTTACAACCATAAATGAATAACTCCAAAAAATTTAAAAAAAAAGGTGGCTCAAAAAAGAGCCACCTTTTTTGAGATAATATGCAAGAAGATGGACAAAACCTATGGCATGGGAGCCACAAATGTGTTATTCTATTTTAAGACATTTTTTGTGTGTGGGAGGAAAAGAAATGACCAAGGTTGCTTATAAAATTGTTATAAACCAGGATTGGTGCAAAGCATGCGGTATTTGTATTGCTCTTTGTGCCAGCAAGGTTTTTGCCGCAAATGATCAGGGCAAAGCCATGGTGGTAAATGAAGAGGCCTGTAATAACTGCAAAAGCTGCATTTTGCACTGCCCGGATTTTTGTATTGAGGAAAAGGAGCTGTGACATGAGTAAAGTTAAATTGATTCAGGGGAATGTGGCCTGTGCCTTGGGGGCTCTTGCCGCCGGTGCCGATTTTTATGCGGGCTATCCCATAACTCCTTCCACGGAAATTGCTGAATTTATGGCCAGTCGGCTGCCTAAAATAGGCGGGCATTTTATTCAGATGGAAGATGAGATTGCCAGCATGGGAGCGATTATTGGCGCTTCGGCTGTAGGGCATAAGGCTTTTACCGCCACTTCGGGTCCTGGGTTTTCTTTAATGCAGGAGCTCTTGGGTTATGCTGTGATTACCGAGCTGCCTTTGGTGGTAGTGGATGTGATGCGAGCTGGCCCTAGTACTGGTTTGCCTACTTTGCCTAGCCAAAGTGATGTGCAGCAGGCCCGTTGGGGAACGCATGGTGACCATGCTATAATTGCCATCAGCCCGGCTTCTGTGACTGAAACGTATTTTGAGACTATTCGGGCTTTTAACCTGGCTGAGAAGTATCGCACTCCGGTGGTGCTTTTAATTGACGAAAAAATTGGCCACCTGCGGGAGCGTTTTGATGTGCCAGACGATTTTGTGCCGAAGATAATTAACCGTAAAACAGTGGTTGATAAAAAGGCCCAATATGTGCCTTATGAAAATACGGCAGATTTGGTGCCGCCTTTTGTGCCCTTGGGTCAGGGTGTGCACTGGCACATTACCGGCCTGACCCATGATGAAAAGGGTTTTTATAGCAGCAACCCTCAAGTGGTTGATAAGTCTATCCGCAGGCTGAGTGCCAAGATTGAAGACAATAAAAAGGATATTTGCAAGTTGGAAACCGTTTTTACTGAAGATGCGGACATTCTTTTGGTGGCTTATGGTAGTGTTTCCCGCACGGCTCAGGAGGCCTTGAATCAGCTGCGGGCCGAAGGTATTAAAGTTGGTTTGGTGCGGTTGATTACCCTTTGGCCTTTTGCTGATGAAGAAATTGCCAAACTTTTAGCTGGCAAAAAAGCGGTTATGGTGCCGGAGATGAACTTGGGCCAGATTTTTAAAGAGGTTGACCGGGTGGCGAGAGGCGTTAAAGTGTTTGCTCAAAGCCGGGTGGACGGCGATTTGATTACCCCGGCAGAAATTGTTGCCAAAGTTAAGGAGGTGCTCTAAATGGAAGCGGTATACGAAAAGTATTTTAGGGATAATATACCCCACATTTGGTGTGCCGGTTGTGGCAACGGTATTGTGATGGGTGCTTTTGCCCGGGCCATGGAAAAACTTGGTTGGGATCAGGATGATACTGTTGTGTTATCCGGCATTGGTTGCTCTTCCAGGATTACCGGATATTTGGATTTTAGCACTATGCACACGGCTCATGGCCGGGCTTTGGCGGTGGCAACCGGTGTAAAAATGGCCGAACCTCGCCTGAAAGTAGTTGTATTTATGGGGGATGGTGACGCCGCAGCAATTGGCGGCAACCATTTTATTCATGCTTGCCGGCGCAATTTGGACATTACCGCTGTGGTGATAAACAACTATATTTATGGCATGACGGGGGGGCAGTTTTCTCCGCTTACCCCTTTCGGCAAAAAAGCCACTACCGCTCCTTATGGCAGTATTGATAGGTCTTTTGATATGGTGGAACTGGCCAAGGGTGCCGGAGCAAGCTATGTGGCGAGAGGCGATGTTTTTCATGTTAAGCAGCTGGTGGATTTGCTGGCGGAAGCAGGGGAACATAAGGGCTTTTCTTTGGTAGAGGTTATTTCAGCCTGCCCGGTATCTTATGGCCGCAACAATAAAATGGCCGAACCGATAGATTTGTTGATGCAGATTAAAAAGGATACGGTAAATATTAAGGCGGCTCAAAACATGAGCGAAGAGGATTTGGCCGGCAAAATTGTGGTTGGTAGGCATTATCAGGCTGATCTGCCGGAATATTCTGAGGTTTATGCGGATATGGTGGCAGGTTTGCAAAAAGGTGGTGAAGGAAGATGACGGCTTATAAGTGGCAGGTACGAATGAGCGGTACCGGCGGGCAGGGCATCATAAGTGGAGCTATTATGTTGGCTCAGGCGGCATTAAACGATGGTTTTAATGCCGTGCAATCTCAGGTTTATGGGCCGGAATCTCGCGGGGGTTCTACTAAGAGTGAAATAATAATAGATGATGAAGATATATTTTATTTGAAAGTTGTTTGCCCGAATGTGGTTTTGCTTATGTCGCCCGAGGCCTATAAAAAATATGGTCAGGATGTTTTGCCAGGGGGCATGGTGCTTTTGGATAGCTCCATTGCTAAAGAGGCATTGCCTGCCGATGCTTTGATTTATGCACTCCCCATGATTGAGGCGGCCCGTACCCAGGTTGGTAATGAACTTGTGGCCAACACCCTGGCCCTGGGAGCTTTAATAGCTCTTTCTGACATGATTAGTATAAAGAGTATGGAAGAGGCGATTACAGAGCGGTTTGCGGCGAAGCCCAAGGTTTTGGATGTGAATCTGCGAGCCTTTAGGCTTGGTGTTGAAATGGGAATGGCCGCTAAATAAATAAAAATTAAAGATATCCTTGATGATCAAAAACAGTTATAATGTGATTATAGCTGTTTTTTGTTTAAGCTGGCCCGGATGGTAAAGGTCTTTTGCAAATGAGACAGACGGAGGGAATATGACTAATTTAACGGAAAAAGTTGTTGAAATTGATATAACCGGTTTTTCCAGCGAGGGGCAGGGGGTTGGCCGGTACGAGGGTATGGCAGTTTTTGTGTCTGGGGTGATCCCTGGGGAAAAGGTGAAAGTAAAATTTATTAAAATAAAAAAACGTTTTGCCACTGCCGAATTGCTGGAAGTTTTGGTGCCTAGTCCTGATCGTGTGAAACCGGCCTGTGCCAATTATGAAAAGTGCGGCGGTTGCCATTTGCAGCATGTAGCTTATGCCCGGCAACTGGAGCTAAAAAGAGAAATGGTGGCAGACAGCCTGCAGCATATTGGTGGGTTGGATTTATCGGTGGAGCCTGTTTGGGGTATGAGTGATCCTTGGCGGTATCGCAACCGGGCTCAGTTTCAGGTTTTTTGGCAGGACGGTGTGGCGGTAATTGGTTTTTTTGCCGCCAAAAGCCACAAAATTGTTACAGTGAAAGATTGTTTGCTTTTGCCTGCTGATTTGCAAGAAGCTAACAATGTTTTGGCCGGGCTTTTGACAGAGTTGCAGCTTTTTAATATTACTAAAGCCATCTGGCGGTTAAATAAAGCAGGCGAGGCCATGCTATTGCTGCAGGGGCAGGCAAATAAAGGAACGTTGAAGCTTTTGGCCGAGCTTTTTGTTAAGGCAGGAAAAGAAAAAGGTACGCAACTAATTAGCCTTTTTTGGCAGAAACAAGAGGGCGCTTTGGTTCATATATGGGGTAAAGAGAAAATTTGTGAGGAGATTGGCGGTTCTTTGATTGCTTTTGGCCCTTTGTCTTTTTCTCAGGTTAATTGGCAGGCAACAGAAAAGCTCTATGAGATTATTGAAAAAGGAGCCGAGCTTGGCGGGACAGAAAAGGTTTTTGATGTGTATTGTGGGGTTGGGAGCATTACCATTTTTTTGGCTCGCAAGGCGGCTTTTGTTGTTGGTATTGAAGAGATGCCGGCAGCCGTTGCGGATGCTTTGTTTAATGCCATGACGAATGGTTTAAAAAATATCAATTTTTTAGCTGGCAAAGCAGAAGAGGTTTTGCCAGATTTGCGGCAAAAAGGGGAATTGGCTGATGTGATTGTGTTTGACCCGCCTAGGGCTGGTTGTAAGCCTGCCGTGCTTTTAGCGGCGGTGGAAATGGCACCAAAAAAATTGATATATATCTCTTGTGATCAGGGCAGCTTGGCAAGGGATTTACGTTTTTTGTGTGATAGGGGCTATGCGGTTAAATGGGTACAGCCGGTAGATATGTTTGCCCAAACAGTGCACGTGGAGACTGTTGTCTTGATGTCACGCAAAGACAAATAAATAGGCCTATAAATGGCTTAAATCAAAGGTTTTCAGAATTTCGGTAACAATCGCCGATTGCTGGAAACCTTTCTTTTTTTGTCTTTCATAAGTTGGTTAGGTCTTAAAGGATTGTTGGGTTGGGGCTACAGAACTGCTTTTTGCCCTGCGAGTTAAGGGAACTGCTGTTATTAGGATAGGTTGAAGCTAGAGAACTGTTGTAATAATTTTAAGGCAGCAGCCCTGTTGTGGAACTACCGCCTCGTTTTTTATACTCCTAAATCTTCATGACTAACATGCTGCTGTAGTATCATACGCATACGCTTAATCATATAATTGACAGTCGTTTGTGGCTTGCCAATTAGCTCGGCTATTGCGTACTGAGATTTCCCATCATAGAGCATTTCAAAAATGCTCGCTAAATCTGGTGCTTGATGATGTAGCTTTTCAAGGAGGTCTTCAAAAAGCATGGCCGTTAAGATCGTTTCGCACTGATGTAAAATCCGGTCTTGCTACTGTCACTCCCGTCGAGCCGACTGCACCAAAGAGATACTAACGTGTCCAGCTTGGCGCGTTTTCTGTCAAGGAGAATGCCGATGCCATGCTTCGCAAGGTTAAGGCTGCTGGCTTCAATGATGCTTTTATCAAATACAGCGAATAACACACAGTTTAATGCCTATCGAGAGATTCGTCTTTCGATAGGCATTTTTTTTGCTGTTTTTTCGTTCAAACGGCTGATTTCTGTCCTGGGACTATTAGAGGGCGATTTAGATATGTTCCCACGGAAAGAGGTCAAGAATATGAAAGTAACAAAATTAGAAGATGCCCATTCCATTCAATATAGATCTGAGAAGCTCACTGAAGCAGCGCTTCAGAATGAACACGATTATTTGGTAGCAGAAAAACTCACAAAAAGGCTCTTAGAAAAGGGCTTTATTACCCAGACTGAATTTGGAAAAATCATGGTCAAAAACCGACAAACCTTTCTTCCGTTATTAGCAAAGATTATGGCCTAAAAGACTTGCTAAATAAGGCTTTTAGAGTGATGTATAGTACTGTGAGAAAGGAGGTTGAGACAATGAAACGGATAACAAAGATTGAATCAAAAGAGAAGCTGCAGAAAAAACTGCGTGTTGCTGCCTAAAGACGGTCCTGTCTGCTCGGCAAGAACTGTTCATGAAGAACGCCTTAAGGAAGTGGTGGTGGAGGCAATAAATGCAGCTTTTCGTGAAAAGGAAAAGATATTGCCGGCGTTAGCAGAGAACATTAAAAGCAGCCTTGAAGAGAATACTTCTGACCGCATTGCAGCGGTCGATGGTCAGATAAAGGCGCTTCAACATGAACTGTTAACAACAGTAGGTATTAAGAGTTCCGGTGATGAGCTTGGCATCGAAATAAGAAGGCTGCGAGAAGAGAAACAAGCAGTCCAGGCTGAGGAAGCCTCGCGACAGGACTTAAAGACACGAATAGATGAGTTGATAGCTTTTCTCGAAGACCTTACTTGCGAGCTCACCGAATACGATGAACAATTTGTAAGGATGCTTATCGATAAGATAACGGTCTACGATGACCATTTTATTGTGGAATTTAAGTCTGGAATTGAAATCCAAATAGACGAGTAAGTGAAAATGATATTTAGGTATTTGTGGGACTCAAAACAAAATACCTAAGTGCAAAATGCTGAGCGGCAATGTAAGAGGTTATATAATCACTTTTTCATTTGTACAGTTTTAAACTACTGATATATTCTCTAAGCTTATCGGAGCTTTTCTTTTTATTGGGGTATCGATAAGCTTTTTTGCTAATTAAAGATATTAAATAGTCCCAAAAGCCAGCGGTCAAGTTGCTTTCATTAAAAGCAAATGCTACAGAGGGTGCAGAGGTTTTAGCGATAATCGCACCAAGGTTTTCCTTAACGTAAACCATATATTGGCTTTCTATGAGTTCTTTTGTTAAATAAACATTGAAGTTCGGATAGGTATTCATAAGGTGCTGAATGTTCTCCAAATGAGATATGTATTCATCCAGCGTGTAAAATGCCTCTTCTCCGCTCAGCATATCAGAGGAGGAAATCTTAACTTCTCCGTTCTTTATTTTTTCACCGTCAAAAATCCTAATGATTTCAAAAAATGAATTGTCTTGCAGTTGTTGCTGAAAGTTTGCCATTCTATTTTTTGCGAGCTCATAATAATTTAAAGTCTTGTCCATTATTCGAGGTGTGAAGCTGGAAGCGACAGCTTCAGGCATTGTTAATAAGGATAGAGATTCCGTTATTATGATGCAGTTACCTTTTTCTTTTTCAAATTCCAGAAGAGTATCAATATACGATGTTTTTTCATACGATGTAAAAATTTTCATTAAGGGGTTGCACAAGCTTATGTATTGATTAAACTCTTCTGTCAGCGCCCAAACAGCTTCCTTGTTTTTAGTATAGAAATTGGCCGCCTTGTTTATCATATCCCCTGTTGTGCTTGATGTAATAGCGGATGTATTAGGAGCAATAAAAAGAGTCCGCTTAAAAATACCGTCTTTTTTCTTCGGATAATAATAAGGCTCTATCAAGCCAGACATATAAAGGGGCATCCACTGACTTATGGCATTTAGCATTTCATCAAGGTCCCGGCTTACCGTATGGATGATTTTTATGCGAGTGCCTTTTGATAGCGCCTGAATCATTAACGCAGCCCATTTTGTAGCGAATTCCCTATCGGCAGTCATCCAGTCCGTAGGCTCGTCGCTGTAAAGCAATAAGGTTTGCGATTGTTTCTGAGCAAGAACGTCAGAAAGAAAATACTCAACAGCAAGTCGTTTGCCTTCAAGCCCAAAGTAAATTTCAGTGTCAGCTGTGGAAGCAATCGTCGGCAAGATATTAGCGGGTTCAGATGCTATAGGTCGGGCAGAAATGTTTGATATTTGGTTTAAAAAATTCTCGATTTTTTTAGCACCCTCATTTTTTTCATCCATTAACCATCTCATTATAAGTTGGGAGCTATTGCATGTATCAAGAGAAAGGGAATCTATACCCAGCGTGTCCGCAAGAGCCTTGCGTTGATAATCATCACTACAACGTCTTGAAAAGTACTCTGCCATCAGGCGCAAAGAATTCTCATCCTTAACAGCGCTTCTTTTCCCTCTGCGCAGACGGCTGATATGGGAAGCGTCAAGGTTAACATATAACGACAAAGCGCTGTTGGTTGTATTTAAAATGTTCATTAGAAAATCAAGCTTTTCATAAAATTGCAAATTAAATCACCTCTTTGTGATATTTTACCATATGAAATGATGACAAACAAGACGCTTGACACGATTTGTGTCAAGAAAATGGCCGTGTCAAATTATCTAATGCTATTTCTGAAAGTCTTTAAATGTTCTATAATTTTATATGTATATTTAATGGGGGTGATATGGGTGCTTGTAGATATCCGAATGAAAACTGGCTTTTTCGAAACAAAAGCATACGAGATGCTGATTGGTAAGGATAGACTGGTACTATCCTCAAAGGAAATAGGAAGCGATAGTATCATAATCCTGGCGAATAATATCACTTCAATTATATTGAAAAATGAAAAAGTTCCGGAGATTGAAGTTCAAACCGAGGGGAAAAATTATCAAGGCAGTTTTTTCGAGAAAATCGATTTTGAAAAGCTGATTGGTGTACTAAAAGAAAATCTGAGTGTAAAAATTATTTGCGAATATGAAGGAGGAAAAGATTATGAGTAAGAAAATACAATCATGGATACTGGTAGTTGCTATGGTGTTATCTTTTGTTGTGACAATGCCGATTACGGCAAATGCAGCAGCTGAGGGAGATTGGACCTACACTTTGTATGATGGGGACACCACGGCAGCAATTACCGGCTATACCGGAACTGATACAGAATTAGTAATACCTTCAACGATAGCGGGAAAACCGGTAACTCGTATAGGAAGCAATGCATTTATTGACAATACTACGATTACATCAGTAACTATACCTGATAGCGTCCTTAGAATAGAGTCTAGCGCTTTCCAAAATAGTATGGTACTAACAATTGATTTAGGTGATGGTCTCACATATATTGGACAAAACGCTTTCAATGGCTCTAAATTAGCTAATGTAACAATACCTGACAGCGTTACTCAAATTGACAACAACGCTTTCGCTAATAATAGAAACTTAACTTCCGTAACTATAAACGGAAACAATCTACTATCACTTGGTGACGGAGCTTTTAGCATTACTTCATTAAGTACAATAAGAATTCCAACATCCTTGTCTGCCATTCCAAGTTGGGCATTTAATGATACCTCATTAAACTCATTGACAATACCTGCTAATATTACAAGCGTTGGTTATTATGCTTTTGGTAACAATTTCTATCTGAATTCTGTCATATTTGAAGGTAATGCTCCGACTATGGGCAATTATGTTTTTTCTATTCCCTCATCTGGTTTCACAGTATATTATTACAGCGGGGCAACGGGATTTACTACACCAACGTGGACAGCTGGGTATGCAACCCTTGATACAGTTGAGCTTGCCCGTCCTATAACTTATGTCTGCGAAGTCGACGGCGTACAATACGAAACCTTGGACGAGGGGCTTTCAGCCGCAGCGATAGATGAAGATACGATTAAATTACTAACTGATATCGATTATACAGGTCAATTATCACCGACAGCCGATACCTGGATTAACCTCAACGGCTATACACTCAACGTTGTAAATGATACCGGCGCGGCTTTATTGGTGAATGCCGGGATCGACGTATACATAAACGGTGAAGGCTCCTTCAATGTAATTGGCAGCAGTAGCGGCGTCATTATCGGGGAAGGCAGCTCGGCAGAAGTAACTAATGCTACGGCAACAGCCGCCAACGGCGTGGCTGTCAATTCAGGATATGCAGATTCCTCCGCGACCATCCTGGGTGATGTCACAGCAGATGGGACAGGGGGAGCCTTCGGGGTTGCCGGTTATGGTAACGCTACAATTTATGGGGATGTATCTGCCCAAGGTACAGGTGGCACGGGTGTTGCAGCCCTTGGCGGCTCAAATATCACTGTCAGGGGTTATATCACCGCCCCCAATTATCTGAGCATTGCCGGCTCGGTTAAAACACAAGCCGAATACAGCTCAATTGCCAACAACTATTATGTTTATACCGACGGTAGCGCTACCGTACGGGCCAGGCAGGAGGTCTGCAGCCTTGACGGTGAAAACTATCTTTTTCTTGAGGACGCCTTGGCGGACGCCGAAGATGGTGACACCATCACCCTATTAGCTGATATCCGTTATCAAAACGAAATCATCCTTATCGAAAAGGACCTCCATTTTGACCTAGATACTTATAAGCTTGATCTTGGGCGAACCGGTTCGGATGGTGCCCTAAAAGTGGACGGTAGTACGCTTACAATTGATGATACCAATGGTGGAAAACTCAATATCGTAGACGGTTATGTCGGCATCAGGGCACTAAACGAAGGTAGTGCTACTGTCAGCTCCATCTCCGGACTCAACGGCTATGGAATCGTGGGTGAAAGCGGCGGTTTAGTTTTAGTCAAAGAAGACATTTCGGTTCTCAGTTATATGGGTGTCGGCTTTAATCTGAACAGTGGTGCTTCCGCTCATGTAATGGGAAATATATACAGCTTGGATGGCATCAGTGTTGGCTCGAGCTGCACTGGTACGGTTGACGGCAATATTACGGCAAGCAACGGTCCATGCGTAGAAGTCGGCGGCGGCGGTTCTGTAATCGTTGAAGGTGATGTCCATGGTAATTACTATACCGTTCGGGGTGGTTCTGGCGGCGGTTCTGTCCATGTCAAGGGCAATGTTATTGCAGACCGCTGGAATGGGGTCGAAGCTTACGGAGGTTCCAATATTGTAATTGACGGTTCCGTATCAAGTCCCTACGGTCCTTATGCTTGGGGCGAAGGTACAACCGTCCTCATCAAGCAAAACACAACAACAACCGACCCTGCCTATTGGGGCGCGTATGCCTTTGGCGGCGCCGAGATCTCGGTGGACGGGACTATTACAGCTGCCGATCCCGCAAACTACGTTAAAGTCGGCGACACCGTGATGACGGAAGGCAGCTTTACTATAAACGGTAACGGTTACTATTTATATACGGACGATACAAGTTCGGTAATGGTTAAAATAAACACTTGTTTAATTGATGGCTGCTCCACTTCGCTAGAAGACGGAGGATTTACGCAATATAGTGTAATTGACGATGAAATATATTATCATGTAACGAATGCCGCGCAACTGGCACATATCAATAGTCATTTGGATCAAAATTACCTTCAAATGAATGACATCGACCTCACAGAAATAGATTGGACACCAATTGGTTCCAGATTCTATCCCGGTTTTGAATTGGGATTTGACGGAATTTATGATGGGAATGGTTACCTGATCAGTAATTTAACTATCGGCAGCAGTTCTACTCCTAAAACTGGTGGAGATCAAACTCAGGCCGGTCTTTTCGGAGCAATCAGATACTCTGCCACACTTAGAAACATCAACGTAACAGTCGATATCCATACGGATGGCGTAACAAATGTGGGCGGCCTAGTTGGATACAGTGAATCTAATGGAACCGTATCAAATTGTTCTGCCGGCGGAAGCATATCAACAATCGGGACTGGCACAAGTCAAGTTGGAGGGCTAATCGGCTATGTCTCAAACACAAGCATTTTAGAATGCTCTTCAGACGTAACTATTACAGCGGAAACTGGGCGGGAAATCGGCGGCCTTATTGGCTCTCATGGGGCATATTCATATGATAAACTGCGAAACATTTCTAATTCCATATTTACTGGTACAGTCGATGGTGGTAACTCTTATCAGACAGGAGGCATAGCAGGCAGTAGCTATGGAAATGCATTCATTGTAAACTCTATAAATACAGGGAGCGTGACAGCCGCAAATGGAAATGTCGGCGGAATTGCAGGGAAAATCCACAACAATGTTGCCAATTGCTACAATATTGGTTCAGTAAGCAATAGTGGAAATTCATCTGACAAAGTCGGTGGGATAGTCGCTTTCATAGATAGCGGTTATGTTAAAAACTGCTACAACGCAGGAACTGTAAGCAATCCCGGTGGTGCAATTGCTGGAGCACTCGTGGCCGATGTGAGCTCATACGACACGGCATCAAATCTGTATTCGGATAAAACTGTCAATCCAAGCTTGGATCCTGTCAACATAACAAACGGAACCAGCTACTATCTTTATAACCTAACAACAGAAGAGATGAAGGGTGCAGCCCCATCGCAACCACTTGAATATGGGGAGGGCCTCACTGCCAGCGAAATCGTTTCCGCGCTCAACGGTTGGATTGACGAATTCAACTATTCCGAAGCAGACATAGCGTTTGCCCAATGGGACATGGATTCCTCTGTAAACAGCGGATACGCCTTCCTTATCGGTGTACCAATGGAAAACAACGCAGAGTTGGATAGCCTTTTGATAACAGAAGGGACTCTTTCACCTACATTTAGCAAGGATATTGATGTCTATGCGGTAAACGTGCTGAACAGCATTGATGAATTAAGCGTAACGGCTATAGCAAGAAGCGAGAATGCTTCAATTTCAATAAACGGAGAAAATGTATCCACCAGCGCCGTGCAACTTGCGGTAGGGAATAACACCATTGAAATTATTGTTACAGCCGAAAATGGATTTACTACAAATAAATATACTGTTAATATCACAAGAGCTGCCGCAAGTTCAAGTGGAGGTGGTAGCTCCTATACTGCACCAACAATTGTCGTCATTACGGAAGAAAAAAATAATTCAACCACAAATAGCACAGAGCTTTCCCCTGCCACAACTTCCGGAACCACTTCTGCTACAGTAAGCACTGCAATCGTAGAGGCACTTCTGGATAAAATCTCCTCTGACGGAGGCGCGCTCAAGAATGACCGGATTGATCTTGTAGTTGATACAACGGCAGGAACTAAAGAATTAAAAGTAGATATTCTTCAAGCGGACTTGGCAAAAATAATTGATAAAACAGATGCTAGTTTGTCTATAACTTCACCCTTTATCTCGATTGTTTTTGATGAGAAAGCCCTTAAAGCCATCTCATCCGCTGAAAGTGGAGGAAGGGTAGTTATATCGGCAGGCATTATCGATAATGATTCCCTGACAGAAGCAGATAAGGCAAAAACAAAAGGAAGACCTGTATATGATCTAAGCGTCATGAATGGAGACACTCAGGTTTCTCGCTTCAATGGGGGACATGCGACAGTAACAATCCCCTACGAACTTCAGGCAGGAGAAAATCCAAACGCGGTGGTTATTTACTACTTGTCTGACGATGGTAAGCTGATTGCTGTAAGAGGTCACTATGATGCTGATTTGAAAGCGGTTGTATTCAAAACTACACATTTCTCTAATTTTATCATTGGGTATAATCTGGTAAGCTTTAATGATGTCGCTGCTGATGCGTGGTATAAGAACGCGATCGATTTCATCGCCGCTCGGGAGATCACATCCGGAACCAGCAACGACATGTTTAGCCCCGAGGCAAAACTAACACGAGCACAATTTGTTGTATTGTTGATGAACGCATACCAAATCAATACACAAAACCAAAGCACTGCTAATCAGATACAAAATTTCTCGGATGCTGGCAACACTTACTATACAGAGTATCTGTTTACAGCAAAGACCCTTGGTATCGTCAACGGTGTTGGAAACAATATGTTCGCTCCAGAACAGGCGATTACCCGGCAGGAAATGTTTGTGATGCTTTACAATGCCCTTGATGTTATCGAGGAATTGCCTCAGGCGTCCAGTGACAAACAATTATCAGATTTCGGCGATGAGAATCAGGTGGCATCCTGGGCTCAGGACGCGATGAGTGCATTGATCGAAGGCGGAGTGATTTCCGGCAGTAATGGTATGTTGAATCCAACCGCATCGACTACCCGTGCAGAAATGGCACAAATGCTCTATAATCTGCTTTCAAAATAAGTGCATCTAATTAGAACAGCAGCCAGACTGGATAAAACCCATCTGGCTGCTGTTCTTTAGACAGTTTATCGAAACCCTGACAACCAAGAAGAATCAAAGAAACGGGGAGAATAAATATATACAATAAAATGGTTAGCAAATTCTGATTAAGTTAGATTGATTACAAGAAAGAGCAGATGGAGTATAAAAAGAGGTGCTATTAAATGGAGTCTTTATTTACTAGATTATTTAGATATAGGGGAAGAGAAAACAAGAGTCCTGAAGAGGATTTTATGACAGAATTAATAGCATACATATTTTAAAATCACAGGGGTATTTTGGTGTCTTTTCTAAAAGAATGCGGGATTATGCAAAGCGAAATTGGAATAGAAAGCATAATGGTATCAACACAATATGTGTTGAATAATTCAGAAATCAGGCCAGATATAGCAATCAAGCTAACAAATGAGAACATGGAGCAATCAATAATATTTGTGGAGAATAAAATTCATGCAGCAGAAGGCCCTAATCAATTACAAAGATATTTCTCATACTTGTCAGAGAAAAGTCAAAATAATATGTGTTCTTGTTATTTAATTTATATAACAAAGAACTACGACAGCAAAGAAAACTTAGATTTCCTTTCAAACAATACAAGTGAAGTGAATTTCATTCAACTTAGATGGTGGCAAGTATTTCAGATTTTGAAACCATATGAAGACATCGAAGTAATAAAAGAAATATTGAAATTCATGAAAGAACGAGGGTTAAGTATGTCCAGAAAATTTACAATTAATGATATAAGTGCATTGATGAATATGAATCGGGTTAGAGAAATGGTTCAGGAAAGTCTTGGCGGAAAAGTAGAGGAAATGTTTAATGAAATAAGCGGAATGAAATATAACATGACCTCAGCGGACAGCCAATTAAGAACCACGGGCAGGTATATTTACATGGGCAACCAGGATGATTGGTTCTGGATTGGAATAGGGTATTGGTTTGAAGGAAAAGTTATTGATACTGAATATCCTGATATAGGAGTTGTGGTAGGAGTAAAACCATATCATAGTCAAAGAAAAATAATTGTTAAGGCAGTATCTGAATATACTGCCACCAATACAATATGGAAGAGCTTTGGCTTAACAAATGAAGATAAATGGGCAGGAATGTGGAAAAAAGTATCACTAAAGGAAATGCTTTCTAATGAAGATCATATTTTTTCAATTCAACAATGGTACATTAATTCTTTGAATGATGTCATAACATTTAAAGAAAAATATCCTAAGTTGCCATGGAAAATAAATGGATAGCTTGGTTTATTTATAGCCATTAGGTTGCTTAAAGGCTTTTAATGGGAGAACCAGAAATTTTAAAGATAACTAAAAAATAATTGTCAATTAATAATTAAACCCAGCAAAAAGGAGAGTTTCATTTATTAGAGTTAAGCCTGAATTTTCAGATCATCTTGGGATGGATCCAGCTGGAAAAGAGAAGAAATGGTATTGATATGTTCCCGCGAACATAAAAACTGTTGAAATGTTCCTCCATACCTCGAAAGCCGTTGATATGTTCCCGCAAACGTAAGATTTGAAATTGGCCAACTGACAGCAGTTGGCCAAACTCCGGCCACGTTGAGTGCGTGGTAGAGCTATATTATGGTTATGGTTTAGTCTGGGGTATCCACGGAATACCATTTATAAAAATTTGACCAAATTATACAGAGGTTCAATTTGGTGTTATAATAAACCTATATTTATATTAACAGAAACAGAAAAGGGGTAAGAAATTGTCGAGGTATTTTAATGGTCAAAAGGTAGAGCTTTTGGCTCCCGCCGGAAACTACAGTATTTTTAAGGAGATTGTAAAAAGCGGTGCCGACGCCATCTACTGCGGCGGAAAAACATTGAATATGCGCATGCATAATTTGGATTTTAATTTTACCGACGAGGAACTTAAAAGGGCTGTTGAAGAAGCGCACTCCTCCGGCAAAAAGCTTTATGTGACAGTCAATAATTTGCTGGATAATGAAGAGCTTCCGGAGGCTGTGAGGTTTTTGTCTTTGCTGGGAGAAATTGGGCCTGACGCTGTGCTCGTGCAGGATTTTGGTGTTGTGGACATTATTAAAAAGTTAAAACTTAATTTGAAACTTCATGCCTCTGTACAGATGGATATCCATAACGCTGAATCCGCCAACCTGCTTAAGGATTACGGTTTCTCCAGGATTGTTTCTTCCAAAGAAATGACCTTGGAGAACCTCAAAACCATAAGCGCTTTAACAGGTATGGAGTTTGAGTATTTCGTTCATGGCGATATGTGTATTACCCACTGTTCACAGTGCTATTACAGCGGCATTTTGTTTGGGAAAAGCAGCAACAGGGGTTTGTGCCTAAAACCTTGCCGTTGGGCTTACAGCGTTAAGAAGAGTGGAGAAATTTATTCTACGGGGTTTCCGTTGGCAGCCAAAGATATTTGCCTGTACGAAAACATTCCTGAATTGATTGACGCAGGGGTTGTATCCTTTAAAATTGAGGGTAGAACAAAATGTGCCGGATATATAATCTCGCTGGTGAATAGCTACAGTGATGCCATTGATCGTTATATCGATGATCCTTTTAGCTTTGAGCGTAAGGTGGCCACAGAGGAATTATATGAAAACAGGCTGAGGGATTTTTCGCCTGGCTATGCCTTCGGGAATCCGGGCCTTGCGATCATCAACTCCAGATATGAAGGAACCGGTTATTTTTACAGTTCTGGGAAGGTTCTTAGTAAAGCAGTTGATGAAAAGGCAATAACCAAAACCCGTACCGTAGCTTTAAAGAAGCAGTTCTCGGGGAATAAATCGGAACAGCGGCAAAAAACAGCCAAAATCAGCATAAAAGTATCCTCTTGCGAACAAGCTATAGCTGCAATTAAAGAACAGGCTGATCGGATTTATCTTTCTGCCGAGGTGTTTGAACCGAGAAAATCCTTCAGTAAAAGACAGATCCTGGAGCTCACTCGAAAGAAGGGCGAATCAGAGATATACCTGGGATTGCCCAGAATAATGCATAAAGGAGATTTTTTAAAGTACAGTCATTTGCTTGAAAACAACTTTTTGGGAATAGATGGCCTTTTGGTTACCAACATTGGAGCATTGAATGCCTTTCGTCGCTTTAAGCTCAATATGGCCGGTGACTACAGCCTGAATATTTATAACAGCAAAGCGGCTGATTTTTATGGCGGTCTGGGTCTTACCAGTGCAGCGGCCTCTATAGAAGCGCCGGCCAAGACCGTGGCGAGCTTAATTAAGGGCACGCCGCTGGACATTGAAATCATTACCCATGGTTTTCCCACGGTGATGTACATGGAACATGATCTTTATGAGAATACATCGGCTTTTGCCGGCATGGCAAGTAAATCTAACAAGTATACCGGGGATGGTATACTTGTATTTGTGGATGAAAGAGGCAACGAGCATCCCGTATACAGAGATTCAGCCGGAAGAAACTATATGACAATGTACAGGTCTTTGTGCCTCCTGCCCATCTTAAAGGAACTTATGGAAACCGGTGCCGCAATGTTCAGGATAGAAGCCTGTACCTATGGACCTGAAAAAATTAGGGAGCTGATTAAGACTTATCAAAAGGCTTTAAGACAGCCGGATGAATGTGTAAATCTTTATAATGGGTTGGAAAATGAAGCAGCCGGTTTTACTTATGGCGCTTATCATTACGACTGATTAACTCTATTTGATCTTTTGGATGTTAAAATGAGGAGGTGTCGAATTTGAATAAGGGGAACCCAAAAATTACGAAGGGGATTGCTTATGTTGGCACAATCTTGGTATGGATTCCTATACTGTTTACTTTGTTAACATCTGTTGTTGCAACTATTGCATCTGGAATTTTGCGTGTAGACTATTTGATGCCGGCTGAACTTTTCTTATTTGCGCTGGTTGGTGCTTTGCTTTCGTTTTGGGCATCGATACGAGTAAGGAAACACAGAGGAGCCATTGGCTGGGGTCTTGTTGTTATGGTAGGTTCTCTTATGGCAAGCCAGGGGACCGCAGTTTTGACCGGTCTTGCATCAGGAGAAACCGCAGCCATAGGGTGGCCGTTTTTTTTGGTTGTTGCCTTGCTGGTACTTTATATTGCTGCGGTTATCGCTCAAGGCATTTTTGGGATTCTCTTGATCCGAAAATTGAGAGAGTGTGTATATGATTAGTGACATTACTTAGATTAACATTTAGCCCGATTATGTAAATTAGCAGAGCATAAAATGCTCTGCTAAAAAATAGCCAGATATCAATCCCTTTTTGTGGTTGATTTATCTTGACATGTGTCACGTTACGTGCCATATTAGTTAATAACAAAATTAAATTAGATAATGTTTTATAAAAGGAGATATACATGCAAGATATTAAACAAGAAATTGGGCAATTAAAAAAAGAAAAAGATGCCATAATTTTAGCACACTATTATGTGCCCAAAGAAGTTCAGGATGTTGCGGATTACATAGGGGATTCGTATTACCTAAGTAAGATAGCAACACAAGTTAAAGAGAAAGTGATTTTGTTTTGTGGTGTTTACTTTATGGGAGAAAGTGCAAAGATTCTTAATCCGGATAAAATTATTTTGATGCCTGATCTGAAAGCCGATTGCCCTATGGCGCATATGGTTAAGATAAGTGATATTGAAAAAATTCGTAAAAAATACGACGACATTGCTGTAGTGTGTTATATCAATTCCACAGCAGAAATCAAGGCGCATTCTGATGTCTGTGTAACTTCTTCCAACGCTTTTAAAGTTATTAAACTTTTGCCAAATAAGTATATTTATTTTGTACCGGATGAAAATCTGGGAAGATATATTTCTTATTTAATTCCTAAAAAGACATTTATTTTTGCTGATGGGTATTGCCCCGTTCACGCTGATATTCATGACGAAGATGTAATTCGCAAAAAACAGGAATATCCAAATGCTAAAGTTGCCGCACACCCTGAATGTAAAAAAGAGGTCCTGGATTTTGCTGATTATATAGGGAGCACAACAGGCATCATTAATTATATTGAAAAAACTGACGCAGCAGATTTTATTGTTTGTACGGAAACTGGTGTCTTTCATGAAATTATGAAAAGGACAAAGGGTAAAAATTTGCATTGCGTTACGGAAGAACAAATCTGCCCTGATATGAAGATGAACACATTAGAAAAGGTTCTCAATGCTCTGGAGAGCCTTGAAACAGAAGTTAAATTAGATGAGAATTTGACAAAAAATGCACTACTCCCTTTGGATAGAATGCTACAGCTGACGGAGGAAAAATAAAATGAATGAATATGATGTCATTGTTGTTGGCACGGGAGTGGCAGGGCTTTTTACGGCTCTAAACCTGGGAAAAGACAAGAAAATTTTGATGATAACTAAAAGCTCCATGGATTTGGGGGATTCTTTTCTTGCCCAGGGTGGAATCTGCGTGCAGCTTGATGACGATGATTACGATAGTTTTATGGAAGATACCTTGCGCGCGGGACACTATGAAAATAAAAGAGAAGCCGTGGATGTTATGATTCGCTCATCCAGAGAGATAATTGCCGATCTCGTAAATATTGGTGTGGAATTTGATCGTTATGATTCGGACTTTTCTTATACAAAAGAAGGTGCTCATTCTA
>DIFF01000001.1 GCA_002419005.1 Peptococcaceae bacterium UBA5755 | reverse complement strand
TTTTAAACAAATTTTTGCAATATTTTTTGCCAAATAATAAAGTAAAAAACATCTTTGCTAAGCATTTCCAAAAACAAAATTTTTATACTTTACACTTTATAATTATATAAAACAAGCCAACTATTTGCGAGCTTGGCTTGTTTTATAATTTGTATTATATTTATATTTTTATACTACTTTATAATGTCTATTCTTTTTGCTTCATGGTTGGGAAAAGGATAACATCACGGATTGAGGCGGAATTGGTGAAGAACATGACCAGACGGTCAATGCCAATGCCCAACCCCCCGGTGGGCGGCATGCCATACTCTAAAGCCCTAAGGAAATCTTCATCCATCATGTGGGCTTCATCATCTCCGGCTGCTCTTTTATCTACTTGAGCCTGAAAACGTTCCCGCTGGTCAAGTGGGTCATTCAGTTCAGAAAAAGCATTGGCAAGTTCACGGCCATAGACAAAAGCTTCAAAACGGGCCGTAAAATTGGGGTTATTCGGCAATTTTTTGGCCAGAGGTGATATTTCGATAGGATAATCTGTGATAATGGTAGGCTGGATTAAATTTGCTTCTACTTTTTCTTCAAAAAAGCAGTTTAAGATTTGACCTTTGCTTGCATTTTTTTCTATCGTGATACCTGCTGCTGCCGCTGCTTTTTGAGCTTCTGTGTCATCTTTGATTTGGTCAAAATCTACCTCGGCATATTTTCGCACAGCTTCAATCATGGTCATGCGTTGCCAAGGGGGCGTAAAATCTAAAAGGGCATCCTGGTAGGTAAACTGCATGCTGCCCAAAACCTCTTGAGCTACCGTGGCGAGCATTTCCTCGGTAAGTTTTATCATATCATTATAATCTGCATAAGATTGGTAGATCTCCAGCATGGTAAATTCTGGGTTGTGTTTGATCGACATACCTTCGTTTCTAAAAACCCTGCCCAGCTCATAAACTCTTTCCATGCCACCCACTATCAGCCTTTTTAGGTAGAGTTCCAAAGCTATACGCATATACATGTCGATATCTTGAGCATTGTGGTGGGTAATGAAAGGGCGAGCCGCAGCACCACCCGGAATGGGCTGCATGGTGGGGGTTTCTACCTCTAAAAAACCCAGATTATCTAAATAGCGACGAATGCCACTGATGGTTTTGCTTCTTGTTACAAAGGTATCCTTGACCTGAGGATTGACTATTAGGTCTACATAACGCTGGCGATAACGGGTTTCTATATCCTTCAGGCCATGCCATTTTTCCGGCAAGGGACGCAAACTTTTAGACAGAAGCAACATTTGGTTGGCCCGCACGGAAATTTCGCCCCGATGGGTGATGAAGACTTGTCCTTTTACACCCAAAAAATCACCTATATCTAATTTATCCAAAAGGGCATATTGTTCTTCGCCTACCACATCTAGCTTAACATATACCTGAATGCGACCAGCATCATCCTGCAAGCTTAAAAAGGTAGCCTTCCCGTGCCCCCGCACCAACATAATGCGGCCAGCAATAGCTACCTCGCTTTCTTCCAGCTTTTCTATGTTTTTGATGATATCTTGCGAATAGTGTGTGCGGTCATAATGCCCACCAAAAGGATTTATGCCATCTTTTTGCAAATCCGCCAGTTTTTTTAAACGAACTCCCATAAGATGATTTGTTTCTTCGGCAGATAATTCTTGATTTGCTTCTATTTCATTAGGAGTAATATCAGAGGTCACTTTATACACTCCTTACCTTTAATTATTTATTTTATTTGTTTTCTAATGGAGACAACTTTTAGCTTGCGAACACCAGAGGGCACCGTTACAATTACTTTTTTGTTAACACTCATGCCCAAAACAGCTTTGCCAATAGGACTTTCGTTGGAGATTTTATTTTTGCTAGGGTCGGCCTCCACTGAGCCTACAATAGTATATTCCATCTCTTGCTTGGTATCCATATCTTTAAGACGCACAATACAGCCTACAGAAACCACAACATCGCTCACATCCGCCTCGTCGATCAGGCGAGCATTGCGAAGCTTTTTCTCCAAATTTAAAATGGTGCCTTCAATAAAAGCTTGTTCATTTTTGGCATCTTCATATTCTGAGTTTTCGCTAATATCACCAAATTCGATAGCCTGCCGTATTCTGGCTGCCACTTCTTTGCGCCGGGTGGACTTCATATATTCCAGCTCTTCTTCCATATCTTTTAGGCATTCTGCAGTCATTAAGGTTTCTTCTTGGTCGGCCATTCTTTTCTCTCCTTTAATAAAAAACAAAATTATGCAGGGTAATTATATGTTGATATCCCCTAACATATACAATAAGCATCCTACAGGCAAGGATACTTAAAGAAAAACTACCATGCTATTTAAATTATTATGATTGTCATTGTATGCCTTAGAACTTATTTTGTCAAGTCTTGGATAATAAAAAGCCTGGCATGTCTTTGGCTAATAGTAGAGCAGCTGCCAAAGAAATTGGCAGGGTTCCTTGCGGCCAAAAATCCTTTTTTTGCCAATTAGCTTCTACCTTTATGCATCTTTCTTCTTTTGGCCAGGTTATTACCCATTTGCTGTTTATTGTTTGCTCGCCGACATCTACATGAGGTTCTTTTGCCATATATAAAACACCATCAGCAATTTTTAACGCTTTTGCAAGGGGCAGGGTAGCAGCAGCAAGACCCTTTTGCTCGTATAATTCTTTAGCCAGTTTTGCTGCCCGGGGTCCTGTGAAAATTAGATTTGCTCCGGCTTTTTGTAAGGTTTCTATGTAATATGCTTCGTGCTGCCCACCGTTTAGACCAACCAAAACCAATTGTCGTCCTTGTAAACCCTTTGTTTTTTGAGCAAGCTCGTTAATGGCTTCTTTTAAGGCCAGTTTGCTGCCATCTACCAAGGTTAAGGGCGGAGGGGCTACCACAAAATCCTGCAGAAAAAGAGATACTCCAGCCAAAAGAAAACCCCTTTTGGCTGCTTTTTTTAAAAGCTTGGTTATTATTTTTTGCGCCCGTTCTTTTTTTAATTTTAACCAGCCTTGTTTTTGCCAAGGCAGCCTTTTGACCCAAATCTCCACCTGGTTGGGCATTGTTCCCGCTAATTGCCAGTGGCCTTGCCAGCAACGTTTCAAAAAATTGCTTTTAGGCTGATCGGGGCTCAACTCTATTAACAGAATTTTTTTCATTTAAAAAGCCCTCCGGCAACTTTTGCCTTTAGGCTATATTTATGTGCTTTTTTTGCCGCCATGCCTAATTTACTTGCTGCAATTCCTGTTCATAAGCTGTAAGCATGGCCAAAAGTTCTGGTAAATTTTGGGCCTGATTAATTTTATTACGCATCAAAGCAGCGTTGCGGTAGCCTTTTATATACCAGGCTATGTGCTTTCGCATCTTTCTAATGCCTCTTTCCTCTCCGTCCAATTCCACCTCTCGCCCAAGCTGTCTTTTTATGGTAAGCATAATTTCACTGATGCTTGGTTTGGCCGGCTCTGGGTTTTTTTGCATAACTGCGGCGATTTGCTGCACCAGCCATGGGTTGCCTTGGATGCCCCGCCCTAGCATAACGCCGGCACAACCAGCCATCTGCAATTTACCTAAGGCATCTTGAGCTTCGTAAATATCGCCGTTACCAAAAACAGGCACAGAAACTTTTGCGGCAACCTTTTGTACCACCTGCCAATCAGCTAGGCCATGATAAAACTGGTCGCGGGTGCGGCCATGCACAGTAATGGCGGCAGCCCCTGCTGCCTCAACCTTTTGGGCCAAGCTGGTAGCGTTTATGTTCGCCTGGCTGAACCCTGCTCGCATTTTTACGGTTACGGGAATCCTAACTGCCCTTACTACTTGTTTTACTATTTCGGTAGCCATTTCTTCATCTAGCATTAGGGCGGCGCCTTCGCCATTTTTTATTATTTTGGGAGCAGGGCAACCCATGTTGATGTCGATAATGGCGGCCCCCATTTCCTCTGCTATTTGAGCAGCCCGAGACATAACCTGCGGTTCGCTGCCACATAACTGTACCGCCACCGGGCCTTCCTCACCCTTAATATCTAAAAGAGCCAGGGTGTTACAATTTTTATAGGTTAGGGCTTTGTCACTAATCATTTCTGTGAAGACCAGCCCGGGGCCCATTTTATGCAGCTCCTCTCTGAAAGGCCTGTCTGTTATGCCGGCCATTGGGGCAGTAATAACGTTGTTGGCCAAAATGACATCCCCTATTTTTACTTGGTTTTTCATTATAAAAGCTCTCTTTACAATATAATTATTGCTCTTTTTTATTTTTGGTTTTGTTTTCTTTGCCATAACAAATTTAAACCGTTGATGGTAAGTAAAGGATCTATGATGTTGATCGTTTCTGACACTCCAAAAAGCATATCTGCCAGGCCACCGGTAGCTACAACATTGGTTTGGGAACCTATCTCCTGCCATAATCTTTTTACAATGCCATCTACCTGACCAGCAAACCCGTAAAAAACACCGGCTTGAATGCTCTCTTTGGTATTTTTGCCCAAAGCGTGTTCCGGCAAAACCAAATCTATGCGGGGGAGCTTAGCCGCCTTGTGGAAAAGCGCTTCCATGGAGATGTTAATCCCAGCCGAGATCACTCCACCTAGATATTCCCCTTTGGCGGAAATACAATCGAAAGTGTTGGCGGTACCGAAATCTACGATTATTAAAGGGCCACCATAGGTTTCGTAGCCGGCAATGCCATTGATGATACGGTCTGCTCCTACCTCTTGGGGGCTTTCCATTAAAATAGGCATACCGTAATCTTCCCCTGCCTGAATTAGCATTGGTTTTATATTTAAATATTTTTTTGAGAGGCGGCAAAAGGTTTCGGTGATGGCTGGCACCACGGAAGCTATGGCCATGTTTTGAATACCTTTTATTTTCTCTCCTTCCAAGTTCAGCAGGTTTTCAATGAGCACCGCCATTTCATCTTCTGTTCTTTCCCGGTTGCTAGCCAAGCGCCAGCTTTTTACTAGCTTGTCCTTATTGTACAGACCCAAAACCACATGGGTGTTGCCCACATCTACTGCTAAAAACATGGCTCTCTGCCCCCTTTTACTAATATTTTAGCTGCTTCTTAAGTAATATTCTACCCACCTTGTAGATTTAATGCAAGTTTTTTAATTTTTAATGCTTGTGAAATTAAAATGGGCAAAAAAAAGAGCCTGCTTTTTGCAGGCTCTTTTTAAATTTTTTGTTTAGTAGCGGCGGCAGGGGTTGGCTGGGCAAAGCTCCTCTGGGCAGCACGGGTTACTATTTCGGCAGGCCAACCGATAAACAGCAGCAAGTTCCTGAGCATGCTCTCTTTCATCATTCAAAATTGCGCAAACGATCTCTTTGTGCTCCATATTGCACAAGCAATGGGCCAGTTTTTCATATTCACTAGCAGCTTCCATTTCATAGCAGATGGATTTTTTAAGGCCTTTGCAAAGGCTTTTTGGTCTTTTTACTTTTACGGAATCTACTGTATAGCATTTACAAGTTAGCTCTCTGTAAATACTTTGCAACAGTTGAAAGTGCCTTTTTTCATCCATGCGGATGGCCCAAATCACCTCTTTGTCAGCCTCGCATTGTGCTTTTTCTGCCAAATAACGGTAGGCACGGGCAGCCTTTTTTTCGTCATGCATGGCATCTCTTAGCATAGCTAACACATCACACGTTTTTTCCTCTAACCAATCCAAATTACATTTTTCTCTTTTTCTACTAGACATACCAACAACCCCCTTCTTTTTCTCTATTGAGTGGTCATGGTATACTCTATGAAAATGTCCTTTGCCTGGTGCTTGTCTATAAGAAATTTTAAAGTTAAATATTTATTCCTTTCTTTTAACGGTTATGCATAAACATAACCATATTTTATGAGGCTTAAAACAGCTAAAATACCTAACCCCCATAAAACACAATAGTACAAAAATAATTGAACTCCGGAATAAAGAGATAAACCAAAGATCTTTCGCATAAACATTCCCTCTTTACATACAAAATTTTCCTTAGTTTTCCACACCCCAAGGCCTTTTACCTTCTGTTTTATTATGTCAATAAGCAACAATTACTGCCTGGTTTCTTTTTTTATCTCCTCTTTTTTTTGGTACTTGTAATATATTTCATCCAGTCCCACATAAAAAAGACCAGCCCAAACAAAAATTGCCAGGCCGCCAAAAATCGCTAAGATGTCTCCTGCCAGTATGCAAAAAAATGCTGGAATCATTAAAATTATTAAAACAATTGCCAGCAAAATTTTAAATTTCAGCATCGCCATCCCCTCCTCTTTTTAGTTTATGAAGGGATAAAACACACGGTGCCTGACCTTTATTTAAATATATTAACCGGTAAATATATTAACCGGCCGCTTCCTCAGTTTGAATTGATAAAACTTTGTTCTCTTTGCCATCTAAAAGCACTATTGTAGGATGATACCCTTCCAGATCCTCTTGATCCAGTTGACAGTAAGACATGATTATGACAATATCGCCGGGGATAAACCAGCGGGCCGCTGCACCATTTAAACAAACTGTGCCGCTACCTACTTTGCCCGGAATCACATATGTTTCTATTCTGGCCCCGTTATTGTTGTTTACTACACAAACTTGCTCGTGAGTAACGATTCCTGCTGCCTGCATTAGGTCACTTGCTATGGTAATGCTACCAAGATAATTTAAATCAGCCTCGGTTACCACCGCCCTATGCAACTTTGATTTTAACATATTCAATTTCATTTTCTATCCTCCGGTTCTAACATAATATTATCTATCAGCCTAGTGCTGCCAAAAAAAACTGCCAAAGCCAACATAGCTTTATCCTCCACTTTTTCTATGGGAAGCAGAGTTGAAGCATCCACCAGCTCCACATATTCTATTTTTGCCAGGCTGGCTTTTTTTATACTTTTCTGCACCAAAGCCTTCAGGACTGCTGCACTCATCTCACCCTTTTGAAAAGCTTGTTGGGCAAAAAGTAAACTTTGGTAAAGCACTGGGGCCTCTTTTCTTTCTGCCTCGGCAAGATATACATTACGGGAGCTCATGGCTAGACCATCCGGCTCTCTTTTGATGGGTACGCGGACGATGGAAAGCGGCATGTTCAGATCCTGCACCATGCGTTCTATTACCGCCACCTGCTGGCCATCTTTTTGGCCAAAATAGGCCGTGGTTGGTAAAATAATTTGAAAAAGCTTGGTTACTACCGTGGCTACCCCTTTAAAATGCCCGGGGCGGGAAGCCCCACACAAAGTATCCGTAAGACCAAAAACTTCCACAAAGGTATTGTAACCTTTGGGATACATTTCTGCAACCTGCGGGGCGAAGATATAGTCCACCCCTTCGGCCTCGGCAAGTGCGGCATCACGGGTTAGATCTCTTGGGTATACCTCGTAGTCTTCTCCCTGGCCAAACTGGATAGGATTGACAAAGATGCTCATTACCACCAAGTCATTTTGTTCCTTAGCTTTTTGAGCCAAGCTTAAGTGCCCTTCATGCAAAAAACCCATGGTGGGAACCAAACCCACCCTTTTGCCCTCTCTTCGCCAAGCCAAAGCCAGGTTTTGCATTTGTGCAACACTTTGAATTATTTGCATTAGTTGTTTGCTCCTTGTGGGTTTTTGCTGCTTTGCTGCTCTTTGCGGCCCGGTGTAATTTTTGCCCATTCCGGGCCAGCCAAAAGCCACACATCTTTATTTGCCGTATGTGGCAAAAAATTGGCTGCTTTGCCCAGACCGGGTATTATTATATCACAATTTAGTTCCAAAAGAGGAACCAAAACAAAACTTCTTTTTTCCATTTCCTTATGGGGAATGTTTAATTTTTCGGTTTTGATTATTTGATCTTCATATAAAAGTAAATCTATATCTAGCGTTCGAGGCCCCCAGTGAATGCCCTTCTGACGGCCCGATTCAGCCTCCATGTTTTTTGTGGCTTGCATAAGCTCTGTTGGGGCAAGGCTGGTTTCTACAAACAGCACTGCATTTAAAAAATCTTCCTGCTCTTCTAACCCCACTGGGGTAGAGCCATAAAGCGAGGAGGCTCTTTTTACACAAATTTGAGGGTGGGCTCTTAAAGCCGCTACCGCACGCTGCAAATGGGCAAGCTTGTTTCCCTGGTTGCTGCCCAGACCCAAATAAACCTGTTTTTGCATTACTCTCCCTTTTCCCTGTATATGCGAACAGAGGCGGATATTTTGACACTACCGATATCGGCAGCTATTTTTTCCACCTGCACGGAAACAGCCTCTATTAAGTCATATCCCAACACTTTTTTGGCAATTTTTGCTGCCAAAGTTTCCAAAAGGTTACACGATTCACCCAGCATTATGCTTTCTACATCTTCGTAGATGGCACTGTAATCAACTGTATCTATTAAATCGTCGCTCTCTGCCGCTTTTCTGGTGTCTGCCATTATTTCTAAAGCCACACTAAAAAGCTGCGGAATGTCTTTTTCTGTTTCGTAGATCCCGTGGCTGCCAACAAAATGCATATTAGGCAAAATTATTTTATCCCGTTTATCAATCATTTTGCGAGTCCTCCTTTTTTTATGGCAGCGGTCATTTTCACTAACATCGTCATTTCTTTTACATCGTGTACTCTTATTATATCAGCACCGTTTGATGCTGCCCAGGCCACAGCAGCAGCGGTGCCAAAAAGTCTTTCTTCTACCCCTTTTTCCAATACTTCGCCGATAAACCTTTTGCGGGAGGCTCCCAACAAAACAGGGAAACCAAAAATTTTTAGTTCCGATAATCTATTTAAAATTACTAAATTTTCCTCTGTGTTTTTGCAAAACCCAATACCGGGATCAATAATAAGTTGCTCTTTTTTGACACCGGCCGCCAGTGCTTCTGCTACTCTCTCCCTAAGCCAGGCTATTATATCAAACATGATATCGCTTTTTGTTTGCCGCGGATCATTGTGGCCAATAATGAGCGGCACCCCAGTTTGGGCTGCAAGCTTGGCCATGTTAGGGTCAAAAGAAAGGCCACTTATATCGTTTATAAGGCTGGCACCAGCAAAAAGTGCGGCTCTAGCTGTTTCACTCTTATATGTATCTATAGATATGGGAATATTGGGGAAATTTTTGGCCAACTCTTTTATCACCGGCAAAACACGGAAGATCTCCTCCTCTGCCTTGACCGGCTCGGCACCGGGGCGGGTAGATTCCCCCCCCACATCAATAATGTCGGCTCCATCGGCAATCATTTGCTCAGCTTTGGCCAAAGCGGAATCTATATTATTGTAAAGACCACCATCAGAAAATGAATCCGGTGTTATGTTTAAAATGCCCATGATCTTTGGGCTTTCCCCCAACTGTAAAGATCCTTTCTTTAAGGCTATCTGCCATTTATTTTGCTCTAGATTGGTAAGAGCCTCTTCGACATCGGCTGCGAGTTGTGGCAAAGAAAATTGCTGTAACCTGAGCTTGGCACAAAGCTCTAAAATCTGCTTTTTGGTGCCCATCAGCAAGCCGTCGGTAGCAGGGATATCTCCTATGATGGTTCTCTGATGAAGAGCAATTTCTCCACCAATGGAAAGCATCTCCTGTTTAAGAATGTTGGCAGCAGGGAGAGAAAGTTTTTTTACTAAAAAAGTGTAAAAGTTGCCTTTCGCCTGCATATACTGGATCCCTGCCGGGCTTACCCCTAGTTCCTCCATGGTTTTAGCAAATTCTGCCGGAACAGAAAACTTCCGTAAGTAAAGTTGATAAACCATAAGCCCTCCTTAATATCAAAAAATTAAATATCAAAAACCGGGCCTTTAACCTTTAAAAAGTGTTTCTGATTTTATTATACACTATGCTTCTTAAGTAGCATAGCATTTTAGTAATAAATAAAGGCGGTCTGAAAAGCACCGCCAATTATTTAAAAATTCTTCAACTTCATGTCACCAGGCCGATGATGGTACCAGCCAGGATTGGCTCAGTTATTTTTCCCTTCATCTTTCCCATTAAATTTTAAATTTAAACCTGGTGGATTAAAGTCATTTTTTTGCGTGGTCTTCTGGGCTTCTTCTTCCACGGTTTGTGCTTCAATTGTCTCTTCTTCTTTTGGGTTTTCCGCCAATTTTTCGGCAGGGACTTCATCTTCCCTAACTGGGTCCAAAAGAATTGGCTCATTTTTCATTACAGCGTAGAATTCTTCCGCTCCAATAGTTTCTTTTTCCATTAAAAGATGAGCAATCTCTTCCAGCTTATCTTTGTGTTCGGTGAGGATTTTTTTGGTTTTTTCGTAGGCCTCATCAATGATCCTTCTGGCTTCTTTATCTATGCTAAAAGCAATAGCCTCACTGTAATTACGTTCGTGGGAAATATCCCGCCCTAAAAATACCTGAGTTTGATCTTTGCCAAAGGTAAGAGGCCCCAGCTCTTGGCTCATACCATAACGGGTTATCATCTTCCGCACTAGTTCTGTTGCCCTCTCTAAGTCGTTGGAAGCCCCCGTGCTAATATCCTTTAAGACCAGCTCTTCCGCAACTCGACCACCCAAATAAATGACTAACTCATCCAACATTTTGTTTTTAGTATCATAGTGTCTGTCTTCCTGCGGCAAAAGCAGAGTGTAGCCACCAGCCCGACCCCTGGGGATGATGGAAACTTTATGCAGCGGATCGGAACTATCTAAGTAAAAAGAAACCACAGCATGGCCTGCCTCGTGATATGATACCAGTTTTTTTTCAAATTCACTAATAATACGGGACTTTTTCTCTGGGCCGGCCAGCACTCTTTCGATAGCAGCTTCCATATCGTCCATTTCTATCATCTTTTTACCATAACGGGCTGCCAGCAAAGCCGACTCATTGACCATGTTGGCAAGATCGGCACCTGTGAACCCAGGGGTGCGCTTAGCCAGCACTTCTAAATCTATGCCAGGAACCAAGGGTTTGCCTTTGATATGGACTTTTATGATCTCGCGTCTGCCCCTTACATCTGGCACATCCACAGTAATTTGACGATCGAAACGGCCTGGCCTAAGCAAAGCAGGGTCTAAAATATCTGGCCTGTTGGTGGCAGCCACCACAATGATACCCTCATTGGGGGCAAAACCGTCCATTTCTACCAGCAATTGGTTTAATGTTTGCTCTCTTTCATCATGACCGCCGCCCAAACCGGCCCCGCGGTGTCTACCAACAGCATCTATTTCATCTATAAAAACTATGCAGGGAGATTGTTTTTTGGCCTGGTCGAAAAGGTCTCTAACCCGGCTGGCACCAACACCTACAAACATTTCCACAAAGTCAGAACCGCTGATGGTGAAAAACGGCACGCCGGCTTCGCCGGCCACCGCCCTGGCAAGCAGGGTTTTGCCGGTGCCAGGAGGGCCATAAAGCAAAACACCTTTGGGGATTTTTGCCCCCAGCAAAGTATATTTTTTGGGGGCTTTTAAGAAATCAACTATCTCAACTAATTCTTCTTTTACTTCGTCCACACCAGCCACGTCGGCAAAAGTTACTTTTTTGCGATCATCGGAATGCAGTTTTGCTTTGCTTTTGCCAAACTGCATAACTTTGCTGTTGCCGCCCTGACTTTGTTGCAGGAAAAAGATAATAACACCCATTATTAAAAGCATGGGGAGAACAGTAGTAAGTAAAGTTACCCAAATGCTGGTGCCCTCTACCTCTTTGTAATTTACTGATATGCCCGACTCTTGCATGGTTTTGATGATGGTTGGGTCGGGAGGCATTTCCGCATAATAGTTGCCGCCTGTAGTCAACTCACCCTCGATAGTATAAAGGTTAGTATCCCCGGTTACAAGAGCAGTTGCTATTTTGCCATCACTCAAAGCCTGGTTAAACTCCGAGGTGGTAAATTCAGTGATGTTTTTTGTAGAAGGTGTAGCTAGTGTGTATATTGCCAATGCAATAACCAAAATTAATATATAAATAGTAAAGTTTTTAAAGGCTTTATTCAAGCAACTCCATCCTTTCTTAACTTTAAAATAGAATACACCTAGAGTATCTAAGACATTATTGTAACATAAATATTTTGGCTTTTCAAATAATGTTCAATATTTATTATTTGTTCTTTAATTTTAAAACCCTGCCGAAACCATTTTGGCAAGGGCTTTTAATTACTAATGAAAATTTTCATCCAGCAATATTGGCAGCCTTTTGCTGCCAATATACAAAACTTGTTTCTGCCGGAAGGCATAAAGCCTGCCTGGGAGGGCAATTTCCTCCCTTTCTTTAATTTTCATAACCCTTTGGATGTGCTCAAACTCCGGCTGGGTCTTTGGGACAAGCTCTTGGGCAGCAAGCCGCACCACTCTTTTTGCCAGTGCCGTAGGTAAGGCTGTAAAATCTGCCATATCTATATTATAGCCACCGGGAGCTGGCTTTAACAAATCTATCATATGCTGCCGGGCCAAGGCATCCAAACAAATGCTATCTTCACGGCTTAGGATGCTGGTATTTAAAAGTGTTTTTTCCAGTTGCGGATTATATTTTTTTAATAAAGGCCACAATTCTAAACGCAACCTATTTCTTAAGTAGCCAGTTTTGGTATTTGAGGAATCCTCGCGCCAGTTTATTTGATTTTCGGCACAATATTTGTCGATTTGTTCCCTGGTTATAGCCAAAAAAGGACGAATTATGCCATTTTCTTTGGGGGACATGGCGGCCAACCCCTGGCTCCCTGCTCCCCGCAAAAGGTGCATCAACACTGTTTCGGCCTGGTCGTTGGCATGGTGGGCGGTGGCAATTAAGTTGGCGTTGATGGCCGTTGCAGTTTCTTTTAACCAGTCATATCGCATTTTGCGGGCTACATTTTGCAAATTGCCCCCATTTGCTATGAGTTCGGCCTTTACATTAATGTTGGTGCTGTAAAATGGCACCGCAAGCTTTTTACATTCGGCTTTCACAAAAGCGGCATCTCCGTTCGATTCCTCCCCCCGCAAATTGTGGTTTACATGCCCCACAACCAAAGAAAAGTCCATTTGGGGAGCCAAATTAGCCAGCACATACAAAAGGGTCATAGAATCCCGGCCGCCGGAAACGGCCGCCAGTACCACATCCCCTTTTTGTAGAAGATTATTAGCTTTTATATATTTTTTTACAGTTTGTAGCACGAGTTAATTTACTCCTTTTCATTAATCTTTAACTATATTTTACTACAATATTTCTTTTTAGTATATTAAAACAAATAAGAGCATCGCTTATGCTCTTATTTGTTTCTACTATTTATTATGTTTAAGAGGCCTAAGCAACATCTAATTTTGACACTAAAATGGTTATATCATCTTTCAACCTGCCGCCAGATAAGGAAACTGCCTTAGTCAACAAAAATTCAGCGAGTTCCTGCGCATCTGAAAAATCGGCCTGAGCAAGAAGAGTGACAAGCCATTGGATATCGATTTGATTGTCTGCATCCAAAAGACCGTCGCTTGCCATTATTACCATATCTCCCGGGGAAAGCTGGCGGTATATTACTTCTTTTTCTACTGTTTGCAGCATGCCCACAGGCAGGCTGGCAGCTTTTACAACTTCCACATCACAGCCCCGTTTAATAAAGCTGGCCGCTCCGCCGGTTTTAATAAATTCAGCTCCGCCGCTATACAAATCTACCAAACAAATATCCAACGTAACAAAACTTTCTTCTCTGCCCCGCAACATCAACACTGTGTTGATGGTATCTATTGCTGTGTCCCGTTTGAAGCCAACTTCTAAAAGGCTGGAGAGGATATCCAAAGCCACCCCAGATTCAAAAGCGGCCCTGGCTCCTGTGCCCATGCCGTCGCTGATCATTAAAAGCTGGCGGCCTTCCTCTAAAAGTACACTGCCCCCGCAATCGCCGCAGACCTCGTTACCTTCCTTGGCAAGCTGGGCTTTGCCAATAGAAAGGCGGCAGGCTCCTGCCTCCAGCAAGCGATAGCGGCATCTTTCTCCGTTGGCTACTCCGCATGACATATCATGCACCCGGAAATTGCGGTTTAAAAGACGGCTGGTTTCCCCCTTCAGCATATCGCAGCATTTATCTTCTCCTGGACACTGGCTGTAGTTTATCCATAAATCTATGGTTTTGTCTGCCATTTGTACCACATAGGCGGCATCTATCGGCAGCCCTCTTTGAACCAGGGAACGACCCAGTTCTCTTTCTAGGATCTCCCTTTCTCTCCCGCGGCCGCTGATTTCTTGACCCAGTTTTTCTAAAACTTCGGCTGTGCCGGCCATTTGGCTTGCCATTAAAAGCCGGGTGCCTTGACGTTGAGCTTGCCAATAATTGCTGCGGCAATATAATTCATATAGACAATTGATGGTGGCCACAAGCTCTCTTAAATGCGGGCAGCGTTTGCGGAAATTCTCCGGCACATCCCGCACACCGGCTTTGCCTTCCTTCTCCGCTACTGAAAAAAGACCCATAACACCTTTATAAGTATCCTCAAAGTCTATCTTCCAGCAGATTTGTTTGACGCTACAATTTTCACAAATTTGGTTAACCAAGTGATTTAAAACTATTTCCACATTATTCTCTTCGGCCTTCGGTTCGGTTGCGGCAACCTCCCGGCAGCCTTTGGCTAGATCATTAAAAATGTTGGAGGCAGTTTGTAAACGACGGGAGGTTATGCGTAAGAGTCTTTCGCCTCTTTCCTCTCTGCTGCTTTTTAAAGTAGTTTTACTGAACAACTTTTCCCCGTTTTTTAGCCAGGAGCCGGGCACCAAAAAAAGTAAGGCTAATGCCACCAAAGAGGTAAGCAAATGATTAGATATTTGCTGCGAACTGGCTAGATAAAGACAAAGCAAAATGTTACCCAACCCAAACCCAAGAGCAATACCAATTCTGCCCAAGCTGTTAAAAGCACCAGCCAAAAGACCGGCAAAGGCATATACACCTACAATTGAGGGGGAAGACATGGAAGAAAGGCTGGGGATGATGCCCATGAGGGCGCCAACCCCAGCGCCAGCCCCTGCCCCGCCCCAAAGGGCAGCCAAAACCACCAAAAAACGGCTTGCCACATCTAAAACCGAAATACCGGCAATCTGCCAACTACCCAAACCGCTAACCATACCTAAAAGAACTACAAATAGACAAACCAGCTCATCAGTAGAGAGTCTTTCCTTGCCGGCTATTTTTTTGAGGGAATTAAATGTTATCATCATAACTAAGCACATGGCTGCAGCAAACAAACTTTCAAAAAGGGCTATCATTAAGTCATAGGCCACAAAAGTGCCAAAAAGCAGGGGCAGCGTTTTGCCAACCGCCACTGCAGCCAAGGTGACCATTGGCATGATCAACCATTGTTTTTTGGCATCTACTCTATAAAAACAAAACAACCCTAAAAGCACCAGGGATATGAATATGTATGGCATGGCTGCTACAAAACCCATGGAAGTACAGTAGCCTGCCAACAAGGGAATTATGTAGATCCAACCATAGCGTCGGAAACTAACCGGGGCCGCTACCGCAAAAGCCGGACCAAAAGGAAAAAGACCGCCTAAAACTTCGGCTCGTCCTAAACAAAAACCGCTCATGACCAGCACCAAGGCCAGCCAAGGGGCCACATCCAGCGGCCAAGTAAACCCTTTTACATTGTCAACCTTTGCTTCTTCTATGGAGGGGGCTGTTACCGCTTCTCTCCTTCTAAAAGAATATACCTGGGGATTATCTGACATTAGCTCACCGCCTTTGTTGTGTTAGCCTAATTATAATCTCTAATGAAAGAGAATAATGTCAGATTGGGACAAACAGGGACAAGAACTTTGCGACAAAAAAAGCTCCAAAACCAGTTTTATAAAAAAAATAACTAATTATATCTGTTTATATAATTAGCTGGGTTAAAAATTTTGTCGAGTTAAGAGCAAAAAAAAGAAGAAAAAGACCCACCCTAGGAATGAGTCTTTTTTGTGGTGACGCGTAGGGGATTCGAACCCCTGAATGCCAGCGTGAAAGGCTGGTGAGTTCAGCCACTTCTCCAACGCGCCATGGTAGCGGAGACTGGATTTGAACCAGTGACACCACGGGTATGAACCGTGTGCTCTGACCAACTGAGCTACTCCGCCAAAACCTCGCCTTATGATTATGCCGTAAAGTGCAAAAATTGTCAATAGTCTTTTGCCACAAAAAAACAAACTCCTACCTATTTTACCAGCATTAGCTTGCCGCCTATGGCCAAAAGAGCCAAACCCAAAAGCTGCCAGCCGCAAAAGCCGGTTTTTTCTAAACCAAAAAGACCCAGCCAATCTAAAACCATAGCTGTGCTAACTTGTCCAACAATGATAGCTGTGGTGGCAGCCGAGGCCCCAATTTTAGGAATGGAAAACATAACGCCATATATTATTGCCACATTAATAATACCACCCAAATAACCATACCATGGGACTTCTGCCATTTTACTCCAATCACCCTTGCCAAGGCCAAAAACAAAAAGCAATACGGCAATTAAAATCAGGCCGATGACATGTACCAAAAAATTGCCTTCCATTACCCCAATAATTTTGCCTACCTGCCCATTGATGGTGCCCTGTACCGCCATGAGAATGCCCGCAACCAACGCCGTAATTAGACACACCAAAAATTCTCCCATGTTTTTCTTACACTCCTTTTTAAGGCTGTTTTAAAGGCTAGTGTATCCTAAGCAGGAGCAAAATATCAGTTTTTAGGTTTCTAAAATTTTTTGATACAAGGCTGCGGTTTGAGCAGCTGTTTCTCGCCAAGAATATTGCCGTGTTTTTTTTATGCCAGATTCACTTAACCTTAGAGCCAAATCAGGGTTGTTTAGCACCAAACAAATAGCCTCTGCTATTTGCCTGGTATCATACGGACTGATAAGAAGTGCAGCATCCTCTAAAACTTCCGGTAGAGAAGATGTGTTAGCAGAAATTACTGGAGTACCGCAAGCCATAGCCTCCAAGGGGGGTAAGCCAAAGCCTTCGTAAAAAGAGGGATAGACAAAAACCGCAGCCGCCCGGTAAAAAAGTGGCATATGTTCCACCGGCACATAGCCGGGCAAAATTACTTGCTTTTCATTGCCCAAAACTCCAAGCAAATCTTCCAGCTGGTTGCCCTCTTTTTGCCAGCTGCCGGGGCATACCAACAAATATTTTTTTGCCAATTCTTTTTGGGCCAAGGCATAGGCCACGAGCAAACCTTTGACATTTTTGCGGGGACCAAAACCACCCACATAAAGAATAAAATCTTGCTCTATACCATAAATCTGCCGCAACTTCTCTTTGCATGTATTTTTATCTAGGAGGCGATAGATGGGCTCTGCTGCTTCCGGAATTACACTGATATTCTCCGGCGGGTAGGCAAAAATATCTACTATGTCTCTTTTAGAACATTGAGAAACTGTAATGATGTGATCAGCTTGTTCCATAACCTTTGGCATTTCCTGTATAAAGCTATTAAGATATTTGCGGCCGGTGGTCTCCGGATAAAGATAGGGGATTAGGTCATGGATAGTGACTAAATTTAAGCAGCTTTTAGGTTTGGGCAAACCAAGGCCGTTTTGCGGCACATGATATAAATCTATCCCTTCGGTTTTTATGGTTTGTGGCAAATACTGCTCACGCCAATATTTTTCCCCCATTTCGACCAACATAAACTCCTCTTTATTAGCTGGCTCCAAGCTTGTATATTCCTCTCCCGGCCAAAACAATCTATAATTATTTTTCTCTGGTCTTTGCCGCAAATTATGCAACAGTTGATAGGTATAAGTACCTATACCAGTCCCTCTATACCAAATGGCTCCTCTGGCATCTATGCCTATTTTCATATGATTTCGACTCCTTTTTCTTAGCTATTATAAAAGCTGCTTAGATAATTGAGCAGGCTTATCTCTTTCTCGTGTTTTTCTAGCAACTCCGTAAGTTTGGCCATGTATTCATTTTCATTTTCTGGTGACAGCGATCCCTGGGTAAAATATCTTTGGGCCAACCGCCAAAAACGCTGCGGAAAATATAAAAGTGCAGTTGCTACACCAATCTCGTCGGCTGCGTTTTTTCTTACTTTGCAATATTCTTTTAAAATTATGTCTGCCGCCTCTGTTTTATAATCAAGCATTTTTAAGGCTCTTTCCAAAAGCCTGGCTATATCCACAGCATGCATGTCATAACGACAGTAGTCATAATCTATTAGCCAAGCTTTCCCTTTTTCATCTATTACAAAGTTGCGGGCAGCAATATCTTTGTGAATAAAGCAGTTTTGGGCAGCAGCAACTTTAGCCACAGTTTGATAAGAAGAAAGATTAAGCAAATTTTGGGCTTTTTGGGCCTGTTGATAATATTTGGTCCAATATTTTAAATACAATTTGCAGAAGGAAGTTTTTTGATCTGTACTTTTTGGGGCCCAAAAAGCCAGGTCTTTCTGTTGTTTGGCCATACGATTTTGCCAAAGAAAATATCCTTTTGGTTGGTTCTCCACCATAAGACCCTGGGCCGCCAAGTGAAAAAGGGACAAACTATTTGCGGCCGCTTTTAGATGTGAGGGGTTTTCAAAACAACACTTTTCCCCGTTTACCCAGATAGTAACCAACCATATTTCATCTTCCAAAAGTAAATATTCCCGGCCATCTGCCGCATTGAAGATGGCCGGGCTGAGGGAAAAATTCTGCTGATTTAAATATTTCATAACCTGAAAAATGAAAATATTGCGGCGGAAAGGGTTTTCTAGCTTTTTCAGGCAGAATTCCCCTTCTTTGCCATATACTTTATATACGTTATCCTGAATTTTTTCTGTTTTTTGCACCTGCCAGTCATAAAAAGACAGCGCCTTTTGCCAGCTTTCTTCTGTCATTACTTGGGTATGTTTAAAAGCATGCCGGTGCGGAGGGCTTCTTCACTTACCTGGTTGGCGCCTTTTAAGCTTTCCGAGCTAATATTATGTCTTTGGGCCACTGCCTCTAAGTCCTCGCCTTCCTGCACCAAATAGAATTTCATTCTATATTCGTTGCCCACTGTTTGGGTACTGGTAGTGCGGCTAGTGGATTTTGGGGACGGTTCGGAAACTTTTGTTTCTGCTTCTAATGCGGTTTGTGAAATGGTTATTTTCTTTTCTTGTTCAATTACTATTTCCTTAACTTCTTTAATTTTAGCAACTTCTATTTCGGCTTCTGTTTTTTCTATATCTTCCATTTCCCAAGGAAAATTTTCTTCCAGCACAGTTTCTTTGATAGCATATTTTTTGACAGCATCCGATAAAGATTCCTGTGGCACAACAATGTATTTTGCCTCATCTTCTTTTACATTAAGGCAAATTTCACCGGTTGCATTTTGTTCTGCCAGCACGCTTTTTACGGTTTCTGCCGGGGTCTCCAAAATGACAATAGCAAAGGTGGCAGAAATTTCTAAAGCATTGGAAGCTACTTGTTGCCAATTTGCCTCTTCTAAAATTAGCTTGCACTCTTTTTGCCAAACGGATTGATCCCACTTAGGGGTAAGATCCTTGGCAAAAGGCAGTTCTATCTCTAGCAGACATGCTTCTTTTTGGCTTGGCCTATCCCAGGCAATATTACTATTTAGATCACCTTTTGGGCAATACCAGCCATTTTCAGCAGATGGTTGATATTCCAAAAGGACCCAAATGCTGCCTAGGCATTCTGCTATGCCTTCTTCCCAGCATACGCTTGAGAGAACCGATGCCAATTCAACCCGCATTATTTGGCTGATGGGCGGCTGGTCATTGGGGATAAAAACGGTTTTTACCCAAGACCATGATATTTTTTCCATAATTAACCCTCCTATAATATGGTTTACTTGCAAATACTATAAAAAATATATGCAGCTCTTTTACTTGCTATGCTCATTCTGTTTTTATTGCTTTTACTTTAATTTTTTTATTCTTTTTCTTTAACAGCAGCAAAAGTTAAAATTTCCTCAAAAATATTTTTCCGCAAATTATCTACTGCCTCAAAATCTATAGCTCTGGTATAATATGTTTCTAATTCATCATGCAGCTGATGGGCTAAAAAAAGAAAACTGATCGCTTCATCTATTAGACCTTGCCATTGGTTTGGTTCGATATTTGTTAAACAAGAAGAAAACAAATGCTCTTTGTCTCCAGGAAGAGGTATAATACCAGGAGCTGTTTTATCCAACACAGCAATACCAAGCCCCGGTAAAACCAGCATTTCTAATAGTTCCGGGGTTAAAGCCTGATGATAAATATCAGCATCGTGGCCTCTTTCTTTAGCAGCTTTGGCCACGGAGGTAATAACAGTGCTTTTGGCCAGGCTGGTACCCCCGGCAAGAATGTACCTGATGTTACAAGCAGCACTTATATCTTGGGCATAACCTACCCAACCTTCTGGGGTTATGGCACTGGCATAAAAGTGCCGCACTTTAGGAAGCCCGCAAGAAAAAATCTCATTTACTATTTGGTCTGCTTTTTGTTGTATTTCCTCTTCTTTGGGGCTTTCTTCTTTTTCCTTTTCATTCCTTGCTTTTTCAGCTATTTTCAACTTTTCATAAGCGGCAGTAAAACAGCTGCTTATTTTTTCACTCAAATTTTTTATTTCTAGTTTATTGTCCTGTAACAATCCCTGATCCCAGCAATCACCTAAATTGATTATTTGTTCTACAGCACCTGGGTATCTAGGCTCAACTACATGGGGAAAGGTGCCATCCACCACCGCAATACTCAAGGATTTAATGACAACACCATCTACCGAATCATTGTCGGATGAACACTGCCACATGTCTACATTATAGCCTCTGGCCACCATATCTCTAGCAATTTTTCTGATTAGAGTTGATTTGCCAGTACCAGGCCCACCCTTTAAAATAAAGACTTTTTGCATATCCTTGAGCCCCTGCTGATAAAAACCAAAAAAACCCTGGGCTGTGTTACCACCCGGGAAAAGATGCTGTACCTTACCTTCTTTCAAAATAAATCACTTCCTTTCTATCACTCTTTTATTATTACTTTTTTGCCTTCAGCATAATATGCAAAAGGCCAGGCTGTAGTACCAATTACATGGCAAAAAGCACACTTTTTTCAAAGTGTGCTTAAGATAAAAGCAGCTTTATAATTTAAGCCTTTTTGTTGATGTTGTATAAAGAGGACAAAACAAGCCAGTTTTGGGGAAATTTTCTGTTTAGTGTCCAATAACTGATACCGGAAAGACCGTAGCTGGGGATTATTTTTAGTTTCGCTTCTATGCTTCTGGCATCTTCAAACCAAACTTGGTGTCCCTGCCCTTCATCATAATAATTAAAATAGGGACTTTGAGACACATAGTCATAATCGATTTTGGCATAGTATTTTCTGGCGATATCTACCGCTTGATAGTTACCTATAGACTGGGCTGCTGTGCCTTCTTTATAAGGTGTTTTCCAGTTATAGCCATAGTTTGGAATGCCCATTAGTATTTTGCCGGCTGGTATTTCGCTTACTGCATAGTCCAGAACTCTTTTTACAGCGGGCAAGGGTGCAACCGCCATTGGTGCACTATAAGTGTAGCCCCATTCATAAGTCATCAAGATCACATGATCTACTACAGAACCCTGAAATCTATAATCATGGGCCTCATACAAAGTACCTTTTTGGGTGGCGGAAGTTTTTGGTGCCAAAGCCACTGTCAAAAAATAACCGGCATTTTTTACGGCAACACTTAATTTTCTCATAAAAGCATTGTATTCATCCTTGTCTTGAGGATCAACATACTCAAAATCTACATCCAGACCCTCATAGCCTTTGCTTTTCATAGTTGCAAGCACATTTTTAATTAAGTTATCTTGAGCCGTTGTGCTGTTTAGGATGGTGTGGGCCAAACTAGTGTCAAAGCCTTCCCCCTCTTTAGTATTGGTTATAACCATCACTGGCTGCACGCCACTATTTTTGGCTTTGTTTATTAACTCTTGTTCGTTAATACCTACCAGGCTACCGTCGGCACGTACTGCATAACTGAAAATACTTAAATAGGTCAAATAAGGTATTGCCTTGTTTAAAAGTTCATCACTTATGGCAGGAAAAGCATAGCCGTTTACATCTATGTTACCTAACTTTTTGGTTGTGCCAGCTTCTTTGATTACTATGGTTTGGCCTACTACTAAGGTCTTGTTCAAATCCAATTCATTTTCCCTGGCTATTTTAAAATAATTTACACCGTATTGTTTGCCAATTGAATATAGGCTATCTCCCGGTACCACAACATGAATAATAATTTGAAACGCCCCCTTCTTCTGTCTTATTTTATATGTTATGAGAGCAAGGGAAAAAGAGTACTTTTTTTATTTTAAACACAAAAAGCAGGCCCCACCTAAAAAGGCGGAGCCTGCTTTTTGTGATAAGACCTGATCTATGTTGTAATACTAATTAGACTTTGGCATTTACCCCATAAGCCGCGGCTAAAATAATTATTGCCCCGATGATTTGGTAAATCCCAAAGCTTTCGTTTAGGAAAATTACTCCGGCAAAAATGCAGATGACGGTGGTGACATTGGCGAAAATGGAAGTTTTGGCCACACTTAAGTTGGTCATGGCATAGTTGATCATTAAAAATGAGCCGACCGAGGAAAGAATTGCCAGGTAAATTACTGCTCGCCAAAAAGGGAAATATGTAAGCGGCACCAAAACTGCCTGATGAAAATGGCCTGCAGATTGAATTAGGGCTAAAACAACAAAAACTATCGCTCCCACACCAAACATTATGTAAGTTCTTTCGAAAGCCGAGTAATCGGCTGAGGTCTTTCGGCTTAATACATTAAAAAAAGAAATTGCTACCACCGCCGCCAGCATAAGCACAAAGCCTAACCAACTAAAACCTACAAGCATTTGACCCATGGTAGCAAAATAAACACCAAAAATGGAAAGGACCGCACAAAAAATTTGAAAGACGCTTATATTTTCTTTTAAAAATAGGCGACTAAAAATAAAGCTGACAATCGGCACCAAAGCCAGCATGGTGCCAGCAAAAGAAGTGGCGGAAAAAATGATACCGTAATTTTCTAAAGTAAAATATAATACTGGTTGGAGGATACCCAACAACAGGAGCAGACCAATTTGTTTCCCTTTTAAATTTAATTTAAAATTTTTACTTAAAAGTAGTAAATTTAAAATTAAAAAAGCTACCAAAAAACGCATGGCTAAAAGTACAAAGGGACTCGCTACCGCCAAAGCCTGCTTAGAAAATATGAAACTAAAGCCAAAGATGCTATAACCCACAAAAGCTAAAAACAGCGAAAGGTTCTTTCTTTGCTTTTCTGTCATTCCCATTATTTTAGTACTCATCTCAAATCTATTTATTTTTTGCAATCATTTCTGCTAAAACTTCCATAGCTTTTTTAAGCTGTGGATCCTTCTCTGGGTCCATGCTATAAATAACACTAGGCTCTACATCTTCCGGCAATTCACATAAAATATCGGGTTCCAAGCCGGTACCATGAATATTTCTTCGAGCCGAGGTAAGATATTTGGCGGTTGTGGTTCTTAAACCAGCACCCGATTTGAGCGCTCGTACTGTTTGAATAATACCCTTACCATAACTACAAGTACCGATAGTGACACCGGTTTTATTATCCTGTATGGCCCCTAAAAGGATCTCTGAGGCACTGGCACTGCCATTATCCTGCAGCACCGTGGTAGGCACATTTAAAAGTTTGCCTTGGCTTGTATATTTTGTTTCCTCCTCACTGCTTAAAACCCACATTATTGCCTCATCTTTTGGCACAAAATAGTCTGCAATATCTAACGCTGCTACCATTTCACCGCCAGGATTTTGCCGCAGATCCAGCACCAGGCCTTCTAATTTGTTGTTTTGTGAAAGTTCAAGCCAGGTAGCTAAAAAATCATCCGCTGTGTAATCCGTGAAACGGCTGATGGCTATATAAGCCATGTTGTCATTCAGCATTAGCCCTTCTACTGTTGGCACTTCTATTATTTCTCGGGTCAGGGTGACTGTGTAGTTGCCTTTGTCTTTTCTGTACATGGTCAGTTCCACCTTGGTGCCGGCTTCGCCCCGTACCAAATCGGCCAAAGCATCGCTTCCCACACCAATTACATCGGTGCTGCCAACTTTAATAAATTCATCGCCTGCCATTATGCCGGCTTTGGCAGCCGGTGTGTTTTTCATTACGGAAAGCACAGTTACCCGCAAGGTATCCGAGTTTTCATACATATAAACGCCAATCCCCGCATAGCTGCCTATAATATCACCGATAAAAGCCTTGTATTCTTCTGGCGTAAAATAGGCTGCATATAAATCCCACTGATCATAAAAAACCTCATCGGCAGAGGCCATTACTTTTGTAGCTAGGCTACTTGCTGTAATATTACCATTATCTTTGGGTAACACAAGGTTTTCGGTTTGCTTAACTGCACAGGCACTCAAAAACAACAATAGTATTATTAGCAAAACTGCTGCCCTGATTTTGTTTTTAGTAAAAACCCTCATCTTTTCACCCCGATCATTAATATATTAATATTAATCAAAAAATATTTAATTATTATACTTCATTTGACGCACAAAAAAAAGGGGGTAAAGCGTTGTCCCCCTTTTTATTTAGGTTTTGTAACATAGTTCCAAGGACTTACATCATCACCGTTTTCCCGCACCTCAAAATGCAGATGGTTGCCAGTACTCCAGCCCGTGGAGCCAACTTCGCCAATTTTTTCTCCCCTACTCACCGAGGCCCCGCTTTTTAAAGAAATTTTGGACATATGACCATAAAGGCTAACGACGCCACCACCATGGTCTATCATTACTGTATTGCCATAAGCACTCATGCTACCGGCATATATGACTGTGCCGGTATCAGCAGCCACCATTTTGGTGCCTTTGGGAGCTGGTATATCTATGCCTGTGTGCATGCGGTATTGTTTTAAGATTGGGTGCAGCCGCATACCATAATTGGAGCTAACATATGTGTAGCCCGGCACCGGCCAGGTAAAAACGCCCGTATATGGAGTAGAAGTATCTCTTGTGGCTAAAATTTCTTTGATTTGCTTGGCGATCTCTTCAGATTGGGCTTCCATTTCGTCATAAGCTTTTTGAGCAGTTTGAACATCTTGCTCAGCAGCCTGAACCAAAGCTTGCTTTTCTTCCTGTTTTGTTTCCAGCCCGGCCAAAACTACTTCTTGATCGGCCTTTAAAGTCAACAAATCCTCTTTTTCTTTTTTGAGTTTTGCTTGTTTTGTTTCTATTTCGGCTCTAGTTGCTTCAATATTGTCAATAGCCTCCACATCAGACTGAAGGATTTTCTCCATATAGTAATAGGTTGTGAGAAAATCACTCATGCTGGTTGAGCTAAAAAGCACGTCCACCATGCTTACTTGGCCGTTGATATATGTTTCGTTTAGCCGACCAGAAAGTGATTCTACTTGATAATCCAACTTAACCTGAGCTTCTTCTAATTTTTTGGTGGTTTCAATAATGGAGGAATCTATGTTTTTTATGTATTTTTTGATGCTAGCCAGTTCTTTTTCTTCTTTGTTTATGGTGGCATCTAAATCTGCCAATTGACCTTTAAAGGTACTCAAGGTAGCGTCACTTTCTTTTATTAGAGCTTTTTGGTCTGCCATTTCTTGTTCTAGCTCAGCCTGTTCTTTGCGAAATTGTTCTAAAAGATCATCTTGTTCATCACCTAAAACAGGCAAAACCAGCATGAAAGATAAAATAAGGGTGGTAAAAATGCAGATGATAGCAGTTATTTTTAATTTATGTTTACTTTCCAGCATAGCCACACCTCTTTTTTTACGCCTTGAGGAAACGACGCATTGGTATAATGCTTCCCAGGGCCCCCAAAACAATGCCCCCAAAGAGCATTACGGCACTGGTTTGGAAAATTACATCTTTTAGACTGATATAGGTGAGAAATATGAGATTTTGCACCATATAATCTATCAACTTGTCATAGGAGAATAAGACGATCGCCAAAGCAATCAAAGCTCCCAAAAAACCAATAAACATGCCTTCCAGCAGAAAAGGCCACCTAATAAACCAGTTGCTGGCTCCCACATATTTCATCACTCTAATTTCTTCTCTTCTGGCTATTACCGTCATGCGAATGGTCATAGAAATAAGCAAAACGGCGGAAACGCTAAGCAGAACCATGATACCGACACCAATGGTCCGAATCCAGTTTAGGGTGGCAAAAAGGTTCTCCACTGTGCCCTGCCCATAGCGGACAGCCTGCACCTTGTCCATTGTTTCGGCAGCTTCGGCTATTTGTACCACATCTTCTGGCTCTGTGGCAGTTACTGTGTAGGAATCGGGCAGGGGGTTGGATCCAAGGGCTGCCAAGATTCTGTCTTTATCACCAAACCGGGCAATCAAAGTATCCAAACCTTCTTCTTTGCTAACAAATGTTACGCTTGCCACCCCTGCTAAACTTTCCAGGTTCGTTTTTAGGCTGATACTGTCCGCTTCAGTGGCATCATCAGCTAAAAAAACTTTTACTTCTACCTGAGATTCCATCATGGTAGCATTGGCATTAATATTCATTACCAAAAGCCAAAAAACGCCGCACAAAAGCAAGGTAATGGCCATTGTAACAATGGCCGCAACACTCATCCAAGAATTGCGTTTTAAAGAGTTGAACGGCTCGGGAAATATGTAGCGAAAACTTGAAGCCTTCATAAAAGCCACCCTCCCACTGCATCGCCGACCAGCTCGCCACCTTTTAAAGCCAACACTCTTTTTCGTTTTTCGTTTACTATACGTTTGTCATGCGTAGCCATAATGATGGTAGTACCTTCCGCGTTGATTTGGCTAAATATGTTCATCAAATCGTCCGATGTGTCCGGATCCAAGTTGCCGGTTGGTTCATCCGCCAAAATTATCATGGGGCGGTTGATGACAGCACGGGCTAGAGCAACCCGTTGCTGTTCGCCACCAGAAAGCTGCCGTGGGAAAGAATCGGCCTTATCGCCTATACCCATTTTTTCCAAAACCTCTGGCACTCGTCTTTTAATTAGAAACCATGGCTCTTCAATAGCCTTCATGGCAAAAGCCACATTTTCAAAAACTGTTTTGGTCTCCATTAGACGAAAATCCTGAAAAACCACCCCTGTGTTGCGGCGCAAACGGACAACCTCTACATTATTTAACCGGTTTATGCTGCGGTTAGCTACAAAAATTTGGCCCTCGTCAGGCAAAATTTCTCGAAATAGGAGTTTGATCATGGTGCTTTTGCCGGCACCGCTTTGACCAGTCAAAAAAATAAACTCCCCTTTTTGGATTTCTATGTTTATATCATTTAAGGCTGCTTTACCTTTTTCATATTTTTTGCAAACATTTGTCATTTGAATAATCACAGAAAAATTTCACCCTCCCGCTTTTTAAAAAAAATTCCTTTTCGCTGGGATAATTTTTTGTTGATACTTTATAAATCAGGTTTTTTCGACAGAACCTTCGCCAAATCCTTTATTAATCTCTGCCACAATTTTACATTTAGTCAGTATTCGATTATATATGACTTATCTTAATTATACCTTAATAAAATTAATTTTGTTCCATTTTTTTACATATTTGATAAACTTTTATAAAAAAGTGGGGCCTTGTTATTTAACGAACAAGGCCCCACTTATATTTTTTATTTTGTTATTTATTTTTTGTTTTTTTTGTCTATAACAGCCCTGGCTTTTTTAGCCACATTTTGCGGGGTTAGACCATATTTTTCTAACAAAGCATAGGGTGCACCGGATTCACCAAAAATATCTTCAATGCCTACTCTTCCCATGGGGCCAAGACCCTCTGTGGCCAAAACTTCGGCTACGGCACTACCCAATCCGCCAATAATGCTGTGTTCTTCTGCCGTTACCACTGCTCCGCACCGTTTAGCCAAAACCTGCACCATTTCCTCATCCAACGGCTTTATGGTGTGAATGTTAGCCACGGCAGCATTAATGCCATCAGCTTCCAAAATTTTTGCTGCTTCCAAACATACACCTACCATAAGACCACAGGCAAAAAGTACTACATCTCTGCCTTCTTTTAAAAGCACCCCTTTGCCCAGCTGAAAGCGATAATGCTCATCGTTAATTTGAGGAATAGCCAAGCGGCCTAAACGCAGGTAAGCCGGACCTTCCATGGCAGCCAAAGCTTCTACAGCCTGGGTAGTCTCTATGCCGTCGGCCGGTACCACGATAGTCATGTTAGGAATCGCCCGCATTACGGCGATATCTTCGTTGGCCTGGTGGGTAGCTCCGTCTTCCCCCACGGAAATGCCGGCATGGGGTGCAGCAATTTTTACGTTCATTTCCGGGTAGGCAACGCTATTACGGATTTGCTCAAAAGCACGACCGGTAGCAAACATAGCAAAAGAACTTAAAAAAGGCACTTTACCGCTAGCGGCCAACCCTGCCGCCACCGAAACCATATTTTGCTCGGCAATCCCAACATCTATGAAACGGCTGGGGTAGGCTTTGGCAAATTCTATGGTTTTAGTGGATTTCGCCAAATCTGCATCCAACACAACTATGCGTTCATCTTTTTTCCCTAAGGCAACCAAAGCCTTACCATAGGCATCTCTGGTGGCTATCTTTTCACTCATCTATCTTTCCTCCCCTGTTTAAGAGCTTTGTTTTAAAATTTTTTAAGCCAATTCTTTTAAGGCTTGAGCAGCCTGTTCCGCATTGGGGGCTGATCCATGCCAACTGGCTTCATTTTCCATGAAGGATACGCCCTTGCCTTTTGTTGTTTCTGCCAAAATAAGTACCGGTTTATCCTTAACTGTTTTAGCAACAGCAAAAGCATCAAGCAAAGATTCAATACTATGTCCATCAACCTTTATGACCTGCCAGCCAAAAGCCTGCCATTTTTCATCCAAGGGCTCGGGCGACATAACATCAGTAGTAAAACCATCTATTTGCAGATGATTATGGTCTAAAATAGCCACCAAATTATCTAATTTGTAGTGAGCAGCAAACATGGCCGCTTCCCACACTTGGCCCTCTTGGGTTTCCCCATCACCCAACAGGCAGTAAACCCTGTGGGAAGATCCGTCTATTTTGGCGGATTTGGCCATACCGCAAGCAACAGAAATACCCTGTCCCAAAGAACCAGAGGAAGCATCCAATCCGGTAAGTTTTTTTCTGTCGGGGTGGCCCTGCAGTGAGCTGCCAATTTTACGCAGAGTAGCCAGTTTTTCTTTTGAGAAGAAACCTGCCAAAGCCAAAACCGCATAAAGCACAGGGGCAGCATGGCCTTTGGAAATCACAAAGCGGTCTCTTTCCGGCCAGCTGGGTTCCGATGGACGCACCTTCATCTCGTTAAAATAAAGCACGGTCATAATCTCAGCAGCAGAAAGAGAACCGCCAGGGTGCCCGGAACCTGCCTCCTGCAGCATTTTGATTATTTCTCGGCGAACTTCTTTTGTTTTTTCTTGTAAACCCTTGACTAACTGTTGGTCTGTCATTCTTATCCCCCTATTTCTTTTTTATTTGTTCTACCTTTTTAAAGCCCTCGCCATAAACCTCGTGGGCAGCAGTTATAATTATAAACGCATCTTTATCAATATAATGTATTTCTTTTTTTAATTGCGCTAATTCCGACTGCGGGACCACACAAAGTAAGGTCTCTCGCCTGGTGCCGGTATATATGCCTCGGCTTGCAAAGCCGGTTAAACCACGGGAGAGTTCTTGTAAAAGTTGTACTGCCAAGGCATCAGTTTTATCAGAAATTATCCAAACTGCTTTTTCATTGGTAAAACCATTTTGCACTACATCCACTACGCGGCTGGAAACAAAGACGCTAATGAGTGCATACATTGCCATTTCCACATTAAAGACTAAGCCGGCCAAAACAATGATAATCCCATCTAAAATAAATACCATATTGCCCAAGCTAAAGCGAGTCCGTTCAAAGATGAGCCTGGCCGTCATATCTGTGCCGCCAGTGGTTGCCCGGCACCTGAAAACAAAGCCTAAACCAACACCCACCCCAATACCGCCATAAATAGCCGCTAAAAGCAGGTTATCCGTCCAGGTGGGTATACCAACCGCTACCAAAAAATCTATACCGATGGAGAGAACAAGCATGCCGTAGAGAGCACGAGCTATTCCCAAGAACCCCCATTGACACCAAGCAATAATAAACAGAGGGACATTTAAAATTATCGCGACAAGACCCACGGGCCAACCAAACAAATAATAAAGAATTGTGGCCAAGCCAGAAAAGCCACCGGCCGCTATTTTGCATGGTATTAAAAATATATCTAAAGACAAAGCAATAATAAGAGAGCCCATGGTTATACCAAGCCACTCTGGCCAACTTGTCCCTAAAAAATTTTTGGTGATTTTATTTAAGACCACCCTTTGCCCACACCTCTATTTTACCTGTTGTTATTTCCACCTTGGTAGGCTCCACTTGCCACGGCAAAGGCGAAACATCAAAAGGTATATTTATTGCTTTTCCTAGTTTGTCCTTTAAGGTCCCGGAAAAATTCCCCGCATGGACAGTTATTTCATTTAATTTTAAATTTAAACCAGCATCCGCCAAAGCCAAGGTACCTGTGGTGGTAATTTGGATTGTTTGGCCTAAAAGTTCTACCTGGCCAACTATGTCTATGCTGCCACCATTTATTCTAACTTCTGTGGGATCAAAAGGGCTGTTTGTTTTTAAAGTGGCCATTAGAGCCTCTTCATCCATGGTTATTTTAATCTCATTTGGCGGCATTGTTTGCCAGCTGCTGTTTTTACTCCATTGCAAATTCTGCCAATCTAAGGAGAGAAGGGTAACGCTTATTTGGTTCAAAGTTGCCTCTTCGGCTTCTATGTGTAAAGCATCTACTTTGCCGCTTAAAAGCTCCCAAAATGGCCAAGCCGAAACATCTGCCTGGCAGCTTTCGGCCCAGCCCAAACTAGCCAGCTCTTTTTCTATGGTTTTTGCTGTTAAGCGGGGGATGGCGAGCTGCATCACCACAAAAATTGCTATAAGCACAATAACTATCGTTAATAACAGACGTTTTGCCTTGCTCATATTTTTCTCCTTTTTATTTTTTTTGCTATTTTTATTGTAAATAAAAACTAGCTTAAGTACTGCCCGGAGTTAAAAACCCTTTTTCTTTAAATATCTTTTTTTCTGAATTTAGCAAGATAGGCACTGACGAAAATATCCAGGTCGCCGTCCATCACGGCATCCACATCGCCCACTTCCACATTAGTCCGGTGGTCTTTCACCAAGCAATATGGCTGAAAAACATAGGAACGAATTTGGCTACCCCAACCTATTTCCTGTTGATCACCCCGAATTTCCCTTAACTGGGCTTCTTGTTCTTCCAGTTTTTTCTCTAAAAGTTTGGCTTTTAAAAGCTTCATCGCTTTATCCTTGTTGGAATGCTGCGACCTTTCATCCTGGCATTGCACCACAATGTTGGTAGGAAGATGGGTAATGCGAACAGCTGAGTCGGTTTTGTTTACATGCTGCCCCCCTGCTCCGCCGGAACGGTAGGTATCTATTTTTAGATCATCAGGCTCAATATCTATTTCGTCATCCTGCTCTACCTGGGGCAGCACATCCATTGAGGCAAAAGAGGTATGCCGCCGGCCCGATGCATCAAAAGGAGAAATACGAACCAACCTGTGCACCCCTTTTTCGGATTTTAAATAGCCATAAGCATTTTGGCCTTCTACCCCCAGGGTAACACTTTTTATGCCAGCTTCATCTCCTACCAAAAAATCAAGGGTTTCTATCTTAAAGCCTCTTTTTTCACAATAGCGAGTATACATCCGCAAGAGCATAGATACCCAATCCTGTGCTTCGGTACCGCCGGCACCAGCATGCAAGGAAATGATGGCTCTGTGGCTATCATAAGGACCGGAAAGCAAGGTTTCGAGCTCAAGCTGTTCTAATTTTTTAAACCAATTTTTTAAGGCCTTTTCTATCTCAGCTTCCATGCTCTCATCCTGTGTTTCCACTGCAAGCTCCCAAAGTGTTTCTGCGTCTTCTAAGCCAGAAACCATTGAAGTAAAATTGCTAACGCTGTTTTTTAACTGGGTTATCTGCTGCATTATCTTTTGGGAAGAAGCCAAATCATCCCAAAACCCATCCGCATAGCTTTTTTCTTCCAGTTTTTGAATAAGAGCTTTCTTTTTTGTTATGTCAAAGAGACACCTCTAGTTCGTTTAGTCTATTAGCACCATCTTCTAGCCGGTTTTTTATATCTGCTAACATTTTTTCACTTCCTTATTGTTTTGCTATATTTATCTTGTTGTTTCGCTGTTTTTTGTTGGTTCTCGCTTGTTAATCTTCCAGATTTTTGCCGCAGCATTTTTTATACTTTTTGCCGCTGCCACAGGGACAAAGGTCGTTTCTGCCTACATTTTTGAAGGGGTCATCCCCTTTGGTGGTTGGTTTTTTGACCGAGGGAGCAGCAGCCTGACCCACTTCGCCGCCGCGGCCAGTCACAATATTTTGCCTTTCCACCACTTTTTCTACCACTTCTACCCGTTGCATATACCTTATAACATCGTCTTGTATTTCGGCGATCATTTCATCGAACATATCAAAAGCCTCATACTTATAAACAACTAAGGGGTCTTCGTGGCCATAAGCTCTTAAGCCCACACCTAACTTTAGCTGATCCATGGAGTCGATATGGTTCATCCATTTATCATCCACAATTCTGATAATGACCTGGCGCTCAATATCTCGGAAAATTTCTTGGCCGATGCGCTCTTCCCTGGCTGCATAAAACTTTTTGGCTTCTTCTAAAAAGAGCTCCGCAATTTCTTTTTTGGTTAAGCTAGCCAAATATTCTTCTGTGAACTGATGCTGCGGCAAAAAGTTTTGCGCTGCAATCATTAGCCCTGGCAGATCCCAATCTTCCGGATACTCACTTTCAGCCGAAAAACGGGTTATAACTCTGTTTACGTTAGACTCCAGCATGTGCATAACCTGGTCTCGCAGGTTGCTGCCCCGTAAAACATCCATACGCTGAGCATAAATAACCTCTCTTTGTTGGTTTATTACATCATCATATTCCAAAACGTGTTTACGAGCTTCAAAGTTGCGGGCCTCCACTCTTTTTTGAGCACTCTCGATGGAGCGGGAAACCATGTTGTTATCTATGGGCATCGAATCATCCATACCTATTTTATCCATTAAAGATACTATATTATCCCCGCCGAAGCGACGCATAAGCTCATCTTCCATGGAAATATAGAAACGGCTGCTGCCCGGGTCACCTTGGCGGCCGGCCCGGCCCCTAAGCTGATTGTCGATGCGGCGGCTGTCGTGTCTCTCCGTACCCAAAATAGCAAGACCTCCCAGCTCTTTTACTTTTTCGTGCTCGGCCTTGGTTTGAACCTTATATTTTTCTATTAGGCTGGTTACTTCTTCTTTAGAAAATTCTCTTTCCGTGTTTTTGGCCATTTCTTCCCTTGCCAAAAACTCTGGGTTGCCGCCCAGCACAATGTCTGTGCCGCGGCCCGCCATGTTGGTGGCAATGGTTACAGCACCCAAACGCCCGGCCTGAGCCACAATTTCAGCCTCTTTTTCATGAAACTTGGCGTTTAAAACCTGGTGCGGGATACCACGTCTTTTAAGCAGATGACTCAATAGCTCAGATTGTTCGATGGAGATGGTGCCCACCAAAACCGGCTGGCCAATTTGATGTTTTTTATATATCTCTTCCACCACGGCGGCATATTTGCCATCTTTGGTGCGGTATATCATGTCGGATAGATCGTCCCTAATCATAGGAAGGTTAGTGGGGACTTCCACCACATCAAAACCATAAATTTTTTGAAACTCTTCTTCTTCTGTTTTGGCTGTACCTGTCATGCCGGCTAGTTTTTTGTACATTCTGAAGTAGTTTTGGAAGGTAATCGTCGCCAAGGTTTGGCTCTCTCTGGCAATTTTTACTCCTTCTTTAGCTTCGATTGCCTGGTGCAAGCCCTCGCTATAACGGCGACCAAACATAAGACGACCGGTAAATTCATCAACTATGATAACTTCTCCGTCTTTTATTACATAATCCCTGTCTTTTCTGAAAAGAGCCTGCGCCTTTAAGGCCTGCTGAACATGGTGATTAATCTCCATATTTTCCGGCTCATACAAGTTTTCTACCGCCAACATTTTTTCTACCCTGGCCAAGCCCTCATCTGTTAAAGCAACCAAGCGGGCTTTAATATCGATCGTGTAGTCTTCCTCTGGCTTTAACCTGGGGATTATTTTGGCCACCTGATAATACAGATCATTAGATTTGGCAGATTGACCGCTGATAATAAGCGGAGTACGAGCTTCATCCACCAGAATGCTATCTACCTCATCCACAATGGCAAAATCTAATGTTCTTTGCACCATATTTTCGGCTCTTACTGCCATGTTGTCTCGCAGGTAGTCAAAACCAAACTCATTGTTGGTACCATAGGTAACATCGGCCAAATAGCTAGCCCTTTTTGCTGCACCATCCATACCATGGATGGAAAGGCCCACTGACATGCCCAAAAATTTATAAATACGGCCCATCCATTCACTATCACGTTTGGCCAAATAATCGTTGACAGTGATGACATGCACACCTTTGCCCGCCAAAGCATTTAAATACACGGGGGCAGTGGCCACCAGGGTTTTGCCTTCGCCTGTTTTCATTTCGGCAATCCGACCATCATGGAGCACCATGCCACCAATAAGCTGCACATCAAAATGACGCATACCCAAAACCCTTTGCGAGGCTTCCCTCACTACGGCAAAAGCCTCTGGCAAAAGCTCGTTCAAATTGGCCCCATTGGCCAAAGCCTGACGGAACTCACCCGTTTTGGCCACCAGCTCTGCATCGGAAAGAGATTGGACCTCTGGTTCCAGAGCATTTATGCTTTCCACCACTTTACTGTATTTTTTTATGTCTTTTGCATTATAATCTAATATTTTTTTCAAAAAAGCCATATTTTTTGTTGCCCCCTTAAACATATCCAAAACTATTTTTTATGGAAAAAAGGAACTTATATGTTCCTTTTTTCCGCCTTTTGGCAAGATAAACACCAATATTTTTGTTTTAAAAAATGCCAATTAATACAAACCATGAATGCTTGTTATTTTTGTGCCGTTTTTAGTGTTTCTCATGGTTCTTATGACATACCAAAAAATCCCTAGGCCAATCAAAGCATCCCCAAAACTAAAGTATATAACAAAAGGCCATGGCACAAAAAGCCAGCGGGCAAAATATAAACCAAAATTGCCGGCCGAAACAAGCTGCCAGTTGGCTACCCAAGAGATTGTCCCGAACGGAACAAAAAAACCACTCAAACTTACAATTAAGAAGATCATGTTCAGCACCACGCCTAATAAGGCTATGATAGCACCAGGTTGACGACGGTTCCCCCACAAAAAAACCAATCCTAAAAGGGTAAACACCACACCTTGCCAAGGAGAAATTTGTGGCATATAGGCAACTACCAAAAGATACATCAGCCAAAGAAGCAGCATAATAATAAGAAGCGGCCACCAAGTAATTTTTTTGACCAATTGCTGCCAATACCCGCCGGTGATGATGCCAATGATAAAGCCAAGGACAGCCAGAACTAACCACAAAAGCACAAACATACAAGACCTCCCAGATAAAGAATACGGCCGAGCTTCAACACCCAACCATATTTATTTTATTTCTCGGGCTGCAGTAAACCATAATTACCATCATTACGCCTATACACAACATTAATAACACCGTCCCCCTCGTTGGCAAAAGCAAAAAAATTGTGACCAACCAGTTCCATCTGCATGATGGCTTCATCCACCGACATGGGTTTGGCGGAAAAGTTTTTTATTCTTACCACTTCTTTTTCTTCCTCGGGAAAATCGGGCAGAGCCATAAGCGATTCTTTGATTTTGCTGCCCTCTTTTACCCTTTTTGAGAGCCTAGTTTTTTGCTTACGTACCTGACTTTCCAGTTTTTCCACAACACAATCTATAGCAGCATACATGCTGGAATCCTTAGCTTCCGCCCGCAAAATAATGCCATTGGAATAAGGTACAGTTATTTCTATTTTATTGCTATCTTTTTGCACCTGCATAGTAACAAATGCTTCTTCAACGCCACCTATTAATTTATCAAATTTAATTATTCTCTTTTCTGCGTATTCTTGCATAGCCGGAGTAATTTTTAGATTGCGTCCTTTTACACTCACTTTCATTACACTCACCCCTTAGCCTCTGTTTGTTTGAAACACATACCTGGCCTAGCATTTACCTACCTTGAAATGTACTCGCCTTTGGTACATACTGTAATATTCCCTATTTAAGCATAAATTCCTTTATTAAATTGTTCTTGCGTTTTTATTCGCATGACATAAAAAAGATGACTTTGCCTTAAAACTCATTATTTTCTTTTCCTTGTCTGCTGGCTGCCGTAATACCCCAAATTTCTTTCGCTGCCACGCTTTTTAAAATACTGGCACAAGCTGTCATGGTAGCTCCAGTCGTGCAAATATCATCTACAATTATTGCCCTTTTGCCAAAAATTTTAGCAGCATCGGGACCGGCTGCAAAAGCATATTTGGTGTTTTCATATCTTTCTTTTCTGGTCATTTTTACTTGGCTGGGGTTGTCCACTGCCCGCAGCAAAGCATGCGGCAAAACCGGCAAGTTAAGTTCTTTGCCAATAGCTGTCGCCAAAAGCTCGGCCTGGTTGTAGCCTCTGGCCGCCAAACGGTTGGGATGAATGGGCACCGGGACCAAAATTACCTCCGTCGCTAGGTTTTTTTTGGTAAGCAGGTTGGCCAAAAGATGACCAAGGGGCTCCGCAAACTCTTTTTTGCCGCCGTATTTATATTTGATCAGATTGCGACGAAAAGTGCTTTCATATGGTGCAAGAAAGAAAATATCCTGCAGATTAGTAAAATTTTCCGGGCGGCAGTAAGCAAGATTGGCTTCCTTTAGTTTTTGGGCGCAGAAAATACAAATGTTTCCCCCCGGACTGCTTTTGCCACAGAACAAGCATTTTTTGTTGGGGAATAATAGAGATATAAGCATTTGCCTATAATCCGCCACTTTGCCTTTCCCCTTCTTTCTGAGGTTTTTATTTAATTTGTTTAAATATATTTCCACAGAAGACCCTTTTTACCTGCTGTATTCGTTTTGTTTTTTACGGGCAAAAATACGCCCTTTGTTTTTGCAAATTTGGAAAATTTTAGCGGATTGTTTGGTGTTTTTTTGATGGTTAGAAGATGTGATTGGCGTTTTACCCGAACAGGCCTGGCAAAAAGTCTTTTTACCAATTATTTTACTCCATTTCCACACTGCTACATATGCCAGAAACAAAACAAAAACCACCAGTCTTAACATAAGATCGCCCCCTTGCTGCATCTTATGTTTTGAGGTTGACAGAAGGTGACTGTTTTTTGCTTGCGTTAATAAAAGCCGATACCAAAAATTGCAGCAGGGGAAAATTGGCACAAAACAGGCGGCCAGCAAAAAATTGCCGGCCGCCTGTTTAAACATGACTTGATTTAGATTTTTTATTGTTAGACAAATTAGTTGGCGTTTTTTTTGTTTTGCCGGAAAAATAAGGATCAGCTTTTTTGCAATAAAGACATTGCCACACTTGCCAGTTGTCTACCATTTGAGCAGGCTGACTGCAATCATTACATAGTTTATACGGCATTTTTTTGCCACCTTTCTTTGTGAGGCCAGCTGGTAAAATAAAGTGCTAAAAAAGCTGTAATGTAAATTGGAGAAAACTTGGCCAGCTTTTTTACCCAACCGCCTATTTTGGGAATTTGCAACATTACCTTGCCGGATACCACATCCAAGCTTATGGTATTTTCAGTTATTTTATTATTTACAGTTTTTTTAATAATTATTTCTCCATTTACCCAAGCAGCTATCGTACCAGTCGCAAGCTTGCTATTGATTCCCTGATAAACTATTATGTCATTTGTTTTTATTTTTTCTGGGCCCACACTTTTTACTATTAGCATGGTACCACCGGGCAAAGAAGAAGTGCTGTTATTTTCTGCAACTATTAGGCACTGCCAGCCGCCTTGCACCAGCATGGTGCCAAAACAAAACAACGCCAATAAAATAAACAATCTTTTGCCCAACTTTGTTAATTTTTTTATTTGTTTCATTTGCTTGTCCTCCCTCTGCGGTTATTACAGTATATCATTGGCAGGCTGCAAAGAATGCTTATTTGTGTCGGCAGAAGAGCCTTTTTTTACCTTTATTCATTAATAAAACAACAAAAAAAGACTTGAGCTACCTTTTGGCTTGTGCTAAATACAAAAAATAAAAAAGGCTGCCAAAAGGCAGCCTAAAAAATTTATTCGCTTAATTATTATTGGGTTATTAAGGTGGAATAGGTTTTGCTTACATAACCCACCGTGCCATCAGACAGCTTGACTTTGTACCAGTCACCTTGTTCCCCTAAATAGGTTACATTGGTATCTTTTACTAAGGAGGCTATTTTTTTGCCATCTATGCTTGCTGAATCACGCACATTTACCGAACTGCCAGTTATTTTTACCAGCTCGGTGGCGGTTGCGGTGGTAGTACCTGTGTTTGTATTTGTTGTATCAGTGCCGGTTGTACCGGTTGTACCAGTTGTGCTGGTTGTGGTGGTGCTACCACCAGTAAGGGCATCTATTTCTGCTTCTAACTCATCCACTTTGGTTTGCAAATCTGCCAGTTTGCCAGCTACTAGGGTTTCCACATAGCTTTGGGTAACAACCGGATCGCTTTCGGAACCTGCTTGAGTGCCGGCAGCCTGTACCAGTTGCCCAACCACTATTCCTAATGATATGCATACTAAAGCAGCTACTACCAATAAAACTATTTTACCTGTTTTCACTATTGGTCAACTCCTTTCCATTTTTGGTTTCTTCCTACATTACTGGGAGTTTTGTTCGTCTCGGGTTTTTTTTTGCTTTTTTTTAGCACTCCCAGCTTATTTGCTCCTAACAAAGTTACAAAGGCAAAGATGATGAGGATGACCACCGCCTGGGCATTTGTTAACACCGTTAAAGAGATGGCGCTGACCCCCATGAAAAGAGTGATACCGTAGATTATTAAAACCGTTTGTTTATGTGAAAGCCCCATTGCTAACAATCTGTGGTGCAAATGGCCTTTGTCTGCTGCCAAAATTGGTTTGTGATTTAAAGAACGCCTGATGATGGCAAAAAAAGTATCAAAAATTGGAATGCCCAAAATTAACAAAGGAATTAAAAGAGAAATAACTGTAGCCCCTTTGGTAAAACCCATTATGGAAAGAGCTGCCAGTAAAAAGCCCAAAAACAAGGCCCCAGAATCTCCCATGAAAATTTTTGCAGGGTGAAAATTGTATTTTAAAAATCCTAAAAGGGACATAGCAAGGCAGATTGCCAAAACAGACACCCCGGTATAGCCCCGGCTGAAAGAAACCGTGGCCAAAGTAACAGCTGCAATACCGCTTACCCCAGCAGCCAAGCCATCTAAACCATCAATAAGGTTAATAGCATTGCTAATACCAACAAGCCACAAAATGGTAAGAGGAATGCCCCAATAATCCAGAAATATCATGTCGCCGCCGATGGGGTTGGTAAGATACTTGATGTAACCCACCATAACCACAAAAATAATTGCGGCCAATAGCTGACCTAAAATTTTTACTTTAGGGGTTATGCCTTTTGTGTCATCCACAAAACCCACCAGGACGACAATGCCACAGCTAATTAAAAGGCCAAAAAGCTGTTTTGTCCATTCCGACCCAATAAGAGCAGCTACCAAAAAACCGCAAAAAATGGCAACACCGCCAATGCGGGGAGTACTGCCGGTATGAACTTTTCTTTCATTGGGCTTGTCCATAGCGCCCACCCTGGGTGCCAACCAAATGGCAATGGGGGTGGTTAGTAAAGTTACAATTAATGCCACCAAATAAGCTATTATAAATCTCAGCATTTGATCTCCTAATAAAGCATAATGCAGATATTATCTTCTAATTATATTAGTTTAATATGACCGACAGGAAAAAGCAAGAGTTGCCCATGTTATTTTTTTCTTATTTAAGTTTCTATTGAGGCATTTGGCTGGTAATATTTGGGGGTTTTTTACCAAGGCGTTTTTTAAGCATATCTATAACATAACGCAGCTCCTGTACTTTAAAAAGCCAGGCAAAGAAAAGGTAGAAAAGACAACCAATGGCTATTGACACAAAAACTAATGCTGTCATTAAAAGACCGCCGGGATTAGTAAAAATTTTGCTGCCTACTTGCCAAACCACAATAACCACCACACCCATGCAAAGGGAAGCAAAAAGAGTCCTAATAAAGGAACTTAAAATAACCTTGTCGCTCCAGCCCGGCAATTTTTTCTTTAAAATAATGTAAAGTATTATCATGTATACCAGAGAAGCAATGGTGTTGGCAAAAGCCAAGCCACCACCGCCATAGGACATTGATTTGTAAAGAAAAAAACTTAAAACTATATTTATTAATATTGAGATAAAGCCAACCACCACTGGGGTTTTTACATCATTTAAAGCATAGTATCCCCTAGCAAGCACCATATTAACCCCCAAAGGTATCATACCTAGGCAAAAGAAAAGCAGTGCCCAGGAAGTGGCTAAGCTGTCAGCATAGGTAAATTCGCCATGTTCGAAGAGGATGCGGACAATTGGTAAGCGCAGGATGATAAGGCCCACCACCGCCGGAATTATGATTAGGCTGATCATACCCAGGCCTTTTTGCATAGTTTTAATTAGACTCTCTTTATCATTTTTTACGGCAAATTCGGAAAGATTGGGATAGATGGCAGATACGATGGCCGCCACGAATATGCCGACCGGCAGGCCCATTAGTTTGTTTGCATAATTTAATGAAGCTATGGTGCCTTCGGCCAGACCAGAAGCAAAAATTCTGTTTATAGCAAAGTAAATTTGGTTTACCGCTACCCCTAAAATGATGGGGCCAAGGCTAAAAAAAACCTCTTTAATGGCGGGGTGGTGCCAATCGGTTTTCCAGGTGTAATGAAAACCTATTTTCTTTAAGGTTGGCACCTGAATTAGTAAAAATCCGACAAAGCTAATAAGCGTGCCCCAAGCCAGGCCATAAACACCATGGGTTCTAGCAAGAAGGATAAGTGTTATAATGATGATAATATTGGAGAAACCAGTGGCAAAAGCACCCAGGGCAAAGCGGTAGCAGGAATTTAAAATTCCTGTAACTATCATGCCGATGCCCATAAAGATAAGTGAGGGAAACATAATTTGAGTAAGACGGACAGTAAGTGCAGCCTGCTCGCCTTGAAAACCAGGGGAAAGCAAGGCCACAATAACTTTGGCACCCAAAACTCCCAAAATTGCGAAAGCAAGCAAAATTAAAAAAGCTATGTTTATGACGCTGCTTGCTACTTTCCAGGCTTGTTCTTTGTCCTCCTCTACCAAGTAACGGGTTAGGATCGGCACCATTACCGCCACCAAGGCGGCCCCCAAAATGGTTTGCAAAAAATAAGGTACTGTGTAAGCTGCCAAATAGGAATCGGAAAAAGAGCTGGCCCCAAAGTAATTGGCTATGGCCGTCTCTCGTAAAAGCCCTAAAATTCTGACCAATAAATTGATTATTAAAACTATGCCTGTAGCCTTAAATATGCTCTTAGACATTATTTATCTCCTTATCATACAGACCGCCAGTGGCTAAAAAAAGTTCCTTAGCAATCTCGGCGTTTTTTTGGGCAGCCGTTTGCCAGGCTGATTTTTTTTCTTTTAGTTTGGCTTGGGCTGCGTTTTTTTGGCTTAAAGCCAAGGCCAGTTTTTGCGTAAGCTCTTCTGCATCAATATTTTCTGCCTCTGCCACTTTTGGTTGCTCGGCCTCCTCTGCAAAAGCTGTTACTTTGGGATCATAACTTATGGCGGCAAATGGAATGCCCTGAACCGCTGCTATGATAAGGGAGTGAAGCCGCATGCCAAAAACAAAATCGGCTCGACCTAAAATAGACCAGGCCTCTGCCGGGGTTAGGGCCTCTAAAACCTGGGGATTATTTTCCATCTTTTCTGCCACCTCTTTGGCAATTTCTTCATCGCCAGGAGCCTGAAACGGCAAAAAGATAACCTGCCAGCCAGCTTGCTCTGCCGCATTTAACGCCCGGGCTATGGCCGACGTATTTAAATTTTGCCAAGGACGCAAACACACCACGAGCCTTTTTTTGCCACTCATTAAAGGAGGTGTTTCGACCTCTGGCGGCTGCCAGACAAAAACCGGATCGGCTGTTTGCTGAACTTTTTGCAAATCCACCTTTAATAAAGCCAACAACTCCTGTGAAAATTGATCCCGCAGGGTTATTGCTTTTGCTTGAGCCATGGCTTTTTGAGTTTTTTTGCGACTGAAGGATGTTAAAAGTGGGCCAATACCTTGGGCGTATATCATAACGGGGCGGTTATACCTTTTGGCCATGTTTATGATGGCGGTATAATAAATTATGCTTTTTTTGCCTGTTACATCCTGCAGCAGGCTGCCGCCGCCACTGATGACCAGATTACTTTTTTTGATTGCTTTAGATACCTCTCTAAAATTCCAGCGATTCACCGCTTCCACCCGGTAAGCCGCAAAAGTATCTTTTGTTTCCTGCGGCCGGTTAGAAAGAATAACTATTTGGACGCCAGGCATTTCACCAGCAAGAGCTTGGACCATCGCGGCCAAAACCGCCTCATCCCCCACATTGCCAAAACCAAAATAGCCGGATAGGACTATACTGTGTTTTTTGTTTTTCACAAACATTTTCCCTCTTTAATTTAAAATTTTTTTGTTTTAGGCACCGGCTTTTTCCTTTTGCCAAATATTTTGGCCAACTTTAATGATAACCAAAAGCACTATGCCAATAATAATGCCGATAACTAAACCTAAAAAAGTACGTTCCAGGGAAATAAGCATTGGGGTGTGGATGTGGCAAAAAGTGTTGACCAAAGAAACTTGAGCAATACTTGTCAAAAGCAGAATGGGCAACAACTTTTTGTTGTAACCAAAATAGAAAATTAAAAAAAGTAAGGGATGCAGCAGAAGCTCTTTGGTGCGAGGCCGCACGCCCATTACCGCACTTAGCCAGGAGCGAAAAGTTTCTTCTATGCTGCTTGTCGCACCGCTGTCGTTGCCTGTTCTGAGGACATACAGAGCCACAATGGCTAAAGCAACCAGCCCGGCAATGGCAAGACCAATGGTTAAGGGTCTTTTTATTAGCTCCTGGCCGGAGGACAAAAGTTCCTTATTATTTTTATTTTGCCGCCAGAAAATATACGCAAGCAAAAGGAGTGGCAGCACTGCAGCTACTTTTACGCCGCTGAAATAATTGATGGCCAGCATATATCTTTTGTCGGCTAAAGCCCCGATGATTAGGGCAGCACCGACCAGCGAAATTAGGGTGGTAGAGAACATTCGCCAGATAGCAAGCAGGACACGACCATTTTCTTTTCTGTTTGTGTTTCTGTTGATGTTATAGGAAATGGCTAAAACAGGGAAGATGACAGCAGCTAAAAAAGCCACGATACGGCGGGCTAAAATAGTCTGTCCTACAAAAAGCAAAAAGATAACACCCAAAAACCCCAAAATGCCCAAAACCCAGCTAATTTTTCCTAGCCCCAAATACTGGCATAGTAAAATACCGCCGGCTGCAACACCCAAGGTGACCAAAAGTATCATCAAACTGCTGCTGGCAAAATTATTGCTGCCTGTAACATTGCCAACGGTAAGGCCTTCTTCGGCCATGGCATTGTTAATGGCCTGTAGATATTCTATATTATAGCTTAAAGTTTTTTTAATAAAAAAACGCACAAAAAGCAAAGACATGTTTCGTTCGGAAGCAGCTAGCTGAAAGCGGTCTACCGCTTTTTTTTGGCTCATTGAAAGCATTTCCTGTTCGGAGATAGAGTGCATCCGCAAAACATTATAATCTCCCAACCTAGCCAAGGTGGAGATATCTGACTGGCTAAAGAACTCCACGGTAGAAATGGCAAGACCGCGCTCAATTATGGCATCGGCAAGCATGTGATAAGCAGCGGAATATTCCGCCCCGGAAAGATCGTTGCCAGGTAAGGTGCTGTCGTTGAAAACCACCGAAATAATCGGGTAACCATTAAAACTATCAAAAACCATATTTATGGAATCTTGGTTTACCTTTGGCCAGGTGCGTATTTGCACCACGATTTTATAACCCATGGAGCTTACTAGGTTTAAATTATCTTTCAAAAAGCCTAGGCCAATATTATTTAGTTCGGTAGATGTATAGGAGGTCCCAACTACATAAAGCGGGTTGCCGCCACCGTCTGTAAGCTCGTAGCAAGCGTTTTTAGCATAAGTTTTTTGCAAAAGCTGCTGATATATTTGTTGTTGAATTTCTTTATCAGCACAAATTATGTAATTCCATTTTTCTTCATAACCCATACCTGAGCGATCTTGCCAAAGACCGTCTTTTATATTTTGCAGCAAAGTGCTGGTGGCAATGATATAGGCTTTGTTTTCCGACGTAAAGTTTTTTATGGTATCTTCTTTAAAGAGGACACCGGTGACCACTGGCTGCAATTCTTCCAACACTTTTTCGGGGGTTGAGCCTTCCAGCAGAGCAATATCACAAACCTGTGACCAATCCACCAATATTTCCACATTTTTGCTGGCAGCCTCAATTTTATGCCGTTCGTAAATCAAATAAAAGCTGGCTAATAAAGCAACCACCAGCATGGCTATTAGCAATATTTTGCCAAGGCTTTTATTTGAGCTTATTTTATTTTTCCCCACCTGAGTGCCCCCTTTATTTTCTGTGTTTTTTAGTAAACGGCTACTTCCACCGGAATATCAACCGGGAGTTCAAATTCCGCATTAGGTATATCCTCTGTGCTTATATTGCTGTATTCCATTATTACGGTATTCAGCTCTGTTGTGGATTCCCAGTAGACCGGGAGACCGCTGTTTGTTTCTATATATACTATGGTTGTTTCATCTTCGTCCTCAAAGGTATATTGGTAGCAGCTTTGACCATTAATGCTGACTTCGCCGTTATATACATAAAGTAGGTCGGAATAATTGTTGGCAATATCTTCAGCCAGAGCAAGGGGGGTCGCACCCATTTCTGAGAGCATATCGGCGGCACTACCAGGGAATTTGTATATAACATCAGAACCGGCGGCATACTCATAATAATCTTCATCTAAAAAATAGCTAATATTTTCTGCTCCATTTTCATCTTTTGTTATAGTTTTTATTTTATCATCTTTTAAATAAAAATCTACATTGCTCAGCACCTGTCCATCTACGGACAAGATCATGCTAAAGCTTAGCGAGGAAAGGTTAGCAGATTTGCCCAAAAGCTCTTGCAAAACGGGGGCTTCTTTTTCTTGGGTGTTTTCTGTTTCTTCTGTTCCTTCGGAATCATTTTGCTTGTTATCTTCTTGGCTTACCGGGTCTGCCTTATCACCACAGGCAGCCAAGGCAAACACCAAAAAAACTGCCAGAATTATTCCTATATGTTTTTTGTTTTTCATATTCTTTATTTTGTCCTCCCTTTTATTTTATTAAATTATACAGTCTGTTTAAGATGACTATTGTTTCTGCTTTTGTTACATTGGCCTTTGGTTCCAGCTCTGTTAATGTTCTTCCTGATAAAAGGCCGGCATTGACAAAGGCAGCCATGTCTTGTTTTGCCCAGCTAGATATTTTATCTGCATCCGTATATTTACTAAAAATTGCTGTATTTGTATCGATTGATTTATTCAGTCCGGTAAGTGCTCTTATCATCATTACTGCCATTTGTTCTCTAGTAATAAAAACATTAGGGCTATATTTTTCGGCTTCTGTTCCTTTTACAATGCCGCTTGCAAAAGCGGTGTGGATGGCTACATAATACGGGGAGCTTGCCGGCACATCTTTAAACTGCCCAGTTGCACTCAAATCCTCCGCCAGGCCCAAAGTCCGCACCAAATATTCGGCAAACTGACCTCTGGTCATATTGTTTTTGGGATAAAAATAATCCCCCTCGTCGTTAATGATGCCCAGGTTGTAAAAATAGGTTATTTCGTAGACGGCCCAGTGAGCAGAAATATCTTTAAAAACGCCGCTGGCAGTGCTTGGGGTGGTTGTACCAGTGCCACCGGAGCTTGCCAAAGATTTATCCGCGATGGCCATAAACAGGCCGGTAAGATCGCTGGAAAAGGTTATGCTGCCTGTTTTACTGCCGCTGGTTTTTACCGTGCCACCTACCAACTGCCAATCATTTTTGTTGGTGGCAAGAGCTTTGGCTTTATCCAGCCAATAATACCTTAAGGTGCTGGCAGAAAGGCCAGCATAGTTGTTGGTCCATTCATAATTTGCCACATAAGTAATGTTGCCAGCAAATTCTGTTAAGGCGGCTTTGGTTACGCCAGCCACCAAAATTTCGCCACCAACTTCAAAATTGCTGTTGTCGCAGCGGTACAAACCCTGGCTGTTGAAGGTGGTGTCTTTGAAATAAGTTGTTTCATCAGTTAAAGATTTGATATCGACAATCAGGCGGAAGCCCATGGGTTCACCGAAGCTTAGGTAGCTCTGCCAGGTAGCTGTTTTTGTAAAAATACTGGGTGAAAAAGAAACTGTGGCATCTCCCATGTTTATGCATACTGTGGTGCTGGAAGCAAGTAAATATTCTGCTGCTTCTCTTGTCATGGTAAAGTATTTGGTGGTTGATTTACTGTCGGGCATCTGTAAATTGTCGATGGCCCCCTTGTTTTGGGTTTTTACATCATCTAGGGTAATATTTAAATATTCCGTAGCAGCAAAAGCTGGCACAGCAAAAAACACTATCATTAAACATGCCATCAGTAAAACCAACATTTTTTTCATAATGTATTGTCTCCTTTTTAGGCTTATGCGGCTTTTTGTTCTTATTTGTGGTGACAGCTTTATTTGGTAAAATTATTCAAATAAATTATATCACACTACATTAAAGAGTCCAACAAATAAAAATGGCACATTTCGTCATTTTATTTGTTAGACTCTTATTTTGACTATTTTGTTTAAAAATTAATTAAAAATACCATAAGTAAATTTGGCCTTAGCCAAATTGTAATTGTACAGGGCCCCTAAAACTGCCATTTCTCCCTGAGCTAGCCTTTCAGCCGCACTTAGCACATCTGTAAAGGTGCCAAGCCCCGCATCATAATTTAAGAGGGTTAGGCGGTAGGCCTCTTTGGCCAGTTTTTCTGTGCCTTGTAAAACCGTATAATTATCTTTAGCGGTGGAAAGATCTAACCAGGCTTTGTTTACTGCTATGACAAAATTCTTTTCGGCTGTACCATAAGAAACCGCCGCCTTTTGATAATCTATTTGAGCCTGACGATAACTATATGTAATTTCCGGCCAATGTTTTTTTTGAAAGTCAAACAAGATCTCGGCATTAGAAAGTTCAAATTTAGCTAAAGCAACCATCACATCTTTTGCCAGTTCTTCCTCTATGGTTTTTGCTATATCCGGCATTTGGGTTTCTACGTAACTAAATTTGCTAGTTGGTACAATTTGCGTGTTTATATCTAGCCCCAAAAGTTGTGCCAAAGACATTTGCGCTAGTTTGGTGTTAGCAGCAGCTTGGTTAAAATCGGCCCGAGCCTGATTATAGTTGGTTTCCGCGCTCAACAAATCCAGTTTGGCGGCTAGGCCCTGTTTATATTTGGCTTTTACCGTATCCCACTGGGATTGTGCCCTCTCTAAAGAAAGCTCGGCGACTCCCTCGTATTTTATGGTTTGCTGTAAACCGTAATAAGCTGCTTCTACCCCATATTTTATGCTGTTTATGGTATATGCCTGAGAAATTTGTGCAAGTTTCAAACCTTCTCTAGCCTGAGCTGGGTAAATATTTTTGACCATGTAGCCGCTTTGGTCGGTCTGGATACCGTATAGTTCTTCTTGTCTTTTTAGCTCTTTTGCTGCATCATCAGCCTGAGTTTTGGTAATGGTAGCAGAATCGACAGCAAGCTGCTGTAAATTGATTTGGGCATTATCTGTAACCGCCTTTTTGATGGCGGCTTCTAGGCTTAAGCTTACCAGCTCGGGGGTTGCGGTGACTGCCTCTTCTACTGTGGCATCTTCTGTTGTTGTTTCGTTCTCTGTTGTTTCAGCTCCTGCCAAAGAAAAAGCGTCTGTCCCGGGTTTAGGCGTTCCGGCTACCGGCAGCAAAACCGTTTCTGCCCCGGCGGTACTGGCAATAGCAAACATAAGCACCACCAGTAAAATTAATATTATCCCTGTTTTCTTTTGCATTTTAAAGTACCTCCGTCTCTGGTTCCGAAACTGCAACATCTTCATCTTCTTTATATTCTTTTATTTTTAAGCCAAGTTTGCGCCGGACAAAATTACTAAAATCATCCATCAGTGTGTACATTACAGGCACAAAAACCAAGGTAAATATGGTTGAGACCAAAAGGCCGCCTATGACCACTGTGGACATTGGAGTGCGCATCTCGGATCCTTCGCCAAAGCTAAAAGCCAAAGGCAGCATGCCCAACACTGTAGTTAATGTGGTCATTAAAATTGGCCGCAAACGAGTGGGGCCGGCCTGCAAAATGGCCTCCTCCCTGCTTTTGCCCTCTTCTCTTAGGCGGTTGATATAATCTACCAACACAATACCGTTGTTGACCACTATGCCGGCCAGCATGATAATGCCGATCAAGGAGCTTACGTTTAAGGTGCGGCCGGTGATAACCAAAGACAAAATGACCCCTACAAAAGTGGTCGGCATGGAAAACATGATAATGAAAGGATAAATAAAAGATTCAAATAAAGAGGCCATGACCATATATACCAATACCACGGCCAAAACCAAGGCCAAATACAGGCTGCTAAAAGATTCCAGCATTTGCTCATTTTCACCGCTAATGTTGATGGTGTAACCACTTGCCAAGGCTATTTTGTCTATTTCGGTTTGAATATCTTTAGCTACACTTTTTAGATCTCTGCCAAAAGTGTCGCAGCTTATTGTAACTGTGCGGGACTGGTCGGAACGAATAATACTAGTAGGCCCCTCGCTCCGTTTTATGGTCACCAGGTCCCCTAAGGGAATATTGACCCCGATGGGCGTAGTAATGATTATTTGCTGCAGGTCGTTGACATCATAACTGTATTCTTCGGGTATTTGCACTACTATGTCGATTTCTCCGGTGCTGCTGCTTCTATATTGCCCGGCTACCACACCGGAAAGCCCCGCCCGGATTAGGGGGGCTATTTGGCTTATGGTTAAGCCATATTGGGCTATTTTTGCTTGGTTGACCGTAAGGTGCAGCTCGGGACGGCCTGCCTCTAAGGAAGAAGCCACCTCTCTTGTGCCTTCCACTCCACTTACAATGTCAAAAACTTCGGCTGACAAATTTTCCAAAACTTCTATATCTTCCCCTTTTATTTCCACGGAAATGTCGGAACCGCTCGTTAAGCTGGAGAAGCCCATAGCATTTACCGCAGTAACAGTAAAGGTAGCATCGGGGATCTTGTTTAGACTTTTACGCAAAGTATCAGCCGCTTCTTTACTACTTATTTTTCGCTCTGAACTGGGAACCAGCATTACCCTAATTTCGGCTGAATCGGTCGTTGTGCCAGAACTAAAGCTGTTGCTGCTAGCCCCAACCATGGTAAAGATGTTTTGTACATCATCACCTAGCTCTTCGGCTATCAAACCTTCCACTTCTAAAGCAAGCTGATCGGTGCTGTTTATATCGGAACCGTCAGGCATGGTCATTACTATGTTTAATTCGCCGCCGTCGGAATAAGGCAAAAATTCTGCACCTACCACCGGGGCCAAAGCCACAGCTATTAAAAATGACAATACAGTGATGATCACCACTTTTTTTCGATGTGCCAACCCCCAGGTTAAAATTTTTCTATATTTTTCATCCAGCCATTTTACAAAATGACCCATTCTAACTTTGCTTTTATTCAAAATGCTACGAATACCTTCGGAAGATGTACTTGCCCTTTCTGGCCTTAAAAGATAGGTGCTTAGCATGGGCACCAGAGTTAGCGAAACCAAAAGAGAAACCAAAAGAGAAAAAACGATTGTTAGGGCCAAATCTTTAAAGATAATTGAGGTTATGCCCTGAGTAAAGGCTACGGGCAGAAAAACAGCTACGGTGGTAAGTGTGGAGGCAATTACTGCCAGTGCCAGCTCGTTGCCGCCGGCAATAGCTGCTGCTTTTGGCGGCATACCTTCCTCTTGCTTGCGGGCTATGCCTTCTAAAATTACTATAGAAGCATCTACCATCATGCCCAAGCCCAAAACCAGGCCGCCCAAAGTCATCATGTTTAGGGTCATGCCGTTGAAATAGATGAGGATGAAAGTGCCGATTAGGGAAATGGGGATAGAAAAAGCAATGATTAAGGTGCTGCGGAGATTACGCAGAAACAAAAAAAGCACCAGCATGGCCAAAAATGCCCCGAAGATGGCACTTACAATAATGCCCTCTATGCTGAAGCGTATGTAGTCGGCCTGATTGAAAATGATGCCGACACTAACCGAACCAGTAAGCTCACTGCTGATCTTGGTAAGTTCCTTTTCTACTGCGGTGGCAACCTCCACGGTGTTGGCATCGCTTTGCTGGTTAACGCTCAAAACCACGCTATTCTCGCCATCCGAACGAATATACTCTGTTTCGGCGGCGTGACCCTCTGTAACTGTGGCAATATCCGATACATAGATGATGCTGCCGGTGGAGAGGATTATTGGTGTCTTTTCTATATCTGCAAGGGAAGCAAATTGGCCCATAGTGCGGACCATAAGCTCTTGGCTGCCATCTACCACCGAACCGCTGGCAATGTTGCGGTTGGCTGCTGCTAAAGCGGTAGAAACTGAGCTTAAAGAAAGACCGTAATTAGCAAGTTTGTTAGGATCTACTATTACTTTTATTTCGTTGGTGTAGCCACCGTAAACAGAAACAGAGGCTACGCCGCTGATTCTTTCTATTCTAGGTAATATCACATCATCCGTAGTTTGCTTTAACTCAGCCAAATCAGTGCTACCAGAAACGCAAATGCTCATTACCGGCAGCATGTTGGGATCCAGCTTGATGATCATAGGGTCGGAAACCGCATCCGGCAGATAGTCGGCTATTAGGCCTATATTTTCCCGAATAGAGAGCAAGGTGTCACTCATATCTGTGTCCCAGTCAAAGCTCACTAAGATCATAGAGGTACCGGCACTGGAGGAAGAATAGATGCTATCCATGCCGGCTAAGCTGGCAAGCACTCCCTCTAGAGGTTTTGTGACCGTTTGTTCAACCTCTTCTGAGCCTGCCCCCTCATAGGTGGTGTAGACCACTATCATAGGCAGGTCTATGTTGGGCAAAAGAGACAAGCTGGAGGAATTAAGAGAAACCACCCCCAGCAAAATAACACTTATGAAAATCATCAACACTGTGACCGGCCGCTTTACGGCACTGCTGATCAGTTTCATTGGCTATATTCCTCCGTGACCAAAACCTCGGTACCCTCATGCACTTTTTGCTGGCCTTTGGTAACAACCTGATCACCGGCTTTTAAGCCAGAGGTTATTCCCACCCAAGTATCATCCATAGCTCCTGTTTGCACTTCCACTTTGGTGGCCAGGCCATCTTTTACTACAAAAACAGTGGAGGCACCACTGGCGGAAAGAGCTATTCGAGGCATAACCAAAACATCTTCATATAAGGCGGTGGTAATATCTACTTGAGCAAACATACCAGATTTTATTATGTGATCCGGGTTCTCGATGGTGATTTCCACCGGAAAAAATTTACTTAAAGCGTTGGCCGCCGGGGCAATGCTGGTAATGGTACCAACAAAAGGTTCGGCAGCAGCAGATTCGACCAGCACCTGAGCTTTTTGATTTAAAGAAAGTTTGTTAATGTTGCTTTCGCTAACATTAATATTTACCCGCATTTGGTCCATGTTTACCACGGTGAAGGCCAAGTAGGTTGGCAAAGCAATGCCACCTTTGACCAAATTGGCAGCAGATACTACTCCATCAATAGGGGAGGTAATGGTAGTGTTTTGCAACTGCAATTGCAGGGAGGCAACCGCGGCAGCGGCACTAGCCGGGTCGCTCATGGTTACGGCCGAGCGGGCTTGCTCTAGCTGAGCAAGAGATATCGCCCCTTCTTTATATAGCTCTTCCATGCGGGCCAAATTAGTTTTGGCATCAGTTTGGTTGGCTTTGGCCATGGTGTAGGCGGCCTGAGCCTGAGTTAGCTGAAGTCTTATCTGCTTGTCATCTATTTTGGCCAAAGCATCGCCAGCTTTTACTGCAGCCCCAACATTAACCAAAATTTCCTTAACTTCGCCGCTGGCTTGAGGAATTATGTTAACTTCTTCTTTGGCCAACACATTGCCAGAAACGGAGATAAACTCAGCAATGTTTTGGGTGGGGCCCATGGTGTAGATGGCAACAGCGGTTTGAGTTTGTTCTTCTTGTTGAGTGGAACAGGCGGTAAGGGCAGCCAATAAAACAAAGGCCAGCACGAGGCTAAGGCCGATTTTGCATAGAGAAAGTGCTTTGGTTTTGAACAAATTTTCCACCCCTTTTATTAAATTAAAAAGTATTTAAATAGTATAGCAATTTATTTTGTGGGGTGTCAATAGATAAAAAGGCCGGAGCGCAAGCTCCGGCCTTTTGAGGGTTAAACTAGGTTTTTACCAAATAATTCGATTGGTTAATTATTTAATATAAATAACTACCAAGAATGCTTTGGTTGCGCCAGTTTTGGTGTAGATAGCTACACGGTCGGTGGTGGTATCGATTGCACTAACATCGGTGATGGTAGGAGTTGAAGTTGCAGCAACGGTGTAGTCCAAAACGATTGCACTGGAGGTATCATAGGTGATGCCGTCACCGGCTACCAGATAGCCGCCGTCTACGCTAGCAGAAGTTACAGCCAGGTTGCAAGTGGTGGTATTAATTGCACCAGCAGCACCAGTTACATATTCATAACTAGCATAGGTAAATTTGTCAACAAAACTGTGAGCTACATTAAATGCAGCAACCGTAGGAGCAACAGTGGTTGCAGGCAAAGCTGATCTGTCAACGATGATGGTAGGAGTGTATACGTTATAGGTAGCAGTGTTGTCATCTACCAGAGTGCTAGCAGCCAGTTTGTAGAGGATGTAGTCGCCATTAGCATAGTCTACAGTAGCAGCATTTGTGTAAACAGTGTCGTTACCAACAAACTTGGTGCCGGCTGCGATGGTGTCGGTAACATAGTTGTTGGATTCTACCAGACCCAAGGAACCGGTGGAGCTTGCGCCATAACCATTCAGTAACAATACGGTCAAAGCAGTACCTGAAGTGTTAGCAACATATTTGATGCCGCTTGAAGCAGCAAGGGTTGTGCCGGTCATAATGTCGGAAGCAGAGAGCAGCACGGGACCGGTGGATTTGATGTTGAAGATGATGGTGCTAGAGGTTACATTGTACCAGCTGGCATCACCAGTAATTTGAATTTTGCTGGTAGAAGTAGAAAGATTAGCAGTGAGAGGATCAGCAGCAGTAGGAACTGCGGTTCTGGTCATAGCATCTACTTTGCCGTCAGCAGTCAGACGTACTTTGATCAAGTCATATTTGGTAAGACCAGCAGCAGCATCATAAACAGTGCTGTCTTTTAAGGTGTAGGTAACGGTTTCGCCTTTTTCATTGAACAAAGTAACGGTAGCAACTTTAGTTCCACCAAAGGAACCGTCAAATTTGGTGTAGCCGGTAGCTAAACCATAAACCCAAGTAGCAGCACCTTTGCCGGAAAGAGCAGCAGCAACTTTGCCAACAGGGTTAAGAGCATAGGAAACTTCAGTGCCTACCAATGTGGTTGCACCATAGAGAGTTGCAGAGGCGTCGGCTTGAACATAGGTTGCGCCAGCTACCACAGTTTTGAAAGCGGAATTTAATTTAACTTTGGTTCCATCAGCAAAACCGTTTACGGTAGCATCAGCAGTGTTAAGAACAACAAACAGGAAGTCTACGTTAGCTACGCCGGAGAAAATACTAACTACGTCGTATTTAGCAAGAGCAGAGGTACCGGCAGTCAGAGCACCGTCTTTCCAAACCAGCACGCTCTTGTTGGTGATGGTGGTAGAAGAACTATCAAAAGCAGTGATTTTAGCGGTGGTAATTTCTTTTACGATTTTAGCTGTGGTGTCATAAGCATCGCCATCTTGAATGGTGTAAACTTGGTTATCTTTGTTGATACGAACGATACCATAGTTTGCACCTACGCTATTGGCTGCACCAGCAACAACACTGTAGGTTTTGCTGTCGATGGTTGCGGTTCCGCCAGCTACAAAAGCGGTGATTTTGGAAGCTGCATAAATTGTGGAAGTAGAAACTACTTCTACATAAGCAGCTTTGCCGTTAACCAGGATAACTTTAACTTGTTCGCCAGCCAGATCGGTAATGCCGTCTGCACCGGAGATGGTATAGTTATCAGCCATTGTATAAGAGGTTGCGGCACCACCATAAGTAGCAGCTACATACACTTGAACTTTGCCAAGAGAGTTGTAAGTCCAACCAGTAGAATAAGGAGCAGTTGCATCGGCTACATAACCATTTACAATAGCACCTTTGAAGCTGTCTTCCAGCAAGGTAGTTCTGTTGATGGTGGTTACGCCAGCTACTACAGCAGAGGTGGTCAGGTAGTCAAATTTTTCGCTAGTTTTGTCCCAAACTACCATGAACTCATCCAAGAGAGCTGAGGTCATAACTGCAACATTTAAGCGGGTAGCAGCAACATTGCCGGTAAAGGTTATATTGTCCAAAACGCTGAGTTTGCCAGCTTGGGAGATGTAATCAAGCGGCCATGCACCAGGCAGATTGTCGTTGTAGCCCAACAAACGCATAAGAACGGTTACTACTTCGCTTTCAGTGATGGTGGCATTGGGTTTGAAGGTGCCATCAGGATAGCCAGCAAACAAACCTTTGGTGGTAGCCAGGTTTACCCAGCCAGTGTACCATTGGCCAGCTTTAACATCAGAGAATGCAGAAGCGGTGTTTTTGAGTAGATCGCCGGAGGAACCAAAACCTGCAGCAGTGCAAGCAATTTTGGCAAATTCGGCACGGGTGATGGAAGCTTCACCTTTGAAGGAACCATCGGGATAACCGGAAAGGATTTGCAATGCGGCCAATTTAGCGACATCGTCTTGTTGATCTTGGGTCAAGGCGGCGGTATCGGTAAAGGTGGCAGCCATTGCGCTGGCGGAGAATGCAAAGAGCATCATGATAGCCAGCAAGATTACGAGTGTTTTCTTCATGTAATAATTTCCTCCTTTTATTTTTTTGCTTTTAGCAAAACTTAAAATTAAATTTAAATTATAAGATCTTTTTAAAACTTCTTTGAAAAGCTTGGTGTTGCCAGGTGAGGCATCACTCCTTTCAGTGTTTTAAATGCAAGTTTGCCAGGGGTTATGGTTAACCCCTGCCATTTTACCAAGCAGTAATCTCGCAAAAAGTTGGTCTTTTACTTATAAATACACGGTTTAAGTTGGTTTTCTTGCAAAAATTTTTTGTTTTTTGAAAAATATTTTTGCTTATTATTTTGCGGGATATTATAATCTGCTCAATTCAACGTATCATTACAATTTTAATATAATTACCATAATTTAGCAAGACCTTTTTGTTTTTTTTGCTTTTTTTACAGCCAGCACAAAACAAGGCAGAGCAAAAGTTCTTTTGATACGTTTGGGCTCCTTTAAAACCCGCCACAGCCATTCCAGCCCCAGCTTTTGCACCCATTTTGGGGCTCTTTTGGTTTTGCCTGATATAACATCTAAACTGCCACCCACGCCTATGGCCACCCTGACCTGCAGCTGGTCTTTATATTTGTTTATGAAATACTCCTGCCGGGGGCTGCCCATGGCCACAAAAAGCACATCCGGAGTAACTTGGTTTATGGCTTTTACTACGCTTTCCTCTTCCTCTGGTTTATAGTAGCCATGCTGAATGCCTGTTATATTTATGCCTTCATATTTTTCCTTTAGTTTGGCTGCCGCCTCATAAGCTATGTCTGGAGCTCCGCCCAAAAGGTAGATGCTCCATTTGTGGCCCTTGGCCTGACTGCAAATTTCCTGCATCAGGTCTATGCCACTTACCCGCTCTATATCACCCTGGCCCAAATAGCAGCTAGCCCAAACAATGCCCGAACCATCTGGAGTAACCAAGTCGGCTGCTTTTATTATGCTCATCAGTTTTTCGTTCTCCTGGGCCTGGTAAAGCATTTCTGCATTTAAGGTAATTATTTGATGAAAGCGGTTTTCTTTTATAAATAGATGTACCTGGCACAGAGTTTCCAGCATGTCGTAATCAGAAATTTCTGCACCTAATATTTTTATACTCATATTTTACCTTTTATTTTTCCTTTCCCCGTTTGCCTTTTGCTTTACTCTTTTTTTGGCTTGGGACTGACCTTATTTTTGAGTTGTTTGGCCTTCTGTTGCTTCTGTTTCTGTTTCACCCGGGTTGAGCAAACTTTGCATCAGTGCTTCAATTTGGGCCTCATCACCTACATAATAACTCACCTGATTGATATATTTACTTTCCCCAGGTAGCATTACTGTAGAAAAGCTATCAATAGAGATTTTTTTGTAAGTGTTGGCCAGGGTCATGATTTGCATATTTGTCATATCGGTTGTTGTGCAAGCCAAAAGGGAAGCAACCAATTTGGGCATTCTCCACAGGCTTGCATTATCCAAAAGCTTTTGGGCCAGAGCGGCCATAAACTTTTGCTGCCTTTTGATGCGGCCTAAATCTGCCTCGACGCTTTCACGCCACCTTACATAGCCCAGGGCATCTTTGCCCATTAAGGTTTGACCACCGGCTTTTAAGTTTATGTCTTCCGCTTCATTCACCATATCACTTTCTACTTCTATATAGATGCCGCCAATACTGTCGATTAGGTTTTCAAAACCGGAAAATTCAATTTCCACATAGTTATCTATATTTATCCCCAGATATTGCTCTAAGGTGGACATAGTGAGATCTATGCCGCCGTAAGCATAAGCATGGTTGATTTTTGTTCTGGTATTGGTGCCAGCAATCTGCACATAGGTATCCCGTGGGACAGAAAGAAGCTGGACCTTTTGCTCTTTAGCGTTTAAAAAGGCCAGCATAATGGTATCGGTGCGGCCTGTATCATATTCTCTTTTGTCGCAGCCAACCAAAAGGAGCACTTTATTATCTTGGTCGGTTTGAGTTAGAAGATCGTTTTCCTGATCTATTAGGTCATCTGCAGTAAGATATGGGATATCCAGTTCCGGTTTGTTTAAAGCCGATATCCACCAACCTACATAAAAGAAAAAAATAGAACAAAAAACAAGAAGAAGCCAAAACCAAGCCAGCCGTTCTTTGTTTTCATCGTATAATATGCCATAATATTTGTTGTTATATTTGTGGCCAAGCCAAAAAGTTTTTTCTAAATCAGTCATAGATCGGCCTTCCTTTTAGGTTATTTTAGTGAATCTCTACCATTTTGTTGGTGTTGTGCCACAAAACAGTAGCCCCCAAACCCTCACTAACAAAACGTACCGGCACCATTGTGTTGCTTTGGGTTATTTCTGCCGAAATATCCAGGCTTATAGTTTGACCGTTTACAGTTGCGGTAGTGCTGCCAATTTTCAAAACCACTTTTCTGGAACCTTTGGTATAAGTAACTGTTTTGGTGGCATTATTCCAATCAACTTTGGCCCCCAGGGCCTCACCTATGAAACGCACCGGCACCATAGTACGACCATTTTTAATGTACGGAGCTATGGGCAGAGAACATTTACTATCGCCAACTTCTCCCATTTTAGAGCCTACCCAAAGATATATGACTCTATTTGCAGTCACTTTGTTCTCTAGCTCAGTTAGTTGATTTTCTAAAGAACTAAAAGCTTTTACTACATAATTATCCACCCAGCTTTTGGTAACCAATGGGTCTGTGCTACTGCCAGCCGTGCCAGCCCAAGCTGGAATTACACAAAAATAACCAAACAAGAAAGATGCCAACAATACAGATAACCATAGTTTTTTTTGTTGGTTAGCCATATGCAAACACCTCCCACATTTTATAGTTATACAATAAATATTGTAATACCTGCAAATATAATAAGCAATATTATTTTAGCATTTTTCGGTTTTAATAAATATAGCCCCAGCTTTAAGCTGGGGCTATATTTATTAATAAACGTCTTTTGTTATAAGGCTTTTTTAGCAAATTTGTTTTGCGGCTTCAGATGGTTAATCATCTCCAGGGCTTTGCCCGTTCCCCTTGCCACGCAAGAAATTGGATCTTCCGCCACATATACAGGCAAGCCAATTTCTCTCGAAATTAAACAATCCAAGCCGTTCAGTAAAGCGCCTCCCCCTGTCATTACAACACCTTTATCAATAATATCGGCAGCAAGCTCCGGCGGCGTGATCTCTAAAACTTCTTTTATGGCACCCAAAATTGCCTCTAAAGGTTCTTGCAGGGTTTTGTAACTTTCACTTGAACTAAAAATTACGCTTTGGGGCAAACCTGTGACCAAATGACGCCCCCTAACTTCCATTGTTTTATCTTCATCACCCTCCTCAAGGGGATGTGCCAAAGCCACACTAATTTTTAAATCTTCGGCGTGGCGTTCACCAATCAGTAAATTGTGCTCCCGCCGAATGTAGCGAACTATGGCTTCGTCGAATTTATCACCGCCCACCCGGAGGGATTTGCTGCATACTATGCCGCCTAAGGACAAAACTGCGATATCTGTGGTGCCACCGCCAATATCGATGATCATGTTGCCGCTAGGCGAGTTGATTTCCATATCGGCACCCATGGCGGCAGCAAGTGGCTCTTCCATTAAAAAGGCTTGTCTGGCCCCGGCCTGCATGGCGGCCTGACGGACGGCCCTTTCTTCTACACCAGTGATACCAGAAGGAATGCACACCATTACCCTGGGTTTAAAAAATAGGCTGTGCCCACAAGCTTTTTCTATGAAATAGCTGAGCATTCTCTCGGTAATGTCATAATCAGCTATTACACCCTCTCTCAAAGGACGAACTGCCACTATGTTGCCAGGAGTGCGGCCCAGCATGCGGCGAGCCTCTTCGCCCACAGCTATCATTTGGCCGGTTTTTTGTTCTATGGCTACCACAGAAGGCTCTTTTAAAACTATGCCTTTATCTTTTACATAAATGAGAATGCTTGCTGTACCCAAATCTATGCCTATATCTTTGCCAAAATTAAAAACCCCCATCTTTCAATCTCCTTTATTTGTAAATTGTTGCTATTTTTTTGTTTTATAATTATTATTTTATATATTGTTAATATTGTAATTTAAAAGGTTATTTACAAGGCTTTTTATTAAACATGGGTCGTTTTTGGCGAATATTATTTATTTTCTCTATTTTTCTTTTGAATCCTGCAAAATTTACCAAAATAAAACAAATAACTTTTTAGGTATAGCTGGGATGTAAATAAAAACCGCTAAAACTCTTTGTTTTTAGCGGTCTGTTTTGTTTTCTAGTATTTTATGTCTTTCCTCATTTGGTTTAACAAAGCGCGCAATAAATACACCTATTTCATATAAAAGCAGCATTGGGGCTGCTAACAAAAGTTGAGACAAGACATCGGGCGGCGTAAGAATAGCCGCCACGATAAACACAACCAAAATGATATAACGGCGGGCTTTGGAGAGTTTGGCATGATTCACCAACCCAACCCGGGCTAGGATGTATATGACTACCGGCAGTTGGAACATGAGGCCAAAGGGCCACAAAAACCCCATTAAAAAGCTTGTATACTTACTGATGGAGAGCATAGGCACTGCTATACCCTCTCCGGTTATGAGGAAAAAACTAACCGCCAGGCCATAAACCACAAAATAAGCAAAGACTACACCCAAAATAAAGAGAAATACAGCCAAAATAAACAAATAGCCAAAAGCACGCCTTTCTTTTGGGTACAAGGCGGGCTTAATGAAAGACCAAATTTGCCAAGCTATTATGGGAAAAGCAGCCACCCCCCCCACAAGTAAGGATACTTTGAGCTGGGTGGTAAATGCCTCGGCAATGCCTGTGTAAATTACTTGGATACCTTGATTGGTTATGGGGGCAGTAATAAAATCCATCAGAGATTCAGAAAAAAAATAAAAAATCAGCACAAAACACACCAACACAGCGCATATGCTTATCAGTAAAACCCTGCGTAATTCCTGCAGATGTTGCAAGATTGGTTTTTTTTCTTCTTTCATAGCTAAATACTCTTCCCCTGCTTTGTAAACGAAAATTTAATTTAGCAAATTTGTTGTTGATATTTTATTTTTCGTCTTTGTTAGGTTCTTCTTCAGTTTTTTCATCTTTTTTGGGTTCATCGGTATCTTTTATTTCCTTTTTAAAATCTTTTACGCTGGTGCCAAGAGCTTTGCCGACCCCGGCAAGTTTGCTGCCGCCAAACAACACCAATACTATGACCAAAATCACGATGATTTCTGTTGTGCCAAATCTCATTTTTCGCCCCTCCTATTTAAGCCTTTTTTAGGCTTTTTGTTGCTATCCTAATTATATTTACCATATTCTTTAAAGTATATGCTTATTTTGATACTACTTCGTAACCGGCATGCTTTTCCCTTCCGGCAAAGGCATCGTACTCTCTGTTAGCTGCCTGGAAAATAGGCAAGTTTTCTACTGCAAATAAATAGATAAAAATTGCCAGTGCAAAAAGGCCGGGGATCACTGCTATTTCAATCCAGGAGGGAACATAGCTGTTGCCCAGAGTTTTGATCATGCCAACAAAAATTACGTTGAAGCGGCTTAACAGAAGACCTATTACCACAAAAGTGGCCATAAATATTTGGCCGCTTGTTTTTTTGACTAGTGAAGAAAGCCCAAAAATGATGGGGATAATTACTCCTATGACCATTTCCAGCAGGAACATGTTGCCTTCCAAACTTCCATCGAATACCAAACCAAAAGCTCCCCTTGCGGCTAAATCAATGATTTTTAGCACAAAATACCCTAGCATGATGACCGCGATGACCCTTGTAAGGCCGGTCATCATGGCATTATCTTTGGGCTGTCTGTAATGTTTGGAGAAAAAATGATATTCCAAAACCACTACGGCAAGGCCAGCAAAGAAAGAATTAATGAGGAAGCTCCAGGGTAAGAAGGCAGAAGACCAAATAGCAGAAAGTTTTTGCGGCATGCCAAGGTACATGGCACCCAGGGAAGCTTGGTGCCCAAAAGGCAGCAAGCAAGCAATGATTACTACTACCGGCATGATTTTGCTTATTTTGCTCCTGGCCGGCGGGTTGAAACGTTCAATACTTATATCTAAAAGTTCTATGGCCTGCATAAGAAAATAAAGAACAATGCACATGAACACTTCATATAAGGGTGAGGTGAAAGCAAAAGAATAAATTGGTGTATAGAAATTATCCCAGCGACCTATTTCGATGAACAGGATGAGCAGGGCTACTATGTACAGCAAAAAGGATAACAAAAGAGCTCGCCTAGTTAGGGGCTTGAATTTTTTTATATGAAAAACGTGGGTGATGACCGCGATGCTGAAACCACAACCGGCTAAAGCAATAGCAGCAAGATCAATAAATATCCATAATCCCCAAGGCCATTGATCATTTAGGTTAGTTGTGACACCCAGGCCATTGATCAACCTATATACGATAAGGCAAATGCTTAACAAGCCAAGCACCAGGAGGATCCCCCGGGCCGGAGTTATTTTAAAACTTATTTTATTTTTTGCTTGTGCTGTTGTGTCTTTCATTTTATTCATCTCCCTCCCCATGGCCAGCTACTTTTGCTCTGCGTTTGGTGTAAATGCTGAGAGCAGCAAAGAGAGCACCACCGCCCAAGAAAACCACCGGGGTGTATTTTAAGTATCCATGCAAATAATCGTTAATTGGCGTATTTGGCACATTTATAGGAAGACCCAATTTCTCGAAAGGCACGTCAGAAATGTACAACCAGCGGGTGCCCCCACCTTCTGTTTCGCCATATACATGATTTACATAGCTAGGATCGGCAGCGATTTTCTTTTTAGCCAAAGCCAAAAGCTCATCCCTATCTCCAAATGTTAAGGCACCGGTGGGACAAACTGCACTGCAGGATGTAGCCTCGCCAGCGGCTATTTTGCTGTCGCACATCTGGCATTTTTGAATGGAAGGAAAAACCTTATCCCATTCATATTTTGGTACGCTGTAAGGACAAGCTATCATACAATAGCGACAGCCAGCACACTTGGCCGGGTCGCAAACAACTGCACCGTTTTCATCAATATAAAGTGCATGAGCAAAGCAAACGGAAATACAAGCTGGCTCTTTGCAATGCATGCACTGATTTTTTAAAAAACGCAGAACATCTTTGCCGTTTGCATCTTTTTCTCTATTGTAAGTTACTATGGTCCAATTCTTATCGGTTAACTCTACATCAAAACCATGGGCATTACCTGCCACATCTGGTTTTTCGTAACCCAAGTCATTCCATAGCTTACAGGCAACAGTACAACTACCACAACCTATGCACTGTTTTACATCAAACAGAACTCCTCTGTTAGTATTTGCTTCAGTCATAGTCTTCTCACCTCGTTTCTAATTGAATTTTTTGGGCGTTACATCTTCAGCACGAGAGATATAATATGTATGCAAAAGATCTTCCGCCAGGTGACTACCCGGCTCGCCCAAAAATTCTTTATAAGCCTGCAGAATTTCCGGGTTTTGATGGCTCATTCGCAATTTATAGATAGCGTCTTTGGCATATATGCTTTCTAAGCGTTTTTGCCGCATATCATCGGAAGGCGGAACCGTGGTTCTAGGTTGACCGCCGCCAGAAATGCAACCGCCAGGGCAAGCCATAACTTCAATGAAGTGATAGTCTACTTTGCCCGCTTTTACCATTTCGCATAGAGCCCGGGCATTGGAAAGACCCGCACAAACAGCCACTTTTACATCACCTACACCAGGCACATTGACTGTGGCTTCTTTGATGCCTTGCAAGCCGCGTACAGCTTTAATATCCAGCTTATCTTCCGGCAGGTTGGTACCGGTCATAAGATAGTAAGCACTTCTTAAAGCTGCTTCCATAACCCCGCCGGTACTGCCAAAGATGAGGCCGGCACCGGAGGCTTCGCCCATGATGCTGTCGTAATCTTCTTCCGGCAGGCTAGGAAGATCTATGCCGGCTTCTTTAAGCATGATGGCAAATTCTCTGACACTCAAAACTGCATCAATATCTTTCATGCTGTCATCATTATAATATTCGGCCACCGTTTTAAATTCCGGGCGGCTAGCCTCCATTTTTTTGGAGATACAAGGCATGACGGCTACACTATATATTTTTTTAGGATCGATATTTTGTTTTTTAGCATAATATGTTTTGAGCATAGAACCAAACATTTGCATGGGAGATTTGGCAGTAGAAAGATTGGGAATCAGCTCTGGATAAAAGAACTCTAAAAATTTGACCCAACCAGGACAGCAGGAGGTAAACTGAGGCAAAACGGCAGAACCGCTTGTGACTCTTTTTACCAGTTCTGTGCCCTCTTCCATAATCGTGAGGTCGGCAGCAAAGTTGGTATCCAGCACCACATCAAAGCCCAGCCTTCTTAAAGCTGCAACCTGCTGACCTTCCATCCAAGTCCCCATATCAAGACCAAATTCTTCACCAATTGAAACTCTGGTGGCCGGTGCTGTTTGCACTATCACAGTCATGTCCGGATTTAAAATTGCTTCCCGCACTCTATCTATGTGTGAACGTTCGTAAATGGAAGCGGTTGGGCACCACAGGGCGCATTGGCCGCAGTTGACACACATAAACTCGTTTTTAACCGGTAGCTCATAATAGCCGTGGATGTTTTGGACATTTTGGCAGACCTCTATGCATTGGCCGCACAAAATACAGGCGTCATCCCGCCGCACAATGGAGGGATTTTCCGGATCTACGGGTACTCTGCCCTTTAACTGAATAGGCCAATTGGCTGCACTTCGGTACTGTTTTGGCAACCAACCAGAGCCCCCTGTGTTTTCGCCCATATCGCAGCCAGCCAAACCAGCAATGGCCGTTGTGGCTGCCACAGCACCTAAAAATTGGCGCCTGCTGAGCTTTTTTGGCTCCCTTTTTTTCTGTTGTTTTTCTGTTTGCTTTTTCATCCTTCCCACCCTTTTAAATTAGTTATATACTTTATAAAATTTGTTATCTGAGTTAAAAACAAAACCCCACTTTTTTAAAATAATTCCGAGCAAAAATACTTGGTTTAAGTATGCTCGGGGCGGTCTGGGTTTTTGGAAATAGGGGTTGCTTCTTTTATGGTTTTCTCTATATCCTGCTTAATTAAATTTACTTCGTGCATGGGGTTTATATCTTTTAGCGGATTTTTGATGTTTTCTTTTACTTCTTTTAGTTTTTCTAAGTCTTCATCCTCATCCACTGATTTTTTTATTTCATAAAAGGTGTTTCTAGCATATTTTAAACCTTTAGCAAGAGCCCGCCCCACTTTTGGTAAATTATCTGGCCCGACCACCAAAAAGGCTATCAGCAAGATCAATATCAATTCTGTAAAACCCATATTCAGCAAAACTCTCACCCCCATTCAGCAAAAATACCCTCTAGATACATTATCCTAATATATATATGTAGTTGTCAACGGTAATATCAGTAAAATTTACTAGTAATCTAAAAAGAGCATTGCAAATGAAGGTTTCGGCTAAGTTTTAGCCTCTAGTTTAATTGAGAATCTTTCTTATTAAGCGTTTTATTAATGTCTTATTATACCTTAAAATTTGACAAATTTCAATTTTTTTCTTTTTATTTTAACAAAAAAGTTTACCTAATTTTTTGTTTTTTAGCTTATATTTGTTCTTTTTGAAAAATAAAAAAAGGCAGTCCGATTCGGCTTGCTTCTTGCTGTGGGCTCTTATATAATGTTTTTAAGTAAGTTTATTTTGACAAACTTTTTAGGAGGGATTTTTAATGAATGAAATTTTGCAGTTTTTAAATGACAATAAACCGTTTTATATTGCTACCACAGAAGATGGGGTGCCTCATTTGCGGCCTTTTGGTTTTTCCATGGTTTACGAAGGCAAAATTTTCTTTTGCACCAGCAACACAAAAGCTGTTTTTAAGCAGCTTTCGGCAAACCCCCACTGCGAAATTTGCACTACCGCTGCTGATAGCTCTTGGCTGCGTCTTTGCGGTAAGGCTGTTTTTGTTGATGATATAACTGCAAAAAAGAAAGCTTTGGAAGTGGCACCTCGGCTTGTTAATGTTTACCAAACCGCGGAGAACCCTATTTTTGAAATTTTTTATTTGGCTGAGCCCAAAGCTGCTATTTCTAAGGCCGGCCAGGCACCACGAATTATTGAGCTTTGATTATTAATTTTATTTATATTATTTTTGCGGGGCATTTGTTTTTTAACAAATGCCCCGCTTTTTTAGTTTTATTCTTACTTTACTGAACGGAACGGTATGAAACATTATATTTATTTTTGTTTTTCTTTTTAAGATGTTGGTTGCTCATATTGCCCTCCTCTAGGTTTTTGTGAGCAATAGCCATCATCAGTTTTATTCTGTTCAACTGATTGGTTTCACTGGCTCCTGGGTCATAGTCGACCGCTACGATATTAGAAGCAGGATAACGCCGCCTGAGTTCTTTAATGACACCACGGCCGGTAATATGATTGGGCAAACAGGCAAAAGGCTGCATGCAAATAATGTTCTCAATACCTTCTTCGATTAATTCCACCATCTCACCCGTTAAAAGCCAACCCTCGCCAGAAAAGTTACCCAGCTGTACCACTTTTTTAGCTTTTTTGGCAATATTAAAAATTGATTCATATGGTTTAAAACGTTTGCTTTTACTTAATGCTGCATTGACCGGAGAACGCAGCCATTCGAACAGTTTTACAACAATACGGCTTTTGATGGCACCTTTTTTGCTAAAACCTAGATGCTCATAACGATAAATGTTATTGTAAGAGCAATAATTAAAAAAATCCAGCATGCCAGGGACCACGGCCTCGCCACCTTCGGCTTCCACCACATCCAAAGCATTATTGTTGGCATCAGGCTGATATTTTACCAAAATCTCTCCCACTAAGCCAACCTTGGGTTTTTTAATATTTTTAATTTCCAAACGGTCAAATTCTTTGACTATTTGGTTTACATTGCGTTTCATTTGCCTTAGGCTGCCTGTAGCCACATTATTGATACAGCGTTCTTTCCATCTTTCATGGAGAGCATTGGTACTGCCTGGGATTACCTCGTAAGGACGAATGGAATAGACCAACTTCATAAAAAGATCGCCGTATATTATCGCCATCAGAGCTTTTTTGAACATGGGAATAGTAATCTTAAAACCGGAGTGCTTTTCGAAGCCTTGGATGCTGAGCGGAATAACCGGTATATTATCATAGCCTGCATCATTTAGGCCTTTTCTGATGAAGGAAGCATAGTTGGTAGCCCGGCAAGGACCGCCGGTTTGGGTTATAAGAACAGCCGTACGGGAAAGGTCATACTTGCCATTTTTTACTGCCTGCATAATTTGACCTGTAACCATTACGCATGGGTAACATGCATCATTGTTAACCGAACGCAGGCCTTCATCCACAGCTTGTTTGTCGGCCCTTGACAAAATTTCGATGTTGTAACCAAAAGACCTAAAAGCCGGGGCCAGAAAATCAAAGTGGATAGGCGATAATTGGGGAGAAAGCAAAGTGTACGCAGCATCCTGCATTTCCTGGGTATACTCCACCGCCTGATAGGCAGCACTTACTGAAGCTGGTTTTAGTTTATCCAGTATTTGTTTAGCCCGCCTTTGCACTGTGGCTTTTAAAGAACGAATGCGGATGCGGATAGCACCCAGGTTGCTACCCTCATCTATTTTTATTAACATATATAATTTGTTTTTGGCCCGCAAAATATCCTGCGTTTGGTCAGCTGTGATAGCATCCAACCCGCAGCCGAAAGAGGTTATTTGAACTAGCTCTAAATCATCCCGAGTGGCTACAAAAGATGCCGCAGCATAAAGCCTTCTGTGATATACCCATTGGTCGAAGATGCGTAAAGGCCGCTCTATTTTGCCCAAATGAGCTACACTGTCTTCTGTTAAAACCGCCATGCCCTCGCCGGTGATTATTTTGGTGAGACCATGATTTATCTCTGGGTCTATGTGATAGGGCCGACCGCACAAAACCACACCCCGTAGTTTGTTTTTGGTCAGGTATTCTAAGGTTTCTTCACCTTTTTTCCTAATGTCGGCCCGCACTTTAAGTTGTTCGATCCAGGCCATTTCACAGGCTTCTTTTACCGCTTTTTTACTTACCCCAAATTCTTTTATTTCTTCATACAAAGTATTTTCCAAGGATTTAAAGTCATCAAAAGAAATAAAGGGGTCTTTATATATAATGCCGCTTTCCCGCACTTCATCCATGTTGTTTTTTATTACTTCTGGGTAGCCTGTGACTACCGGACAATTATACTTGTTGGTAGAGTTTTCATCCTCTTGTTTTTCATATGTAACACAGGGATAAAAGATAAATTTTACTTTTCTTTTGATTAGATGCATAATGTGGCCGTGGACAAGCTTGGCCGGGTAGCACACCGCTTCAGAAGGAATCGACTCCATGCCCTCTTCAAAAACTGCTTTATTACTGCGTGGGCTTAAAACCACCTGGAAACCAAGCCGGGTAAAAAAGGTATGCCAAAAAGGATAGTTTTCATACATATTTAAAACCCGAGGTATGCCCACCTGACCCCTGGTGGCTTGTTCTGCCGTTAAAGGCTTATAGGCAAAAATCCTTTTGTACTTATATTCAAAAAGGTCCGGCAATTCTTTTTTGGTGGTTAGTAAACCAGCTCCTCTTTCGCAACGGTTGCCGGAAATATATTGGCCGCCGTTGGTAAAAGTGGTAATAGCTAATTGGCAGTTGTTGGTGCATTGATCGCACTTTTTGCTGCTTTGCTCAAATTTAAAGTTTTTTAACTGCTCGGGGGTTAAAATTGTGCTCAATTCGCCGGGTTGCCATTGTTCTTTGGCCAAAAGAGCGGCTCCATAGGCACCCATCAGCCCTGCTATATCTGGACGAACTACTTCTCTACCTACCTCAAGCTCAAAAGCCCGCAAAACAGCCTCGTTGTAGAAAGTGCCGCCTTGGGCCAGTATTTTTTCGCCAAAATCTTCTGGCCGGCGAAGTTTGATAACCTTGTGCAAGGCATTCTTTATAACTGAATAAGAAAGACCGGCAGCAATATCGGTTACAGAAGCTCCCTCTTTTTGGGCTTGTTTTACTTTAGAGTTCATAAAAACGGTACAGCGGTTGCCCAGATCTATCGGCTGAGCTGATTTTAATGCTTCCTTAGCAAAGGTTTCTATGGGCATTTGCAGGGATTTGGCAAAGGTTTCTAAAAAAGAACCACAGCCGGAGGAGCAAGCTTCGTTTAAAAGAATGCTTTCGATGGCCTCGTCTTTAATGCGGATGGCCTTCATATCCTGGCCGCCAATATCCAAAATAAAATCTACCCCCGGCAAAAAATGTTCTGCCGCTTTGTAGTGGGCCATCGTTTCTACTTCGCCTAAATCTATGTTCAGACCGGCTTTTACCAAAGCCTCGCCATAGCCTGTTACTGTGGCTTTTGCTATGTAAGCATCTGGGGGCAGTTGGCCATAAAAATCTTTGACGATTTGGGCACAAAGCATCAACGGATCACCGTTGTTGTTGCTGTAAAAAGAGGTCAGTAAAGCTCCTTTTTCATCCACCAGCACCGCCTTGGAGGTGGTGCTCCCGGCATCTATGCCTAAAAATACCGGCCCTTTAGCTTGGGATAAATCTTTGTGTTGGGCTTTTGTTTTGTTGTGTCTAGACCTAAAAGCAACCAGTTCTTCTTCATTTTTAAACAGTGGCCGCAAAATATCTTCGCTTTCTGCAATGCGGCTTTTTAGCGTTTCTACTTTTTCGTAAATATCTTTTAAGTTGGTTTCTTTAGCTTCTGCTTTTATTTTAGCAAGATATGCCGCCCCGATAGCCACAAATAGCTGAGTGTTTTCCGGGAAAATTATGTCTTCTTTTGTCAAATTTAAAGTTTCGATGAAACGGCTGCGCAATTGCGGCAAAAAATTGAGCGGGCCACCCAAAAAAGCTACCTTGCCCCAAATGGGCCGACCGCAAGCCAAACCACTGATGGTTTGAGTGACCACCGCCTGCAAAATAGAAACGGCTATATCTTCTTTTGCAGCACCTTCATTTAAAAGAGGCTGCACATCGGTCTTGGCAAAAACACCACAGCGGGAAGCAATAGGATAAACCACATGATATGCTTCGGCCAATTTGTTCAAGCCTGTTGCATCTGTTTGCAGCAAAGAAGCCATTTGGTCGATAAAAGCTCCGGTGCCGCCGGCACATGTTCCGTTCATTCTTTGCTCCATATTTTTGCCGAAATATGTTATCTTGGCATCTTCGCCGCCAAGTTCAATTGCTACATCCGTTTCGGGGATCAACTCTTGTACAGCTTGGGTGCAGGCGATGACTTCCTGCACAAAAGGAAGATCCAGTGACTGGGAAAGGGCAAGCCCCCCAGAACCGGTGATAAAAACTTTTAGCTCTATGTCGCCCATATCTTTATATGTTCTGTCAATGATATCAATTATGGAAGCTTTGATGTCGGAAAAATGGCGTTGATAATACTTGTAAACTATGTTATCCCACTCATTCATTATTACTAATTTTATGGTGGTGGAACCGATATCCAGGCCCATAAAAAATTGCTGATTTTGTTTTAATTGACCAGGCATTCGATTTCGCCACACTTTCTCTTTTTAATCGACGTTCTTCTTAAAAATTATATATTTACCTGCATAATATGTCAATCAAACAGTAAATACAAAAATTGTATATATTTGGCTTACAAGCTTTAATTTGGTTATTTTATTCTACTCTTTTCATTAAAAATTGCACCTTTTACTGATTTTAGCTTTTATTGTTTAAAATATCAAGAAATGTTATAATTATTTTTAGCAAAATATATGGATGAGGGGATTGTTTTATGAATAAAACTGTGTTGATAACAGGAGGGGCTAGAGGCCTTGGGGCAGCCTGTGCCAGAACTTTTGCAGAAAAAGGGTATCGGGTGGTAATCAACTACCATACTTCTTTTACTGAAGCGGAAGCACTTGTGGCAGACCTTGCAAAGCGCGGTTTAAAGGCAATAGCTCTTAAAGCCGATATTTCCTGTGCTTTTAAAGTGCAAGAAATGTTGCAAAAAATTGAAGATTATTTTGGCCCGGTAGATATTTTGGTGAATAATGCAGCTATCTCTCAGATAAAGCTTCTTCCCGATATTTCTGAAGCGGAGTGGGAGGCCCTTTTTGCCGTAAATGTTAAAGGAACCTTTCTTTGCACTCAGGCTGTTTTGCCAGGCATGATTGCTAAAAAAGCCGGCAAAATAATCAATATTTCCTCTATGTGGGGATTGGTCGGAGCTTCTTGCGAAGTTGCTTATTCTGCCTCTAAGGCAGCCATTGTTGGTTTTACCAAAGCTTTAGCCAAAGAGCTTGGCCCTTCCAACATTCAAGTAAATTGTGTGGCTCCTGGCTTTATTGATACTGCCATGAATGATGATTTGGATGAGAAAAGCCGCCAAGCCCTTTTGGGTTTAACTCCCTTGGGGAGAGCGGGTAACCCAATAGATGTGGCAGCTTCCGTGTTTTTTTTGGCCTCAGCGGAGGCAGATTTTATTACCGGACAGGTTTTGAGCCCAAATGGCGGCATGGTAGTTTAGCTTGCCTGAATGGCTTTTAAAGTTTCCACCAGTTTTTTGTTTTGTTCCATGGTACCAATGGTGATTCTCCCGCAGCTGGGAAACTCCCATAAATAGCCGGGGCGAATGATGATCCCTCTTTTCATCAGTTCTTCAAACAGTTTTTTGCCATCTGTTTTAAAATCTACAAAAATGAAGTTAGCCTGGGTGGGAATGCAAACAAACCCCAGAGCAGCAAGCTCTTTATAAAGATACTCTTTGCCCTCGTGATTGGTTCTTAAAACAAAATCTGTAAATTCTTTATCATTTATGGCAGCACAGGCGGCAACTTGGGCCACCCGGTTGACCGGAAATGGCGGAGCCACCTTGCACAGTGTTTCCATGACGTCGGCCCGGGCCATACCATAACCGACCCTTAAAGCAGCAAGACCATATACTTTGGAGAAGGTGCGGGTGATAATTACATTGCGGCCTTCTTTTAAATAATTGATGCTGGAGGGATAATCCTCGGTTTCCACATATTCATAATATGCCTCATCCATTACTACTAAGCAATTTTTGGGAACTTTATCCATGAAAGCATCCATGGCAGCTTTGCCCACCACGGTGCCGGTGGGGTTGTTGGGGTTGCATATGTACATCAGCTTGGTTTTGGGCGTTACCGCTGCCAAAAAAGCATCCAGGTCGTGGGCATAGTTTTTTAACGGTATTTGAATAGACTTGCCGCCGATAAAGCGGACTGCTAAATCGTAGCTGGCAAAAGAAGGCGTAGCAAAGATGGCTTCATCACCTTCATTCATAAAAGCATTTGCAATCATGTAAAGGATATCGTCGGCACCGGTGCTAACGACGAAAAGATCTTTATCCAGACCCCAATGTTCGGCAAGTTTTTCTCTTACGGCTATGCTGGAACCCTCAGGATAAATGTTGCATTTGGCAAGCTCGGTTGCCATTGCTGTGATGGCTTTTGGTGAAACGCCTATCGGGTTTTCATTGGAGGCCATTTTTATTACTTCTTTTAGACCATATTCTTTTTGCACCTCTTCTATTGGCTTGCCAGGCACATATGGGCTTATTTCGTTGATGCCCCGGCGTGCCATCTCCGGCCCTTTTTTGTATGTCATTCTTTTTTTGCCCCCTTTGGTGCTGTTGGTAAATTGTATCTTTTAATTATATAGACCTTTAAGCCACAATGCAATATGTTTTACCTTGGTCAAAAAAAGGCAATTATATATTATTCTCCCATTCATCTGAAATTTGGGGGTATTTTTTGAGTCGGCTGGCAAAGTCTTCTTTTATTTCTTGTTGAGCCGCTTCATTTTCTCCCTCAAAAATCATTACCAACTGGGGCAGGTTGGAACTAGCCCGCACCAGACCCCAACCCCTTTTGTAGCTGACTCTGGCTCCATTGATAGTGTTTACTCTGTTTTCGCCGTAAGCAGCAATGAATTCTTTTTGTAAGCTTTCTACTACCTGATATTTTTGACCATCAGGGCAATATACGTTAATTTCCGGTGAGGTAACATAAGAAGGATAAGCTGCCAAAACTTGACTTAGAGGCTTTTGCTCTTTGGCCAAAGCCAAGCAAAGCTTGGCCGCAGCAAAAAGTGCGTCATCGTAGCCGTAATAACCTTGTTTTATAAAGATGTGCCCACTTCTTTCCCCAGCGAGGAGGGCTCCTGTTTGGGCTAGTTTTTTTTTGATATAGGAGTGGCCGGTTTTAGCCATAATCGGCTTGCCGCCTTTGGCTATTATTGTTTCCTCCAGTGCTTTGGTGCATTTTACATCATAAACTATTTTGGCCCCGGGAACCTCTTTTAAAATTTGCTCGGCTAAAATCATTAAGATACGGTCGCTCCAAACATTTTTGCCGTTTTCATCTACCACGCCCAAGCGGTCACCATCGCCGTCAAAACTTATGCCCAAGTCCGCCTTTATATATGGGTGGGTGACCATGGCAGCCAGTCTTTCTCTGGAGGCAAGGTCGGATGGATTGGGGAAATAGTGTGGGTAGGCTGGGTCTGGGTCACAATTTAGCTGAAAGGTTAAACAGCCAAGGGCTTGGAAAAGTTGATAGGCAAAAAGACCCGCTGCTCCATTGCCTGCATCTATTACCACTTTTAAACCATGGTTTTTTGGTATTTTTACTTTTTGGATGATGGTATTTATGTAGTGAGGACGGATGTCAAAATCTTTCCTGCTACCACCGGGCCGGATTAAAGGCTGGTCAGGCTTTTGGCTAGCGGTTAAATTTTCATACAGCTTTTTTAAAATTACCATATCCTCGGCATCCAAGGTGGAGGATAAATCATATCCCAGCTTGCAGCCATTCCAGCCATTAGGGTTGTGGCTGGCTGTTACCATGAAAACTCCCCTTGCTTTTAGCCAATGCTGGGCAAAATAGGCCGCCGGACTTAAGGTGAGGCCCAAAAACCATACTTTAAACCCAGCCTCTTTTAAAACATTGGCTGCCGTATTTGCCAAAGCAAAGGATTCCGCCCTGTTGTCATAGCCCACTACCACTTCTTGTACATTTTTTTGTCGAAGCAAGTAAGCAAAAGCGGTGGCTATTTTGGCAATTGACACCTCATTTATCCCTTCCGGCCCCACCTTACCTCTTATATCATACTCTCGAAAAATATGGTTTAAATTTTCACACTTTGCGCCCTCTTTTTTAAAATTTTCTGTCACTTTTTGTCCCCTATCCTTTTTTTGCATTAAAAAGCTCTTTTGGGGCTATTTTTATGCCTAAAAAGAGCTTTTTATTATTTTTATTTTGGTATATGGCTTGTTCTACCAGGTTATAACCGGATCAGGGCTGGTTTGATAACCAGAAAAAAAACTAGCTAGGCTTTTAGGCTGCACTGTTTGCACTAAAGGTTTTACAGCCGGGCGAGGCCGGCTCATGAGGGCATAACGCAGAGATTCGGCTGCGTGGTCTTCACCGTCGGCTGCGTCTTCCGGGTTTTTAATATCGTAAATTATGGCCGGTAGGGTGCGGGCCAGGTTGGGGCACAAATCAGGGAAGAACTGCCACCATGGTTTACCATCGGGCGAGGGGGCCATATATTCCCGCACCCTTTGCCAGCCCACCAAACGAGCATTATCTGCCTTTACCAATGGAAGGCCTAAAGCGGTAAAAGAATCCGCTATATTTTCCCCGTACAGGCTATCTACGCCCCGCTTTTGCCACATATCGGGCGAGGCGGCAATGTAGGCTATTTCTTCATCTTTCGATAACTCAATGATTTCTTTGGCAACCTGGTTTGCTGTCATTTCCCGCACGTACAATTCTCTATATGTGTAAACGTGGCCATCGCAAATAGCATGCCACAGCACCGCACATGGGTCGTTGTAACCCCAGTCCAAGCTCACAAAACAGCGCCATTGCCGGGGAATACTAAATGGCTTAATGCCATGCACATCGATGCGGTATTCCGGGAAAAACTGGCCAACAAACAAATCCCAGTCTCCTTCCAGCAAAGCTTTTTTTTCCCATTGAGGCAACTGTTGCAGCCTTTTTATGTAGTCTGGGTCAGAATTCATCAAAAAACAATTGTCGTATATTTTGGCGGGTATAAAAACACGGCTTTGCTCATGAATTTTAAAGGGTTGGCCCCAAGTTCCCTGGCTGATGAAGCGGTCTTTGACCCAGTGGTGGCCGATCCCGCCCGGATTTGTGGCAGATTTGATTTGTTTTGGGTAATTGTTAATACCACGTAAACGGCTCATCAGGCAGATATATTGATATTGGGTAAAGTGAGTCAGTTCATCAAAACGGATGCAGTCATATTCTGCAGATTGATATTTGCTTACATCATATTCATTTTCACAATGGCCAAATTCAATGCGGCTGCCATTAGCAAAACGCCAACAATGCTCAACGGAAAAATAGCTGGCAAGCTCTAATGGATAAAGTGAAAAAGAAACTAAAATAAGTGAGCGCCGCAACTCGGGGAAGGTTCGGCGAAGAATTAATTGGCGGCTTGCCGGATATTTTAAGGCAAAGATAAGCGCATCTATTAAAAGAGCATGACTTTTGCCGCCACCGGCCGCTCCCCCTAAAAGCACCTCATCACAAGTACTATCTATAAAAATTTTTTGTTTTTTGGTTAACTGCCAATCTAAAATCAGGGTGCGACCAACATTTTCTTTTTTTTGTTGTTTTATTTTTGCCACTTTTTAAGCCTCCTTGCTTGTTTTTACTATTATAACTTGCTTTTGCTCCCAAAAAGTCCCCAAAAAATCCCAGATTTTTTGTTTATTGTTTTTCTACCTCCCTTGCTTTGAATCCATTTTGTGCTATAATTATTAAGATTAATCTTGTTTTTTAGTTTTAATGTTTATTGTGGCTATTTCAAAAAAGGAGGCGAACGCCTTGTTTAATAAAAATGTTGGCAAGGGTTGTAAATGTGTAATTTTGGTATTTTTGGCTATTGTTTTGCTTTTCTCTTTTGCCGGCTGTAGCAAGGATAAGGACGGCACAACGATTAGCAAAGATGACACTAAGGGCATAAACAAAGTAATTGAAGAATTTTTTGGAGCAATACGAGAGCAGGATTATGAAACTGCAAGCCAATATTTAGCCAATGTGGATGCTGAGCTTTTAGCCAAACCAGATATACCTTATTTTAATGTTGATGCGGAAGCTGTACTTTTGCCCGTTGTTTTAAGCAATGTAACCTATGAAATTCAAGGCGAGCCGGAAGTTTATTTTAGCGGCTACACAGTAATGTTGCTGGTAAACAACGTTAACATTGGCTCTTTAATAGGCGATTATCTTTATGAGCTACAACTTCTTGTTCAAAAAAACAATTTGACCCAGGAACAAATTGAAGCCAACATCGCCACCAAGTTAAAGGAATTGTTGCAGAGCCCTGATGAAAAACCGCAACTGATGCTTGGCGTTAAGCTTATTTTAAACAAAGATAAAACCGGCAATTGGCTTATTACCTCTAGCTACGATTTAGCAAACGCTCTTTACGGCGACAGTTTGGATGTTATGTATGGCTGGCAACAAACAATTAACATGCCAGCAGATGAGGGTAGCGGCGAAAGCTCGGATAACCCTGAAACCACAAAGTAAACTCAAAATGAAAACAAAAGAGGAACAGCTGCAAAAACAGCTGTTCCTCTTTTGTTTAACAAAATAACCAGCAAAGATTGATAATTATTGCCATTTGGTGTACTATAATGCTTGTATAGGCTTTGTTTTTGTTTGAGAAAATTGAAGGCTGAAGGAGGAAATGCCAATGCGAGAGATATCTACCAATCTGGTAACAAATGCGGTGGAAAGACTGTGTATTAGGGCAGCCAGCGATTTGCCTTTTAATGTAGAAGAATTAATACAAAAGAGCATTCAAACCGAAGAATCGCCTTTAGCAAAAGAAATTTTGGGCAAAATTTTAGAAAACGCTGAATATGCCAGAAATAACAATTTGCCCATTTGCCAGGATACCGGCATTGCCTGTCTTTTTGTGGAGATCGGTCAGGAGCTTACCATTACAGGTGGCGTACTTTCCGAAGCAATCAACGAAGGGGTACGGCGCGGTTATAAAAAAGCCTACCTTAGAAAATCCGTAGCCAAAGACCCCCTTTTTGACCGCTCTAATACTGAAGATAACACACCTGCTATCATCAGCTATACTAGCGTGCCTGGAGACCGAATGCACATTAAGCTTTTACCTAAAGGTGGCGGCAGCGAAAACTGTGGTGCTGTAAAAATGCTGCGGCCGGCAGATGGCATTGACGGGGTAAAAGAATTTTTGCTGCAGTCGGTTATTGAAGCTGGCGGCAAGCCCTGTCCCCCAATTATAATTGGGATTGGTATTGGGGCAACTTTAAACCATTCTGCTCTTTTGGCCAAACGAGCCCTTTGCCGGCCTTTGGGCAGTCATAACAATAACCCAAATTATGCAAAATTAGAACAGGAAATTTTGGACGAGATAAACCGTACTGGTATTGGGCCGCAAGGGTTAGGTGGCAGGACTACCGCCCTGGCTGTGCAGATAGAATATCGTCCCACCCACATTGCTTGCCTGCCGGTGGCTGTAGATATCAACTGTCATGCCAACCGCTATAAGGAAGTTACTATTTAAGGAGGTCTTTGTTGTGGGGGAAAATACAAAAAAAATAACCTTGCCAATCAGCGAGGCTGAAGTAAGAAAGCTTAAGGCAGGAGATACTGTTTCCATAACCGGTGTTGTTTATACGGCCAGAGACATGGCCCATAAATACATAATAGAAGGGCTCTTGGCTAAAGGAAGTTTGCCTATGGATGTAAAAGGGCAGGCAATTTATTATACCGGGTCCACACCGGCAATACCGGGGCAAATCATTGGTTCTTGTGGGCCTGGCTCAGGCTACCGTATGGATCCTTATGCTCCTTTTCTGATTGAGCAAGGCCTGCGTATTATGATCGGCAAAGGACCAATTAACAAAACAGTAATTGAAGCCATGAAAAAACACGGAGCTGTATATTTGGCAGCTATCGGCGGTACTGGTGCTATTATTGCCCGTACTGTGAAAAAGGCAGAAGTTGTGGCTTATGAAAATTTGGGGCCGGATGCTATTTTGCGGTTAGAGGTAGAAAATTTTACGTCAATAGTGGCTATCGATAGTAATGGCAATAATCTTTACGCCGAAGCCATAAGTAAATTTGGCCAATAAAATAAAAATAAGTTTTAGAAAAAGCCCCCTTTGGGGGCTTTTTATTTTTTTTTGGGCTTTTCTTGACGAATTTTCTTGTAACCTTCTATTAAAAAGCTTAAAACATCCGGACTCAGGTTAGCCTCCATGGCAGATTTAACAATCTTCCACCACTCTTGGTCTTGTGACATTTTTAAATTTTCTAGAGGAGAAAAAACAACCGGACGCCACAAAGCCAAAACTTGGCCGACTATTTCTCCTTCACTATTGCCATTATATACTTCGTTACAAAACTTGCCCTCTTTGTTGGCCAAAATAACCAAATCTCCAATTGAAGCTTTTGATTTTCTGGCACATAACAAATAATCATCTTTTAAGATACCCAGAACATAGGGCAAATCCTCCATGACCAAAACCGCAAAATCTACCTTCCGATCAAAATTTGTTGGGGCATTCAGAGGTAAACGACCGGAAGCATCAGAAGGGGGCCAGACATCCCAAACTGGGATGCCTGGTATTTTTGAAAAAGGCTGCGCATGTTCCTCTGCTTTCAAAAAAGAAAGCAAATCAATATCCAAACCCTTGGCCAAATCCTCCAAGGTTTGCAAACCAGGTGTTTTATCCCCTGCTTCTATATAGCTGATGGCAGATTGGGCAATCCCAGAACGACGAGCCAACTCGGCCTGGCTCAAATTTTCCTTTTCTCTTAGTTCTTTTAATCTTTTGGCAATATCCATGCTTTCCAACCCTTCCTTATAAAAAGTTTTTAGATATCTTTATGGTTATATTATCACAAAGGTGATAGTTTGTCCAGTTTTTCTATTGACAACCTATCGAATTAGTGATAGTTTTTTATTAGGAGGTGTTTTTGATGACTTTAAAAGAAATTCGTCGAAAAAAGGGTTGGACACAACATCAACTAGCAGCCAAAGCCCAAATTGCCCAATCTGCCGTACACTACATTGAAGAAGGCACTAAATCTCCCACTTTGTACACGATGTGCAAAATTGCCCATGCTTTGGATATGGAGGTTGGCAGCCTGGCTAATTTTTTGGCTACAGATGAGGATTTATATGTAAACCATATAGGCTGATTTTTTGCTAAAACTACTTTTTTAAAATAAAAGCAGGTGAGTTTGATGGATTTTGATAGATTTGGTGGACGGCTGCCTGAAGAATATGTGCCACTTTTAATTTGCCTCTGGTGCAAAAAGCCTGTGTGGTACAGCCCTTGGACAGACCAAAACGGTAATGTTTTTTGTTGTGAATATTGTTTAAAAAAAATGTTTGCTTCTTAATATTTTTTATGTTTTTGTCTTTGTGTCATTATTACAAAGGGGTATTCTGACCAAGGGAGGCTAAAATGAAAAACTGGTGCATTTATGTGGAGAAAATCTTAAAAGATTATCCTTTACAAAAAAAACTGGTAGAAAAATATAGCGAGACCCTGGAAATAAGCCAAAATGGATTGGCCTTTTGTTTAGAGCAAAAACCCTTTGAAAAAACCTGTGCAAGACCAGAATGGGAAGCAATTTATTATACAAACCTGGATCAGCAGGTGCTTCGCTGCCAATGGTATGTGGCGGCAATTGAAGATGCCTTAACCCAATTGACCCCGGCAGAAAAGAAGCTGGTGGAGTTGCGTTATTTTACACCCGGCAAAATAAGCACCGAAATGACGGCCCAAAAACTTTTTATCAGCCGGTCGGAATTTTACAGGCAAAGGCAAAATGCTTTGAGCAAAATTGCTTTGCGGCTAGGTATTGAAATTGTCGAAAAAAAACAACGGGTAGTCGGATTAAATAAATAATTTAGATTAAGATTAAATAAACAACCTATATATGTTCATAATACAAACATAAAATGGTACTTTTTAAAATTAATTTTAAACCTTTTTTGTCGAAATATCAATATAATGATAACTTATACCAAAAAACGCTTATGTTTTATTTTAAGCTTGGCTAATGCGGCGATAAACCTCTTGATAGGCTTCTTCCACGCCACCCAAATCCCGGCGAAAGCGATCTTTATCTAATTTCTCTTTGGTTTTTGCATCCCAAAGACGGCTTGTATCCGGAGATATTTCATCCGCAAGAATTATTTCTCCCTTGTAGCGGCCAAACTCAAATTTAATATCTACCAAAATCAAATCCAGCTTTAAAAAATATTCCCGCAGCAACTGGTTTGCCTTAAAGGCTAGTTCTTCTATTTTTTTTAGTTCTTCGCGGCTAGCCAAATGCAAGGCTAAAACATGAGAATAATTAATAAAAGGATCGCCCAATTCATCCTTTTTGTAGCAAATTTCTAGCACGGTACCGTCTAGCTTTTCGCCTTCTTCTTTGCCCAGTTTTTTGGCTAAACTGCCAGCAACCACATTACGAACTATAACTTCTAAGGGAACTATCTCCACTTTTTTTACGATTGTTTGACTGTCGTCTATTTCCTTCACAAAATGGTTTGGCACCCCGGATGCCGTCAGCATTTGAAAGAGTTTGTTGCTCATTTTGTTGTTTATGACACCTTTACCTAATATTTGGCCTTTTTTTAGGCCGTTAAAAGCGGTGGCATCATCTTTGTATTCTACTATTAGAAGGTCTTTTTCTGTTGTGGCATAAACTTTTTTGGCCTTACCCTCATAAAGCATTTCTAATTTTTCCATTTTTATTCCTCCCTTTATTTAATAAAGTAGGCTATATCTGTATCTAAATTGGTATCTTAAGCAAAATAGGCGACGCCGGCCGCAAAGATTTTTTGATTCTTTTCGCCCGGTACGTTGCGATAAACATCTTTTCCTTGTCTCTCCGAATGACACATTTTGCCAAACACCCTGCCATCCGGGCTTGTTATGCCCTCTATGGCGTAGACCGAACCATTTGGATTGTAAGGACTTGAATTACTTGGGCAGCCTTCGGTATTCACATATTGGGTAGCTATTTGGCCATTTGCTGCCAGACTCTGTAAAATATCGTTATTGGCCATGAAACGACCCTCACCATGAGAAATAGGAACGGTGAACACTTCACCCGCCTCACAGTTGGCAAGCCAAGGAGACTTAACGGAAACAACTTTTGTATAGGCCATCGCGGAAACATGGTGACCGATTGAATTGTAAGTTAAAGTGGCGGCATTGGGTTCGATTGGACAAATTTTACCATGCGGCAACAGACCCAACTTGATAAGAGCCTGAAAACCGTTGCAAATACCTAGAACCAGACCATCACGCTCTTCTAAAAGCTCTTTTACTGCTTGAGCCAGGCGGGGGTTGCGGAATGTGGTGGCAATAAATTTGCCAGCACCGTCCGGCTCGTCGCCACCAGAAAAGCCTCCGGGCAGCGCGAGGATTTGGCTTTGTTTTAAGGATTTTACAAGGCGGGCAATAGTCTCTTCAATAGCCAAAGATGTTAGGTTTTTGATCACTACGATTTCCGGCACAGCTAGAGCCTTTTCAAAGGCTCTAGCTGTATCATACTCGCAGTTGGTGCCAGGAAAAACAGGAATGAGCACCCGGGGCTTGGCAACCTTTATGCCAGGGGAAGCGGTACTGCGTTTTTTATAAAGTTTGTTTATACCTTCGCCCAAGTAAAAAGGAGATAAATGTGGTGTCACCTGCGGAAATACCAGTTCTAATGTGCTGTTATAGGCTTTTGTAAGATCTTTTAAGTAAAGTTTTTCTCCCTCTACTAATATATAATTTTCTTTGGTTGTTTCACCCAGTATGGTATATGGCAAGTCATTAAGAACGGTAACATCTTCCACTGCCACTAAAAGAGAGCCCACTAATGGAGTAAAAAGCAGTTCTTCATAAAATTCTTTGGGTTGCTGTTGCATTTGAAAACCAATTTGATTCCCCAAACACATTTTGGTTAGAGCGGCGGCAATGCCACCTTCTTTTATGGTAGAGGCCACCTGAATTTGCCCTCCCGCAGCAAGCCGACTGATTGCGGCAAAATATTTTTTAACTTCCGGCCAATTGGGCAAGCCGTTTGATTTTTTTACTGGCAGGGAGAGCATAGCCAACTTTTGGCCCGGTTTATCTAAAGCTGCGGAAATTGTTTTGGAAGCTTTGGTCATAGTGAGGGCAAAACACACAATGGTAGACGGTACGACAAGATCCTCAAAAGAACCGCTCATACTGTCTTTGCCGCCAATAGCTGGCACTCCCAGCTCCATTTGAGCGGTGAGAGCCCCCAAGAGGGCAGCAAAAGGCTTGCCCCATCTAACTGCATCGTTACCCAAAGAGGGAAAATACTCCTGCAGGCTCAAACGAGCTGAAAGAGCATCGGCACCTGTTGCCGCCAATTTAGCCAAAGCCTCTACAATGCTATATGCTCCGGCATGATAAGGACTCCAATGAGCCACGCCAGGCAAATAGCCAAAGCTCATAACAGTAGCATCATCGGTTTCGCCTTTTAAAAGCGGCACTTTGGCCACCATGGCATTTTCTGGTGTTTGCTGATACTTTCCGGCAAAGGGCATTAACACTGTGCCTGCCCCTATGCTGGAGTCAAAGCACTCTACTAGCCCTTTTTGGCTGCAAACCTCCAGCCTGGTTAGGTTTTTTTGCCAGGCCTCTTTTAGGCCCAAGCCCACCAAAGCGGCTGGTTTTTTTTGACGATAATTTTCTTTTTGATCGGGAGCTTCCACAAATACACTGGCAGAACGATCTGCTCCGTTGGTATCTAAAAAGCTACGGGCTATATTTACTATTATATCTCCCCGCCAGCGTAAAACTATGCGGGGTTCTTTTGTTACTTTTGCCACTACTGTAGCTTCCAGGTTTTCCGTTTCAGCCAGGGCAATAAACTTATCTGCATTTTCCAAAGCAACAACAATTGCCATGCGTTCCTGTGATTCGGAAATGGCAAGCTCGGTGCCGTCCAGCCCTTCATATTTTTTGGGTACTCTATCTAAATCAATATCTACCCCATCGGCCAGCTCGCCAATGGCCACCGAAACACCGCCAGCCCCAAAATCATTGCATCTTTTGATTAGGTTGATGGCTGTGGCATCTCTAAAGAGACGCTGGATTTTTCTTTCCGTTGGGGGGTTGCCCTTTTGCACCTGACTGCCGCATTCCTCTATGGAACTTACATCATGAGCCAAAGAAGAACCTGTGGCACCACCAATGCCATCCCGGCCGGTTTTACCGCCTAAAAGGATTATGACATCGCCCGGGCTGGGCTCGGTACGCTGCACATAGCCAGCGGGACAAGCTCCAACCACCGCACCGATCTCCATCCTCTTTGCCACATAACCCGGGTCATATATCTCTTCTACCCAACCGGTAGCCAGGCCAATTTGATTGCCGTAAGAGCTAAAACCTTTGGCCGCACCGGTAGTTATGGTGCGTTGCGGCAATTTGCCCGGCAGGGTTTCTTCATATGGAGTAAGCGGATTACCACTACCTGTAACCCGCATGGCCTGATACACATAACCTCTGCCGGCTAAAACATCCCTAATTGCTCCGCCCAGACAAGTTGCGGCACCGCCAAAAGGTTCTATCTCTGTGGGGTGGTTGTGGGTCTCGTTTTTAAATTGAATCAGCCATTCTTCTTTTTGGCCGTCTATTTCTATATCTTTTACGATACTACAAGCATTAGACTCACCAGAATCGTCTAGATCATCTAGCCAACCTTTGCTGCGGCAAAACTTGCCGCCTAAGGTTGCTATATCCATTAGAGTCATTGGTCTTTTAGCCGCCTTATCACCATAAATGTGGTGGCGGGCCTCCTCATAATGCATCAGGCCGTCTTTTATGGCCTCCGTCATTGGCCCGTCAGCCAAAGTTATATTATTTAAATGAGTGTGAAAGGTGGTGTGGCGACAATGATCGCTCCAATAGGTGTCGATAACCTTCAGTTCGGTGAAAGTAGGTTCACGTTTTTCTGTTTTGCCAAAATACTCCTGGCAGCAAACCATATCGGCCTCGCTCATGGCAAAACCGGCTTTTTTGGCTAATTCTAAAAGCTCGTTATTCTTTATTTTGGTAAATCCTTCCACCAAAGGAACAGGGCCAGGAGCTGCCAAATTTAAAGCAAGAGAACTTGGTTTGGTTAGGGAGGCCAGGCGGGATTCGATGGGATTTAAACAATACTTTATTATCTTATCCAGCTCATTTTGATTTTGCAGGCCAAGCACCGCTACCACTTTGGCGGTGGCTATTAGGGGTGGTTTTTTTTGGGTTAAAAGCTGCACACATTGGGCGGTGCTATCTGCCCTTTGGTCATATTGGCCGGGGAGATATTCCATGGCAAAAACCTGCCAACCCTCTTTTAGCGGCATTTCTTCATCATATACTTCATCCACGGGGGGTTCAGAAAAAATGGTATTTCTGGCTTGGGCAAACTCCTCATCCGAAATGCCTTCTATATCGTAGCGGTTAAAAACCCTTAAACCAGATAAAGGAAGACCGAGGTTGAGGCGAAAATCTTCCAGCATGTGCTGAGCTTCTACATCAAAACCGGGTTTTTTTTCTACAAAAACACGGCGGATATCAGTCATAATACCTTCTCCCCCTAAAAATAGAAATCATGCTTGTTAACCTTTTAATTTTAGCATAAATAGCAGCAGGCTTCAACATAATCCACTTTTGTTTTTTGCTTAACTTGCCTCTGCCTTTTCAAACTGGCTGGCATAAAGACGGGCATAAAAACCGCCGGCTGCAAGCAACTCTTGGTGATTTCCCTGCTCCACAATATCGCCATCATCCATAACCAAAATCAGATCCGCATCACGGATTGTAGAAAGACGGTGGGCAATGATAAAACTGGTACGGTCTTTCATTAAATTGGCCATAGCTTTTTGGATAAGTAACTCGGTCCGGGTATCCACTGAGCTTGTGGCTTCATCTAAAATTAGTATTTTAGGGTTGGCCAAAATGGCCCGGGCAATGGTTATGAGCTGTTTTTGGCCTTGGGACATGTTGGAGGCCTCCTCGTTTATTACCATTTGGTAGCCGTCGTTTAAGGTGCGGATGAACTTATCAGCATAGGCAGCTTTTCCAGCTGCCACTACCTCTTCATCTGTGGCATCTAAACGGCCATAGCGAATGTTTTCCATGATAGTATTATTGGAAAGCCAGGTATCCTGCAGCACCATACCAAACATTTGCCGCAAATCGTAGCGGCTAAAAGCATAGATGCTGTTATCGTCTATTAATATTTCGCCGGCATTTATATCATAAAAACGCATAAGGAGCTTGACGATGGTAGTTTTGCCGGCCCCGGTGGGGCCTACTATTGCCACTTTTTGGCCCGGATTGATGGTAGCAGAAAAGTTGTGAATAACCATTTTATCTTCTTTGTAGCCAAAACGAACCTCTTTGAATGTGACAACCCCTTTGATATCGGTGGGGGTTATGGGTTTGGCAATTTCCGGTTTTTCTTCTTCCTCTTCCAAAAAAGCAAAAACCCGCTCGGAAGCAGCAACAGTAGATTGCAAAGTGTTGGAGATGGTGGCTATTTGGCTGATGGGTTGATTGAAATATCGCACATATTGAATGAAAGCCTGGATGTCGCCAACCGCAATGCTGCCCAAAACCGCTAAAACGCCCCCCAAAATGCACACCGCCACATACCCCAGATTGCCCACAAAGATCATAATGGGCATGATAAGACCGGATAAAAACTGAGATCTCCAGGAAGCACCATAAAGCACATTATTATATTCATCAAATTTTGCCTGAGAATCTTCCTCCCCGTTGAAGGCTTTCATTACTGTGTGGCCGCCATACATTTCTTCTACATGGCCGTTTATATGGCCCAAGTATTCTTGCTGTTTTTTAAAATACACCTGGGATCTTTTGATGACCTTCATCATTATTATCATGGAAAGTGGCAAAATAAGCACAGTAACCAGAGTCATAAGCCAACTGATGGAAAACATCATTATCAGCACCCCTATGATGGTGGCGCAGGAGGTAATCATTTGCGAAAGACTTTGGTTTAAAGTTTGGCTAACTGTATCTACATCGTTGGTAAGGCGGGAAAGTACCTCGCCATGGGTAGTATTATCAAAATATTTTAGAGGCAGTTTGTTGATTTTTTGAAAAATATCTTTACGCAGCCGGTAAGTCACTTTCATGGACACGCCGGACATTATCCAACCCTGGATATAGCTAAAAGCAGCAGAAAGTAGATATAAGCCAAGTAAAATTATGACACATTTGCTAATATAATCAAAATCAATATTCATAACGCCGGTGGCATAGCCGACCATGGCACCTTCAAAAAGTTTGGTGATTGCCTTGCCCAAAATTTTGGGGCCAAAAATAGTAAAAACGGTAGACAAAAGCGCAAAAATGATCACCGTAATGATAGCTTTTTTGTAAGTTTTTAAATAGGCTAAAAGTTTGGCCATAGTGCCTTTAAAATCTTTGGGTTTTTCTACCGGCATCCCCATGCCGCCGGGCCCTCTACCCATGGGGCCGCCCATTGGCCTAGCTGGGCGAGAGAAATTGGTGTTGTTGTTTTGATTCATTATGCCAACTCCTCCTTAGATAACTGGGATAGGGCAATTTCCTGGTAGACCTCACAGTTTTGCATTAGATCGGTATGCTGGCCTACCCCTACTATTTGCCCGTGATCCAACACGATTATTTGCTGGGCATTGCGAATCGTATCTATTCTTTGGGCCACTATCAGCACAATGCTCTGAGTTACATTTTCTTTTAAAGCTTGGCGAAGCTTAGCGTCTGTGGTATAATCCAAAGCCGAAAAAGCATCGTCGAACAAATAAATATCCGGGGTTTTTACCAAAGCACGGGCAATAGAAAGCCTTTGTTTTTGACCGCCAGACACATTGACACCGCCCTGAGCCATTTCGGCATCAAAAGTTTGCGGCTTGCTGTTGATAAATTCGCTCGCTTGAGCTATATCAGCCGCTTTGATTAGTTCGGCTTCGTCTGCATCCTTTCTGCCATAGGTTAAGTTGCTTTTGATGGTGCCGGAAAAAAGAGTGGCCTTTTGCGGCACATAACCAATCTTTTCCCTCAGCTCATGCAGGGTAATATTCCTAATATCCACCCCATTGATGAGAACCTGACCATTTGTCACATCATAAAAACGGGGAATTAGGTTTATTAGGGTGCTTTTGCCGCAGCCCGTGGAGCCAATGAAAGCGGTAATTTCCCCCGGTTTGGCCACAAAGCTAATGTTATTTAAAACATCCGACTCAGCCCCTGGAAAGCGGAAGCTAACATTTTTAAATTCTAAAGAGGTGGGGACATTAGATGGGAAATGCTCCGGCTTGGCCGGGTCTTTAATGATTGGCTTAATTTCCAAAACTTCAGCAATACGAAGGGCAGAAACAGAAGCCCGCGGCACCATAATGAACATTACAGAAATCATCAGAAAAGCCATCATTATTTGCATGGCATATTGAATATAAGCTAGCATATCCCCCACTTGGAATTGCAAGGACGCCACATAATCTGCCCCTACCCAAACTATCAGAACAGTTAAAAGGTTCATCACCAACATCATCATAGGCATCATTACTACCATGATACGATTGATGAAAAGGTTAGTGTTGGTTAGATCTTTATTACTTTTATCAAAACGTTTTTCCTCAAAATTTTGGGTGTTAAAAGCCCGCACAACTAAAATGCCAGCCAAATTTTCTCGCGTTACTAAATTTAAGCGGTCTATGAGCTTTTGTACAATTTTAAATTTAGGCATGGCAATAGCAAAAACTACTACAACCAAGCCAATAATAACTATTACTGCCAGGGCAATAATCCACGACATTGAGGCACTTCTTTTTAAAGCGTTAACGATGCCGCCCACCCCCATAAGCGGAGCAAAAAACAGAAAGCGGATCATCATAAAAATTAAGTTTTGAATTTGAGTAATATCATTAGTAGTACGGGTAATTAAAGAAGCGGTAGAAAAATTGTCCAATTCCGCTCCCGAAAAACTTTCTACTTTGGCAAAAACCATTTTGCGAAGATTGCGGCAGAAACCTGCCGAAATTTTGCCACTGCAATAACTAACTAAAACGCTGGCTGCTGTGCCCAAAAAAGCAATCAACAGCATTATACCGCCAATGCGCAGGATATATGGGACATCCTTGTTTACTACACCATTATCTACGATATCTGACATGTAGCCGGGCAGGGCAAGCTCGCTTGCGGCCTGCCCGCAAAGAAGAACAATGGCTACCAACAACAACGGTATAAAAGGTTTGAGATATTTTAACAAACGAAGCAAAATCTTTACCTCCTAAAACAACAGCAACAACAAAATTTTACCTAATTAAGTGACTTTTTTTTGACAAAAATTATTGATATAAAAATAACTAATGGCATAAACTGTGTAACCCTTACAGCTTATGCCACTTTGTTTTAAATTTGCTGAAAGTATTTAAAAATTTTGCACATATTTTGCGACCTTTTTATTTATTTATAAAAGCATATATCAGTATACCAACTTTATTTTTTAAAATCAAGTAATTTTTAAGTGTAAATCCTTCTGTTTTTATAGTGCGGCTTTTAGTCTTGAGCCTGAATAGTTCTTTTTTTGATGCGGATATATTTTATTATTTCATACCACAGAACAGAAGCCGCGGACAAAAGAAAACATATGATTAACTGAGAGAAAGAAAGAGGTGCCAGTTGCAGCACTTGAGCCGCCGGAGTATAAATTAAAAAGAGAAGCCCTAAAATTATGACAACGTTGGCTATAAGAATTATTTTATCTTTCCAAAGAATGCCCATTGTTTTATAAAGCATCCTTTGGCGGGAACTGGCCACCTGCACAAACCAAAGATTACCAAAAATAAGGCAAGCGAGGCCAAAGGTACGGGCAAGTTCCGGACTTTTGCCTGCAACATTTAAAAGATAATAATAACTGCCAAAGGTAAAAACAAACATAACAACACCCTGTAAAAAGGCCTCAAAAACAATTTTTTTGTTTATCAAACTCTCTTTTTGGCCTCGGGGCTTGCGACACATGATGTCCGGCTCGGCTGGCTGCCTTTCAAAAACAATGGAGCAGGTGGGGTCTATTACCAATTCTAGCACCACTATGTGGAGAGGTAAAAGCATTACTGCCAAAGGGTCAATGCCCAAAAGCGGAGCAAAAAGTGCTGCCAAAGCAATTGGTGTATGGATTGAAAAAATGTACCCCACTGTTTTGCGGATATTATCGTAAATACGCCGGGCATCGGCTACTGTGTTAACAATGGTAGTAAAATTATCGTCCATCAGCACCAAATCTGCTGCTTCTCTGGCCACAGAGGAGCCCCTTTTGCCCATAGCTATGCCAATATCAGCATATTTTAAGGCCGGGGCATCGTTAACTCCATCACCGGTCATAGCCACCACCTCGCCGTTGGCTTTTAAAGCCTGCACAATTTTCAGTTTGTGGGTAGGAGCTACCCGGGCAAAAATGTTGGCTGCCTTTACTCTTTCTGCTAGTTCTTCCGCGCTCATTGCATCTATGTCATCCCCGGTGAGCACCTCCCCAGCATAATTTATGCCAATTTGGTTAGCAATGCTGGTGGCGGTAAGGCCATTATCGCCGGTAATCATTATGACCCGAATGCCTGCCTTTTGGCAGGTTTTGATGGCGTCCGGCACTGCCTCTCTGGGGGGATCAGCAAGACCAACCAAGCCAACCAGGTTCAAAAGATTTTCTTCCAGACAGCGTTTTGCCTCTTTTTCTAATTTGCAGCTTGCTACCGCAATTACCCTGTATCCGTTTTTAGCCATCTCGATTTGTTTTCCCAACGCCTCTTCTTTTGCGGCTTCTGTTAAGTTACAAATGGATAAAATTCCTTCTGGAGAACCTTTGGCAGCCAGCAAAAGACGGCCTTCGGCATCTTGCCACACATGGCCCATCATTTTTGTTTCGCTTGTAAGAGGGTATTCCAGCAAAAGCTCACCCGAGCAAAGCTGTTTTTGGGTTACTCCTTTGCTGTGGCAATATTCCAACATGGCTTTTTCCATTGGGTCGTAGACTTCTATTTCGCAAGCTTTACCCATAATATAAGCGAGCTCCTCCTCTTTTTTGCCAGAGGGTTGCCACACCTGATTTACAGCCATTTTATTTTGGGTTAAAGTACCGGTCTTATCCACACACAATACGGAAATTTCACCCAAAGTTTCCACTGAAGAAAGACGAGCTACCAAAGAATTGTTTTTTGCCAAACGCCACGCACCCATGGAAAGAAAAATGGTGAGGATAACCGGGAACTCCTCCGGGATCATACCCATGGCTAAAGTAATGCCCGCCAAAATGCTGACGGTAAAACGCTCTTCTATTACATACATGGCCAAGTTGGAAAAGGTAATTAAAAAAACTACAAAGCACAATACAACTGCAAAAACCGTGGAAAATTTAACCAGCCTGGCTGTTTGCTTTTCCAGCGGGGTGGGCCTATCTGGAGCCTCGGCAATAGCTTTGCCTATTTTACCGTATTCTGTAGCAGAACCAATATGAGTAACTTTGATTATGCCGCTACCTTGCATTACCATTGTGCCCGCATAACAGGTGTCTTTTCGCCAAAGACCTGAGTATATGCCTTGATTTGCCACCTCTTTCCAAACTTTTTCTGCCTCGCCTGTCATGGTGGATTCATCTACGCACAAATCGCTTAAACGCAAAATAACGCCGTCAGCTGCTATTTTTTCCCCTTCTTTAATTATCAGAAAATCCCCCGGCACCACTTGGCGGCTGTTTATTAGTTGCTCTTTACCATCCCTAATTACCGAAACCAATGGGCTTGAAAGATCTTTTAAGGCTTCTAAGGTTCTGTCTGTTTTCCATTCCTGAACCACCTCAATACCGATGACAAAAATAACAAACACCAGCATTATAGCACCATCCCGTGGTTCGCCCAAAATAAAATAAATAATGGCGGTGACAATGAGCAAAATGAACATGGGCTCTTTGATAGTTTTTAAAATTTTTTTAAAAAAACTTTTCTTTTGCACAGGGGCAAGCTCGTTATACCCATACTCCAGCTGCAGATCTTTTGCTTGTTCTGTTGTTAGCCCCTGCCAGGTGGAAGCCGCTTGGGTCGCCATAATAACACTCCTTTTTGAAAAGTCTTTCGGCCCGCTGCTTTTTATACAAACTTATTATATAAAAAAACTACGGGACAAATCCTGTCCCGCAGAAAAATCTGCTGCCCCAAAGGCCCAGCCCCACAAACTTTGCCCGTTGTGGCTAAATTTGTTGCCTGCTCATTAAATGTTATTTTTTAAAGTAAAGTATGGGCAAAATTTTATCATATGCTCAATAATTTGTCAAATTTTTCTTTAATTTTTCAGGGTTTTTGGTTTTGCTTTTTACCATAAATATTTTGGCACCAAAATAAACAGGGCTACCGCATCAGAACCACCTGGTGCAGTGTAGGTAATGGTTTTAGTTTCTCCCGCTTCTATCACCCCAACTATTACACCCTCTTGGCTGCCTTTTAAAATTCCCGTGTTAGCCAAAAAACAAATTTGCTTATTCCAGTCATACAAAGCACCTTTGTAGATGGAACCACGTGGATTAAAAATAACTCCTACTGCTCTGGTGGCGGAAATGGTAATGGTTTGTATTACTCCCCTGTTCCCTACATTGGTAACTGTTTCGCCGGTTGCGGCATCTACCCCAGTGCGAAAATAACCTTCATAGACATCCTGGCGGTCGATGATTATTTTTTCTATATTCACGCCTTCGGCGGCGATGTTCATGTGGATATTGGCCTGAGAAAAGGTACCCCGCACATGACTGCCCTCTTTTTGTGCAACAGAAACTGTGCTACTACCTGCTAGGCCGTTTTGAGTTGGAGCAGCCTCCACAGTAAAAAGCAAAGGGCCGCTACAGGTAAGTTCCACCAAACCGGTGGAAACCTCACCTGTTTTTAAGGCCCTTTGACTGGCCGCAAGACAAATTTTTTGCCCGGGTTTTAGGGTAGTTTGAGCATAGGCCAAATCATCTGTAAAATATCTTTGGTTTAAGACCTGCCCCAAATACATGCCATCAGAATCTGGCCCCACCACAGTTTTTTTGTTGATTTGTAAAGTTATGTTTTCCTTCGTGTTGTTTTGGGCACACACTAAAAGATATAGTCTTTCGGCAGACTCACTATGATGATAATAATATATTCGGACTTTGCCTGATGCTTTATCTCTATACATTAGCTCCGGTCCGGTAAATTGCTCGGGGTTGTTGCTAACCAAAAGAGTCACGTCATTGTAACTGATGCTGGTGATGGGAGCAGCCTTAACCAGGTTATAATTATACGCTGGCACATTTAAAAAATAATCTCCTGTCACAAGTTTGGTAAACTTGTAAGCATATTCACTCATGGTTACTGTACCATTGACAAAAACATCAATGCTACACTCTTCGCCCCAATTACCATAAGCATCTTTGGCCTTTAAACTAACTTTGGTGGTGCCACCGGCAAAGAAAACCCGCGGCAGAGCATTGATGTTACGTTCCCTGCCATTGGCATCCTTGTAGGTGTAGCTCCAACTCAGCTCGGTTACATCTTCCCAATTTTCATTGCTAATATCATAAGTAAAGGTCACATCCTGGCCAATGTTAGGGTAATACATGTTAGCCTTTAAATTGCTAACAGTGGGAGGCTGGTTGGCAAGTATTTGTATGCTGCCCTGGGCCCAATTGCTCCATACGCCAAAAGCATTTTTCACTTTTAGTTTTACGGTATATATGCCAACTTGGGAATTATTATTAAAAAATTCTGTTATATCCGCCGTTTGAGTAATGCTACCGGCAAGCTCCAGCTCCCACAGATATTGGCTTATTTTGGCTCCTTGGGAGTCATAGCTGGAATTAGTATAAGAAAAAACTTGCCCCTGTACAATAACCTCCGGCAGGGTAAAACTTGCTATGGGTATGGCAACCTCTTTTTTGGGGGTAATAATGCTGATTTTCTTTTCTTTTGCTGCAAAATCCACCTGGCAGGAAAAAAGCTCGGCGATGAGCCGCAAGGGCACATAGGTATAGCCCTCTTTTACCGCAGGTAGCACCGGCATAATGTATTCTATACCGTTTTGCCATATTTTGCCTTCTTTTATTTGCAACAAAACGGTGGCGGTCCCATCTGTTACTTTTACTTCTTTTGTGGTATTATTCCAAGCAACCTCTGCTTTTAAAACATCCTGGCAGATAAAACGCAAAGGCACCATGGTAGTACCGTTTTTTATGTACGGGGTGCTCCCTATGCTTTGTTTTACCCCGTTTATGCTGGCGGTTTGCCCACCCGGCCACAAAAGCACCACATCTTGCAATCCGGCGGTTCCGGCATCACTTGTTTGTGTTTGCCCCAAAGTAAGAACATAACTTCCATCGACCGCTATTGCTGGGGTGACTGCAGCCAGCAAGGCTATGGCAGCAAAAGTAATACAAAAAATAAAAGTTACAAAAAGTTTGAACAATTTTTTCATTGGGGTTCGCCTTTCCAAAGCTTGTTTTTTAAAACTGTTTTTGGTGTAGATCTGCCTATTTAGACACTAGGGGTTGGGACAAAGTTCCTTAAAAAAGCTCCTAAAAAATAAAGGGCCTTTTGCTAAAAAGCAAAAGGCCCTTTGGCTTGGTTTTTTATTTTGCAGAATTGGATACATCCGGCAAGCAGGCAAAGCCTTTTGCTAAATCTTCATCAGTAGGGATATAATCCGTCATGGTGCCGTTGTTAAATTGGGTATAGGCCGTAAGGTCGAAGTACCCGGTACCGGAAAGGCCAAAGAGAATAGTTTTTGCTTCGCCGCTTTCTTTACATTTAAGGGCTTCCTGCACTGCTACATGCACAGCATGGGCAGATTCCGGAGCCGGCAAGATAGTTTCATTTTTGGCAAAAAGAGTAGCTGATTCGAACACCTTAGTTTGTTCTACGCCTCTTGCTTCATCCAAAAATCCATCGTAATATAACCGGCTGATAATGGGTGACATGCCATGATAGCGCAAACCACCAGCATGGTTGGGTGATGGTATGAACTGGCTGCCCAGGGTATACATTTTGGCCAAGGGGGTAACAGCCCCTGTGTCGCAGAAGTCATATGCATACTTGCCTCTGGTTAAACTGGGGCAGGAGGCAGGTTCCACGGCAATGAAATACGGGTTGGCTTTACCTGTCAATTTATCCTGCATGAAAGCACTGCTTAAACCACCCAAGTTGGAGCCGCCACCGGCACAACCAATAACGATATCCGGGTAGGCATCCACCAACTCCAGCTGTTTTTTGGCCTCCAGGCCAATTATGGATTGGTGCAGTAATACTTGGTTTAAAACAGATCCCAAAGCGTAGCGATAGCCCTGGCTGGTCACGGCTTTTTCTACTGCTTCAGAAATAGCACAACCCAGGCTACCGCCGGTATCGGGGTGTTCTTTTAGGATGGCACGACCGACTGCCGTTTCTTCACTGGGACTGGGAATCACTTTTGCCCCGTAGATTTCCATAATGGCCTTGCGGGCCGGTTTTTGCTGAGAAGAAACCTTGACCATAAAAACGGTAAGGTCAATGCCGTAATAAGCACAGGCCATGGCCAAAGCAGTTCCCCATTGGCCGGCACCTGTTTCGGTAGTTAGGCCAACCAAACCCTGCGCCTTAGCATAATAAGCCTGGGCACAGGCAGAATTAAGCTTGTGGCTACCTGAGGTGTTGTTGCCTTCGAATTTATAGTAAATTTTGGCTGGCGTATCTAAAGCTCTTTCCAGCTCGTAGGCCCGGATTACCGGAGAAGGCCGAAAAATTTTGTAAAAGTTATGTACAGGCTCCGGGATATCTATGTAACGGGTTGTTTCATCTAGTTCTTGAGCAGCCAAAGCTTCACAAAAAACAGGATACAACTCTTCTTTTTTTAGGACTTGCTTGGTTTGGGGATGCAAAAAAGGATCATGCTGCTTGGGCATATCTGCCCGCAAATTATACCATTGTTTTGGTATCTGATCCTCTGTTAAAGTAATATTCCTTGGGTGTTTATTCATTTATCTCGTCTCCTCTCGTCTCTAAGCCTTGTGGCTCACCTAGCCTGGAGCCTTGCCCCTGGCTATTTATGCAAACTTTTTACATTTCTTATAGAATACTCTATTTGCTTTTTTTTGTCAATCTAAATGGGTAAGGCAAACTTTAGGCTTTACAGATGTATCTTCTATAATATATAATTAGTTCAATAATTTGCCCCATCTTGGAGGCTTTTTGTTTTTTAATGTTTTTGGGTTAGTTAAAAAGGAGTTATGTAAATATGGAAAAAATTATTATTTTTGACACTACAATGCGAGATGGAGAGCAAACACCTGGGGTAAATTTGAATGCAGCGGAAAAATTGGAGCTGGCTAAAGAGCTTGAAACGCTTGGTGTGGATGTAATGGAAGTGGGTTTCCCGGCTGCTTCCCCCGGGGATTTTGAAGCGGTGCAAAAAGTTGCCCACCAGGTTAGAAATTCTACAGTTTGCGGCCTATCCCGGGCTTTACCTAAAGATGTGGAAAACTGCTGGCTGGCCTTAAAAGAAGCTGTTTCACCTCGCATACATGTTTTTATTGCCACCTCAGTCCTTCACCTTTTATGGAAACTAAAAATGCGGCCGGATGAAGTAATTGAATGCGCTGTTGCAGCAGTTAAACAAGCTAAACAATATTGCGATGATGTTCAGTTTTCTGCTGAAGATGCCACCCGCACCGAAAAGCACTTTTTGTACCGCATTTTTGAAGAAACTATTAAGGCCGGAGCCACTACCATTAATATTCCCGACACTGTGGGTTACACCAACCCGGAGGAATATTATGATCTTATTACTGATATTAAAAACAACGTGGAAGGCATAGAAAATGTGGTTATTTCTACCCATTGCCATGATGATTTGGGTTTAGCCACCAGCAACACCCTGGCTGCCATTAGAGCCGGGGCCCGTCAAGTGGAAGGCAGTATGAACGGTATTGGTGAACGGGCCGGCAACACTGCCCTAGAAGAAGTGATTATGGGCATTCATACCCGCAAAAATTATTATAATTTTATCACTAATATCAAAACAGAAAATATTTATCGAACAAGTCAAATGGTCTCTTGCCTTACCGGCATTGAAATTGCTCCCAACAAAGCCATCATTGGCTACAATGCTTTTCGGCATGAGTCCGGCATCCATCAGCACGGGATGATGTCCAACCCCAACACCTATGAGATAATGACCCCAGAATCAATCGGTGTGCCTTTGAACCTAATGGTTTTGGGCAAACATTCCGGCCGCCATGCTTTTGAGCAGCATTTGCAGGAGCTTGGTTATCATTTGAGCGCAAATGAAATGAATCAGGCATTTCAGCGGTTTAAGGAACTGGCCGACCGCAAAAAAGATATCAGGGATAAGGACCTGGAAGCAGTAATAGGATCAAAAACGGCGGACATTCCGCCTATTTATCAACTGGATTCTTTTAAATTATCCAGCGGCAATAAAATTACTGCTACAGCCGAAGTGGTGTTACTTTATGAAGATAACCCCATTTCTGCCACGGCAGAAGGCGACGGCCCGGTGGATGCAGCCTTTAAAGCCATTGACCAAATTATTGGCTTGGATATATCTTTAGAATCCTATGCCTTAAAAGCTGTTACAGAAGGCAAGGACGCCCTTGGTGAAGTTAAAGTACGAGTAAAATATGAGGGCTGTCATGCCCTTGGTAAAGGGCTCGCCTCAGACATTATCGAGTCCAGCATTTGTGCTTATATTAATGCTATAAACCGTGTTTTGAGCGAAACAGAAAGCAAAAACACTCAAAAATAATTCTATTCTATAAATAAAGGAGGCAAATATAACTATGTTAGACAACAAAGCAGCCAAACCCATGACGATGTCACAAAAAATCTTGGCACGCCATGCCGGGCTGCCTCAAGTGGAGGCAGGGGAGCTTATTCAGTGTAAAGTGGATATGGCGCTGGGCAATGATGTTACCACTCCGCCGGCCATAAAGGAATTTAGGCGTTTGGGGACCACAAAAGTTTTTGACCAGAAAAAAATTGCCATTGTGCCCGACCATTTTACCCCCAACAAGGATATTGCAACTGCCACCCAAGTGAAAATGATCCGGGAATTTGTGCGAGAATTTGGCATTGTAAACTTTTTTGAGGTTGGCGAAATGGGTGTAGAACATGCCCTGCTGCCAGAAAAAGGGCTGGTGAAACCTGGCGATCTTGTGATTGGGGCCGATTCACACACTTGCACCTACGGAGCTCTTGGCGCCTTTTCCACCGGTATTGGCAGCACCGACCTGGCGGCAGCCTGGGCCACCGGCATTGCCTGGTTTAAAGTGCCGGAAGCTATTAAGGTTATTTTAAAAGGAAAGTTAAACCCCCACGTGAGAGGCAAAGACGTGATGCTGCACTTGATTGGCATTATTGGGGTAGATGGTGCTCTTTATCAATCTATTGAGTTTTTTGGTGAAGGCTTGGATTGTCTGACCTTGGAGGATAGGCTCTCTATGGCCAACATGGCTATTGAGGCCGGTGGCAAAAATGCCATCTTCCCGGCAGGAGCCGAGGCTTGTGCTTATGCCAAAGAGCGGGCCGGTAGTTGCGGTATAGTAGAAGTAGCCGACCCGGATGCCGTATATGTTAGGGAAATTGTGATTGATTTGGCAGATGTGCCCCTTACTGTGGCCTTCCCCCATTTACCAGAAAATACTCATGATATTGAAGATGCCTTTGCCCAAAAAATCTCCATTGACCAGGTTGTTATTGGCTCTTGCACCAATGGCCGTATTGAAGACATGCGTGTAGCGGCAGAATTGCTTAAAGGGCACAAGATTCATCCTCGGGTACGGGCCATTATTATTCCGGCCACCCAAGAAGTTTGGCTGAAATGCGTTAACGAAGGTTTGATGAACATTTTTGTGGAGGCTGGCGCTGCTGTTTCTACTCCCACTTGCGGCCCTTGTTTGGGCGGGCACATGGGAATTTTGGCCGAAGGCGAACGGGCTGTAGCCACTACCAACCGCAACTTTGTGGGCCGCATGGGGCACCCCAAAAGCGAGGTTTATTTGGCCTCCCCTGCTGTGGCTGCTGCCTCGGCCATTAGTGGTATCATCTGCGGACCACAACACTTGCAAAAATAGCTTTAGCTTTTAATTTATATTTAAAAATAAAATTAAGGGGGTTTTGCCCGTGCTTTTGAAGGGTAATGTACATAAATATGGCGACCATGTGGATACAGATGTGATAATCCCGGCAAGGTATCTTACCAGCTCGGAGCCGACTTTTTTGGCAGCTCACTGCATGGAAGACATTGACGAGGGTTTTGTGAATAAAGTAAAAAAAGGTGATATTATTGTGGCGGGGCGTAATTTTGGTTGCGGGTCTTCTCGCGAACATGCCCCTATTGCCATTGTGGCCGCGGGTGTTAGCTGTGTGATTGCAGAAAGTTTTGCCCGCATCTTTTTCCGCAATGCCATTAACATTGGCTTGCCGGTTTTGGAATGCCCGGCAGCGGCCAAAGCCATTAAAAATGGCGATGAGCTGGGAGTCGATTTGGCAACCGGAACCGTAACCAACCTCTCTACCAAAGAAACCTGGCAGGCCTCGGCCTTTCCTGGTTTTATGCAGGAACTGATTGATATGGGCGGTTTGGTGAACTATACAAAAAAACAGCTTAGCTCAAAATAGCTTAATTGAATAAAATATTAATTATATGAATATATAAAATTCAGGCCCCCTCCAAAAGGAGGGGGCCTGAAAAATAAACAGCTTTTATTTTAGGAAGCCTTGCAGTATGCGTTCTTCCGCTTCTGTTTCATTTAAGCCTAAAGTCATCATTTTGATGATTTGATCACCGGCAATACGGCCAATAGCTGCCTCATGAATGAGTTGCGCATCCGCATTGTTGGCGGTGATGCCCGGGATGGCCTTAACGCTGGCCTGCCCCATTATGATGGCATCACACTGCACATGACCCCAGCACTTGCTGTTGCCCATTACTTGAGGATAAAAAATTTGCTTGGAATCATCCTGGGCCACAGAACGAGAAATAACCTGTACTTTGGCGTCTTCGCCATTTAAGTTTATTTCCATAGACGATTCTGCTACCTGTTTATCATGGGTTAACATTTTTTCTAAAAGAACCAAATGAGCCCCGTTCGCCAAAGTAGCTTTGGTATTCCGCTTAGTAGAATCCACCCCTCTCAGTTGGATAAGATCCATTTCGGCCCAACTATTTTCGGCCATATCGATAATGGTTTGAGGGTTCAACACCCTTTCACCGGTTCCTTCACCCTCGCCATAATGTTTTTCTACGTAACGAACCCTGGCCCGCGGGCCAACGATAAAGTGGTGGATGCCATCATGCTGGCTTTTTTTGCTGCCATCATTGTGAATACCACAGCCCGCTACTATTAGCACATCGGCATCGGCCCCAATTTCAAAAGTATTGTAAACCAGATCATTGATCCCCGATTCCGTAACTATGACTGGAATATGAACACTTTCATTTTTGGTGCCGGGCTTTACAATAATGTTGATACCAGGTTTATCTGTTTTTGTTATGATCTCAATATTAGCAGTAGATTGCTTTTCTATGCCCTCACCATTTTTGCGGATATTGTAGGCACCTTTGGGGGTTTGGTGCAGATCAGCTATTTGTCTCAACAATTCTTTATCTACAAAAGTCATTTTGTTTTACGTCCTCCTCTAACTCTATCTTTTGAAGTTCGCAATGGGTTTTAGTTTCATGAATGATTTGCGGTAAAAGCTCGGCTTTGGGGCCACTTGTTTTTATGGCACCGTTAGATAAAAGAATTATTTGATCGGAAATATCTAAAATGCGTTCCTGGTGAGAAATGATAACCACTAAGCCAGGCTGGGTTTTATGCATTCTTTTAAAGCTTTCTGTTAGTTTGGTAAAACTCCAAAGGTCAATACCTGCTTCGGGCTCATCATAAATGGAAACTTTTAAGCTGCGGGCCAGGATGGTAGCAATTTCTATACGTTTCAGCTCCCCGCCAGAAAGACTGTTATCAACATCCCTATCCAAATAATCCTTGGAGCAAAGACCAACTTCAGTCAGGTAGCGGTAGCATTGGTCGTTACCGATTGTTTTGCCAGCTGCCGTACTTAAAAGATCTCTTACTGTTAAACCCTTGAAACGAGGCGGATGCTGAAAACCATACCCGATGCCCAGTTTGGCCCGATCAGAGATACTGTAATCCGTTATATCTTCCCCATCCAAAATTATTTGGCCACTGGTTGGCTTTTCTATGCCCATGATGATTTTAGCCAAGGTGCTTTTGCCACTGCCATTTGGGCCGGTAATGACCACAAATTGGTTATCGGCAAAATCATAGCTGATATCGGTTAAGATATTCAGGGTATTGTTATCATCATCTTTAACACTAAAATAAATGTTTTTTAATTGCAGCATAATGAGCCTCCTTGCTTTTTATTATGAGTCTTTATTTTTAGCTCAATTTTTTAAAATTTTTGGTTTTTTTGTATTTTTTGGCAATCCTCGGCTTTTTTCGTGTTTTTAGTAAAGGTAATTATACAACATCCAAACTTAAATAGCAAATAGCTCGTTTTTTAAAAACTGATATTTGCAAAAACCTCTTTTCAAAAAAATGGTGGCTGGTGTATAATGATTATAGTGTATGATAATTATAAAGATACACAGGCCTTGAAAACCGTTGTCAGTTTTAAGTTGGGGTGATATTTTGCCAAACAAAGCTGTAAACGTATTAAAAGTTGTCATAGCTGTTGCGATTTTGGTGCTTTTGGTTGTATTTTATAAAGATCTGGTAAATTTTGACATCAAAAATATTTTAAGCAACAGTGATGATATTTTAAAAGCTATTGCGGTGGTTTTGATTGTGTTTTTTATCAAGTCCATCGTTTTTGTGGTGCCCGTCTCTATTGTTTATGTTGGGGTGGGCGTTTTCTTTTCCCCTCTTTTGGGCATTTTGGTAAACAGCCTGGGCACCTTTTTGGAGCTTACCACCACTTACTTTTTGGGACGCTTTTGGGGTGGCGACAAAGTGGAAAAACGCCTAGCCAAAAACCCCATCTTCAGCAAAATCATTCAGGCGGATGAAAAACACACTTTTTTTGGTCTGGTACTGATGCGTTTTATGCCGCTACCTTTGGATTTTGGCAGTTTGTTTTTGGGCACAGTAGTAAAAAACTATCCTCTTTACCTGCTCACTTCTTTTATTGGACTTTTTCCCCGCATAATCATTTGCTCAGCTTTAGGCAAATCTATTTTCGATGCAACCTCACCACAGTTTCGGTTAGCTGTAAGTGCTTATGTGATTATTGTTGCAAGCAGTCTATATTTTTATTATAGATATTTTCGCCGTATAGCCAAGCAGATTGAGGAAAAGAATGACCAGACATCAAGCAATCCAGCTTTGTCTAAAAATATTCTACCAGTAAAACCACCTGATCCGGTAAAAAAAGCATAATAATAATTTAAGAGAGCTCGTGGGTTTTGTTGGCCCGGGCTCTTTCTTGTTTTTTTAAATATTTTTTTCGTAAGCGAATGTTTTTGGGGGTTACTTCCACCAACTCATCATCGTTGATAAATTCTAAAGCTTCCTCCAAAGAAAGGTATTGAGGCTCTTTTAGTTTTACCGTTTCCTCAGAATTAGAAGAACGCATGTTGGTAAGGTGTTTTTTCTTACATACATTCACCTCTATATCCTGCTCTTTATTGCCAACCCCCACTATCATACCTTCATAGACCTCGGTACCGGGGTTGATAAAGAAGGTGCCCCGATCCTCGGCGGAAAGCAGGCCATAGGTGGTTGTAATACCGTCTTCCCAGGCAATTAAAGAGCCTTGGCGTCTAGTGTTTATTTCCCCTTTATGAGGCTGATAGCTATCGAAGATATAGTTCATTACTCCATTGCCCCGGGTGGCGGTAAGAAACTCATTGCGAAAACCGATGATGCCGCGGGAAGGCACGATGAACTCCAGCCGAGTGTGACCACCGCTGCTAGAGAACATGTTTGTCATTTCACCTTTTCTGACACCAACAAGCTCTATTACCGGGCCTACATATTCGTTTGGCACATCTAAAACAAGTTGCTCAATGGGCTCATGGCGTTGACCATTTATCTCTTTAAAAATAACTTGTGGTTTGCCAACCGCCAGCTCGTGCCCTTCTCTTCTCATGTTTTCTATAAGTATAGAAAGGTGCAGCTCACCCCGACCGGCTACCTGCCAAATATCTGTTGTGGCTCCATCTGTTACCCTCAACCCCACATTTGTTATCAGTTCTCTTGCTAATCTTTCTCTGAGCTGACGGGAGGTAACATAGGTACCCTCGGTCCCAGCCATGGGACTAGTGTTCACCAAAAATGTCATGGTCAAAGTAGGCTCATCCACCGAGATATAGGGTAAAGCCTCCGGGCAATCCTTGTTGGCTATCGTTTCGCCTATTTGGGCATCTTCCACCCCTGTTAAAGCCACAATATCGCCAGCTATGGCTTTATCTATGGGGTTTTTGCTTAACCCTTCATAGGTATAAAGCTGGCTTATTTTTATATTTTTCTGGCTACCATCTTTGTGGATTAAAACCAGGGCAGTATTGGCGTCTATTTGGCCCCGCTCCACTTTGCCGATAAGATACTTACCGCGATAGCTATCATAATCCAGGTTGGCTATCCGCATTTGGAAGGGCCCTTCCACTTCGGCCTTGGGAGCCGGCACATATTCTATAATCATATCTAAAAGAGGCTCTAAGGTAGTACCTACATCATCTGGACCAAGCTGGGCGGTACCTACTTTGGCGGAGGTATAGATGACGGGGAATTCCAACTGCTGGTCATTAGCGCCCAGGGCCAGAAAAAGATCAAAAACCTCGGAATATACCGGCAGGGGACGGGCATCTGGACGGTCTATTTTGTTTACTACAACGATAGGTTTCAGCCCCAAAGCCAAAGCTTTGGATAGAACAAATTTGGTTTGCGGCATAGCCCCTTCGAAGGCATCCACCACCAAAAGTACACCATCCACCATGGAAAGAGCCCGCTCTACCTCGCTGCCAAAATCGGCGTGACCAGGAGTATCCACAATATTTATCTTATAACCTTTGTATTGTACTGAAGTATTCTTGGCCAAAATGGTGATGCCCCGCTCCCTTTCCAAAGGGTTGGAATCCATCACTCTTTCCGGCTGAGCTTCATTGTTGTGAAAAATGCCGCTTTGTTGCAAAAGGCCATCCACCAAAGTGGTTTTGCCATGATCCACATGGGCTATTATGGCAACATTACGGAATTTGCGGGTATTCATATTTAATTACACTCCCATTTTTATGTCGTAGATGGTATTATGCCAAATTAGCAAAAATACCCTAACCACAATTATATAATATAACACAGATTTAGTTAGATTTACAACTTTTTATTTTTGGTAATACCAGCCGCGGCGACTTTGGCAACAGAAGAACCTATTTGGTAAGAAATAAGTTTTTTGTGGATAAATGGCCTCGTTTAGGTTATAATAACTGGTAATAAATAGTAATGATGTTTTTTTAAGGAGCTGATGCGGCAAAATGCTTAATGATTCTTTTAAAGATGCCTGCAAAAGAACAGCAATTTTTTGGTTGATATATACCCTAGCCTTTATAATATTTTTTGGCACTTTAGCTTATACTCTGCCATTTTTGTTGGCCTTTTTGCTTGCTTTAGCTTTACAACCCCTAATTCGGGTTTTGGTAAATAAGCTTAAATTTCGGCGGGGACTAGCCAGCCTGGCAGCCTCGGTTTTGGCGTTTGCAGTGGTTGGTGGAATTCTTACTCTTGTTGTTATTAAGCTAATTAAGGAAATAACCAATCTGGTAAATTGGTTAAGTCAAGTAGATTTTTCTAACCAAATTGGTGTTATACAAGGCACTTGGCTGAAGGTGCAAAGCTACATCAGCAGCATTGATGCGGATTTTTGGCAGCGGAATCAAAGTAATCTTTTAAATTTGTTTTCCGGTGGGAAAGAAATTTTGGACACCATATTTAATCAAGTTTTATCTTTTATTACCTCTTTGCCGATATGGATTACCATAATTGTGGTTGTTATCTTTTCTACTTACTTTTTCTCTAAAGACATGGGTAAACTAAAAAACAGCCGGTGGAAAATTTTTACCCCCCAAGCTATGGAGCATATGAAAAACGCCCAAACGGTGGGGGGCGGCATGTTGGGGAAGTATGCCGCTGCTTATGGTCTTTTAATCAGCATTACTTTTGTCATTACTCTGATTAGCTTTAACATTTTAAATATTAAATATGCTCTTACCTTAAGCATTGTAGCAGCTTTTGCCGACATTGTCCCCGTTTTTGGTATTGGTATCATCTATGTGCCTCTGGCTGTAATAAAATTTTTTCAGGGGCAGGTAGGGTTAGCTATTACTCTTTTGGCTATTTGGATTATCATTTCGGTCATTCGTCAAATTTTGGAACCCAGGTTAGTTGCTCATTCCATCAATGTGCATCCTGTGGCCATGCTAGCTGTTTTGTATATCGGCATTAAAGCAGGTAGTTTTGTACTTATCATCTATTTTACTCTAATGATTATCAGCTATCAGCTTGTAAAACGGATTGGTCTTTTGGAAAGTAAAAAAACTGATAAAAAAACAAAAGAAAAAATTCTAAAAGAACCCGTGTCTTTGCCCTCTCCAGCCGAAGAACTCCCGGGTGAAACAAATAAAGAATAAGAAACTAAAAGGGGATTTTGACCCATACGGGTCAAAATCCCCTTAATTTTATTTTGCTGTACTTTTTATTTAAACGTGTTTTTGGCTTTTAAACTGCCTATTTTAACAGAAAACAAAAAGCCAACAATAAAAAGCACCAAACACAAAACGGCTTGCCAACCCCAAAGAAAGCCCGGCCAAATGGCCACAACAGAGCCAAGAACAATACCTAAAATGCAAGAATATGTTAAGGCATAAAAGCGGCTGAATAAAAAGTTGATCAATTTTATTAAAAAAACTATACTGATGAGCACCCCCAAGCCGGTGGGAATTAAAATAGCAAAATTTAAGGATGAAATAGCCGCCAAAAGCATTTCATACGCATTACCCAAGTAAATAAGGATGAACGAGGCACTAACCCCTGGGACAACGCTACCAAAGCCAATAATACCCCCATAAAACAAAAGAGCGGGAATAGAAGGGTTGGCAGAAACAGGAGGAATTAACCCCTCCCCCTTTATTTGCAAAAATGCTAAGCCGGCAATAATGACAAAGGTAATAAAAAACCAGAAAATGTGGCCTTTTTTAAAACCTTGGCTATTGACCTCTTTCCATATGGTGGGAAGACTCCCTAAAACCAAACCAATAAAAAGATACTTGGTTGGCGTAGGATAATTGACAAAAAAGAAGAGAATTAAGCGACTTGTTAAAAGTACGCTAATGATGCCACCTAAAGCAATGGGAGCTAAATAAGTAAAGTTTTTTTTAAAATCTCGGAAAATGTTGGCTAAAGCTGCCAACATTTTATCATATATACCATACATCACTGCAAAAACTCCACCGGAAACTCCGGGGGCTATCATGCCAATACCAATAAAAAACCCTGCCAAGAATCTCTTCTTCATTTTTGTTTGCAGCTCCTGTTTTTTGTTTGCTTTGCTTTATAAATATGTGGCAGAACAAAATTATATTTGCGGTAATATTTGATTATAGCAAAATTTTTTCCAAATACTGCAGCCATTTAGCCATCGTTTCATCACTTATTACATGTTCCATCTGGCAGGCTTCCTGTTCTGCCACATTTTGGTCTACCCCCAACACCTCGTGCAAAAATCTTTTTAACATAGTGTGGCGGCGAAGCACCTCTTTGGCATAATCCTGACCAACCTGAGTTAGAGTAATAAGCCCGTAATGTGGTTGCTCTATTAGCTTGGCCTCTTTTAAAATGTTCATGGCTTTGTTAACACTGGCCTTGGAAACATCAAGAGCTGTGGCTACATCAACAGAACGCACATGCTCTCCTTTGTTTGCAAGCTGATAAATAGTTTCTAAATAATCTTCACTGGCAAATGATACCAGCCTTTTTTTCTTTTCATAGGTCATACTCATTTCTCTAACCCCCTTTGCTATACCATTTTTTTAAAAAACATTATACCACAAAACAACATATTAAACCAGCCGTTTTTGGCAATAAAAAACCTGGCCATTAGAGGCCAGGAAATTTATTATTAGCTACATATTTTATGAAAAATAGTCGGCCGGGTTTTGTCTCGTTCCGTTTAGCCACAGCTCTAAATGCAGATGGGGCTGAAGAGCCTTTTCATTGGCGGGGAATTTAATTATTTTGCCGATGGCAACACCCGAAACCACGCTATCCCCTTTTTGTAAGTTTAAGATCTCCAGACCAGCATACACGCTCACCAAGCCGCCGCCGTGGTCTATTTTTATTACTTGGCCCCAACCTGGTTCTGTTTCTATGCTTGTTACGGTGCCGGCAGCCACCGCTGAAACCAAAGTACCCATAGCTAAATACATATCTACCCCGCCATGAAAACGATAATCATTGTAAGTTTCATCATAACCATAGCCATAAGCCCTATCCCATGTTCCTGCAGCCGGCATGGTTAGTTCTATTTTGCCAGTTTGAGCCTCTACTGCTATAGCTTGGCCTAAATCACCTTCTGTATTTTCGGTAGCTGCATTATTAGTTTTTGCGTCCGGAAGAGCCGGATTTATTACTTCGTTTTCTGTTTCTGGCTCATTTTGGGTTTGCTCTTCTTGTATTTTTTGCGTTTCGACTGCTTCGCCCTGCGTTTCAATCGGCTCGATTTCTCTTATTTCCGGGTTCTCAGCCAAATTAAGCTTATTCTCTTGCTGATTATGTTGGTTGACTATAGAAACCGTAGCAACTAGCAGAACCATTACCGCCACATAAAACCAACGTATCAAAATGCCCCGCATGGGAGAATATTTGTCTGTTTTTATTTTAAGCCATTCTTTAAATTTTTGCATTCTATCACCCCTTGGAAACATTCTTTCCCATTAAGGGGTGATTTATACCTCAATATTTTTTTTCAATTTCGGCACCTTGATAATAATAAAGCAGAATTTCGGCGGCGCTTTTACCCTCTTTAGCCATACCGTTAGCCCCATTCTGACAAAGACCGATGCCGTGGCCATAACCCTGCACCGTGAAGATATATTCTTCTTCACTGCCATTAACAGCAGCCAGCCAGGCAAAGTTGGTAGAGTTGAGACCCAAAAGCTCCCTTATTTTGCTCCCCGTAAAAATCTTTTCGCCGCAGCTGAGACCAGTCACCCTGCCGCTGGCACTGCGGGAGGTTATTTGTATGGCCGCAAGTTCTTTTGACGATACATTTAAAAGCTCCTTTAGTTCATTGGCGGTAAAAATCACTTTGCTTTCATATTTTGGTGCCTCGGTATCCCAAAAACAGGGGACACTAACAAGATAAGGCTTGCCGCCATCCTCTGTTTGACCACCGCAGGTGGAATGATACAAGGCTTCTATCAGCTCTCCATCAAAAGAAAGTACCTGGCCGGCAGTGTTTTGCACCGCCTGGCTAATTTTATTGTAATAAGTCTCAAAATTGCTCCCCCATTTTTCCTGCATGGCTTCTTTGTTTATATAAGCTTGGCAGTGGGCAGGATCATCGCAAATGTCACTATCTGCGTGGCCGCTCCCGACCCCCCATGGTTCATCCATGCGTCGCATTATGTAGGTACGAGCAGCTACTGCCTGAGCCTCCAGGGCTGACATCTCAAAACTGGCTGGCATTTCTGCCGCTAGAACCCCCATTAAAACCTCTTCCATAGGCAAGGTTACCACTTTATCCTCTTTGCTTAAAAAGATTCTTACGTTTGGCCCTTGGGGACCTGCGGCCTGGTTTTTGTTTTCCTTAGGGCCACCCGCCAAATATATTACGCAAGATAAAAAAATGCTTATGGTTAAAAGCATTACCAGGTAGCTCAATTTTTTTTTAATACTCTTTTGGCCATGCCATTTTCCTTTTGTCACTTTGTTTTCACCTCCTTAAAAACTTATGCAAAGTTAATATAAGCTATGCAAAATAAAAAAGCCTCCGAGCAGGAGGCTTTTAGGAGATATAAGATTTTATTTTTTTAAATAAATTGAGGCACCAAGACCAGTTAGTTTGTCAATGATGTTTTCATAACCGCGTTGAATGTGCTCTATGGAGCCGATGTAGGTAGTGCCTTTGGCGGCCAACCCGGCAATGATCAGAGCGGCACCGGCCCGCAAATCGGTAGCATTCACCTGAGCACCTTGTATTTGGGGTACTCCTTTGATGATGGCGGAATTGCCTTCGATGCGCACATCCGCCGCCATCCTCACCAGCTCATCCACATGCATAAAGCGATTTTCAAAAACTGTTTCTGTAATTATACTGGTGCCTTTGGCCAAGGCCAGCATAGCCATAAACTGAGCCTGCATGTCTGTGGGCAAACCGGGATATGGCAGGGTTTTGATATCAATCGGCAAAATTTCGGGTGGACCTTCCACCCGAAGACCGTCGTCTACCTCGGTAACTTTTACCCCCGCCTCTTGCAGCTTGGCAATAACGGATTTTAAATGTTCGGAGATTACATTATCCAAAACCACATCCCCACCGGTGATGGCGGCCGCCACCATAAAACTGCCGGCCTCGATACGGTCAGGAATTACCACATGACTGGTAGGGTTAAGGCTTTTACCCCCTTCAATACGGATAACCTTGGTGCCTGCTCCTTTAATGTTAGCGCCCATCCCCCCCAAAAAGTTGGCCAAATCCACTATTTCGGGCTCTTCGGCCGCATTTTCAATTATCGTTTGGCCTTCGGCCAAAACTGCGGCGGTCATTAAATTTTCTGTGGCACCAACACTGGGAAAATCCAAATATATGCGGCCGCCGTGGAGCTTGTTTACATGGGCATCTATGTAGCCATTGCCAATAGTGATATTGGCGCCCATAGCCTCAAAACCTTTTAAGTGCAAATTAATGGGGCGAGAACCAATTTTGCAGCCACCCGGAAGCGAAATGCGGGCCCGGCCTAAGCGCGCTAAAAGCGGCCCCATAATAAGAAAAGAGGCCCGCATTTTTTTAACATATTCATAGGGGGCTTCCGTACCTTGCAAACGGCTTGCATCAACTGAAAGAGCTCCATTTTTAAATGAAGTATCTACCCCCAAATATTCCAAAACGCTACACATATCGCTGACATCTGTTAAAAAAGGGGTATCAAATATTTTGCACTCCCCTTCAACAAGCAAAGCAGCACTGATCAAGGGCAGCACGGAGTTTTTGGCCCCACTGATGTGTACCAAGCCTTTTAAGGGGTGTCCCCCTTCGATTATAATTTGTTCCACACCGTGTCCTCCCTAATGGTCATATGCAGTATTATTCCACATAAGGGGCTTTCCCCCTGCTTTTTTGGGCAAAGCCATCGGTTATTAGCTTTGCCATTTTTTAGAAGTTTGGATAATTTTGTTTATTATAATAAAAGACATATCTTTTGATTTTTTGTTTCGACTTTGATAAATAAAAACTACCTTTTAAGGTTAAAGGCGGTTCTGGTCTTTGGCAAATTTAGCCATTTCGGCCACTTTTATGCGGTTCTTGGCCCTTTTTAAGGAAAGACGGGCTTGGTTGCAATCCAAATCTGTGGTATCCAGTTGATGCTTTAAGCGACGCTCTGCCCTGTCTTTGGCATCTGCTGCTCTTGGCACATCAATTTCCTCTGCCTTTTCCGCTGCATTTGCCAAAATTACCACCTTGTTTTCACGAACCTCCAAAAAACCGCCGGATATAGCCATAAAATGTTCTTCGCCCTCTTTAATATATTTTACGACCCCAATATCCAAAGTTGTCATAAGGGGCAGATGGTTGGGCAGAATGCCCAAAGACCCTTCGGTGGCAGGTGCGGAAACCATCTCTACTGTTTCTTTTAATGCCGGTCCAAAAGGGGTGACTATTTCTAAGTTGATATTAAGTGCCATAGCTTTCCCTTCCTTTTTTATTGCGGGTCTTTTTGGTTTTGGCAGCATTGGGGCCACCTTTTTGGCAGCAGTACTAGTTTATTTTAGCAGCTTTGCCTTTTTTTATTTTTCTAGCTCTTTGGCCTTAGCTTCGGCCTCTTCTATGGAGCCAACCCTGAAAAAGGCTTGCTCAGGCAGGTGGTCATAGGCACCTTCCAAAAGCAGCTTGAAGCCTCTTACGGTTTCTTTCAATGGCACATACCTACCCTCTTGCCCGGTATAGGCTTCAGCCACAAAAAATGGCTGAGAAAAAAAACGTTGTATTTTGCGAGCTCTGGCTACCAAAACTCTATCTTCGCTAGAAAGTTCATCTATGCCCAAAATAGCAATAATATCTTGCAGCTCTTTATATCTTTGCAGTACACTTTGCACGTCTCGTGCCACCTGATAATGTTCTTCCCCAATAATTAAGGGATCCAGGGCCCGGCTGGTGGAATCTAGCGGATCGACCGCCGGGTAAATACCCTGCTCAGAAATGGCCCTGGAAAGAACGGTGGTGGCATCCAGGTGAGAAAAGGTGGTGGCTGGAGCGGGGTCTGTTAAGTCGTCGGCTGGTACATAAATAGCCTGAACTGAGGTTATGGAGCCATTTTTGGTGGAGGTTATGCGTTCCTGCAGCATACCCATTTCTGTAGCCAGGGTGGGCTGATAACCAACGGCGGAAGGAATGCGGCCCAAAAGAGCTGAAACCTCGGACCCAGCTTGAGTAAAGCGGAAAATGTTATCTATGAAGAGCAGCACGTCCTGGCCTTCATTATCACGAAAATACTCGGCAATGGTAAGCCCGGTAAGGGCTGCCCGCAAGCGGGCACCCGGCGGCTCATTCATTTGGCCAAAAACCATAGCAGTTTTATCAATAACGCCAGATTTGTTCATCTCATTCCAAAGGTCATTGCCCTCTCTGGAGCGTTCCCCCACCCCGGCAAAAACAGAAAAACCGCCATGTTCATAAGCAATATTACGAATAAGCTCCATAATCAGCACAGTTTTGCCCACACCGGCACCACCAAAAAGGCCTATTTTACCACCCTTGGTATAAGGTGCCAGCAAATCTACAACTTTAATTCCGGTTTCTAAAACCTCGGTGAAGGTGGAGAGATCAGAAAATGACGGAGCCGAACGATGAATAGACAGCCTTTCTGCATCCTTTATTGGCTCTTTGCCGTCAATGGTTTCGCCAACCACATTGAAGATGCGGGAAAGTGTTGCCCGCCCCACAGGTACGGTTACCGGGCCACCGGTGTTTGTTGCCGTTATACCGCGACGCAGGCCGTCGGTGGAGGAAAAAGCCACACAACGCACCACTCCATTCCCCAAATGCTGCATAGCCTCCATAACTACATGGTTTTTTTCTGTATCTATTTTAATAGCGTCATAAATATCAGGAAGCTCCGTCGTGGCAAATTTTACATCCACCACCGGCCCAATAATTGCCTGAACTATTCCTTGTGCATGGTTTTTCAAAATCTTTCAACCTCCTGCCTTTTCCCAAAAATGGGTTGGAGCTTTTACCCCGGCTTTTTAGCTTAAAGCTGCAGCCCCGCTCACGATCTCGGAAATTTCGGTTGTGATGGCCGCTTGGCGTACCCGGTTCAAAGTAAGGGTTAAATTATCGATGATATCATCCGCATTGTCGGTAGCAGCACTCATGGCGGTCATACGGGCCCGTTGCTCAGATGCTTTAGCCTCCAATAAGGCTCGATAAACTACCACCTCAATATATTGCGGCACAAAACCAGCTAAAAGCTCCTCTTTGTTGGGTTCAAAAATATACTCCACCATACGAGTGAAACATTCGCCGCCCAAGGTTGGAACCACCGGCAAAATTTGCTGGCAGACCGGCACTTGGCTAAGGCCGCTTATAAACTGGGTGTAAATAAGATATACCTTATCCACCTCACCCTTATCAAACATATCCATGGCTATCAGGGCAAGCTGCTTAGCCTGAAAAAAACTGGGGTTATCTCCCCAATCCACAAAGCTTTCATCTGCAAAAAGGTGGCGGTGTTCAAAATATTCTTTGGCCTTGCTGCCTAAAATCAAAAGTTTGTAGGGTAGATCTTCCGCCTTCACTGAGGTAAAAGCAAATTTGTTTAGGTTGTTGTTATAGCCACCGCAAAGACCGTCATCGGCAGAAACTACAATATAACATGCTTTTTTTACGATCTTGTGCCCTTTGATATATGAGTTTTTAATTTCAATATCGTTGGTTAAAAAGTGGTTCAAAATACCGGCAATCCGCTCAGAATAGGGCAAAGCTATATTTAGGTTGTTTTGAATCCGCCGCAACTTAGAGGCGGAGACCATTTTCATTACCCGGGTGATCTTTTGGGTGCTTTTTACGCTTTTGATGCGGCGACGAATATCCTGCATGCTGGTCATAGTTTTCCCCCTAGTTTGCTTGGCCGGCTTGGAAGAAAGCCACAAATTCTTTTAGGGCTTCATCTAGCTTAGCTTTTACATCATCAGTAAGGGCTTTTTCTTTTTTAATAATAGAAAGAACATCTGAACGCCTAATCTGTAAAAATTCTTTATAGGCTACTTCAAAAGCCACAACATTATCCACCGCAATATTTTCCAGATAGTTGTTGGTTGCGGCATAAATAATAGCCACCTCTTCCTCCACGGAAAGCGGGGCATATTGAGGTTGTTTCAACATTTCCATCATTCTTTCACCTTTGGCAAGAACCGACTGAGTCACTTTATCCAAATCGGAACCAAATTGAGAGAAGGCGGCTAGTTCTCTGTACTGGGCAAGCTCTAAACGCAGGCTACCTGCAACCTGCTTCATTGCTTTTATTTGGGCTTCACCACCAACACGGGAAACAGAAAGCCCCACATTGATGGCGGGACGAATGCCGCTGAAAAAAAGATCAGCCTCTAAGAATATTTGGCCATCGGTAATGGAGATTACATTGGTTGGGATATAGGCAGAAAGATCACCAGCCTGGGTCTCGATGATAGGAAGGGCAGTCATGGAGCCACCGCCTTTCGCTGCATTAAGTTTGGCTGCTCTTTCCAAAAGACGAGAGTGCAGATAAAAAACATCGCCCGGATAAGCCTCACGACCAGGGGGGCGCCGCAAAAGCAGCGAGATTTCCCTGTAGGCCACGGCTTGCTTGGAAAGGTCATCATAAACAATAAGCACATCTTTACCGGCATACATAAATTCTTCACCCATAGAGGCCCCGGCATAAGGAGCTATATAAATCAGCGGGGCTGGCTCGCTTGCGGCAGCAACCACCACTATGGAATAATCCATGGCCCCGTGTTCTTCCAGTTTTTTTACCACCGCTGCCACGGTGGAGGCTTTTTGGCCTATGGCCACATAAATGCAAATTACATTCTGGTCTTTTTGATTAATGATGGTGTCGATGGCCACAGCAGTTTTGCCCACCTGGCGGTCACCAATAATTAGTTCGCGCTGGCCGCGGCCAATAGGGATCATAGCATCTATAGATTTTATACCGGTTTGTAAAGGTTGGTTCACCGGTTCTCTATCTATAACCCCGGGGGCTAAGGCCTCTAAAGGACGAAAAGTATCGGTTATAATGGGACCTTTGTCATCTAAAGGGTCGCCCAGCGGGTTAACTACCCGGCCAATCAAAGCGGGACCGGTAGGCACCATAACAATGCGTTCGGTACGTTTAACTTCATCACCTTCATGGATATCCTTAAAAGGACCCAAAATTACGCAACCAATACTGTCCTGATCCAGGTTAAGAGCCATACCACGCACCCCGGCGGCGGGAAAGTCTAACATTTCGCCGGCCATAACATTTTTTAAGCCATAGACCCGGCAAATGCCGTCGCTTACCTGAGTAACAATACCCACTTCCGTTACTTCGGTTTTTATTTGATATTTATCTATCTGCTCCTTGAGGATGAGGCTGATCTCTTCTGGTTTCATGGTAAAAATTCTCCCATTCCTCTATTTTTTAAGGTCTTCTTTTAGTTTTTCCAGCTGGTTTTTGATGCTGGCATCATAAACTTTATCACCCACCTGCACCTTAATGCCACCAATTAATTTGGGGTTGGTACGGATTTTTAAATATATGGGGGCAGCAAGCTTGGCCTCCAAAGTTTTGGTTATAGTGTCTATTTCTTCTTCGTTTAGCTCTGTGGCTGTTTGCACATAAACAGCTTTAACACCTTTAGCCTCGCCTATTTTTAGGCCAAAGCTATTAATTATTTGGCTTAAATAAGCAAACCGTTCCTTATCCAACAAAAAACAAATAAAATTGAACGGTTTTTCCGCCATTTTTGTTTGATAAATCTCTTTAAGGATATTTTTTTTAATTTCCGTATCTATAGCAGCACTAAGGAGCACATCAGCCAGTTCTTGGTTTTCTTTTAAATCTGCTTCAATTGTTTTCAATTCTCGCTGCCAAGCTTCGGCTTCTTGTATATTTGCTGCCAACTCAAAAAGGGCCAGGGCATAGGTGGCGGCCAAGGTATTCTCTTTTTCTATCATTGCAAGCCATCTACTTCCTGTATATATTTATCTACTAAAAATTTTTGTTGCTCTTGGCTAATACTTTCCCTAATCATTTTTTCCGAAACTGTTATAATCATTTGGGCAGCCTGGGCTTTGATATCGGCAATGGCTTGAGCTTTTTGCCTTTCTATGGCCAATTGGGCCTGGGTTAAGGTTACTTGTGCCGCCTTTTGGGCTTGTTCTATAATGTCGTTTTTTGCTGCTTCACCGGCTCTTTTGCCATTTTCAATTATTTCTTTGGCTTGAGCATAGGTTTCATCTATTTGGGCTGCCATGGCAATTTTGGTACTTGCCGCATCTTCTCTGGCCTTTTGAGCCACAGCAAAACTTTTGCTAATATTTTTTTGTCTATTATTCATTGCTGTAAGCAACCGTTTGTAAAGCAATTTGTATAAAAGAAAAATCAGCAAGGTAAAATTAATCAAGGAAAAAATTATGGTGCTCAGATCCAATTCCAGCAAAAAACACACCTCCTTCCTGCCCGGAAACTATTTGCAGGGGAGCTAAGTTAAACCTTAGCTCCCCAGAATATTTAGATTTTGGTTAATAAAACAAAAGCTATAAGTAAACCATAGATCGTTAGCGATTCTAAAAGAGCCATACCAATAATCATAGCATTACGGATAGCACCAGCTGCTTCCGGCTGACGGGCTATACTTTCTAAGGCAGCAGCAGCTGTTTTGCCTTGGCTTATACCAGGTGCTATGGTGCATATACTAATGGTTAATGCGGCAGCTATTGCAAAAATTGCGTCACTAGACATATTTTTTCCTTCTTTCTTTTAAATTTTATTTTTAAATAAATTAAATTTTGATCCCCTGCGGGAGGAATATCTTTTTAATGGGACTCACCAGTGGAACCATCTATATATATTGCGGTTAGCATGGTAAAAACCAAGGCCTGAATAAGACAGAATAACAGGGCTAGAATCTCCATAACCAGTGGTAACCCAATCGGAACAATATGACCTAACTGTTCTATGACTGCGTGCTCGCCATACACATTGCCATAAAGACGCAAGGACAAAGAAAGCGGGCGCACCAGCTCTTCCATTAATAACAAAGGTAGCATAAAAAACACCGGAGAAACAAAATGCTTTAGATAGCCTTTTATGCCTTTGGCCTTGAAACCAAAAAAATGGGTGCTAAAAAAAACCACGATTGCCAAAGCCGCCGTAACCGAGAGGCTGGTTGTTGGCGGGGCAAAACCCGTCACCCTGCCAGATAAGGGAAGGAGGCTGGTATAGTTGGAAACAGCAATAAAAACAAACAAAGTACCTAATAAAGGTAAATATCTATCTCCTTTAACGGGACCGATAAGATCATGAGTTAAATTTCTTAATCCACCTACTGCCATTTCACCCACAATCTGCAAGCGGCCCGGGTTTTCTTCTTTTATGTTGTGGGTAACAACAAGGCTAAAAATAACCAAAACCAGTATAATACCCCAGGTGGTAACCACCTGGCTTGTTACACCAAGACCAAATATATAAAATAAAGAATTGGAACTGGCTATTGCCATGCCGAATCAATCCTCTCTTACTCTTTATCTTCTTTAAAATTCGACTTTTCATGGGAGTTAACATTAAAAATCAAAAAACGGGTGGGTAATATTAAAGCAACAACTAAGCCCAATAAAACAAACTCGAACCGCCAAGGTAAATGATTTCTAAGAAAAAAGACTATAAAAAATGCAGTAAGATTAATCACAGCACGAATTATATAGCATCTTGTAAATATTCTTTTAAAGTTTTGGGTATCAGCCTTTTTTAAGGTATTTTGCAAAAGTTTGTAATTTATGATACCAAAAATAATACCATAAACAAAGCCAACCAATAAGCCAAAAACAATACCCTGCCAGTCAATATTCATATCATAACCACCTACTTTATTATTATCATAGCTAATTAAAGCTAAAAGGCATCTGAAAAGATTTTTCTTGTATCAATAAACCAGAAGCCAGGCTATTTTTATAATAATCTTGGGGTTAAAAATACTATTAATATATTTATATAGGTAGTTTTATGTTTTTTTGGTTTATATAGTTAAACATTCTACTACATATTTTCTTAAGTTACAATAGTAAGAAGAGCCCTTTTTGCGTTTTTTGCCCTTTTTAACAATATTTAAACCCCCTCAAAGAGGGGTTTTAAATATTGTTAAGGTTGCCAGTTTTCTGGGGGTTCCCCCTTTTGCCATGCTTTAATCGCCGCCAAAATTCTTTCGCTAGCATGACCATCACCATAGGGATTTATGGCTTGGGCCATTTTTGCGTAATCCGCTTTATCCGTTAGAAGCTTTTTGGTGGCGGCATATACCGACCCTTGACTAATGCCAGCCAAACGGGCCGTACCGGCGGCTATTGCCTCTGGTCTTTCTGTTACTTCCCGTAAAACCAAAACTGGCTTGCCCAAAGCCGGGGCTTCCTCCTGCAAGCCGCCGGAATCGGTAAGCACCAAATAAGAGCGGTTCATTAGGGTAGCCATGGCGGCATAATCCACTGGTTCAATCAAAAACACATTTTTTAAATTCCCCAAAATTGCTCGGGCTTTTTCCTGTACCAAAGGGTTTTTGTGCACAGGGAAAATCACCTGCACCTCCGGAAAATCTAAAACTATTTGGCGAATAGCGTTAAAAATTTCTGTCATCGGCTGGCCCCAATTTTCCCGCCTGTGGCAGGTGAGCAAAATTACGGGGCGCTGCCAATCTACGTCATCCAAGGCCAGGCCGGCCAAGCTGCCGCATTTGGCCACAGTAGCCAAAAGAGCATCAATAACCGTATTGCCGGTGATGACTATTTTTTCTGCCGGAATATTTTGGGCCAGCAAATTGGCTTTGGCAGTTGCGGTGGGAGCAAAGTGATAATCCGCCAAACAAGCTGTAAGCTGCCGGTTCATCTCCTCCGGGAATGGAGCATATTTATTATAGGTTCTCAGGCCGGCCTCCACATGTCCACAGGGGATTTTAGCATAAAAAGCTGCTAAAGCCCCGGCAAAAGTGGTTGTGGTGTCGCCGTGCACCAAAAGCAAATCGGGCTGGGCAGCTTTAATTATCTCCAACATGCCGTTTAAGGCACCGCTCGTAATATCAGCCAGATTTTGCCCATGTTTCATTAGGTTCAAGTCATAATCCGGCTTTATGCCAAAAATATCTAAAACCTGGTCTAGCATTTCCCGGTGCTGGGCAGTAACAGCCACCCTGGCCTCAATGTCGGGGTCGGCAGCCAGGGTTTGCACCAGGGGGGCCATTTTTATGGCTTCTGGGCGGGTACCAAACACTGATAATATACGCATGCTGTATAAGCCTCCTAAGCGAGCCCCGTTATTTTGCCTTTAGTTATTTCTGCCATGCTGATCAGTTCCATGCCGGCCTCTTTGGCAATTTTGCAGGCCAGCTCATCCGGATATTCGCTATCAAAAATTACTCTTTTTATGCCGCTGGTGACCATAGCCTTGGTACAGGTGGTGCAGGGCTGGGCAGTAACATATACGGAGGCACCATCCAAAGCCACTCCGTAGCGGGCAGCAAAATTGCACACATTGGCTTCAGCGTGCTGAGCCCGGCAGATTTCTTGCCTTTGACCGGAGGGCACACCAAGTTCGGCCCGCAGACAGCCTACATCACTGCAGTGGGGAGCTCCCGGTAATGGGCCATTGTAGCCCGTGCCCAAAATACGGTTTTCCGGGCTCACGGCCACCGCCCCCACTTGCCTTCTTAAGCAGGTTGAACGGGTAGCTACCAAATGAGCAATACTCATAAAATATTCATCCCAGTCTGGACGCATCATTTTATCTCCTTATGTTAAAAGTTGGGGTACAAGGGGAAACGGGCAGTAAGGTCTTTTACAATTGCTTGGGCTTCGGCCAAAGGACCTTCAGCACCAGGGTTGGTTACTACCAAATTAATGGCTTCAGCAATTTTGGCCATCTCTGGCTCTTTTAGACCGCGGGTGGTTATGGCAGGGGTGCCAATGCGAATGCCGCTGGTTACAAAAGGACTTAATTTTTCTTGCGGCACGGTATTTTTGTTGCAGGTAATATAAGCCTGATCCAGCAGAGTTTCGGCATCCTTGCCGGTAATGTTTTTATTGGTCAGATTAACAAGCATTAGGTGATTGTCGGTTCCGCCGGAAACCAAACGGAAATCTCTTTTAAGCAGTTCTTCGGCCAGAGCCTGAGCATTGTTTACGACCTTTTGTTGATATGTTTTAAATTCCGGCGTCAAGGCTTCTTTTAAAGCTACAGCTTTGGCCGCAATTACATGCATGAGTGGGCCGCCCTGATTGCCAGGGAATACTGCTTTATCTATAGCTTTGGCATATTCTTCCCGGCAAAAGATTATGCCGCCTCTGGGGCCCCGCAAAGTCTTGTGGGTAGTAGTGGTCACAACATCAGCATAAGGCATAGGGCTTGGATGCAACCCAGCAGCCACCAACCCGGCAATGTGGGCCATATCTACCATAAATTTAGCACCAACGCTTTGGGCAATTTCGGCCATTTTGGCAAAATCAATAATTCTAGGATAAGCACTGGCCCCTGCCACAATCAGTTTTGGTTTGTTAGCTGCGGCAATTTTTGCCACCTCGTCATAATCTATGGTTTCGGTTTCCGGACTTACCCCATAGGAAACAAAGTTAAAATATTTGCCGGAAATGTTAACCGGGCTACCATGGGAAAGATGGCCGCCATGGGAAAGACTCATGCCCAGCACTGTATCTCCAGGCTCTAAAAAGGCAAAATAAACTGCCATGTTGGCTTGAGCACCAGAGTGTGGCTGCACATTAGCATGCTCAGCGCCAAACAGTTCTTTTGCTCTTGCTATGGCTAAACTTTCGGGGATATCCACAAATTTGCAGCCGCCATAATAACGCTTGCCGGGATAACCTTCGGCATATTTATTGGTCATCACACAACCTTGAGCCAGCATTACGGCCGGACTGGTAAAGTTTTCTGAGGCAATCAATTCCAGGTGTTGTCTTTGGCGGCCTAGCTCCAATTTAATGGATTCTGCCACCTCTGGATCTGTTTTAGCTATCAATTGCAATATTTGTTCGTTAAGCAAAACTTATTCCTCCTCTAGTTTTTATTGATAACTTGGTACTTGCAACCAGGCTGGGGCCTAGTGGGGTGCTAGACCAGTTTTTTTGGCCGAGACCGCAAACAGCCAAAATTATTCACTTTTTGTTAAGGTCTTTATTTTTTTTTCTTTAGCAGTTTTGCCTTTTTCTGCATAAATTTCGGCTAATTCTTCGGCTCTTTCTACCGCCATCATATCTTCAATAGCCCTAATCTTTTCTATGCGGCTTTGGTGACGGCCGCCGGCAAATTCTGTTTTTAGCCAAATTTCTACTATTTCCAAAGCTAGCTTTTCGTCGATTATTCTGGCTCCCATGGTAAGGATATTAGCATCATTGTGCTCGCGAGAAGCCTGGGCGGAAAAAACATTGTGGCAAAGTGCCGCCCTAATACCCGGAATTTTGTTGGCGGCAATGCCAATACCAATGCCGGTACCACAAACTAAAATACCCCTTTGACATTGGTTGGTAGTAATGGCTTTCCCCACATAAAAGGCATAATCAGGGTAGTCCACACTACCTTCATCAAAGGTGCCAAAATCTTCCACATCAAATTTTTCATTAATTAACTTAGCTTTGATTATTTCTTTTAACTGAAAGCCTGCATGGTCGCACCCTATAGCAATTTTCATATTTTGGTTTACCCCTTTCTTGGCAAAAAAACAACCTGTGTACATAAGTCATAGTTTTTCGCTATTGATGGTGTTATTTCCTGTCTGTCTTTGTCAAAAAAATGGCTAATTAAGCAGGTTTTTATATATTAACTTTTATTAACTTTTTAGACCTAGCGTTAAAACATATCATTAACATTACACTGTTGTATTTTTAATAAATTGTTGTTATACTAAAGCCGATTGTATTGTACAGATTTTAGAACATTTTTGTTTTTGTGTAGGAAGGTTATGTAGGAAGGGTTAGAATTAAGAAGGATTAAAAATGAGTCTGAAAAATTTTTTAACAAAATGGCGGTATTTGGGTTTTGATAAAGAGACCGCAGAAAAATACCGCACTGAAATGTACATAAGTAATTTAAAAATTGTCCAACAGATTTGCCTTATTTTGGTTTTTGTAATGCTTGCTGTTGCTTTGTTTTTTAATTATTATGAAAGTAACCAAATGAAAACTGCTTTGACTGTTGTGAACGCACTTATTTCTTTGCTTCTTTATTTTATTATAAGCAGGCAATTCCCCCGTTTACAAGAGGTTTCTAATGACAAAGCAGCAAATTTTTTGAACAGTTTGGTTTTCTTTATTAGTTATTACAGTTGTTTTTATTTGATTTACCTTGGTACCTTTGCAGCAAAAAATAATTTGGCTGTAAATGCCATTTGGATGCTGATGTTCGTCCAAATAATTTTTAACCGTTTCCCTTGGCAAAACATTTTAGTTGTTTTTCCCTGTGCAATAATTTTTATATTTTGCAGCCATTTTCTTAAAGATATGGACAAAGCAACCTACGACACTTTCCATACCTTTATTGTTGTTATTATTGGTTTATTTATATCTTGGAACAAATCTCGCATGAATCTACAAAATATTATTTCTAGTGCCCTGCTAAAGCAGGCAAATTACACGCTTTATCACACCAGCATGACTGATGAATTAACCGGTATGAGCAATCGCCGGCAAACTTTTAAAAAGCTGTCAAAAATCCAAAAAAGCTGCTCGCAAAATAATAAACCCTTGACTTGTTTGGTCATGGATGTTGATAATTTTAAGAATTACAACGATTTTTATGGTCATCCGGCCGGTGACCGTTTGCTTCGGCAAATTGGCCATATGCTAAGCCAATATGCCGAAGCAAACGGAATTGAGGCTGGCAGGATCGGCGGCGAGGAATTTATGGCGGTTTGGGCGGAAACTGAAGAAAACAAAGGGGAAAAGGTAGCTAATGAGCTGCGTTTGGCGGTGGCTGCTCTTAACATCTCTCATGCCGCTGCCGAGGCGGCCAAAATAGTTACGATTAGTGTAGGGCTTTTTGCCGTCAAATTGCCCAATGAATATAAAACAGAAACGATTTATGCTTTGGCGGATAACGCATTGTACAAAGCAAAAGCCTATGGCAGGAACTGTTGTTGGAAATATTGTGCGGCAAGCAACTCTTTTATTGCTATTCAATAATGATTTTGGGACAGTTTCCGCTACCCCTTTTGTTTAAAAAATAAGATCCCCATTAAGGGGGTCTTTTATTATTCTTCTTGCAGTTTTTGCCACATCTTTTCAATTAAACAAATCAGCTCGTCACGGCAGGCCTCATAGGTTACAAGGTCGCTGCCGTACGGGTCGGAAACTTCCTCTCCTGCTCCTGCATACTCCCCTAGGGTAAATACTTTGGGAGCCAGGTTGGCAAAAGCAGCCAAAATGGCTTTTTTGTGAGGGGTGGTCATCGTAAAAATCAGTTCTGGTTGCTCCAAAAGCTCTTTGCTTACCGGTTGTGAAGTATGACCAGATAAGTCTATGCCTTTGGCTGCCAAAGCTTTTTGGGCATAACCGCTTGCCGGCAAAGAGCCAAAAACAGCCACCCCCGCCGAAGCTATTTCTACCTGCCAGCCAGCAGGCAGGCTTGCCTTGGCAATGGCTTCGGCCATGGCACTGCGGCAGGTATTACCGGTGCAAATAAATAAAATACTTTTTGGTTTTGCCATTTCCTTCACCTCTTGATGGCCTTAACCTTTAACAACTGCTGCCCTTTTTAGCCTGTCCATAATGGCAAGGCCGATACCTTCTTCTGGGAAAATTTCTACCAACACAGCTTTTGCTTCTGTTTGGTCACACCAACGCAAAGCGGCAAAAAGCTCTTGGGCTATGCTTTGTAAATTTTTGCGGCTGCCTAAAATTTTAAAAAGAGGCAGCTCTTTTTGACTGCTTGCCAACATTTCGACGGAACACAAAACAGCTACATTGCCATAGTCTTTTTGCAATTGTTCGTAAATGGTAAAAAAGCCTTCTTCCTTTGCCAAAAAAACCGGGGCAGTTGGGGCATAATGGACATATTTTAACCCAGGTGAAGGCGGTTTTTGATTTGCGGTAAAATTGGCCTTAAAATCCTGTATTTCCTTACAAATGGGCAAAAGGTCTTCCTTGGTTATATAACCCGGCCGTAACAAAACAGGCGGCATTTTGCTGACATCCAAAATGGTTGATTCCAACCCGATAGGCACCGGGCCGGCATCTAAAATCATTGCCACTTTGCCAACCAAATCATCCAAAGCGTGCTGACCCTGAGTAGAGGAAGGTTTACCGGAGCTATTGGCACTGGGGGCAGCAATTGGTACCCCCGCTGCTTTAATTAAAAGCTGAGCTACCGGGTGACTCGGCATCCGTACTGCAACTGTATTTAAGCCCGCCGTGACCTCTTTTGGCACAATATCTTTTTTGGGCAAAATTAAGGTAAGAGGGCCGGGCCAAAACTTGTTTATTAACTCTCGGGCCAAGGTGTTCACTTGAGCTACTTTTTCCAGCCAGTTTTTATCCGCCACATGAACAATAAGCGGGTTGTCTGCCGGACGACCCTTGGCGGCAAAAATCTTTTTTACCGCTTCCGCATCAAGAGCATTGGCCCCCAAGCCGTAAACTGTTTCGGTGGGAAAAACAACAATTTCTCCCCGACTTATTAAAGCAGCGGCCTGGATAATGGGGTTTTTGTTGGGATATTGGGGGTCTACATTATAATAATTAGTTTTCATCCTGTTTATTTTTAGGGTGACTGCCTGCTACAAAGCGAGGACGTCCAGCCCAATCTTTTCCTTCCACAATATTTTCATAGCCTGTCTCTTGTAAAATTGCAACCACTCGTTTGGCTTGGTCATAACCCGTTTCTACCAAGAGCCAGCCCTCGTCCACCAAGTATTTGGGGGCTTCCTTAGCCAAACAGCGATAATATTCCAGGCCGTCTACGCCACCATCCAAGGCAAGTTCTGGTTCAAAAGCAAGCTCAGGAGCAAGCTCTGCCAAATCTTTAGTGGGTATGTAAGGGGGATTACTGACAATAAGGTGAAAATCTTTATCCTCCAAAGGTTCAAGCAAATCACCCTGACGAAAATGAATACATTCCTCTACCTGGTGACGGCAAGCATTATCCTCGGCTACTACCAAGGCATCTCTGCTTATATCTGTGGCATAAATCTGAGCATCCGGTCTCTGGCAAGCTAAGGTAATGGCAATGACCCCACTGCCGGTACCAATATCTGCTACCCGGCAAAATTCATCCTCCGGCAGACGAATCAGTGCTGCATCTATTAGCACCTCTGTATCACCCCGGGGAATCAGCACATGACGGTTAACCATAAAAGTGCGAGAATAAAATTCTTGTTCCTCGATGATATATTGAATGGGTTCTCCCATTTGACGGCGGACAATAGCCTGGCCGACTTTTTCAATTAAACTTTCCCCGGCCGAATCCTTTAGTTTAAAAGCCAAAGCCCCAGGGCTACAACCTAAATAATGAGCCACTAAAATTTGGGCTTCTCTTTTAGCTTCTTCTTGGGGGAGCAAAAACTCTGCTTCTTTTAATAATCCTGCTACGTCCATTTTAATCCACCCGCTTTAGCTTTTCTGTTTGCTCTACGGTAATCAAAGCATCTATTATTTCATCCAAATTGCCTTGCAGCACCCAATCCAGCTTATGCAAGGTGAGACCAATGCGGTGATCGGTTATGCGGCCTTGCGGAAAGTTGTAAGTCCTGATTCTTTGGGAACGGTCACCGCTGCCCACCATGCTTTGCCTGGCTTTGGCCTCTTGGTCTTGCTGTTCTTCCTGAATTTTTTCCAAGATGCGCGCTCGTAATATCCTCATACCCTTATCTTTGTTTTTGTGTTGCGATTTTTCGTCCTGACAGGAAACGGTGATACCGGTTGGCAAATGAGTAAGCCGCACTGCCGATTGTGTGGTGTTTACCGACTGACCACCGGGACCGCTGGAACAAAAAATATCTATTCGTACATCGTTGGGGTTAATCTCCAAATCCACTTCTTGGGCCTCCGGCATTACTGCCACAGTGGCTGCACTAGTGTGGATGCGGCCGCTCGATTCTGTTTCCGGCACCCTTTGTACCCGGTGTACGCCACCTTCAAATTTTAGCCGGCTGTAGGCACCGCGGCCTTCTACCAGCAAAACGACCTCTTTAATGCCACCCAAATCGGTAAAGTTGCCACCCAAAATTTCTGTCCGCCAGCCTTTAAGTTCGGCATAGCGGCTGTACATTTTTAAAAGATCTCCGGCAAAAAGCCCTGCTTCGTCACCACCGGTGCCGGCTCGTACTTCTAAAATTACGTTCTTGTCATCTTTGGCATCTTTGGGTAAAAGCAAAACCTTTAAATTTTGCTCTAGCTTTTCTTTTTTTTCTTTTAATTCTTCAATTTCGGCTGCGGCTATCTCCAAAAGCTCAGCATCTATTTCGCTACTTTCGGCCATTGCTTGGGTTTCTGCCAGCTCCTTACTGCATGTTTTGTAGCTGCGATAGGCAAGCACAATATCTTCCAGGTCGGCATGAGCCTTCATGTGTTTTTGCCAGGTAACCTGCTGAGCAATAATTTCCGGGTCGGCAATAAGTTTATTTAATTCTTCATATTTTTCTTCCAGGACTGCCAGTTTATCCAGCATTGGGGTTAGCCTCCTCTTTTTCTGTTCTTCCCGTTGGGGGTGCTTCCCCTTCCGCATAGACCCGCGGTGGCAATACATTATCCCCCTGGGGGAAACCGGGGGTCATCATAAGAGCAGTTATCGCCACCTCCAGCATGGCAGCATCCGGCTCTCTTGTAGTTAATTTTTGCATAGCAAGCCCCGGAGCCACCAATGCTTTCACCAAGCGGCTATTGGGAAATTTTAGGGGTAGGCGAAAAAGTTCATAGGATATGCCCATAATTACCGGCAAAAGCACAATTTTGATGATTATGCGGTTTAAAACGGTAGTATTCCCCACAAAAGTAAAAATAAATATGGTTAAAATCATCACCATCATAATAAAACTGGTCCCGCAACGCGGGTGGATGGTAGAATATTTTTTGGTATTTTCCGATGTCAAGTGTTCACCTGCCTCCAGAGCGGAGATTGTTTTATGCTCGGCTCCGTGATAGGCAAAAACTCTGGCGATATCAGGCTGGCGGGCAATAAGGATCAAGTAGGCAAGAAAAAAGCCTACTTTAAGTATCCCTTCTACCAGACTGCGGCCAAAAAAGCCCACATACGGCAAAAGCCAGGAGCCAATGAGCACCGGCACCACGATAAAAATGACTACAGTGAAAACAAAGGCCAAAACAGTTGCTAAAACTATCTCTTTTGTGCCAAGCTGCTCTTCCTCTTCCTCGGAAAAACTGGCAGACCAGGTAAGAGCAGACATGCCGATTTTCAAGGAACTAAAAAAGGAAACTAGACCTCTGAAAATGGGCAATTTTAAGATCCCCGTCTTTTTGCCTGTGTTTTGGCGACTGCCCTGTTTATAAATAATGTCTCCGGCGGCGGTGCGAGCTGCCAAAGCATAGCCTTGGGGGCCGTTCATCATCACGCCTTCTATGAGTGCCTGGCCGCCATAATTAATCTTTGCCAAAAGCCCACTCCCTTGTTTTTGTTCATTTTTTATTTTTATTGATTTAATTTATAATTATAGCATATTTTCTTTTATTCAAGCAACATAAAAACGGTAGGGGTTTAAATCCCTACCGTCATATATATTGTTGTTACTGAATGCCATATTTTTTCTTAAACTTATCTACCTGGCCGCCTTGCTCTACCAACATCCTTTTGCTACCGGTATAAAAAGGATGGCACTGAGAGCAAACCTCCACTTTGATGTTAGCTTTGGTAGAACCAGTTTTGAATTTATGGCCACAAGAACAGGTAACTTCTACTTCCTCAAACTTCGGATGGATTCCTTTTTTCATCCTGTTCACCTCTTTTTTTAAAATACCAACGCTAGATACCGTCGGCAAAAGCTATTATAGCACAGCTTTTTTAAAAAGTAAACACTTTATTTGGCTACTGGGCGGGAATAATTGCCTAAAACAACTCTGGGCAAGCGTATTTTTAACTCTTGCAGCATTTGAGGAATACCAATGCCAATACCTTCTGGGATTATTTGGCTTATCACTTTGGGGTCGATATTTAAATTGCGCAACTGAATTTGTTGAATATCGCAGGCTTTCACCAAATCCACCAATGCCTCAATCTCCTCCTCTCGGTCATTAAGCCCCGGGTAAGTTAAAAGGTTTAAAGATACCCATGTTCCGGCAGCCCGAGCAAATTGCATGCTTTCTTTTACATTTTGCAGATTGTATTCCATCGGCCGGTGATAAGCCGTATAAATTTGGTCATTGGGGCTGATAAGGCTGACTCTGAGGCTATCTATGCCGGCCGTCACAATTTCTTTTATGCCCTCGGTATAACCCGCATTGGTGTTGATGTTTATGGTACCGTTTTTGGTTTGCTGCCGCACTTTTTTAATTACCTGAGCAATCAAATTACTTTGCAGGCTTGGCTCGCCCTCGCAGCCCTGGCCAAAACTAACAATGGCCTTGGGGCCGCCATTAGCAAGGTGGTTGGCAGCCACTTCTGCCACCTCTTGCAATTGGGGCGGAGTAACCAAACGTCTTTGAGGGGCGGGGCAGCACTCGGCCGCTTGCTGAGAAATACAACCAAGACAATTTGCATTGCACACGGGAGAAACCGGCAAACCCCCTTCAAGTCGGCCATAAAAAATGTTCTGAGCAGTAAAGCAGCCATATTCCCTGGCACATAAAGCAAGTTGATTTATAAGGCTGTTGCCGGGAAATTGTTTTTGCCGCAATTTTATTAATTTATCCAGCTCTTTAGTGTTGTAATGCTTAGGATGCCACTGGCAATGCTCATCAGTTTGGATAGCAGCTACTACAAGCCGGCCTTTTTTTATGCCAACGGCGGCATAGCCTAAAAGGGGTAAATTTGGCCCCGTATCGGTAACAGCAGGAAGCAGGGTGCGGGTGAAGCCTTGCGGCAGCAAAGCACCAACCGCCCAAGCTGCTTCTTTTTGGTTTGGCTTGTATGGATTGTAATTTAGAAGCTGATAGCCGGTGGGATTTTTGCCAATGGGGTAACGGCCTGGCATGGCTACCAAAGTGGCCCCTTGTGGCAGCGGTATTAGCTCCCCGGCTTCTGGCTCCACAATTTGGCTGCCGCTGCGGCCCAGCATTTCCCAATCTGGGAAATCTAACCATTCTCCGGTTATATTTGCAAAAAGCATTCTTACCATTATGTTACCTGTCTTTTATATTACCTTTCTTACATGATATTTCCTTTTGTATTATACACCTAAAAAGCTTTTTTGACAAACCACATCATTATGCCTAAAAAACAAAAACCCCGCCATGCGGGGTTTTTGTGACTTTATTTAGTTTATAGCATTAAGCGGGGTGGAAATAATTATGGTACCACTCACCTCGGTACCTTCCGGCAAAAGACTAACTGGCTCGCCATCAAAAATTAGCTCAATACTGTTAATGCCTTCCAAAGCAGTAGCTGTATAGTATAAAGAGTTGACAAAGGCCATTTCAAAAGCCGAGCCACCACCGTAGTTTAGGGCTTCCTTGGAAAGGTTGATGACCATTACATCTCCAACAATTTCAACACCCCTTACCTTGGTGCCAGACCAAACGGTACCGCTTAAGCCGCTTTCCTTAGGGGGGCCGCTTACCAAAGCCTTAATTGTGGAAAGAGCTTTTATGTTTTCATTTACCGGCAAGGTCACCGGCACCAAATACATGGCCATTTTATCACTAAAGTAAATAGTAGCCCTACATTCATCGGTTTTATTGGCATTTTTACCATAATAATTTATAACATCTACAGAATAGGGTTTGGAGACATCCACTCCCCCCAGATCCTGTAAAAGCTCCCCATTCACCAAAAGCTTAATGGGCTGTTTCGCTATTTTTTGAATGGTAGCAGCCAGGGTATCCATAACTGCTTTGGCTTGATTTGTATCAGTAATATTTAGTACTGCTTCATTTAGATTTACATAAATTGTTTCTTCGGCAGAGTAAAGGTCTAAAAGTTTTGTACCTTCCGGTATGGGAGATACTACAAATTCGTTAGGAGCTCCGGCTAAAATTTTCTCCACGGCAACCCAAGCTGCCTCTTGTGTTGCGTTAATTTTAAAAGTTAAAGGTACTAAATTTTTTTTATCCGTAGTTAAAAAATAGGCCACCACCTGATCCACGGGAGCAGAGGTAAGAATTTGGCTTTGCTGTATCGGTTGACGATTATTGTCGCTAAACGTCTTCTGATCTTGTGGTTGAAACCAAATAACCCAAGCCAACACCATTAAAAGAATAAGCAAAAGAATTAAAGAAATAATTATATTACGTTTTCTCTGATTAGGATGTGGCATAATAAAACCTCCTACGTGGCTATATATCTTTTTGCTTGACAAGGTCTTTGCATAGGTTTTTATCCTACGGGGTAAAACCAAATTATGAATAGGGCTATGGTATAAAACATCCCTATCTGTACAGCCATTATATCATAATACTATGTTATTCCGCAAATTATAATAAATAATACCCTTAGCAACCGGTCAAAGCCGCTGTCATTAGAGAGGCTGACAATCATTTTTGTGTTCCGTCAAACCAAGCCTATTTTTGCATCTAACCACTTGTCCAATTCTTGAGACAAAACAGGACTATTTGCCAAAAAGATTGCATAATATTTTACTAATTGTACAACCCTAAATAATGATGCCAAAAAGCTGGTAAAAAATTTTATTAGCCCTTCTACCAGCAAAAAAATAAAAGCCGGGGCAAAAAATTTTTTAAACAACAAAAGGAGAAAAAATGTGTCCAGAAACTGGCAGTTAGCCCTAATTTTTGTGGGCTCTTTGGTGGGAGCAGGCTTTGCCTCGGGCCAAGAACTTTGGCTGTTTTTTGCCCGCTTTGGCACCGCCGGGGTGGTAGGCGTGTTTTGTGCGGGATTACTTTTTTGGGCTAGTGGCTCGTACATTATAAAGCTAAGCAACAAATACAAATGCCAAAGCTACCAACAGCTCATCAACATCCTTCTTCCACCCAGACTTGCCGAAGCTTTCGACTGGGTAATGACAGCCTACCTTTGGGGCAGCCTATGTGTAATGCTGGCCGGGGGTGGCGCCCTCATAAAGTCTTATTTTGTGGTGCCGGTGTGGGTGGGAGTAATAATTATAGCTTTTTTAACCTGGGTGGCTGTGCTGGCCCGGTCGGAAGGAGTCATCTTTTTTCAGCAGCTTTTGGTGCCTTTAATGATTGTCGGCATCGTTGGAGTAGCCATATATAGTCTTTTCAACTCTCCTGAGATTGCCAAAGAAGCCATAAGTGCAACCCAAAGCAGCCTGCCCAAATTTTTTTGGCTGGGGTTTGCTTTGCTTTACGTGGCTTACAATATGCTGGGTGGCGTATCGGCCCTTACTTCTTTTGCTTGGCAACCGAGAAAACCGGCCACAACCGCAAAGAGCGGTTTTTATGGGGGAATGTTGCTTTTGCTTTTGATGCTGTTGCCTGTTTTGGCTCTGATAAAAGAAGGACAACATGTAGGCACCTACAACCTCCCTCTTTTGTATTTAGCAAGCAAAGCCGGCAATGGCGTTTATGGTTTTTATGGCATAATTTTGGCAAGTAGCCTACTTACTACTGCCACGGTAAATACATATTGCCTATGTAAGCGTTTTGCGTCTCCCCGCCGGCCCTGGCTGAGTTTAGCAAGCACGTTACTTTTGGCCAGTATTCCTGTTTCCTGTCTGGGTAGCTTTGCTAGAACAGTAGAAAACATTTACGGCTTTTTTGGCGTGGTTGGCTTAATATTGGTGGTTTGGGGGCTTTTAGCCTACTGGCAAAAAAAATAGTTTCTTTCTTTAGACAAATTATACCACTTTCCTTAGCCAAAACAACAAAATTTAAGCCATTTCACAAGTACCAAATTTTCCCTTAATTCTTTGTTATAACTCCAAAATTATGCATAAAAAATACAAAATAAAAATAAAAAACATCCCGAAGATACTTTAAATTTTTTGTGAATAAGTTGTGCATATCTTCCCAAACCCTTGCAGTTATGGGCTTTTATGGACAAAAATATGTTTAAAAAATTAACATAAAAAACCAACCTTTTTAGTTATACTAAAATGTTTTTTGGTTTTAAAAACTTTTTAAAAAACGTTATACCAGGTGATTTGTTTAAAAAATTAATAAAGCCAGCTTCCCTATAATATGTCGAAAAAAGGCCGGGGTTAACTATAAGTGCATTTTGTCAAGACTTTTTTATATTTTTTTTATGTGTGGGATGGGTTGTGCATAACTTGGGGAAAATTTTTTAATAAATAAATTTTGTATTTATAATAAGATTTTATAAATAACTAATTTATTAAAAAATTTATTGGTTTTGTCTTATTTCAACAAGCATCCCTCAGTCTTGGTATAATTGGCGTTCTTATAAATCTTTTTGTCTCTAAAATTATGTTGCTCTGATATAATTTTTACATTATTGCCCCTATCTTTTCATTTTTCTTCATTTACTTAAATATTAAAATTTTATTTTTTATAAAACAAGGGTTAAATACTGTTTAACCCACATAGCAAAATTGTTTTTTGCCAAAAAGAGCAATTTTATTTATCCTCTTCTTGTGTTATACTTATTATTGAAAAAATTGCTCAGGAGGAGTTTTTTAATATGAAAAAAATTGGTTTTATTGGGGCCGGCAACATGGCCGGTGCCATTATTAGAGGCTTGGCAGGAAAGGATTTTGCTTTGGCTGCCACTGATATTGATGCTGAAAAATTGGCCAACTTACAAAAACAGGGCGGCTGTCAACCGGCCTCCTTGACCGAGCTTGTACAATGGGCCGACCTTTTGGTTTTGGCAGTTAAACCAACTGTAGCTATAAGCGTTTTAAAAGAAATTAGCCAAGGCCAAAAACCTTACGGCTTTTTGGCCTCAATTACGGCCAGCATCCCGGTAAAGGTATATGAAAAGGCTCTGCCTGACTGGTCCATTGTACGGGTAATGCCCAACACATCTGCTACCTTGGGTCTTTCCATGACTGCCCTGGTACGGGGTGGTAAAGTCTCTGAGGCAGAGGCCAGCTTGGCGGATGAGGTTTTTAAAAGCCTAGGCGATAACATTTGGTTGGCAGAAAACCAAATGCCGATTTTTACCGCTATAAGCGGTTGCGGGCCAGCCTATTTTTACCTAATGGTACAAGAGCTCGTGCAAGCCGCCCAGGATGAGGGCTTGAGCGAAGATGAAGCCCGCCAAATTACCATTAAGACCTTGGTTGGTGCTGGAGCCATGCTTACACAGGCTAAACAAAGCCCTGCCGAATTGCGGCGTCAGGTTACCTCCCCCGGAGGTATCACAGAAGCAGCCATAAACCAATTTTTGCAAGGAGATTTTGGTGGTTTGATTCAAAAAGTTATTACCGCAGCCCTAGCCAGGGATGCTCAAATATCTTCCGCTTTTGATTAATAAGCTTTGCTATTTGCTATTTAATGTAGCAGATTAATGCAAAAGACCAAATAAAGGAGACATGTTTTTGTAATGACCAGCTACTTTTCCTGGTTGCCCTCCATAGAAGAAGTGCTGCAAACTGAAAGTATGCAAAGGCTGGGTTTTCCACAGCCTTTGCTTGCTACTGCTGCCCGTTTTGCGGTGGAGGTCTGGCGGCAACAAATTGGCCAAGTCGGTTTTGTTATGCCGTTTGCTAACAAAACCGATTTTCGTCAAGCCATTTACCAAGATGCCCAAGCAAAAGCAGTTGAAACCAGCTCTTTTAGTTTGCGACCTGTGCTAAACGCAACTGGCGTAGTGCTCCACAGTAATTTAGGGCGGGCTCCTCTTTCCATTGCCGCTCAACAAAGGGTGCAGCAAGCAGCTTTTGGTTACTGTAATTTGGAAATGTCTTTAACAAACGGCAAAAGAACCAGCCGCTACGACCATTTGGAACCTTTGCTTTTGCAGCTTACCGGAGCAGAAGCAGCCTTGGTGGTTAACAATAATGCCGCGGCTGTTTTGCTTGCCATCGACACCTTGGCCCGTCGGAAAGAAGTAATAATTTCCCGCGGAGAGTTGGTGGAGATCGGCGGTTCTTTTCGACTGCCAGAGGTTATGGAGATTAGCGGAGCAACCTTAAAAGAAATTGGCACAACTAATAAAACCTACCTGCAAGATTATGTAAAAGCCATAACACCCAACACTGGTCTTTTGCTTAAAGTACATTTGAGTAATTTTAATATGAACGGTTTTGTGGCGGATGTACCATTGGCCAAGCTGGCAGCTCTTGGTGCCGCAAATAGCATTCCCCTACTTTATGATTGGGGAAGCGGTTCTTTATTTGACCTGACCGAAAGCGGCATTGGGCAAGAACCCTCCATAAAAAAAATTTTGGCAAGCAGTATAGATATTATAACCTTTAGCGCTGACAAATTGCTGGGCGGCCCACAAGCCGGCATTATTGTTGGCAAAAAAGCATATATAAATAAAATGAAGGATAACCCTTTAAACCGGGCTCTTCGCATTGACAAACTGACCATTGGTGCTTTGGAGGCTACCTTAAAAAGCTATTTTGACCCGCAAAAAGCAGCAACAGAAATTCCTGTTTTAGCCATGCTTTTAAAAAACCCGGCAGATATACAAGAACAGGCAGATATTTTGTACAAAGCTTTAGTTGACGCTTTGCCTAATTTTAAAATAGAACAGCGGGCCGGCAAAAGTCAGGTAGGTGGGGGCAGTTTGCCAGGAGTTGAGCTTGACACCACCCTTGTACAATTACAAACAAAAAACGGCAAGGAAGATTCCCTGGCTTTCCTTTTGCGGCAGAATTACCCTGGTGTGCTTGGCTATATTCATGAAGGTTGGCTTTGCTTTGACCTGCGCACTTTAGCCCCTGGCGAAGAAAAACTGGTGGCCGCAGCAATAATAAAAGCAGCAGAAAAGCTGGATAACTAACAGAGATTAAAAACAGGAGATTTGGATGGCAAGAATTGTTGTTGGTACTGCCGGACATATAGACCACGGCAAAACCGCCCTAACTAAAGCCTTAACCGGTATAGACACAGACCGTTTGCAAGAGGAAAAGAACCGTGGCATTTCCATTGAGCTGGGTTTTGCTCCTCTCTTTTTGCCTTGCGGCATAATTGCCGGCATTGTAGATGTACCAGGACACGAAAAGTTTGTTAAAACCATGTTGGCCGGCGTAGCCGGAATTGACATGGTTTTGTTAGTTGTTGCAACCAATGAGGGTGTTATGCCCCAAACTAAGGAACATTTGGATATCATTAATTTATTGGGCATTCAGCAGGGAATTATTGTTTTGACCAAAAAAGATTTGGCAGACGAAAAAACATTGGCCAACACAAAAACCCAGGTGCAATCTATTTTGGCCAATACCACCCTCGCCAATGCTCCCATTTTGGCCTGCTCGGCCACCACGGGGCAAGGCCTGGCCGAAGTGTTGCAAGCAATTGATAAAATGGCTCAACAACTACCGGCCAAAAATGCAGCAGGCCCGGCTCGCCTACCCATAGATAGGGTTTTTTCCGTAAGTGGTTTTGGCACAGTAGTCACCGGTACCCTGTGGCAGGGCACCCTGAATAAAGAAGATAGAGTTGAACTTTGGCCCAGCGGCAAAACAGGCCGCATTAGAGCTTTGGAAGCCCACAACCAGCAGATAGAGATGGCTACCGCCGGGCAAAGGGTGGCTATAAACTTGGCCGGTATAAAAAAAGAAGATTTAGCACGTGGCTTTTGGCTGGGGACTCCTGGGTTTTTGCAGGAATCTTCTCGTTTGGATGCCCGCATTTTTCTTTTGCCATCAGCTAAAAAATTGGTTCAAAGAGCTCCTGTACATTTGCACCACGGCACAAACCAAACGGTGGCGCGCATTTTTCTTTTAGACCGTAATGAGCTGAACCCTGGAGATTCGTGCTTTTGTCAAATTTCAATAGAAAAACCAGTGGCTGCCCAACAAGGCGATTCTTATATAATCCGCTCTTATTCACCTGTTGGCACAATTGGGGGCGGCAAAATAATTGACCCCATGGCCCCAAAACATAAAATTCTTCAGGTTGGATTGGCAGCAGAACTTGCCGCCAAAGAGGCCAGCCACCAAAACCCACATGATTTGACAACAGCAATAAATAAGACTGCCGAACAAGAGCTGACGGGAAAATTGGTAGAAACTAAAAAAATTTTGGCTGCTTATCATTTGGCTTACCCTTTGCGGCCCGGCATGCCTATGGCAGAGTTGAAAAGCCGGGTTTTTACCGAACTTCCACTCAAAAACTTTCAGCACCTTTTGGCCGAGGCGCAAAAAGAAGGCCTGCTGGAAGTAGAAGAAAATATAGTAAAAACCCCTGAGTTTTGCATTGTTCCACCATCAGATTTGGCAAAGTGGCGAGAAGATGTTTTGGCTAAACTTGCCAGCACACCATTTGCCCCGCCAACCAAGGAGAAGCTTTTGACCAATTTGCCAAAAAAATACCAGGCCAAGGAAGCTTTGGCCTGGCTTAAATACAATCGGGATATCGTTTTGTGTGAAGGAGATGTAATTTTTGCCTGGGAAAGTTTGGAAGCAGCAAAAAAATTGCTTGTTGCCTACCTAACCGAATGCGAGTCGATTTCTTTGGCGGAAACCCGCGACCTTTTTGTTACCTCTCGCAAATTTGCCCTGGCTATTTTAACTTATTTTGATAATATGAAGCTAACTAAAAGAGTGGGTGATCTGCATACATTAGTTTAAAAATTTAACGATAAACACTTTCACGGTCATTAATCATTGCGGCAAAAATCAGTTCATCCAAACGCTGGCTAATTTCTAAAGTTTTGGGGTCTTTTAAACCAAATGCATTTATAGCTTTTTCCAACTCAGCCCGCAGTTCCTCTATGGCATCGTTAGTAGAGGTGTGTTTATTTACCTTCTTCCTTAGGGGATTATTTTGCATTTGCCTCATTTTAAAAATCCTCCTTATGCCAAGACCTCTTTGGATATTCTAGTATTATTCGGCAATGATTTTTATTTTTTTACAAATACCCACAAATTTTTTCTTAAATATCTTATTCTTCGGCCATTGGGGTTTTGCCTGCAAAAAAAATCTGATAAAATTTATTTACCCAATTTAAACTTTCGACAGAGCAATTCTTGCGTAAAAATTTTATACTTATCAATCCATCAAAAAGCAGAAACCCCAGGGCAAGCCAGGTAAAAAGAGGCGAGATATTCCACATTATATTTTTTAAGGTGGGATGAACAAAATATATCAATCCCAGGATTAAAATTCCCCATACCATGGAAAAAGGCAAGCAAATGCGGCCATGAATATTTAGCGGGTGTTTACTGTAATCCCAAAAAGAAACATGCATCAGTCTTTCATAAATGTAACCTGTGATGTATTCTACCAAAGAACAAACGAAAAAACCGCCCAAAAACACCAAAACCATGTTTTGATTTACCGGGCTTAAAAGCAAAACGGAAAAAACTGCCCCAAAGCCATAAACCGGACAAAGCGGACTAAGTAAAAAACATTTACAATTACCAACTTTTTTGGTTTTTAAAAAAGCATAGCTGCTTTCTAAAACAAAGCCAAAAAAACTATAAATGACAAAATACCAAAAATAAATCATTTTACCCACCCTAAAAAATAAATTTTTACTTTATTTAGGGTGGGTAATTTTTAGTTAAAATATTAACTAAAAAGCTGGCAATTTTTTGAAAAATTAAAAAATTTATTCTCCCGGTAAAAAAGACATAAAAACACGTCCATTTGGGATATCACAGGAAGGTATACTTGCTGGGGCTATAGAATATATTATTAATTATGAAACTATGAAGAAATAGAAGAAATAAGAGATAAAATGGCACAAGCGGGTAAACATTTTGCCTTGCAAATTGCTAATGACAGCACAGAACCATACATTATTAAAGAAAGCGATATGATAATTGTTTGCAAAAATAATAATATTATAATATATATTTTAATTTTAATGTCACTGAAGTAGTAAAGGTTAAAACGGAGATAAAAAAATGAAGAGAAAATTATTCTATATTATTTTGGCCGCTATTTTTGTTCTTATATTTTCTATGACTGCTTTTGCTTCAAGCATTATCAAAGTAAATATTAATGGCGATACATTATCTTTCACTAATCCTCCAGTCATCCAAAATGGTACCACGCTGGTTCCAATGCGGGCAATCTTTGAAGCACTAGGAGCAGAGGTTAATTGGGATAGCAAAACCAAAACCGTAACTGGCACAAAAAACGATACAAAAATATTGTTAACAATTAATTGCCCTAACGGGAAAAAGAATGGGCAAGATATAAAGCTTACGGTACCAGCTAAAATTATTAATGGTAATACATTTGTTCCGCTTAGGTTTATTTCAGAAAGTTTTGATTGCAATATAGCATGGAATAATTTAACTAAGATCATTAACATAACTACGAAAAGTGAAACAGAAAGCCTAATACTCTTTGGGCCTTATGATGTGCTTAGAATTATAGATGGAGATACCATTGTTATTGATTATAATGGAACCGAAGAGACAGTGCGTATGATTGGCATAGATACGCCCGAAAGCGTTCATCCTGATGCTTCTAAAAACACAGAGGCAGGAGAAGAGGCAAGTGAATACACTACCAGTATGCTAACAGGGAAAGAGGTTTCGCTAGAGTTTGACGTTCAAGAACGTGACCAATATGGAAGACTGTTAGCCTATGTATATCTTGGCAATGAAATGTTTAATAAAACCCTCCTTAGAGAAGGATATGCGACATTATCTACCTATCCCCCAAATGTAAAGTATGTAGAACAATTTACAGCCTTAGAGAAAGAAGCTAAAGCGGCAGGCGTTGGTTTTTGGGAAGGGTTAAATATTAAAACCACTGGGACATACGTTGGCAGCATTTTATCAAATAAATATCATCTTCCCACTTGTCGTTATGCAGAAGCTATCAAAGCAGAGAACAAAATCTGGTTTGATACAAAAGAAGAGGCCGCAGCTGCTGGTTATACGCCTTGTGGAGTATGTAAACCGTAAGAACACAAATAAAATAAGCCTGCCAAAGTAGTTAAATTTGATACTTTAGCAGGCTTTTTGATTGGTGCGCTTGAAGGGACTCGAACCCCCGACCCACGGTTTAGGAAACCGTTGATATTTATATGTTTAGCTGGGGTTATGTTAAATAGTGTCGTTTGGTTTGTCTGTGCTTGTTTTTATTTTTCAGACAAAAAAAGACGGTCAAAACTTCTCCCAGAAAGTTGACAAAAAAGAATATTAAGTTATAAAAAAAGTTTATGTGGGTCTTGTCGACCATATTATCGGCGCACGTTATTGTCTCTTCATCAAAATTATGTTTTTTAAGGTCTAATAAACGTGTGTAATAAAAAATTAACAAATGGATCAAGTGAATTCATAACCTTCAGATAATGCTAAAAGCTTTACCGCGGGCTTTTCTCATAATTTAAAATAGCATTCAATCTGAACCTACAATTGAGGGCAGATCAACATGGCCTAAAATAATTTATCAAAATTCAATTTTTCCCAAGTACAACCCACATGCATCAGCAGTACGACCCGCTTGATTTTGTTCTTTTGCATTGATTATTTCCGGTATGTTTTCAGCAGCTAATTCCCCCAACCCAACTTCTATCAACGTTCCGACAACTTTTCTCATCATATTATATAGGAATCCATTCCCTCAAACCCTGATTTGGATAAAACCGGCATCCTTATCTATATCAATAGAATATATTTCTCGCACCATGGACTTTTTCTTGGACTTGGCATTTGAAAAAGCAGTAAAATCATGTTCACCGATAAAATATTGCGCTACTTTTTGCATTTTTATAATATTTAACGTTTCCTCAACATACATACCATACTTTCTCATGAAAGGATTTGTATATTTCTCGTTCCAGATCTTATACAGATAAGTTTTTCCCTGGCATTATGCTGGGCATGAAAACTCTCAGGAGCTAACCCAACCTCCTAAATACTGATATCTTGGGGTAAGTATTGATTTAAATAATTTTTGATTTTGGTTTCAGATAAATTCTTACTGATCTTAAAATTGGCTACTTGCATAAGAGCATGCACCCCTGCATCCGTTCTGCTGCAGCCAATTATTTTAATTCCTTCTCCTACCAGCTCTGATAACATATCCTCTATTTTCCCTTGAATGGTATTCTTGCTATTACCAAGCCGCTGCCATCCCTTATACCGCCCGCCGTTATATTGAATGATCATTTTATAATTATTCATTATACTCTCCTGATTTTAGTATTTCATAATTAGATATAAGCGGAATTCAAAAGGTATACCTTAGCTAAGTATTCCTATTACTGAAATCAATTTTAGACAACAGCTTATTAATTTATCCCTTTACTTTGAAAACCTCAATGAAATTCAAATGATCCTATCGATATTTTGCCGGCTTGAATTCAGCGTTCTTTTTATTGGCAGGTTTTCTAAAATAACTGTTTGAACTGCTATTTTTGGATGTTACTTTAACAAATTTCATAACTGGCATGCCTTCAACCGCAACCAACGGATAAGGATGATCTTTTACTACCGTTAGTTTTTTGGAAATGAGCTTTTCAATTTCCGTCAGCAACTTTTTTCAGTTTCATCACAAAAAGAGATCGCAGTTCCTCCGAGTCCTGCTCTGCCGGTTCTACCAACCCTATGAACATGGGCCTCCGGAACTTCGGGTAAATTGTAATTAATGACATGTGATAGTTCATCAATGTCAATCCCTCTTGCTACAATATCCGTTGCTACCAAAACCCTTGATTGCGTTGCTACCAAAACCCTTGATTGCATTGTCTTAAATCTATGAAGGGCTAGCTCACGTGCAGATTGCCCTTTATTAGAATGGATCACATCACACTTTATCCCTGCGTGTAAGAGATCCTTCGTTATTTGATCAGCCCCGTACTTTGTTCTTGAAAATAACAGCGCTGAAATAATGGTGTTATTTTTAAGCAGGTGGATTAGTAATTTTGTCTTATTGCTTTCATTCACGTAATAAACGTATTGTTCAATACTGGCAACCGTCAATGAAACAGGTGTCAGCGCAACACTTACCGGATTGATCAAAATACTATTCGCTAATTTGCTGATTGCCGCAGGCATTGTGGCAGAGAATAACATCGTTTGTCTTTTTAGGGGCAATTCCGTGATGACCTTTTTTACGTCATGTATAAATCCCATGTCCAGCATATGGTCTGCTTCATCAAGCACAAAATAGCTGATATTATGAATGTTAACACGTTTTTGATTGATCAGGTCGATCAATCTGCCCGGTGTTGCAATCAGAATATCCACACCGGCATTTAGTACCGTTACTTGCCGGTTTTGCGCAACTCCGCCAAAAATAACCGCATTCTTAAACCCTAGAAACTCTCCGTACGTAGTAAAGCTTTTTCCAATCTGTGCGGCCAGTTCTCTGGTTGGGGTCAGTATCAATGCTTTAATGGTTCTTTTACCTTTCGCCGGCATTCTTTCATTATACAGGTGCTGAAGAATCGGAACGGCGAATGCGGCTGTCTTTCCTGTACCTGTCTGGGCACATCCAAGCAAGTCCCGGCGCTCTAAGAGCGCCGGGATGGCTTCTTCCTGGACTGGGGTGGGCATTGTATAGCCTTCTTTTTTTAAAGCCCTTAGGATGGGCTCTATAATATTTAGCGTTTCAAATGACATGAATCATATTCTCCTTAACATTGGGTTCCCCAGGGCACCGGGGTAGATCGTGTATTAACAGATTTACAGATCCTTTATTTTTTTTGTGATCGTTTCCGCTTGCATCACAACCGTTTTCCCTACTACTGAGGAAGAAGAAGCTTTTACTTTTGCATCAGCTTTCTTCTTTTTCTTTTCTCTATTGCCACTCATACTTTTATTACCCATTTTATTTTCTCCTCTATTATTAATATTTTGTACTCAGTCGATTTCCGTTAATCTCATATCCAGTTAAGCATCATTAAAATTTTTCAGTTCGAATCACTTATTTTACCAGCGGTACAAAGGATCATTACCAAATGTGGCATCTCCCTAAAATTGATCCACTGGAGCAAATTTATGATATACGATATTGGAGGCCAGGACCAAAAGAAAGCCATGACAGATCATTCCTGTGTTTTATCTTTCCATTTCCAGTTGCGGATTTCCGGCATGTCCTCGCCGTATTCAGCAATATATTGTTTGTGCTCAACCAGCTTGTCTTTCATCGTTTGTTTTAAGTGAGCCCCTTTATTGCTCAGTTGCGGCAAGCGGTCGATCACATCCTGAACCAAATGAAACCGATCCAGATCGTTCTGCACTCTCATGTCAAAAGCGGTGGTAATGGTTCCTTCTTCCATATATCCACGGACATGCATACGGGAATTTTTCCGGCGATAGGTGAGTTCATGCACTAAGAATGGATAGCCATGAAAAGCAAAGATAATTGGTTTGTCCTTGGTAAAAAGTAAATCATATTCAATATCGCTGAGCCCGTGAGGATGCTCTGATTGACTTTGGAGTTTCATCAGGTCCACCACATTGACTACCCTGATTTTCAGCTCCGGCAGATACTCCCACAATATGGATACGGCAGCCAAGGTTTCCATAGTCGGCGTGTCGCCGCAGCAAGCCATTACCACATCAGGCTCATCATTTTGGTCATTGCTTGCCCATTGCCAGATTCCAATCCCTTGGGTGCAATGTTTGACAGCAGCCTCCATATCCAGCCATTGCGGCCGGGCATGCTTGGACGCGACTATCACATTTACGTAGTTGCGGCTGCGCAAACAATGGTCAACCACAGAGAGGAGGCAATTTGCATCGGGAGGCAGATAAAGGCGGACAATATCGGCTTTTTTATTGGTAACATGATTTAGAAAGCCGGGATCTTGATGAGTGAATCCGTTGTGATCCTGCTGCCAAACATGCGAAGTAAGCAGATAATTAAGCGAGGCGATTTCACGCCGCCAAGGTAGCTGGGATGTGACCTTAAGCCATTTGGCATGCTGGCTGAACATCGAATCAATAATCCGCACAAAAGCCTCATAGCAGTTGAAAATACCATGGCGGCCGGTAAGCAGATATCCTTCCAGCCAACCCTGACACATATGCTCACTGAGCATAGAATCCAACACACGTCCGTTAGGCGCAATAAATTCATCGTTCTCTAATCTCTCGCCATTCCACTGGCGGTCCGTAGCCTCAAAAACCGCGTTCAAACGATTGGATAGAGTCTCATCAGGGCCAAATATTCTGAAATTGCCTTGATCATTATTTAATTTGACAATATCGCGCAGAAACTTACCCAGCTCACGCGTATCATAGCCTTCGATTTGCCCCGGCGACGTCACATTTAAAGCATAGGTTCTGAAATCCGGCATCCGTAACTCCCTCAGCAGTATCCCGCCATTAGCGTGGGGATTGGTGCCCATCCTGTGTTCACCCTCCGGCGCCAGCTCCTGAAGTTCAGGTATCAGCCGGCCTGTATCACCAAAAAGATCCTCCGGTCTATAGCTTCTCATCCAGCTTTCCAGCAAGGCGACATGCCCTGGATGCTCGGAATCAACAATGATTGGTACCTGGTGCGATCTGAAGCTACCTTCGATTTGAAGCCCGTCGACTTCTTTCGGCCCGGTCCAGCCCTTTGGTGATCTGAATACTATCATTGGCCAATGCGGCAGGACACTGTCATTTTTATTCCGCGCATTCTGCTGTATTTGCCTGATACTTTCAATAGCCGTATCTAAAGCAGCTGCCATCAGCTGATGCATGCCCTCCGGATCGTCACCCTCCACAAAGATGGGAGTCCAGCCGCAGCCTCTGAAAAATTGCTCCAATTCCTCATGCCCAATCCTGGCCAGAACAGTCGGATTGCTGATCTTGTAGCCGTTCAGATGCAGGATCGGAAGCACGGCTCCGTCAGTGACAGGGTTGAGAAATTTATTGGCATGCCAGGAGGTCGCGAGCGGCCCTGTTTCCGCTTCTCCATCCCCTACAACGCAAGCGGTAATTAGTCCGGGATTGTCAAAAACAGCTCCGAAAGCATGGCTGAGCGAGTAGCCTAACTCACCGCCTTCGTGAATTGAGCCCGGCGTCTCCGGTGAAACATGACTGGAAATACCTCCCGGAAAGGAAAACTGTTTGAATAACTTTTTGAGTCCTTCCTCATCTTGAGTGATATTTGGATAGATTTCACTATATGTGCCTTCCAGGTAAGTGTTGGCAACCAGGGCGGGACCACCATGTCCGGGACCGGAGATATAGATCATGTTCAGGTCATATTTTTTGATAACTCTGTTTAAGTGCACATAAATAAAGTTTTGGCCTGGCGTCGTGCCCCAGTGCCCGACCACCAGAGGTTTGATATCGGACAACTGCAAGGGCTCTCTTAGCAAAGGATTGTTGTAAAGGTATAATTGCCCCACCGACAGATAATTAGCGGCACGGAAATAAGCGTTCATTTTTCTCATAACTTCTGGTGACAACGGGTTTTTCATTATATTGAATGCTCCTCTCTTGGGTATACACCAGTTGATTTCTAGACACTTTTATGATTCTGGCATTGTTTGGAAAAGGCAGCCTCCCAATCCCTTTGAAATTTCTCGATGCCTTCGTCTGTCAAAGGATGTTTCAGCATCTGCATCAATACGGAGTAAGAGACCGTTGCGATGTTTGCTCCGGCTTTGGCTGCAGACACCACTTGCAGAGGACTCCTCACACTGGCGGCAATGATCTGTGTCTCGATCCGGTGCATTTTAAAAATATCGGAAATGTCTTTGATCACCGCTAGAGAATCGGTAGTTATGTCGTCTAACCTACCTAAAAACGGAGACACAAAGGTCGCACCCGCTCTAGCCGCCAGCAGTGCCTGTCCTGCGGTAAAGATCAGCGTCACATTGGTTTTAATACCTTCCACAGACAACACTTTGACCGCCTTTAAGCCTTCCTGGGTGATGGGGACCTTTACAACCATATTTTTATGAATGGCCGATATCTGTCTGCCTTCCCTGATCATGCCATCTTTATCTGTACTCATAACCTCCCCGCTTATTGGCCCGTCCACAAGCCCTGCGATCTCCCAAACTGTTTCTTCAAAATTTCTGCCTTCCTTAGCAATGAGAGAAGGATTGGTGGTTACCCCACAGAGAATCCCCATTTCGGATATCTCTTGAATTTGCCGGACATTTGCCGAATCAATAAATAATTTCATTTTACATAACTCCTTAATTGGTATTTGTGAATATCGTTTTTCGGAAAAATTATTATCATGTACTCTATTATCGGGATCTTGATCTTTAGCTTTTGACAATTTTATAAAACCATTTTTTGGCGATCTCGGCTACGGCAATATAAAACGCTATAGTAGACTGGAGTTTTACAGTACCTTCCGTCAATGTGCCGGTCTTGTCGGAACATAATACATCCAAACCGCCGCACGCCCCGTTCGAACTCCGTTTCAAGTGGTCTAAGTTTAGGCCTTTCCGAAATCTTCCCAAACTCGGTATCCTTTCCGGTGCTGATGATCAACGCTTTCGCCCGGAACAATATCCTCTACACTGATTGATACCGGTTTGCCATCCCTCAAGAGCATCGAGCGTATCATGCAGAAAAAAGGAGATACCGATTGCAAACAGCAGGATTATGATGATTGGACTTTTAAGTTGCGATAAAAAAACTTAAATGTACTGCTATTTTTTGAGGCTTGATGGGATTGATACCGATAGCGGTTAGCTTTTTTTCCTCTTCCATACTTGATAACCCATCTTTTGAGGCTTTCAGTCTTTTAAAAATATCTTCTGCTGGTATTGACCAGAAACTTTGTTTCAAATCTGCCATTTTAAGCATCAATTCCTTTACATAATGATTAGCATTCCCAATTTTTGGGATATCAAATGGCTTAGACATTTTCCTCTTGGATTTCATCTAATTCGGTAAATGTTTCTTATTAGATATATATCGAAAGCAGTGTCACAGTTCCCTCAACTACAAATTCCCCCAGGCAAGCCGGGAAAAAAACCGTTTCACCAAAAATCAGATCACATGTTCCTCCATCGTAAAGTATTACCCCGCTTCCTTTGATGCACATAAATATAATAAAGCTGCCGATCATTTGACTTTTATACTGACGGTGCACGCTTATTTTATCAAGATTGAAATTTTCCGATTTGAAAATGGTATCGATACGGTAATTTTGATTGTTTGCGATTTGGGCACAACTTACGGGTTGATTCTGTGATTTAAAATCAATTACATCAAGCGCTTTGGACATATCAAGCGGTCTGCCCTTACCGTCTTTATCTACTCTGCCCCAGTCATATATTCTGTAAGTCGTATTGCTGTTTTGCTGGATTTCGGCAATCAAAATCCCACTCAGGATCGCATGTACTTTACCGGCCGGTACATAGAAAAAATCCCCGGGACTTACATCCACCCTGTTCAGGGTTTGCTCAATTTTATCTTCAGAGATAGCTTTCATAAAATCATTCTTTGACTCATTCTTTATCACACCGTAAACAAGCTGGGAGTTCTCTTTGGCATCCAAGATATACCAAAGTTCGTTCTTTCCGTTTTTTTCACCGTTAGCCTTGGCATAAGCATCATCCGGGTGGACCTGTACCGACAGATTTTCATTGGCATCGATTATTTTTATCAGTAAGGGAAACCGAGTGCCAAACTTTTGATAGATCTGGTTTCCCAACAGCTTTCCCCTGTACTTAATAATTAAATTTTGCAGACTCATACCTTTTAACGCGCCTGATGATACAATACTGGCCCCATCATCACAGCAGCAAAGTTCCCAGCTTTCGGCCACCTTATCCAAGAGAATATCCCTGTGAAAATATCTCGAAATATTTGTCCCACCCCAAATGATTTGTTTGTAAATGGGATCGAATTTTAACGGATATAGCAAATCGACCACATCCTTAACATAATTCAATTTTATGGATTAAATCGTTTTCTAGTGCTGCCAGTATTTGCATTGCGCCATCGTTACCCTTGGACTTAACGGTTAGATAACATTTTAATTTTGGTTCCGTTCCCGAAGGCCTGATGACGATTTCGCAGTCATTTTCCAGCAAAAACAATAACACATCGGATCTGGGTAAAAACAAGCTGTCCTTTTTAAGCGTTTCTCTGTTCACCGTAATGGAATTCAGGTAATCATCGGTTTTGAGGACGCCAAGTCCGGCATAATTCGTAATACTTCCATTACGAAAATTATTCATTATAGCTTGCATTTTACCCATACCAAGAGGCCCCTCAAAAGAGAAGGATATTAGTTTGTGCTTCCAATATCCATACTTTTCATAGAGCTTTTTAAGTTCTTCCAACAAAGTCAATTTATTTGATTTATAAAATGCCGCCATTTCACAAATCAACAAAGAAGTTGAGACGGCATCCTTGTCCCTAACAAAAATCTCCGGCAAATATCCATAGCTTTCTTCAAAGCCAAACACATAATTATCTTCCTCTTGCTTTTGTTCCAGTAATCCGATCTGCTCACCGATATATTTAAAGCCGGTAAGTGTGTCTATAACCCGTACGCCATATTCTTTAGCAATAAGATTCGCCATTTTGCTTGTGACAATCGTTTTAATGATCACAGGTCTTTGAGGTAAGCTGTTTTTCGTTGTCTTCTGAGATAAAATATAATTCAGAAGCAGACATCCGGTTTCATTCCCTGTTAATAGTGTATATTTGCGTCCGTTGTTTACGGCGATTCCGATTCTGTCACAATCAGGGTCGGTGGCAAACAGCAAATCTGCGTCAATTCTTTCAGCAAGCTCAATCGCTAATTTGAAAACGGCCGGTTCCTCAGGGTTTGGTTTTTGACAGGTAGTAAAATAGCCATCCGGCTGTTCCTGCTCCGGAACTACCATTAAATTTTTAAGTCCGGCCCTTTTGAGGATTTCTCTAACAGGTTTGTTTCCGGTGCCGTTGAGCGGAGTATAAATCACTTTTAAATCTGTCTCTTGTAAAATTTTAGGATTGATGGAACATTGCTCTACCAGTTCAAGATATTTCGTTAATAAGTTTTGCGGGACAAAATGAATGGCACCTGATTGAAGGGCTTTGGTAAAAGATATTACTTCCATATCCGTAAAGATATTTACTTGTTCAATACATTTTTGAATAGATTCGGCCATCTCCAACGTAATTTGACAACCATCACTTCCATATACTTTGTAGCCGTTATATTGAGCCGGATTATGGCTTGCGGTTATCACAATGCCGGCATCACATTTAAGCTCCCTGACTGCGTAGGATAATATAGGAGTAGGCATCAGTTCCGCGAAAATATAAGCTTCGCCACCGCTCGCTGCAATAACCCCGGCTGCCGATCTGGCAAATTCCTCAGATTTTATGCGATTGTCATAAGCGATCGCTACCGACGGCACTTGCACTTGCTTTTGCTTTTTTAGAAAATCACAGAGTCCCTGCGTCGCCTTGTTCACGGTATAGATATTCATCCGGTTTGTTCCGGCGCCGATGATACCGCGCAACCCGCCTGTGCCAAATTGCAAATTTTGATAAAAGGCATCGTTTATTTCCGCCTCTGTCATTAACATTAATTGATTTTTTAAATCAAGATCTGCTGTTGCGTACAACCATTTTTTATAAATACGGTTTATATCCATACAATTACTTCCTTTGCAATTTTAACCTTCTGATCATGTAATAAAACCGCCTGGCTGTCGTAAGTCAGACGGTTTTTTACGGATTGTTTTGTTTTTATAGTAAAAGCGGATAAATATTAATTAGCATATTTCTTAATTGCCAGGTAAGCTATCCAGAAGGAGACAAGACTTTCCGCACCCTGGTTAAGATTTAAGCCCTCCATTATAATTCCGTCGTAACATCCGCCTGTTTCAACATCTATGAGACTTAGATTTTTTGAATTATCACCATAATACCAAGAAAAACAGGTTTTTGCCTTATCGAGAAATGTCTTTTCCCCCGAGATGGCGTAAGCTTCCAGATAAGCGAGTGTCATTTCACAAGCCTCTACAGACTGTTCATCGTATTCGGCAGTTTCTTTTCCCTTCTCAAGCCATCCGTTGCAGCCGATTGGCTTAAAATAGCCGTTGCCAAAAGTCTTCTTCTCAAGAAAGCGTAGGCTTTCGAATCCAATTCGCTGATAGCAATTTTCTTTTAAAACTCTGTAGACACTGAGCATTGCCCATGGCAATGTCGCATTGCAGTAGGTCATACTGTCTTCAAACCAATGCCAGTCGCCATCTTTGTAATGATCATACTGGTCAGCCAGGGAATCAGCCAGCTTTGCAATACAGCTGTTATTTTTTCCCCCCTCAAGATAGCTAAGCCCGATTATCACATATGCTTTTGCTCTGGGGGATCCGAGTTTCCGGCAATTTGGCAAAGCGCACTCAATCAGCTTCTCTACGCTATTCTTCACGTTCTGCGGTGTGGCTGCATTAGAAAAGGCACAGCACAAGGCCCACAGGCAGCGCCCAAAGCAATCTTCAGAGCTTTCTTCTTCCAGAAACTCACGGTTATAACCCATGAAATTTCGGAAGGTCCCGTCCCGATTCTTGGCATAGTTCAGGAAGGCAACATACTTATAAATCAATTTCTCAAACTTATTTTCGCGGTATTGATCATATAGATTGACAGCCATGATCAAGGCCCGGGCATTGTCGTCGGACGTATACCCCTCGGCAAGATCAGGAACGCCAAAGATGGCATGCTGAAACATTCCCGTGTCGTCAGTCATCTGGAAAATATGATTGGTTTTTAAAGTAGTCAAATCATTGTTTGTTTTCATGCGGTAACCGAAATCTTTACATCTTGCTTTAAGACGCTCACAAATAAATCATCGTATTGTTGGGCCACCTGATCCCACATCATTGTTTTCCCCGTTTCAGATATCTTCCGTTCCATTTGCTTCCTTTCTTCCGGGTGGTCGAGCACATATTCAATACATCTGGCAATCGATTCCGCATCTCTAAACTTTGCCAGAAATCCTCCGCCCTGCGACAGCATCTCTTTTGCATAACTATAGGGCGTTGAAACAATAACACGGCCATACCCGACAGCGTAGGCCAGCGTTCCGCTTACCGCCTGATTCTTATCAAGATAAGGAGTCATATAAATATCGGAAAGTTTTAGATAACGGATGATTTCTTCCTTCGTCAGATACTTGTTTACAAACCTGACATTATACTCAATGCCAAGGTTTTCAACCATTGTTTCCAGCGATTTTCGATAGCTCTCCCCCGACTCCTTTTTGATTGCCGGATGAGTTTGGCCGAGGATATAATAAAGTACATTTTTATTTTTTTTTACCACTTTGGCGATTGATGCGACCCCATATTCCAACCCTTTACCCGGGCCAAGCAGGCCAAATGTGCTAATAACGAAACGGTTTTCCAGGCCGCCCTCTGCTTTGAGACTTTCACGGGACTTCATGGGTAGATACGGTACGCCGTGATTGATCACTTCTATCTTGGATGGGTCAATACCATAAACCGTTTCCAATGTGTCAACCGTATTTTTAGCCATAGTGATTATTCTTTGGCCTTTTTGACCGAGGACATTGATGATATGCCATTGTTTGTTATCCGGCACAGGTAGCACTGTATGCAGCGTCGTTACAAAGGGAATTTGCAGGTTATCTACCAGATCCAGCAAATATTCGCCCCTTTCGCCCCCATAGATGCCGTACTCATGCTCGATGACCAAAAGTGCAATATCGGAATGATTCAGCTTATTTGCCGTCTGTATATAACTGCTCCTGTCATTTTGAGCGAGCTCCATCATAACAAGATCATCATACCGAAAATTGCCGTTATTTACGGCTACAATCCTGCTTTGGCTTGCCGATTGGATACTGCTAAGCTGCATTACCAGGTCTTGGGTAAATGTTGCCAGCCCACACTCCCTGGGCGGATAAGTACTTAAAAAAGCTATATTTAAAGGCCTCCCAAAAATCACATTGATCCCTCCTTAATTCTCTTTATCAACTAAAGGCAAAAATCACCAGCATTACACCCTCAAGCCAAGCATTGCCTCTTGCTTTATTATTTTACTGTTTAACTTAACGCTTTCGCTTTTGGTAAAAGCCGCATCGCTATAAATAGACTTGTGCTCAACTTTAAAATTCGAACCGATGATAGTACCTTTCATTTTGGCATATCTTCCGATGTCCACATTGTTCCAAAGGACACTGTTGATTACACTGCTACCCATATGAATGCAAACATTGTCGCCAATTACCGCATTCGGCCCAACTGTTGCATGTGCCTCGATTCTCACATTATTACCGATATAAGCAGGGCCGATAATTACGGCAGCAGCATCTATACTGGATTTGCCATCTCTAAAAATGCCCTGATTGTTAAAATGGACTCCTGATATCAGGCAATCTCCGGCCATGATGTCTTCGTGCGTCTGCAAATATTTTCCCGGCGTACCAATATCCATCCAGTATGAGCAACATTTATGTACAGCGATTTTATGCCCTTTTTGTAAAAGTGCAGGGAAAATCTCTCTTTCAATAGATACCGGCCTATCTTCCGGAATTTCCTTAAGCATCGCAGGCTCAAACACATAGACTCCCGCATTGATATAATCGGATTTGATTTTATCAGCTTGGGGTTTTTCGGTAAAAGAAAGTGCATAGCCACTTATATCATATTCAATAACGCCATATGCGGAAGGATTTTTCACTTGAGTAACTGCAATGGTTATTGCAGCCGACTTTGATTTATGAAATTTTACAAGCTCCGTGAAATCCATATTGCAAAGAATATCCGCATTAAATACTAAAAAGGTATCATCAAACAATTGGCCAGTCTTTTTTATAGCGCCGCCTGTCCCTAAGGGAATATCCTCATAAATATACTCGATTTTTAGCCCAAATTTACTGCCGTTGCCAAAGTATTCTTTGATATATTTGGACTTATAGCCGGTGCTTATAACAATATCACAAATCCCGCATTTTCTGAGATTTTCAAAGCTCCTCTCCAAAAGAGGCTTATTCATAATCGGGACCATCGGTTTTGGAATTTCGTCGGTTAAAGGCTTCAGCCTCGTCCCCATACCTCCCGCTAAAAATAATGCTTTCATTTTTCCCCTTTCCATATAAGTTGATCATTACCCGTTAACAAACCGATACAGGCAAGACCAATCTTATGCTTATAACTGCGATTTGTTGTTCATTTATAAAAAGCCGAGTCTGTTTTGCTCTTAGCAAAACAGGCTCGGCACAATATAATATTTGCAATAATTATTTGCACAATAATATTATTATGTTTCCTGTTTTACTTCCGGACAAGAATTAATATACTCAAGCAAATCATTTAAATTCGCCGTAGCAAGCGCAATGCAGGTATCTGCAGCACCGTAATACATTCTGACTTTTCCCGTTACTTTATCTAAAATCCATCCACACGGGAATACCGCCCCGCCCACATCGCCCTCTTTCTCATAATCTTTTTGCGGCCCAAATATCCATTCGTCGCTTCTCCGTAAAATTCTGAACGGGTTTTCAAGATCAAGAAGCGCCAGACCTAAACGATAAATGGGGCCTGCTGCGGTCTGTCTCACCCCATGATACAGGATCAGCCAACCATCCCGTGTTTCAAGCGGCTGTGCGGCTACCCCCACTTTGTGGGCATCCCACCAGGCACCTGTGCGGGCAGAAATAAGTATTCGGGGATCGCTCCAGTTTTTGAGATCAACCGAGCTTGATGCCCAGATATGCGTACCAGGTTTTATACTCGCAGCCATCGGCCTGTGAATCAGTATCCACTTGCCGCCTATTTTTTGGGAGAATAAAGCGGCATCTTTGTCTTCCGGAGGCAAGATGGCTCCCATTCTCTCAAATTCCTTGAAGTTTTCAGTCAGCGCCAAAGAAACCATGGGTCCGGAACTTGAAAATGCCGTATAGGCTATGGCCCATTTTCCCAACTCCTCCAGCCATGTAATTCGCGGATCCTCGACACCCCAGGTCTCTTCCGGGTAATTCTGCGGATCCGCCTCAAACGTTGGTTGCGTATCAATCATCCAGTTGACAACCCCGTTTTCACTGACAGCTTTTGTAAGATGGGAAAAACCCCTTCGGTCTTCCACCCTGGCAAGCAACAGCACCTTGTTTTGAAAGAATGTCACGCCGGGGTTAAATACCGTATTGACCGGATACGGCCAGTCTTTAGCCGATAAAACCGGATTATTTTGATGACGGACAAATAAATCTTTATAAGTATTATCGTGGCTTTTCAGTCTTGTTTCGAAATGTTGCATATTTTGCGTAATCCCTTTCTCAAATTATGAGTATTCCAAACCGAAAGATGGAAGTATATTTATTTATTTCTTTTCTTCTTGCTTGCCAAGTCTAGTAAATCTCTCAAAATCACGCTAAAAACCTCCTTATTGATTGCAATGAACATCTTACCTAAACTCTTTGCCTTTTCCCTGCAATCTTTATAATTCTTGATCATTTCAAAGCTTGAACCGATTGCTTTTGTTGAAATATTCATTTTAATACGCCCTTATGCTTTTCTTTTAAGTAATTATATTATATCATTATTACAATAATTTATCAATAAATTTTTATAATAATTTTTGTAATTATTTTCTTATCATGTTAGTCGTTGCACCCAAGAAGTTATCCAATGACTTACTATCCTTAATCTTTACAACCTTTCACTCTAGCTTAATATCAGTCACCTTCCAGCTCTTTTTCACGCCGGTTTATAAAAAAAGGTGGTAACGCTAAAATAAGCGTTCCACCTTAAAGGTCTTATCATTAACTTTAATGCAAACTACCCGATAATATCTATTGCTATGATTTATTTAATATCATCTCTTAAATGGTCAAAAGAGTAAATTTTTCGATTTCCTTCCTTTGGTAAGGACGCAAAAACTTCTATTATATCTTTTTCGTCAAGGCTTTCCATATATTCGATGAAAACTGAAAGCCTCTCATATTCAGTAATTGAAAACAATACTGCATCCGGTTGGTTGTTTTTCAAAACGAATATCTTACCTAATCTTTCTGCCTTTTCCCTGCAATCTTTATAATTCTTGATCATTTCTGAGTTTGAGACAATTGCTTTTGTTGATATAATCATATGAAATACCCCTAACCATTTTCTCTATTTTTAATGTATCGTACCAGAATATTAAAGATTTGTCAAAACAATTATTCCAATAATTTTCAGTACATCTATTTCTTGATTTCTGGATATTATTATTCAATTATGGCTAGCAGATCTATCGGTTTAGCACATGGTCTTTTGAGACAATTCGCACGTCTAATGGAGCGTTTTTATTTTTTGCTTCGATATTTTATGTAGATTTTGTTTGGGGAAAACGCCCTCAACCACACTGCGCGCATCTTCCAGGGAATAGAACGCGCTAGAATGGGATTCATTAATAATACTGATGACTTTTTCCAGGTCCTTACGTCTGACAACCGTAAGAATCAACTTGACCCGACCATGAATCCCCTCGGCATCCACGGAAGTGACCCCAAAACCGGCAGCGGCTAATCCATTCTTTAATACTTCGTCATTCTTATTAAGAATGACTCTAACCACCAAATCTCCAATCGCCATCTTTTCTTCTATAATAATACCCACATAGTTCCCTACGGCAAATCCTAAGGCATAAGCCAGATAGGCCCCAACATTGCTTACATTTGTCATGATCTGACTAATCGCTATCAACCATATAGAGACTTCAAAGAACCCCAAAAGCGGTGATAAGAACCTCTGCCCCCTGGCAACAAAAATGATTCGTAATGTTCCAATGCTTACGTATGCTAACCCGCCAATAAAAATTAGTATGGGCAGGACCACCCAGACAAGAGTATTATGACTAAACAACATGCTTAAACTCATTTTATCCCTTTCTCAAGTTTAAGAAATCTTCTCGATAATAGATTTCTTCTTGGGATAACATTCTTAATAGTTTGCAATCCTTCGGCCGCCTGAGCCGCCACCATCGGCAAGCTGCTTATCTGATACAGGTCACATCAACGAAACATTTTCATAAACCTTTCTGAAATGAAAACCATAGATCGAAAACCTGACTGCCGCCGGGAACAGCTTTGGACTTTTGAATAACGACCAAGCAAGCAGTTTCCAGTAATAATAGCGTTCCTTTCCAAATATTCCTAACCGAACAACGGACTTTAAAAAAGCCAGGACATTGATTAAATTAAACCTGGCTTGCTCTAATTTGTCAGCGTCAAACTCTTTTAAAAAAGTCTGGACCCGTTCATAATAATATTTTGGTGAATAAATAGTGGCAACGATATTTTGATAACCTTTCACGAGCTGGTTCTTGTCCATTTTGGGAGTAAAATTCATGGTGAAGTTGGTATTGTCGCCAGAAAATTCATCCGTAATTCTACCTTCAGCCAAAAGACGCTGGTGCAGCTTTGTGCCTTTCGGAGCATTCAAAAGGCCGACCATCGCAGTGGTTATGCCGCTGTCCTGTATAAATTTGACCATCCGGTTAAATATGGATGGATTATCGCTATCGAATCCGACAATAAAACCACCCTGAACTTCCAGCCCGAACTGCTGGATTTTTTTTATGCAGGAAATCAGATCCCGGTTTATATTCTGGGTTTTTCTACATTCGCTAAGGCTGTTTTCGTCGGGAGTTTCGATGCCCACAAAGACAGAATTAAAGCCCGCTTTTACCATCATTGTCATCAAAATTTCATCATCGGCAAGGTTAATGGATGCTTCAGTTATAAATTGGAAGGGATGATCGTGTCTTCCCATCCAGTCGATAACAGCAGGTAGAATGTTGTCTGTTAATTTTGCCTTGTTGCCGATAAAATTATCATCAACAAAAAACACCACACCACGCCAGCCAGATTCATAAATAGCGTCCATCTCTTGAAGAAGCTGGCCGGAATCCTTTGTGCGAGGTAGCTTGCCGAAAAGCGACGTAATATTGCAAAACTCGCAATTAAAAGGACACCCCCGGGAATACTGAATATTCAAGGACGCATACTTTTTTACATTAATGAGATTCCATTGCGGAACAGGCGTTGTACTCAGATCAGACCATTCCTTTGAAGCATATAAATGCTTGGCATTGCCATGCTCCAGGTCATCTAAAAAAGCAGGGATCGTGATTTCGCCCTCATTTAAAACAAGGTAGTCGATATCATCAAATAATTCATATTCCGCTGTAAACAAGGGACCGCCTGCAACCGTTTTTACACCCAGTTTTTTGCAACGGTCAATCACATTCCTGACGGAATTCTTCTGGACAACCATAGCGCTGATAAAAACATAGTCGGCCCATAAGATATCCTTATCCTTTAGCATATCAACATTCATATCAATAAGTTTTTTTTCATACTGCTGTGGCAGAATTGCTGCGACTGTCAGCAATCCCAGAGGCGGGAAAACAGCTTTTTTAGATATAAAAGGCAGGGCATACTGGAAACCCCAGTAGGTGACAGGTGTTTTAGGATATACAAGCAAAACTTTCATGGTTTCCTCCTTACCGCTTTTTCTGCGGCTATATAGCTATATTCACAATAATGTTATCTAGGTAACGTGGACAAAGCACAGAGCACAGTCACTCATATCTGGCGGAATATATCCGTAGCCCCCAATATCTGCCGTATTCTACATTCTTATTCATCGTGTCCTGAACATCCTCCGGCGGATCAATTTCTCTTAGTTTCATCCTCACAATATCGATACCCCATTTGCTCGTCTCTTCCTTCAAGGTTAGCAGTAAATCGGTATTAATTCTACTTCTTTCACTGTTTGCAGATTTTAAGGTCAAAGTTCCAATGATATTCGGAGTGTAGTCCGGGCAAGGTTCACGATCTGGTATCTATAATTATTCACATTATATACGGAACTTTTTACACTTTTCTCATCCGCTTTGGTTTTGAAGTAAACCTGTGCGTCAACAGTTGCGTTCAGATTATCATTGGTAATGATCACCTGCGGTTCGGCATTAAACATCTGTTCTATAATTTTCACCAAATATAGTTTTTATATTCCGGGAATAATCCAGTGAAATCCGGGTTGTGCGTATTTAGTATAGTTGCCAATTGTTTCAATAAGGTCACGGCTGGTTGGCCGGACTATTTTGATACCGGCAAAAAATACCAGGATAACAAACGCAATAATTATATAGGTAATATATATTTTCCCATCCCCTTACAAATTATGTTATTTTGAGTATAGGGTTTTTTAGCTATTTATTTTAAGCAAATATAACCATCACTGATGATATTCCACTCATAAATTTTATTTTCTGATAAATTAAAAATAAACAATTATGGCAACCAATATTTTGCGCGTCTCCATGATGAACATGTTAGTTTACAAACATATTTTCATTACACTTAGTTTTTTCTTTCGTATAAATATATTATACATTAATAATAACAATTTGTATACTTATATTTATAATAATTATTAGTATTAAATTGCGAAACAGTTGATAAAATAACGGTTTATCTCTATCTTACCGGCCTTGCGCTGCATCCAGCCGTTTTCCCTATAATCACTGATCGATTATAAAGTTATTGAGAGATATATTTAATTATACTTTTTGTGCCAAAATGGTACCCGAGCTTTCAAAAGCAAAATATTTTGTACGGTCATCTATTATGGCGTATTCGTCATTATCATCATATACAAGGTTATTAATGACCGAAGGTAAAATGCCTAATACGTAGATTTAGCAAATTGATTTATCGTGTAACTACTATCAATGAGCCTACGTCTAAAACTATCATTAGCCGAAGATAAAACTTCTTTTATGTTTTTATCTCTTTTTACAACATCATCAACAGTTAGAACATTTGCCACAGCGTCCTTTGTTTCAGGAGTTTCACTAGCCAAAATATTCTGGTCTAACAGGTCGTTTTTTACAAACCCTGGCAGAGATTTATCTGCAATATCTTCAGCTTGTCCAGACATATTTTCGCCCGGAGTGGGTATATTATTATTGACTTCATCAACAGTAGATGTTATAATGGGGTCAAATAGTACATCTGGTGTGCCGGTGACTCCGTCTTGAACGGTAACTCCGGTCTTGAACACATCAGGTGTACTTTTTTTGCTTTGATAAATAACATTTCCGTTTTCATTAACAACCTCATGCAAATAAAAACGATTATTTGGTTTTTCCTTTAATACAACCGTTGCAACATAATTAGTTTGGTTACCAACTTTAACAGGGGCAGCAAAAACATAACTGTCATAGTTTCTGCCTTTCCAATTTTCTTCATAGCTAATTTGTTGGCCACTTTTAATTACATCGGGAACAGCAGCAAAGGTTACAGCTTTTCTTCGTCCTATACCATGTGCAATATCACTTTTAATACTCCTCTCGTTAATAATAACTTCACCAATGTCTTTGCGAAAAACTTTATTGCCCAAAGAAAGGAAGAAGTCCCCAACTTGTTCTGTTATTTTTTTCTCACTTTTGGCAAATTCATTTCCTGTCAACTCAGTAACGGGACTCATGTTTTGTAGAGTGCTAATCTTGTTTTTTATTAACTCGGGTAAGCCTACCACTTTATTTTGTTTACTTTCTGCTTCTTGCACTTGCTGTAAAGGATCAGAAACAGTATTAGTAGTTTCTCCTGTGTTGTAGTTGCTTATTGCATTTATACCACCAATACCACCGCCAAACAAACCGCCACCAATAGCCCCAACAAGGCCAGCCAGCCCTGCACCCTGTTATTGCTAACCTTAACAAGGGGCAAACCAGCAGCAGCGAATATTTCAGCTGTACTATTGCCCGTATCTCTGTTTCTGTTCCACAGGTCAGGAGGGGCAAAAGTACAGGTTATCTTGTCAGTAGTGTTACTTAGAATGGTTGTAGCAGCTTCGCTTACTATCAGCCCACTTTGGTATATCTCTTTATAAACATACGATCTGTTATTTGTATCTACTGCAACAAACAAGCAGGCCAACATATCCAGGCCATAGTCTACTGCCCTATATTTTCGCCAATGCTCCGGTATAGGGAAAGGGTCTATTGTATGGATGGTTGGATTAAACTCTCCGAAATATTGACCTTCAAAGACATTCCAATCACCGTATAACATGGCTTTTCTTCTATCTTCTGGTAGGTTTTCCAGGGTCTTTACATAGCCAGGGTCATTCTCCATCAAATACTCATTATCATAAACATTCGCCTGAATGAAGGTGTAATCTTCTGGTCTTTCGTTGTTCCTGTATAGCCTATCAACAAACAACCTCTTGAACCATTCGTGACCTACGCCGCCAGGGTTACAGGTAAAATACATTCTTGGGGTAGTAAAGGTCTTACAGTTCCCGCTTAAGCGGTTACTTTCTGTTAAGGCTTGAAATTGGAACTCGGTAAACATTGTGGCCTCTTCGAGAAATATTACTTCATAACTCTGCCCTTGATATTGCAAGACATCTTTTTCATTATCACAATAGCCTAACACAATCCTACTTCCGTTAGGGAAAACAAACTCTTTGCCCTGCTCTCTATATGTAGCAATCCCTTTAAGCATCTTTTATAATGGAATGGTGTGGTTTTCTCTTAGCTCGGCAAGAGTACGCCTAAGCAGCAATATCTGTATGCCGGGATTATTTAAAGCCAGTAATACAGCCTTAATTCTTGCAGCGTGACTTTTTCCCCCGCCCCTTGCCCCGCCAAAGGCAATATATTTACTATCAGCCAGAAAGAATTCTTGCTGTTTTTTATATGGACTTTGAATGGTTATTTCAATCACTTTACCACCTTCAAAAATTGCATAAACACCCCGGTTTTATGCAAGATTAATGTATAATCGCCCTCAAAAAGACATTATGTAAACCTAAAAGGGCAGTAAAAAAGGGCGATATAATCATATATCAGCCCTTTTGTTTTTACTGCTAACTTTACATAATCTAGGTTATCGGTATTAGACTTATTTTAAGCCTGTTTTTAGCCCCGTAGAGAAGATTTAGGCTCGTCCTTAAATCTATTATAACAGATTTAAAACGTCTTGTACACCCCTGAAATCGCTTTAAATAAAGTCTTAACTACCGTAGGTTGTTAGTTCATTGGAAAGTTTGATTTCTATGATAGAATTACTATCAAGGTCTACGGCTTGTAAAGGCTTGCCTAGCGCCCTATCTAAAACTATTTTAATGCATTCTATCTTTAACGCCGGAGCAGTTTTTTCATCATTCATGGTAGCAATTAGATTTTGTACGGCATCCGGAGCAGCAGCTTTAAACATGGCTTTTACTTCTTCAGGCATTTTAGGCCTGCCAGTAGGGTTGCCACTTTGTCCCGGCATAAATCCTTTGCCACTTCTTCCACCTATTTTTTTAGTTGTAACTTTGTTGTTGGCAACTTCGGTCATTTTCGGCTACCTCCTTAAAAAATAATCTTTTTTTATATCACCCAGCCCCCGCCCCTGCTGCCCATTTCTGGTAGATGTGATATATTTAACCCTTATCCTAAAATTTAATCTCTAAAATACCTTTCACCCATAGGAACAAATATTGCATTAGCCCTATCAAACACAATCCCACAGCCTAAGGTCGGCCTGTACTTTGCGTGCTTGCCATAAGCAAAAGCATAAGCATCAATATCTATTCCACAGCCAACATTTAAACCAAAAATAATATCCCGCTTGTTAGCTGAATATTTGCACCCGCCAAACGAATGGCTATGCCCCATAACAAGGCTAATCCGTTCTTGAATGGCTGCATTTAAAGCTCCATCCTTGCCAGAGCAATTGATGCCATGTCTGTAAAGCACATTATCTATAATAAATTCTTCTTCTATCTGCCAACTATCCGGCAGTTCTAATAAGTCATTAAAAGACTTTAAAAAACGCTTGCCAATTCCTAGAGTGGCGGCTTGTCTTTCTGGTATGTTATCATGGTTACCCTGGCAAATCCTAACCTTAGGAAAGGCCTTAACATATGTTTTAAGCCGGGTAATGCTAGCATCCAGCTCATCATACGCACTCTTCGCACAGGTTTCCGTTTGGTGTCTGCTTATGGCGTGGTTGTCAATCAGATCACCACAGCTTATAATTTGGCCGACGTTGTATTGAGCGAATGTGTCCTGCAAGAATGTTAAGTAGTTAGTCTTGAAGCTCATAAGATAAAGGTATGTCTAAATAGGTTTTTTTCGGCTCTACTGGCTCTATGTGAGCAGTGTTTGCAGGCTCCATAGCAGAATCTTTTGTTATGTTTATTGCAAAATTCATTACTATTCCACCCAGCAAAAACCCAATCAAGAAGGCCAAAACCATAAGCGTTTTATAAAGCTTTTTTTTAGTTGTATTTATTAAGCCCGCACTCCCTTTCTGCCTCCTCAAAGTTTAGCATTGTCGGTCTCCCATCTATTGTTACCAGGTATTTACCCGTTTCGTAGTATTCTTGTACTGTATGACCGTTAATCTCTTTCTTTCTGGTTGCAATCATTTTTCTTGAAGTTCCCTTTCTTTTGTGGTATAATAATTGTGTTGTGGTTTCATATATTTACTTCCTTTGACCGCCCAGGCTGCATACCCAGGCGGTCTTTTTTTGTCCACTGTATTTACTCTGTTGTTTTGCTCTATTTGTGATTTTTAAGACTCCTACTCTCATATACCACCTTCCTCCCAACATTCTTTAAACCATCTGGAAGCATCTTTAAAACATTTAACTAGTAGGGGCAATAGAAATAATGCAAACTCACCTCCTAAAACCATGTTTCCCCTGGCTTGTCCCATTAATAAGGCCATTAGAAAAGGTAAACCCATGCAAACCCCAACAAACACATTCCAAAGTTTTTGTTTCATTTTTAAACCCTCCTTTCTTGGTTAGCTTGTCCTCCTTTTATTGTCATTGCCATAATCGGTATAATTCTAAAATAAGGCTTGTTGATATAAGGGCTAATATTATTTTTTTGTATTTAATTTCGCCCTTTTTGTATTTGATTTCACCCTTACAAAATTCTTCTAATATTTCAACACGTTCAGTTAGGTCGTTAATGATATTGGCCATTTTCATTGCCTCCTACTCGTTTATTTGGCTGGCTCCTACGCCTTGTCCATCAAAAACAGCTTCCGCTACCTCCTGATAAAAATATCTTTTGCCTGTATTGCTACCAATTGGTATAAGGTCATTTACAACCGCAGCAGCATAGTTTTTACCGCACCCTAGATATTTTTTTATGTCCGATACGGATATTAAGGCTCCGTACGCTTTTCTTAAATCTTCTGCCATTGGATTAATTCTTGCCTTGCTTGCCATTGGATTTCCTCCTCTCTTAGTTAGCTTGTCCTCCCGCTGGATAACTTCATATAATTTTGGATGTTTTTCTCTGATGGTTTTAAACATTGTCAGTCCTTCCTTGTTTAAAGTTTGTTTGGTTTATAATTCTAGCGGATATGCGAGTCAATCATTAAAAAAATATCGTTTGCCTCGCTAATACTTAATTCTAACTTTTTAACAAGTTTAGTTACTTGTTCAATTGTAAATTTTTTGCCCTTACACTGCATTTTGCGATAAAAAGTGCTATCATCAACCCCTATTATTGCTGCTACTTCTTTTATAGTTATGTTTTTATCAGATAGTACCTTTTTAAATTTTTCTGTTTTCATATTTTGGCGTTCCCCCCTCTCTCGTTTTTAAACACTTTATATTTATATAATACTCGCATTTATGCTAGCTATCAACACCTTTTTCGCATTTTCGCAAATATTTTTTAAAAAATCTTGCATTTTTGCCAGTTTTAATTTATGATGTATATAATTATAAAAAGGAAGGATATTAAAATGGAAATTTACGAACGTATAAAACAAAGAAGAAAGCAACTAGGCTTGTCTGCAGAAGAAGTTGCCGCCAAAATGGGCGTGTCACCTGCAACGGTTTATCGATACGAAAATGCCAATATAGCAAATATGGGAATTGATAAAGTTGTCCCCATTGCTAAAGCGTTAAATGTTTCCCCCGCTTATCTTATGGGCTGGGAAGAAACCAATATTAGTGATATTAAAAAGCCAGTCTCTACGGGCGGCGTATGGATTTCCGTCCTCGGTCGTGTTGCAGCTGGCGTTTCTATTGAAGCCGTAGAAGATATAATTGACTATGAAGAAATTACTCCTGAAATGGCCAGACAAGGGGAACACTTTGCCTTGCAAATTGACGGGGATAGCATGGAGCCTAGAATGACTAAAGGTGATGTGGTTATCGTTCGCAAACAGCCAGATGTTGACAGTGGGAAGGTTGCCGTTGTATTAATAAATGGTCAAGATGCTACCGTTAAAAAAGTTATTAAACAAGAAACAGGAATATGCCTTGTTAGTACCAATCCGAATTACGAACCAAGATTCTTTACTGTCGAAGATGTTGAAAAGCTTCCTATTACTATTTTAGGGAGAGTTGTTGAGTTAAGGGCGAAGTTTTAGGGGGTAAAATAATTTATGAAAAAGATTTTTAATTTTTTATTATCATCAAACAAATTTGGGCAAGTATTGTTTTTTTAATTGGATCAATATTTGTTACATTGTTATTTTCTGGAATTATGTTTATAGTCTTAAGAGAGGGTTTTTGGGATATATGTAAAACCGTTTTTATCCTTTTCGGGGGTGCTCCTGTCGTTTCTGCTTGTTTAATATTGTTGGGCATTTTGCCTGACAATTTGGCATATGGCTTTGGGGCTGGTTTATATTATGGTACTATTGGTATTTTTGCAATAATTTCAAAACTTAATTGGGAAATGTCAACCTTGGATAGTGTTTTTCTTGGCGTTATTATTACTTCACTTATTTGTTATATTGTGTATCTTAAAGAGTTTAAACCTGAAAAGCAAAGTTAAGTAAAAAAAATAAAAAGCCCCTCCTACACAACGCAAGAGGGGCTAATTAATACCAAGGGGGTGAAAAGATGGAAAAATATTTCAGTAAATTTTTATCAATAAATTTACCAGACGGCACAAAAAAACAACTACGCTTTAGGGGCAAAACTGAAAAAGAAGCTACAGAAAAAATGTTAAGAGCTAAAATTGAACACGAAAAAGGTTTGTTGATTTTAAACTCCAAAACCCTATTTAATAAATGGGTTGATGAATGGCTAGAGGTGTACAAAAAACCAAAACAAGGGGCACACACCTACAAAATGACAAAAAGCATTATGCAAAATGTTTTTGTTAGTGAAATTGGCAACATGAAAATAGAAGAAATAAAAACATCACATCTGCAAAAATGCTTAAACAAGCGTTCAGATAAAAGCCAATCAAACATCAACAAGGCTTATACAGCCATTAAAGATTGCTTTGATAAGGCAGAAATTAATGGACTTATTCAAAGAAATGTAATTAAAGGCATTGAAAAACCTCGCGGTACAAAAGGCCAACGTAGAGCACTAACTCCTGCCGAAAGACAAATATTTTTTAAGGTTGTGCCTAAACACAATTTTGGCTTTTTTTATGCAATAATGCTAGGCTGCGGGTTGCGGCCTGGTGAGGTTAGAGCTTTAACATGGAACGAAATTCAAAGTGATTGTATCCACGTTAAATCAGCGATAAAAAAAGATACTAAAGAAATAGGCGTGCCAAAAAGTAAAGCTGGAATCCGCATTATTCCAACGCCAGACTGGTTGCAAAAAATAATTGCCACACAGCAGATACGAAATGTTGGCTTTGTTTTTGGTGGTACTGCTCCAATATCAGAAAAAAGGCTAACCAAAGCTTGGCACTCATTTCACCGACTTATGGACATTGAAGGCGGAGCAAAGACTTACAGAAATGAAGTCATTGTTCACAGTCCCATTGTTGGACAAGATTTAACACCATATTATTTGCGCCACACCTACGCTACTAATCTTGCAGAAAACGGAATTGATATTAAAACCGCCCAATATCTTTTAGGTCATTCTGATATATCAATGACAGCTCAAATTTACACCCATGTTACCCCAAAAATGTTAGATGCAGCGAAAGAAAAAATTAAAAATTTTCCACAATAAAAACCCAAAAAGTGTCTGTCAAGTGTCTGTTTCAAGACCGACAAAAGGGGTAAAAAAGGGATAAAAAGACAAAAAATAAGCCTGCTGAAGTAGTTAAATTTGATACTTTAGCAGGCTTTTTGCTTGGTGCGCTTGAAGGGACTCGAACCCACGACCCACGGTTTAGGAAACCGTTGCTCTATCCTCCTGAGCTACAAACGCCCATGTTGCCTAATAA
>DIFF01000008.1:76598-93630 GCA_002419005.1 Peptococcaceae bacterium UBA5755 | reverse complement strand
GCAGCCAAAGAAGATAAAGCCGCATTCTTAAAATCTCCCTCAAAAACATACACCAGAGCATCCAGCAAATCCGCCGCATCAAATACATATCCCGCACCGGATAAAACCTCATGCACATCCTCAACCAGGCTCTTCTCCTCTTCTGTGAGGGGGGTTATCCCCAGCCCGGCAACAAACTCTTCGTCCGAAAGCTCTTCTCTCTTCTCAGCTTTCCCCCGCTCCAACCAGTAACCGTAGTATAGGTTGTACCTGGCATTATTCTTCCTTATCTCATCTATATCCCCATCCGGCTTAACATAAAGCAGGCTGCCATCTTTTTGCAGATACAGGTTGTTGGAGATGTTGCCATATTCCTCCTCTGATTCTGCACTTTCTTTAGCTTCTCCTGCTACCAAGCCCGCCTCTTTAGCAAGATTATTCGACATCCCTGTCGCCTTTAGGCTCGCCTTTAGGCCGGCCTGCAGCATTTGCCCGGCCATTTTTCCAGCTTCTCCTCTTTCCCGCTGTTTACCTTCTTCCCTGCGTTTTCCAAAATCATCAGCTTTGCTGCCTGTAGGTCATCTTGTTTGCTTGCTACCAATTCTTTATCCATTCCCTGGTTTAGGTATGGGTCATATATTTCGTTAATTTTGGCCATTTGCTTGGCAAAAATTGTCATCGCTTCTTGCTGCAATTTTTGGCTCCCGCCCAGGCTCGCCACCTCTTTACCCAAATCCTTCACCCGGGCATCGGCTAAAAAAACCTCTCCCGGCTTTCTTGTTGCGTTTTCTTCCTCTTTTACGGGGCTTAGGCTGACCGGCTCGCTTTCTATCTTCACACTTCCCGCATCGTATCCCCTAACTGCCCCGCTGCTATAAACATCGCCACCAGAAAGACCGCCCTCCAGCACCTTTTGCACCTGGTTCGTTTGCCTGGCTAATCTATCCGCTTTCCTTTCTGCCGCTGTTTTTGTGGGTTGGTTCACTTTATCTACCGCCGCCGAAGTGCTGTAAACATCGCCGCCATAAAGAACCGGGGCCGTTGTTTTTTTGCTGCTCTCTGAACTGCTGCTTGCTTTTTTGATTTCCTTTTTAATTTCAGCAATTAGGTTTGAATCTTTATTTGTTTTTGTGCTTGTGCTCGTTACTTGTTTTTCATAGCTAGATGTCGCCCCCGAGTAGGGGTCGCCGCCCCAGTTAGCCTGGGCATTGGCTTTTTCGTTTATGCTTTTGATTGCGTTTTTAATTCTTGTGCCGATTCCCACTTTTTTGCTCCTTTCTTGCTTTCTTTTGCTTTTTCGGCTCAAGTATAAACCAAAATAAGAAGAAAAAAGTCCCAGGATCGTCCCCATTTTATCCCAAACAAAAAACCACCCTTTTTAGGGGTGGTTTTTTGTAAAAATGCTTAAATAAAAATGGCAGTATCTATGTTGGGAACACTTTGATAAATGGTATTGCGATAAGCTCCCCATTGTTTTACTAAACCGGCCGCTCGCAATTTGTAAAGATGTTTTTCATTTTTTGGCAAAACCTCTATGATGATAACATCCAATACCCCTGCATCCAAAAGCCAGGTTTCAGACAAAAATGAATGAATATACATATTTTCATCAATTAAATTAAAAACACCCTTTTCCTGTAAACTATCGAAGCAGGCTTGAATTATTTTGGGGTTTTGTAATTCCGGGAAGACCTTGAGCCAACCCTTATCCCCTATATCCAGTTGGGTTACAGCTGCTAACCTGGCTAAATTATTTGGCTGCAAAATGCTCTGAGGATTAAAGTAATGCTGGTTTTGGCTAGGATAATTTTGCGGCGGTTGAGAGAGCTCAAAAACCAAAAGTTCGCTGCTTGTTAATTTCAGTTCAAAAGGTTGATAGGGTGGCAGAACAGCAGGCAGTAGATTTTTTGCCGCCAAGTTGGCAATGTTTTCACCGTTCACCGGCCAAAAAATGCTCAAATCCTTAGTAGATTGATTTAACAATACAACGGCCCAATTTTCTAAAAAAAGGTAGTTTGTGGGCCCCAAATTGGCTTGGTGAAAGGCCAGGGTGCTGATAACTTTTTGCGGGGCAAAAACAACACGAGCCAAGGCAAATCCATCTGCGGTAGGAGCATTTGCCAGGACCAGCCCTTGGCTTTCCAACTCTTTTTGGGCAGCTTGAGTATTTGTACCGGCGGTTTGAGAAAAACCCAACAAAGAAGCTTCGGCTGTTGGCTGCTGTAAAGGAGAAAGAGGTAAAATTTCCACCTCGGTTATTTCTTTTAAATGGTTAAGTGCCGCAAAGCTCAAATTATAAAGCATTTTGCAAATCCTCCAAACTAAAGATGGGCTGCTGACAAAGCTGTCCCTGGCAAATATAAGCTGCGGTCTTACCAGCTTCCAGCTTCATGTTGTTGGCATGAGGGACAAGACCCGCCAGATCGTTTTCCTCTGTTTTTAAAAGCAAGGTAGAAAATGGGGCAAACCGACTGTTGATGATATCGATCATTGGCTGTGCCGAAGCTTTTTTTTGGCTGGTTATCACAATATCCTGCCCGGAATTTTGTAAATACAAAAGAGCAACAAGGCTCATGGCGTGAGCAGCAGGTATGGCTTCAATTTCTGCCGCAAAACAAGCCAAAATAGACTTGGCTCTAGCCTCAAGCTTGACATCTGCGACCAAGTGAGAAAGACGAATTAGGCAGGTCATATATACGGCATTGGCGGATGGTAAAGCCCCATCATAAATTTCTTTGGTTAAAAGAGGCAGGTCAGATTTGTTTTTATCGGATATAAACAAACCACCATTTTTTTCGTCCCAAAAATCTTCCTGCAAAATTTGCTCGATTGCTAAGGCTTTTTTTAAATAATCGGCTTCAAAAGTGGCAGCATACAGCTCCAAAAACCCCCACATTAAAAAGACATAATCCTGGGCATAAGCAAGAAGTTTGGCCTGACCGGCCCTATAAGTGGCAAAAAACCGGCCATTTTGGGCCTGCATTTTGGTAAAAATAAAATCTGCCGCCACTTGGGCTTGTTTTACATAAAGTTCATTTTTAAAAATGCGGCCGCAGACCGAAAACGCAGTGATCATTAAGGAACTCCAGCCCAAAAGGATCTTGTCATCTAAAAATGGCCGCGGCCTTTTTTGCCGGTACAGATATAGTTTGTTTAAAATAGCCAGAGTCTTTTCATCCTTTTTAAAGTCGGGGTTGCCAACAAGGTTGGGAATACAAGAACCATTAAAATTCCCTTCTGGAGTAATATCAAAATTTTTAGCAAAAAAAGCTGCTTCTTCTTTATCTAAAACCTCAGTGACCTCAGACGTACTCCAAAGATAAAACTTGCCCTCTTCCCCTTCTGAGTCAGCATCTTGAGCAGAAAAAAAACCGCCTTCCGGGCCTGTCATTTCCCGTTCTACAAAAAGCAAAGTTTCATCGGCAATTTGTTTAAAAAAGGGGTCTTTGGTTATTTGCCAAGCCTCAGCATAAACCATAGCCAGCAAAGCGTTATCGTAAAGCATTTTTTCAAAATGCGGGGCAAACCACATTGGATCGGTGGAATAACGGGCAAAGCCAAAACCAACCTGGTCAAAAATACCTCCCCTTGCCATACACACCAAGGTTTTTTGCACCATTTGCAAGGCTTTTGCATCTCCCGTGGCATGATGATAACGCAGCAAAAACAACAAATTGTGCGGACTGGGGAATTTGGGGGCCTGGCCAAAACCGCCAAAATAATCGTCAAAAGTCCCCACAAATTGGTCAAAAGCAACCTTAAGCCCCCGAAAATCAGGTTCTTTTTTTTGAGCTGTAGCTTCTTTTTGCAAAACCGCTATGGCTTTTTGGCCAGTTTCAACAAGGCTAGCCCTGTCTTTTTGCCAAAGCTCGGCAATGCGGCTTAACAAATCCAAAAAACCTATCATTCCTTGGCTGGAATTTTTGGGGAAATAAGAACCAGCAAAAAAAGGCTGCTTTTCTGGCGTAATGAACACGCTAAGCGGCCAACCACCTCTTCCGGTGAAGGCCTGACAAGCAGCCATGTAAATATTATCAATATCGGGCCTTTCTTCTCTATCAACTTTAATTGATATAAAATGTTTGTTTAAAAAATCTGCCACCTGAGCATCTTCAAAAGATTCCTGTTCCATCACATGACACCAGTGGCAGGTGGAATAACCAATGGATAAAAAGATGGGCAGGTCGTTTTCTTTGGCAGCGGCAAAAGCCTCCTTGCACCAGGGCCACCAAGAAACCGGGTTTTGGGCGTGCTGCAAAAGATACGGAGATGTTTCGTTGATGAGGCGGTTGGCCTTTTGATTTTCTGATACCATGATAAACTCACCCTTTTAAATTTAAAGTGGTTTTAGTATGAGTTTTTCACAAACATATTATTCTGCGATATCGTAAATACTGCCCCACCTATCAAACGGATAAATCCGCCAAAGGGCTTTGCCCACCACATTATCCAAACTGATGAAGGAAACACTTGAATCCCGGCTATCATGGCTTTCGGTTCGGTTATCACCCATTACAAAAACGCTATTCTCCGGCACCACGGTGTTAATATCTCCGTAAGTGGCCTGTCCATAAACATAATTTTCTTCCTGTAAAATATCGTTGATATATAGCTTGCCATCTACTATCTTTATAGCATCACCGGATACAGCAATGATCCTTTTTATATAATAGCTGTCGTCTGAGCGGTCGGGTGCCACAATTACGGCGATATCGCCCCGTTGGGGTTCTGTAAGCTGATAAGTAATTTTGCTGGTGAAGATGGCATCATCAGTAAGCAAGGTCGGGGTCATAGAATCTCCCACTACATGGGTAATTTGAAAAAAGAAAGTTCTTAAAACAAAAGCAAGAATAACTGCAATAACTATGCAAATAAGATAACCAACGATGACAGGCTGCTTTTTCTTTTTGGCAGCGGCTTCTTCTTTTACAGCAGATAGCTTTCTTTTGCCATGGCCGCCCTTTGGTGCTTCCATGGCTACTGCCATAGAGGCTGTTGCAGCTGCAGCAGTTTCATTAATTTTGCCAACTTTGCTTACCAAAGCTGTAAGCTCTTCTTCTTTTTTAGTTAAATCTTCCATTTTATCTATCACATCGGAAAGTTCTGCTCTTGCTTCTTCTGCCAGTTGTTTTTTGGCAGCAGCCTCAGCAGCAAGAACAGCCGCTTCGGCAGCAGCAGCAGCAGCCTTGGTTTCGGCATCGGCAAAAGCCTGTTTTAGATCAAACAGATTTCGGTTAACTTCACCGACCTGGTTTTGCGCTGTTTGCAATCCCGTTTGGGCCAAAGCCACTTCTTCCTTGGCGGCATTTAAAATTGCCAGAGTTTCTTCGGTTTTGGCTAAGGCAGCCAAAGAAGCAGCATCAGCAGCTGCAATACCCACGGTCGCCTCTTCGGCTATTTTTTTTGCCTCTTGTGCTCTTTGCAAAGCTTTTTCGGCCGCAATAGCAACGAGCCTGGCTGCCTCGGCCTTTTCTTTGGCAATTTCTTCGGCCTGTTCGGCTAGTTCGATGGCTTCGGCAGCTTGGTCATTTAAATTTTTGGCCCGAACCTGAGCATTTATAGCCTCGCTTTCGGCAGCATCATGCTGCTTTTGTGCCTCTTCTTCAGCAGCTCCTGTTTTAGCTAAAGCAGCCAGGGCTATTTTTTCCTGCTCAAAAATATGCGCCATTGGCCCACCGGCCGTTTCAAATTCTTTTTTTGCCTCTTCCGCTGCTCTGGCTGCAGCCAGAGCAATTTCGTTAAGCTTTTCGGCCTCTTTGTCAACGGATTCTGCTTCTTTATCTAAGTTATCCAAATTGGCCTCTAGCTCCGCCTTTTTGGCCGCCAAAAGACGGGTGCGCGCTGCCGCAGCCTTAGCCTCGGCATCAGCCTGGGCCCGGCTCGCCGCCATTTCGGCGGCAGCGGCGGCTTGTTTTGCTTCTTCTTCGGCAGCAACGGCAGCTGACATAGCCAAACTTGCCTGTTTGGCCACTTCAGCAGCTGCTTGGGAAACATAAATCTGCTCTTTCGCAGCTTCAGCTGCGGCTTCAGCTGCAGCTTGGGCATCAGCAGCCAGGTTGGCTGCCAAGGCCGCATTTTCTGCTTTTGTTAAAGCTTTTTGGGCTTTTTCGTGAGCAACAGCAACTTGTTCAGGGTCTCCGCCCGCAATGGCAGCTTCGGCTGCGGCAGCGGCTTTGCTGGCCTCAGCTTCAGCTGCAGCGGCTGCCTCTTTGGCGGCAGCCGCTTCGGCTGCCGCATTTTCGGCGGCCTCAATAGCAGCAGATGCTTCAGCTTCAGAAAGGCTCATATTATTTTCATTTTTTTCTGTCATCTACATACCACTCTTTCCTGTTAAAATAAAAACAGTATAGACAATGATATTATATCATTAAAATAAGAACAGTAAAAGACTTTTCCTGTTGCAGTAAGTATTAAGCAGGAAAGCATAGGATAATAGCGAAGAAATAAAAATAAAACAACAAAAGGGGTAAAAACATGGCCAAAAAACATGTAACCATATATACTGATGGTGCCTGCTCTGGTAACCCCGGGCCCGGTGGCTTTGGCGTAGTGTTGATTTACGGCCCTCACCGCAAAGAAATTTGCGGCTATGAAAAAAACACGACCAACCAAAGGATGGAGCTTGCGGCAGCTATTGCCGGTCTTTCTCTTTTAAAAGAACCTTGTCTGGTAGATCTCTACAGCGATAGTGCTTATCTTATTAACGCTTGGCAACAGGGTTGGCTGGGAAATTGGCAAAAAAACAACTGGAAAAACAGCAAAAAGCAACCAGTGGAAAATAAAGACCTGTGGGAAAGTCTGTTGGGTTTGGCCAAAAAACATCAGATTGCCTGGCACAAGGTGGTTGGCCACAGCGACAATGCAGAAAACAATGTTTGCGATGCCCTGGCTAGAAAAGCTATTTGTGATAATCTAAACGATAAATAACAAAAAAGACTCCTTGCCTAAAGGCAGGGAGTCTTTTGGTTTTTAACATAATTTAGCCTGGCAAACTCTAATTATTTAAACTGAAAAAAACGTAGAGTTTCGGCAGTTAAAAGCTCCTTTTTCATTACCACATCCAGGTCAATATCCAAAGTGTTGCACAAAGCAGCCAAGTAAAAAAGGTTTTGACCGATTTCCTGTTCGATTATCTCCCGGCAGTCAGTACAAAGCTCACCTTCAATATCACTATCCATAATGTTTATAAAATCCTCCAGAGTAGCATCTTCCGGTAAAATTTTTTTACTAGCATTGATTTTTAAGCAGCCACAATTGGTAACAGTTTTTACCGTGGCTCTGTTGATGCGAGAGCCGGTTTCCTGTAATTTGGATAAAATGTCTAAGATGCTTTGATGCCGCAGTAAATAACGGGCAGCTACACATTGCAACTCTTGGCATAAAGAATCTTCGGTCATTGTTTTTACCTCCCACAATGTTCTGTTTTTATTATAAGTAAAGATGCCTCCTGATGTCAACTAATCATTAATATAAAATATGTTGACAACGGACAAGGAGTATGATAATATATTTATTTTATTTGACGTTACCCGTTTTTTTTGCTATAATGATATAAGAAAAAATTCGGAGGTGTAACGTGTTTCAAATAGGTGATAAAGTAGTTTATCCGGTGCATGGCGCCGGTATTATAGAAGCAATTGAAACCAAAGAAGTGCTGGGAGAAGAACATAGATATTATGTTATGTTTATTCCCAGCAGTTCTATGAGGGTTATGATTCCTTGTGATTCTTCTACTAATAACAACATTCGCAGCATCGTTTCAGAAAAGGTAGCAGAGCAAGTTATGGAGATTTTGCATGGTCAGGAAAGCCAAATGTCGGACAAATGGAGCCACAGATATCGCCTAAATATGGATAAAATTAAAAGTGGCGATATTTTGGAGTTGGCCGAAGTGGTTCGCAATCTTTCTTTGCGGGATGTGGGTAAGGGGCTTTCCAGCGGTGAAAAACGCCTTTTGGATCAGGCAAAAGAGATTTTGGTAAGCGAACTTGCTCTGGTTAGAGACGCTGCTACCGCCGAGGTTGACACTATGTTAGAAAATATTTTTCAGCCTTCCGATTGAAAATGCATCAGATTTGTTAGAATAATGAGGAATTGTAGAATTTTATTGTATTCTTCAATTTAAGTATGTTACTATTTATTATATAATTATATAGTTCAATAAAAGTAGAGCGCACAAGACATGATCTTTTGAATTGGGGGTGATTTATAAAAAAAATAATGAATAATTTTAAGCCTCTTTTCAGCCTGGTTTGTTTTTATTAATTTAAAATGGAAAGGAGGTGGATAAGATGAAAATATTCAAAAAGGTTTTATTACTACTAATTACTGTTTGTTTTAGTGTGGGCATTTATTTACTTATTAACTATACTTTGCAGTTTGTTGATATGAGCTTTGTTTTGGATGAAGATAAAGCTTCCATCCGTTATATTTCAGCTGCTGTGGCAATACTAACTGGCCTTCTTGTTTTAGGAATTACTTACAACGTTTTTGAACGCATAGCAAAAAGTTTTAACAAACTCTTGCGGAAGTTTGCCGTAATGCCCATACAAGATATTATAGGAATGGCACTCGGACTTATAACCGGCCTTATTATTGCCGGATTAATTAGCTCTGCTGTAAAAGAAATTCCCTATGCAGGTTCATACATATCAATGGTTTTATATTTCTTCTTTGGTCTTTTGGGGTTAAAAGTTGGCTATGGCAAAAAGGATGAACTGTTTAACCTTTCGCTGAACCAACAAAAAACGATACGGGAAAAAACAAAAGAGCTTGAAAAAACCGATAAAGACGCAAAAAAAGTTTTACTAGCCCCATCCATCAGCCCCAAAATTTTAGACACCAGCGTCATTATAGACGGACGCATTAATGATGTGTGTAAAACCGGTTTTATTGAAGGAGATTTGATTGTCCCTAATTTTGTTCTTGATGAATTACAGCATATTGCCGATTCCTCTGATAGCCTGAAACGCAACAGGGGGCGCAGAGGTTTAGATATATTGAATTGTTTGAGATCCGAACAGGAAAAAAGGGTAATTATAAACTCTACTGATTATCCTGATATGCAGGAAGTTGACGGTAAATTAGTGTGTCTGGCTAAAGATCTTAACGGCACAATCATTACCAACGACTTTAATCTCAACAAAGTTGCTCAGCTGCATGGGGTAAATGTGCTGAACATTAACGATCTTTCCAATGCCTTAAAACCAGTTGTTTTGCCAAATGAAGAAATGACTATTACGGTCATTAAAGAGGGCAAAGAAGGTGGACAAGGTTTGGCCTATTTGGACGACGGAACTATGATTGTTGTAGAAAACGGCCGCAGGCACATTGGTTCTACCATTAATGTAGTTGTTACCAGCGTTTTGCAGACTTCTGCCGGCAAAATGATTTTTGTGAAACCGGCCTGATAAAAGCAAAAACTTTTGACTAGGGGTGGCAAAATAAATGACAACCACGGCGATAGTTGTAGCAGCAGGTAGCAGTAGCCGCATGGGTACCTTTGACAATAAAATATATTTAAATCTTCACGGGATCCCTGTTTTAAACTGGTCTTTAAAACTTTTTTGTTCTTGTCCACTGATAGATAACATTATTTTGGTTGTTGTTCCGTCTGAAAAACCCCGGGCAGCGGAATTGATAAAAAACAATGGGTTCTCTAAAGTTACGAATATTGTAGCCGGCGGAGCCTCCCGCACCGCTTCTGTGCGGGAGGCTTTGGCTGTTTTGCCTGCCGGTTGCAACTTGGTTGCCATTCATGATGGGGCCAGGCCATTGCTAGAGAAAGCCCAGCTCTTGGCAGTGTTGGCTGCCGCCAAAAAAACTGGAGCGGCGATTTTGGCCGAGCCAGTTACGGATACCATAAAACAGGTGGATGAAGCCGGACACATTGTTGCTACTTTGCCCCGCGAGACTCTGTGGCAGGCTCAAACCCCGCAGGTTTTTCGGGCAGATATCATTAAAAATGCTTATGCCCAAAACCTAGAAGCCACCGACGATGCTTTTTTGGTGGAGGCTTTGGGGCAGCCAATTGTGATTGTGCCAGGGGAAAAAGATAATATTAAGCTTACTGTCCCGGCAGATTTGCTGCTAGCAGAACTGATAATTGAAGCAAGGGAGGGTAAAAAATGAGAGTAGGAATCGGTTATGACATACACCGTTTGGTGGAAGGTCGGCGGCTAATTTTGGGTGGTGTTGAGATTCCCTACATCACCGGTTTGCTTGGCCATAGTGATGCTGATGTTCTTTGCCATGCCATTGCCGATGCCCTTTTGGGAGCAGCTGAGCTTGGTGATATTGGCACAAATTTCCCTGATACCGACCAAAAATATAAAGGTGTTTCTAGCCTGGTGCTTTTGGAAAATGTGGTAAAACAGCTTTCTATGATCGGTTACGTCATTAACAATATCGACACCAACATTATTGCCCAGGCTCCAAAAATTGCTCCTTATGCGGAACAAATGCAAAAAAATATTGCCCTGGCTTTGGGTATCCGCCAGGGGCAAATTAGCATTAAGGCCACCACTACCGAGGGCCTTGGCTCCATTGGGGAAGGGCTGGGTATTGCCGCTCAGGCTATTTGTACCATAGAAAGACCGTAAACCCCAAAACCCTTGCTCCTTTAGCCCGGCTTTTTGAAAAAGCCGGGCTTTTTTTAAAAATAGTAGCGTTATAAGTGATATTAATGCTATAATATTTTTGATTTAGAAAATTATTTGATTTATAATTGTATTATTATGGAGGTTTTATATGTCAAAAATTAGGGTGCGTTTTGCCCCCAGCCCTACTGGGCCTTTGCATATTGGTGGCGCTAGATCCGCTCTCTTTAATTATCTTTTTGCCAAAAAAGAGGGCGGCGATTTTATTGTTCGTATTGAAGACACAGACTTGGAACGTTCTAACCGCGAATCGGAAGAAAATATTAAGGACTCTTTGAGATGGTTGGGCATGGATTGGAATGAAGGGATTGATGTAGGCGGCCCTTTTGCCCCGTACCGCCAAATGGAACGCTTGGATACTTATAAAGCTGCCGTGGAACAACTTTTTGCAAGCGGCCAAGCTTACTATTGCTATTGCTCTGAAGCAGAACTGGAGGCGGAAAGAGAAGCTTCTCTTTCGCAAAAAGCCATGCCCATCTATTCCGGCAAGTGCCGCAACCTTACCAAAGAAGAAAGATCTGCCAAAGAAGCAGCCGGCATCAAACCGGTTATTCGCCTGCGTGTAGAGGGAGATGAACCGATCATTATTGATGATTTGGTACGGGGGCAGGTTTCTTTTGAGCGCGCCGGCATTGGCGATTTTGTCATAGTTAAATCCGACGGGATCCCCGTTTACAATTTTGCCGTGGTAGTGGATGACCACACCATGAATATAAGCCATGTTCTAAGAGGCGAGGAACACCTTTCTAACACCCCGCGTCAAGTTGTTTTATACCAGGCTTTGGGCTGGGATATGCCGCAATTTGGCCACATTTCGCTTATTTTGGGCAAAGATAAAAGCAAAATGAGCAAACGTCATGGCTCTGTTTCTGTAGTTAATTACAAAGACCAGGGCTTTTTGCCGGAAGCATTGGTTAATTTTTTGGCTCTTTTAGGTTGGGCTCCGGAAGGGGAAAGAGAAATGTTTTCTCTTTCTGAACTAACAAAAGAGTTTTCCTTAAGCAGGGTTAGCAAAAGCCCTGCCGTATTCGATATTGAAAAATTAAAATGGTTAAATGGCCAGTATTTGCACAACCTGCCAAAAGAAACAATTGCCGAAGGCATTGGCCCCTTTGTTAAAGAAGCAAACCTAAGTGAAGAGCAAGTGCTGCTTTTGGCTGAAACTTTGCAGAAACACCTGAACACTTTTAGCGAAGTTACAGATTATCTGCCGCTCTTTTTGGGGACAGAAAACGAACCGCAAAATGCTGAGGCTGCCGCTGTTTTAGCGGAAAACACAGTGCCTTTGGTTTTAAAGGCTTTTGCAGAAAAATTTGCCAAAATTGAACCGGAGCCGGAAAATATTAAAACCATTTTAAAAGAAATAAGAAAAGAAAACAATTTGAACGGCGCCCAGGTATTTATGGCCGTTAGGGTTGCTTTGACCGGCTGTCAACACGGGCCGGATATTCACAACCTGATTGCTTTGATGGGTAAAGAAAATGTTGCTGTCCGCTTGGCTCAAACAGCCAAAAGAGTGGGGCAATAATGACGGGGGCTAACAATGACTATTAAAGTTTACAACACTTTAACAAGGCAAAAAGAAGAATTTAAACCAATCAAAGAAGGCCAGGTTTCTATTTATATTTGCGGACCTACCACCTACAACTATATCCACCTGGGCAATGCCAGGCCCATAGTGGTTTTTGATACGGTGCGTCGCTATTTTGCTTATTGTGGTTACAAAGTTACTTTTGTGCAAAATTTTACTGATGTAGATGACAAAATAATTAACCGGGCAGCTGAAGAAGGTATTGAAGCTAAAGCTGTGGCAGAAAAATATATTGCTGCTTTTTTTGAGGATGTGGCTGCCTTAAATGTGCAGAAAGCCGATATGTACCCCAAAGTTACTCAGCACCTGCCAGAGATAATTGCTTTTGTGCAGAAGCTTATAGATAAAGGTGCCGCTTACGAAGCGGGTGGCGACGTGTATTTTAGTGTGCGTAATTTTAAGGATTATGGCAAGCTTTCCGGTAAAGATATTGAAGAATTGCAGGCAGGTGCCCGGGTACAGGTGGGAGAAATAAAAAAAGATCCGCTGGATTTTGCCTTGTGGAAAGCAGCCAAACCCAATGAGCCATCCTGGCCAAGCCCCTGGGGTTTAGGACGCCCCGGTTGGCACATTGAGTGCTCGGCCATGAGTTGTAAGTATTTGGGCGAAACTTTTGATATTCACGGTGGCGGTTCCGACCTTGTTTTCCCGCATCATGAAAATGAGATAGCCCAAAGCGAAGCCGCAAACGGCGTGCCTTTTGTTAACTACTGGCTGCACAACGGTTTTATTACCGTAAACTCGGAAAAAATGAGCAAATCTTTAGGAAATTTCTTTTTGTTGCGGGATATTCTGGCCAAATTCCCTGGCGACGTGGTGCGTTTTTATCTTTTGAGCACCCATTACAAAAGCCCCCTTGATTTTGATGATGAAAAGCTGGCTGTGGCCGCCAAAGGGTTGGAACGCATTCGCAATGCCATGGGCCTTTTGGCCGAAGCGCAAAAAAAAGGCGGCGGGACGGATGCCGAAAAGAGCAAAGCTCTGGCCGATGCGGCCAAAAAGGCCCGCCATGCTTTTGAGGAAGCCATGAACGATGACTTTAATACAGCCCTTGCCATTGCCGTCATTTTTGATTTTTGCCACGAGATGAACCCAACCTTGGCCGGAGCCGAAATGGCCTCTTTGGCTTTTGCCCAAAAACTTTTTGATGATGTGGATGGTGTACTTGGCATGTTAAAAACAAAAACTAAAGAAAATGACAACTTAAGTGAAGAACTGATGGAGATAATTATTGCTTTGCGGCAAAAAGCCCGCGAGGCAAAAAACTGGAGCACCGCCGACAGTATTAGGGATAGCTTAAAAGCTATAAACATTGTTTTAGAGGACACCCCGGAAGGCGTCCGCTGGAAAAGGATAAATTAAAAATCAACAATAGGAGATTTTTATGCTACAAAAAGATTACGTCTTGCCCTCACCTCCCACCAATTTAGACAGCAAAACATTACCGGTTTTAACCTTGGCCTATATAGGCGACGTGGTTTATGAATTGGCGGTGCGGCAACATCTTTTGGCTCGGGGCATTGTGAAGGTGCAAATTTTGCACAAAAACAGTATAGACTTGGTGCGAGCCTGCACCCAGGCAAACTTGGCTCACCGCATTGAGGACAAGCTGAATACAGACGAACTTGCCATATTGCGTCGCGGCCGCAATGCTAAAGGCCACCACGCTCCCAAGGGAGCCAGCATCACCAGCTATCGCTTGGCTACCGGCCTGGAGGCCCTGGTGGGGTATTTATATTTAGAAGATAAACAAGCCAGGTTAGCCTGGCTTTTAGAAGAGCTTTGGCACTTAGAAGAGGAGGCAAAAGCCAATGCAAGTAAAACTGATTGACCACACGCAAAACCCGGAAAAAGTTGTAGCTGCAGCAGCCAGGCTTTGCTACTCCCCTTTGGGAGCCATGGAGATTATGGACAACTTTGTGCCTGAGCAGGTAGAGAATTTTTTGGCCAAATTGACCGAGCTTGGCCATGATTCCCCTTTGGAGCACGCTTCTTTTACCTTTGCTGTGGAGGGAATCAGTCGGGCTTGCAGTCATCAATTGGTGCGGCACCGCATCGGTGTGTCTTTTTCTCAAAAATCGCAGCGTTATGTAAAAGAAAAGCAGTTTGAATATGTTGTGCCAAAAAGCATACAAAAAAAGGACCAGGCCAAGCTTTTTGACAAGGTTATGGCAGATTTGCAAAAGCAATATGAGATTCTTTTGGTGGCTGGTGTACCGGCAGAGGATGCCCGATATGTTTTGCCTAATGCCTGCGTTACCAACATTGTCATTACCATGAATGCCCGCAGTTTACATCACTTCTTTCGGCTGCGCTGTTGCGAGCGGGCTCAGTGGGAGATTAGAGAGCTTGCCAACCTGATGCTTGCAGAAGTACAGCAGGTGGCCCCCACCCTTTTTGCCAAAGCCGGAGCGAGCTGCGAGACCGAGGGCGTTTGTTATGAAGGCAAAATGAGCTGCGGCAAAGCCCCAACAATTGCCGAGCTGCAAAAATAAAATTTAAAGAAAACACGAGGAAAACTAAATGGATGAATTAATTTGCGGCAAAAATAGCGTGCTGGCAGCTTTAAAAGCCGGCCGACCCATTAACAAAATTGTTTTGGCCAAAGGTTTTGAGCATGGCATGGCTAAAGAAGTACTTGCTTTGGCCAAAGAGCTGGGTGTCCCCTGCCAGGAAATGGACCGAGCAGCCCTTAGCAATTTTGCCGGGCCCAACAACAGGGGGGTGGTGGCCCAGGCTGCACCTTATGAATATGTGGAAGTAGCAGATATTTTGGCCGCCGCTAAAGAAAAGGGGGAAGACCCCTTGGTGCTGATTTTAGCCGATTTGGAGGACCCGCACAATTTGGGAGCGATTATTCGTACTGCAGAATGTGCCGGTGTGCATGGCATAATCATCCCCAAGCGGCGTTCTGTAGCCCTTAACAGCACGGTGGTTCAGGTAGCCTCCGGGGCAGCAGAATATGTTCCCGTAGCCAGGGTGGCCAACCTTAACCAATGCCTGGAAGAACTGAAAAAAACTGGTTTGTGGGTGGCTGGTGCAGACATGCAGGGTAAGGAAAATTTGTGGCAGGCCACCCTTACCGGCCCTTTGGCTTTAGTTATGGGAAGCGAGGGACAGGGTATTCCGCGTTTGCTGGCAGATAATTGCGATTTTTTGGTGCAGATCCCCCAGAAAGGCCAAATATCCTCTCTTAATGTTTCTGCAGCCACCGCCATAATCATCTATGAAGTTTTGCGGCAACGCGAAGCAAAAAATAAATAAAAATTTTCTTAAGTTTTTTTACGGCTTTTTTTTCATATTATTGATTTGCTTTAGACAAACTGTTATAATTAAAAGTAGACAAGCAAACGAGGGGTGATGTGTAAACATGGAGGCAGGTTTTAAGGTTGATATTCCTTTAAATTTTGAAAACTCCCCGGATGAAAACATGGTTGAGCTGGCCAGATTTGGCGATGTTGCTGCACAAGAATTTTTGATAAATAAATACAAAAATTTTGTTAGAGCCAAAGCCCGTTCCTATTTTTTGATTGGTGCCGACCGCGAGGATATAATTCAAGAAGGCATGATTGGCCTGTATAAAGCCATCAGAGATTTTAGGATCGATCGTCTTTCTTCCTTCCGCGCTTTTGCTGAGCTCTGCATTACCCGGCAGATAATTACCGCCATTAAAACCGCCACCCGGCAAAAACATATCCCTTTGAATTCTTATATCTCTTTAAATAAACCCATATACAGTGAAGATTCTGAACGCACTTTGATGGATATCATCTCTGGTGCTAAAATTTCCGATCCGGAAGAGTTGATTATTAGCCGGGAGGAATTTACCGGCATTGAAACCAAAATGGGCGAGATTCTAAGCTCTTTGGAGTGGAAAGTGCTTATGTGCTATCTGGAAGGCAAATCCTATCAGGAGATTGCGGAAGATTTGAACCGCCATGTAAAATCTGTTGATAATGCCCTGCAAAGGGTGAAACGCAAGCTGGAAAGATATTTGGATACCAGAGAATTGCTTGATAAAGAAATAAAATAATAAAAAGAATTAAAACAACAAATAATAAACAAAGCGTCGATAAAATCGACGCTTTGTTTATGCTATCTAAAATCTTTAAACAAAATTAATCCAAAAACTTGGGATAATGCAGGGGAGCATTTAAATATTTGCTGGCGTGGAAAATGGTTTGCAGGCCGGCCTTGGCAAAAAGCTTGGAGCTGCCCTCGCACAAAAGTACGCCGTTCTCATCATAAATGCAAACCTCTGCCATGCAGATGGTTTTGCCGGTTTTTATGCGTCTTCCTTTGGCAATTATTTTGCTGGTTTTGGTTGCGGTCAAATTATTCACATATAAATCCAAAGTGGTAAGGCCAATATTTTCATCTAAATCTCCGTAAATGGCCCAGTATCCGGTGCAGTCGGCCAGGGCCGCATAACCCCCACCATGCACGCCGCCAAAGGGATTCATATGTTTGGTGTCTATGTTCATCTCTAAAACAGAATAGCCGATGCCAATATCTACCACTGTGATTTCTAAAAGGCGAAAAAATTCTGACTGATTAACCATAGTAATAACTTCTTTCAAATGTTCCGGGTTTAAAGTTCTCACAAAAAGCACTCCTATTAAAAATTTTTGGGTTGAAAAAACGATACCCTTTTGATATTATAGCACTTTTTGCCGGATAAACAAGATGTTTGACAGGTTGGGTTGAGCTTTTTTATTTAAAGCAATTTCTTGCATTGACATTTGAAAGTCGTCTTGTTATAATAAAGAACGTTAGTCTTTGCCGACGTAGCTCAATTGGCAGA
>DIFF01000008.1:0-76506 GCA_002419005.1 Peptococcaceae bacterium UBA5755 | reverse complement strand
GGGAGCAGACTGTAAATCTGTTGGCTCCGCCTTCGCTGGTTCGAATCCAGCCCTCTCCACCATCGACGCGGGATGGAGCAGTTCGGTAGCTCGTCGGGCTCATAACCCGAAGGTCGAAGGTTCAAATCCTTCTCCCGCAACCAAATAAACCAGGCGCTCAACTATTCAGATGGGCGCTTTTTTGTATTTGAGATAATTCTTAATATTGCAATTATATTTTTTATATTGCAATCATATTTAATTTAACTATAATTCATGATATATTTATTAAAGAGTGCGAGTTGAGTTAAATATTATTGGTTGGGGGTAATTACCAATTGTTTTCATGCAAAAAAAACAGAGGGAGCCTGAAAGCCTTTAGGATGAGGATTTTTGTGGTATTACCTTTACTCTTCGCCGCATTTCTTGCGATATTATTTTATAAATGTTACTCTTCGTCAAACATTGCCGAGAATATCTCACCCTCGGAATTTATTACGGTTTTTCCTATCACGGATACCGGCTTAAATCTTCCGGATGTAGATTATAACTATTATTATGACATTGTAGTATATGGCGGGACTCCCTCCGGATTGTGCGCAGCGATAGCCGCTTCGCGGGAAGGCTTGAATGTAGCGGTTTTGGAACCCAGCAGCCATATAGGAGGCATGATAACCGGAGGATTATGCAGCAGCGATACCGGCAACCTGGATGTGATTGGCGGGCTGGCAAAAGAATTTTTCAATCTGGTAGGAACGTATTACAACAATAAAGGGGAACCCGCATACTCATTCGAGCCAAGTATGGCTGAAAAAGCTTTTTGTGAGCTTATTACGGAATCCGGCGCTGATGTATTTTATAATAAACCGTTGAAGGAAAACGGCGGAGTACAAAAAACCGATACAACTATAACATCAATAACGACCGTGGATGAATGTGTTTTTTACGCAAAAGTTTTCATAGATTGTACATATGAAGGTGACCTGATGGCCATGTCGGGTGTTTCTTATACATTGGGTCGTGAAGGAACAGATAAATATAGCGAAACGCTTGCCGGTGTAAGGCCTTTTAGCTACATAAATAATTTTATTTATAGCCTTTCGGCTTATTCTCCGACTAGTAAGGAATTATTTCCGGGAATCTCAAATGAATTTTCCGGAAATATCGGGCAAGGCGATAGTAAACTGCCTGCCTACAATTTCCGCCTATGCATTACCCGTGATTCTGAAAACAAGGTCAAATTTGCTCGGCCGGACAACTATGACGCTTCCCAATATAAGCTTGTGCTCTACTGGCTTTATACTCTGAAAGCTTCTGAAGGGTATCGTGATCTTAATATCAAGGATGTCTTTTATCTGGGAAGCCTCCCGAGAAGAAAGGCCGATGCTAACAATGCGGGCCCATTCTCATCTGATTTTATAGGGTATAGCTGGCATTATCCCGAGGCCGACTATGAAACCCGGGAATATATATATAATCAGCACAAAGAGTATTTACAGGGACTTCTATACTTCCTGGCCAATGATAAAAGAGTCCCCATGGAACTCCGGAAGGATGTTCGCAAATGGGGCTTGGCTGCAGATGAGTTTATTGATAATTCCAACTGGCCCTACCAGTTATACATTAGAGAAGGCAGGCGAATGATTGGAGATTTTGTTATGACGCAGGAGGATTTGCAAACAAACTGCGAAAAACTTGATTCTATAGGCCTGGGTTCATTTTCAATTGACTCACATAATGTCCAAAGAGTTGTAACCACGGATGGACTTGTTAAAAACGAGGGAGAACTTTTGGTTCCTATTGAACCTTATCAACTGCCCTACCGCATCATAGTCCCGAAACAAAGTGAAGCAGATAATCTTCTTGTTACAGTCTGCGTCTCTGCCAGCCACGTCGCTTATTCATCCATCCGGATGGAGCCTCAATACATGATTATGGGTCAGGCGGCAGGCCTGGCTGCCAAATTGGTCATTGAGCAAAATTGCAGTGTGCAAAAAATTGATATTAATGCTCTGAAGGCCTTGCTTGAAAGCAACGGCGCCGTTTTGTCGTTGCCTTGACATAATGGCTATAACATGATAAACTAAATTTCCTTGCTTTTTGGCAAGAAGCTTTTTATAAGGAAGAGCTATTGTGGCTGCACTTTATTTATTGACTGTATGCCTAAATTGTGTTAATATTAAATTTGTTTTAGGAGGGGTGTCCGAGCGGTTGAAGGAGGCGGTCTTGAAAACCGTTGAGGCCGCAGGCCTCCGTGGGTTCGAATCCCACCTCCTCCGCCATTTATGTTTATATGTTTAATAGAAACAAATGCCCGCTGGTCGTTCCAGCGGGCATTTGTTGTATGTTTGTGCTTTAATTTGCATTTAAGCAGGGAATAAAAAAAGTAAAAGGTCTTTAATCTACAAAATTGCAGAGCAGAAGAAATCAAAGTTAAAACTATTCAGTGATCAAAAGACAGGTAAAAATAATAAAAGAAACTTTGGCTGTATCAACGAACAAAGAGAAGCTAATAATACCAATAATTAGCCTGTGAATCTTGTTCCTGTTAATTTAAAAAAAGTGGTAAAATATGGCCACATATGTTATAATACATGTATTTAAAAACTTTAGCCTATTAAACCACGTAGAGTGCAAATTATATTGCAATTAGAAGTGATGCTGATGGGTCTTTTAACAAACCAGTTGACGAATTCACAGGTTTGTGGTAGCACATCAAATTTGCACAGGAAAACGCAAACCACAGGACACCGTTGCAAGTTACTGATGCCGGCCATATAAATTTTTAAAGAAGTTGTGGTTTCTTTGAATGTTTTAAGGAAGTTTGTTTAGAGTAAAAAATACAACTATATAAAGAAGGTAAAACTGAATGTTTAAAAATATAAAAAGACGTGTTTTAATAATAGTTGACATAGCCTCAATTAATCTAGCGTTATTTCTTTCACTATTAATTAAGTTTGACCTAAATATACCTCAATATTATATTAATTATTTTCTAGTAAACAGCCTTATTGTTACAATTATTCAGGTAAGCATGTTTTCTGTTTTCCGTCTTTATAGAACTCTTTGGAAATATGCTGGCATTGATGAAATTTTGCAGCTATTCACTGCTACTATGGCCGGGGCAGTTTTAAGCTACTTTGTTAGTCCCCTTCTTGGGAACAGGTTCCCGTATACAGTATATCTTATCGCATGGCTACTGACCTTTATGCTATCAGGCGGGGTAAGACTAAGCTACAATTTTTTTCGCAGGTTTCTAAAAAGAAAGGGCAAACAAGTCAATATAACCAAGCGTGCAATGATAATCGGTGCGGGCAGTGCAGGTTCTATAATAATTAAGGAAATGAAAAACCATCCTCAACTGAATTATCTGCCTGTCATAGCTTTTGATGATGATAATAGAAAACGCGGGACCAGAATTAATGGGGTTAAGGTGATTGGAGGAAGAAAAAACATTGGTTTGTTTGCAGAAAAATATATGATAGACGAAATAATCATCGCAATACCTTCAGCACCCCAAAAAAATACTGCCGAATTGCTCCAGCTGTGTAAGGAAACTAAATGTAAACTAAAAAAGCTTCCTAGTATAGGCGAGCTGTTAACAAAAGAGATAATGTTGAAGCAGCTCCGCAAGGTCAGTATTGAAGACCTTTTAGGAAGAGATGAAGTCAAACTTGAGATAGAAGAGATATCCGGTTATCTTAAGGACGAGGTAGTACTTGTTACAGGTGGGGGCGGCTCAATCGGCTCAGAGCTGTGCAGGCAAATCGCCAGATTCGAGCCAAAGAAGCTGATAATCTTTGATATATATGAGAATAATGCTTACGACCTGCAAAATGAGCTTTTATACACATACAAGGGAAAACTGGATCTTGAAGTGCTTATCGGTTCTTGCAGGGACAGAATCCGCCTTAAAGAGGTGTTCGAACGATACCGGCCTGGTGTGGTATTCCATGCAGCAGCCCATAAGCATGTACCATTAATGGAGGGAAGCCCTTCTGAGGCGGTAAAAAACAATGTTTTTGGTACCTTGAATACGGCAAGACGTGCCGACGACTATGGAACTAAAAAATTTATTCTTATTTCCACCGATAAGGCGGTAAACCCAACAAATATAATGGGTGCCTCAAAAAGACTGGCCGAGGTAATCGTTCAATCCATGAACCGTGTGAGCAATACCAAATTTACCGCCGTGCGTTTTGGTAATGTTCTCGGTAGCAATGGCAGTGTTATACCGCTTTTCAACAAGCAAATAATGCAGGGTGGACCGGTAACGGTAACCCATCCTGATGTGGTTAGGTACTTCATGACCATTCCGGAGGCAGCCAAGCTTGTGATACAAAGCGGGGCGTTTGCAAAGGGTGGCGAGGTTTATGTATTGGATATGGGCGAGCCTGTGAAGATAGATAATCTTGCACGGGATTTAATAAGGCTCTCGGGGTTGGAGCCCGATGTGGATATCAAAATAGAATACACAGGGTTAAGACCAGGTGAGAAGCTTTATGAAGAACTACTACTGGCAGAGGAAGGGCTTGTGAAAACAGCTCACGAAAAGATATTTATAGGCAAACAGGCAGATATGAGTTTCCAGGAAATCATCATGAGTATTAAGGCGTTGGAAAACAGTATGGAAAATGATGAAGTGCTTAGGGAATGTATGGCCAAGCTGGTGCCTACTTACAAATACACGTTGAGCTCGGAATCCACTCAAAAAGCCACTCAATTAGAAGAAAGTTCAAAGGTAGCAGCAGGCTTTGCAGGTAGATAAAGCAGTGCGGAAAACACAGCATTCTGGCGTTAGGCGTTTTATAAAACGGATAGGATGGAGAATGATTGGGATGAGTGATTGTAAAAGGATATACCTCTCTTCGCCGCACATGAGTGATGCGGGATTTGAGATGGAATATATTCAAGAAGCGTTCAACACAAACTGGATTGCGCCTCTTGGTAAGAACGTAAACTGTTTTGAGGGGGAGCTTTCTGAAAAAATTGGCTCCAAAGCAGCTGCAGCCTTATCCTCCGGGACCGCGGCAATACATATGGCACTTAAGGCTGTCGGGGTGGGGACTGGTGATATCGTCTTTTGCCAAAGCCTCACATTTTCTGCGACAGCAAATCCCATCATTTATCAAGGAGCTATACCGGTATTTATAGATAGCAACTTTGAAACCTGGAACATGGATCCAGAACTCCTTGAGAAGGCCTTTGAGAAATATAAGCCAAAGGCGGTCATCGTAGTTCACATTTACGGCCTGTCAGCAGATATGGACAAGATAACTGAGATATGCAGGCAGCATCAGGTCCCCCTTATTGAGGATGCCGCCGAGAGTCTCGGCACACTTTACAAAGGCAAATACACTGGAACAATAGGGGATTACGGTGTTTATTCATTCAACGGGAACAAAATAATTACCACCTCTGGTGGCGGTATGCTTGTATCCGGCAATGAAGAAAAAATTAAAAAGGTGAGATTCTGGGCAACGCAGTCCAGAGACGCAGCAAGGTACTATCAGCATAGCGAGCTTGGCTTCAACTATAGAATGAGCAACGTGGTTGCAGGCATTGGCAGGGGGCAGTTAAAAGTATTGGATCTGCGGGTAGCAAAAAAAAGAAAAATATATGAACTATACAAGCGTGAGTTGGGCGGGCTGGCAGGCATAGATATGATGCCTGTAAATAGCTGGGACAAACCAAACTATTGGCTGAGCTGCATTACTCTTGGTGGCAAAGTAAGGCCGATTGATGTAATAGAGGCACTTGAAGCCGAAAATATAGAGAGCCGACACATCTGGAAGCCGATGCATCTGCAGCCATTCTTTGCCGGATATGATTTTGTGGGTGGGAATGTGGCGGAGAAGATATTTACGGACGGCGTTTGTCTGCCAAGTGATACGAAGATGACGGATGAGGATTTAAAAAGAATTGTAACAATCATTAAAAGGTTGTGGAAGTGAAATGAAAGAGATCGCTCCTGATGAATGTGTTAAAAATTTTAAACTTAAACCTAATAATAAAACTTTATATAGAAAATACATAAAAAGATTTATTGATTTTTTATTAACACTGATTGGACTAATCGTATTATTACCGATATTTTTAGCAATTGCAATTGCTATTAAATTAGATTCGAGAGGCCCTGTTTTTTTTACACAAGAAAGATTGGGAATAAATGGCAAAACATTTAAAATTATTAAATTTCGTACCATGATAGTAAATGCAGAGCATGTTGGCAGTGGACTTTTTGTTGAAAGTGATGATGACAAACGTATTACGAAAATAGGTTTATTTTTACGTAAAACAAGCCTAGATGAACTTCCACAACTGTTAAATATTTTATTTGGCGAGATGTCTATTGTTGGCCCCAGGCCGCCCGTTACATATTACCCCTATCAAGGATTTGAAAATTATCCTGATTGGGCAAAAAAAAGGTTTTGTACCCGTCCGGGACTTACCGGTTTAGCCCAGGTCGTTTATCGAAGAAGTACTTCGTGGGATGAAAGATTTGTCTTAGATGTTCTATATGTTGATACAATGAGCATCTTCCTTGATGTTAAAATATTTGTGAGCACCTTCTTCAAAGTAGCAAAACAAGAGAATATATATTGATGATTACTGATAACTAATGCTCAATACAGATAAATTGGGGAATTGTGGGGATTTTGACGTGAAGAGTATATTTATGGATGAACGTTGGGGAACGCTTCAACAAAAAAAAGAACAAGGTAAGGCCATAACTTATGTTTATGAAAAAGATGGTGTACGTATCGTATATCCGTTTATTAAACGCAAAGCAGAGCGGGTAGATCAGGTTGAATATTTTGATCTTGTTACACCAAGAGGTTATTGCGGCCCCTGGCTGGAAGGTAACTGGGAACTTAATTATACAAAAGTAATAAGTGAATTTAACAGGGAATTTGTTAAGTATTGTGCGGAAGAAAATATTATTGCTGAGTATATTAGGTTTTCCCCTTGGAATAATCAGTCGCAATATTTTGCTGGAATTTATGATGTAAATTTTTATGGGTTTATTTACTGTAATGATCTAACCGTAGATTTTTTTAATCTCGAATATAGCTCTGCTGTTAGAAGAGCTATTAGGCGAGCAGAAAAAAATGGTGTTACGATTGAATTTGATCCAGCAGCAAATTCAATTGATAAGTTTATGGAGTTATATGCTTTTACGGAATCGAAATATGAAGTTGGCGATTACTATCATTTTGAGAGAAGTTTTGTAGAACGATATATTGAACTTATGCCGGAAAATATTGTGTTTGTCAATGCTATCTATGAGAACCAAGTTATTGTATCAGATCTCATTCTTTTAGGTGAAGACGTGGCACATTACCATATATCCGGGAGCAATCCCGAATTCATCCATCTGCAAGCGAATAGTTTGGTGTTATATAAATCCTCACTTTATGCGGCTGAAAAAGGGAAAAAATTATTTGATTTAGGCAGAGCTAAAAAAGGGAGTGCACTGGAAACATATAAGAAAAAATTTGTTGCCGGAGGGAAAGAATATCCGTCTGATGTCGGAACAATTGTACGCAACAAGGTTGTCTACGATATGTTGGTCATGCAGGCCGGCGGAGCAAGCGAGATATATTTTCCGGCCTATAGAAGGTAGTAAAGTATAAGGAATTGACAAAAAATAGAATTAATACTATGCAAAAGGGAAAGATAGAATGAAGAGTATATTTAAAGATGAACGTTGGGGGATCCTGCAAGAGGAAAAGGAACAAGGAAAAGCCATAACCTACGTTTTTGAAAAAAACGGCCTCAAAATTATTTATCCTTTTATTAAGCGAAAAGCGGGGGTGGTCGGGCAGGTTGAATATTTTGATCTTGTCACCCCGCGAGGAAAGTGCGGTCCATACATAGAAGGAGATAAAACGCTTTACAATGAAGAAATCATTGCTGCGTTTGATACAGCGTTTAGCCAATATTGTCAAGAAGGACATATCGTTGCGGAATACATAAAATTCTGTCCCTTTGAAGATCAGTCGCATTATTTTAGCAGTATCTATGGTGTCAGTTATTATGGACAAAACTATTGTAATGATCTAACGATCGATTTTTTTAATCTTGAATATGGCACAGATGTAAGAAGAGCCGTCAGATTTGCCAAAAAAAATGGAGTAGAGGTCGTGGTCGATCCTACACCCAATTCCATAGATATTTTCTTAGAATTGTATGCTTTCACCGAATTAAAACATCATGTAAGTGATTATTATCGGTTGGATAAGCATTTTATAGAACGGTATTTCGAGATCATGCCGGAAACGATATTTTTTGCCAATGCGATATATAAAAATAAGGTTATTGTATCCAGCTTTAATCTTTTAGGTGAGAATATAGTTCATAGCCAGTTCATCGGAATCGATCCTGACCATTTGTTTTTTAAAGCCAATGGCCTGATAAATTATAAGGCCGCTCTTTACGGAGCCGAAAAGGGGAAAAAGTTATATGATATGACTGGGGCAGTAGATGGAACTACTTTGGCCGCATTCAAAGAAAAATATATACAAAAGAGCCGCAAAAGATATCCTTGTTATCTGGGAACAAAAATCCGCAATCAGGAGATTTATGATGCGCTGGTTATGCAAGCAGGCGGCCCAAGGGAAGGGTATTTCCCGGCTTATAGAAGATAGTAAAGTATAAGAAATTGACAAAAAATACAATTAATACTATGCAAAGGGAAAATAGAATGAAGAGTATATTTAAAGATGAACGTTGGGGAATCCTGCAAGAGGAAAAAGAACAAGGGAAAGCTATAACCTACATTTTTGAAAAAAACGGCCTCAAAATTATCTATCCTTTTATTAAGCGCAAAGCAGGAATAGTCGGTGGGGCGCAATATTTTGATATCGTTACCCCGCGAGGAAGGTGCGGCCCATACATAGACGGGGACGAAACACTTTGTACCGAAGAAATCATCGCGGCGTTTGATGCGGCCTTTAACCAATATTGCCAAAAGGAACTTATCGTTGCCGAATACGTACAATTCTGCCCCTTTGAAAATCAGTCGCATTATTTTAGCAGTATCTATAACCTAATAAAATATAACGGACAAATCTATTGTAATGATCTGACCATTGATTTTTTTAATCTCGAATATAGTAAAAAAACAAGACAACATATAAGATCTGCCGAGGGAAATGGGGTAGAGGTCGTGATCGATCCTACACCCGCTTCCATAGATACTTTTTTAACTCTTTATAAGTTTACAGAATCAAAACATCATGCAAGTGAGTATTATCGGTTCGATAAGCATTATCTGGAACGGCATTTTGAAATTATGCCGGAAAATATTTTTTTTGCGAATGCCATATACGAGAACAAGACGATCATATCCTGCTTCCATATTTTGGGTGAAGACGTCGTACTAGCCGCGTTTATCGGCATTGACCCTAACTATTTGTTTCTGAGAGCTCAGGATCTCGTATTGTATAAAGCCGCTCTTTACGGAGCAGAAAAAGGCAGAAAAAGATATGATATGGATAGGGCGGGAGATGGAACCTCTTTGGCCGCCTATAAAGAAAAACATGTTGCCAAGAGTAACAAAAAATATCCATATGACTTGGGAACAAAGATCCGCAATCAAGAGATTTATGATGCGCTGGTTATGCAAGCAGGTGGCCCAAGGGAAGGGTACTTTCCGGCCTATAGAAGATAAAAACAAGTCCCAGATCCTTTCATAATTTTGGGCGGACAAGCCTCGGCTGTGATTATTTGGAGGAACTTAGAATTGAATAACTTAGAGTTGAATAATGGAATAAACATATTAATACTAAGTTGTGGGATAAGAAATAAACTTGTCCATTATTTTAAAGCAGCATTAGCCGGCAGAGGATGTGTTGTGGCAGCTGATTCCAGCCCTTTGGCCCCCGCTCTTTACGATGCAGATAAGTATTTTATTGTTCCGAAATTGAATGAAGCAGGATATAAGAAAAGTATTTTATCTATTTGTAAAGAGAACAACATCAAGGCAGTTTTTTCCCTCATTGATCCGGAGCTGAGTTTTTTAGCGTCATGCAAGCAGGATTTTTTAAATATTGGCACGACTCCGATTATATCCGATTATGAAGTTGTAGAAATGTGCTTTAATAAGTATGCCATGTATCAGTTTTTGGTCAATAATCATTTTAAAACTATAAAAAGTTTTAAAAGTAAGGCTGAGTTTTACAAAAATGTCGCGACCGGCACCATTGGTTATCCGGTTTTTTTGAAACCTTGTAAAGGCAGTGCCAGCATTGATATCAACATAGCAACATTTGAAGAGGAAGTTGAAGTACAATTCAAACGACATAAGGATTTAATGATACAAGAGTTTATGAATGGCACGGAATATGGGGCGGATGTCTATATTGATATGATTTCAGGAGAGCCTGTTGCCATATTTACAAAGGAAAAAATTAAAATGCGGGCGGGGGAGACCGATAAATCTGTTTCCGTGAAAGATGAAAAGCTGTTTGATTTGATTAAAAGCTTTGTTAAGAAAGCCGGATTTAGAGGAATTATTGATATTGATATTTTCAAAGTTGGGGGCGAGTATTATATCTCAGAAGTCAATCCACGTTTTGGCGGTGGTTATCCGCATGCGTATGAATGCGGCGTGGACGTGCCGGAGATGATTATTAAAAATATTAATGGGCATGTCAATGAAGATGTCATTGGTCAATATGATGTGGGTGTTTACATGATGAAATATAATGAAGTTAAAATTATCAGGAGTTTGGAATAAAAATATTAACGAGAATTCTCGTTAATCCAACTTAGAAAAATTATAAATTGAGGTGTAGAATGATTGAGCCTGTTCGTATTCTTCATGTACTTGGGCACCTTAACAGAGGCGGTGCTGAGACAATGGTGATGAACCTATATAGGAATATTGACCGGAATAAGATACAATTTGATTTTGTGATTAGCACGAGGGAGAAATGTGATTTTACAAATGAAATAAAATTATTAGGTGGAAGAATTTATTCACTTCCGAGGTTTAATATAAAAAATGCTGTTCATTATACGAAGGCTTGGCATGATTTTTTTAAAGAGCACAAAGAATATAAAATAATTCATGGACACGTAAGAAGTACTGCCGCGATCTACCTTAAAATTGCGAAACAATATGGGTTAACCACGATTGCCCACAGTCACAGCACCTCATCAGGGAAGGGTCTTTCAGCTATAGTAAAGAACACCCTTCAATTTCAAATAAGATTTATTGCGGATTATTTGTTTGCTTGTTCAAATGCTGCCGGCATTTGGTTGTTTGGTGAAAAAGCCTGTCAAAAGGATAATTACTTTGTGCTGAACAATGCAATTGATGCAAAAGATTTTACCTATAATGAGGAGAAGAGACTGCAGACAAGAAGAATGCTCCAAATTGAAGATAAGTTTGTAATTGGCCATGTTGGTGGATTTAAGCGCGAGAAAAATCATGAATTTATTGTTAAGGTTTTTAAGGAAGTATATAAAAAATGTGATCAGACAGTTTTATTGTTTGTTGGAGATGGTAAATTAAGACCAAAAATTGAACAAGAAGTAAACGAATTAGACTTAACTGACCATGTGATTTTTACAGGCGTAAGCTCAGAAATCCCCAGCTTGTTGCAGGCAATGGATGTGTTCTTTTTTCCTTCACTATATGAAGGTCTACCAGTTACCCTTATTGAAGCACAGGCTGCGGGGTTACCTTGCCTTGTTTCTGAAGCAATTTCCAAAGAATCATCGGTAACAAATCTGATAGAGTATTATTCCTTAAATAATTCAATAGAAGAATGGGCTGACAAGCTCTTGCATTATTCCGACAGTTATACAAGAAGAAACACATATGATGAAATTAAAAATGCAAAATACGATATTGGAACTACCAGTAAATGGCTGGAAAATTTTTATTTGGGACTTGCAGAAAAGTTCTAACTATTGTTAATAAAATATAAGGATGTAATATGGAAGCACATACAAGAGTATATAAAATTTTTGAGTTTTTTAAGTATGCCTGTTTAGCATTAATGCCTATTTTGAGCATTTATAATGGGGTTCTTTTTGTTAATTTAGGTACATTACTTCTGTTAATCATAATAATGATAGAAATAATATATAAAAGAGGAAACTTTGATATCAATGTAAATCTATTTATTATTATTATGTTTTTGGCTGTATTGAACATTATAACAGGACTGATCCATATGGATGTCCTAGGGTTTACCGGATACTTAAATAACAGTGCTCAACTGGTTATTGTTGCTGTAATCTGTGCCTATTTTGTTAAAAGCACAATAGTAAAAAAGGATATTTTTTATCGATATATAAAAATAATTGCCTTAATAAGCTCATTTTTTTTATTTGTGCAATATTATCTTTACTCCAAAGGTATAGTGCTTTATGGATTTCTGCCGTTTATAGGTATTGATTCACTTAAGGACTATGTGAACATTTCCATATCTTATGGAAGACCGAATTCGTTTTTTCTTGAACCTGCCCATTTTGCAATTTATGTTTTACCGGTTTATGCCTTATCCTTATTTAAAAAGCAATATATAACAAGTATAATATTACTGTTGGCATTAATTCTATCTACAAGTTCGACAGGAATTGTTACCGCAATAATAGTAACTGTGATTTTTGTTGCTAAAGGAAAGAAGATTCCTGTTATTATAAAATGGATATTTGCTTTAGTAGGATTAATTGTTATCCTGCAATCTATTCCTCTTATTAATGAAAGCAGTTTTTTTCAGAAAATCAGTTTTGTTGGCTTAAAGGAAAACATTAGAGTCTTTGGTACTTTAGGATATTTTAAATATCTCAATGTAAAAGAGCTATTATTAGGTGTAGGCATTAATCAAATATCACAGTATATGAAAATATTTGTTGATTTGAATGTAGCAAACTATTCAAATTCATTCTTCTTTAGTTTTTTAAGCTTTGGAGTACTAGGTGGTATAATATGGAATTCATATATTATCCGCCTGTGGAATTTAAGCAAATCTAAAATACTCTATATAGTTTTTATTTTAATTTACTTTTCAGATCAAATCCTTTTCAATAGAAACGTTGTCTATCTATTGTTGATTTTATTTATTTTTTCAGATAGGGAAGATGATTTGATGCAAATACCGGATTGAGGAGTAAATTATAAATTATGAGAATAAAAAAATCTCTAAGGAATGTTTGGGTAACAATTGTCTTTCAAATCATTTCTATATTAATAAGCTTTTTTACTCGACAATTTTTTATTGTGAGTTTAGGTACAACCTATCTTGGCTTAAATGGCTTGTTTGATAATGTGCTGTCCATGCTTTCCTTAGCCGAATTAGGGTTTTCAACAGCAATTATGTTTTTTCTCTTTAAGCCTATTGCTGCAGATGACCAACCTCAGATTAAAGTTTTAATGAAGTATTTTAAAAAGGTTTATACTGGTGTAGGAATATTTGTTTTCATCATCGGCATCTGTATTATTCCGCTGTTACAAATATTTATCAAAACAAATTTTGCGTTTAAAGAAGTAATTATATATTATATTGTCTATCTGACTGCCACTTCCATAACTTATTTGTTTTCATACAAAAAAACCTTATTGATTGCCTACCAAGATAAATATATTACCTCTATCATTACATACTCGGTATTTATTTTATTAAATTTATGTCAGGTTCTTATTTTGCACTTTACAAATAACTACCTTCTCTTTTTGGTTGCAATGCTGGTGTTCAATATTTTTGAGGGGGTTTTGGTTAACTTTATAACAAATAAAAAATACCCTTTCATTAAAGCCAAAACTAAAGATGTAATCAGTAAAGAACAAAAAACCAAAATAATAAAAAATGTCAAAGCATTATTTATGCATAAAATTGGCGGAGTAGTGATTAACGGAACAGATAATCTGGTTATTGCTGCTTATGTTGGGTTGTCTCAAGTTGGTTTATATTCGAATTATTATTTAATCATTAATGCCATTAATATTATTACAGGTCAGATCTTTAGCGGAATAACAGCAAGCGTAGGTAATCTATGTGCTACAGATAACGAAAAACGGATTTATGAAGTATATACTATTGGTTTATATATTAATGCTTTTATTTTTATCATGAGCACAATTATCTTATGGTTTATAATGAGTGATTTTATTAGAGTTTGGATTGGTACGGAATATGTAATGGGTACTGCCGTAGTTATTATTATCTTAGTTATTTTTCTAATAAACGGGATGAGAAGAATCACAATGGCTTATCGGGATTCGTTGGGGCTTTATTGGTATGATAGATATAAACCTATTTTTGAATCAATTATTAACTTGGTGATCTCCATAATACTAGCTAAAACTATTGGTATTGTCGGTGTGTTTATTGGAACATTGGTTAGTTTGATTCTAACAAGTTTTTGGGTTGAGCCGTATGTATTATATAAATATGGTTTTAACATAAAACTGAGGGAGTATTTTAAAAAATATGCCTTTTATGGTGTCATTGGTTGTGCTTGTTTCGCTGCTGTTTTTTTTGTTAATAATCTGATCTATCTAAAATTGTCATTAGGCACATTAATTATAAAAGGACTTTTATATTCTATCATTATTATTGCTGTGTTTATCTTAGGGACAGTTAGAACTGCTGAGTTTGCCGGGTTAAAACAAATAGTTTTCGAAATGATATTACATAAAAAAAGAATTAACAAAGCTGATGAATAAGCTAAAGATGACTTTCCATTTTTTGAAAGGAGTTTATAATAATATGAAAATAACTATAGGCTGTACGCTTATTTTACTTCTTGTAATTAATATTTGTGGAAGCCACAATATATCTGCCAACAAGAGTTCAGAAATGCTGACCAGCGATTCATCAGCTGTTTTACCAAATAGTGTATCATATACCACAATGAGCTTGAGGGAAGAACAGCTGCGTGTGGCTTGGGAAGACTCGAGTTCTAGTTTGGATACAGCCGGCTTTTACATCTTGGAGCTTGGAACACTTAAAAACGGAAAAACAGATGCTACGTCCGCTATCCAAAAAGCCCTCGATCAATATGATAATGTTTATATACCAGACGGTGTTTATATGATAAACGGTTCCATTGGTTTGCGACCGAGATCAAATCAGACAATAAAATTGAGTGATAATGCAGTACTGAAAATCATACCGAATAGTTCCTCGTTTTATTTTTGTTTTTTAATTTCAGGTATTAGTAATACATCTATAGAAGGCGGCACAATTATCGGCGACAGAGACTCTCATACTGGGACCACTGGTGAAGGTGGCATGGGAATTGATATCAGATCAAATAACAAAAGTATTACAATTAAGAACATGAGAATACAAGACTTTTGGGGTGATGGTATTAATATCGGCGATGAGATTATCGCAGAGGACATAAGGCTGGAATCAATTATTTGCAGTAACAATAAAAGAAATGGCTTGTCCATAACGAATGCAAAAGATATCATAATAGAAGATTGTATATTTGAAAATTCAAATGGAAACAGTCCGCAAGCAGGTATTTGTATTGAGCCTACAACGGGTGATACGATAGACAACGTATCCATATCAAATACTTGTTTGCTTAATAATGTTGGTGACGGTATTGTTATTAGTGGCACAAATGGGAAAATCTCCGAGGTTGAAATTAAAAATTGTCTTTCAAGTAACAATTATTATGGGATAAATTTGAATACATGCAAAAATATTGTGGTAGAAAACACCAAGCTCTCAAATAATTTGAAAGATGGTTTAACTTTTGCTAAGGATATCATAAATGCGAGTTTTTCTGAAGTAAGTTCTGTATGTAATGGATTAAGAGGGGTATCATTGGTTGTTTCTGGGCAAAAGACGGGGACAAAAGATATTACTTTTAATAATTGTACTTTTTTAAATAATAGTCAAAGTGTTTCAGGAGAGAGTGATGGAGTTAGGATCGATAACTATGATCAAAGTAATATGTTGGAGAATATAAAATTTGTTTCCTGTAAATTTATTGATGACCAGCAAGAGCCTACACAAAGATACGGCTTAACTGTGGGCAAAAGCACAGGTATAAGTGATATTATTGTAGAGACTAATTGCACATTTAAGGGTAATCTTTTAGATGATATGGTATCAAACAATTTAGTATCTATGCGAGTCCCTGAAGCCTCCGGCGATACTCTTAACATCAAGGACGCAGGGGCAATTGGTGATGGAATCACGGATGATACAGCTGCCATTCAAAGAGCTCTTAGTGCTTCAAAAAACATTGTAATACCCAAAGGGACTTATATGATTAATACTAAAACCGGACTTAAAGCAAGTTCGAACCAATCGATTATATTTGAAAAAGGTGCCATTTTTAAAGCAATCCCAAATTCGGAAGATTTTTACAGAATACTGGATTTAAGCGGTGTCACGAATGTAACGATAACGGGAGGTTCCTTTGTTGGCGACAGAAATAGCCATTTGAGTAAGAGCGGTGAATGGGGTACAGGTATATATATTAGTTCTAATTCAAAAAATATTAATATAAAAGGTTCAACATTTGAGGAGTTTTGGGGTGATGGTATTTACATTGGCGGAGATATCCCGCCAAACGATATTAGCATTGATAATGTAATATGTACCAATAATATGCGTTCAGGTATTTCTATAACAAACGTAACAAACCTGACCATATCTAATAGTGCGTTTGTTAATACTGATGGCAAAGAACCGGAGGCGGGTATTAATATAGAACCTAATGCTCAAGAGACATGTAAAAATATAATAATTAGTGGTACGAAATGTTCTGATAATGCAGGTAACGGAATTAACTTGCTTGGCAATAAAGGCTCCATAAAAAATATCATGATTTTGGATACTGAATCTTGCAGAAATACAGACGGTATATATATGGATAATTGCGAGAACATCACAATTAAATCCTCAAAAATAACAGAAAACAAATTTTATGGATTAAATTTTGCTCGGGATGTTGTAAACGGGAAATTTAGTAATATGGTTGTATCAAAAAATGCTTCTATAGGTGCTTCACTAGTTACATCGTCTCAAACAAAAGGGCTTAAAAATTTAGTATTTAATAAATGCACATTTTTAAATAATGGAACCTCTCAGCCAAACAAAAATGATGGTATAAGAATAGACTTGTACGATTTGACAGAGGTAATAAGTAATATCAATTTTTATTCCTGTAGCTTTATAGACGATCAGGTCTCCCATACCCAAAGATATGGTATAAGTATAAACACATCCGAAAAAGTATCCGATATATACATTGACGATGGATGTTTCTTTCAGGGAAATATAAAAGGGACTGTAAAATATTATTAAATAGAGTTTGTGTTGCGTTTATGAAAGGAGCAATTATGGCTAGAATTGTTCAAATATGTGCAATAGATAACACCATGAAATGGTTGTTAGGGGAATTAAACAAGGGAACTGTAAATGCGGGAATAGAGACAATCGGTATTTGCAGTAAGGGTGACAATAAAGCACAAATTGAAAAGGATGGAGTAATTTTGGTTAATATACCAATAGAGAGAAAAATTACTTTATCTAATGTAAAATCTACAATTCAATTATACAAGACAATAAAAAAATACAAACCAGATATTGTACATGTACATACTCCGATTGCTGCTGTTTTAGGAAGGATAGCCGCAAAAGCAGCAAAGGTACCATATATTATTTATACTGCACACGGATTTTATTTTCATGAAAACATGAAACCATCTACATACAAATTTTTTTATTTGATTGAAAAGTATATGGCTAAGTTTTTTACGGACTATATTTTTACCCAGAGCGAAGAAGATGCTCAACTTGTTGTAAAGGGCAAGTTTTTACCTGAAAATAGAGTTGTTTGGATAAGCAATGGAGTGGATGTACAAGGCAAATTTAATCCAAATAACATCAACCAACATGACATTGATTATTTATATAATGAATTTAACTTGAATAAACAAGATTTTATTGTGTCATTTGTTGGCAGAACAGTAACAGAAAAGGGAATATATGATCTGTTGGATGCATTTGAAAAAATAGATAGGAATGACGTTAAGCTATTAGTTATAGGCGGACAATCTGAAGGAGACAGGGATATTAATAATATTGAAAAAATAAAAAAATATCAGTCCAATCCTAACATAATTTTTACTGGCCGAAGAGCAGATATTAATTATCTGCTGTTTATTAGCGATATTTTTTGCTTACCATCTTATAGAGAAGGGATGCCTAGATCTATTATAGAAGCAATGTCAATGGAGAATGCCCTTGTTGCGACAAATATTAGGGGCTCAAGAGAAGAAGTTGTTGACGGGGAAACAGGTTATTTGGTCCCCATAAAATCCCCTATGGCGATTAAGAAAAAAATTGAATGTTTACTTAATGATAAAGTATTGTTAGAATCAATGAAAAAGGCCGGCCGAAAAAGAGCAGTTGAGAAATACGATGAAAAAAAAGTGATATTAAAGCAGATAGAAATTTTTAATAGCTTAATTAAAAATGAACTGCCCCAAAAACATGGGCTATCTTTAGAGTTGAAAACAGGTAAGGATATACCACAAACTTTAAAACCGAATCGGCTTTTGGGTGGGCAGAGCAAAAAGTAAAGGAGAAATATTATGGGGCTTTACGAATTAATAAAAAATAGACAAGAAAAAGTCTCAATCATAGGGTTGGGATATGTGGGATTGCCTTTGGCAATATCTTTTGCTAAGAAAGCAGAAGTAATAGGATTTGATATAAATAAGTCAAAGGTTGAACAATATCTTAGTGGTGTTAACGTTACAAAAGAAGTTGGAGATGAAGCTATCCAACAAACAACAGCATTTTTTACGTGGGAAGAAACGCATTTAAAAGATGCAAAATTTCATATTATTGCCGTTCCAACACCAATAAATCGAGATAAAACACCTGACCTTAAACCAATAATAGGTGCATGTAAGATACTTGGTAATAATTTGTCTAAAGGATCTATTATCGTATTTGAGTCCACTGTGTACCCGGGAGTTACCGAGAATATTTGTGTTTCTATAATTGAAAAGGAATCTGGATTAAAATGTGGCCTTGATTTTAAAGTCGGCTATTCTCCGGAGAGAATTAATCCTGGAGATAAGATACATCGACTTGAATCAATAGTCAAGGTTGTGTCTGGAATGGATAAAGAATCATTAGATACAATTGCTAAAGTGTATGAATTGGTTGTTTACGCAGGAGTATATAAAGCTGAAAGCATTAAAGTAGCCGAAGCTGCAAAAGTTATTGAAAATTCACAAAGAGATATAAATATAGCTTTTATGAATGAACTTTCAATTATATTTGATAAAATGGGTATTGACACAAAAGCTGTATTAGAAGCAGCGAGCACAAAATGGAATTTTTTAAATTTTTCTCCTGGTCTTGTCGGTGGTCATTGTATAGGTGTTGACCCCTATTATTTAACGTATAAAGCAGAAGAAATCGGTTATCATTCACAGATAATTCTTGCTGGCAGAAAAATTAATGATGATATGGGTAAATATGTAGCAGAACACACTGTAAAACTGTTGATCAAAGCAGACAAACCGGTTAAAGGCTCAAAAGCAGTAATTTTTGGTGTAACATTTAAGGAAAATTGTCCGGATGTAAGAAATACAAAGGTAGTAGATATTATTAGAGAGCTAGAAGAATATGGTATGGAAATCAAAGTCATTGATCCTGTTGCCGATAAAGAAGATTTGTGGCGTGAGTATAAATTAAATACATATGATATGAAAGAAGTTACAGACATTGATGTTACCATATTTGCTGTCCCCCATGAAGACTTTAAGAGCATAAAGCTAAGTGATCTAAAAAAAATGTTCCGGACAATAACAAATTCCGCTTCAGGAGTAGCTGAGGAAGCTGCTGTTGCAGATGATGCACCTGGTGTCAGAAACAATTGTATTTTAGTTGATGTAAAAGGTATGTTTAATAGAAAAGAAGCAGAAAATATGAATTTCTTATATTGGAGGCTTTAATATGGGATATAGAAATATAGCTCTACCCAAAGATGCCAAATTTTTGATTACGGGCGCCGCCGGTTTTATTGGCTCGAATCTTGTTGAGGCCTTGCTCAATATGGGCCATAAAGTGCGTGCATTGGATGATTTTTCTACAGGGAAGAAAGAAAATGTTGCAAGTTTTTTTTGTAATACAAACTTTGAATTTATAGAAGGAGATATAAAAAATATTGATACTTGCCGGGAAGCTGTAAAAGATATTGATTATGTGTTGCATCAAGCTGCTTTTGGCTCAGTACCTCGTTCAATGGAATACCCCCTGATTTACGAAGATAATAATATCAAAGGTACTTCTAACATAATGGAAGCCGCAAAGCAAGCCGGCGTAAAACGTTTTGTTTATGCTTCTTCTTCGGCAGTATATGGAGATTCGTCAATTTTACCAAAAGTAGAAGGTGAAGAGGGAAAGCTTTTATCACCCTATGCTTTGACCAAAAAAGTTAATGAAGACTACGGAAGATTATATACGGATATCTTTGGGCTTGAATGCATTGGACTAAGGTATTTTAATGTGTTTGGCAAATGGCAAGACCCCGAATCACAATATGCAGCGGTGATACCTAAGTTCATAAAAGCATTGTTAGCTGGAAACAAAGTAACGATACATGGTGATGGCGAACAATCAAGAGATTTTACGTATATTGAAAATGTTATCGAGGCGAACCTGAAATCATGTATTGCTTCAAAAGAGGCATGTGGACAAGCATATAACATAGCTGTGGGTGAGCGTTTTACAATCAATCAGATGTATGACTTAATGTGTCAAGAATTGGATGTTAGGATAGAGGCCGATTACATCGCTGAAAGAGCAGGCGATATTAAGCATAGTTTGGCGGATATTTCTAAAGCGGCAAAGTTTTTGGGATATAATCCGGAATATAAATTTACAGAAGGGTTTAAAAAAACATCGGCTTGGTATAAAGAAACAATGGGAGTAAAAAAATGAAGGTGACTTTTAGAATAGATGATGTTTCTTTATATATGAATTGGGAAAACTTTAATTATTTAGTTGAATTGTTTAATAAAAATAGTATTAAACCATTATTAGGAGTAATTCCAGATAATAAGGATCCGAAATTATGCAGATTGACTTACAATTCCGGCGGCTGGGACGAGATAGTACAATTAAAAGAACGCGGGTGGATGATTGCCCAACATGGCTATAAACATTTGTATTTAACAAAAAATCCGGGTATCTTAGGCATCAATCAATATAGCGAATTTGCTGGCATTGACTATTCCACACAGTACGAGATGATCGCCAAAGGGAAAAAGCTCCTTGCTCAAATAGGTTTAGCCTCAAATATTTTTATGGCACCGGCTCATTCATATGATACAAACACACTAATAGCACTTAAACAACTTGATTTTAGATATGTAACAGATGGATATAGTATTTTCCCTTACGAAAACAATTCTTTGAAATTTATACCATGCCAAAAATCTCAACCAATAAATGGATTGGTGGGGTTGCTTACTGTTTGTCTTCACCCAAATACCATGGTATCAGGTGACTTTGAAAAACTAAATAAATGGATAGTAGGAAACCCTCATAAAATATGCGATTATTCTTGTGCTTTGAATTACCCAAGTTATGGTATGTTAAGTAAAGCTATTGAGAAACTTGTATTATCATTGAGATATGTTAAAAAAGCAGTAATATGACTAATTGTTGAGGCGCAAAAGTATGAATAAAGTTTTGTTGATTACAAATGCAGATATGAGCTTGCAATCTGGAAATGTTGTTTTGGTAACCAGACGGGCAGAAGAATTGTACAGGCAGTTTGGGATAGAGACAGTCTGTGTAGTAATTAACCCTAAACTAGCAAACATTAGTATTTTACATAACACAGAAGGCATTATATATTATTTAGCAAGCAATAAAAAGGAACTTGATCAATACCTAAATGAGTATCAATACAAAACGATCATTTTTTATGGAGATTCATCTTATATCTATGTTGATTATGTAAAGAAGGTTTTATTCAGAGGAAAGCATTGTCCCAAAATACTACTGGATGTGCAAGCCTGCTTAGAAGAGCAGATCGAATATTCAAAGAAAAAAAGACTGATTGTAAATTACATTAAATACTGTATAAAAAAATTTATATTATACAAAACGATTAATAAAGTTGACGGAGCGATTGTTGTTTCAGATGAACTATCAGAATATTGCAAGTCATATCTTAGAAAGGCAAAACGTGATAAATTTGCAATTTTTAAAATTAGATGTGGCATAAACGAAGTAATAACCGATAGCGACAGAATAAAATGGCGACATGAAATCAGAAACGAATGGAATATTAGTGATAGTACTATGGTAATGGTTTTTAGTGGGTACCGGTTGGCATGGCAAAATATGGATAAAATTATACAAGTTTTTCAGGAATTGGACAAACAGGAACCCGATGTATATTTTGCGTTTTTTTGTAATATTGATAAAGAGTTCCAGGATAGGATTAATGAGGCATTCCCAAAAAAAAATTATGTTCTGGAATTTTTATCTTTTGATGATTACTTTAAAAACTTGTGTGCCTGTGACGTTGGATTCTTAATAAGGGATTACAATATTACAAATAGAGTTGCTTTCCCAAATAAATTTTCAGATTATATTAATGCGGGGTTAATATTAGCAATAAATAATGCTTTGCCCGAACCAATGCGTATTTTGCGTAAATACGAAATGATGCATATTGATGTGGAAAATGAACCACAAGACATAATCCCCAAATGTAGCAATCGACAGAAAAATTTGAGTGAATATTACAAAAAATGTAATGTAATATGCAATGAAGAACTGCTTTTTAACAAACAAATATTTAAATCGAATTTAGGTAATTTTATAATTGCAGAAAATGATAGTGTTTAAGTACGGGATTTGTTGGTAGTAAATAGCTGCAGTTTCATTAAAAATAAAAAATTAAAAAAACTCTTTCTTTTGTACAAAGAATATGTTATAATAAGGTTCCAAACTAAATAAAAACACTTTTCACGATAATGGCAAACTAGTCGAAAGGCTAGGACGCAAAGCTATAGGGCCATATCCTTAAGGATGTGGCAGCCAGTTTCCGAATGGAAAGTTATTTTATTGAGGGCAATTAATTACTTCCCAAGATGAAACAACTATCCTTAGGGTTATTTGTTTCAAAATGGGAAGTTTTTTATTATATGTAACTTGTCAACGATAATGGCAAACCAGTCGAAAGGCTGGGACGCAAAGCTATAGGGTCTTACCGTTAATGGAAGATAGCCAGCTACCGAAAGGGGATACATATTATGATGCATACTATAAAGAAATTATTAGTTTTGGTCCTTGTTTTAATATTCTGCTTTAGTTTTTTACCTGCAAAAACTTATGCAATATCTGCAACATCGTTAAATTCTTCTCAACAACAAAAAAGGGTAGTAAAGACGATAAAAACACTGCAAACAACTCCGACAAAAGTAACTTCAACAGAAGCAGCTTCTGTGGAATTAGGATTTGATGTTACAGCGCTTGGTGCAAAAGGCGATGACACAACAGATGATACAGAAGCAATACAGAACGCCTTAAATCAGTATGATAACGTGTACATCCCCGCCGGCACCTATATGATAGATGTTGAAAAGTCTTTAACCCTCAGATCAAATCAAACACTTACATTAGATAATCTTGCCATATTACAAGCACTTCCTACAACGAATGGCAATTCAAGTGTTTTAAAAATTAAGAATGTAAGCAATGTTGTTGTATCAGGAGGACAAATAATCGGAGAAAGATATAGCCATATGGGGGCCACCGGAGAATGGGGAATGGGTATATTAATAGAATCCGGTGCGAATAACATAAGTATAAGCAACATAACTATAAGCGATTGTTGGGGAGATGGCATTTACTTAGGTGGGACAAGCCCAGTTAATCAAATTACCCTTGATAATGTGATTAGCAGTAATAACAGAAGACAGGGAATGTCCATAACAAACGCAACCCAAGTTACTGTTAATAACAGTATATTCAAAGATACAAACGGTACAGCACCAGAAGCAGGAATTGATATTGAACCGAATGCTGGGCAGATAACGGAAGATATTACCATAATTAATACACAGTGTTATGGCAATGGAGGCGCAGGCCTCGATTTGATGGGATGCAATGAAACAATACAACGTATAATAGTTCAGGGCTGTTCCTTTAAGGATAACGATTCTTCCGGTATCAGAATAGAAAACGCCAAAGACTTAACGTTTAGCAGCACAAGCGTAATCAATAATTATACCGGCATAGATATCCCGAGGGATGTGGCAAATGTTAAATTTATGGATATGACCATTAGTAATAATCAATCTCGTGGCGTATCTATCATTGGAGCAGGTCAAACAACCGGGATAGAGAATATCGTGTTTGAAAATTGTACGATTGCCGATAACAGCCAAAGAGCAGCTGGCTGGGTAGATGGTGTGAGAATTGACAATTGGGACTTAACTGGCTATATTAAAGACATAACATTTACTAGCTGCAGTTTTATTGATGATCAAACGGTAAAAACACAAAGATATGGCATAACAGTTGGCTTTTCAGAAAAAATAAGTAATATAGTGATAGCAAAAAACAACTTTTTTAGTGGAAATATTTTAGGCAATTTATTAGGAAAAAATATAGTATATGCAGAGATATAGTACATTAAAAATGTGATCAAGTATGCTGTTAAACACCAAATCAGGAGCATATTAGAAATTTGAATAATAGAAAAAGGCACTCTCAATAAATATTGGGAGTGCCTTTTTTGTGGGCTTTGGTTTAAATAAAACTTTACGGTGCTACTCCAATCTGTGTTCTTGCCAACATGTGGGATCAATGATTTTTTGAGCATTGTTGCAAAAGACATCATTTGCGATTTCTGTGCCAATTTTTTTGCTTACTATTATATATGCTTCCTTTAGATTAGGTTTCCTATGAATAATATCATGAGAATCACTAGCAATGAAGCTGATAGTATGATCTTTTAAGCTAGTAGAAATCCAATGACTCAACCACTTTTTTTGTGATTGTAAGATAACGCATGCATTTATTTGAAATAAGCAACCCATTGTTTTTAGTTCTGCGATCTTTTTTAAATCATCTCTGTTATCTATTAAACGCTCACAATGTGCAATAATGGGAATGTATCCATTTTCTATTATATCTGTAAGCATCTTTTTTACCATTTGAGTCGGGGTATAATAACTGATTTCGATTAGAACATATTGGCTACCTGCAAGCGTTTTACACTTCCCCTTTAATAACGCTTCTAATAAATTTTCATTTAAATAACATTCATTACCCAAATAAAACTTCATTTCGGGCTTCTCTTTAGCAAAATTTTCTATAATAAATCGAAACCGGCTTTCCATTTGTTCCGTTTTATATCTAAAATATTTATGATAATGAGGTGTAGCAATAATAAAGCGAATACCTTCATTATAAGCCATATTAATCAAAGATGTTGTATCTTCAAAAGTTTTTGCACCGTCATCCAAACCATATATTATATGGCTATGAATATCAATCATAATGACTCACATTCCTTTTGCTTTGCTTAGGAATAAATTGTAGTGAAAGCACCAGAGCATTTTTCAATTATTTTTTTGCACTCTTATTATCTGAATAATAGTAATATTTTTCATTATCTCTCTTCATTTTTGTTAAAATTACACCCATTATATTGGCACCTACTTTTTCTAACGCTTTTTTGGCATTTTTTACTAATTCTTTATTAGTTTCCTTTGCCGCAACAACAAACAATACTCCATCCACTAACTGGGAAAGGATTACAGTGTCAGCTACATTCAAAACTGGAGGTGTATCAATAATAATTGTACTATAAAGATTTTTTGCCTCCTCTAAAAAATTTTTAAATGAAGCTGATCCTAACAATTCAGCCGGGTTAGGAGTTGTTTTCCCAGCAACTAATATATCTAAAGTAGGCACACCTTCTATATGTTGAATGACATCCGATAACGAAAGTTTTTCATATATAACATCTGTTAATCCTGGTGTCATATTAATGTTAAATAAGTTATGCACTTTTGGCTTCCTTAAGTCTCCATCAATAAGTAACACCTTTTTGTCTGATTTAGCTATTGTTATAGCAAGATTACAGCTCGTTGTCGTTTTGCCTTCTGACAATACCGAGCTAGTTAGCATTAACACCATATGATGATTATCAACATTCATATAGTTAATATTTGCTCTGCATACCCTATAACTCTCAGATAAAAATGAATTAAGATCATTTATCGTTACTAATGTTTTATTTGATTCCATTTTTTCCCTCTCCTTTGAACTTCGGAATAATTGCTAAAACCGTAAGCCCTAATTCATTTTCAATACTTTCCTGGCTTGAAAAAGTATCATCAAATATTTCCATTAGATAGATAACAAACAATCCTAAGATAATACCAACCAACCCAAATAAAAAGGTTATCATATTAACACTAGGTGGAACAGGTGTAGTTGGAACCAACGCTACATCTATAACTCTTATATTTTCTATATTAACAATTTCAGAAACAGCAATTGTTAATTGCTTTGCTAGTTCATTGGCAACTTTTGCGGCTAAAACAGGATCGGTACTGGAAAAACTCACTGTAAAAAGCCTTGAGTCATCAATGATATCAATAGATAATCCTTTTTTGAATTCTGTGATATCCGTATTGATATTCAGACTATTCATTGTGGCCATTATCACAAGTCTCGTGTTGGCAATTTCTTTATAATCAACAATAAGTTGATTATAAGTTTGAATATCTGCAAAAGAAAGCCCAATACTACCAAGAGAACCTGCTTCTTGCCCGATAAACAGCGTTGTTTGTGCTTTATAAACATCATCTATATAATGATTCCTAACAAATCTAGCTCCAAAACTAAAAACCAACAAAAACACTACTAATAGCCACCATCTTTTTTTTACTATTAATATTGCTTTTTTTAATTCAATATGTTGACTATTACTCATAAAATGGCCCCCTATTAGTATAATTTATATATTATTGATTCAGGTGGTTTTTTATAATCTCTAAACTATCATTATCGATAATTCCGTAATAGATATTGTCAATCATTTTACCATTTGTTTTCAGCATATAGGTATCAAATTTTATTTGTGGGGATAATTTGAATATTTGGTAATAGTTCAATAATGTTGGGAGATCCATGTTTGTCTCCAAAGATTTCGTATATATGTCAGCCGCATGTTGTTCTAAATCATCATGATTGGTATCACGTAATTTTTGCAATATTGACATGATGACTTCCTGTTGCCTTTGGATTCGGCCAAAATCTCCTTCATTGTCATGTCTATACCTAACATAAAATAAGGCTTGTTCCCCTGTCAGAATACTTGCTCCCTTAGGAACAATCGTCTCATCATAGCCATAATCCTTTTTTGAATCAACTTTTACGCCGCCAAGTTTATCAACAATGGTTTTAAAGTCTTCAAAGCTAAATATTAGGTAGTAATCGATCTTTGTATTAAAAAGGTTGTCTAACGTTTGCGTTAAGAGTTTTGCTCCCCCAAAGGCATAGGCATGATTAATCTTATCAACTTTTTCCCCTGGTATATCTACCCTGGTATCTCTTGGAACAGATATTAAAACGCAATCATTGGTCATCGGAGTATATTTTGCAATCATGATCACATCGCTTCTGGATGTCTCTGAGCCCCGTGCATCAGAACCATAAATTGCTACAACAATCGGTTTGTTTTTTAGCTGTAATATTTCGTTAGATAGTTTTTCCTCTGTAATTCCTATGATTTCTTGGTTATTATTTTGCATTTGTTCGGCAATGGATGGGCCTTGGCTTCCGTCTATTTTTGTTACTTTTTCATTATCCAAAGAAGGATTGCTAATAACATAAGCTAGTCCTGCAAATATCAATAGTAAAATAGCAATTATGATACTAATTATACCAGCTTTTTTTTTGTTAAGCATATCTTCACCTCAGTATCAGTGAAATAAAACTAGCTGTATGTTTTACCTTCCACCTTATATATGGTTATATATTACATATATGGTTATATATTACCACAAAGAAGAGAAATTATCTATACTGCAAACAAAGATGGCTCTGAGTTATGCTCCCTTTTCTGGGCATTATTTAGTGATTATTGCTTAAATTTAATTTTTCTCCCAATAACCATTAATCTTCATGCTTTATCATAAACAATCATTCCAAAGCAATGCTTATACTGCAATATCCGTAGTCATTGTTTTTTTATGGGCTACAGGAGGATTAAGCTAGTCTATGGCTGGAGACGTCTTTGCCTGTTATAATAGACTTTAAAGAATAAAAATAACCTATTCAGCCTTATTTCTATTCTTTAAGTAATAAAAATTAGTGTATTCACATTTTAAACAGCTAAAACAGCTTTCAATAAAAATGTAATTGTAATATAATTATATAGTAGTATGCTATGTTTGGCCTTGTTTTTTATTTTATTAGTTTTTATTTTATTAGTTATGGAGCTTGTTTAATTTCTACCTTAAATTAAGATACAATTTTAGGATAATATCCAATAAACTTTTTACCAAGCATCGGCGCTGCTAATAATTTATACCTTGATTTAATAAATCTTATTACCATATTTTATTTATAAAGGATAGTTATGACATAGTATGTCATACCGCAAACAAAAACTATGGAGCAGGCAAACAGAAAAACAATTATTGCCGTGATTGTGTTGGGGGCTTTTATAACTTCCCTAAGCCAAACCGTCATGACCTCATCGTTGCCTAAAATAATGCTGGAGTTTAACATTCATGCCGGTATTGGCCAGTGGCTTACCACTATTTACTTGATGTTTATGGGGGTAATAATTCCCTGTACCGGTTTTTTAATGAACAATTTCTCCATTGCTAAACTTTACATAGGTGCTCTTTCTTTGTTTCTAGTTGGCAGCATTTTGGCAATTTTTGCACCCAGCTTTATTATTTTGGTTATTGCCCGAGTCATTCAGGCTTTGGGAACTGGAGTGCTTTTACCCATCCCCCAGTTGGTTACCTTTCGCCTTTATGCTCCGCACGAAAGGGGCCTAATAATGGGAATAGTGGGGCTTAGCATTGGTTTTTCACCTGCTTTTGGCCCTGCTTTGGCCGGCTTTATGGTGGATGGCCTTGGCTGGCGAAGCATTTTTGTGCTTTTAAGTGCTCTGGCTTTGCTTGCCATTGTTTTTGCCGCAACCAAATTGCCTACCGATAAAACCTGCCACAATAGCAAGATGGATTTGCTTTCTGTAATTCTTTCTACCATTACTTTTGGCGGCCTTTTAATGGGGGCCACCAATTTTGGCAACTATGGGCCTACTGATCCAATCACCATAATTCCACTTTTAGCTGGCATCATTGCTTTAATCTTTTTTAGCAAACGCCAACTGAAAATGCAAGATCCCTTTTTGGAGCTGCGGGTATTCCAAAAACATTACTTTACCTTGGCGGCTATAATTTTAATTTTTGCTTATGGGTCTATGTTGGTTTCCACCATGCTGGTGGCTTTATATGTGCAAGATTGTTTGGGGCTCTCTGCCGCTATTTCCGGCCTGGTTCTTCTGCCCGGCAGCCTACTGATGATTCTTTTAAACCCACTGGTTGGCAAGTTTTTTGATAAGCGAGGTCCTTTTATTTTGGTTTCCTGTGGCTTGCTCTTTTTAAGCACAGGAAATTTTTTTCTTTCTTTAATTAACCAAAATACCAGCCTGATTTATGTGGGTTTCATATATAGCATTCGTATGTTGGGCGTGGTTTCCATGCTGCAACCCTTGGCCACCTGGGCAGTCAACTCGGTAGAAAGTAAGGATATCTCCCACGGTACTGCTATAATCAACACCGTACGGCAGGTGGGCGGAGCTATCACCAGTGCTTTTTTTGTTTCCATAATGACCCTGGTTGCAAAAAACAACACCGAGCTTGCCGGCATCAAGGCCTCTCTTTTTACTTCTGCCCTTTTTGTTTTTGCCTGTTTGATAATAGTGATGATAACTTTGAACCCTAAAAAAAGAAAAAAATTCACTATCGAAAGTTAAATTATACCTAAAATTTCAAATTATTTTTTAAAGTTATTGACATATGCCAAAAATGATGCAATAATATGCTTGCGGCATATGCCAATAATTTTTTTATTTATTTTGGGGTATTATATACACTAACACCAGTAAATTTACCTAAAACTCCCTTTACAAAAAGGAGTGAAAAAATGCCAAGACCAAGAAAATGGCGGCGGGTCTGTTGCATGCCCCAAAGTCAAAGCTTTGGCCCCATGGACTTTGAAAATCAAATAAACCAAATAATTATCATGTCCGTTGATGAGTTTGAGACCATTCGTTTGATTGATTTGGAAAACCTAACCCAGGAAGAATGTGCGGAAAGAATGGGTGTTTCTCGAACCACAGCTCAGGCAATTTACAGTGGAGCTCGGACAAAGTTGGCTAGGTGTTTGGTGCAAGGTAACCAGCTTTTTATAAGCGGAGGTGATTTTGTGCTTTGTAATGGTGATACCCCAGGCCTTGGCTGTAATGCTTGCCATAAAAAGAGCTACCAAGAAAATACAAATTTTGGAGATGAAAAAGATGAGTGAAAAAACAAGTGAAAATTGTGATTTTGAATGCGGCTCCTGCGATAGTAATTGTTCGGAAAGAAAACAAGAAAAAGTGGATTTTAAAGAAAACCCTCACCAACTAAGCCAAATAAAAAGAGTTATCGGCATAATTAGCGGCAAGGGCGGTGTTGGTAAATCCCTCGTTACTTCTATTTTAGCAGTACAAACAAAAAGACGTGGCTACAACACCGCTATTTTAGATGCGGATATAACCGGGCCGTCCATTCCCAAGTCTTTTGGCATTCATGAAAAAGCCCTTGGTACGGAAGAAGGTCTTTTCCCGGTTAAAAGCAAGGGCGGGATTTCGGTAATGTCTTTAAACTTGCTTTTGGAAAATGAAACAGCTCCAGTAGTTTGGCGAGGCCCTATAATTGCCGGTACTGTTAAACAATTTTGGACAGATATAATTTGGGGCGATGTGGATTATATGTTTATAGATCTGCCCCCTGGCACTGGTGATGTGCCCCTTACCGTTTTTCAATCTATTCCCCTAGATGGCCTGGTAATTGTGGCTTCCCCGCAGGAACTGGTGGGTATGATTGTGGAAAAAGCCATAAACATGGCCAAAAAAATGAATGTTCCGGTTTTGGGCTTGGTGGAAAACATGAGTTATATAATTTGCCCGGATTGCGGTAAAAAATACAATGTTTTTGGGGTCAGTCATATGGCCAAAATTGCCCAAAAATTTGATATAAAAAACACTGCCAAGCTCCCCTTAGACCCTAAACTGTCAGAGTTGGTTGATGCCGGCACCATAGAACTTTTTGAAGGTGCCTGGCTGGACAAGATGTTGGATAATATTATAACAACATTAGAAAAGGAGGAAAAAGATGAAGATAGCAGTAACCTATGAAAACGGAAAAGTCTTTCAGCATTTTGGTCACACAGAGTGGTTTAAAGTTTATGAAGTGGAAAATAATAAAATCACTTCTGTTACGCTTGTTTCAGCCAAAGGCAGTGGCCACAGCGCCCTGGCCGGCTTTTTGAAAAATATGGGTGTCTCAGTACTTATCTGTGGGGGCCTTGGCGACGGGGCCAAAACAACCCTGGCGGAAAAGGACATTCAATTTTTTGGCGGAGTTGAAGGAAACACCGACGAAGCAGTTTTGGCATTTATGGCCAATAAGCTTGATTTTGATCCGGAAATCAAGTGCAACAATGTTTTTTATCACGGTGGCGAATGCGGCGAACAGAACCATTATTGCGGCCATCATCATCTTCGTGACTAATCCTTTTTTAATATAAGATTATCTATCAAAAATTTATCACATAAAAACACCCAAAACTGCCCGGCCTTAAAAAATTAAATTGTTTTTGGCTTTTATTTTAATGCTTTTTTGTGATATAATAACTCAAGAACAAAAACTACCAACCGCAAAGAAAAGCTTTGCGGTTTTAATTAAATCTTTTAAAAACAAACGGCGTGTATGGGAGAGATGGTTAAATGAAATATGTTGTAGTGTTGGGCGATGGTATGTCTGATGAGCCCTTGGAACAATTGGCTGGCAAAACACCTTTGGAATATGCCAATACCCCCACGATGGATGAACTAGCTAAAAAAGCGGAAATAGGCATGGCCAAAACTATCCCTAACGGCATGAGCCCAGGCAGCGACACCGCCAACCTGGCAGTAATAGGCTATGACCCCCGTATTTATTATTCTGGCCGATCTCCCTTAGAGGCATTAAGTATTGGGGTGAATATGAAAGACACAGACATTGCCATCCGCTGCAATATTGTTACCCTTTCGGAGGAAGATGTTCCCTACGAAGAAAAAACCATTTTAGACCACAGTTCAGGCGAGATTTCTACTGGGGATGCGGCAATTTTGCTTGAAGCGGTAAAAGAAGCCTTTGCTGATGAAACTTATCAATTTTACGTTGGTACCAGCTATCGCCACCTTTTGATTTGGCATAAAGGCCAAGTTGCAGAACTTACTCCGCCACATGATGTGCTTATGCAAAAAATTGGCCAGCACCTGCCAATAGATGCAAAATTGCGGCAGATGATGCAAAGAAGCTATGATATTTTAAATAATCACCCTATTAACTTGGCTCGGGCCCAAAAAGGTGAAAACAAGGCTAACTCGGTTTGGTTTTGGGGAGCCGGCACCCGCCCTGCTCTTACCTCTTTTAGCCAAAAAACCGGCAAAACCGGAGTCATGATCTCTGCCGTAGACCTTTTAAAAGGCATTGCTGTGGGCATAGGCATGGAAAATATTTTGGTTGAAGGTGCCAACGGCAGCCTGCACACAAACTACGAGGGTAAAGCAATGGCCGCTGTGAATGCTCTTTTAAAAGAGGGCAAAGACTTGGCCTATATTCATGTGGAGGCTCCGGACGAAATGGGGCATCAGGGCAGCATAGAAAAGAAAATAACTTCAATTGAGTTTTTAGATAGCCGCCTCATTAAAATCATCAAAGAAAACCTAGAAAAAGCCGGGTTCGATTTTCGTATGCTGATAATGCCGGACCACCCGACCCCTATTCGTTGCCGCACTCACACAGCCAACCCGGTGCCTTTCCTATTATACGACAGCACCAAAAAGCAAGGTACCGGCTGCCTGTACAACGAGGCTGCTGCTCAAAAAACCGGCATTTTTGAAGCTGAGGGCTTTCGCATGATTGAACGGCTGTTGGCTGAATGAAATATAAAACATATTAGATAAAAATGAAGCCTCCTCGTAACGAGGAGGCTTCATTTTTATTCATTACGAATAGCAGCCAAAGCACTAAGCCGCATGGCCCGCATAGCCGGGTAAAGACCGGAGACCACTGCAATCAGCGCCGAAAAGGCCACCGCTCCCAAAGCAAGCCAAATGGGAATAACAGACTTTAAGCCCATACCTTGTAAAAAATAGTTTAGCACAAAAGAAAGTCCATAGCTAAGTATAAGCCCGGCAGCTCCGCCAAAAAAACCAATGTAGACGGCTTCGGTTAAAAACAAATGGCGAATGTTGCTCATTTTGCAGCCTAAAACCTTGATCACACCGATTTCTTTGGTGCGTTCATAGATGGACATTAGCATTGTGTTGGTAATGCCGATGGCCGCAACCAACATGGAAACAGCGCCAATGGCTCCTAAAACTCCCTGCACTTGGCGACTTTGCTTTTTGAAGCTTTCAATATAATCGTTTAAACTGTTAGGCTGATAACCCTGTTCTCTTAAATGGTCGGAAATAGCCTGCACATTTTTAATATCATTTACTTTGATCCAAATCCGGTCATAGGTTTTGTTTGTGCTGTTAGAATAGGCAAAATCTTTATTTTCCTTAATCAATTCCTTCAAAGTGTTAATATCTATAAAACCGGTACAATAATACTCCCAGCTTCCTTCATTATTCATAATGCCGGAGGTTTTTAAATTATATGTTTTGCCTTTGGCTGTAGTCTCACTAAAATCAGTCAGATTTTGGGTGGAGATGTTGTTATAATCAAAAGTAAAAATGAGTTTGCTGGTAAAAAGATCTATCTTGGGGTTGCCTTCACTATCTACCGCTTGAGTATAAGTACGAGGATCCACGAAGTTCACAGGAACATCGCTCGTAAGCATCATTTCCGGCTTGGTTTTGCTGCCCTTGCTGGGGAGCTCCCCTTCTGTTGGGACAATATTAAAGTATTCTGCTGTTTCCATATCTAGCCCCAATAGCTGCAGCCCCACATAATACTTGCCACTTTTTATATAGCCACTGGAGCTCATTATGGGGGTAACCGCCACCACGTTTTCGATCTTCTTAAAATCGGCTACTGCTTTGTCGTCTAGCTTTACATCTTTGTCGCTTTTGGTGGCATTGCCGGTGGCATCATAAACCCAACCGCCGCCGTCATAAACCTCAATTTTAGTAAGGCTGCCCATTTGGGCAATTTGTTCCTCAAAAGCATAATTAAAGCCAATGCCGATGGAGATCATAACAACTATGCTGGTGGTACCAATGGCCATCCCTAGGGCTGTTAAAAGAGCCCGCAATTTGCGTCGCCACAAATTCATAAAAGCCATGGCCAACAAGTCTATAGTTGTCATTCTTCTTCAAGCTCCTTTCCCCGTTTTTTGATGGCTCGTTTGCGTAAAAGAATGATTGCCGTAACGATAGCGGCCACCACAACAACAGCTATGGGAATTTTGACCCCAAGTGGCAACCCGGCTGATGCGGCGGGGACCTCTCCCGTACTCTGGTTTTCACCCATAGCTGGTTCGGAATACTCCGTTACCGAAAAATTGACTGGCAGCAACTCACGAATTTCCTCGCCATATTCATCCTCATAAATCACCACAATGTTGCCGGAAAGCTCGCCAACCTGTTCCATAATGATATTAAAGTCAGCCGAGGCTTGGCTGCCGGCCGCTAAAGTGCCAATATAATTGCTTTCCTCCATGTGAAAACCTTGGCCCTCTGCTTCTACCATTAAGTTGTAGATGGAAGATTTGCCCATGTTGAGGATGGGGAAACTAACATAAACAGAAGAACCTGGGTTTAGCATTTCTGTGTATATAGAAGGCTCGCTAATGACTACGCGCATTTTTTGGCTTATGGGCACGGTAATGTTTTCGCTGGAAGTAAAAGCGGAACCGGCCCCATTTTCATATTGCAAAGAAAGAGCCAGCATATTGGGTTTGGCCGGAGCATCTGGCCGCACCTGCAGCTCCACACTTCGTTTTACGCTGCTGTCGGCCGGAATGGTGCTTATGTAGATTGTGTTAGAGCCGTTTTTAGCCGGCATAATGTAGCTGCCGGTGGTATCCACATTGGCAATAGAAACAGTTAGATTGTTAATATCATCAGTAGCACTGGTATTTCTAAAAGTTAAATCCAGGGTGAAAACATTGCCGGCATAAACTTTGTCGGGGCTAATGTTGTAGCTGCTGATGATGAGCTTGGGGGTGGAACCGCTCCCTGTTCCGCTGCTGCCTTTTAAAATATTAATATAGGCAGTAAGTTTGTTTTGTTTTTGCACACCATTCTCTAAATACTTGGCGGTAAAGGTGACCACCTTGGTGCCTACCGTGGCATTAGGAGAAATAGTAAAATTATATTTTACTGTGGCAATGGAACTGCTTGCTAGGCTGGAAATGGTTTGCTTGTAGCTTTGTTTTTCTACCAAAAAGGGAAACTCCTCTAAGCTGGTAGAGATGTTGGGAGTTATTTCAATGTTGCTTAGGTTGCCGCCATTATTTTGCAGAGCTAGCGTCATGTTCACCTTGCCGCCCGCATTACCTTTGGGCACCTCCACACTTTTGCCAGAGGCATCAACAGCGGAAAGCACCAAAGCACCGCCGCTGCCTTCAGAACCGTCGGAAAGTACATTTACATAGGTGGTAAAAGTAGTTTTAATGACCTCATTTTCATTATCTTTTACTGCCGTATATTCCACATCAAACTTAAGGGCCTTGATCCCCGCTGTAGCTTTTTGGGAAATTTTTAAAGAATAGCTTATATTGGTGCTTTTTAAACTATATAAATTAAGGTTTCTGGCATAGCTGATTTTTTCGATCTCAAAAGGCCATTTATCCACATCTTCTGAAACCTGGGGAATAATCGTAACATCGGTCACTCTATCCCAACCGGCATTAGTGTTAAAAACCAGGGGCAAAACAATAGAAACAATGTTGCCCGGATTGCCGGAAGGCACCGAAACGCTTGAATTTAACCCCAGGGGGCTAGTGCTGGTGCCAGATGAGCCATAGCTGATGTTGCCGCTTTGCATTACCTCTGGATAATAAACGACGGATTTGCCAACGATTTCCGCTGCAACCTTAGCCTGAATAATTAAACACTCGACAGACCCGGTATTAAAAAAAGCGGTGGCACTGCCTGAATAGGAGCGCCCGGCCTCTATGGTACTGATGGACGCATTGCTGGCATCTAAGGCGGCGGCATAGCTACGGGCTATATCCACCGAACCAACAGGACTATCCACACAAAAGGCAACACCGCTTAAAGTTGCCCCGGAATTATAAACAACAAAGCTCAAATTCACGCTACCATCCTGGTTTCTTGTTTCCCCGGTGATGGTAATTTTTAAATCATCTGTGTTGGCCAAGGCTACCACAGACAAAAACAAAGAAAATACTAATAAAAACACAATTAAAAAAACAATAAATTTTTTCATAAGGCAACACCTTCCGTTTCCTTTGTTTTGCTGTATTGCACATCCGTGTTTTTACCATCTAAAACCGAAACCACCTTGTCGGCATAGGCCGCCATGTTTTGGTCATGCGTAACCATAACAAAGGTGGTGTGACGCTGGTGAGAAATATCCGTAATTAGATTCATTACATCCATGCTAGTTTTGGAATCTAAGTTGCCGGTTGGCTCATCCGCAAAAACAATTTTGGGGTTGGCTACCAAGGCCCTGGCAATACCTACCCGTTGTTGCTGCCCGCCCGACATTTGCATTGGTTTGTGTTTGGCGTGGCTTGCGAGCCCCACAAATTCCAGCATTTCCATGGCTTTCTTTTTTCGCACATTTTTTGGGATACCCCGAAAGGTAAGGGGCAAAGCTACATTTTCTAAAGCGGTAAAGTGACTCAAAAGGTTAAAAGACTGAAAAACAAACCCAATATTTTTCTGCCGAAAGAGAATCAGCTCTTTTTCATTCATCTTTTCGATATGTTTGCCGGCAATAATAATTTCTCCTTTGGTGACCCCTTCCAAGCCTGCCATTAAATTTAACAGGGTGCTTTTGCCGCTGCCGGAACGCCCAACAATGCAGGCAAATTCACCTGGGTAAATCTCTAAGCTGAGGCCGTCTAAGGCTCGTATTCTGTTTTCGCCCACTCGATAAACTTTTTTTATATCCCGGACTTCAATAATTGGTTTTTTGCCACTTGCTTCCGTGGTTCTCACCTCTTTTTTGGTACATTTTGGCATCTTACCTTATATACACTATAAAAACGAAAACTATTCACAAAAGTTCTTTTTTTGACAAAAATAACTGCTATATTTCTTTTATTTCTTCATTAAACAAAATTTAACCTTCAGGCGGCAAAAATAAAAAAACCCCTCTCATATAGAGAGGGGTTAAGGTTGTTTTTTTAAGGCAAGGTAACCACGTAAACGGCACTGTTACTGGCACTCGGTTCAACAATCTCCAGCACCAAATTTTTGCTGTCGGCCCAGGAGAGGTTTTTAACATTGCCTGAGAGAACATAAAGCACTATACCTTCCTCGGGGTAGGCTACATAAAGATTGTTTTGATTGTCGTTAAAAACAAAACTGCCGTTGTTTGGTGCCCACAAGATTATATTGCCACCACCCTTGGCATAAAAGGCCTGGGCATTTGCGCCGTTGGCATCGGTAAGCCACAAGCTGCCACCATCCATTGGGCTGCTAATAGCACCTCTGCTGCCGTCGCTGGCGGCGGCAAACAGACCACAATTATCATAGTTATCGGCTTTCCATTCGCCATACTTATGGGCCTGAATAAGCCCTTCGTTTTCTGCCAGGTCTTCTTCGCTTAAAAGCACTGGCTCAGTATCGCCAGACAAAGCAACTTGCCACAGTTGCAACTTTCCATCAAGCTTAACGTAATAGGTAACGTATTTTCCGGTACTGTTTACTTCCGGGTTTAAAGTATCAACACCTTGGTGAGCGGCCAAAAGCCGTTGGTTAAAGTTGCCAACTCCTTGGGTGCCGCTGGCTGCTTTGGGTAGACCGATGGAGCTTGACCCGGTTTGGTTGTCTTCTTTATTTGATGCGGAGTTTTGGGCCACCACGTCAGGGGTTTGGCTTTCGGTGTTCCCCTCATTATTTTCTGTTGCCGGATCCGTTACCGTAATTTCAAGACCGGGCTCCCTTTCGTTAACAATTTGTTCATTGTTGGAAAGATTTTCGGCCAAGTTGATTCCCGGTTGTGCGGCGTTGTTGGAAAAAATGTTGGTTAAACCAAAGGAAAGGGCAATGGCAGCAGCAGCCACAAAAGCACCCCACTTGAAAAACTTGCTTTTTTGGCTTGGGAAAGGTACAATTTTGGCCTGAGGCAAGCAAGCCATAACCGCATCGGCAAAACCTACCGGCGGTTCCACCGGCACAATCGTCTCAGCAATTAGACCATCCAAAATTTGGGCATCAGCAAAAAGAGCCGCACAAGAGGGACATTCCTCAATGTGAGCCAAAAAGGCCTGGGCTTCTTCTTCCGTTAATTGCCCATCTATGAAGCTGTAGATCCGTTCCGAAACGGTTTTACAGTTCATTTTATTTTCCTCTTTCCTGTATATTTTCCCAGCTTTTCCTGTAAGAGCAGCCGCCCTCTATATAAGCGGGTTTCTATGGTAGAAACCGGCACATCCATCCTATCGGCAATTTGCTGATAAGAAAGATTTTCTAAGTAACGTAAGATTACAGGTTCTTTATACTTTTCCGGCAAATCGGCTATGGACTTTTCAATAAAAGCCTTGGTTTCCTGTCTGTCGTAGCTAACTTCCGGTATTGTATCGTCTTCGGGTTGGCTCAAAACAGCGGTAAAATCCTCTAAGTTGGTAATGTTTGGGGGCTTTTTCCGCAATACGTTTATACAAGTATTATATGCAACTCGATACAACCATGGGAAAAATGGCCGGTCGATTTCGTATTTGACCAAAACACTATAAACCTGAATAAAAGCTTCCTGAGCTAAATCTGCCGCCTCGTCATAATTGGCACACAAACGATAGGCCAGGCTGAACACCTGCTTTTCGTAACGTTGCACCAAAACAGCAAAGGCTTCATTTTCTCCGGATAAGACCAGTTTGATCAATTCTTCATCCAGGAGGTGATTCATTATATTGCCTCCTATGTAATAATACAAATTTCCTTTGACAAAACTTGCAAATTTCGTCAAAAAAATATGTAAAAATTTTTTATTGATGACATCTTGGCATTAAGCTCAATTTTTGCTAAACTTGTCCGCCTGCCGTTGTCAGAGTAAAACATAAATTTTTGCGATTTAAAGATATTATAACACAAATACAAAAAACAAAATAGCAAAAGCTATTTTCCAAAAAACCTAACTTTTGCTATTTATGTTTATAAAATGTACTATTTTATGTTGATTAAAAAATAAAAAACCATTAACCCAATACATGGGTAATGGTTACTGCAACACATTGTAACACAATAAAAATTTTATACAAAGACAAGCGATAACTATGGGTTCAGTAATTCACATGCAAAACTGCCAAACTTTTGACAATGCGATAATATTCCGCTTCATTGTTGTGGTCAAGCCGGCATATTTCTTTTTCGCAAGCATGACAAATAAACTGCCGCCGCACAAAAAATCCATCCTTAAAACCTTTTTTAGGTACTTCCCCACAAATAATACAAACAGGCAAAATGTTGTCGGTGGTCATAAACTCCCATCCTTTCGGCGGTTTTTTGCCGGCCGCGCTTTCCAGCTTCACTTCAATTTATGCCAATTAAGTAAAAGTGTGCTTACCGCCGCCTGTTACATTATGCCAATTTTACCAAAAAAAATACTGTTCTTCTTCACAAAATATTGGCCATGGCCTGCAAAGCCAAGAGGTAACTGTTTAAACCAAAGCCGCTTATTTGACCCTTACACACCGGGCTAATTACAGAAGTGTGACGATGGCTCTCTCTGGCAAAAATGTTGCTCATGTGTACCTCGATAACAGGTTTTCTTACCGCAGCAAGAGCATCTCTTATGGCATAGCTGTAATGAGCATAAGCCCCTGCATTGATGATGATGCCGCTTGCCCGGCAAAATTGAATGCAATCTATTATGGCCCCCTCGCTGTTGGATTGAAAAAACTCCACAGAAAGGTTGAGATTTTCGGCACATTTTTCCATGGCCTCGCAAATATCTGCCAGACACAAATGCCCATAAATTTTTGTGTCCCACTTGCCCAACAAATTTAGGTTTGGCCCATTAATAATCAGCACTTTTTTCATAAAACATGCTCCCTGCCACCAAATTTGTCCAGAATATTAACCTGTAAATTTTTTGTTTGGGAATCAAAAATGTGATAAAATAACTTTAAACGATTTTATAAGTTAAGTTTTATAAGTTAAGAAAGAAGGGATGCTTTTGTTAAAAAACTATGCGGTCATCGGTTGGCCCATTAGCCACAGTCTTTCACCCCTGATTCAAAATACTCTTTTTGCCCATCACGGCATCAATGGCAGCTATGGTATTTTACCCATCAACCCGGCTGATTTTGCCAATTTTTTGCAAATAGTCAGGCAAGCAGACCTTTCGGGCTGCAACATAACCATGCCCTACAAACAGGCCGTGCTATTGCATTTGCACAGTCTTTCCCCTGAAGTCCGACTCTTGCAATCCGCTAACACTATCTGTTTGCAAAAAGAGGGGTGGTGCGGCCACTCAACCGATGCCGCCGGCTTTCGCTATGCCCTAAAAGAACAAAATGTTTCTCTTTTAGGGCAAAAAGCTTTGCTTTTGGGGTCAGGGGGTGCTGGCCGAGCAGTAGCCATGGCTTTGGCGCAAGAAGGCATCGGTCATATAACAATTATAAATAAAAATGCAGCGGAAAATAACTTTTCTTGGCTGCAGGCAAGCTTTCCCGAGTTAAGCATTTGCTGTCACGCAGCAGATGCGGGTAAAATAGAGAGCCAAAAGCTTTTGATACAAGCGGCCAAAAATACCACCATCTGTATAAATGCCACCCCGCTGGGCATGAAAGGCCACCCGGAAGATTTTCCCGACTTTGCCTTTTTGCAGGCCCTGCCCAAAAATTGCCTTGTCTGTGACCTGATTTATGAACCGCAGCAAAGCAGCTTTTTGGCCGCGGCTTTAACTTGCGGCCTTGCCGCAACCAATGGGTTAAACATGCTGATTGGTCAGGCTTTAGCTTCTTTTCAAATTTTTACCGGTCAAGAAGTTGCGGCAGACAGTTACAAAATAGTCAAAGCGGCTCTCGTGCACACCTTAAACATTAACTAAAGCACGCGTACTTTCCTCCAATGCCCCTTCCACCTTGCCGTCATTGGCAACAATAATGTGGCTTGCCTTACGATAAAGCTCTTTGTCTGTAGCGTCAATTTCTTTTTTTGGCTCGGTTAAACAACTCATTTTATTATCTCCGGGTTCAGTTCCATAAGGTTTATTAGGGGGCTTGGTTTCAGCAAAAGAGGCTTGTCCCTTTTGCTGACCCCTTTTAAAGTTCAAAATTTTGTATATTTTAAAAACTAGCAAGAAAAACGTCTTAAAAGCTGCCGCTCCACAAAAAGGTAATTTTAAACCAAAAATTTAAGCGGCCTCTATTTGGCTATTTTAGTTGTTTTTGCACCCCATTATAATCAACATAAGTGTTACCTTGCAAAAGCAGCTCGCTAATCGGCACAATCGAGTATCCCTCTGCCTGTAAATGTTCTAAAATGCCTGGTAGGGCAGCTGCCGTGTGGGCCCCGTTGTTATGAAACAAAACAATATCCCCCGGCTTGATGCGTTTTAGCACCCTTTCCTGAATATCCGCCGCAGAAAGATCCTTCCAATCCAAAGAGTCCACATTCCATTGTATAGTCACAAAACCCAGGCTCTCTGCCACCTCAAGCAGAGTATTGTTATATTCCCCAAAAGGAGCCCTAAAAAGCTTGGCTTCAAAACCGGTTGTATCCAGAATCATCTGATAGTTCCCCAAAAGCTCTTCTTTCATTTGCGCCTCGCTCAGGTGAGAAAAATGAGGATGCGTTACGGAATGCAGGCCAATCTCATGCCCTCTTGCCACAATCTTTTTAGCCATGTCGGCATAATCTTCCAGCCAAATGTTTACCAAAAAGAAAGTGGTTTTAACATTATATTCATCTAAAATGTTTAAAAGCTCCTCTGTATGTTCTGCTCCCCAGCTGGCATCAAAACTGATTGCAATCACTGATTCGGTTTTTTCCACAGAATAGATAGGAATTTTTTTTATGCTGCCAGCCGTAACAGAAAGCCAGTGATTACTTGACAGCCATACTGGACTCAGCAAAAGTGCCAAAAAAAATGCCGACAACAACCCAACCGACAACAACTTATACTTGCGTCTACCTCGCAAATCGAAAAATAGCATATAGACCACCACCAACAAAGAGCCTCTAAATAAGCCATATGAAGGGAAATGGATGCATATGCTAGAAATTCACGTTAAATTTTTACCAGAAAAACCCAAAAACAAAAGCTGAGCCATCAATTTTAATAATAGCCAATGGGGTAGGCATTTGCAAGGCTTTGTTGTTTTGATGTATAATAAAAATAATAAAATTAAGGGGGTGGCTGCTTTGACTAGAAAAAAACTTGTCTTAGAAGATGCTCTCTCTCTTTTGCTTTCGGCAGCCAACCCATTAATGCGGCAGGAGGAAATTGCTCTTGTTGCGGCAGAAGGCCGCGTTTTGGCCGCAAACCTTTATGCCAAGATAGATCAGCCACCTTTTGACCGCTCGGCCTTAGACGGCTATGCCCTTCAGCAAGAGGATGTGGTAAAAGCCTCACCCCAAAACCCTATTTGTTTAAAAGTAACTCAAAAAATTTTTGCTGGCGACTTTTCCGACCTTCCTTTACAAAAAGGTGAGGCTGCCCGAATCATGACCGGGGCACCTATTCCACCCGGAGCAAATTGCGTAATAGCCAAGGAAGAAACCAACAATGGAGAGGAACAAGTAGTTTTTTTTGCTGGCCTAGGCAACAAGAGCAATATTTGCCAAAAAGGAGAGGATGTGCTAAAAGATACCCTTTTGCTTGCGGCAGGAGAGTCTCTTAACTATGCTCAACTGGGGCTTTTGGCTGGCCAGGGTTATACCCACCTGCCTGTTTTTGCTAAACCAAGGGTGGGGTTGATGGCCACAGGCGACGAGCTTTTACCAGCAGGAACGCCCTTGCGCCCCGGCAAAATATATGATAGCAACAGCACAATGCTGGGGAGCCGGCTTGCGACTTTGGGTTGTGAGCCGGTTTTTGCCCCACATTATGCTGATGACCCCCAAGGTCTAGCTTTGACTATTAAGGAATTAGCTAAAGAATGTGATGCTATTATTACTTGTGGCGGGGTTTCGGTTGGCGACCGGGATTTTTTGCCGCTGATTGCCGGCATGCTGGGGGAAAAGAATTTGTTTTTGGGGCTAGCTTTAAAACCCGGGACCCCAACTTTGGCTTTTTTCTATCAAGGGTTGCCTGTTTTATGCCTTTCCGGCAACCCTTTTGCGGCAGCTACCAGCTTTGAGCTTCTGGGACGCCCCCTTTTGGGAAAAATAGCTGGCCAAAAAACATCCAAAAATCGTCGTTTGCAGGCAGTAGCTAAAGGAAATTTTGTTAAACACAGCAAATTTCGTCGTTTTGTACGGGGATATTACTGGGCTGGAGAAGTTAGCATCCCTGATAGCGGGCATTCCTCTGGCATTTTAAGCAGCTTTGCCGGCTGTAATTGTCTTGTTGATATTGAGGCTGGCAGTGGTACCGTAAAAAAAGGTGACTTGGTAGAAATTGTGCTAATTTAAGCAAAAAGAGGTGGCTACAATGGCAAAACGACCTATAATGGATGTTGGCTTGGTGATTTTGGCCGGCGGCCAAGGCAAACGCCTGGGGGGGCAAAACAAAGCACAGCTTGTTTTAAATGAGCAAAATTTTTTTGCTCATTTATTGGCAGCCACAGATGGGCTTTTTGCAGAAAAGATTCTTTCCGTGGCTTCAAAAAAAGAAGCTGCGGAAGCCGCTCGAAATTATTGCCTGCCAAAAAATTGGCAGATAACATCCGACCAAACCCCTAGCGCAGGTCCTTTAGCCGGGCTTTATGCAGCTTTTTTGGTCAGTAAATGTCAAATGGTTTTGCTCATCTCTTGTGATATTCCTTTTGTGGAGCGTTCTTTTGTTAATTTTTTGTTTACCTGTGTTGATGACCAGTACCAGTGTTTTGTGCCTTTTACTACAGATGGCAGGCTACACCCTTTGTGTGCTATTTATGACCGCAGCGTGCTACCTGTTTTGAGAGAACAGCTTGAGGCTGGTGATTTTAAAATGCATAATTTTTTGCAAAAACTGGCCAAAAAAGAAATATCCCTGGCGGCTTCTGGGTTTGGTGATGATATTGTTTTTAATGTTAATACGCCAGAAGATTTAGCAAAAGCCCAGCAAATTGCAGCTGGTTTTAAAAACACAGCTAATAGGCAAAAATTGCCTATTATTGCGGTTTGTGGTAGCAAAAATTCTGGTAAGACTACTTTTTTAACCAATCTAATACCCTACTTAAAAAGAGCAGGCCTAAAGGTTTTGGTGGTAAAGCACGATGCTCATGACTTTACCCCCGACGTGCCTGATACGGATAGCTTTATTTTGCGAGAGGCCGGAGCCGATGAGGTGGCGATTTATTCACAAAACCATTTTGCAGTTTTTGGTCACGGCCAAAATTTGGTGTTGGAAGATGCCTTGAGCCACTTAGGGGAGGGGGATATTATTCTTTTGGAAGGAGGTAAAAACAGCCCCTACCCGAAAATTGAAATTTTACGGGCGGCTAACAACCCCAACCCCGTAGCTGATCCCCAAACATTGTTGGCTCTTTGCACAGATGTGCAAAAACCGCCACTTAGGGTGACGGTTTTTGGTTTAACTGATTATAAAAAGGTAGCTGAACTAATTTTGGCTCGTTTTAAAAACCACTAAATTACAGTTGGACACTGCTATTTTTTTCAGCACAACCGGCACAAGCTTTGCCGCATTCCTGCCAAAGCTCATCGGCTTTTACTGCCCATTTTTTTGATGTTTCCACACATTTGTCTGTTAAATCCCGCACATTTTCCGGAGCTGCCAAATCAGTAGAATAAGCCCCGGTGCTTTCTACCATTTCCCTAAGTTTTTGCGGATTATCTAGCAAGGGACAGGGACGCAAATGGTTGCTATTGAAAGGTTGGCCCTTGCGATAAGCCATAAACAAGGGCGATTGCAAAGCTTCCAGCAGGGTTTTTTCGTGGATATTGGAATCAGAATAGTGAATAAAGGCACACGGCTCAATGTCACCACCAGCATTGATGTGAAGATATTTGCGGCCACCAGCTATGCAGCCCTCCACATATTCACCATCATTCCAGAAATCCATAGTAAAAATGGGTTTGGTGTCGCGGAATTTTCGAACTTGCCTATACATAAATTCCCGCTGTTCAGGACTGACCATGAGTTCTGGCACTGCTGCTTTCCCTACCGGTATGTAAGTAAAAAACCAACAGAATTTAACCCCTTGGTCTATCATCCAGTCAAAATATTCTTCGCTGCCGATTGCGTCAACGTTTTTGCTGGTATAGCAACAGGAAACGCCAAAAGGCAGTTTTTTGCGTTTTAAGATAGCCATGGCTTTCTCTACCCTTGCAAAAGTACCTTGGCCGCGGCGAGAGTCGGTTTCTTGTTCAAAACCCTCTACGCTGATAGCCGGGATGAAGTTCTTGACCCGCAACATTTCATTAGCAAACTCTTCATCTATTAGCGTGCCGTTGGTAAAGGCAAGAAACTGACAATCATCGTGCTTTGCACAAAGGGATATGATATCCTTTTTTCTAACTAGAGACTCACCGCCGGAATAAATGAAGAAACTAATTCCTATATCTTTGCCTTGTTCGATGATGCTGTCCAAAGTTTCATAGCTCATATTAAGTTTGTCGCCATATTCCGCTGCCCAGCAACCAGTGCATTTAAGATTGCAAGCACTGGTAGGATCCATGAGGATGGCCCAAGGAATATCAAGATTGTATTTTTCACGGATTTCCTTTTGCTTTGGTGTCCATTTGAAGTTAGCATTGACAAAAAAGTTTTGGAATATTGCTTTGCGAACACCACTATCAATGTCTGTCCACACACTACGAATAAGCCTAAACCAGTTATTATCCGGATCCTCGATAACCGTTCTAAATACCTTGCGCTGGCCTTCAAAAGCTTCTGGCGGAAGAATTCTATCCACCCAATCCATCAATTTGGGAACGTTTTTTCCCGGATCTTTGTCTAAATAACTATAAGCTACCTTCATGCCCAATTTTTTAATATTGTCGGGAATGTTCATAATGATCGCCTCTTCTTTAGAGTTTTATTATTTTATTATTATAAAACTCTAACATAATAGGTGCCACGGACAATGCTATTTTCGTGTATAAAATTTTTGCACATTAAATAAAATGTTTATTTTTTTAACAAATTCTGTTTTTTGTTGAAAATGTACCCTTTTACTTGCAGTAAAGGAGTTTGACCAAATTAATTTGGCCAATTAGGCAGCCCCCTTTTGATATTCTATTATTGGTTTACATTAAAGCAACCGCCACCCAAAAACTCCCGCAAAATTGAATCGAGTGGGATATAATCGGCTTTGGCCGGCACAAAATACTGCAAAAAACTAAGCAAACGGCGGGCTTCCAGGATGCCCGGGTCGTTTGGATCTATCTTTTTCAGCTCTTCTTCTATCAGCGGCCGCAAAATGGGCAGCTCGTAAATTAGCGCGGTATTAAAATAAAAATCGGCATTTTCCTGGTAAGGGAAAATATTTTTTTCTTCTCCTTTACGTACCGAAGGCCAGCGGGCAATTGTGGCAGAAGGACTTGTGCCCCGAAACTGCATATCTCTCGCCATTCTTCTTAACTCCCGGTTGTCGGAAGAAGAGATCGGGTTATATGCATCAATATTTAGCTGAGCCAGGCAGCTTATATATATTTTACGTTTGTTGGCAGCCGGTATTGATTCTGTTAAGAGTGGGTTAATGCCGTGAATACCCTCAATCAGTAAAATATTGCCCTCCTGCATTTTGCAAGGGGTGGTAATAGAACTACGTTTGCCATGCATAAAATCATATTTTGGCAGGTCTACCTCTTCTCCCGCTAAAAGCTTTTGTAAGTGCTCGTTAAAAAGAGACAGATCCATCGCATAGATACTTTCAAAATCCCGTTCACCGTTTTCATCTTTTGGGGTATCCGCCTGGTTTAAAAAATAATTATCCATGGAGATAGCCAAGGGTTTTAAGCCCAACGACATGAACTCTATGGCTAGCCGCTGGGTAAACGTGGTTTTGCCAGAAGAGGATGGCCCAGCCATTAGCACCAGTTTGGCTTTTGGATAATCTGCCGCTATGCTCTCGGCAATTTGGGAAAGGTGTTTTTGCTGTGCGCTTTCAGCAATTAAAATTAGCTCTTTTAAGCGGCCTTCTTTGACCCATTGATTTAAATCGGAAAGGGTTTCTATGCCCATCAAGGTAAGCCAATTGGCCCGCTCTTTTAAAATTGCCTGCAGGCGGCGGGGTTCTAAAAATTCTCCGGCTTGAAAGCCAACATCATTTTTGCTGGGTAGCCTTAACACAAACCCCTTATCAAAAGGAATGATACGAAAATTACCTAAATATCCTGTGGCTGGAACCATGGGACCAAAGAAATATTCTGAATGACCTTTACAGGTGTAAAAGGTGCAGTGGTTGCTGTTTCTTTGCCGCATCAAGCAGGCCTTATGCGGTTTTCCTTGGCTTTGATAAAAAGCTACTGCATCATCTTTGCTGATTTGTTTTTTTTCAAATGGCCAGTCTTCCTCCACCAAATAACGCATCTTTTTTTCTATTGCCGCAAAATCTTTTTCGCCCAGGGCCGGCTCGCCGATTATCTCGCAATATATTCCCTTATCTAAAGAGTGCATAATTGAAAGCTTATAGTTGGGGTAGAGATCTTGGGTAACCATGTAAAGTAAAAAGTTGATGCTTCGTTTGTAGATGAGACTGCCATAATAGTTAGTGTAGTGTAGCCATCTTACCTTGCTATCCACATAAAGAGGGTACGTCAGCTCCTGCAACTCACTGTTAACTATGGCAGCAATGGGCAGAGGAGTTTGCGAAGGCAAAAACTCTTGGAGTTCTAAAAGGGTGGTGCCCAAAGGAATTTGATAAGTCTTGTCATCACAAGTTACATTAATGATATTTGTGGTCATTTTATCTCTCCTTTCAGGCTATGGATTGAAATTGGGGATGTTAAATTAAATTTTCCGGATTTAAGTTCAAAAGCTCAGGCAAAACAAAAAGCCCGTTTTTTCTTATTAGCTTACCATCTAGCCAAATTTCGCCACCGCCATAAGCTGCGGTTTGATTGTGAACCAAATCCCAATGGATTGCTGATTCATTGCCGTTAGAAACCTCCTCATAACAAGAACCAGGCGTTAAATGAAAACTACCCATAATTTTTTCATCAAATAGGATGTCGTTGATGGGACGAGTAATGTAGGGATTGACACCCAAAGCCCATTCGCCAATGTAGCGGGCGCCAGGGTCTGTATCCAAAATCTCTTGCAGTTTGGCGGTGTTGGGGCAGGCCTCGGCCCCGATAATTTTGCCTTGCTTGAATTTAAAATGCACATTGTTAAAAGTGGTGCCTTGCGAGGTAGAAGGGGTATTATAGATTATTTCGCCTTCTATCGAATCTTTGACGGGAGCGGTATAGACTTCACCATCCGGGATGTTAAAATGGCCAGAGCATTTTTTTGAGCCAATGCCAGCAATAGAAAAACGCAAATCCAGCCCCGGGCCTTTCAGTTCTACCTGATCACTTTTTGCCAAAAGCTCGGCTAAAGGATCCATAGCCCTGTCCATTTTGCTATAATCCAAATTACACACATTAAAATAAAAATTTTCGAAAGACCGGGTGTCCATGTGAGCAAGCTGGGCCATGGAGTGGTTGGGGTAGCGAAGGATAACCCATTTAGTTTTAGCCACCCGTAAATTGTGGTGAACAGGCTGAGAATAAAGCTTGTTATACATATTCATTTTTTCTGTAGGCACTGAGGATAAAGTATATTGATTAAATTTGGCTCGCATGCCAATATAGGCATCCATTTTTTCCATACGAGCCGAATCTATTTCCGCCATTAGTTTTATTTGATCTTCTGTTGCTTGGGTTAAATAGGCCTGGTTTATTTCTTCATTATCTAAATTTACAAAAGGCAAACCGCCAGCCAGATAGGCTTCTTCAATTAAGGCTATGGTTAAGGGGAGCTCAAAACCGGATGATTCTATGAGCACCTTTTCCCCCGGTTGCAGATTGATAGAATAATTTACTAGGTTGTGGGCCAGCTGATTTATTCTGGCATCTCGCATATTGACTAACCCTCTTTCTTGTTATAAGCTTTATATGATGCGACAGCTTAAAATATTTTCGTAAAAATTGTAAAAGTTACACCCCATTAAAAACACTTTATTTCTTTTTTGTAATTAGTATATATTATATGACGTATTTTAGCCAGTTTTTTGTAAAAATTGCTGGCCTGACATTGCTGGCTTGGCCAGGTTAAGCAAAAAGAGAAAGAGAGGTATATAATATGCAGGATTTGCTGGGAAGATGGATTATTAATACAGTGGCTTTGCTTTTAACAGCAGCTTTGGTTAGCAGTTTGGCCTTTAGTAATGTTTTTGTGGCACTTTTGGCGGCCATAATTTTGGGTGTTGTCAATGCTATAATTCGACCCGTTTTTTTGGTGCTTACCCTGCCTTTAAACATTCTTACTCTGGGACTTTTTACTTTGGTCATCAATGCCCTTATGTTGAAAATTGTGGATGGCCTTTTGGCCGGCATGAGCACCGGCAGTTTTTTGGGTACCATTTGGGCAGCTATAATCCTTTCCATCATCAGCACTTTGCTCTCTTACTTTTTAGGTAAAAATACTAAAAAAGCCTGATTTTTGATTTGCAATTTAAAACAGCAAAACCCCCTGCTTGGGGGTTTTTATTTGGCCGGATATTTGGCTAAAGTTAAATTAAAAATGAGATAATGGCAGAACATCCCCCTACAATAAAACCACCCAAAATATCTAATGGGTAATGCATACCCAAATAGATACGGCTAAACCCTACCAATAAAACAAAGATAACAAAAATTACCCAAAGGCTGGGGATACTTAAAATGCCAAAAAAGCACCATGATGTAACAGTGGCAGTGTGCAGAGAAGGAAAGGAATGATCTCTTAGCAAAAGTTTGGGCCAAATACGAACATTGCTTAAGTAAAAATAAGGCCTGGGGCGAGCCAAAAAATACTTGATACCATGAGAAAACACCTGAGCCAAAACCATGGCAAGCAAAATACGGCTGCCAGGAATTTTGGGTTGAAAAAACATAAAATAAATAAAGGCCAAGATAGTTCCTGTCCAGCCGCCAAGGTTGGTAACTGTGGGCATTGTTTTATCCAAAAATTTGCAGCTGCACCGCTGATTTATGAAATTAAAGAGCCCGATATCCAGCTGCAATAATTTCCCCAAATTCTCTCATCTCCCTTTTTATAAGTATACCATAAGAGTTCCCCCTGTACAATATGGCTGTCCCCTTCGCTCTCATAAAGAAAATAACTCTTTTTCACTAAAAGGTGGGCAGGAGATCCCCTTTGTTTACCGAAAATATAAAAACAAAATAAAAAATGAGGTAAAAAATGCAAAAAGTTTTTTCTATCAAAAATATATTTTTTTTAGCACTTGGCCTATGCTGCTTGTTTTGTCTATTTTTGCCCCGTGTGGCCAGTGCCGCCCCAGATATTTCCATTAAGGTTAATGGGCAAATTGTGGGGTCAGATGTTTCGCCCTATATTGATAATGGGCGTACTATGGTGCCGATTCGGGTTTGCACCCAGGCTTTAGGCTGCCAAGTGGCTTATGAGAGCAGCACAAAAAAAATTACTATTAACGGCGGCGAGCATAGCATTATACTTTATGTTGGCAAAAAAACTGCCAGCTTGAATGGAAAGAGTATTACTTTGGATGTGGCCCCGGTGATTAAAGACGGCCGCACTATGGTGCCTTTGCGTTTTATTGGCGAATCTTTGGGGGCTACCGTTAACTGGATTTCGGCAAGTCGCATGGTTACAATAGAAGGAGCCGCCTCCGGCGAGGCCACCTTGGCAGCGGATTTTGAGCAGAATGTGCTTACCGAAATTAATGCTGCCCGAAATAAATTTGGTTACGAGCCGCTGGTGGTCGTTTCTGAACTCACCACCTTTGCCAGGAACCACGCCAAAGACATGGCCAACAACAAATATTTTTCCCACACTTCCCCCGTTTACGGGGATATTGCCAGCCGCTCGGCCAAAGCCGGACTGCCCACTTTGGCCGGGATCATTGGCAAAGGGTTTCTCTCTGCCAATGCCCAGGTGAACACTTGGATGGGTAGTTTGGAAAGCCGAGAAAATGTGTTGAACCCGGACCATGTTTTTGCCGGCATCGGGGCCTACAAAGATGAATCAGGTACTGTTTATGTAAATGTGGTTTTTGTAAACGGAGACGGTTTTTTGATTGCCAGCCGGCCATCTGCCGCCACCAACAGCAGCTTGCTTTTAAAGGGCTATAGCTTAAAGAGCCAGGTCAACATTAACATTTACAAAATGTCAGGGGATACTACCTATTCCAGCCGCAAAACACAAATTGCCACGGTAACTAACAATGCTTTTACTTTTAATCTTAATTTTGCGGAAGCTGGCACCTATAAAATTAATGTGGGTAATGACCTTTTGACCGTCAATAATTAATATATGATTTTAAGAGGGGCTTGTGCCTTTGGCACAAGCCCCTCTTTTTAATAATTTTTAGGCTTGGTGGCTGCTACCAAAAAGCCGTATCTTTTCTCTTACTAGTTCTATCATACGTTCTTTGGCCGGACCCAGCACCTTGCGGGGATCTATTTGGTTGGGGTCTTTGGCCAGAGCTTCTTTTACCCCACTCATAAAAGCTTCCCGCACATTGGTATCGATGTTGATTTTCCGCACGCCACGCTCTACCGCAGCTCTGATCGCATCATCCGGCACACCGGAAGAACCATGTAGCACAATTGGTATGCGCACCCTTTTGCGAATTTCCGCCAGACGATCCAGATCTAACTTTGGTTCGCCCTTGTATTGGCCGTGGGCCGTGCCAATAGCAATGGCCAAAGCATCCACCGGTACGGCTTTGACAAAATACTCTGCTTCTTCTGGGTCGGTAAAGAGGGCATCCCAATCTTCCACTTTTATATCGTCTTCCGTACCGCCAATTTTACCCAGCTCGGACTCAATGGAAACTCCGGTGGCCCGGCAAACATCGAAAACACGGCGGGAAAGAGTTATATTCTCCTCCAGAGAGTTTTTGGAGCCATCTATCATTACGGAAGTAAAGCCGCTACGTATGCATTGCATGCATTGCTCGAAACTGGTGCCATGATCTAAATGCAGCGCCACCGGCACCGGGCTGTTTGCCGCAGCCAAGCGGGTCATTGCCACAATATAATCCAACCCGGCATATTTTATGGCACCTTGGCTTGCCTGCACAATCACCGGAGCCTCCTCCTGGGTGGCGGCAGCAATGATTGCCTGTACTATTTCCATGTTGTTGCAGTTAAATGCCCCAACTGCATATTTTCCTTCTTCTGCCTTGGCCAACAATTGAGCCATGCTTACCATTGGCATAATTGTCATCTCCTTTTGCTTTTAAAATTTTAAGGTTTTTACACCGGTGTTATTATATTATCTTTTGTTTGGGGCATAGACTCCCCGGCAAAAAGTACCTGCAAATTTTCTTTTTTTAAAATCAAGGCTTCGGCCCGGGCCAAAAAATTTACATCCGCCTCAACAAGGGCCGGCCATTTGCCACCCTGATGGCAGTTGCCGCATTTTATTACTACACTTTGCCGCCTGGGCATCAGGTCCATATCTCGTGAACCGCAATTGGAACATATTATCTTTTCGTTGGCATAAAGCCGGTTTATGTGATAAAGTACCTGACTCATGGTGGCGGGAGAAGCAAAATATTTTAAGAGCTCATCTTCATCATCTTCCAACAGCAATTCTTCTTTTTTTAAAACATCTAAAACCGCCTGGCGGCTGCCCACAAAACCTAAATGGGTGCCTGTCACATCGCAGCTTAAAGAGTAAACCGCCCCGTTTTGCATGTCTTGTAAATTATAAAAAAATTCGTGCGGCTCATCGCAACAGGGACCCGTAATGTTAACAATGAAATGCTTAAGGCCCCGGGTTTCCACAAAGCAGGGGCTGGCCCCACAAGAGCATTTGAGTTCCCAGCAGCCATTTTTTTGCAAAGCGAAAAGCGAGCATCCGCGATAAAGCATTTGACTGCCGCATTCCGGACAACGCATAAAGATGAAAAGCTCTGTGGGCATTAACATGGTAGTTTCCTCTTTCTTGCCTGTAGTAAAAAATATTGAACATATTTATTTAAGGCTTTCTAAGGTCTTCCACGTTTAACAAGTAAATCCTGCCTTTTTGCCAATAAAAAGCTTGGGGGTTTGTGGAGGATTTTGGCTTTTTACTGGGCCATTTGAGCCAAAGACTGGCTACAATGCAGGCCTTGGCAATCTCTTATAGCGGTTACCTTGCCTTCTTTTAAATAGATGCGAGGAATTTTGGCATTGTTGTTAGTGTATCGCAGCGTAAAATCTACTACATCCCCTACCTGAAGATTTTTGCCGCTGATATCTATAGTTAGCTGCTGCATGCTAAGGCGGCCCACCACCGAAAGAGAACCGGCAGAAGTTGTGACTTGATAGTTTTCCTTTTTTAAAATTTTTCTGACTAAATCTATTAGGCAATCTGCTTTGATACGGGCTATGGTTTGTGGGCGGGCTTTGCTAACCACACGGTAGCCATCTGTGTAGCCCACGGCAAGCACACCAATTTGCATATCTTTTTTGGTTTTATAATTGCGACCATAGCCAACAGCTTGGCCTTTTTGCACCAAACTGGTGCCAATGATACGCGCCTTGGGTTGCCAGGCTTTTTTTAAATTTAGCTGCGGGCCAAAAGCCGCACCCGGCTGGCCATAAAGCACATTGCCTAACCGCACCATATTGAGCTGGCTTTGGGGTAGCCGCAAAAAAGCAGCGCTTGCCGCCATATGAGCTTGAAAATCTTTAAACCCTGCCTCTTTTAAAACCTCACAAGCCTGGTTAAAAACTTTTAACTGGACCAAAGAATGTTTTAAATTTTTGTTCATGGCGGTAGCAAAATGAGAATAAACCCCCTGTAAATAGGGACCGTTTATTTGCTTTAACATTTCTATTGTTTTATTTATTTCGGCCGGTTTTACCCCCAGCCGGTTCATACCTGTGTTTATTTTTAAGTGAAAAGGTACCGACTTGCCCTGAGCCGTTGCCGCCAAATGCTCGAGCTCGGCACAGCTGGTGATGGTAGGGATAAGCTCTGCAGCCAAGGCCTCGGCAAGCAAATTGGGATTGATGGGCAAAAAAACCAAAATGGGCAAATTAATGCCGGCAGACCTAAGCTCCAACCCCTCGGCAGCGGTGCTTACGGCCAGCATGTTTGCCCTGGCTTTTTCTAGCTCTTTTGCTATCTGAACCGCCCCAAAACCATAAGCATCGGCCTTCAAAACGGCCATTATGGCCACCTGCTTGGGCAAGGCTGCTCTGGCTTCTCTGTAGTTGTGCTTTATCGCATCCAGGTCTATTTCTATCCAGCTGTCATATTTTGCTCTTTCCATAAAAACCCTCTCTTGAAAATCTTTTTGATTGACCTTGTGTCAAATTGCGGCTAAAGCCACAAGAATTTAATCTAGTCTTAATCCGCAGCTGCATCTTCCGGCATTTCTGATTGCTTTGCCGGGGCAGAAGCAGCCCGTGCCTTTCTTTTGTTGATTCGCATGCGTACCGCTTTTTGATACATCGGTTCCAAAATGTTATAAACATGATAAAAAAGAGGCCGGTAAACCAAATTGTATTCGCCAATAAACCTTACATAATCTCCGTTGAAGCCTTTTTTGAACTTAACCAAGCCATACAGGGGATGGTCTTCCGCCACATCACCGGGCACACCACGGAAGTCGTATATGGTGCAACCGTTTTCTTTAGCCCATTTTATCATCTCCCACTGGATGAGATAGTTTGGCATTACATTGCGATGGGCGTTGCTGGAAGCTCCATAAAGATACCAGGCCTTTTCTCCTTGTTTTAAGGCTAGGGTCCCGGCAATTGGCAAGCCCTGCCACATGGCAATAAAAAGCTTGGCGAGACCCGCCGGTGCCAATTCGTCAAAAAACTTTTCATAATAAGCATAGGAACGAACCAAAAATTTGTCTCGCTTGGCGGTTTCTTGCAAAATTTCGTAAAAAACCGGCAAATATTCCCGGCCGGCCTCGTGGATTATGCTTACCCCTTTTTTTTCGGCTAGGCGAATGTTGTACCTGGTTTTTTGATGGCAGTTGGCAAGCAAAGTATCTAAATCAGCGTAGATATCAAGACGAAAAACATAGCGCGGCTGCACACCCTCAAAGCCTTCACCTTTATCTATCAGTTTGAAGCCATATTTATTTAAAGCCTGTTGCCAGGCCACATCACCAAAAGGAATACCCGGGTCTATTTTTAAGAATACTGCTTTTTTTGCTTTGGCAAGTTCCTTGATTTTAGCCAAAAGAGCCTCAAGAACTGCCGGCTCGCTGGGGGTTGCTACCGGGCCCCGAGGAGCATAAAAAATGCTGCCCAAGCCTTTGGGTAATGGTCTTTCCAAAACAGAAACGGCAGCAATTATTTGGCCGTTTTTTTCTGCTACTATTCTATACGGACGCCAGCCCGTGCTTGCCTTTAGCTCCCCCCATTGCCAGGTTTGCAGCACATGGCCTTTGGGGTGAGTGACTAAAAAAGCATTAAATTTTTCTTTTTCATCTTCCTTAATTATCCGGGTTGTGATAGTCAAAGCTTTGCCTCCTTAAAAACGGCTTTATTTAGATTGGCTGTTTTGGCTTGTGTTTATGCCAAAACAAAAATATTAGACAGTTAGAATATTCGACATATAATGCATTTTACCTATTTTGGGACAAAACTTTACCCTTAAAAAAATGGCTGGCAGGTTAGCATAAAAAACATTGATTGCACAGGTAAATATACAGGGCTCCGACTTTGGCGGGGTCCTGTATATTTGTATATTTATAAAATTTTTTATTTAGCGTTTGTTAGAAAATCGAGCAATTTTTGCAGGTCTTGGAGGTTGTTTACTATGTAGGTTGGGCTTTCTGGAGTTAGCTTATCTGCACTAGCCATGCCCCAGGTTACACCACAGGTAGCAATGCCAGCATCACGGCCGCAAGCCATATCAAAAGGGCTATCCCCCACAAAAATGGCTTCTGAGGCTTGCTTGTTTAGCTTTTTTAAGGCCAAAAGGGCCGGGGCCGGGTGGGGTTTGTGCTCCTCTGTGTCATCAGCCACAACGCTTGCAGCAAAAAATTGGCCGATACCCAATACTTTCATGGCCAGTTCGGTGCCAAATTTGCGGCGGGAAGTTACTACCGCCAAAGTGAGGCCGCTTTTTTGTAAATAAGCCAAAAGTTCTTTGATGCCGGGAAAAAGCCGGATTAGGGAATCGTGATATTGATTATAATATTTTTGATAAGTTTCCACAAAAACCGAAGCCTTTTCCTCCCCGACCAACATGGGGGCATAAAAAACCAGCGGCAGGCCAATTAAGCTCTTTTGTTTTGCTTCGTCCCAGGGGAGACCCATCTCTTCCATGGTGTGACGGCTGGCGGTGAAAATGAGCTCGAAAGAATCTACCAGGGTGCCGTCAAAATCAAAAAGAATTGTGTTTATTGCCATTTTTGCCTCTTTTCTGTTTTACCAAACTTTTGTTTTTTATTTTTAGTCTTAATTTATTTTAATTTAGCTCGCTTTGGCTGTCAACCACCTCTTTATTTTAACAAAAAAACACATTTGTGGGTGCATTCAGCAAAATAATAGGGTATAATAACTTAATGATATTAAAATGTAAATTTGTCTTTTAGTTGTGACAATTTTGCGATATGGAAAGATGCCGGAAGGGGAGGAGAAAAACTATGCTGGATATTAAACAAGTGGGGGCAGACCCGCAAAAAATTATTGACGGTCTAAAAAAAAGAGGCCTTGAGATATCCTTAGACGCTTTTTTGGAGCTTGATGCAAAACGCAAAAGCATTTTGACCCGGGTTGAACAAATGAAAGCCGAAAGAAATGCTGTTTCTAAAGAGATTGGTAAAATGAAACAAAAAGGCGAGGATGCCACCAGCATTATGGCCCAAATGCGGCAGCTTGGCGAAAACATTGACAAGCTGGATGAGGAATGCCGGCAAATAGAAGAAGCCCTTAAGCAAGAGCTTTTGCGTGTGCCGAATATTCCCCATGCTAGCGTGCCGGAAGGCAAGGATGAAAGTTTTAACTTGGAGATTCGCCGCTGGGGCACCCCAAAAGAAATTGCCAACCCCAAACCCCACTGGGATATTGGCGAAGCCTTGGACATTTTGGATTTTGTTCGCGGGGCAAAAATTGCCGGAGCCCGCTTTACAATTTACAAAGGGTTGGGGGCTCGTTTAGAAAGAGCTATTATTAGCTTTTTTTTGGATTGGCACACTAGTCATGGCTACTCGGAGATTTTGCCGCCTTACCTGGTTAACACAGCCAGCATGATCAGCACCGGGCAGTTGCCCAAATTTGCCGAAGATATGTTTCACCTTGCCGGAACTGACTACTACTTGATCCCCACTGCGGAGGTGCCGGTTACCAATATTTTCCGTGATGAAATTTTGGAAAACGTTATGCTGCCGGTTCATTTTTGTGCCTATTCTGCTTGTTTTAGGGCTGAGGCCGGGGCGGCCGGCCGGGATACCCGGGGACTTATTCGCCAACACCAATTTAACAAAGTAGAACTGGTAAAATTTGTCCGGCCGGAGGAAAGCTACGCGGCTTTGGACAGTTTGACGCAATCCGCTGAGGCTGTTTTGCAGCAGTTGGAGCTGCCCTACCGGGTCGTTGCCTTATCCGGCGGTGATTTAGGGTTTTCTTCGGCCAAAACCTATGATTTGGAGGTTTGGCTGCCTAGCTTTAACACCTATCGGGAGATATCTTCCTGTAGCAACTTTGAAGATTTTCAGGCTCGCCGGGCTAATATTCGATTTCGGCGGGAAAAGGGAGCCAAACCAGAACTTGTGCATACTTTGAACGGCTCTGGTGTGGCAGTGGGGCGGACTGTAGCTGCAATTTTGGAAAATTATCAGCAGCCTGATGGCTCGGTCTTAGTACCAAAGGTTTTGGTACCCTATATGGGCTGCGAAAAAATTGGTTGATTTTTTTGGCCAGGCTTTTGGCTCAAACCAAATCACTTGGATGGTGAAATTGAGTGAGGGTTCAAGAGATAAATTTTTACCAAGAGCTTTCTTTAGAACAATGCTTTTTGAGAACGATGATTAAGGGGGCTTTCTTTTGAAAAAGTTAACTTTTTTGTTGCTTGTTTTAATGCTTATGACATTTTGCGTTTTTGGCTGCTCTAATGACAATGCTGCAGAAACAAAAAGTACAGTTAAAGTGGCTTTTATTGCCCCGCTTTCTGGGGCAAATGCCCTGGAAGGGCAAACCGCTTTGAATTGCTTTTCCTTGGCGGTAGATGAAGCTAATGCTGCCGATAACCTTAACGTAACCATTGAAGTGGTTGCTGTGGATGATGCCGGCAATACCGAAACCGGCCTTTTGGCGGCCCAAGAACTGGTTAAAAAAGGCGAGGTTATGGCGGTTTGCGGGCATTGGAATTCTCCCGTGGCAAGTGCGACCGTGCCTGTCTTTAAGAAGGCGGGGCTGCCTCTTTTGCTTTGGGCAGCGTCGGAAACAACCCTTACCAGTGCGGAAAACTACCCCTATGTAACCCGTATTTTCCCCACCAACAACCAAGTTAACCGCTCTTTGGTGGGCTATTTGGTAGACAAGCTTGCTTTAAGCAAGGTTTACATTGTTTCGGATGACACTGACTATGGCCAGGAAAACACGACCGCCCTTGAGGGAGCTTTAGCCATTAAAAATTTGCAGGCGGTTGGAAAAACAACTATTTCTGCCGATGCTACTGATTTTTCTGAGCAGCTTGCGGCTATTGCCGCACTGGATGTGCAAGCTATTTATTTTGGCGGCGGAGCAGCTCAGGCCGGATTATTTAAAAAAGATGCTGAGGCGGCTGGGTTAGATGTTTATTTTTGCGGTATTTATTACTCTGTTGCCCATAACTTTATTGAAAATGCCGGAACAAAGGCGGCGGAGGGCAGCCTTTTAATGAAGCCTGATGTAGAATTAATAAAGAAAGAACGTGGCCTGGAATTTTTGGCAAGCTATGCTGAAGCCGGCTATGCTGAACCTTTGGGCAGTTTTTCGGTTTATGCTTATGATGCGGGGTTGGTGATGGTGCAGGCCATTAAGATTTTGACGGCGGAAGGGAAAACCATTGACCCCGCCAACATGGCTACAGCTATTGCCAATAGTACCACCCAGGGGGTTTGGGGCACCACAACTTTTGACCAAACCGGTCAGGTAGTAAGCCCTGCTTTTTCTGTTTATGTGGTGCAGGATGGGGCCTGGATGCTTTTGAGTGATTCGGAATATGCTGACGGCACCAGAACTTTTGTGGAGAAAAAGACAGCACCATAAGCTACAAAATAAAACAAAGAAAGGGCCACCTGGCAAAACCACCAGGTGGCCCTTTCTTTGTAAGCAATAAGTTTAAAACTCTTCCCCGGGCAGAATAATTTCTAAAAGGCGGTTTAACTCGTCGGTTGAGAAATATTCTACCACGATTTTGCCCTTTTCTTTGCCGGTAGCAGTAAGAGAAACTTTGGTGCCGAGCCTTTGCCGCATTCTTTCCGCTATGGCAGCAAGAAGCGGCTCCATTTCGCTCTTTGGTTTTATTTTTTTATCTAAATCGGATTTTACCTCCTTGGCCAGCTGATTTTGCTTTTGGGCATAAAGCTCGCTTTGGCGGACAGACCAGTGTTCTACCACCATTTTTTTGGCAACAACTTTGCGTTGAGCCGTGTTGTTTAGGGAAAGGAGAGCCCGGCCGTGTCCTGCACTTAACTCACCTTTTCTGATAAATTCTTTGACCTCCGGAGGTAAATTTAAAAGCCGCACAGCATTGGCAATATATGACCTGCTTTTGCCTACTTTTTCGGCTAATTCTTCTTGGGTGTAAGCGTGGTCTTCCATAAGCTTTTTAAAGCTTTCGGCTTCTTCCATTGCATCCAAATCCTGCCTTTGAATGTTCTCTACCAGGGCTGTCTCCAGCACCTGCTGATCATCCATTTGGCGAACCAAACAAGGCATATCTTTTAAGCCGGCCAATTTGGCCGCCCGCCAACGTCTTTCTCCCGCTACTATTTCATAGGTGGCTTCGGCCAAAGGACGCACGATGATGGGCTGAATTATGCCTTTTTCTGCAATGGACGCAGAAAGCTCTTTGAGTTTTTCCGGTTCGAAGCTGCGGCGGGGCTGATTTACATTGGGCAAAATTTCTGCAAGAGAAATCACCGTAATTTTTTCGCCCGGGGTCATGCTATCTAGCAGCGGTTTTTCTGTTATTAGGGCACCAAGACCCTTGCCTAAACCTCTTTTAGCCACGCTTTATCACCTCTATCGCTAAGGATTGATACATCTGCGCTCCTTTGGAGCGAGGGTCATAATAGATTATCGGCTTGCCATGGCTTGGCGCTTCGGAAAGCCTCACATTGCGAGGAATTATGGACTCGAAAACCAAGTTGCCGAAATATTCTTTAACTTCTTTTACTACATCTGCTGCCAAATTTACCCTGTTATCGTACATGGTTAAAAGCACCCCGGCAATTGCAAGCTCTGGGTTTAAATGTTTGCGAACCAGCTCAAAGGTGTTCATTAGTTGGCCCAAACCTTCTAAGGCATAGTATTCACATTGCACTGGAATAATTATGCCATCCGCCGCGGTGAGAGCATTTAAAGTTAAAAGCCCCAAAGATGGCGGACAATCGATTAAAATATAATCATAACGTTGGCGCACATGACGCAGGGCTTTTTTTAATTTGCTTTCCCTGGCTATGGCACTTACCAGCTCAATTTCTGCTCCGGCCAGGCTAATGGTGGCTGGGGCCAAATCTACCCCTTCGAAAGCGGTGTTGATAATTATGGATTCTAGAGGGATATTGTTGATTAGAACATCATAAATGCTGTTCTCGACATCGTGGCGGTCTAAACCAAGGCCGCTTGTTACATTGCCTTGGGGATCGGCATCTAGAAGCAGTACCTTTTGACCTCTCTGCCCCAAAGCTGCTCCCAGATTTATTACTGTGGTAGTTTTAGCCACACCACCTTTTTGATTGGTTATTGCAAAAGTTTTGCCCAACTTTTCACCCTCTTAAAGATTCTTTGTTTCTTTTTATTGTTTTTGACTAGCCGTTTTCGCGGTTAAAGATATTGTACCATATTATTTGCTTGTTTGCTTATTTTTTGCCAATTTTTTAAAATTTTTGGTTTATATTGGTTTATAAAGGTTGTTTTTTGGGGCGGCCTTCCCTGCGGGGGTAAGCGTCTGGGGTTTCTGCCACCTTTTCTATGACTATTATACTGCGGGTTTCGCCGCTTGCTAGGTTATATAAATAAATTTGCTGCACTTTACCACCCAAGATTTTTAAGGCATTGGCTGCTTCGGCCACCTCTTTTTCGGCTTCTGGGCCTTTCATGGCCCAGCAAAAACCCCCCACTTTTACCAAAGGTAAAAGATATTCCGCCAGTACCGGCAAAGCGGCAACAGCCCTGGCAAAGGCCCCATCGAAGCTTTCGCGCAAGTTTTTGTTTTGACCGGCTGCCTCGGCCCGGCTGTTGATGATTTTTGTGTTTTTTAAACCCAAGGCCTCGCTGGTTTCGGCAAGCCAGTTGCACCGTTTGGCCAAAGAATCCAACAAAGAAAAGGACAATTGGGGGCAAACAACAGCCAAAGGCAGGCCGGGCAAGCCGGCTCCGCTCCCCACATCAACCAGACTGCCAACCTGCGGCAAAAAAAGAGCCAAAGTCAGGCTGTCTACAATATGTTTATGCACTGCTTCCACCGGCTCGGTAATGGCAGTTAAGTTCATGCGCTGATTGCCCTCTAAAAGAAGAACATAATAAAAAACCAGCCGCTCTTGCTCCTCAAAAAAAAGGGCACGGGGCAGCAGTTGAGCAGATTTTTTTAACTCTTGGGCAAAGGCTTGCCGCTGGAAAAAAATTTTTTGTTCCACGTGAAACAATAGCCCCTTTCTAAACTTTGTTTTGCGGCCTTGGGCCAAAAATTAAAGAAGCTTTTACTCTCCCCGGCGTTTTTGCTCCAGGTAAATCAAAAGCACCGAGATATCGGCCGGGGAAACCCCGGTGATACGGGAGGCTTGGCCCAAGGAACGCGGCTGCATCTTGGCCAGTTTTTGCCGTGCTTCCAGAGAAAGGTTCCTAATTTCTTCATATTTTATATTTGGCGGCAACAGGCGTTTTTCTAATTTATCGAATTTTTTTACCTGTTCTGCCTGTTTTTTGATATAACCCTCATATTTTATTTGAATGGCGGCCTGCTCTACAACATCCGCAGGGATGAGCTTGTCTTCTACGCTTGCCGGCGGAGCCAAAAAAAGGATGTCCTCATATTCTATTTGCGGTCTTTTTAAAAGTTCATCCAAGGTAACGCTGCCTTCCGTGGCACTGATGCCTTTTGCGGCAAAAAGCTTCTGTAATCTATCATTACTATAAGGAAGACGTGTTTCTGTAAGACGAGTCATCTCTTTTTCTACTGCTTCGGCTTTAGCTAAAAATCTTTCGTAGGCTTTTTGGCTTACCAGGCCCTTCTCGTAACCCATTTGAGTAAGCCGAAAATCGGCATTATCATTTCGCAACAACAAGCGATATTCCGCCAAAGAAGTAAACATGCGGTAGGGCTCTGTTACACCCTTGGTAACCAGATCATCCAGCAAAACGCCCACGTAGGCCTGGGAACGGGTGGGGACGATAGGTTCTTCTCCTTTTATGGCCAAAGCTGCATTGGCCCCGGCTATTAAACCCTGGGCGGCGGCTTCTTCGTACCCCGAAGAACCATTGATCTGCCCTGCAGTATACAACCCAGGTAGACTCCGGCAGGCCAAAGTTGGCTCCAGCTGAGTTGGAGCAACGGCGTCATATTCTATGGCATAGGCCGGACGAATTATTCGCACCCTTTCTAAACCTTTAATGGTTTGCATAAAAGCAAGCTGGATATCCTCTGGCAAGCTGGTAGACATGCCCTGCACATAATATTCCTGGCTCACCAGGCCCTCCGGTTCCAGAAAAATTTGGTGAGTTTCCCGATGGGGGAAGCGAACTATTTTGTCTTCGACCGAGGGACAATAACGCGGCCCAACGCCTTCCACCAAACCGCTATAAAGAGCACAGTGCTGCAGATTATCGCGAATTATTTGGTGGGTGGTTGCATTGGTGTAGGTGAGCCAGCAGGAAATGTTGGGTCTTTTATAATCTATTCCTTCAAAAGAAAAAGTCAGACCACTCGTATCACCAGGCTGCTCAACAAGTTCACTAAAATCTATGCTGTTTTTGGCCACCCGGGCCGGGGTGCCGGTTTTAAAACGAATTATCTCTAGCCCCAAGTTTCTTAAGCATTCGGCAAGAGGCACGCTGGGTGGAAAACCAGCAGGGCCGCTTTGGTAATAGCAATCGCCAATTAAAATGCGGCCAGCCAGATAAGTGCCGGTAGTTAAAACCACGGCCTGGGCCAAAAAGGTGGCCCCAATGCGGGTGGATATGCCTGCCACCCGGTCATTTTTAATTATTAGATTTGTTACTTCTGCCTGTTTGATTTCTAAGTTTGGTTGATTCTGCAGATAATCCAGCATGCTTTGCTGGTATAGTTTTTTATCTATTTGAGCCCGCAAGGCCTGCACTGCTGGGCCTTTGCTGGTGTTTAATTTGCGAATTTGAATTTGACTACGGTCGGTAATGATGCCCATGGCACCACCCAAAGCATCTACTTCCCTTACCAAACAACCTTTGGCCGGGCCACCAATAGAGGGGTTGCAGGGGGCCAAAGCCACACTATCTAAATTCATCGTAATCAAAAGGGTGTGCATACCAAGGCGGCTTGCCGCCAAGGCTGCCTCACAACCGGCGTGGCCTGCCCCCACCACAATTACATCGTAAATCCCCGCCTGATAAGTGTAGCTTGGATTTTTATATTGTTCGGTTTTTTCTTTCATCTTTTCCCTCTTCTTTTTTACATAGTAACTATATTTGATTTTTGTTGGCAGCAAAAATTTTTGGCTTTATTTGTTAAGCTTTATCTAAATGGCGTTTTAAATTTTTTGTTTCACGTGAAACTTATTTTTGGCCTAGTTAGAATGTTTTTATTTTAAACCCAGGTTGGCCGTGTTTTAAAAAATGTTATTTACCCAAACAATAGTTAGCAAAAACTCGCTGGATAATATCATCTGTTGCACTTTCTCCGGTTATTTCACCCAAACTTTGCCAGGCTCCCTGGATATCGATACTTACCATATCTATGCTAATTCCGGCTTCTAAGGCTTCTTTGGCTGCCTTTACTTGGTTTGCTGCAGCCGTTAGGGCTTGCTCCTGACGAAGGTTTACCGCGGCAGACTTGCTTGGCCCTGGCTCACTGCCAGCAAAGGCAATTTCCGAGAGTGCTTCCTTTAGTTCTTCCAACCCTTCGCCAAGAGCGGCGGAAATAGCCAAAACCTTGGCCTCTGGATATTGTTTTTTGGCCCAAGCCAAAAGATTATCTGGTTTGCTTTTGTCGGTTTTGTTGACCGCTACTATCAGCGGGGCTTGGCTAAAAAGGAAGCTGGGCATTTGGTTTTGCAAATCTTCCTTTTGGTCTGTTTGGGGCGGAGCTTCTTCGGCATCTAATACCAAAAGCAGCACATCTGCTGTTTTTGCCGCCTGCTTGGAGCGTTCCACACCAATGGCTTCCACCGGGTCGGCTGTTTCTCTTATGCCGGCAGTATCCACCAGCTTTAAAGGAATGCCGGCCAAATTATAATATTCTTCTATGGTGTCGCGAGTGGTACCAGGAATCGCGGTAACTATGGCTCTCTCTTCTTGTAATAGCGCATTTAAAAGACTGCTTTTCCCCGCATTAACCGGGCCAACTAAAGCCACGGTAAGCCCTTCCCGATAAATACGGCCGCTTTCAGCACCAGCCAAAAGCTGATTTAAAGCTTCTTCTACCAAAGCAAGGCTTTCCGCCACTTGGCCGGCTTTTTTACCCAGCAGGTGATCTTCTTCCTCCGGATAATCCACGGCAACCTCTATTAAAGCCAAAATATCTAAAAGTGTGTCGGCCTGGGCTTTTATGGCTTGGCCCAAAGCACCAGATAATTGACCTTGCGCTAATAAAAGAGCTTGCGGTGTTTTGGCTTGGATTATCTCTTGCACCGCTTCGGCCTGCGAAAGATCCAGCCGGCCGTTCAAAAAAGCCCTCTGCGTAAATTCGCCCGGCTGGGCCAAGGTGGCACCAGCCTGCAAAGTGGCTCTTAAAAGCTCTTTTGTAACCACAACCCCGCCATGACCCTGCAATTCCACCACATCTTCCGCAGTGTAGGAGTTGGGGGCTGGCATGTAGACCGCTAGAACTTCATCAATGATTTGGCCTTTTTTGTTTAAAACTTTGCCCAAGCAAAGCTCCCGAGGAAAACTTTGCGGGTTTTTGCCCAAAGGAGAAAAAATGCTGTCTAAAATGATGGCACTTTGCGGGCCGCTAACCCTTACAACGCCAATGCCGCCTGCCCCGGGGGCCGTAGCAATAGCTGCGATGGTGCTTTCTGGATAAGGTTTCATTTTGTTTCCCTCCTTTTTTGCTTTTTTGGCTCTTTGTTTTTGCCGGTGTTTTGTTTGTGTTTGTTTAACTTGTTTATTGTTCTAATAATATGTTCTAACAATAAAACATTCTCTTAGCAAAAAACTCAGCTGCGAAGGCTGAGCTTGTTGTTTTGCTTTTTTTATAACTTCAAAACATTTTAGTAGCGTTTTTTAGTTATAACCACACGCCTTGCCGGTTCCTCTCCCTGACTTAAGGTTTGCACAAAAGCATCCTCCTGCAAGGTCATGTGGATGATGCGTCTCTCATAGGGACTCATTGGCTCCAGCATTACATCGCGGCCAGTTCTTTTGACTTTATTAGCCACTTTTTTGGCCAAAGCCGCCAATGTTTCTGTTCGGCTTTGTCTGTATCCTTCCACATCCAAAATAATTCTGGGCTTTTTAGTTAAGTTTTTGCCAACTGCTAGATTAACCAAATACTGCAGAGCATTTAAGGTTTCGCCCCTTCGGCCAATGACTCGGCCCATGTTTTCGCCAACATAACTGATCCAAAAAAAATCTTCTTTTTCTTCTACTGCACAGGTGGCCTTGGCACCCAGCTTAGCCAAAACGGGTTCCAAAAAAGCAATCGCAACTCGAGCCGCGTTTTCTTCTGTTGTTACCCGCACTCTGGCTTCCTTGCTACCTAACCCCCAAATGCCGCTCTTTGGCATTTCTAAAATTTCATATTCGGCATCTTCCAGCCCGATTCCCAGCTCAGCCAAGGCTAAATCTAATGCTTCTCTTACTGTTTTGGCGGTTTTTTCCGCACTTCTCATCAGCGTTTCCCCCCTTTTTTGCCGCTCCCCTTGCCCTGAGAAATGGAGCGGGGTTGCTGCTTATAAGAGACAGGTTTGTTTTCTTTTTCTTCAGCTTCTTCTATTTCTTCTATGTCTTCGGCTTCAATATCGATAATAGGACCGCTTTTAGCTTCTTTTTCCAGTTCTGCTTCAATTTCAGCTTGTTTTTCTGCTTCGGTTTTTTTGGCTCTTTGTTTATCTATTATGGCATAGATAGCTTTTTGCTGAATGATGCCAAGTAAGCTAAAGGTTATCCAGTAGAGGCCAACGCCCACTTGAAACTGACGAGAAATGAAACCCATCATCAGCGGCATTGCATAAAGCATGGTTTTTTGCATTTGGTTTGTTTTGTCAAGAACCGTGAACTGGGTTTGGGCATAGGTGGCACCAGCTACCAAAACAGGCGTGATCCAGCCCATGATGCCTGGCATTTGGTTAGAAATATCGCCCAAACCAAACATTAGGAAGTTGTAGTGTTCCGGATTTATCGGAACAAAAGAGATCATTCCGCGGTATAAGCCTATTAAAATAGGCATTTGGATTAAAAGAGGCAAACAACCGGCCGCCGGGTTTATGTCGTACTTTTTATAGAGTTTAGACATTTCTTGCTGCTGCTTTTGTTTGTTGTTGGCATATTTCTTTTGTATCTCGGACATTAAGGGCTGGACTTGCTGCAAGCCCTTGGTGGATTTTATTTGTTTGTAGTTGAGAGGAAAAAGAATGATTTTGATAACGATGGTAAGAAGAACAATGGCTAGGGCATAGCTTGGAAAGCCAATGCCTGCTGTGAACCCATAAAAGTTTTCGATGAGACCACAAAAAAAGCTTGCTAATCCGTTTAACATTAAATACCTGCAAAAAAGCAGGGTTCACCTCCCTTTTTATTTTACGGGATCATAACCACCCGGGTTCCAAGGATGGCATCTTAAAAGACGTCTAATTGTGAGATCCGTACCCTTTATAATACCATATTTGTTGTAGGCATCCAAAGCATATTCCGAGCAAGTGGGCACAAAGCGGCACCGCGGCCCCAAAAGCGGGGAAACAAAAAGACGATACCCTTTAATGGGCAAGATAAAAAGTTGTATGGCAAATTTGTGAACTAGGCTCATTTTTCCACCTCTGTTTTTAGGCCAGGCTTGGCGGCAGCTTTTGCCACCTCTAGTTCCAAAAGAGCCGGGCTTGTTTCTTTTATGCCAAAACGTGCTATAAAGATGTAATCAAAACCAGGCACAAAAGCTGCCGCCTTACGGCGGCAAACCTCTCTTAACTGCCGTTTAACTCGGTTTCGGATCACTGCACTACCCAGCTTTTTAGAAACAGAAAAACCAATTCGGTAATTTTTCAAACCGTTTGGACGCCAATATAAAACAAAATATCGGGTTTTTAATATTTTTCCTTTTTGGTAAGTACGGCGAAAATCGCGTCTTTTCCGTAAACGATATACTTTTTTTAACATGGGCTAGACCGCCCTCACTTGTTTTATTCGATTAGGCAGACAATACTTTTCTGCCTTTGGCGCGGCGACGGGCCAGTATTTTGCGACCGTTTTTGGTGCTCATGCGTTTTAAAAAACCATGCTCTTTTTGGTGTACACGACTTTTTGGTTGATAAGTACGCTTCATAATAAATTCCTCCTAAAGATTTTCTCCATTAAAGTTTTTTATATTACTTTAATATAATAACTCATAAAATAATGTTTATTTTGCTCCTCTTTGCTAAAAACATAAAGCAAATACACATTAATCAGGTAAATTATATCATATCTAATCAAGGTTTACTTGTCAAGCAAAGTGTAAAAAATCATTTTGGTGAGAAAAGGAAAAGGCTGTTGCAATAAAGAAATCTTTTTGATATTATTAACATTACAGCAGGTAAAATTGGTAGTTATTAATAATTATTGTGGATAGTTTTTGTATTTTTGGTTGATAACTTTGTTTTTTATGCTTTTTTGTGGATAAGTTGGCTGGCTTGCCCCCTTGTCCCTTTGTGAATATTTTTTGATAAATAATGGTGGATAATAGTTTTGCCTTTGGACGGACTTCAATTAAAGTAACAGCAAAAATTTGAGGGGGCAACAAGATGGTTAATGGGGTTTGGCAAGAAGCTTTGACAGTTTTGGATAAACAGTTAAATAAGGACATTATGGAACACTGGTTTTACAGCGTCATTGATACCAAACAAGATAATAATATTTTTTATCTGCGGGTACATAATGAAAATCAAAAAGAGTGGATGGAAGCTGCTTATTCTTACATTATCAAGGATGCTCTTTTTGCTGTAACCGGCCTGAACCTGGATTTGGAATTTGTTTTACCTGAGCCACCAAAAGAAGTTTTTGCCAAAACAACCCCCGAAAGCTTTATCGGAACCTCCTCTTTTACCAAAAGTCCTTCTCCCTTTAACTCCAGTTACACTTTTGAAAATTTTGTGGTTGGTAACTCTAACCGTTTCGCTCACGCGGCAGCTTTAGCCGTAGCCGACAAGCCAGGCAGCTCTTATAACCCGTTTTTTATTTATGGCGGCAGCGGCCTGGGCAAAACCCACCTGGTAAGAGCCATTGGCCAAAGAATTTTAGAGATGCGGCCAAAGGCCAACGTGCTTTACATCTCCACCGAAACCTTTCTTAATGAATTCGTTTATTCCCTGCGGCAAGGTGATGCTGCCCAGTTTAAAAACCGCTACCGCACCGTTGATGTTTTTTTGGTAGATGATATTCAGTTCATCGCCGGCAAAGAAGGTGTACAGGAAGAATTTTTTCATACCTTTAATGCTTTACACAGCAAAAACAAACAAATTGTTATAAGCAGTGACCGGCCCCCCAAAGATATTGCCACTCTGGAAGAAAGGCTGCGTTCCCGCTTTGAATGGGGATTGATTACTGACATACAACCGCCCGATACTGAAACTCGCATTGCCATTTTACAGCACAAAGCCGCCCGGGAAAATATTATAATCAAAGATGAAGCTTTATACTACATAGCCAACAAAATAACTTACAACATTCGGCAACTGGAAGGGGCTTTAAACCGGGTACGTTATTTTGCCAATTTTAACAACCATGATGTGATAGACTTGGAAGTGGCCGAAATTGCTTTAGAAGGAATTCTTTCCGAACAGAAGCAAACCCAGCTCTCCATAGATATAATTAAGCAGGCAGTTTCTGATTATTTTAATATTTCCATAAAAGAAATGAACTCGGATAAACGAGACCGTATGGTAAGCTGGCCAAGGCAAATTGCTATGTATCTTTGTCGTGATCTTTTAGAAGTGCCGCAAGCCCGCATTGGACAGGAATTTTATCGTGATCATACTACCGTCATCCATGCCTGCGAAAAAGTTAAAATTCAAATGGAAACCGATGGGCAACTGCGGCAAAATATAGAATATATTATTAAACAATTGCGCAGCCCCAAAGCAATAAGCTAAAAAGAAGCCGCCAAAAAGTTTTTAACGGCTTCTTTTTAGTAGATAAAATAGTTATTTATTTAAATTTAAAATAAATAATAAAAATGCAGAAATAAATATGATATAATATTTTTAAATCTTAATTTTTTTATTTATAAAATATCACATGCTTTGCATCCTTGTTTTCGGCAAAAATAATTGAGCCAAATAAAATGCTTAAAAACTTATCCCCCTTATCCACCCTTTTGGGGAGCAAACCACTTGGATATTTTTAGATTATTTGTTAACAACTGGAACTATTTTTTAGCTGAGTTGATTATGTTAATTGTTCTTTAAAACTATTAACAGTTTGTACTTGTTTATAAAGCTTTATAAATAAAGCTTTATAAACGTTTTCCACATTATCCAAGGTCTTATTAAAACTATTATTATCTTTATATAATTATAATTATTATAACATGCATTAAAAAGGAGGATGGCTATGCATATTAATTGTTTAAAAGAAGATTTATTATACGGTATTCAGGTAGTAGGAAAAGCAGTTTCTGGTAAAAATATTTTACCTATTTTAGGAGGTATTTTAATTTCTGCCACTGATAATAAACTAATTTTTAGAGCTACGGATTTGGATATTGCCATTGAATGCAGTATTGGAGCGGATGTGATAAAACCCGGCAGTATTGTGGTGGCTGATGGTCGGCGTTTTATTGAAATTGTGCGTCAACTCCCTTCCGGCAACATTAATATGCAGAGTATAAATGACTTTGATGTTGTTTTACGTTATAGCAAAGCTAGTTTACATATTAATGGATTAGATACAGAAGAGTTTCCTCTTTTGCCAAAAATTGAAGGGGAAGTACAAGGCAACATAAAAACGGAAATTTTTAACCGTTTAATAAGGCAAACCATTATTGCGGCTTCTACTGATAATTCCCGCCCAGTTTTTACGGGAATTTTGCTGGATATTAAAGAAGATTATTTAACGATGGTAGCTACTGATTCTCACCGGCTTACCATAAGTAAAAATGCCTGGAATGGGCATGGAAGCGGTAGGTATATTATACCTAGCCGCACCATGGGAGAACTCTCGCGTATTTTGAGCGAGGAAAGTGTCAATATTGTGGCCAGCCAAAATCATGTTTATTTTCAAACAGAAAAAATTACTTTTGTTTCTCGGGTCATCAACGGGCAATATCCGGATTATCGTCAGGTTTTACCGAATAAAAATACTTATACTACCAATGTGAAGATAAACACCCAAAAATTTTTGGAAAGCATTAGCCGAGCTACTCTTTTAGCCAGAGATAATAACAGTGTTGTTAAACTGGAATTTGTAAAAGAAGATAATATTAAAATGTCAGCAAGCTCACCAGATATTGGTGACATTAAAGAAGAAATTGATGCTGTGATTGAAGGGGAAAGTTTTAGTGCTGCTTATAACGGACGCTACCTTTTGGATGCTTTAAAAGTTATGGAAAGCGAAAATATTACTATTGACCTAACCGGTCCGGTTACCCCCGGTTTGATGAGACCTGAATTGGAAGAAGAAGACCAAAGTGAATACATTTACTTAATTTTGCCCATTAGAGTTAACTAAAGCAGGCTTGTGGTATGAAACAAAAAACGGAGATTTTTATTGAAACACCTACTATTAATTTGGCCCAACTTTTAAAAATGGCGGGTCTTGCCGAAAATGGTGGCCAGGCCAAACACTTGGTGAGAGAAGGCTTGGTAAAGGTGAATGAAAAAACTTGCCTGCAGCCGGGTAAGCAACTTGCTCCCGGTGATGTAATTTTGCTGGGTGAGGAAGAACTTTGCGTCTTTTGGAAAAAATAAAAACTACCAAGGAGCAAAAAATGGCAATAAAATATCTTTTGCTGCGGCAGTTTCGCAATTACTTGGAAGAAAAAATAGAATGGCATCCCGACTTAAACATAATTTGCGGGGCCAATGCCCAGGGCAAATCCAACCTTGTTGAAGCACTTTGCTATATTAGTTGCGGCAGCTCTTACCGGGAGGCCAAAGACCAGGAGATGCTGGGCTTTGGCCAAGATTTTTTTTACTTGGAAGGTTTGGTGGAAAAAGGGTCTTTAAAACGCACTCTTTCGGTTGGTTTTGGAGCCGATAAAAAAAAATTATGGCGGTTGGATGGTCAACCGCAAAAAAAGCTCAGCCAAATTTTAGGAGTTTGGCACACCGTGCTCTTTTCCCCTGAAGATTTACAGCTGGTTAAAAGCGGTCCGGCTAATAGGCGGCGTTTTTTAAACAGAGAAATGTTGCAGCTTTATCCGGAATATTATCTTTCTTTGAACCAATATCAACAAGCTCTGAGCCAAAGAAATGAACTTTTGCGGCAAAGCCGCAATTTTGGCATAGATAAAGAACTTTTGCGGGCTTGGGATGATAACCTGACTACTTTGGCAGCCGACATTTTTAAAAAAAGGCAGAAAGTAATCGCCAGGCTTTCACCTTTGGCGGATCAGTTGCACCGACAGATTACCCAAAGCGAAGAGACTTTGAACTTGGGCTATGAAAGCTTTTTGCCGGAAGAAAAGATTGCCGCCATGAGCCAGGCGGAAATTAAAGCTGCCATGCTGGCTGAATTGGAGACGAAACGGCGCGAGGAAATGGCAAGAGGCCTTACCCTGGTGGGGCCGCACCGCGACGATCTTTTGATAAATATTAATGGTTTTGCGGCCCGGCAATTTGGCAGCCAGGGGCAGCAAAGAACTGCTGCTTTAGCCTTGAAGCTGGCCGAGGTGGAGCTGGTTTTTGAAGAAACAGGCTTTTGGCCAGGACTTTTGCTGGATGATGTGATGAGCGAACTTGACACAAAAAGACAAAAGCAGGTTTTGGAGTTGATGGTCGGCAAAGTGCAGACTTTTATTACCCACACCAACCCGGAAATTAAGTTGGTTTGCGGCCGCAAGTTTTTGGTGGAATCGGGTAAAGTGCGGCCTTTGAAGGGAGCTTGAGTTTTTGGTCTTGGGGTTTTACCTGGTAAAAATTAAGAAAACAAAAGGAGAGAAACAAAATGCAAAAACCCATCGGTATTTTTGATTCAGGTTTTGGTGGCGTTAGTGTTTTGGCGGAGGCTTTAAAAAAACTGCCGGAAGAAGATTATATTTATTATGGGGATCTCCTTTATGCTCCTTATGGTACCAAAACCCGGGAAGAAATACAGGATCGTTCGGCTGCGGTAGCAGAGGTTCTTTTGGTTCAGGGCTGCAAAGCGATTGTAATTGCCTGCAATACCGCCACATCTACGGCTGCTGTTTATTTGCGTGGCAAATATACCCTCCCCATAATTGGCATGGAGCCGGCTTTGAAGCCGGCGGTAGAGGGAACGACCGGGTCAATTGTAGTTTTGGCTACGCCACTTACCATTAAGGAAAGTAAATTTAAAAACCAGATTGGTCTTTGGGGTATCGGCCGTGATGTGCGGCCCGTTGCCTGTCCCGGATTGATGGAGCTGGTAGAAAGGGAAGCCCCGGCGGAGGATGTTTTGCGCTACCTGGAAGAATTAGTGGGGCCGCATATTTCGGCGGATACAGAGGCTTTGGTTTTGGGTTGTACCCACTATATTTATATTAAACCACATTTGGAAAGGTTGTGGCCCCAGATTAAACAGTTTGACGGCAACGTGGGTGCGGTGCAACAGCTGAAAAGAAGGCTGACCGAGGAAAATTTAGCTGGCGGCGGCAGTGGTCATGTAGTTTATAAAACATCTGCTGCGGCGATGGTAGATTTTGCGGCGAAATGCGAAAGATTTAAGGAGCGGGCCCTGCAACTAATGGAGTAAGTTAGGCGAAGAAAAACATTATGGTGGCCCAGGCGTCAAAAAAAAGAAGGATCTTTCTAAAGAGTTTTTGGCCGGCGGCGCAAACCGGGCAAAAAGTGGCAAAAACTCGTTGATGACAAAAGTTTAAACGGGTAGGAAAAAGCAAAAGAAAGGGATTTGCTATGCGAGAAGAAAATGACCAAGATCAAGTACTTTCGGAAGCGGAACAAATTGCCGCGGAGCTTAGGGCATCTTTAACAAAAATGAAAAATCAATTGGATGAAACCAGAAAAGCCGAACTTGCAGCCACGGAGATAGCTCCAGCGGCTTTGGCCGAGGCCAAAAGCGCGGATGACTTTAACATAACTCAAAAAACAGTGAACGAACCCTCAAGAAAAGTGGCAAAGCTCAGCGAGTGGGTCAAAAAACAGGTCAAAACTGAAACCAAAACGGAATTAGCTGAAAAATATGAGGAAGAGAAACAAGAAAATACTGACATAAAAACAAAAAAACCCAACCTAAAAAGCTGGATTGTTATAGGGGTTGTAATTTGGCTTTTAGTGGTAGCCGGTTCTTATGGTGTTATATTTTATACTCTTCAGGCCAGGGAAAAAGCCCTAGAAGCTTTTGTGGAAACAAAAATGGCCGAAATTGTTGCGGACAACAAAGTAGCTATTGCCAGTATGGAAGAGAGCCTGGCTGTAATGGAAGCAGATGTGGCAGCAGTTACGGAATATTTGGCGGATACTGATGCCGCCATTAGCACTTCGGCGGCAGCTAACCGAGAGGCAATGACTGAGAAGATTGCTGAATTGGATGCCCAGCTCAAAAAGCTGGAAGCCAGTCTGAAAATTTTAGAGGCGGATGCGAACCGTGGCGACTAAAAAATTGCTGATTATTTTAGGTGTGGCTTTGCTGATTTTGGGGACAAGTATTGGTTGGGCCCTGGCTTTTTTGTGGTATGAACCAGCAAAAAAACTGGCTGCTGTAGATTTTGCGGCAGCGGTGTGGCCCGAAGCGGATGTGGCTGCTATTTTGGCCCAAACAGAGGGCTATGTTGCGGACATGGCCGAAGCGGAGGGCTTGCTTTTGGCTAGCATTGCTACCGCCCAGGAGGAAGATGCCAAAGTTAATCAACAGTTGGCTGAGCTGGCTAAAGCTGCCAAAAGCAACAAAAATCTTTCTATGTCGGTTTATGAAGAAATGATTGTAGAAAGGTTGGGCGAGGCTATTTATACGCACAGCGGCACCAACTCGGAGATACAGATTTTTGAGCTGGAAAAAGAAGATATGCGGGGGTATATGGCAAAAATTAAGCTAAAAACCAACAATGCCCTGAAGATTGTGCTAGCGCCAGAAAATGCGACCAGCGGTGAAACGACGCTGAGTGCAATCAAGCGGACAGAAGCTGTTTTGGGTATTAACGGTGGGGGTTTTGGTACCAGCGGTGGCAAGCAAACACCCTTGGGCAACACCATGATTGAGGGTGAACTCATCAATGACTTTTTGGCATCCTGGAATGACTTGGCCTTTGTGGGCTTTACCAAAAACAACAAATTGGTGGGCGGTATTTATGATACAGAGAAAGAGCTTTTGGCAAGCGGAGCTTATCAGGGGGTTAGTTTCGTGCCGGTTCTGATTCAGGATTGGGAGGCTGCCAAAGTACCTAGTAAATGGGCTAATGCCAAGCAACCCCGTACGGTTTTGGGGCAATACCCCAACGGGGATATTTTCTTTATTGTTGTGGATGGGCGCCAAAGCACCTGGAGTAATGGCATTACCCTGGAGGAAATGCAAGTTTTGCTTTTACGTTTGGGGGTTATGGAGGCCTATAATTTGGATGGCGGCGGTTCGAGCACCTTTGTTTACAACAACAAGGTTTTAAACAAACCCTCCGATGGTACTAGTCGCAAGCTTCCCACAAACATAGTTATAATGCCATAAAGTTATTAAATATTGATCAAGGCCGGCATTTTGGAGAACAATAAGATGCCGGCTTTATTATTTTAATGTTGAAGAAGCGTTTGTAAAATGCTTAACGCCTGGGGGATCTTCCGTTCGGGTTAAAGTGATAGGGCATGTTGGCCGGGGAAAGGCCATTGCCGCCATAACGAGAGCTGCCGGTATATCTGGGGGGTTGGGGTTTTGGAGCTGCTTTACCGCCCGTTGAGCCACCCAAGCCGCCTAAGCCACCAAGCAAAGCTCCCAGACCGCCTCCGCCAGCACCGCCAAGTAGGTTGGCCAGGTTAGGGGTTGCTCCGCCTTCGCCTTCGGCACCGGCGCTGGCCAAAGTCTGAGCCAAAGCGGAAAGATTGTTACCTTCGGCACCATTCAAAAGGCTAGAAAGGGCGTCTAGCCCACCGCCTTCAGCACCGCCCAAGC
>DIFF01000011.1 GCA_002419005.1 Peptococcaceae bacterium UBA5755 | reverse complement strand
TCCGCTTTCTCGGGGCCAGGTTAGCAAAACAAGGTAATAGGCTACCCCCTTATTATTCACAAATCCAACTCACCAAAAAATAAAAAGCCCCACCTAAAAATTCAGGTGAGGCTTTTTAAATTTATTAATATATTTCAGCTCGTTTTTTCATAAACTCAATCTCATGGTCTACCTCAGCCTGAATCTCCGCCAGCTTCGCTTCGGCATCCGGGCTTTTTAACACCTTGGCAAAACGTCCCTGCAAAGCAAGGTAATCCTTCATCGGCGTTTTTTCTACTTTACCATCCAAAATCCGCTTGCTAGGAGCAGAAAACTCAACCTTGCCATTCTCTGCCTCCCACAAAAGCCAGGAACCACTATTTACGGCCATTTTACTTACGGCCACCGCCTGGCTAGAGGCAAAACGCCAGCCCGGCCAGCACGGAACAAAAATTTCAATATACTTAAAGCCCTTGGTATTTTTGGCTTTAACCACTTTATCATAAAGATCCCCCGGATGCGAAACAGCCGCCGTTGCCATGTAAGGAATCCGATGCTCCAGCATTAAACGGGGCATGCTTTTTTGAGGCTCTTTTTTGCCGCCCGGCGTGGTGGTAGAATAAGCATATAAAGGCGTGGCACCACTTCGCTGCACCCCAGTATTGCTATAAGCTTCATTGTTATAACATATGTGAATAAAGTTATCATTGCGCTCAGCCGCAGCCGAAATAGCCTGCAACCCAATATCATAAGTACCGCCATCGCCCACCCAGTTGAACACGGTGGGCATTTCGCCTTTTAGACGGCCTTTTTTTTCTAATGCTTCCAAGGCATAAACCAAACCAGAGGCCGAAGCACCAGCCGTAGCAAAACATATATTCAGGCAAGGCCAGTTGTAAGCGGTTTTTGGGGTTAACCCCATGCTAGCCACCATGCAAGAGGGCGTCAAAATACACATAGCATTGGGCCCCAGGGCTTTACCTACAATTCGCAAGGCCAAAATAGCAGAGCAGCCGGCACAAGACGAGTTACCCTGCAAAACAAATTCATCAGACGGCAAATTCTTTATACTAGTAACCATCGGCTAATCCTCCAACAAAGCACGGATCTCAGCGGCCATAGTCTGCCAATTAAGGTCCATGCCGCCAATCCCCATAATTTTATTTGCAAGCTTAATCTCATTATTTTTACCAAAAAGAGCCGCTTTCACTTCGTTAAAAAGTATACCTCCCTCATTGCCAAAAGCATGGTTTCTATCCAGCACAATCAATTGTTTTTTGCCAGCAACATAGACCGCCAAATCATCTGCCGGGAAAGGCCTAAAGAGCCGCAAACGCAAAGCACCAACTTTATGGCCTTCTTTTCTTAGCATATCAATGCTGCTTTTTACCTCGGCCGCCATGCTGCCCATAGAAAGCACCAGAACTTCCGCATCATCGGTTTTGTAGGGTTCAAAAGTATCACCATGCCAAAAACCGGTCAAATCCTTATATTCTTTGGCCACATTTTTAATAACCGGCAAAGAGGCCAAAATGGCCTCCTGGAGCATTTTTCGATACAAATGATAAACAGATTGGTCGGTCACATTACCAAAAGAGTTGGGATTTGTGGTATCCAAAACCCAGCTGGGTTCAAAAGGCGGCAAAAACTTATCCACGACCTCCTGCTCCTGCACAAAAAAGGGCATAGAAGCATGAGAAAGAATAAAGCCGTCAAGATTCACCATAACCGGCAAAGAAACCGTTTCCGCAATCTTAAAAGCCTGCAAAATAGTATCATAAATTTCCTGCAAAGAAGCACAGTAAAATTGCAGCCAGCCTGTATCCCGCTGAGCCAAAGAATCCTGATGGTCAACATAAATGCTCCAAGGCGGAAAAACAGCCCGGTTTACATTGGCCATAACCACTGGCAGACGACCGCCCGCCGCCATATGTAAAACCTCATGCATGTAAAGCAAACCCTGGCTTGAGGTTGCAGTAAAAACCCTGGCACCCCCGGCCGAGGCCGCAGTGCAGGCTGCCATGGCACTGTGCTCGCCTTCCACAGGTAAAAAGCGGGTGGCCATGGTTCCTTTTTCTACCATCTCGGCAATAGCCTCCACAATACTAGTCTGCGGGGTAATAGGATAAGCCGCCACCACATCCACTTTGGCATTGCAAACAGCCATAGCCACCGCATGACAACCCGTATCTAATACCGTTCCCATAATATGTTAATCCTCCAATACCATTTCTATAGCACCTCTTGGGCACTCTTCAGCACAAATACCACAGCCTTTGCAAAACTCATAGTCTATGGTAATATCTTCCCTGTTTATTACAGCTTCCGGACAAAAAACCCAGCAAATCTCACAATTTGTGCACTTAGCCTTATCCACCACTGGCTTTTTTAAACGCCAAGCTCCGGTAGCACCAGCCACACCTTCCTGAGGCCAAGAAATGGGATAAAAATCATCAATTCCGTTTTTCATTTTGTTTTTTCCTCTCCCTCAGTTCTTCAGACTATCATAGCCAATTTTGGCTACCGCTGCATTTTTTTCTCCTACTTTGCCAGGCCACCTGTTTTTAATAACATTCAAGGCTACTTCGGCTTCAATACCAATCAACCTACATAAAGCACCATACATAGGAATATTAATATAGGGGACTCCATCAGTCACCAACCCGTTTGCAATGGCAATTCCGGTAGCATCCACAAAATATACCAAATGACCCAAAACAGCCACATTAGCGGGAGCATTCAAAACAATGTTACTCTCAGGCTTAATACCAACGTTCATGCCCATATCAAGCAATTTTTCACTCATAAGAACCAAAAAATCGGGTTCCACACTTTGGCTATAAATATGAATGGGTTTATCCGAAACCCGCAAAGCTGCTTTCACCGGGGCTCCACGCCTTTCAACCCCAAAAAATGGCAAGGTTTGAGCAACTAAACCAGATTCCAAAGCAGCTAAAGCCAAAAGCTCGGCCATTGTAACAACCCCCTGGCCGCCATAGCCATGAATACGTAATTCTAACATTTTCATCTCTCCTACTTCAAAACATCATTTATATATGCCAAATATTGCGGAAAAACAATACCGGCTTCAGCCAAATTACCGCACCAACGCTTTAACCATTCCAAAGTCAAATAACCATCATAGCCATCTTCTTTAAGCAGAAGCAAAATCTCTTTAATGGGCAGGTTTCCGTGGCCAATCATCGTATACTTGCTTGAAACATCCTGCTCCACCCACGCATCTTTAATATGTAAAGAACGTATATACGGCTTCAAAATGCCATAAGTTTCTTCAATGTTTTCATTAAAATAAAAATAAGGATGATGGATATCCCAAATAACACCCAGGTTGGGACTGTTCACTTTGTTCATCAATTTCAACATTTGGTAAGAATCTGCAAAAGCACCGTTAGTCTCAACCAACACTGTTACACCTTTTTGAGAGGCATATTTTGTAAGAGTCTTAAGGCTTTCTACAATTCCGCCAAAATCTATCTTGGCCTGAGGTGCCGGGGTGTTTTCACACAAAACCCGCACATATCGCACCCCCAAAAGATCCGCCAAATCAATATACTCACAAGCAGTAGCCAAATGATCTTCAATCTTAAAACGCTCATTCAAATGCACATCCGTGGCAAAGCAACTAATGACGATATTTAAATTGGCCAACCTTTTTTTGGTTAGCTCAATATTTTCCGGCTGAAATATCTTAGCCCCGGGCATATACATGTCCCTGCCAATGCCACGCACTTCAATGCCGTCAAAGCCCAAATCAGCAGCAGTAACGGTAATTTCTTCCCAAGTCCACTGCGGACAGCCAAGAGTAGAAAATGCTGTTTTCATTAATCTCACCCACTCTTCCTTAAAGTCTGCGGCAAATTAATGCACCATTTTTATCATCCATATTACCACAAAATCTGGTACCCGACCACAAAAAACTGTTTTGTTTAAAAGTTAAATTTAAACAGATAATAAACTATAACTTATTTTTGCTAAAAATGCAACACTTCGGCCATAATATAAAATTTTTTTGGCGGTTTTATTAATCTTATTTTAAGTAAGTTTTATAGTTTGCAAATTCTGGATAATATGATAAAATAATATTGATTAGGCCTAATAAAAACAATATATAATTAAAATGATTTGTGCTTTTGGGGGTGAAAATACTGATTATTATCCCAAATTTTTTTTCACAAATAATTATTTTAGTATTTATCATCAACTTTGGCCTGAGCATTTCTTTAATATTCATAGAAAAGCGAGATCCCATCAAAACCGTTGCTTGGCTGCTGGCCTTAAACCTGCTGCCTATAATTGGTTTTTTCTTTTATATTGTTTTAGGTACCCGGCCCCGCTTTAAAACCAACAAACGTTTTGATCTAAAAAGTCAAAATGATCTTTTGCTTATAGAAGAAATACTGCATAATCTCAGTTTACAGGAAACAATAAAAAACAAACCGATTGGCCATGATGAGCAAAAAACCCTAAACCTAATAAACCTTAACTTCGGCAGCATCAAAAGCCCTTATACCAACGATAATGCTGTAGATATATACACCTGCGGCAAACAAAAGTTCAAGCAGCTCCTCCCTGATCTAAAAGCCGCCGAAAACCATATTCATATGGTCTATTTTATTTACCGCAACGACAACATTGGCAACGAAATCATGGATATCCTAATAGAAAAAGCTAAAAAAGGCCTTGATGTAAGGCTTTTAATCGATGCTTTTGGTTCTATCCTAACACCAAAAAAATTTTTTTATCCCCTCATAAAGGCCGGCGGCAAGGTAGCTTTCTTTGCTCCAACCAAGCTGCATTATCTGCCACGTTTAAATTACCGCCAGCACCGTAAAATTGTCATAATAGATGGGGAAATTGCCTACATTGGCGGCATGAACATCGGCGATGAATACAGAGGCCTGAAACCAAAACAGCATCAATGGCGAGATACCCATCTGAGGATCATGGGCTCCGCAGTATACATGCTGCAAACCCGTTTCATAATGGACTGGAACTTCTCAAATGTTAAAGAAACTTTATCTTTAAATGACGCCTGGTATCCACCAATCAAAGTGCCTCCGGGAGACCTGGGCATGCAAGTGGTTTCAAGTGGCCCCGACCACCCGGACGAACACATAAAATATGCTTATATAAAAATGATCCAATCAGCTGATGACAGAATCTACATTCAAACCCCCTATTTTATCCCTGATGCCCCTTTTAGAGAAGCCATAAAAACAGCAGCCTATGCCGGGATTAAAATATGCATCATGATACCTGGCGAATATGATAAATATATGGTCTACAAAGCCAGCCTATCTTTTGTGGGCGACCTCATCTATTATCCCAATATATATTTTTACCAATACAATGGTTTTCTTCATTCCAAAATGATGGTTATGGATGATTGCGTGGCAACCGTTGGCACCACCAACATAGATGTCCGCAGTTTTGCCCTGGATTTCGAGGTAAACAGCTTCATCTACAGCCAGGATTTCACCCAAAGATGCTGTGATATTTTCGACAAAGATGTGCAAAATGCTCACCTTTTAACCCCCTTAGAATTCGCTCAAAGACCGGTCAGATCAAAATTCATGGAGGCTATTGCCCGCATATTATCGCCTGTGTTTTAAAACCATTTAAAAACAAAAAGCTCCAAGCAAAAGCTTGGAGCTTTTTGTTTTTAAATTTATCAGCCAAACAATTTAAATGTCGCTATGGTAACTCTGCAAAGATTTAACCGTGCCGGTTTGCAAATCGCGGTTTACATAGGTAGAAATGCCTTCCACTACCGCCCTGCCTGCTGCCATGGTGGTAATATAAGCAATCTTATATTTTATGGCCGCACTTCTAATGCAAAAACCATCGCTGTGGCTGCCCTTATTGCCCGAAGGCGTATTGATGACCATCTGAATCTTTCCTTTATTAAGATAATCCATAAGATTAGGATGCGGCTCACCAATCTTGTTCACCTTTTGGCAATTTACCCCCGCTTTGGTCAAAAATTCATAGGTGCCGGCAGTAGCCATAATACCAAAACCAAGTTTCTCCAACCCGGCTACAATATCAACAGCTTCTTCTTTATCCCTATCTGCAAGGCTAACAAGCAAATTGCCAGAAACAGGCAGGGGAATTTGCACGGCTTCCTGTGCTTTAAAATAAGCCATCCCAAAAGAGTCAGAAAGCCCAATAACCTCGCCGGTAGAACGCATTTCTGGCCCCAAAATTGGGTCGACCTCCGGAAACATATTAAAAGGAAATACCGCTTCTTTAACACCATAGTGCGGAATTCTTTTATCCCCCAAGGCCAACTCTTCGGCCGAAAGTTTAAGTCCCATCATCAAACCGGTAGCAAGTTTGGCAATCTGAATATTGCAAACCTTCGAAACAATAGGCACCGTCCTGGAAGCCCTGGGATTAGCCTCCAAAAGATATACCTTCCCATTCTCAATGGCATATTGCATATTCATTAGGCCAACAACATGCAGGCTTTTGGCAATCTGTTTGGTGTATTTTATGATGGTGGCTTTCTGCTCATCGGTAATATTCAAAGAAGGAATAACACAAGCCGAATCGCCAGAATGGATACCCGCCGGCTCAATGTGCTCCATAATAGCCGGGATAAGCACGTTAACGTCATCTGCTACCGCATCTACCTCGGTCTCTATAGCATGCTGCAAAAATCTGTCTATCAAAATTGGCCTTTCTTGAGTAATTTCTTCGGCTTTAAGAATATAGTGTTCCAGCATCTCCTCATCATGAATAACCTCCATGCCGCGGCCACCCAAAACATAAGAGGGCCGCACCATAACCGGATAACCAATCTTCCCTGCCACGGCCAAGGCCTCATCAAGGTTAGAGGCCATGCCAGCTTCCGGCATAGGTATTTTAAGTTCTGCCATCATCTTGCGAAAAAGATCTCTATCCTCTGCCAGATCAATAGAATCCGGCTTAGTCCCCAAAATGGGTACCCCAAGCTCTTCCAATTCCTTGGCAATATTAAGCGGCGTTTGCCCACCATATTGGACAATCAAGCCAACTGGTTTTTCAGCCAAGTAAATACTGTAAACATCCTCCACCGTCAACGGCTCAAAGTAAAGTTTATTGGATGTGTCATAGTCGGTAGAAACAGTTTCTGGGTTGCAGTTCACCATAATGGTTTCATAACCCATATCACGCAAGGCAAAAGCCGCATGTACACAGCAATAATCAAACTCAATGCCCTGGCCAATACGATTAGGGCCGCCCCCCAAAATCATAATTTTCTTGTCATCATTCACCTTTCCAATACTGCCGGAAGCATTATAAGAAGAATAATAATAGGCTGCATCAGGCACACCACTAACTTTAATTTCATGCCAGGCTTTACCCAAGCCCAGGCCCATTCGCTGCTCCCGAATAGTTTTTTCCTCTGTATTGGTAATCTTAGCCAAATACTTATCCGAAAAACCGTCTACTTTGGCTTTCTTTAAAAGTTCGGCCGGAATAACGCCACTTTTATACTGCAAAATTTTTTCTTCCAACTCCACCAATTCCCGCATCTGAACCAAAAACCACTCTTTTATTTTGGTCAGCTCATAAATCTCTTTCACGCTGGCACCTTTTCGCAAAGCCTCATAAATAATAAACTGTCTTTCACTAGACGGTTGTTCCAATAACTGTAAAAGCTTTGGTAGGGCCATTTTGTTATAGCTCTTGGCAAAACCTAAACCGTAGCGGCCAATCTCCAAAGATCGAATAGCTTTTTGCAGGCTTTCTTTGTAGCTTTTACCAATACTCATAACTTCGCCTACAGCTCGCATCTGCGTACCCAGCTTATCTATAGAATCTTTAAATTTTTCAAAAGCCCAACGAGAAAACTTGGCCACCACATATTCCCCATATGGTGTATATCTATCCAAAGTACCGCAGCGCCAATAAGGAATTTCATCCAAGGTTAACCCTGCTGCCAGAAGGGATGAAACATAAGCAATGGGGAAACCGGTAGCTTTGGAAGCCAAAGCAGAGGAACGGGAGGTACGTGGGTTAATTTCAATAACCACCACCCGGCCTGTTTCAGGATCATGAGCAAATTGTATATTAGCCCCGCCAACAACCCCAATCGCATCAATAATAGCATAAGCATGTTTCTGTAAACGCTGTTGCAGCTCTTCGCTTATGGTAAGCATGGGGGCCACACAAAAAGAGTCACCGGTGTGCACACCCATGGGATCCACATTTTCAATAAAGCAAACGGTGATTTTTTGGTTTTTGGCATCGCGGACAACTTCCAATTCCAGCTCTTCCCAACCCAACACTGATTCCTCAACCAAAACCTGGCCAAGCATGCTTGCGGCAATGCCTCGCTGGGTAATCTCCCGCAATTCTTCCACATTGTATACAATTCCACCACCTGTGCCACCCATGGTATAAGCCGGCCGCAAAACACAAGGATAACCAATCTCTTCGGCAATCTTTTCGGCTTCTGCCACACTGTAAGCAGGCTCACTTTTAGGCATTTCAATACTTAGCTCATTCATCATCGCTTTAAAAGCAATACGATCCTCGCCTTTTTCAATTGCCTCAACCTCTACACCAATAACCCTAACGCTATATTTGTCCAAAACCCCAGTTTGATTTAATTCCGAGCATAAATTAAGACCGGACTGGCCGCCCAAGTTAGGCAATATCACGTCTGGTCTTTCTTTAGCAATAATCTCTTCTAATCGATGAACATTTAAAGGTTCAATGTATGTAATATCAGCAATCTGTGGGTCTGTCATAATAGTAGCAGGATTAGAATTAACAAGAATAATAGTATAACCCAAGTTCTTCAAAGCTTTACATGCCTGGGTACCGGAATAGTCAAATTCACAAGCTTGACCAATTATTATAGGGCCCGAACCAATAATCATTATTTTATTAATGTCTTTCCTTTTTGGCATAAATATCTTCCTTCCTTCTGTTCATCTATTATCAAAGGTCAAAATCAACCTAAGAACCCCCTAATTTTTTACCCATTTCGCATAATTATATACATATTTTCTGCCATGTGCAATACCTTTTATTCATTTTTATCAAAATTTCCCCAATCTGCCACATTGGCTTGATTTTCGTCCTCTTCAGTATCCAAAATGGGGGTTGCCACAACCGTTCCATCAGATTTCAACCCCACAGTATGCCAGCTTCCGGCTGCAATTGCCACAATATCGGTCCAATCTCCCACCTGGCATTGGCCGGCCCTGTCATCACCTGTTGCCACAACCGTTCCGTCAGATTTCAAGACCACAGTATGCCAGCTCCCGGCTGCAATAGCCACAATATCAGTCCAATCTCCCACCTGACACTGATTCACTCTGTCATCACCTGCTGCCACAACCGTTCCATCGGCCAAAAGACCAACCGTGTGCATGTTTCCGGCCGCAACTTTTATCACATTTTGCCAATCAGTAACCAAAGTTTCACCAAATTCGTTCAGGCCGGTAGCAATAACCGTGCCATCATCAACAAGCCCAACCGTAAACCCCCAGCCGGAGACAATCTCTTTTATATCAGTCCAGGCAGAAACATCACTCTGGCCAAAATTCTCCGAGTCCACAGCAAGTTTTGTTGCCACAACCGTTCCGTCAGCTAAAAGACCAACCGTATTGTCATATCCGGCAGCAACGGCCACAATGTCAGTCCAATCTGTCACCTGGCTCTGGCCAAAAGAATCATCACCGGCAGCAATAACTGTGCCATCGGCCAAAAGACCCACCGTGTGTCCGGTGCCTGTCGCAACTGCAACCACATCACGCCAACCAAAAACTTCACACTGGCCAAAAGCATTGTTGCCGGCAGCCAGCAAAGTCCCATCAGAAAGAAGAGCAATGGTGTGGTGGCTTGCCGCTGCAAGCTGTGTCACGGTCGGGGGTTCTTTCTCAAACCAAGCACAGGCCGTCAAAAAAATCAGCAGCAACAAAAGCCCCAAAAGAGCCACCATTTTCTTTTTCATCTTTCTACCTCCCTGGGGATTCGCCCAAAAATCCTTGCATCCTCAAAAATACCCTCTAAGCAAAGTTATTTTACTACTTAGAGGGTATTTAAAATATTTTAGTTTCGTAAAAATTATTGATTAACTGTTTTCTTTTTCTGCCTTAGCAGCAGCAATAACCTTATCAGCAATCATACCCGGAACTTCTTCATAACGAGAAAAAGTCATAGTAAATTTGCCACGTCCCTGAGTAATAGATTTTAAATCGATGGAATAACGCACCATTTCGGCAAGCGGAGCTTGGGCTTTAATTTTCTGAACTTTACCAAATTTCTCCATACCCATAATGCGGCCGCGGCGGCTATTCATATCACCCATAATATCACCCATAAACTGGTCAGGCACCAAAATCTCAACATCCATTACCGGCTCCAGCAAAATAGGTTTGGCTTGTTCGCAGGCCTTTTTAAAAGCTAGGTTAGCCGCAATTTTAAAAGCCATCTCGGAAGAATCAACATCATGGTAAGAGCCGTCAGTCAAAGTAACTTTAATGTTACTGACGGTATAACCGGCCAAAATACCTTCCACCATAGATTCCCTAATACCCTTTTCCACAGCAGGAATATATTGCTTGGGCACCGAGCCACCAAAAATCTTCTCTTCAAAAACAAAATCCCTATCATAGCAGGGCTCCATATCAATAAAAACATGACCAAACTGCCCGTGCCCGCCAGATTGTTTTTTGTGTTTGCCTTCAACATGGCTGGCAGTGCCCCTAATAGTCTCCCGATAAGGTATACGCAAATCGATAGTATTCACCTCGACACCAAATTTCCGCTGCAAGCGTTCCATAACAATGTTGATGTGGGTCTCGCCCATACCGGTCAAAATAGTTTGTTTTGTTTCTACATTCTTTTCATAACGCAGGGTGGGGTCCTCTTCCAGCAGACGGGCAATGGCATTGCCCAGCTTGTCTTCATCCCCTTTAGATTTAGGGGCAATCGCAACCCGCAAAGTAGGCGTGGAAAAATCAATCGGCTCAAATTTAATGTCAAGGTTTTTGGCAGCCAAAGTATCATTGGTGCCGGTTTGAGTAAGCTTAGCCACAATACCAATATCACCCAAGTTAATTTCAGAAACCTGCACTGAGGTTTTACCTTGCAAGGTACTCAGTTGACCCAGCTTTTCATCAATCTCTTTATTGGGGTTAAAAAGCACGGTATCACCTTTTAAGGTTCCTTGATAAACCTTAAACAAGCTGATCTTGCCAACAAAAGCATCGGCCAAAGTTTTGAAAACAAAAAGGGCGGTTGGCTTTTTGGCCAAAGCTTCATCCAGTTTGTTCAAAGGGCTGGGAGCATATTTGTTCAGAAAGTCGGCCAGAGTAGAAACACCAATATTCTTCAAAGCAGAGCCGCAAAGCACAGGCACCACTTTGCCGCCAGCAATGCCGGCTTTTAAACCAGTCACAATCTCTTCATCTGTTAGCTCTTCCCCGTCCAAATATTTAATAGTAATGTCATCTTCGCCTTCGGCAGCAACTTCAATCAAAACTTCCCGGTAATGCTCAACATCATCGGCCATGTTTTCCGGAATGGCAATTTCTACAGCTTTGCCATTATCATATTTGTAAGCCTTGCGGGTAATCAAATCCACAACGCCGGAAAAAGCGGCTTCCTGACCAATTGGCAACTGAACGGCCACAGTATGACGAGAAAGCATTTTCGGCAGGCTATCCAAAACTTTATAAAAATCAGCATTTTCTCTGTCCATTTTATTAATAAAAACAATAATTGGGACTTGTTTTTCATCAGCCAAATCCCAAATTAATTCGGTAGAAACTTCAACCCCGGCCACAGCATCCATCACCATAACCAAACTATCAGCAACCCGCACTGAGCCTTCAACTTCACCAAAAAAGTCGGTAAAGCCGGGGGTATCAAGTATATTAATTTTATGGTCCTGCCACTCGCAGGCAACTAAAGAAGTATTAACAGTAATATTCCGTTTGATCTCTTCTGGATGATAATCAGCAACCGTATTTCCCTCATCCACCTTACCAAGACGGTTAATAACTCCGGTGTTAAAAATCAAGCCTTCGGTCAGGCTGGTTTTGCCTGCTCCTTGGTGTGCCACAATGGCTACATTACGAATCTTCTGAGACGGGTAAACCTTCATTGATTTTCCTCCTTTAAAATAAACGTTAAAAATAATCAGCAAAATTCCATAAAGTTATATATTATATGCCCAGGCAAAAAACCCTTTTTTTAGCACATATTTTCTTAACAATAAGCATCGTAAAGAAGCATGGTTAAGCTACCATAAGCATATTTTTTCTAAAAGAACAAAAAAAATACAGAAAAGAGGTCCTCTGTTTGGGACATCGTTCACTTTTTTGGGGTGCGGCTGTGTTACTTTTAACAAACACATTTGCCCGCCTTTTGGGTTTCGGTTATCGAGTTATTTTAGTGCGTCTTTTAGGCACAGAAGGCATAGGCTTAACAGAAATGGTCACTCCTCTTTATTCGTTTTGTTTAGTCATTGCCGGCTGGGGTATCCCTCTTGCCATGTCCCGCTACATAGCATCAGAAATGGCAAAAAAACAATATGGTAATGTAGACCGCATAAAAAAATGCAGTATGTTAATTTTGAGTACCAGCGGTCTTTTCATCACTATTTTCAGCTGGCTTTTTGCCCCCTGGCTGGTCAACAATTTTTCTACCGACCCCCGCATTCTGCTTTGCTTCCGCTGGCTCACCCCGGCTATTTTCATTGTGGCCGTATGTTCCGGCTATCGGGCTTATTTTCAAGGCATCAAAAAAATTACCATTATTGGTTTCAGCCAAAACGTAGAGCAAATAGTTCGGGTTTCAATCGGGGTATCACTTGCCATGCTTTTGCTGCCAAAAGGCACCGAAATAGCAATCATCGCGGTATCATTAGGCACAGTAGCAGGCGAGTTAGCTGGCCTGCTTTACATAAAATATTGCTATTACCGCCACCAAAAACGCCGTCCCGCCATCATCCCGCAAGCAATGCCGGCCAACATCAGTTATCAACAAATTGGTCAATCCCTTATCACCTATGGTACACCCATCACCATGCAGCGTTTTTTAGCCAGCCTGCTTCTCATGTTACAAGCCTGGCTCATCCCCATGGGTCTACAGCAGGCCGGCTATACCGGGGCAGCTGCTACCGAACTTTATGGGCGTTTTGCCGGGGTTGCCCTGTCTCTGGTCAGCTTGCCCGGGGTTTTTTCCGCCACAATGAGCTTTGCTCTTTTGCCGGCCATTGCAGAATGTGAAATAAATAGTAATCAACTTGCCCATCGAATCAATACTTCTCTTTCCATCAGCACAGCCATAAGCCTGCCTGCCAGTCTTTGCCTTTTTTTGTATGGGAATTATCTCTGCCAATGGCTTTTCAAGTGCCCCGAAGCAGCAGAACCTTTAAAAATTCTGGCCTTAGGTGGCATCTTCATCTATTCTCATGCCCCAATTACCAGCATTTTGCAGGGTCTTGGCAAAGTAAAAATATTATTCATCAATCTTCTTATCTCTGGTGGGGTCTTTATAGCCGGTCTAATAATTTTGGTGCCGCAACCTGGTTTGGGCATTCGGGGAGCTGCTGTTGCTATTTTAGCTTCCAATATTGTTAATTGCTTTGCAAACCTTTATCAGCTCCGCCTTTTTTCGGGTAAACCACTAAACTGGGGAAAAATAATTGTCAAACCTCTTTTTGCCCTTTTGGGAGCAATCGGAGCTCTTTTAATCACCAAAGAAATATTTACTTTTTTGCCCTTAAATCAAACAATAGCAGCCGTATCTGCTATTGTGGTAATGATATCAACATATTTAATAATTTTAAGACCGAAGTTTTCCTACCTGTTACTCAAATGATTTTCCCCTCTCTGTCATCAAACAACTCAAAACACTCAAATCAGTCAAATCGTAGCACAAAGGCGTAACCGAAACATAGCCATTCTCCAGAGCTTCAATATCCGTATTACCCACGCTAATATCATCATAGGGAGTGCCCCACATCTTATAGCAAAGACCATTTTCATCTGATGCCCGCAAAGAAAAGGCATTGGTATATTTTCTAATACCTAAACGAGTAAATTTAATTCCTTTAATTTCACTCAAAGGCAAAACAGGCACGTTGATATTAAACATAGTATTCGGTTGCAAATCATTAGCTATCCACCACTTGCAAAACTGCAAAACCATCTGAGCCGCCGGGTTAAAATCATCAGTGGTTTTTTCCCCCGCCAAAGAAACAGCAATGGCAGGAATACCATAAATAAAACCTTCCAAAGCCGCCGCCACCGTGCCAGAATAGATGCTATCAGTAGCCAAATTATGGCCATGATTAATACCAGAAACCACCAGATCTGGCGGCGTATCCTTAAACAACTCTTCAATAGCAAGCTTAGTGCAATCCGCTGGCAAACCATCCACCACCCAGGCCGGGCCGGCCGGGTTAGTCAAAGTAACTGGCCAAAGCTTAATGGGCCTATGTACCGTAATGCCATGACCCGACCCGCTTTGTTCTTGAGCAGGAGCCACCGTATAAATCTCGCCAAGCGGGGCCAAAGCCTGCCGCAAAATCAAAAGACCTTTGGCGTCAATACCATCATCATTAGTCACAAGAATTCGCATAAAAATCTCCTAAATCAACAAAATCAAAAATCACTTTAATAATTTAAAATGTTCAAAAGGCCAATAAACAAGAAAAGCTTTCCCCTTTACATCAGTAATATCAATAAAAGGATAGCTCCAATGGTGGCTATCGTTACTGTTATTACGGTTATCCCCCAAAACAAAAAGCTTTCCCTCTGGCACCGTCACCTCAGCAAAATCATACCCGGGGTAATCAACAAGGTATGGTTCTTCCAAAGGCTCCCCATCAATATAAACCGCTTGATTAACAATTTTTACGGTTTCACCCGGCAAAGCAATCACCCGCTTCAACAAGTCCTCTTTCTGGCCGGTTTCTGCCTCAGCCTTAAAAACAATAATATCGCCCCGCTCTATGTCAGTAAAACGATATATAAATCTGTTAACCAAAATTCGATCATTTACCTCAACCGTAGGGTACATAGAAGCAGTGGGAACAATACGGCTGTCCACCACAAAGGTTCTAAGCACAAAAGCCAAAACAAGTGCAGCCAAAATCACCACAATAGCATCTTTTAAGAAACTGCTCATCGTATTTTTATCTTTCTTATTTTCTTTTTTATTTGGCATAAATATATACCTTTCAGTAAAAAGTTTATTTGTTAATTAAAGACATAGCCTCTGCCCTGGTTCTCGCATGGCTTTCAAAAATCCCCCGCACAGCCGAGGTTATAGTCAGGCTGCCCGGCTTTTGCACGCCACGCATGGTCATGCACATGTGTTCCGCTTCAATCACCACCAAAACCCCCAAAGGATCCAAAACAGTCATAATAGCATCGGCTACCTGAGCTGTCAACCTCTCCTGCAGCTGCAAGCGACGAGCATAGCCATCCAAAGTCCGGGCAAGTTTAGATAACCCAGTAATCACCCCGTCCTTGGGAATATAAGCAATGTGGGCCTTGCCATAAAAAGGCAGCATATGATGCTCACACAAGGAATATACCGGTATATCTTTCACTAAAACCATTTCCCCGTGTTTGTCCTCTGTAAATTGCCGAGAAAGGTACTCCTTTGGTTCAAGAAACATACCATAAAGAATTTCCTCATACATACGGGCCACCCTTTCAGGCGTTTGCACCAGACCTTCCCGGTCGGGGTTTTCACCAATGGCTTCCAAAATCTCCCGTACAGCTTTTTTGATTCTTTCCTGATCCATCATATCCCCTACTTTTTAATTTTCATCATTAAAGTATTAATTTATTTTATGAATGTATTAATTTATTTTATGCTTTTAACCAAAGCAAGTCAAGGGCACCCTTTCAACAGGCATAAAACAAATTAATAAAACATAATTTATACAAAAAATAGCTGGGGGTTTAAACATGGTAATAAAACACTTTAAAAAAGATAAAAACATAGCATCTCCGTCGGCCCTTGCCCAGAGTCTTTCCGCCATTTGCAGCGGTTTTGCCGCCAGCCTTTTCATTATTATAATATTAGCCTTGCCTTTTGCCATTATTTTAAAATATACCAATCTTTCGGCTGGGTGGCTTTCTCCTGTTAGCCTGGGCATCGGGGCTTTTGCTCTTCTTGCCGGCGGTTTTCTTGCCGCCAAAAAAGCCCCCGGCAGGGCACTTTTTCATGGCCTGGCAATAGCAATAATATTCATAATAATCATGATCTCATATACCGGGTTTGTCAGCATCAGCCTAGCCAACTTAATCATCAAATGCCTGGCTGCTATCTTCATAAGCGTAGCCGCTACCATCCTCGCCACAAAATAAAAAAGCCTAAAAAGGCTTTTTTATGCTTGATTCAATGCTTTCTTCAATATCTTCCTAATACCAGATGGCAACTTAATATAAATAACCCGCACTTGTCAAACCCCCTTTATAAGAGTTTCGATATAATATATGGGGCAAAACCAAAAAAGTGCTTGGTTAATCCAGCCAAAATTGTATTTTATATGCCAATTCAAAAGACGGAGCAAAACAAATCTCTAAATCAGGTAAAGAAGCAGAAAAATATTTGCCATAATTCTTCTCAAAAATCCGCCTATCCAGCACACAAAACACACCTTTATCCTCAGCAGTCCTAATCAGCCGGCCAAATCCCTGCTTAAAACGAATTATCGCCTGTGGCAAACTATAATCAAAAAAACCATCTTTCCCCTCCATGGCAAATTGCTCCAGGCGTGCCGCCACAATGGGAGCAGTGGGCGGCCAAAAAGGCAAACGAACCAGCACAACCAAAGACAAAGCCTCCCCTGCCACATCAATACCCTCCCAAAAACTGCTGGCCCCTAAAACACAGGTGGGCACATTGTTTTCTCGCAAAGCCTCCAAAAGAATTTCCCTGCTGCCGGAAATCCCCTGGGCCAAAACCTCAATGCCGCACTTTGCCAAATCCTGTTTAATTAAATTATACACGCCTCTTAGCTGCTGATGCGAGGTAAACAGCACCAAAGAGCGTCCTTTTGCTGCTTCAATCAAAGGCGGCAAAGCTTTAGCCAAAGCAAGCAAAGAGTTTTCGTCCGAGCTTTTGCTAAAATCCGGCAAATCAGTAGCAACACCACACAAAGCCTGTTTGGCATAATCAAAAGGAGCCGGCAAAAGTAGCTCTTTAAGTTCATTTTCTATCAAATTCAAGCCAACAGAATTTTCAAAAAAAACAAAATTACCCTGGGTACTCAAAGTTGCCGAAGTAAAAATTATGGAGTTTTTCCCATAATATAATCTTTCTGCCAAAACCTCGCCTACGCCAAGGGGGGCAATGCACCAGGTAGGGTACTCTTCATAAGAAACCTGTCTAACCCAAATCACCCATTGTGGATCATAACAATCCACAATTTTTTGAGCAACCTGAGCCAATTCTCCCAGCCGAATCACAGCCATTTGCAAATCGGCGGCAAGCACCTGCAAAAGCGGTTTCTGAGTTGTTTCAGAAAACGAAGTTAAATCCTCAAGCAAATCGGCAGACGCCCTGCCGGTTTTTTGCAATAAAAAAATAAAATTACTTATAGCATCCTCCAAAACAGCCCAATAAGGATCTTTTCTTTGCTTGGTAATCCGCAACTCCCCACCAAGCTTAGGAATTTCAGGGCCCAACAATTGGCCGCTAAGAACAAAAAATTTTTCTGCGGCCTCTTGTAATTCTTCAATCAATTGTTGCAGCTCCTGCGTTTTTTTGCAACCTGCCGCAAAAAGCACCTGGCCTGCCACCAAAGAACCAACTGCCTTTTTTTTCTTTTCCTTTCTGTAGAGCCTGGCCACTGCCTGGTTAAGCTGCCCCAAAGAAACCAAACAGGTATATTGATCCTCAGCAACACCCGCCAAATGATGAGCCTCGTCAATCACCAAATAGCCAAACTGTGGCAAAATACCGCCGCCATGCGGGGCCAAAACCCCATCTGCCAAAAGCAAGGAATGATTCAAAATTAAAATATCGGCTTTTTCTGCTTTTCGCCGCATTTTGGTTATAAAACAAGCCCCCTTGCTATAAGGACAGTTTGGGGCAGTACAGTTCTCGCCATAAGCCGCCAAATACTGCCAAATTTCCTTATCCGCCCCTATAATATTCATTTCACTTACATCGCCTGTTTCGCTTTCGCCCAACCACACAGCAAGCCGCAGTAAAAAAGGCAGGCTGTCCGCATCCGCCAATTCCGTGGCGTCCTGCCACTTCCGTAAACACAAGTAATTGCCCCGGCCCTTTAAAAGAGCAGCAGATATCTCTTTACCCAAAATTTCGGCAAGCTCCGGTAAATCCTTATCCCATAGCTGCTTCTGTAAATTTTTGGTATGAGTGCTAATCGCCACGGGTATTTTGCTTCCCATAGCAAAAAGCACTGCCGATAAAAGATAAGCTAGTGATTTCCCGGTCCCGGTGCCTGCTTCCACCACCAAAAAATGCTGCCGGTTAAAAGCCTCCGCCACGTTTTTTGCCATCAATTGCTGGGGCTCCCTAATCTGATAGGCAGGCATAGCTTTAGCTATCGCACCATTCTGGTCAAAATACTCCTCAAGCTTCTCAAGTGGTAGCTGATACTGCCAATTCTCCTCTTTTTTGCTGGTTTTTGCCGGTTTTTCTTCTTTAAATTTTGGTAACTGCAAGCCATTTTTCACATCAACTTTGCCAAAATTTTTCAAAAGTACTCTCTGTGCTTCCGTAAAAAAAAGCTGAGCAACGGCATCTTTTCCCCCAGCAGTCAACATAGCAATGTTGGCCCAGGTGGCCAAAGGCAGCTTGGCAAAATCCGTCAAAATAGCCAAAAACAGCAACGCTGTGGCCTGAGCGTCTTCCAAAGCCCGATGCGGCCGGGCATTTTTAAGCTCATAGCTTCTCAAAAGACTCTGCAAAGAATAACTGGCGAGGGTCGGCCTAACAATTTTGGCTAAAACTAAAGTGTCCAGCCACTGCCAGTTATTGGGCAAAAAAACACGCAAAAATGCCTGCTCAAAAAGAGCATTATGAGCTATCAAAACAGGTTTTTCGCCACACCAAGCCAAAAATTCACCACACACATCTTCCCAAAACGGGGCATCAGCAAGCATAATGTCATCAATGCCAGTCAAATTAATTACTTCTAAACTCAAAGAAGCAGCAGGCCTAACCAAACGCTGAAATTCATCAGTCGCTTGGCCATCACAAATCCGCACTGCCCCAATTTCAATTATCTCGCTATCCTCCGAATTAAGGCCGGTGGTTTCCAAATCAACTACAATATAATCCACACATTCCACCTCTTTTTCTACAATAAGCATTCCACTTTTTTTTGCCTTAATCCTGCCAAACAAAACAAAAACAAAAAACTGCTGCTCTTTTTGAGCAGCAGTTTTAAAATTTTTACCCTAGCCGCCAAAAAGTGCAATAAAAACACCGGCAGCCACAGCCGTGCCAATAACACCGGCCACATTTGGCCCCATGGCGTGCATAAGTAAAAAGTTGGCGGGGTTTTCCTTTTGACCCATCTTCTGAACCACCCTAGCACACATAGGTACAGCCGAAACCCCAGCCGCCCCAATCAAGGGGTTGATTTTCTCTTTCAAGAAAAGGTTCATAAACTTAGTAATCAGCACGCCTCCGGCAGCGCTAAAAAAGAAGGCAACCACCCCCAAGCCAAAAATGGCCAGGGTTCTGGGGGTTAAAAACTGAGCTCCATTAGCCGTAGCCCCAACCGTAATACCCAAAAAAATGGTAACAATATTTATCATAGAACTTTGGGCAGTCGCAGAAAGACGGTCGGTAACACCAGATTCCTTCAAAAGGTTGCCCAGCATCAGCATACCAATCAAAGGGGTGGCAGAAGGCAAAATAAGGGCAACCACAATGGTGGTAACAACAGGGAAAATTATCTTGGTGCTTTTTTTCACAGGCTTCAGTTGTTTCATAACAATCTGGCGCTCTTTTTTGGTAGTAAAAAGCTTAGCCGCTGATGGAATGATTATGGGCACCAAAGACATATAAGAATAAGCCGCCAAAGCAATGGCGCTCAAAAGCCCCGGGGCCAATTTGTTAGCCAAATAAATGGCCGTGGGGCCGTCTGCCCCGCCAATAATTGCAATAGAGGCCGCCTCCCCGGGAGAAAAATAAACCCCGGGCACAAAATCGTTTAGCATCAAAGCTCCCCAAAAAGTAATAAACACGCCAATTTGAGCAGCCGCCCCCAAAAGCATAGACTTGGGGTTAGCTATCAAAGGACCAAAATCAGTCATGGCTCCAATGCCCAAAAAAATCAAAGGCGGAAAGATCCCCAAAGCATCCCCTTGATATAAATAATACAAAAGACCCCCTACCTGCTTTAAAACAGGCAATCCATTAGCCCCCAGCTCATAAACCGGGGCAGCCATAATACCAGAAAACGGGATGTTGGCCAAAAGCATACCAAAAGAAATGGGCACCAACAAAAGTGGCTCAAATTTCTTCACAATAGCCAAATATAAAAATATGCAAGCCACCCCAATCATAATCAGAGCTTTATAATCCAGCCCGGCAAACCCAGATGTGCTTGCAATATTGCTAATTGCAGTTCCTAGTTCAGAAAACAACACACGCCCCCCCAAAAAAGCAAATTATCCGGCAACAAGTCACATGATAACAAGCAAATCTCCTGTTTCAACTGTAGCTCCTTCAGCAACATTAATTTCTTTAATAACACCGTCTGTCGGAGCAACAATTTCATTTTCCATCTTCATTGCCTCAATAACCAGCAAAACATCACCCGCTTTCACGCTCTGATTTGCCTTAACCAAAACACGCAAAACTTTTCCCGGCAAAGGACTCACAATTTCTCCTGCCCCACCTTTAGCCTTGCTTTTAGCCACAGGCTCAGTAGCAGATAAAACAGGCACAGGCGCAACAGGTGCGGTAAAATTAACCGAAGCAACAGGAGTAACTGCCCCCCCGCTAACCTCTTCCACCTCCACCTCAAAAGACTGTCCGTTTACCACAACATTAAACCTCCGCATCATCTTACGCCTCCTCCAGTATGTCTTTGCCTCTCGGCAATAATTTCATTTAAACCAGCCGCAGCCCAAACCGGCAATTTGGCATCTGTGCGGCGAATAGCCAAAAATTTTAATTCTTCCGCCGGAATCCCGGTTGTAGTCGCCACGGCCGCCATAATAGCAGCAACAATAGTGGGGGTAATTTCTTCATTAGCTTTTTTTGCGGCTCCAATTTCTGCTGTTTGTTTACTGACTTCCTCGTTTTTTTCGCCCAAGAAAACCGTACTGTCCATAGCTTTATTCAAAAGCCAAATAACAATAGTTAAAACAGCCAAAACTCCAAAAACCGTTCCAACCCCAATGCAGGTGGTAACAATGCCAATTTCTAAACTCTCCACAATAATCCTCCTTTATAACGGAATATTGCCATGTTTTTTGCCAGGCCTTGCTTCTTTTTTGCCAAGCAAACCCTCCAAAGCCCTCGCCAAATAATAGCGGCTTTTTGCCGGCTCAACAATCATATCCACATAACCACGGCCGGCAGCCACATAAGGCGTGGCAAAACACTCTTCATATTCAACAATCTTTTCTTGTTTTTTAGCCACCGGGTCAGCTGAACCGTTAATTTCATCCCTAAAAAGAATATTAGCAGCAGCCTGTGGCCGCATAACAGCAATTTTAGCAGTCGGCCAAGCCAAAACAGTATCTGCACCCAAAGATTTGCCACACATGGCCAAATATGCCCCGCCATATGCCTTGTTAGTAATCAAAACCAGCTTGGGCACCGTGGCTTCAGCAAAAGCATAAAGCAATTTTGCCCCGTGCCGCCCAAAACCGCCCTGTTCTTCCGCCATGCCTGGCACAAAACCTGCGGTATCCACAATGCTCAAAAGCGGAATGTTAAATGCATCACAAAAACGCACAAAACGACCGGCTTTTAAAGCAGCCTTGCTATCCAAAGAACCAGCCAAAACCAAAGGCTGATTAGCCACAACTCCCACAGAAATGCCATTTATCCGTATAAAACCAACAACAATATTGGCGGCAAATAAGGGTTGAACCTCCAAAAAGTTTTTATCATCAGCCAAAGCCGCAATAATCTCTTTTACATCATATGGCAGATTTTCATCCTCCGGAATAATTTCTTTCAAAAGCTCATCTGCCCTCTCTAAGGAGTCATTTGAAGCAACAAGCGGTGGCATCGCCAAGTTATTACTGGGCAAAAACCCAACCAAGGCTCGCACCTGGGCCAAACACTGTTTTTCATCAGCAGCAAAAAAGTGGGCATTGCCGCTGATGCTGTTTTGCACCAAAGCCCCGCCTAAATCCGTGGCAGAAAGATCATCCCCTGTAACAGCCTTAATGACCTGAGGGCCCACAACAAACATTTGGCTATCTTTTATCATAAAAACAAAGTCAGTCAAACCAGGCAAAAAAGCTGCACTGCCCGCACAATTCCCCATAATAACCGAAATCTGAGGAACCACGCCGGAGGCTATGGCATGACGCCGAAAAATATTGCCATAACCATGTAAAGCATCAATACCTTCGCTGATTCTGGCTCCGTCGCTATCATCAATACCAATCACGGGAGCTCCCACCGCAACCGCCATATCAATAACTTTGCTAATCTTGGCAGCATGCATTTCACCCAAAGAACCACCCGCCACCATATAATTCTGGGCATAAACATAAACTAAACGGCCATCAATAGTGCCATAACCGGTAACAACACCTTCCCCGGGAAATTCTTCCGCAAGACCAAAAGACATGTTGCGCTGCATCACAAATTGATCCAGCTCCACAAAGCTGCCTGCATCCAAAAGCCAGGCCAAACGCTCTCTTGCCGTCATTTTGCTAGAATCTGGTTGTTTTTCTTTGCTTTCCGTCTGGCCGGCGGCTAAAAACCTGGCTTTTCTGGTAACAAAATCAGCCATTTTTGCTTCTTTGGACATTAGCAAACCCTCCAAGTAATAAAATCAAAAAGTTTGTTTCTCAAAATAATACTCTAATATTCCAATTAAGGCAATAGAAAATATTCAAATATATAGGTAAAAATGAAATAATACTCTTTTTATACCCTCTATTTTACCTTTATTGTACAAAAAATACTATTATTTTATCTATAAAAAACCCAAAATTCCTTTTAAAGTCAATTAAAAGTCAATTGACTTTAAACTGGTTTTAGCGTAAAATAATAAGTTAGCAGCGTATATGCGCCTGTAGCTCAGTGGATAGAGCACTGGCCTCCGGAGCCAGGTGCGCAGGTTCGACTCCTGTCAGGCGTACCATAAAAGGACTTGGTCGTTGATATAATAACCAAGTCCTTTTTACATACCAAAATTCCCAAACGCTGTTATTATTCCGCCAAATAATTCATAAACCCAATAAAACACTTGACATAGGAACATCTGTTCGGTATGATTTGAACAGGTGTTCTTTTTTAAGAAAGTGGGTGCAAGATGCTTACTACTGCCGAAAAATTAAATATTTTAGGCGAAGCAGCCAAGTACGATGCCTCTTGCTCTTCTTCCGGCAGCGGCAGGCAGGGGAAACCTGGCGGTTTTGGCAATGCTCATATGGCAGGTATTTGTCACACCTGGACTGATGACGGCCGCTGTCTTTCTCTTTTAAAAGTTTTATACAGCAATGTCTGCATTTTTGATTGTGCATATTGTGTGAACCGCACCTCAAACGATGTACTCCGGGCCACCTTTGAGCCGGATGAGCTGGCCCAAATTGTGGTGGAATTTTACAAACGCAATTATATAGAAGGCCTTTTTTTAAGCTCCGGCATCATCAAAAATCCGGATTATACAATGGAACAGCTAACTAAAACTGTGTCTTTATTAAGAAATAAATATAATTATTACGGCTATATTCATGTTAAGGTAGTGCCAGGCACCAGTAAAAAACTGATCGAAGCCATGGGCCTGTTAGCCGACCGCATTAGTGTTAACATTGAGCTACCTTCTAAAAACTCTTTAGCCCTTTTGGCCCCCCAAAAAAAGCCGAAAAACATTACCCTGCCTATGCAACAAATAAAGCTTGCCAAACTGGATAATGCAGAAGCCAGAAAAAAATATAAAAAAGCGCCTCTTTTTGCCCCGGCCGGTCAATCCACCCAAATTATCATAGGGGCTACACCGGATTCGGATCTGGCGATCCTTAGGCTTTCTGAAGGGCTTTATAACGGTTATAACATGAAAAGAGTCTATTATTCCGCCTATTTGCCGGTGGGCAAGCACCCTGCCCTGCCTTCCCCCGAAACAAGAGTGCCTCTTCTACGGGAACATCGGCTTTATCAAGCAGATTGGCTGCTGCGTTTTTATGGCTTCCAGGCAGCCGAACTTTTGAATGACGAGAAGCCATCCCTGGACTTGGAGCTAGACCCAAAATGTAATTGGGCCTTAAATAACCTTGATCTTTTTCCTGTTGAAGTAAATACTGCCGATTATCAGCTGCTTTTGCGAATACCAGGGATTGGCGTGCAATCTGCCCAGCGAATAATTGCTGCCCGGAAAGAAAAAAGGCTAAATCTAGAAGATTTGAAAAAACTTGGCATTGTTATGAAAAGAGCTCAGTATTTTGTTACCGCAGCCGGTAAGTTTGGCGGCAGGCTAAGGCCAAAGAGCCATAATCTTCATACAGCCCTAGCCCAACCAACCGACTATGTACAGCTATCCCTTTTTGATTTACCAACGGCAAACTCTTTTTTGAATGCTGGGAATTTTTAAAGCAAAACTTTTTAAAACAAAGGGGTTTAAAATGCTACTTTTATATGACAATACCTATACTGGTTTTCTCTCCGCGGTTTTTAAAGCTTTTGGCCAAACTAAAGAAGAAATTGCTTTTGTAAAGGAAAAAAATTTTGTGCCACCAGTGCTTTTTGAAGTCCAGCAAGTTGCTACCAACGAGCAACAAGCAAAAAGAGTTGCGAACGGACTGCAAAAGCTCCACCCGCAACTGCCAAAAATTTTGTATAAAGCGTGGCTTTCGGAGAGAACCGGCATTGATCAAGCCATCTATCAAACTATGCGGCTTGGTTTTAAAATTAAAAATAACCCCTTATCGCTCCTGCAAAATGATTGGGTAAAACAAACCATGCTGGCCCAAAAAAAGGTTTCTTTGGCCGTAGAAAGAGGCTATCAGTTTGTGCGGTTTACCAAATTTACAGATTCCTTTTATATAGCAGACCTAGAGCCAGAATATAATATTTTGCCTTTGATAGGCCAGCATTTTCATGCTCGTTTTGCCGAAGCTAATTTTATCATTAGAGATAAAATTAGAAAAACCGCCATCATTTCTAACAAAAATGGCTGGCAGTTAGTGGAGCTTTTGCCGGAGCAAATTAATTTGCCCCTGGCCGGAACCGATGAATATACCAGAATGTGGCAAAACTATTTTAAGGTTTTGGCCAACCCCCAGCGGCATAACACTAAATTGCAGCAAAAATTTGTGCCGTTAAAGCACCGCAAATATTTAACAGAATTTAAATAAAAAGCCGGCTCGGTTGAGCCGGCTTTTTATTTAAATTTTTATAATTGACTGTCATCTATTTCATCCAAAATCCGGCGTCTTTCTTCCAAAACCGGTAATTTGCTGCGCGCCTCATCCACAAGGCTCATATCTATATCAACCAGACTCAGCTCTTCCTGCGCGGCATCCAGCAAAATATCTCCCCAGGGGCTAACGACCAAAGAATGCCCATTATAAACACCGCTTGTATCTTCACCAAAACGATTTACCGCAATAACAAAAACCTGGTTTTCCAATGCTCTTGCTTGAGCTAAAATTTGCCAATGCGCCAACCTAGCCGCAGGCCACTGAGCAGGCACCACTAACAACCTGGCACCACGCAAGGCCAAATTGCGGGCCAACTCGGGGAAACGCAAGTCATAGCACAGCATAAGCCCTGCCTGCCCCCAAGGGGTATCGCTTAAAACCCATTCCTGCCCGGGGGTAAAATATTCATCTTCTTGCAGGCCCAAAGAAAAAAGGTGTATTTTGCGATATTTACTTATCACGCTGCCCTCTGCATTAATGACGATCTGTGTATTATAATATCTGCCGTCTTTCAACTCGGCTATGCTGCCGCCAAAAACAAAAAGGCCATGTTTTTTGGCCAGCTTTTTTAAAAGGCTAATACTCGTGCCCCGGCTGGATTGAGCCAAGGTTACCAAATCCTTCAGGGCATAGCCGCAGTTCCAAAGCTCTGGCAGCACAACAGCCTGAGCCCCTTTGGCTGCCGCCTGCTGAACCAAAGCAGCAACTTTTGCCTCATTTGCCGCAATATCCCCAGGCCGTATATTAAATTGAATAATGGCTAATTTCACTATTCTTCACTACTTTCTATAACTGTTCCCCTGCAAAATCATTCTGCATTCCTCAAAGCTTTTGGCTAAAGCATAGGGGCCAATGGCTTCGGCATCTTCATAATCCCACATATCTGTTACTTGCAGCAAAATGCAAGCCAAACCAGCCTCCAGAGCCGGGTTGATATCGGATTTTATACTGTTTCCCACCGACCAAGTTTGAGCCGTTTGCAGCCCGTGGGCAGCCAACACTTTTTTAAAATCGGTTGCTGTTTTATTCCAAACCACCCACACATCTGTAAAGTAGGGGCTCAGGCCACTTGCCATCACCCTGTTTTTTTGCAAAATGGGATCTCCCTTGGTCAATAACAAAAGCTTATATTCGGCCTGTAAATCTGCCAAAAAGCTCTCTGCCCCTTCCAGGGGCCTGGGTTTTTGCTGATAAATTTGATTGCCTAAAGCCTCAATTTGGCGAATTTCCTTTGAATGTACAGGACGGGCATACAAGCTAGAATAATGGGCGTAGGTTTGCTTTAAGGCGTGAGGGAAGCATTCTTTGGCATAACCCTGCCGTTTTTCCACATTGGCAATGTCAAATTTATTTAAAATGTCCGACATCTTTTCATCATAAAGACCAAAACCCTGCATCATTTCTTCAAATGCTGCTTTAATCTCATTAAACATTATATTGGTGTGCACCAAGGTGTCGTCAAAATCAAAAATAATCCCTTTTTTTTCTGTCATTCTTTTTTTACCATTTCTTTTTTTTATCTTTCCAAATGCTGCGCCAAACGAATATCAGTATCCGTCAGTAAGCGATATATGTCGCAAGCCTCCACAATTCTGGAGACCGTTCTTTCGTCAATAACACTACTCATTTCATCTAATGTATTCAGATTGGTAGTGATGATAAAAGGCAAATTATAATTTACCCGATAATTGATCAGAGAGAAAATGCGGTTTTGCGTCCAGGGAGTAAAATTGTGCACGCCCAGGTCATCCAAAATCAGCACCTTGGCATTTTGGGCTCGCTGCATTAAAAGAGCCTCGCTGCGGCCGCTTTCGCTATAAGTGGCACGCAAATCATCCAAAAATTCCGGCACCACCAGAAACTGAACATCCACCCCTTCCTCCAGAAGAGCATTGGCAATTGCCGCTGCCAAATGGGTTTTGCCCGAGCCCACATTCCCCTGCAGCAAAAGCCCTTTAGCCGGCTCTTGGCTGTTTGCTTTTTTTACAAAATCTTTTGCTCCTTTAAGAGCTTTTTTTGCTAAATTAGCAAAGTTTTCTCCTTCCGGGGTTTTTTTGGCTGTTGTATAGTACTTTAACTGAAAATCAGCAAAGGTTTTTTGCTGCAAAACAACCGGCAAATTGGCCCGCCTTTTTTGTTTATTTTGTTGCTTTTTAGCCACACAAATGCATGGCATAGCCTGGCCAGCTTGATTTAAAACCAGACCAGTATCTTGGCAGATAGGACAAAGAGGCATAATATTGCTCTGTAAAGATGCGAAAAAAGCCTCTTTGGTGTTTTTTTTGCTAGGTAAAACCATATGTTCATTTGCTTTTTCCATTTTTTATTCTCCTTCCGGCAAGTTCGCGTCAAAAGCAGAGCTGCTCTTGCTATAAACTTGGTTATAGGAGGTTTTTTTGCTGGTGGCCGGTTTGCTTTTACTACCGGCAAAAGCAGTATGATTTTTGGCCTTTGTTTTACTACCGTCAAAACGGTTATCACTCTCTTTTATTTTTTCTAAAGTAGAAATCCCTTCCTGCTGCCAACGCCGCAAGATGGCATCAACATAGGCAAAAGTACGTTTACCTTGCAAAACAGCTCTTTTTAAAGCCTCCTCCAATATGTCGGCCGGTAATTTATCTTCATCAACCCAGGCTACTAGCTGTTCATCCTCTTTTGGGGAAAGCGGTCTACCAAATTCTTCCTGAAACAGACGGTATAATTTGCTTATGTTTGTTGTGCTTTTGCTTTGCACAGTACTTGCTTTGGAGACACCAGGCAAATTAGAACGCAAATAAGCCCACATTTCTAACAAACGGTCATATAAAGGTGATAAGCTATAGGTAAATTGCTCTTCTTGTTCACTTGAGGTAACCTGGCTAACCAAATTTTTATCCTGTAAAACACGCTCAATGTTGTGGTCTATAGGTTTTCCATCAAAATAAGCAGTAATATCGGCTGTGGTAAAAGTGTTTTGTCCTTTCGGTTTCGCCGCAATTATTTGCAACAAAATAATCAGCTCGGACTCGGAAATTTCCAAATCAACATGGTGCCGCAAAAGAATATTAGGCACCACTACGGTATCACTGTAAATAGTTTCGTAAAACTGTCTTTCTAACCTATTTTTTCGAACAGACACACAAACACCCCCCCCCTTTTTTTTTGCATTAAACTCGCCGCCAATTGCTGGGCATAAAAAGTACCAAAACAGTATAAAGCTCCAACCTGCCCACAAACATTAAAGTAGAAAGGATTAGTTTGGCTGCCCCAGATAAATCAGCATAATTGAAGATTGGCCCTAAAAAACCGGAGGCCGGGCCAAAATTGGCTAAACTGCTTGCCACCGAAGTCCATGCCTCTATGGTGGGCAGTCCCAAACCCATCATTATAAAGGTACCCAAAAAGAAAATAGCAATGTATATGCAAAAAAACTGTAAAACGTTGGAAATTAAACCGGGAGAAAGGTTTTTGCCGTTGAGTTTTACATTAGTTACTACTTTAGGATGCACCAAACGGGTTAATTCCATCTTAGTGTTTCTAGCAATAATCACCCAACGACCTATCTTCACCGAGCCGCTGGTAGATCCGGTGCAACCGCCGGCAAACATAAGTAAAAGAATTATACCACTAGCCAAAACCGGCCACTTGTCATAATTCGCTGTTATAAAACCGGTGGTAGTAATTACAGAAATAACCTGAAAAACCGCTTGCCGGAAGGTTTCGCCAACCCCCACCCCACTTTGGCCGCTATGTAAAAGTATAACAAAAACCGCCACACTGGCTACCAAAACCAAAGCTGCATAAGCCTTTATCTCACTGTTTATTTTTAAGAGGTTTCTTTTTTTAACGAATAACATATAAAAATAGCTTAAATTAATGGCAGCAAAAAACATGGCAAAAATAATGACCCATTGAATATAGGCACTATCAAAAGCAGCAATGCTGGCATTTTTGGTGGAAAAACCGCCGGTAGAAAGAGCACTGAAGGTGTGGCACATGGCATCAAAAAGGCTCATGCCGCCAAGCATAAGCAAAACTGTTACTAACGCAGTAAAAATTAAATAGATTATAAAAAGAATGCGGGCTGACTCACCTATGCGGGGGGTGAAGCGGTCTTTAATCATACCTGGTATTTCTGCCTTATACATTTGGGCATCGGATGATCCGGCACTGCCAAACAAGGCCACAAAAATGACAGCAATACCCAGGCCACCAAGCCACTGGGTCATGGAACGCCAAAATAAAATGCCCTGGGGTAGTGCTTGTATATCCTTGAATATTGTGGCACCGGTAGTAGTAAAGCCTGACATAGTTTCAAAAAAAGCATCTATATAATTTGGTGCTACACCAGCAAAAACAAAAGGCAGGGCCCCAAACAAAGAAACAAATATCCAACCCAAAGCTACTATCAAAAAACCTTCTTTTTGCCTCATGGTATCTTCTTTTTTGGTGTTGTAGCAAACAAAATATAAAATAAAACCAGCTGCAACAGTAATAACCGAAGACAAAAGTATAGGCAAAATGTCATTGCTGTGATAATAAATGGAACATAACAAAGGCACAAGCATACAAATACCCACCAAAACCAAAATTTTGCCCAAAAATTTTAGCACCAATTTAACCCGCATAAATATCTCCTCTATTTTATTTTTAAAATATTTTATTACATATTTCTAATGTTTTTTAGTAAGATATTCTTCAACTTTTTCCAGAACCTTTGGTAAAGCAAAAATAATTACCTTGTCCCCTGCATAAATTCTGTCGCGGCCTTTCGGCACCAAAACCTTATCCCCCCTCACCAAAATACCTATGAGCGCATCCTCCGGGAAATTCAGTTCGATCAAACTTTTGCCAGATACAAAAGCACCAAACGGTATCTCCAGCTCGATCATTTGGGCCCGCCCGCTTTCCAGCAAAGTAAGAGAACGGATACGCCCCTGACTGATGAATTTTAAAATTGCGGCCACTGTAAGCTGCCGGGGACTAACTGCTTTGTCTATACCCATTTTTTCTAGCAGGTGAGCATAATCCGAGCGACGAATTTGAGCAATAGTTTTTTTTGCTCCCAGATGTTTAGCTAAAATGGAGACTAAAAGATTTTCCTTGTCATCATTTGTCACCGCCACAAAAATATCAACATTGCCCACGCCTTCATCCTCAAGCAGGCTTAAATCGGTGCCGCTGCCGTTAATCAGCATAGTATAATTCAAACTTTCCGCCAGGGATTGACAGCATTTGTTGCTTTCTTCAATAAGTTTCAAGGCGGGGCGATTAGCTTCTTTTTCTAAAAACTTGGCTAGATAATATCCAGTCAATCCGCCACCTAAAATAGTAATAGATTCTGGTTTGCTGTGCAGGGCACCTATATAAAGCTCAATATCTATCATGTCTTTGGTACCCGCCAAAATATATATGGTGTCACCAGCATTCAAAATGTGGCGGCCACGGGGAATAATTATCTCATCATTGCGTTCTATAGCCACAATCACACAAGGTTTTGGGAAAGCCATCTCCATAAGTGATTTATTAACAATAGGGGAAGTCCCCGGTAAAATCAATTCTAACATTTGCACGTGACCATCAGCATAATAATCTACATCCTGGGCTTCTGGGAAACGAACCAGCTTAGCAATTTCCTGTGCGGCAATACGTTCCGGGTTAATAATTAGGTCTATACCCATTGCTTTTTGACGATTACTGCTGCTTATAGTAAGATAGTCTGGCTCTCTTACCCTGGCAATGGTGTTTTTAACCCCACAAGATTTCGCCAAAAAACAATCTACCATATTCAGCTCATCCGAATCGGTTACAGCCACTAATAAATCGGCATTTTCCACTCCGGCCTCATAAAGCTTGCTTAAATAAGAACCGCTACCTTCAATTGTCTGCACATCCAGCTTTTCTTCCACATTGCTGAGACGGTCTCTGTTAATGTCTATAATAGTGGTGTCGTGGCCTTGGTTTGATAAAGCCTCGGCAATGCTATAACCAACTATTCCGGCTCCAACAATTATGCACTTCATTAAAATCCCTCCATATTTGATTTGTCCGGGCAACCGCAAGCAAAAAAGTCTTACTATATGTTAAAATATGTTAAAAGCTATTTCACCAATTCTTCAAGTTGTTTTTTAAGCTGTTTTAGCTTATCAGCAGAGCTGGCACGGGCAAGATCCTGCACCATAAGGCCGATATCCCAAACCAGGCGAGCCACGTCTTCTGTTTGCACAGGTTTAGCTTTGCTAATGTCAATCGTCAGATGGTCCTCCAATTTGGCCACCTCGCCAATAAAGGGGACTCTGGTTTCCACGCCAAATTTTTGGCTTATAGTTTCCGCAAAAGCCAGGCTTGCCCCTTCCTCGCCATGCGTAACAAAAACGGTTTGAGGCATTTTTTCAAACTTGCCCAGCCAGGTCAAAAGTTCATTTATGTCGGCATGGGCAGAAAAGCCGGCCAAAGTGGCAATTTTTGCTTTTACATTCACCCCTTCGCCGTGGATGCGCACCTGCTTTTCCCCATCTTGCAGGCGACGACCCAAAGTACCCATGGCCTGATAACCAACCAGCACTACCGCACATTCGGGACGCCAAATGTTATTTTTTAAATGATGCTTGATGCGGCCGGCATCGGCCATACCACTGGCAGATATGATCAGAGCACCTTTTTTTATGTTATTTAAAGCTATAGACTCTTCCGTAGTTATGGAAAGTTTTATGTTGTCTGTTTTTAAAGGACAGATGCCAGTTTTTTTATAAAGAGCCGTGGTTTTTTCGTCAAAATATTCCGGGTGCTGGCAAAAAATTTCTGTGGCTTTTACCGCCAGCGGACTATCCACATAAACACTACCCTTGGCAATTTTGCCATCCTCCATCAACTCATTTAAGCTCATCAAAATATCTTGCGTACGGTCCACAGCAAAAGCAGGAATTATCACATTACCGCCGGCGGCAAAAGTTTCGTTAATTATATCTGCCAATTCAGTACTGTTATCTTCTTCATTCTCGTGACATCTTTTACCATAAGTCGATTCGATAATCAAGGTATCGGCTTTGGCAACAGGGGTTGGGTCATTAACCAAATAGTGCTCGTAACGGCCCAAATCACCGCTGAACACCAAAACTTTTTCTGCACCGTTTTCCTGATAAGTAATTTCTAAAATGGCTGAACCCATAATATGTCCGGCATCATGAAAAACAACCATTATACCAGGAGCAAGCTGAATTTTTTCTTCATAATTTACACCCTTAAAATATTTATGACAAGCCACTGCATCTTCCACTTTATAAATCGGTTCCAAAAGGGGTTCGCACAAACGCCTTTTTTTCTCGTTTTTCCGTTCAACCTCCATCTCTTGAATGTGGCCGCAATCTTCCAACAGGGCACTACAAAGATCACAAGTACCAACAGTTGCCCAAGTAATCCCTTTGTAACCATGTTTATAAAGTTTTGGCAACAAACCACTATGATCTATATGAGCATGAGTAAGTAAAACAAAGTCTATACTATTAGGGGCAAAGGGAAATTCCCCATAGTTATGTTCTTTTAATTCTTTTGAGCCTTGAAACATCCCGCAATCCACCAAAAAACGGTTGCCATCATGTTCCAACAAGTAACAAGAGCCTGTAACAACTCTTGCTGCTCCAAAAAAAGTTATTTGCATAATAAAACTCCTTTCTTTCTTATAAGGTTTTTAAAAACTTTTCCATGCGGTCGCAAGCAACATTAATATCATCTGACGAAGTAGCATAGGAGCAACGAATATAACCTTCGCCACAATCACCAAAAACACTGCCGGGCACCGTAGCAACCTTGTTCTCTTGCAGCAATTTTTTACAAAAATCTGCCGAGCTTAAGCCGGTAGACTTAATGGAGGGAAAAACATAAAAAGCACCTTTCGGTTCAGGTGTTTCCAACCCCATTTCCCTAAAACGTTTGACTATCATTTTTCTTCTTATGTCGTATTCAGCTATCATCTCGGCCATTTCATTGTGGCTAATGGTAAAAGCCGCCAAAGCTGCTTCCTGCCCCACAGTTGGGGCACACATAAGCACATATTGGTGAATCTTTAACATAGACTTCATCAGCTCGGCATTGGCACACAAATAACCCACCCGCCAGCCGGTCATAGCAAAGGCCTTGGAAGCCCCGCTAATCAAAATAGTCCGTTCCTTCATGCCGGGCAAAGAAGCTATGGAAACATGCTTGCTGCCATAAGTCAGCTCTGCATAAATTTCATCAGAAATCACCAAAATGTTATGTTTTATGCATACATCTGCAAGGGCTTGCAGCTCCTCTCTATTCATAATAACACCGGTGGGGTTGTTGGGATAACTAATCAAAAGGGCCTTGGTTTTTGGGGTTATGTATTTTTCTACCAGATCTGGGGTAAGTTTAAAACCATCTTCCGGGTTGGTAGGAACAATTACAGGCACCCCGCCTGCCAACACAGTACACGGCTTGTAAGAAACAAAGCATGGCTCGGTAATTAAAATTTCATCACCCGGCTCACACAAAGCACGTAAAGAAATATCAATGCCCTCACTACCACCCACCGTAACCACAACCTCGGTCTCTGGGTTATAGCTCACATCAAAAGAATCTGCCAAATATGTAGCAATAGCCCTACGTAAATCTAAAATACCTGCGTTAGCAGTATAAGAAGTGTGACCGGCAGCCAAAGACCGCACGGCAACATCTCTAATTTTTTGTGGTGTAACAAAACCTGGCTCACCAATGCCCAAAGAAATAACATCCTTCATGGTGCCAGCCAAATCAAAAAATTCACGAATGCCGGAAGGTGGTAGATTTTTCACCAATAATGAAGCAAAATCACCTATTTCTGAATACTTTAAAGTCATAATATCTTTCCCCCCGAGTTTTCCCTTGGATTTTATTTAGCTTCATATAACAGTTAACAGTGCTATATTTTGCTATATGTTAGATTATATCCTATCTTTACAAGAAAAACTACTAATTTATTGTTTGCCTTTTCCTGTTTTTACTTATCTTCTTGTCTTCTTCTCTTGACTTGTTTTGCCATATTAAGTATAATATCAGTGCTTACGGGACGTAGCGCAGCTTGGTAGCGTACCTGATTTGGGATCAGGTGGTCGCAGGTTCAAATCCTGTCGTCCCGACCAAGGTTCATGCCTGCAAAACACCAGCTAAAATATATCAATGGCTGGTGTTTTTTGTTTGTTTATGTATAAAATAAGCAAATTAAAATTTAAAAATAAAAATGGTCAAGAAATTTTTCTCAACCGTTCCTATTTATTCTTTAATAGTTTTGTGTTGTTTTTTATCTTGCCCATTCTGCCTATTGTAATGCTTTGTACCATACATTCATGCTTTCTATTCCGCCAGAAATGTTGGTGTTGTTCACAAGTAAGCCAGCATAAGTATAGCGTGCCTTGGCAAATGTGATATTCATACCATAAGATTCTGCCCGGGCAATGGTGTATGCAGTTAGCATCCCTCTTTTTTTCATCTCAGCTTCCATATTTATGAGCAAGTACAAAGCAAGCCCCTGCCCTCTGTACTCAGGCAATGTGGCAAAATCAGTCATTTCAACATTTTTTGACTGCACATCCATTTCACAAGATGATACCGCTACCAAGCTTTTTTTATCCCAGATACCAAAGTACACAATATTTTCTTCCATTGTCGCCACTAAATATTTCGTATCATGTATGGGAAAGGGATATGTTTTAAATACCATTTTATATACTGATACCATATCCGCAACATCTTCTGAGTTAAGAATACAAAAATGATAATCATCTTTTTGCATCAAGGCATCCATCTGAACAGGTGCCACATTTTTTGCAGTTTGGATGACTGCCGCAATAAATGCCGCATTCGAAATTCTTTCTCTGTTTGGGTTCAAATACTTTGCCATAAAAAAAACATCTTCTACCCCATTGTAAAAACACGGAATATGTGCTTCCTTTTTATATCCGTCTGACTCAAAAGTTTTCTTTGCCCAGCCCGGCACTTTTGCAAAAATTTTAGCGTAGCCGTTTTTTACTGCGAGCTCTTTAACTTCTTTCAGTATACTTGGAAAATCCTGTTCGGACAATTTCATCAAATAGACCCTATCGCTCATTTTCCCATGCTGTATGACAGAGCTTCCGATTTTTTCAATGATATCACTCATTTGACCATTCCAATCCTTATTTATAGTCCTTGCGTCTTAAGAATCTGGGGTTGCCACTAGGCACTAGTGAAATAGCTTCATCATAATCAGCCAAAAGCTTGCTGATACCCATTGCTTTCGTTTTTTCTTCATCATAATTATATTGAAGATTACAGGTGTCACATTCTCTTTTACAATATACTTCATGATAAGAATCCGGCTCTCTATAGGTTGTGATAACACCTTCGTAATTTCTTAATACAACTTTATTCGTTGACCATGAGAGCAAATAATTAGGCATAACCGGAATTTTCCCCCCGCCGCCCGGTGTGTCTATTACATAAGTGGGAACGGCAAAACCGCTTGTATGTCCAATTAGATTTTCCATGATCTCAACGCCTTTTCCTACAGGTGTCCTAAAATGAGAAAGCCCTTCCGATAGATCACATTGGTATAAGTAATAGGGCCGCACTCTATTTTGCACAAGCAAATGTACCAGCTTTTTTATAATAATCGAACAGTCGTTGACACCTGCAAGCAAAACAGACTGATTGCCAAGCGGAATCCCTGCATTGGCAAGTTTGCATAGTGCTTTTTTGGATGAATGGGTGATTTCCTGCGGATGGTTAAAATGAGTATTCAGCCAAATAGGATGGTGCTTCTTAAGCATATTAACCAGATCATCTGTGATCCTAAACGGCAAAACCACTGGCATTCTGCTGCCGATCCTAATTACTTCAACATGGTCAATTTTTCTTAGTTCCGTCAAAATCCAGTCCAACTGATTGTCGAACAACATAAGTGGGTCGCCGCCTGAAAGCAAAACGTCTCTGATCCTCGGTTGGCTTTTGATATACTCAATCGCCTTTAAAACTGCTTCTTTTTTCGGAATATAATCGACATCCCCAACTTTTCGTTTTCTAGTGCAATGACGACAATACATGGAACAGACATTACTTATATGCAAAAGCACCCTGTCCGGATATCTGTGTGTCAGACCAGGCACGGGGCTGTCCTTATCTTCCGCTAGAGGATCAGACATTTCGTGCTCCTTAATAATAAGCTCACTTGGATTAGGAAAAGACTGTTTGTAAATTGGGTCGTTCTTATAGTCACTTATATCGATCAGCGATAAATAATAAGGCGTAATGGATAGCGGAAACTTATCTAGTACCTTCTCCAGCTTTTTTCTTTCTTCCGTCTCAAACTTTATACCCAACAGTTTTTCGAAGGTATCAATGTCTTTTATGCTATGCTTGATCTGCCATTTCCAATCTGCCCATTGACTATTGATATTCATATTAAATTCTTCTGCAGTTTTTTTATTCAATATCTTTCCACCTCTCCTTTTTAATTTTTTAAAAACAATTAAATATATACTAAAAAACATCAAAAAACCCAAAATTTCATGATTTTCTATGATTAATAACATTTTTATCAATTGTCCTTCATTTATCACATTGTTTCCCACATTTTAACTAAATATTTATACTATTTTAATATGCCAAATCAAATATGTCAAATTAGCCTTATGGTCTATAACTTTTTTACATAAAACAAAACCCCAATTTTAGATTTATAATTTATGTTTTGAGAACCGTAAGCTTACTTGAGTAAAATATAAATTACTAATATTTCGGATATGTAACCACGTCTTTATGTTTTTTTACTTTTTATGGTATACTAAATGCAGTCTTTAGTGTAGTTTACACTAAAATACAAAACTATTTTGAAAGGACGTTAGGCGTATATGAGATTTCTCTGTGTCATGATTGGCTATCTATGCGGTTGTTTTCTGACTGCTCAGATTGTGGCGCGTTACAAAACAGGTAAAAGTGCCTGTAAAATTGGTTCGGGAAATCCGGGTATGGCAAATATGGGCAGGCTGTTTGGAATAAAGTGGGCTGCGATAACCTTGTTTGGGGACGTTCTGAAAACGATAATACCTTGTGTTATCTGTCGCTACGTTTTTTTCCCGTCACTTGGTCAAATAGCGATACTCTATGCAGGGCTAGGGGCTGCATTGGGTCATGCGTTCCCGTTTTGGAACAAATTTCGCGGCGGCAAAAGTGTTGCTGTCACCTGTACCTATATAGTACTGTTCTCCCCTTTATATGGGGTTATTGTCGAGCTGGCCGGCCTCTGTATCACAATTGCAACGGGATATTTAGCGATTGGTGCTTTAGTAATTCCCATTCTATATCTGATTTTGGTTTTCTGGTTTTACGGGCTGGAGGCAGGTCTCATCAGTGTAGCGGGTGCGGCGCTGCTGTTTTTCCTCCATCGTGACTCCCTGAGGAGGATTGTGCATAAAACAGAGAAAAGGGTTGACCTATTAGCAAAATTAAAAAACCATTCACTTTAGTTGTATAATAGGTGTATAATTAAGTGTATCTTTTTACTACCCTGATTAATAATTGTGTGAAAGGAGCGGCAATGCAAATCGCCATTGTTACGGGCGCGTCCAGCGGGCTCGGATACGAATTTGTAAAACAAATTGCTCAAAAAAAGAAACTTGACGCCATCTGGGTAATTGCGCGGCGTGAGAGTCTGTTATATGAGATCGCAGAAAAATTGTCCGTTCCAATTGTTCCGATCACATTGGATCTGACAAAACAAGAAAGCTTTTCCGTTTTGCAGGCCCTTCTTAAAGAGAAAAAACCTGATATCCGTATTCTTGTCAACGCCGCCGGGTTTGGCAAAATGGGTAACTATGCAGAAATATCATTTCAGGACAGCGGTAAAATGATCGAGCTCAATTGTAGTGCCCTCGTGTGGATGACCTCACTCGCCCTGCCTTATATGACAAGGGGCGCGCAAATACTAGAGGTTTGCTCTGTAGCGTCGTTTCAGCCATTGCCATCATTGAATGTTTATGCAGCAAGCAAGGCCTTCGTCCAGAGCTATAGCCGTTCGTTACGCTGGGAACTTTTCGAGCGCGGTATCCATGTGACCGCCGTCTGTCCTTACTGGATCAAGGATACGGAATTTATCTCGGTTACCAAAAAAGACGCTAACTCGCAGGCAATCAAGCATTTTCCTCTCGCATCGCGAGCGCATAACGTTGTGCGGGCCGCCCTGCGCGATAGTAAACTAAATCTGCCAGTCTCAACACCCGGACCAATTGCTTTTCTGCTACGGTTTCTTACCAAATTTATCCCCCACGAAATCGTCATCGCCTGCTGGGAAGGTTTCCGCCGTCTTTAGCCAGATGCGCTGGCGAAAGATCGTGCTTACAATAAAAACATTAACAGAGCCGTCGAACTTGAGGGCTCTGTTTTTTTGATTTGATAAGCTATAAATGATAACTAATAGTTATTGTAAATACATATGTTTGTTGAAATTTTTTATTTACGGTAAGCTACATTCTATGTTATTATGATATCTGTATTCAAACTTAATAATATCTTTATTTTTATAAATACATTTAAAGATTCAACGATTTTATTAAAGTGAGTGAGTAATATTGGAGAAGCACTAACAAGCCCCCTGGCTGAAATTTTACGGCCAAATATCCCCCACTCTTGATTATCCAGATGTTACAATGTACCAAGCCTCAAGGTGAGTACATACTATGGAAAGATTTTTAAAAAAAGGCCTCTCTTTTACAGCTGAAAATTACGAAACAAATAAGACCGGTAAAGATGTTGCAGTAATTTTGTATAGCGGCGGCACCACCGGCACCATGAAAGGCATTTTGCTTTCCAACCTTAACTTTAATGCCCTTGGCAGGCAAACCAAAGCGGCAAGCGGTTTCAAAAAAACAATTGGGGAAGGCTACAGAATTCTCTCCGTTATGCCTATATTTCATGGCTTTGGCCTTGGTGCATGCATTCACATGGCCTTAATTTTTGGTTTTACCTGCATTACTGAATTGCTCAAGACCTTGGTCGGCAAAGTTACCCGGTTTTAGAAGAGGAGGAAGTAAATAAAAATGTCTGAAAAGACTGGCCTCCCAGTTATAAAAGGCACTGCCCGCAACCGTGCAGTCTATGCCTTTTTGCGGTTAATTGCAGGGCCGTTTATTAAACTTGGTTTCAAATACACCCCCTATAAACCAAAAAGCAAAACATATATTGTGCTAGCCAATCACAACAGTGATTATGACCAATATTATGAAGGCGTGTTTTTTAAACCGTTTATGCGCTTTGTAGCAACCGAGCACCTATTCCGTAAAGGTTTTCTGAGCAAAATGTTGGTTTTTTTGGTCAACCCCATCCCGCGTAAAAAAGGCACAAAAGCTGATGAAACAGTGAGGATAATTAAAGAAAGCCTTTTGGCCGGCATTAATGTGTGCCTGCATGCCGAAGGTAACCGGTCTTTCAACGGAGAAACCGGCTACATTTCCCCCAGAACAGGCCAATTAGTTAAAGAATCTACTGGCAGCATGATAACCTTTCGCTATGATGGCGGCTACTTAAGAAGCCCTCGCTGGTCGGCCTTTAACAGAAAAGGCCCCCTTTATGCCGGCGTAGTGCGGGAATATTCTCGTGAAGAACTGAACGCAATGACTGTTGATGAAATCAACGAGGCAATAAAAAAAGACCTTTACACTAATGCTTTTGAAACACAGCGAAAAACCCCGGTAAAATATACCGGCAAGGACCTGGCAGAAAATGTGGAGCTTGCCCTTTACCTATGCCCAAAATGCCTGGCCGTAGCCAGTTTAAAAAGTCAGGGGGATTTTTTAAGCTGTTCCTGTGGTTATAAGGTAAAATATAATGAATACGGCTTTTTTGAAGGAGACAACCTTGTTTTTGACAATACCCTGGATTGGGACAAGTGGCAACGGGCTTACCTTGCCGAACACGTTGAGGAATACCGTAGCATGCTGGCAAAGCCAATTGCAGAGGATGCCGGCCAAAGGCTCTCTTTGGCAGAAAAAGGCAAAACCTGCTTTTTAAGCTTTGGCACTTTGAAGATTTTTGGCGACAGGCTGGAATTTGCTGGTGAAAAACAAAATTTTGTTTGGCCATTAAAAAAAATTGGTGGATTTGCTATTGCCAAAGCCATGAACATTTTTATTTTAGCCGACGGCATATATTATGAAATAAAGAGTGATCATGTCCGCTCCGCCTTAAAATATTTATCATTATACCGGCTCTTATCCGGTCAAAAATACCTATAAATAATCTTAATACGAGATACGAGGTAAAAATTTATGGACTACTCTGCTGCGAATACTGAATTGTGGAATGTTCTCATCCAGCTTGGCATCATTGCCACGGCCATCTTTTTGGCCAATCTCCTCCGACGTAAAATTCCAATAATAGAAAGGAGCCTGCTTCCTACTGCGGTTCTAGCCGGGTTTTTGCTGCTTTTAGCCAAAATTTTTGGCCTAATTTCCATTGATGAGAGCTTTTTGGAAATGATCACCTATCATGGCATTGCCATTGGCTTTATTGCCCTTTCCTTGCAAGCCATAAAAGAAAATGATGTCAAAAAAGGTGACCTGGCCGGCTCAAAAAGTGGAGCACTGATTGTCAGCACCTACTTACTACAGGGCATTATCGGTCTTTTGATTTCTTTGATTCTGTTTTATACTGTCATGCCAGATCATTTCTATGCTTCTGGTATGCTTTTACCAATGGGCTTTGGCCAAGGACCAGGCCAAGCTAACAACATTGGCAGCACCTATGAGGCTTTGGGTTTTGTGGGCGGCCGCTCTTTTGGCCTTTCCATTGCTGCTGCCGGTTATCTTTGCGCCTGCATTGTTGGGGTAATTTACTTAAACATCCTTTTTTACAAAGGCAAATTCACCAAAATTACCGACCATAGCATATTATCCGGTTCTGTTACGGTGGAGCCTCTGCAAGACAAAGATGAAATGTCCGCCTCAGAATCTGTTGACAGGCTTTCTATGCAAATAGTGTTGGTTGTTTTGGTTTACCTGCTCACCTATCTTGTTACACGTAGCCTAGTATCTGGCCTGGAGGCCGTCTCTCCCGGGGTGGCCAAAATGATCTCCTCCATTCTTTGGGGCTTTAACTTTATCGTTGGTTGTTTGATAGCCATGGGTGTACGTTTCTTGCTTAAAATACTGCGGAAAAGAAAGTTTATGACACGTCAATATCAAAACAATTATTTGCTTTCTCGCATTTCTGGCACGGCTTTCGACCTAATGATTGTGGCTGGTATTGCTTCTATCAACATTGAAAAGTTAGCTGGTCTTTGGCTTCCTTTCATACTCATGGTAGTTTTTGGCAGCATCTTTACCTTTGCTTACCTACTTTGGATATCAAAAAAAATCTACCCTGATTATCCTTATGAAGGATTTTTCTCCATGTTTGGTATGCTCACCGGCACCATCAGCTCTGGCATTTTGCTTTTAAGAGAAGTCGACCCCTCATTCAAAACTCCTGCCGCCAACAACCTGGTTTATGGTAGCAGCTTTGCTATTGCCTTTGGTGCCCCAATGCTGCTTTTTATAAGCATAGCTCCAAAATCCCCCGGTCTTACTTGGCTGACTTTGCTGGTAATTGTCATTTATATGGTTCTTTTGTTATCCTTTATGCTGAGGTTAAAAGGCAAAAGGAAAAAACTTGAATAAATTATCTAATTAAAAGGAGCCCCTCAAAAGCAGGGGCTCCTTTTTTGGTCTCTTTCAAACTTTTTGCGGGGCTGGATAATCAGCACCAAAGGTTTCCACCGTAACTTTTTTCATTACTTGGGGTTCCCTTGGCTTATCGCTAAAATCCGTTTGCACCGCCACAATGCGGTCAGTTTCTTCTAAACCACTTGTAACCTTGCCAAAAGCCGCATAAGCCCCATCAAGGTGGGAGCTATTACCCATCATTAGGAAAAATTGGCTACCAGCAGAATCGGGGTGCTGAGAGCGGGCCATGGAAATAACACCCTTGGTATGCTTGAGGTTGTTGGTAAAACCATTGCTGGAAAATTCACCCTTAATTTGATAGCCGGGGCCACCAGTGCCGGTGCCCTTGGGGCAGCCACCCTGAATTACAAAACCCGGTATGACCCGGTGAAAGATCAACCCATCATAAAAGCCAGATTGCACTAGGCTGATAAAATTGTTTACAGTGTTGGGAGCTACCTCAGGGTATAATTCTATTTCTATTGTGTTGCCGTTTTCCATGGTAATAGTTACTTTTGGGTTTTGTGTCATTATTTTTCCTCCATCTATCTGTTTTGTTTATTTTTCAATTAATCTGCCTAAAGCAGCATTAAGGCTAACATATTTGGGCAACCCATTTTCCATAGGAATGCTAACTTCTCCCATAATCAGAGGCCTGGCATAATCAACGAAATCCTTAGTTACATTGTTGCCGGCCGGGACAATCCAATTTAAAGGCACTTTCTTTTCAACATTTGCCACTTTTGCCAAACCAACCTTTCCGGTTGTACAAACATATTCCGAACCAGATGCTCTTTCCAAAGTAACCATAATGCCGCTTTCGCCAGCCATAACCAATTCTACCGCTTTGGCACCAACCATATAAGCTTCATTGGCGTCGGTCAGACTAGCAAAGTGCATAGCAGAACGCTGGGCCGTACCCAAGGTATTGCAGCGGGCTTTAATTCCAAGCTCGGCTTCCACAATCTGCTTTAGGGCATCCCCCGCTCCGGAAAGCTGGGCATGGCCAAAAGCATCTATGCTGCCGCCGGCAGCTATGTATTCACCTTTGGCATTTTTAATGCCTTCAGAAGCCACCACATACACATAACCTAACCTTTTATAAACTGCCTCTACGTCTTTCAAAAAAGCCACTATGTCAAAAACCACTTCCGGCAAATATACCAAGTGGGGGGCATCGTCCGGGCTTCTTTTGGCCAGGGCACCGGCAGCAGTAAGCCAGCCTGCGTTGCGGCCCATGGCCTCCAAAATTGTTACCTTGTTTTTAGTAGAAACACTCATAAGATCAATTCCTGTTTCCAGCACGCTGGTGGCTAAATACTTGGCGGCACTGCCGTAGCCCGGCGTGTGGTCGGTAAAGGGCAGGTCATTATCCACCGTTTTGGGAACGCCGATCACTCGCATATCATAACCCATGGCCTCGGCCGCCAGCATTGTTTTGTAAGCTGTATCCATGGAATCGTTGCCGCCATTATAGAAAAAATAACGAATATCATGCTTGCGACAAATATTTATCAACTTTTTTTGGTCTTCTGGCAGCACTTTATAGCGGCAGGAATATAAGCCGGCCCCCGGCGTGTAACGAAAACCCTCAATAACAGCCTTATCCTGATAGGCTAAATCAATTATATCTTCTTCCAGCACACCCTTAATGCCGTTCAGACCAGCATAAATTTTGCCTTTAAATTTTAGTTTTTGCCATGTTTGCACCACACCTGCCACACTGTTGTTGATGACAGCAGTGGGTCCACCCGACTGAGCGATGATAGCATTGCCTGATAAAACCATAATCATACCTCCTGAAATAAAATCTGTTTAATCTGCGATATCAAGCTGCACTAAAGCAGCATCAGCCCACAGTCTTTCCAGGTTATAATATTTTCTTTCTTCCTCTTGGAAGATATGAACAACTACGCTACCAAAATCTAAAAGAATCCATCTGCCCTCTTTATACCCTTCCGTGCGAAAAGGCCTTTGGCCCGCTTCGCTCATTTTTTCATCTATATTATCACTGATGGCCTTAGCCTGATTAACGTTGCCGGCAGTACAAAGTACAAAGTAATCAGCAACCAAACTAATTTTCCGCAAATCCAGACCCAAAATATCGGTGGCTTTTTTTTCATCAGCATACTTTACACATGCTTTTACAATTTCTTCTCCTCGCAAAACGTCATCTCCTTTTTTTAGATTTTTATATTCAGCAAACCTGCATAATAATCACGGGCCTCTATGGCACTTGGATAAACCATTTTGCCTTGTTCTTTCAGCCATTTTATGGTTTCTTCCAAAGCAAAAAACATGGCTTTTTTTATGTCTTCTTTTTGCAACTCCCGCAGGATATCTACTCCACACCAACTACGCTCACTTTCTGTTATATCGGCCAAAAAAATGATCTCCGCAAGCGGGCTCATACCTGCTTTGGCAACGGTGTGATAAGCAATAGCCTCCAAAATTTCCTCATCTTCAATGCCAAGTTCTTTTTTGGCTATAAGACTGCCAGAAAAGGCATGTAAAAGAACCGGTTGGGCCTGCATAATTTCATCCGGCGGAGTGCCAAAATCTACCAGCATTTGCACGCTTTCGGCCAGGCTTTTGCTGCGTCCGATATCATGCAAAATAGCAGCCTGGCTGGTTTTTGTTTCATCAACCTGCCAAATTTTTGCAAGCTTTTTCGCCAAATCCTCAACCCTTAGACTGTGCTCAAAGCGATCCTTGCTTAACCTGGCAGCCACAAAATTAAGCATGTCAGATCTTTCCATAATTATATGCCCTCCGCATTTTTATATAAGTTGTATTTATATATATAATTTTCCACCGTTTCCGGCAATAAATACTTAATAGGACAATTTTTCATAACTTTTTGCCGCACATCGGTAGAGGAAATGGCAAGAGCAGTAACCTCCAACGGCAAAATTTTCTCTAGTGTATGTGGCGGCAAAGAAGTATTTTGTTTATCCAAATCCAAAATATAACCCGGTCTGGTAGCAGCAATAAAAGTACATTCTTCAATTAGCTTGTCAAAATCTTTCCAATCCAAAATTTCTTTTACTGCGTCGGCCCCGGTAATAAAAAACACCTCGGCCTGATTATCATAAGCTTGTTTTATGGCTCTTACTGTGTCATAAGTGTAGGAAAAGCCGGGCCTTTTTACCTCGATGTCGGAAACCCAAAAATGCTGGTTGGTAACAGTTGCCAAAAGGCACATGGTTAAACGGTGCTGAGCATCTGATACCTGTAAATTTGTTTTATGTGGGGGGTGCCCGGAAGGAATAAAGATGACTTCTGTAAGGTCATAGCAAACCCTGGCCTCCTCAGCTGTAACCAAGTGGCCATAATGAATAGGGTCAAAAGTGCCTCCCATTAAACCCAGGCGAATTCTCTTTTTTGGCATGTTTTTGCTCCTTTATGGCAGTTGAATACGGGGTTTTTTGCTAGACGGACGAAAAAAAACCATGTTATGCCCAATGATTTGCACCAAAAAAGCTCCTGTTTTCGCGGTTATTTCTGCTGCCAATTTTTGGGGTGTCGCCTCACAATTGTTTAAAACCCGCACTTTAATCAATTCCCTTGCCTCCATAGCGTCGGAAAGCTCCCTAACTATGGTGTCGTTTAACCCGCCTTTGCCAATTTGAAAAATCGGTTCCTCTTGCATGGCTAAACTGCGCAAATATCTTTTTGCTTTTCCTGTGAGCATTTTTATCTCCTCAAATTACTTATATTTGTCTGTTTCATGTCTATTACAGCCGGCCTATTGAACCAATGCCGGGTTGCCATTGTCTGCCATCAAAACGTGTGTCCATACCCCAAACAGCTGCCAAAGCAATTACATCTCTTTCATCTGGGTAGCGAAGATCAGAACGCTGCCAATAGTTTTCTTCTTCCGCTTCTATACTTTCGGGATCAAAAAAGGCAAAGCCCAACTCTTCTTCTTCATTAGTAAGCTCACCAAAATCCCACAAAACCTCGCCAATCTCGCCAGAATAAGCATAAGCACGCATAATTTGACCGTCCTCGGCCATTGCCCAGGCATGTGTTTCCACCCCACGAATGGTAGAAAAATATTGAGCATGGCCAAAAGCCTGACTTAGCCCCCGCAGCAAAAATAATCTTTGGGGTGGTTGGGCCAAGTCAAATTTATCCCACAGGGCACGGCCCACAATCAGTACCCAACCTTTTAAAGGCGGTGAAACAAAAACAAGCCCTTGATTTTCATAAGCAGCGGTCAACCCCTGGCTCCAGTTGGCTGGTTTTTGTTCTTTCAAAGCCAGTTTTTCTAATACTTTTTTGGTGTTATTAGAACGCACAGCAAGCCAAGCCATTTTATAGCCAAAAGGCTGCGGCAAATCGGGCTGCGGTAAATCGGTGTTTTGGCTTACTGTGTTTTTGACTCTGACAAAAACCGGAATCTCCAGTTCATCACTTGCCGCAAAAGCATTGGTCAGTGTGCTTTCACTAAATTGCCTGGTATTTTGCTCATCTGTTGTGTGTATAAAATCTTCTTCCAATTTGTTTGCCGCCAATGGCAGAGCTTCTTTCGCCATTAAGTCTGCTGCCAAAGCAGCGGTTTGCTTATTATCAGCGGTTGCCAAAACATCTTTAAATGCTCTTTTTATATTATCATCCGATAAAATAACAGAAAGCTTTGGAGCCGGTCTTATTTCATTCGGTTCTATTCCCTCAGCTTGAAACTTTTGACATCCCGCAAGCTCAGTCGAATCCCATTGAGATAATTCTGTTTCTTTTTCTGAATTTTTAGCCGTCAAATCAGGTTGAGATTCTTTTTTTAACACTTCTTTGGTGGCTCCTGCCTTGCGACCTACCAAAAAATAACATATAAAAATTATTATCGCAAAAGTTCCTATAATAATAGCTCCATAGTAGCTTGGGTAATGCAGCACACTTTTTGCCCCCTTTTTATTCTTCTGTTTGCTTTTTTGGGCTCTTTTTTACCGTAATATTATTCCGCAAAATTAAATTTTTCTTTGCCTATGCAAACCAAGTCGCCTTCTGCCACTCCGGCCAAACGCAAAGCCTGGTCTAAGCCCATTTTGTCAAATATCCGCTGCATCCTAGTAACAGCAGCAGAGTTGTCCCAATCCGTCATTGCCACCAATCTCTCTATTTTTTCGCCTTTTACCCGCCAAACACCTTGTTCTTCCGTCTCAATAACAAAAGGTTCTTCGGCTTTCACAATAACATGACGCATAGATTCGGTCGGTTCAATACCTAAAGGCAAAGGAGTATTTTGAATTAGCTCCCAGGCTTTGTAAATAACAGGCATTAAACCCTCGTTTTTTAAGGCAATAACGAGGTAGATTTCATATTTATCGCCTAGCTTTTCTTTTAAAATAGCTAGGTTCCCTGCCGCTTCGGGCATATCCATTTTGTTTGCCACTATAATTTGAGGCCGCTTTGCCAAATCTGATCTATATAATTTTAGCTCCTCGTTGATAGCCGCAAAATCCTCCCAAGGCTTTTGTTCTTCCAGGCCACTCATATCTAAAACATGCAAAATGACCCGGCACCTTTCCACATGCCGCAAAAAACGATGCCCGAGGCCAGCACCTTCGTGGGCACCTTTAATTAAGCCAGGCACATCCGCTACCACAAAACTGTTGCCATCATCCAAGGCCACCACACCCAAATTAGGCACCAGGGTGGTAAAAGGATAATCGGCAATTTTTGGTTTGGCGGCAGATATGCGTGAAATAATAGTGCTTTTGCCAGCATTGGGCATGCCCACCAGGGCCACATCAGCCAAAAGTTTTAGTTCCAAAGTAAGCCAGTGCTCCTGCCCCGGTTCGCCATTTTCTGCCACTTCTGGCACTTTGTTGTTAGGGGAAAAAAAGCTTGTGTTACCCCGACCGCCTTTGCCGCCTTTTGCAACCACCAATTCCTGGCCATGAGTAGTAATATCCCCCAAAAGCTCTTCGCTTTCAGCATCTTTTACAATGGTGCCCACAGGTACCCTCACCAGCATATCATTAGCTGTTTTGCCATGCATGTTTTTACCTTGGCCATGCATACCACGCTCGGCTTTATAATGCTGCTTATATTTAAAATCAACCAAAGTACGCAGCCCTTCATCACCCACAAAAACAACGCTGCCGCCACCACCGCCGTCGCCGCCGGCCGGTCCGCCAAAAGGCACATACTTTTCCCGGCGAAAAGCTACAACACCGTTGCCGCCATCGCCACCTTTAACATAAATTTTTGCATAATCATAAAACATAATTTTAAGCCTTTCCCAGCCTTATTTATCTTGTCTTTTATTTTACCTCGAAATGGTATTTAATTGCAACATAATAATAGCACACAAAAAGCACAGAGAAAAATCTATCTTTTGCCTCTGTGCTTGTTAGTTTTTAAATTTGGTTCGGCTGTTTAAACAGCTTCTTCCGCCTGGTAAACACTGACCTGTTTTTTGTTGCGGTCTTTACGCTCAAAACGCACTATGCCGCTCACTTTGGCAAAGAGGGTATCATCCTTGCCCAGACCAACATTATTACCAGGGTGGAATTTTGTCCCCCGCTGACGTACCAATATGCTGCCAGCTGTGACCATCTGGCCATCATGACGTTTTAAACCTAATCGTTGAGCCGCACTATCTCTGCCGTTCCTCGAGCTGCCGCCCGCCTTCTTGTGAGCCATAAAACCCCACCTCCTTAAATTTATATTTTATATTTTGTTTTAAGCTAATATTTTTTCCACCTGCACTTTGGTAAAGGGCTGCCGGTGACCGTTTTTCTTGCGAATATTTTTTTTAGCTTTATAATGGAAAACAATAACTTTTTTTGCTTTGTCATGCTCAATAACTTTAAGAACAACTTTGGCACCTTCAACCAAAGGTTGACCAATGGTCAACTTGTCGGCTTCTCCTACTGCTAAAACTTTATCGATCTCCACTGTTTGACCTGCTTCAGCTGTTAAAAGCTCCACACGCAAAACATCGCCTTCTTGCACCCGATACTGTTTACCGCCGGTTTCTATAATTGCGTACATATTACACCTCCTATGCCAAAGACTCGCCCAGCCTGGGTGGCAAAAGCACTTAAACCCAGTTGGAGCGGTTTACAAACATAACAGGTGTATTTTATCACAAAGCTGCATCCCTGTCAATAAATTGCTTTAACCTTCTGTTTTTATATTTCACCTTCCACCACAAAAGCCTGAGCATAGGTGCGGCAAACTTTGCCAATTTCCACCCACACATCCTGTCCTACATATTGCCCACCATTTTCAATACAAATTATAAAACCTTCTTGTCTGGCAATACCATCCTTATCGCTGTCTGTATGCGGCTCCAAAACCCGCAATTTTATTTTTTCACCGGTTTTTACCGGTGCTTTTACCAAAGTTTCTTCCTCCCCCTCATAAGAAGGCCGAACAATATATTCTTCAACTCTCATCTCAGCCGAACCTTTTACCATAATGCGGCAGCCATACTTGTTTTCAAGATTTGCCAAATTGTTGCCGGAAGTGCCAATAATGTAGCCCGCAACTACCGGGTTTGCCTGAACATATATGTTTTTAGCCGCAATCTGTTTTACCAAATCCTCAATTTCTTTTTGAATCCTGGCAGCACTTACTTCTTCCAAATATACTCTACCCTTGCCTTCACAAAAAGGACATTCTTTTTGCATAATGTCGCTTAGTTTTTGGCCGTTTTTTTTGCGGGTCATTTCCAAAAGACCAAGCTGAGTCACCCCCAAAATGTGGGTTTTAATCCTATCCTTTTTTAGGGTTTCTTCAAAAATTGCCCAAACCTTCTCTTTGTCTTGTGTTGTTTCCATATCTATAAAGTCAATAATTATAATGCCGCCAATATTCCTAAGCCGTAATTGCCGGGCAATTTCTACCGCCGCCTCCATGTTGGTTTGCAACACAGTTGCGGCCAAATTATCTTTGCCAATAAATTTGCCAGTATTTACGTCAATAACGGTTAAGGCTTCTACCTCATCAAAAATAATATAGCCACCGCATTTCAGCCAAACTTTGCGTCGCAAAGCCTTTTCAATTTGGTTATCAATGCTGTAATAACCAAAAAGATCAATACCCAACTGTTGGATAACCCTTCCCCGCAAATGGGAGCTATGGTCACTCATAATGTCTAAAACAGTGTCATAGGTTTCCTGGTTGTTAACAATAATACGGCCTATGTCATCACTTATCATATCCCGCATCACTCTTTTTAAAAGAGATAAATCTTTATGTACTATACTAGGGGCTTTGCTTTTGGCTGCCGTAGCCTGAATCCGTTTCCATTGACGGGTCAAACGTTTTATGTCATAAGCCAGCTCTTCCTTACTTGCCCCTTCCGCCACCGTACGCACAATCACGCCAACATTACCATTGCTTATTTCTGTAGCAATGTCTTTCAAACGCTGGCGTTCTTTCTCGTTTTCAATCCTTCGAGAAATGCCAATGTAGTTTATGGTGGGCATCAAAACCGTATAACGGCCAGGCAAGGTTGGCTGAGTGGTCACCCTAGCCCCTTTGGAACCAACTGGTTCTTTAACTATCTGCACCAAAAGTTCTTGGCCTTTTTTTAAAATATCATTAATACTCACATTTACAGGCGGCTCTGCCACATCTTTATCCATTTTTTGCGGAACGGCTTCATCAACATACAAAAAACCATTTTTTTCCAAACCAATATCTACAAATGCTGCCTGCATGCCTGGCAAAATATTATCTACAAATCCTTTGTATATGTTACCTGCCAAACGCTGACAACTGTTCTTCTCAAAATGAATCTCTGTAAGAATCTGATCCTCTAGTAAAGCCACAACCGTTTCTGATAGATCATTTTTGATAATTAGCTCTTTGCTCACTGTTATTCCTCCGTCCAACAATCTATGGTTCCCTTTTATTCCCCTGCTCGTCCCTTATGTATAAACCTGTGCGCTCTATAATCTCTATTGCTAAATTTTCTATGTTCAGGGCCCTTATTACTTCATCAGGTTTTATGTTGCCCGTATTGCCGATGCGCAACTCCAAGAACAAACTGTTTGCGGCCAACACCTTCATTTCAAAAATCCCCGGCCTTAAATCTACGGTTTTAATACCTTTTGGACTTTTTCGTTGCCAAAGAAGTTCGGTTTGGGCCAAAAGCTCCGCCACTTTTGCCTCTAGGATGGTTTTCTCCAACCCATTAACCTTAACAACATAGACCGCACAATTAATGCTAGCCATCAAAGCCGGCGTTTTTTCTGTAAGAGCTCTTGCCGAAAGAAGCCTGATGCCTTGTGGGAGAGCTGGTTGTAAAGTTTTTAAAAAACCCTCCGGGCTAAAATCTTTTATCAATTCCATATCCGCATATTCGGCTACACTTGCTACCCCCACGGCATGAGCCGGGCCCAAAGCAAGCTGGGGATGCGGGTTAAAACCTTGGGAATAGGCAATAGGCAAAGCCGCCCTTTGAATTGCCATGTTAAACATTTTTTGCAGATCCAAATGAGAAAGAAACCTTAAGCGGCCTTCTATGGCAAAAGAAAAACGTATCACACTCATAATTCTACAACCCCTCTTTTGCCAAATCAATGCCAACATCTAGTTTTTGGCAGACACCACAACCAGTACATTTGCCAGAACGGCAATCTTCTGTCAGTTCGCCTTTTTGAGCCTTTTGCCATTCCTGCCAAAACCACTTTTTATCCACTCCAGAGCTGATGTGTTCCCAAGGCAACATTGCTAACTCATCGATGTTTCTCTCACTATACCACACCGGGTCTAAACCACAATTGGCAAAAGCTTTAAGCCACAGGTCATAGCGAAAATGCTCAGACCAAGCATCCATTTTGCAACCAAGCCGCCAAGCCTCCAAAAGAACTTTTCCTAAGCGTCTGTCGCCCCGGCTAAACACCGCTTCAATAAAACTCAAATTCATGTCATGACAAGAAAACTTGACTTGCCGCAAAGGTCGCAACCTTTCTCGCAAATACTGCTGTTTTTTTTGCACTTGTTCTCTGCTATTTTGCCCCTGCCACTGAAAAGGAGTATGGGGTTTGGGCACAAAAGTAGCAACACTAACGGAAATGGCGATGGGCTTTTTTACCCATTTAGGTTTTGCTCTTTTAGCAACAGATAATATCTTCTCTATCAAATCCGCCATCCCTGCCAAATCCTCTTGAGTTTCTTCGGGCAGACCAATCATAAAATATAGCTTGAGGCTTGTCCAGCCCTGCTGAAAAGCTGCCCCTACCGCTTTTAAAATATCTTCCTCTGTTAAACCCTTGTTGATAATGTCACGCAGACGTTGGCTTCCCGCTTCCGGGGCAAAAGTTAGGCCAGATTTCCTCACCTTTTGCACTTTTTCGGCCAAAGCAACAGAAAAGGCATCTACCCGTAAAGATGGCAAAGATACCCCCACCCCGTTTTGGCTGTGCTCGTCTAAAAGACGGTCTATTAAGGGCCCCACCTGACTGTAATCGGCCGTAGAAAGAGAGATGAGACCAATTTCATCATAACCGGTATTTTTGGTAAGCTTGCGGGTTTGCCCCACCAATGTAGAAATTTTCTTTTCCCGGACCGGACGATAAAGAATGCCGGCTTGACAAAAACGGCAACCACGGCTGCAGCCACGCATCACTTCCAGCGTTATGCGGTCATGCACCACTTTGGTAAAAGGCACCATGCTACAGGTTGGATAAGGAGCAGAATCTAAATCTTTTATCACCGCTTTTTCTATCACTGCGGGAGCCGCATCTTTTGCCTCAATGGCCACAATATTTCCAACACAATCATAAGAAACCCGATAAAAACTAGGCACATAAACACCCTGGATTTGCATAGCCTCTTTTAGCCAAGCTGATTTGCCACCGCCAGCCTCTTTAACCTTTACCCACAAAGCCAAAAGTTCTATTAACTGATTTTCACTTTCCCCAAGGCAAAAAAGGTCAACAAAATCGGTCAATGGCTCGGGGTTAAAAGCTCCCAACCCGCCGGCAATTACCGGGGGCATGTCGTCCCCTCGCTCTTTGGCCAAAAGAGGCAGGCCGGCCAAATCCAGCATGTTCAAAATGTTAGTATAACTCATTTCATACTGAAGGGTAAAAGCAATAATATCAAACTCTTGCACATCCAAATACGACTCCCAGGTAAAAAGGGGCAACCCCTTTTCTCTTAAAAGGTTTTCCAGATCCGGCTTAGGGACAAAACTGCGTTCCATAGCAAAACCGTCACGCTCGTTCACCACCTGGTATAAAATGCGCAGGCCCAAATGCGACATGCCAATCTCGTAAGTATCCGGAAACAAAAAAGCTACCCTGGCCTTCAAGCTATGCCAATCTTTTTTTTGGCTGTTATATTCACCGCCCAAATATTGAGCCGGCTGCTCAACCAAAGGTAAAATACTCTCTATTAAAGGGGCTAAAGAGGTTCCCCATTCCTTTTTTGTCGTCATTTCCCCTCCCCAAAACATATTGTCTTTATATTAGCTTTATAAATTTCACCATAACAAAGCCAAATCCTTTTGGTATTTTTACCTATTGCCTATTTTTAAAATATATTTCTTTTAAAAAAAGTTGTCCCTCGCCCCGCCAAAAAGCTTTCAACAAATCCTCTCCCTTAAGCAGGCCACCGCCGGATAAAAACAAGACATATCTGCGCCCCGGAGACAAAAGCGGCAGGGCTTCTGCCACTGTAAGCTCGGCCGCTATCAATAAAATTTTGCACCGTCCATAACCCTTGCCTTGAGCCAGCAAAACTCGCCAGTAAGACCAACTTATATTTTGTTTCTCCTTATAAGCCAAATACATTAAAATAATGCCCCATAAAAACCATCCGGCAAAAAAAGTGCCCTTCCGCAAACCAAAAAAAACAGTAAAAATTACTATCCCTATACCAAAAACTATACCTGCAACACTTAAAACCTTGCTTAAAAGCCGCCAGTTAACCAAGCCGGTTAAAAACCCCCTGATCATCCGACCGCCATCCAAAGGCAGCACCGGCAACAAGTTAGCCAAAGCCAACAAAATTTGAGCAGACTGCCAAAAACCAGCCGAAGGCAGCAAAAAAAAGCAAAGCAAATTAACTGCTGGCCCGGCAAAAGCCACCGCTGTTTCTTTTTTGCCCTGGCAAGCAGGGGGTAAAACCAGCCCCCCCGCTTGCCAACCAGGTAAGCCAAAACCAAAAATAAATGCCACAAGTACATGGCCAAACTCGTGACATATAAAAGCAAAAAAGAATGGCAAAAATGAACCCTTGCCCCAACCAAAAAACAAACAAAAAAAGAGCAAGCAAAAAAGAAGAGTTATCCCCTTTGACAGTTTGCTCACACATTTTTCTTTTATGCCAGAATTTTTATTATTGGTTTTCATCCCAGCTTAAATAAGCAAGAGGATCAATTGATTTTCCCTGATAATAAATACAAAACCCGATATCAGCTTCCCCAACCTTGCCAACGGTTGCTCCTTGTCTTACTTCATCGTCCGGCTCCACATTGGCTTCTGCCAAATTTTCGTAACGAGTAACCCACTCTGACCCATGGTTTATCTCAATCTCCCAGCCCTCTGCATTTTCCTCGGCCACAGTTACCTTGCCGGCAGCAGCAGCTTGCACCTTATCTTCCGCTTGCCCACAAATTAAAATACCTTCGTAAGGCACCTCCCCTTCCTTTTCTACCGCCAAATATTGACGTACCACAGAGCCAGAAAGGGGCAAAACCATATTGGGCCCTTTTGTTGCAAGAAGGCTCACATCTGTGCTTACATCGTTGCTAGCAGGAACTGCCTGGCTTGTTTTTTCTCCCTGAATCAATGCTATAGCATTATGGGTGAAATCAGCAAAAGAACCCTCTTGAGTTGTACCATAAAACAAAGCAGCAAAAACAGCCAAAGCCACCAAAAACTGCCAGATGAAACATCTAAACAAAGGTTTTTTTGGTGGTTTTGACTGCCCTCCGGAGTAAAAATTCCATAAATTATTCATTTTTTGCCACCCCCCACATTCTATTAAAAAGAATATGAGAAGTGGGGCTTGACTATGCCAAGATATTTTTAAAAAAGTATTTCCCGCCGCCGCAAACTAACATTGATAATAAGCCCCAAAGCACACATGCTAACAAGCATGCTGGTACCACCATAAGTAAAAAGAGGCAAGGGCAGCCCTGTAACCGGCATTATGCCAGTGGTCATACCCACATTTACCAAAATCTGAAAAGCAAACATGGTTATGACGCCAGCTACAATCAAGGTGCCAAGCATATCTTTAGCATCCAAAGCAATACGCACGGCCCTGAGCAAAAGTAAAAGATAGGTTCCTAAAAAAACAAAGCAACCCAGCAAACCAAACTCTTCTCCTATCACAGCAAAAATAAAGTCGGTGTGGTGGGTGGGCAAAAAATTGCCCTGCACCTGAGAACCCTGACCATAGCCTTTGCCCAACATTCCGCCGGAGCCTATGGCCACCTCCGACTGAATAATCTGATACCCTGATTTCAACGGATCCATCCCCGGGTTAACAAATATTATTAACCGCATAATCTGATAATTTGAAAAGGGCAGCGGTATTGGAAGATCCCCTTCTTCCAGGGAATGGGTAAAGCCATCGGTACCAATATACAGATCCACAAAAATTAGGCCCACCAACAAAAACAAAATCAATAAAATTATTATCATGCGTTTAGTTGGAAAACCAGCCACCCACATCATGCCTATCCAAAGGGCAATAAAAACCAACCCTGTACCCAAATCTGGTTCCAAAATAATCAAAACCAGGGGTAATCCCAAAAAAAGCAGGGAAAGAAAAAAAGTGCTCCATAAATGCATCTTTGCCTGCCTTTTTTTTAAAAAGCAGGCAAATGCAACAATGGTAATGATTTTTGAAAGTTCAGAAGGTTGAAAATCCATAAATCCCAAATCATACCAACGCTGCACGCCAGATTGAGAAGGAACAAAAAACACGCCAACCAATATCAAAATCATAAAGATGTAGGCAAACTTAGCCCAGCGAGGAAAAGTTTGATAGCTAAAATAAGCAGTAATAGCGGCCACCACAATGCCCAAGACCATCCACAAAGCCTGCTTTTTTACATAATAATATGGGTCGCTAAGAATAATATTTTGCGAAGCACTGCTTAACACAACAAGGCTTGCTGCCAATAAGACAAAAATCAACCCCACAAAAGGCCAGTCCAAGTTGTTTAGCATTCTCTTTTTCCACACTAGCACTCTACTCCTACAACTAAAAAATATTAATTAAAACAGTAATACTATTAAAATTAAACTGCACGTTTAATCTGCAAAATGGGAATATTGGCTATTAAAGTCACCTCGTCATCACTTTTTGTTAAGCCAACTTCCAAAGCTGCTTGGTCTATCTCCATATATTTTGATATAACAGAGATCAAATCTTCCCGCAAAGCCAGCATCACACTATCAGGGAGAGAGGCGCTCCTATCATGGATCAACACCAGCCGCAGCCTTTCTTTTGCCACATCTTTGCTGGATAAGTTCTGTTCTTTACTAAAAAAACGATTTAGAAAACCTGGTATAGACATTGCGCCACCTCCTTCTACTTATTGCCAAAAAAGCTTTTTACTCGGGCAAAAAACCCCACATTATCCGTCAGTATCATCAGGGGCACATTTTCCCCACAAATTCTTTTAACAATATTTTTGTAGGCTCTGCCCGCCTTAGAATTATTGTCTGTTACGGCCGGCTCGCCCTGGTTGGTAGAAATTATAATGGTATCATCATCGGGCACAATGCCCAAAAGGTCAATTGAGAGAATTTCCAAAATATCTTCCACCGCCATCATATCCCCAGATTGTACCATATTTGGTCTAATTCGGTTAATAATCAGCTTGGGCTCATAAATGCCGGCCGCCTCCAAAAGACCAATTATTCTATCTGCATCCCGCACTGCCGAGACCTCCGGCGTGGTAACCACAATAGCCTGGTTAGCCCCAGCAATAGCATTTTTGAAACCATGCTCAATGCCGGCCGGACAATCAATGATTACATATTCAAATTCTTCTTTAAGCCGAGCACACAAAACTTTCATCTGCTCTTCTTTTACGGCTGTTTTATCTTTAGTTTGGGCTGCTGGCAGCAAATACATATTTTCATAACGTTTATCTTTTATCAGGGCTTGTTTTAGGCGACAATTTTCCCGCACCACATCTACAATATCATAAACTATGCGGTTTTCCAAGCCCAAGACCACATCCAAATTACGCAAACCTATATCAGTATCTACCATAACTACTTGTTTGCCCGCCATGGCCAAACCGGTACCAAGGTTAGCGGTTGTGGTGGTTTTGCCCACACCGCCCTTGCCGGATGTCACAACTATTACTTCTCCCACCAAGAATTACCTCCCTTTTTGCCAAAATAAATACTTTTTATGTTTTATTTTGGTGCCACATATTTTTCTATCATTACCATACCATCTTTAATAAGAGCTTTTTCCGGATGCGGTGGCCCATTTTCTGCCATGCCATCCGGTGGCCTGGTAATATGAGTGGCAATTCTCAGCTGGGTGGGGGCCAGCTCCAAAGCAGTAATGCTAGCCGTATCATCCCCTTGGGCACCTGCATGGACCACTCCACGCAAAGCGCCAAAAACCACTATATGACCATCTGCAATTATTTCTGCACCTGGATTCACATCTCCCAAAACTACCACATTGCCCGGATATTCTACGCTTTGCCCGGAACGCAAGGTTCCTTTAAGTAAAACCGCATCTCCATTTGTGTTTGCCGGGCTGATCTTTGTTTCCATTTTCAATGTCACCCCCTTGCTTTTTGCTGGAATAAGTTTTCGCTAAATCGGCCAGTGAATCCTGCTCTAGCTGGCAATTTATTAAAAACAAATTCCCCAAAAGTGTGACATCTTTTGCTTTTATTCGGCAAAATCAGCTTCAATATTTTCAGTACTTTGGGTATTTTCTTTTTCTGCAGAAAGGTCATTAAAACCAAAATATTCATTAAAAACTGCTTTGCAAACATAGGCAGCCGAGGTGCTGCCATGATAGCCATATTCTATTACACACGCAAAAGCAACCTGCGGATCATCAGCCGGAGCATAAGCAATAAAAACACCGTGATAATCCTTGCTTTTATCATCCGAGGCTAAACCGGTTTGGGCCGTACCTGTTTTGACAGCCACCTTCACCCCGTAATTACCAAACAAACCATAAGCCACACCACCCGGCTCGGCAACCGCGGCCATTGCCCGTTGAACCAATTCAATATCCTCAATATCACAATCCACCTGAGATCCAACAGTAAGCTCATTCTCCCAAACAACATTGCCTTCACAATCTAAAATACTTTCTACCAAATAGGGCACCATCCGTACGCCATCATTGGCAATGGCCGCGGTGTAGTTGGCCAGTTGCAAAGGAGTATATTGGTTATACCCTTGTCCCATAGACATGTAATAAGTATCGTAGTTCCGCCAGGTGGCTTCCCAACCGGTAAAATTTTTCGCTTTCCATTCCGGGTTGGCCAAAGTACCACTGACTTCGCCTGGCAAATCTATGCCGGTTTTGGAGCCAAGCCCTAAGGCACTTGCCGTGTCATACAAAAGGTCTATGCCGGCTCTATAACCTATCTCCTGAAAAAAAGTGTTGCAGGAAACCTGCATGGCCTTAATTAAATTCACGCTGCCATGCTCCGCAGAACAGCGGGCCCGCGGCTGTATCCAGTTGCTTACACAACAGTTTACATATGTGTTAATATCATAAACATCGCCAATCAATCCTGCCAAAGCAGTAACCGGTTTAAATGTGGAACCAGGCGGATAAGCACCGGATATGGCCCGATTAAAGGTGGGCTTGGTGTTTTCATCCCAGTAATATTTGGTTTGTTCTTGAGACAACCCTTCGGCAAAATCATTTGGGTCCATAGTCGGATAACTTGCAATAGCAATAATCCCGCCTGTTTTAACATCCAAAAGTACTGCTGAGCCAGCCTGACATTTTGGCCTGGTTTTGCTTATTGTTTTAATGGTGCTGGCTAACGATTCCTCCATGGCAGCCTGCACTTTAGCATCCAAAGTAAGCACCAAAGAATTGCCGGCTACTGCGTCGCTGGTTGATTGGGTGCTGACAAATTTGTTTCTGGAGTTGACCTCGATCTTCATAATGCCATATTGACCCTTTAGGCCAACCTGCTGACCATTTTCATCCATATAATTCTCATAATAACTTTCCAGGCCTGTTTTGCCCAACCAGTCATTTATCAAATAATTCCCCTCATTAACCAAATTAAGGTCACTTTCGCCAATCAGGCCCACTGTACCAATAACATGCCCAGCCAAAGAACCGTTGGGATAATAACGCATAGGCTCTTCAGAAACCAAAACACCGCCCAAATCAGCCCGGTTTTCTTCCAAAATCGCTACTTTTTCAACACCTTCTTCATAATTCAAACGGGTAATCAACACGGTTTCATAACTGCGGGCATTGTTGTTGATAGCTTCAAGAATGCTTTCTGGTGTAATTTCCGGATCATCAAGCAAAGTGGCCAACTTTTCTGCCAGCGCTTTTTTGTCCGTAACATCCGGTGTTGAAATGGATATGCAAAAAACCGGCTTGCTAGTGGCCAATTCTACCATGTTGGCATCATAAATATTGCCCCTTCTTGCCGGCTGAGAGATAATTCTAAGTTGATTGTTGTTGGCGGCAGAAGTATAAGCACTTGCTTGTAAAACCTGCAAAGTAAAAAGCCGCAACCCCAAAACAGCAAAAATAACCATGATTGCTATAGAAAAAATAAAAAGACGTCGGTAATCGTTTTTATTTTTTTCTTCTAGTTCAGGCATTATAACACCTGCCTTCCTGCAAAAAATCTCCTATGAACCATCCAAATTGGTAGATGACAACCATCCGCTGGCAAAAGAATGGTATACCGGCACATAAATAAAAGGTGCCAAAATAGCATTGCCTAAAGCCATAAAAAATACATAAACACACCAAGACCACCAATTTGGGGCACCAACCCCAATAATAAACATGCCAAACAAATAACAAACCTGATAAAAAACCGTGCCTGCCAACATAGACAACACGGGCACCAAGTATGTTTCTTTATACACATTTAAAGCAAGCCGGCCGGCCACAAAACCAGTAAGCCCAAAACACAAAATATTCAAACCAATATATTTTCCCAGCAAAATATCCTGAAACAACCCAAGAATTATCCCTGCCATCAGTCCTCCCGTCGGACCAGCCAAAATACCGGCAAACACAGGGAAAAACAAAGGCAGGTTTAAACTGATAAAAGAACCATTAGAATTGGAGAGCAAGGTATGTTGCAGAATAACAGCAATTAAAAACCATACCGTCAAAAGCACCCAGCGTCTTATATTATGTTTTTTCAATGGTTCACCCCCGCACCCAAAGGTTTCAGTACCATTACTTCTTCCAGACGGTCAAAATCCACAAAGGGCTGCACTGCACAAGAAAGCATCAACCCCCCCGATTCTACGGTAATGTCCGTAATATAACCAATTCGCAAACCGGCCGGATAAATACCGCCAAGACCGGAAGAAATAATGATCTGGTTTTCCTTTATGACAGCATCATAAGGCACATGAATAAAAGAAAGCATATCTTCTTTTTTATCAGAACCTTCTATTATGCCTGGCGTACGGGTTATCTGCTCAAAGGCAGCAACAGCAGCCTCTTTATCCAAAATCAACAACACTTCTGATGTATGTTTACTAACATTCATAATACGGCCAATTAAACCATCCGCATTGACCACCACCATATTCTTTAAAAAACCCTGATCTTCGCCACCTTTAATGGTAAGAGTATTATACCAAATGCTGTTGCTGCGGCTAATAACTTTTGCTACCACCGGATCCCATTCATTTACAACCGAATCATAAGCACCAAGCAACTCTTCAAGTCTTATGTTTTCCTGTTCCACCTCTTTTAAATTATTTAAATCTTCCTGCAAAGAACTTACTTGTTTTTTTAAATTTTCATTTTCTTCCCGCCAATTGGCCACACTAACAAAATAATCCGGAATGGCGGCAATTTTGCCATATATCACCATAGCTCCGGTCTGCAAAGGCGAAAAAGCATCTCTAAACATTTTTTCAATGCTGGTCAAGCCGCCTCTTTCCAATGCAGTACCAAAAGCAAGGCAGAGCAAAGCTATCACCAGCAACGCTGATAAGATAATCACCCTTCTTTTGGAAAACCAGCCATCTTTCAAAATGCTGCCATCCTTCCCCTTTTTCTATCTTTTACCTTTAAGGGTCTGTGCTTTTTTCAAATTATCAATACTTTCCAAAACCTTGGCGGTGCCCAAAACCACACAATTAAAGGGTTCCTCTGCCAAATGTACCGGAATATTGGTTTCCTGTGCAAGAAGCTCCGGCAAACCATTAAGCAAAGAACCCCCACCGGCCATCACAATGCCGCGATCCATAATATCAGCCGCCAATTCAGGGGGGGATTTCTCCAAACAACTACGTACTGCATTAATAATAACGCTTACCGGATCCATCAAAGCTGTACAAATTTCACTTGCACTGATTACCACCGTTTTAGGCAATCCTGTTAAAAGGTCGCGGCCTCTAACCTCATAGGTTTGGTCGCAATTTTCTTCCGTAAGAAAAACAGAACCTATTTTTATTTTCACCTCTTCTGCGGTCCGTTCGCCAATGGCCAGGTTATAGGTTCGCTTTACATGGCTGATAATAACAGAATCCATTTCATCCCCTGCTACCCGCACAGAATTTACCGTAACCATGCCGGCCAAAGAAATAAGCCCAACTTCTGTAGTACCGCCGCCAATATCAACTATCATGTTGCCCGTAGGTTCGGTAACTGGCATGCCGGCTCCAATAGCTGCTGCCATTGGCTCCTCAATAAGATACGCTTCTTTGGCTCCTGCATTTAGGGTGGCTTCCCTTACTGCTCTTTCTTCCACCTCTGTGACACCAGAAGGCACACAAACAACAACCCGCGGCCGAGAAAAAGCAGAACTGTCTTTTAGGGCTTTCCTCAAAAAATACTTAAGCATACTTTGAGTTACATCAAAATCCGCAATTACACCATCTTTAACAGGACGGATTGCCACAATATTCCCTGGCGTGCGGCCAATCATCATTTTTGCTTCTTCCCCCACTGCTAAAACCTGGTTGGTATTTTTATCTATGGCCACCACAGATGGCTCCACAACCACAATACCTTTGCCTTTTATATAAACCAAAGTGTTGGCTGTCCCTAAATCTATACCTACATCTCTACTAAACAAATGATTCCCCTTCTTTCTAAAAAGTGCAGTATTTTACTCCGTCATTACAACATTTTTACAATATAATTATATTATATTCAGACCTCTTATTACAAGGTAATAACCGCCTTTAAAATAAATTTCCTCAAGTTATCATCCCCCAAATATCATAGCCCCAATTGGCCAGCATTTCCTCCAACTTAGCTAAAGGAAGCCCCACAATGTTATTATAATCCCCTTCTATACAACTTACCAAAAGAGCCCCACGATCCTGAATGCCATAAGCACCGGCTTTGTCCATTGGCTCTCCTGTGGCAACATAAGCAGCAATGTTTTCTTTGCTTAATTCTTTAAAAAGGACTTTGCTCACTTGCCAACCTACCTGTTCTCGCCCTTTTTCCACCAAAGCCAGGCCGGTATACACAAAATGCCATCTGCCGCTCAAATAACTAAGCATGACCGCGGCTTCGGCTGCGTCTTTTGGTTTTCCCAAAATCAATTCATCCAGCACAACAATTGTATCCGAACCAATTACCAAAGCCTCCGGCTGCAGCCGGGCAACTTCGCTTGCTTTTGCCAAAGCATTTGCCATCACCAAATCTTCCGGCGGCATATCTTTTTTTATTTCTTCAGTTTCAACCGACAAAACCACATGTTCCAACCCAATTTGCAAAAGTAGCCCATGCCGGCGGTGTGAATTAGATGCCAAAATTACCTTTTTTAATTGTCTTTCCCCCTCTTTTAACATCAGTAATTACCCTCTTTCAAAAGCTCCGGCAAATATTGGCGGGCCTCCGCCAGCATATACAAAGAACCAGTTACTAAAAGCATCTCGTTTTTTTCTTTTGCAAGTCGCAGACCTATCTGGCAGGCTTTTTTAATGTCTTGTTCTATCTCTGTGGGTACTTGTGCCGCCCGGCAAATATCCGCCAGCTTGTCCCATTTTTTTGCCCGCGTACTTGGCGGCCGGGTAATTACAGCATGGGAAAGGTGTGGCAAAATCACAGCTAAGGCATTTTCTCTGTCTTTATCCCCCAGCATAGATAAAACAGCTACCGGCTTTTTATTTGGCCAATAATCCGTCAAGGCCACACTTAAAGATCGCATACCATGCACATTGTGAGCCCCATCCAACAACACCAGTGGTTTAGTACATAATATCTCTAAACGACCCGGCCACTTGGTTTGTTCCAATCCTTTTCTTATGGCATCTTCTGATAAATTTAATAAAACGGCTGTAGCGACTGCTAATGCCGCGTTTTGTACCTGATGCCGGCCTAGAAAATTTATTTTTAAATTTTCTAATTTTTTTTGGCCAAAACTGCAAGAAAAAACTTGGAAAGCCAAATTTTGCTCAAAAATCTGCCAGCAAAAATCTCTTCCGGCCAGGTATAATGGTGCCTTAAGATCATTTACTCTCTCCTTTATTATCTTTTCGGCAACCCCGGTAACGCCGCTTATGACAGGCTGGTTTTCTTTTATTATACCAGCCTTGGTTTTGGCTATCGCCTCAATGCTTTTGCCGAGCTGAGCCACATGATCCAAAGCCACATTAGTAATAATGGAGACCTCTGGCACGATTACATTTGTAGCGTCCAACTCGCCACCTAAGCCAACCTCCAACACCACCCAATCCACATTTTCTTGGGCAAAGTAGCAAAAAGCCACTACTGTGCTGATTTCAAATTCTGTTGGGGGTTCAAAACCATCTGCTACCATGGCCGCCAAATAGGGTTTTATGCTACTAAGCAAATCTGCCACCCGGTCTTCGGTAATATCCAGCCAGTTTATCTTCATGCGTTCACAATAGCTGTGTAAATGAGGCGAACTAAAAAACCCCACTTTAAAACCAGCCGCCTGCAAAATTGAGGCAACAAAAGCAGCAGTGGAACCTTTGCCGTTGGTGCCCCCCACATGAACATATTTGATGCCGCAAGCCTGGGGATCACCCAATCTTTTCAGCAACTCTTTTATTCGTTCCAACCCAAGATTCATGCCAAACTTACTGGCTTCTTGCAAAAAAGCAAGTGCTTCTTGGTAATCCATCAATAATCACCTACTTAAAATAAGGAGGCAAAAACTTTTGCTTCCTTATTTTGACTAAACTTACTTTTCATATTCTATCTTCATCTTCTATTTGCCGGTTAAATCAGCCAAACGTTCCAAAAGGGCTGTTTTCTTCTCTTTATATTCGCAGCCTTTGGCTTGTTCTTTTTCAATAATATTAGCCGGGGCCTTAGCCAAAAACTCGGCATTGGCAAGCTTACCGGAAAGTCTTGCAAGCTCATTATCCATATTTGCAATCTCTTTTTGCAAGCGTTCTATCTCTTTTGTAATGTCTATTAAACCCTTCAAAGGCAGGTATATCTCCACACCCTTAATATGGGCAGAAACCGCCTGGCCCGGAGCTTCGCTGCCCTTGGCTTTAAGTTCAATGTTCTCAGCCTGGGCAAGAACTGCAATATAATCCTGCCCGGCAGTTAAAATGTTTGTGGCGGCAGCATCGGCCTGTAAAATCACTTCCACTTTTTTGCCCGGCGGCACATTCATCTCAGCCCGAATGTTGCGGATGGCCCGCACAATATCCCTAATGATATCCATGGCTTCTGCTTCCTCGGCAAACTGTGGCATCTTGTCGGCCTGCGGCCAAGCAGAAAGCATGATGGTATTGCCCTCATGCGGCAAAGCCTGCCACAATTCCTCGGTAATAAATGGCATAAAAGGATGCAAAAGCTGCAAAATTTGGCCAAGCATCGTAACCAACACTTGCTGGGCTGTATATTTTTCGCTCGGGCTGCCTTTATAAAGGCGTGGCTTAGCTAGCTCAATATACCAATCACAAAAATCATCCCAGGTAAAATCATAAATGCCTCGTACAGCTTCACCTAATTCATATTTTTCCAAATTACGGGTACTTGCTTCGACGGTTTGCCGCAAAGAATCTAAAATCCATTTATCCGCCAGAGTATAGCTTAGTTTGGCAGGCTCGGGCTGATAATCTTTTAGATTCATCAGCACAAAACGGCTCGCATTCCACAGCTTGTTCACAAAATTTCTGGCAGCTTCCAAACGTTCTACCTGAAAACGAAAATCATTGCCAGGGGTATTGCCAGTAATAAGCATCAAACGCAGAGCATCAGCACCATATTGGTCAATAATCTCCAAGGGATCTACTCCATTGCCTAAAGATTTGCTCATCTTGCGGCCCTGGGCATCCAAAATCAGGCCATGAATAAATACTTCATTAAATGGCTTGGCATCCATAAAATGCAAGCCGGCAAAAATCATTCTAGCTACCCAAAAGAAAATAATGTCCCTGCCGGTAACCAAAACAGATGTGGGGTAAAATGTTGCCAAATCTTTAGTATTATTAGGCCAACCCAAGGTAGAAAATGGCCATAAAGCAGAGGAAAACCAAGTATCTAAAACATCCGGGTCTTGCTCTAAGTTGTTGCTGCCACATTTTTGGCAAACGGTAGGTGCTCCTTTTTGGCAGATAACTTCGCCGCAATCTTGGCAATACCAAACCGGAATACGGTGCCCCCACCAAAGCTGCCGGGAAATACACCAATCACGAATATTTTCCAGCCAGCCCAAATAAATCTTGTCAAACCGCTGCGGCACAAAAGAGATATCGCCTGTTTTTACCGCTTCCATGGCAGGCTTGGCCAAGGGCGGCATTTTCACAAACCATTGCGGAGAAATCAAAGGCTCAATAACACTATCGCAGCGGTAGCACTGGCCAACCGAGTGGCTTATCTCTTCTTCTTTTTCATATAGGCCAAGTGCTTTAAATTCTTCTATTATGGCCTTGCGACATTCATATCTGTCCATGCCGCAATATTTGCCGGCTTCTTCTGTCATTTTGGCGTCTTTGCCTATAACATCAACCTGGGGCAAATTATGCCGCAGGCCAATTTCAAAGTCATTAGGATCATGAGATGGGGTGATTTTCACTGCCCCGGTACCAAACTCCAAATCCACATAATCATCAGCAATAATAGGTATCTCCCGCCCCATGATGGGCAAAAGCACCGTTTTGCCCATCATCGCAGCATAACGTGGATCATTGGGGTTAACCGCCACAGCCGTATCCCCCAACATGGTCTCCGGCCGGGTAGTAGCAATCATAATGTGGCCGCTATTATCTACCAAGGGATACTTAAAATACCACAGTTTACCATCTTTTGACTCATATTCCACCTCGATATCCGATATAGTAGTTTGGCATTTGGGGCACCAGTTGATTATATAACTGCCGCGATATATCAAACCCTCTTTGTAAAGGCGGATGAAGACATCCTGCACTGCATCAGAGCAGCCCTCATCCAGGGTAAAGCGTTCTTTATCCCAATCACAGGAAGAACCCATCATTCTAAGCTGTTTGGTAATTCGATCATGATAAGTTTCTTTCCACTGCCATACTTTTTCCAAAAACTTCTCCCGGCCCAGGTCATACTTGCTGATACCCTCTTTAGCCAAGCTTTCTTCTACTTTGGCCTGGGTGGCAATGCCGGCATGGTCTGTGCCTGGCAGCCACAAAGCGCGGTAACCTTGCATCCGCCTAAAACGGATCAAAATATCCTGCATTGTTTCATCCAGGGCGTGCCCCATGTGCAGCTGGCCGGTAACATTGGGGGGTGGCATAACAATACAGAATGGCTTGCCATTCTTGTTGTGTTCGCTGCTAAAAAAGCCATTTTCCTCCCAAAATTTATACCATTTAGCTTCTACTTCCTTAGGTTGATAAGTAGTAGCAAGATTATTTTCTGTCATCTTTTTTCCTCTCTTCCCGACTACTCTTATCGGCTTGTCCAAAAAATACTCCGGTTAAATATCACAAAAACCCTCTTATCCTAAGGATAAAGGGCTTTAACTTAACTGCCCCTTTAAACAGTAAAATTCAGGCTACAAAAGCCACAAAAGGCAATTTGCATTAATTAAGATAATACCGCAAATGGCCTTTTGTGTCAACGGAAGCCAAACCAGAGTTTTAATTATTTTTATGATTCTTCGCTTTTTTGTTCCCTTAAATTTTTTTGATATTTTAAATTTACGCCACACAAACTGCCGATGCTGCCCAAAAAAAGCGCAATGCCTCCGGCCAACAAAAGCCAAGCTCCAATAATTTGGGGAGCAAGCCAAATAACTAACAAAACAAATAAAAGCCACAAAATGGTACTTACCACCACTCCATGATAAATCCCCCGCCGGCCGGCGGCAAAACCTGTTATCCCACCGGCAACAAGTGGCATAAGAATAGCCATAATCAACAAAAAGGGCGCTGCCTTCAAAGTGCCGTACCCCGGCAAATAAAACCAGGCAGCAATAACCAAGCTTGCCAAAACAGGCAAACTAAGACCACCAATTAAACCTTTTAATAATGCTCTAAACTGCATAATGATCCCCCCCCCAAAAAAGCTTTGTTTTAAAATATAATAAAAACCTAGGGGATTTATGCCAAATAGCATAAATCCCCTAGTTAAATTTATAAATTTACTTTACAAAATTTTAAAAATCAATGGCATTAATCAGCGGTTTGGCAAAAACTCATCTATTTTTGCCAAAAGCTCTTCTTTACCATCCCTGGAAACAGCAGAATAACAAATTATTTCCTCGGGAGCTGCCTGTATATCACGGCAAATCACTGCTAGGTTTTTACTTTTTGCTCCCCGGCTTATTTTATCCGCTTTGGTGGCTATCAAAAGCTGCCGGCAACCTAGCCTCCGCAGCCGCTGCCACATCTCTTTATCCTGTTCAGAGGGGGCATGGCGAATATCAACCAGCTGCCAGTAAAATTTATCCTCCTGCCTTTGCTGCAAATAGGTATCAATCATCCGCTGCCAATTTGCTCTCTCGCTTTTAGAAACCTTTGCATAGCCATAGCCCGGCAAATCCGTTAAATACCATTCATTGTTCATTAAATAAAAGTTGATGGTTCGGGTTTTCCCTGGATGCTGACTAATGCGGGCCAAACCCTTTCGGTTGGCCAAAGTGTTAATTAAAGAGGATTTGCCAACATTGCTGCGACCCAAAAGAACAATGGCAGGTAAACAAGGCTTTGGATATTGCTCAGGCTTTACCGCACTCGCAACATATTCTGCATATTTTATCTGCATAGCATCCTCCTTAAACCGGTTTTTGTTCACCAAGTTAAATAAACCTTTACAAGCTGGGCCTTGGTCTATTCGTTCTTTTCAACAGTTGTTTTTTCTTCCGCTAATGGCAAAAGGGCAAGCTCCAAAACCTTATCCATAGAATCAACAAAACAAAACTCCAGTTTTCGTTTAATGTTGACAGGAATATCTTCCAGATCCTTCTTGTTGTCAAGAGGCAAAATAATTACCCGGCAGCCAGCCCGATGAGCAGCTAAAACCTTTTCTTTAATGCCGCCAACGGCTAGCACCCGGCCCCGCAAAGTTATCTCGCCGGTCATTGCCAGATCATGCCGCACCTTGCGGCCAGAAAGTTGCGAAGCAAGACTGGTAGCGATACTCACCCCGGCAGAAGGGCCGTCTTTGGGGATTGCCCCCTCCGGCACATGAACGTGAATATCTGTCGTCTCCTCAATGTTATCGGGAATGCCAAGTTTAAACCCAATGGAACGAATATAGGTAAAACCCGCTTGGGCACTTTCCTTCATCACTTCGCCCAACTGCCCGGTCAGGGTCAACTTGCCTTTGCCGGGCAGAGTCTGCACCTCAATGGGCAAAATCTGTCCGCCCGCTTCCGTCCAAGCCAGACCATTAACCAAACCAACCTGGTCATCCTCTTCGCTCATGCCATAACGATAGCGGGGAACACCTAAATAATAAGCAAGATTTTGTGCCGTAATTTTGCAAAATTTAGTTTTGCCGGAAACAATCTCTCTGGCTGCTTTGCGGCAAATTTTAGATATATTCCGTTCCAGGTTCCGCACACCGGCTTCCCTGGTATATTCACGGATAATACCCCGAATTGCATTTTCGGAAACAGAAATCTTGGCTGAACTAAAGCCATTTTCTTCAAATTGTTTGGGCAGCAAATGCCGGAGGGCAATCTGCAGCTTTTCTTCCTCTGTGTAGCCCGCGATCCTAATTATTTCCATTCTGTCAAAAAGGGGCCGCGGAATAGTCATTTCCGTATTGGCTGTAGTAATGAACATCACCTTGGAAAGATTATAAGGAATCTCAATATAATGGTCGCTAAAACTATTGTTTTGCTCCGGATCCAGCACTTCCAAAAGGGCACTGGCCGGATCGCCCCTAAAGTCATTAGCCAGCTTATCTATCTCATCAAGCAAAAACACGGGGTTTATGGTGCCTGCCGTTTTCATACCCTGAATGATGCGGCCTGGCATAGCCCCCACATAAGTGCGACGATGCCCTCTTATTTCCGCCTCATCCCGCATCCCACCCAAAGAAATACGAACAAAATTGCGGCCAATAGAACGGGCAACAGATTTTGCAAGCGAGGTTTTGCCAACCCCAGGCGGCCCCACCAAACAAAGAATGGGTCCTTTGGATTTGTTGTTCAGTTGCCGCACCGCCAAATACTCCAAAATACGTTCTTTTGCCTTAGCCAAACCATAATGGTCGGCCTCCAAAATTTCTTCGGCAACATTAATATCCAAACGATCTTTGGTTTCCTTTTGCCAAGGCAAATCTAAAATCCACTCAATATAATTTCGTGAAACTATACCCTCAGCCATCATGGGCGGCATTTTTGCCAAACGCTCCAGCTCTTTTTCTGCCTTATTCAAGGCTTCTTTGGTCAGTTTGGCTTTTTTAATCCGCTCTCGCAATTCCTCCACTTCAGTTTCCCTATCCTCACTATCACCTAGCTCTTTTTGAATAGCTTTAATTTGTTCCCGCAGATAATATTCTTTTTGGCTTTTTTCCATCTGCGAGCGAACTCGCCCAGTAATCTTACGGTCGAGATCTAAAATTTCGGTTTCTTTAGTAATAATATCAATCAAAAACAAAATGCGTTCTTCCACATCATAGGCTTCCAAAATCTTTTGTTTGTCACTCAACTTCAAATTCAAATAAGAGGCCACCACATCTGCCCGACGGCCTGGTTCCTCAATGCCGCAAACGGTTATTAAGGCTTCCGGCAGATTTTTTTTATTTAACTTAACAAAGTCATCAAATTTCTCTAAAAGCCGCCGCATCAGGGCCTCAAGCTCATTGTCGCTGCAAGCATAGGTATCTTTTAAAGGCTCTATCTCCACCATAATGTGGGGGTCTTTTTGTAACCAATTTACTGTTTTTGCCCTGTAAAGACCTTCCGCCAAAAGACGAATGGTGCCGCCTGGCAATTTTAAAAGTTGCTTTACCTCCGCTACAGTGCCAATATCATAAATATCATCAGCCGCCGGGTCATCCGCCTGCGGTTCTTTTTGCATACACAAAAAAATCTCCTTGTTTCCCATCATAGCCTCATCAATTGCGTTAATAGATTTGCTGCGTCCAACATCCAAATGCACTACGATATGAGGGAAAACCAGAACTCCCCTTAATGGTAGTATGGGTATTTGTAAAAACATTTTATCTTCACTCATTAATTTACCCCCCAATATGACAAGTGCCATACAAATATTTGTTTGTTTAAAGAATTGCTGTTTAAAAATGTTGCCCCACATTTGCTTTGCAAATGCTACCAGTTTTTGCCTCCGGCAAAAACTCGGCTATTCTCATGCCGGCTCGAATGTTATTGTACCACAAATTAAGGCTTTCTGTAAAATTCTATTCTAGGTATTTTATGTTGCAAAAGCAGCAAAGGAAACCAGCCTCACAACAAAAACAAATGCCCTTTAGGGCATTTGTTTTTGTAAATTTATATTTTTTAAATTTCTAACAGCTCATTAGGCTGTTTCGCCTTTTTTTTGTTTGGTTATCTGGGTAATCAAAATAGGCTCTTCCAATTTTTCCATAACTTTTTTGGTTATAATACACTTTTTTACATCATCGCGGGAAGGAATATCAAACATGGTATCCAGCATCAAACCTTCAAAAATAGAGCGAAGACCTCTGGCTCCAGTTTTTCTGGTTATTGCTTCTTTAGCAGCCTGTCTCAAAGCATCATCATGAAACTCCAAGCTAACGCCATCCATTTCAAAAAGGGCAGTATATTGCTTAATAAGAGCATTTCTGGGTTCTTTTAAAACCCTTACCAAGGCATCCTCATCCAAAGCATCCAAGGTCACAATTATGGGCAACCGGCCAACAAATTCCGGAATTAGACCATATTTCAATAAATCCTCCGGCATAATCTTGTTTAAAGTTTCGCCCACATTTTCTTCCTGACGACTTTTAATATCGGCACCAAAACCCATGGTTTTGGCATCTGTGCGGGTTTTAATAATTTTTTCGATGCCCCCAAAAGCACCGCCACAAATAAACAAAATATTGGTGGTGTCAATTTGAATAAACTCCTGGTGAGGGTGTTTACGCCCGCCTTGCGGAGGCACACTTGCCACTGTTCCTTCCAAAATTTTCAAAAGGGTCTGCTGCACACCTTCGCCGGAAACATCCCGGGTTATGGAAAGATTCTCCGACTTGCGAGCAATCTTATCTATTTCATCTATATAAATAATACCCCTCTCTGCCTGTTCAACATCATAATCCGCCGCCTGGATCAGTTTAAGCAAAATATTTTCCACATCTTCGCCAACATAACCAGCCTCGGTAAGAGAAGTGGCATCGGCCACAGCAAAAGGCACGCGAAGCATTTTGGCCAAAGTTTCTGCCAGCAAAGTTTTGCCGCTGCCGGTTGGCCCAAGCATAATAATATTGCTTTTTTGCAGTTCCAGATCTTCCAGCTTTTGGCCAAGGTTAATGCGTTTATAATGATTATAAACAGCCACCGCCAAAGCTTTTTTTGCCTTGTCCTGGCCGATAACATATTCATCCAAAAAAGCTTTTATCTGGTGTGGTTTCGGCAACTCTTCAAATTCATCTTCCTGAATTTCCAAAGCGCCTTCCTCTACAATTTCGCTGCACAACGCCACACACTCATTGCAAATATAAACCCCGGGGCCGGCCACAAGCCTGCGAACCTGACTTTGTGGTTTGCCGCAAAAAGAACACTTTACCTGTCCTTTTTCATCTATTGGTGTAGTCATAAAAATCTCCCCTGTTCTTACTTGCTTGTTGTCGCTTTACTTTCTTCCTTACGTTTATAATACACCTTGTCAATAAGACCATATTCCTTAGCTTCGGCAGCCGACATAAAGAAATCTCTATCCGTATCCTGAGCAACTTTTTTTAGTGACTGGCCGGTACGCTCGGCTAAAATTTTGTTTATTTCATCCCTAGTGCGAAGAATCCGCTTGGCATGAATGGCAATATCAGCAGCCTGGCCCTGGGTTCCCCCCAAAGGCTGATGGATCATGATCTCGCTGTTGGGTAAAGCAAAACGTTTGCCCTCTGCACCGGCGGCCAGCAAAAAAGCCCCCATGCTGGCTGCTATGCCCAAACAAATGGTGGAAACATCCGGCCGAATATACTGCATGGTGTCATAAATAGCCATGCCGGCCGTAACCGAACCACCAGGACTGTTGATATAAAGATGGATGTCTTTTTCCGAATCTTCGGCTTCTAAAAATAAAAGCTGGGCAATAACAAGGCTGGCAATATTATCATCAATTTGGCTACCCAAAAAAATTACCCTATCTTTTAAAAGCCTGGAATAAATATCATAAGATCTTTCTCCTCTGTTTGTTTGTTCAACGACTATAGGGACCAACATTTTCAACACTCCTCTCCAAACACATCCATAAATATGGGTTTACCCCACTAGGGTTCTTTTTATACCCAATAAAAACTCCGTTATTTATTTGGGGGGTCTTATTCAGCTTTGTTTTCTTTATTAGTAGTTTTTGGGGCCGGCTTTTTTTCACCTTCAACTGCAGCTTTCTTGGCCGGAGCTTTTTTAGTTTTGGGCTTAACAGCTTCGGCCGCAACAAATTTTTCCTCAACCAGAGCATTATCAAAAATCAGATCGGCTGCTTTGGTCATTTTTAGCTGATAATAGAAGTTGGCCTGCATTTCCCCGCCGCTAAAAGCATTACGAACCACATCTATGGGCTGTTGCATCCGTGTGGCAATATTGGCCAAACCTTCTTCAATCTCTGCTTCGGTAATATCAATGTTTTCTGCCTTTATAACGGCATCCAACACCAATTCCTGACGAATATCGCTTTCCGCCTGTGAACGATACTGCTCCCGTATAGATTCGGTATCAAAATCACTGCTTGCCAAAATCCCCTGTAAATCTACGCCTTGCTCCTGCATTTGCCTTGCCAGTTCCTCGAGCATTTGGTCTACCCGCTGCTCGATCATGGCTTTGGGCACTTCCAATTTAGCATTTTCCACTGCTTTGCCCAGAGCTTCAATGCTCACATTATCCGAAGCTACTTTTTCAGCAGCAGCTTTAAGGTCATTTCTCACTTTTTCTCTCAGTTGTTCCAGGGTATCCAGCTCTTCACTAATATCTTTAACAAATTCATCATTTAAATCAGGCAACTCTTTTTTACGAACGCTGTTTATTTTAACCTTAAACAAAGCAGGCTTGCCGGCCAAGGCTTCCACCCGATAATCAGCAGGGAAACCAACCTCAACATCCTTTTTATCACCTTTTTTAAAGCCCAAAAGCTGGTCTTCAAAACCCTCAATAAAATTACCGGAACCAATGGTTAAAGCATAGTTTTCCGCCTTGCCTCCTTCAAAAGGCACGCCGTCAATAAAGCCCTCAAAGTCAAACATAACAATATCATCTTTAGCAATCGCATAATCATCCTGCTGTTCAATCATTTTAGCCAAACGATCTCGGGCTTTTTCTATCTCGGCATCAATATCTTCCTCGGTGGGCAAAGCAACACATTTTTCAACTGGAATCCCCTTATACTGGCCAAGCTCCACATCAGGCTTAACCGTAACAGTAGCTTTAAAACTCATGGATTTATCTTCACCAAAATCTGTAACTTCCAATTCCGGCTTAGCAACCACATCTACATCATATTCAGCAATAGCTTTAAGATATGCTTCGGGCACCGCATTTTTGGCAGCTTCTTCAAAAATAGCAGCTTCGCCTATATAGTTAACTAAAACACTTTTAGGTATTTTACCCTGACGAAAACCAGGGATATTAACTTTTTTTGATAATTCCTTGGCAGCAGCATCAAAGTGAGGAGCAATTTCCTCCGCTGATATCTTGATCTCCATAAGTACCTGACTGTTTTCTTGTTTTTCTATCTTTACATCCATTACCATTTTCCTCCTTGTTTTACCTACAAATATGTATAGCTATAATTGCTTCTACGATTTTTTCTTATTTCCTGCTAACAAATATTTTATTGATTTCAAAAAGAAAGCACTGCCAAAAGCAGTGCTTTCTTTTGCTTGAAAGTTTAAAATCAAGGTGAAATTTTAAATCAAGGCCATAAATATTTATTAGTAACACTCAACACTTCTTTGTCGTCACCAATTTGTGCCACAGTAACTACGCTATTAGGATAAATCCCCTCGTCTTTTACCAAAAGAGTGTCTTCATCTATATAAACCGTTTCCGTATAATGGCCATTTAGGCAAACAACACTCCATTCGGTAAACCCTTTTCCAAAAACATAAAATGAGTTTTTTATAGGCTGAATACCTGTAATGCAAATTTTTGTTGTACCCATCCGCATATTTGTAGATCGATATGGGTTCACGCCGCCATAAACAAAACGGCTCCCGTAAAGCATATCATATTCCAGCATTTCTAAAGCCGCCAAATAATCCGGGTTATCAACATATTGTTGGTGCAGTTTGGTTAAAAGGCCGTTATCAAAGCCCAGCCTTCCCATAACATAAGCAGAAAGCTGATATGCGGACATATCACAATCGGTTTTTGCCAAATCAAAATTACTCCAAATTACATATTCCACCTGAAACAGGTTGCCGGCAGAAAGATCGTCTTCCTCAATCTCAAGGCTCGGCAAATGATCGCCAAAGAGCACAACCACTACCAGTTCATCATAGCTTGCCAAACTGTCCAAAAGTCTCCCAATAAATTGGTCTGTTTCATGAATCTGGTTTATGTAATATTCAAATTTGTTATGTTTTGTCTCATCCTCAAAGCCAGAAACGGTAAGGGTCTGTATCTCATCTGCGGCGTCAGTAGGGTACTTGCCGTGGGCCTGTACAGAAATTGTATAAATAAAATCCAGCCCGGCAGTAGATGCCAGTGTTTTTAATATCTCCGGCGTCAGCACATAATCCTTGGCCCAGCCAAGAGAATTATATTCTACCTGATCCATATATTCCAAAGAAGTAAAAGTATCGAACCCAAGCTGTGAATAAACTTTGTTTCTATCATAAAATGTACCAGAATGGTTATGTATGGCATGACAAATATAGCCGAGTTCTTTTAAATCATAGTTGACAGATTCACATGTGGTATCCGGCAAAACAGTTCTATAAGGGTATTCCCCTGTGCCAAAAAAGTCCAGGCTCATACCTGTAAGTACTTCAAATTCCGTGTTAGCAGTACCCGCCCCAATGGAAGGAACCGTAAGAAAACCGGAAGAATATTCTTTTTTTAACTGGCTGAAAACAGGCACCGGGTTTTCAGAATAAGTCAAGTTTTGCAGGTTATTAACATCAAAAAACGACTCCAACTGTACCATAATTATGTTTGTCTGAAGATCGGTAGTTTTGTCATTTTCAGTTTCAATATCAGCAAGTATTTTATCTATGGTTTCGGAAGAATAATCTTCTGGCTTGTCAATACCACGGTCAATAAAGCTGCTGGAGAAACAATAGGCAAAACCATAATTTTCATAAGCCTCTGCTAAATTGCCAAAATTTTGGGAAATCGCCTGAGCATTGGCAGAAAAAACAGTAATAAAAACCCCCGCTAAAACAGCCGTAAAAACAAAAGCCGCCGGGCGGGTTTTGGTAACCTTTTGCTTAGGAGCTCTTCGCCAAACAAAAATCATAATTGCAACCACCGCTGCAAAAAGCAAAAATATAAAAATAACCTGCCAAAGAGTAAGATACACCCCCATAATACTCCAAACCGACTTCAAAAGAGCAAAATCAATGGCAGCCAAGGGAGTAGCACGAAAACCAAGCAATATAGAATTAGCCACCCCAAGGCCAAGCCACGTGGATGCCACAATTGCCATAATAAAAGTTTTTCTTCGGCACAAAAAAGCAACAGAAAGGGTAAGGAGAATAATAAGGACATTATACTCAAAAACAAGCGGGTTAGAGACCATATACAGTAAACCTTCCACAAAAGAGCGGCGACTCAGCATCTCCACCAACAAATTTATCATATTAGCCAGTAAAAAAAGCCGTAAAACAGGTTTAACAAAAGTTTTTAAAAACACCTCGTTTTTACCTACATCCGGACTTTTTGTAATTGATATTTTCATAATTAATATTTTTCCTTCTTTCAAATTATTCCCTGCTCTGTTGTAAATGAGAGATAAAATGAAGTTCTGTTATATATTTATTAGACTCCTTTTTTATATATGTTGTTTCATCTTTTTATATTTTCTTTAGTTTTTATACAAATTAGCCAAAAATTAATGCTTTATCTGTTATAAAACAATGGCTTTTAGTTTGTTGGACAAGATCAAGAAACTAAAAAGAAAAACCTGGCAAGAATTGGCAAAAACCTACCCTTGCGAGCTTTTTTCTTTAATTATATTATCACAAATCTAACCATTTTTCAAGACTTATAATATCATGTTTAAGTAGGCAACCTAAAAAAAGTAATAGCATAAAAAAGATTTTTCAAGACAGACCCCCTGCTAAATATTATTATTAGCAGGGGGTCTGTCTTGAAAGGTAAATATGGCTGCGTTAGCACATATATTACAACTTATTAATTGTTCCTGTTCATCGCGTTATAATAATTTATTTTTTATAAGGAGTTACGACCCATTTGACGCAGTTGTCTTTCTTGCCGCCAAAAACGTCGTAGCCTTTAAGAATATCGTTTAGCGGGGCGCGATGAGTAATGAGAGGTTTCATGTTAAGCTTTCCAGCCTTGATAAGATCTATTAGGAAAGGAATGCGGTTTGCATTAACAAGGCCCATGCTGATTTTAATGTTCTTTATCCAAAGCCTGTTCATTTCGAGTTCAAACGACTTCTCAAATACACCGATAACGGATACGTTTCCGCCCGGACGAACAGCTTCAAGAGCAATCTTAAAGGTTGGTGTAGAACCGACAGCCTCAATGCAGCGGTCTGCTCCGCGGCCATTGGTCAGCTTTTTAACTTCTTCTAAAAGATTGCACTTTAACGGATTTATGCCAATGTCTGCATAACCGTTTTTAATAGCTAAATCAAGCCTTTCCTGAATAATATCGACAGCAATGATCTGGGATGGACCCCACAGCCTAGCGGATGCCATAGCGCACATGCCCACAGGTCCGCAGCCTGAAACAAGAACAGTTTCACCCGGCTTTATTTCGGCATTCTCGGCGCCCATATAACCAGTGGAAAGAATGTCACCAACAAAAAGGACATCTTCGTCTGTAAGCCCTTCGGGGATAACATGGCAACCAAGATTTGCATGCGGAACGCGGACATATTCGGCCTGGCAGCCGTCTATCATATAGCCAAAGATCCAACTGCCGGTATCACAGTGAGAATATGTACCCTGCTGGCAGTAAAAGCATTCGCCACACTGGGTAACACAAGAGACAGCGCACCGGTCGCCGACCTTGACGTTGCGGACGGCGGGGCCGACTTCAACGATTGTACCACAAAATTCATGGCCGATAATCCTGGGACTTTCTACCTCTGGCATACCGCCATGCCAAATGTGGATATCGGTGCCGCAGATAGTCGAGGTGGTCACTCTGACAATAGCGTCATCTGGTTTAATGATCTGAGGAATCGCGACATCATCCAAGCTGATCTTTTCCGGTCCGTGATAGACCAAAGCTTTCATTTTTTGTTGCATTGTTAAAATCTCCTTAAAAAATTATTTATCGGCATTAAATAAGCACAAAACTTATTTCCGCTGATAGCAAAAAATAATGGAAAAATAAAAAACCGATATATTTCTCCTGCTTCCAGAAAAAAATATCGGTAAATCTTAGGCCCCCCATTTGGGGTTTCCTCTTAATCCACTCAATTTATTATATTTTCACTAACAATCCAAATGGGTATGATTCTATGTAATTTGTTACGCCAGAACCCGGTCGAAGACCATCACATGCATCCAAAAATCGTTTTTGGAATCCACATCGTAAACCTGACGGATTACCTTGGCATTCAATCTCTCTTCAAAATAAGGTACATTATCCATTACATGCCGGAGAACCACCTGCATTCTTGCGGCACGTACGGATTCTTCACCCGAGGAAGTCCTGGCTATATACAATTCGGGTAAGGTTAAGAACCGTTCCCCTCGAATAATCAGCATATCTTCACATATATTGACCTTGGTCAGTTCAACACCCTTGCCAAGCTTCTGTTTATAATACTGCTCCATAAAAATCTTGATATCATGCTGTATTTGTTTACGCTGATACTCGTCCAATAACTGTTGGGTTTCGCCGTCCTTTTTTATAAAAATGCCTCCTTTAAAAAATAAAAAACTAATTTCAAAACGCCGGAAGAAACCAGCCGACATCTTAAAATTGGTATTCGTCAGAACCGCCATTAAAGGTTTTCCCTTCGACTGACCAATTAATACTTTTTATGCTTATAATATTATATCATATCCTCAAATCTGATGCAAGCCGTTTCAATAACCATACGTCTTTTTAAAGGTGTATAAAACCCCGCCGCAAACAATGGCATTTAGGGGTGTTCCGTTAAAAAGAGCGCTCTTTTTTTCTTGAGTATCTTGGGTATAAAGATAATAGTTTTATACAAAGTGTGGAATACTATTGATAACCATTTTTTGCAATTTATTCTAAGGAGGTATGATATGAAATACTTATGGGAAACAGATGTAACCCCACCCCACTTTTCTCCTCTATCGGGTGATACCTCAACGGAAGTGCTCATCATTGGCGGCGGAATGGCAGGCATTCTCTGTGCGCAGTCCTTGCACGAACGTGGTGTTGATTACTTGCTGTTGGAAGCTGAATCAATCGGAGGCGGGATCACCCGCGGCACCACCGCCGTGTTGACTGCCCAGCATGACACACTGTATTCAGACCTAATAAAACGGTTTGGCACCGAAAAAGCAAAGCAATATCTTAAAGCTAATCTGCATGCCGTAGATCAGTTTTGGTCACTTTCTAAAAAAATCCCCTGCAATTTTGAGGAAAAACCATCGTTCATGTACACGCGTGCCGATACCCAAACACTGGAACAAGAAGCCCAGACAGTGCAAAGCCTTGGTTTCCCAGCAGAATTCACAAAAAAAGTGCCGTTGCCATTCAATGTCGCTGGAGCTGTTGTATACCTAGGCATGGCCCAGTTCCACCCACTTAAGTTTTTGTTTGGCGTAGCAACGGACTTAAACATCTGCGAAAATAGCTTTGTAAATGGTATAAAAGATGGTGTCGCCTATACCGATCGCGGAAATATACGGGCGCGAAAGATAATCGTCGCCACGCATTTTCCGTTTATTGACCGCCGCGGGCTATACTTTATGAAGTTGTACCAGATGCGATCTTTTGTGGTGGCATTGGCTAACGCCCCGGATGTGGACGGAACCTATGTGGACACCGCCGAGGATGGGATATATTTGCGCAACTATCAAGATCTCCTGCTGGTGGGCGGCGGCGACCACCGAACCGGTAAAAAGGGCGGTGGTTTTGAGGCAGTCCGGGACTTTATTCGCCGTTATTTTCCAAACACCCAAGAAAAATACGCCTGGGCAACACAAGACTGCATGAGTCTCGACGGCGTGCCGTATATTGGGCCTTATAGCCCCGCCACACCGAATTTGTATGTGGCCACCGGCTTCAATGAGTGGGGCATGACTTCCTCAATGGTGTCTGCCTCCATTCTTTCGGACATGATAACAGGCCAAAAGAACGAGTATGCCGCTGCGTTTTCACCGTCGAGGAGCATGTTCAGAAAACAGCTTTTTGCGAATCTCGGCGTAACACTGGGCGATTTTTCCATTCCGACAGCAAAGCGCTGCTCACATTTAGGCTGCGCGCTAAAATGGAATTCAGCTGAACACACATGGGACTGCCCCTGTCACGGTTCCCGGTTTGATGAACGCGGCAGGCTCATCGACAACCCCGCCACACGGGACACAAACGTTTAAAGCAGAGCAGGACGGTCAAATTCTCCTGTCCTGCTCTTAAATAGGATGTTAACCCAATATTTTTTTATGACTTAATATAAACTTTTCCACATCATCATACAGTCCCGCTTGATTGGCGTATTTGACATAGTTTTTGATTGTCCTCAGCCATTCAATCGTAGAGGGCTTTGTGTTTGCGATGGCATCCATCAGATCCTTCATTGAAATGAGGTCGTCGCAATCAGAAGACAAAATTTTGTTTATAACATTTTCAGTTGCTACCTCGACTACGTTTTCTATATCAGCACCGGAATAAAGTTCGGTTTGTTTGGCCAGTAACTCATAATCAATTATTTCTGTGGGCTTCCCTTTCAGCTTCAATTTAAATATCGAAACCCGGGCCTCTTCATCCGGGGGAGGAACAAATATATTTTTATCGAATCTCCCTGGCCTTTTTAAAGCAGGGTCAACATCCCATGGCATATTGGTTGCTCCAATTACCAACAATTGTTCTGTGTTGGAATCAATCCCTTCAATTTCTGATAATAACTGATCGATAATGGGACGCATGTGTTCAGATAACAACTTAGACCTGTTATATCCCAAAGTATCTATTTCATCAAAAAACAGGATACATGGTTTTTTGGCCCTTGCATTTGAGAAGATGTCTTTCACGTTCTGTGAACTAACGCCCAAATACGGATCAAGAATATCAGTAATACTTACCGAAATAAATCTGGCATTACATTCTCCTGCCGTAGCCTTAGCAATGTAGGTTTTTCCACAGCCGGGAGGCCCAAAAAGCAGAATTCCTCCCCCAACTTTTTTTTGGAACCTTTCAAATAGGTCCGGATTTTTAAAGGGCTTAATTATTTTCATACTGATAATATTTTTAAGCTGGTCCAAACCTCCGACATCTTGAAAACAAACGTTAGCTGATTCTTTATAATTAATATTTACAACGTTGTTCTGATTCCCCTCAATCAATGTCAATTTTATCAAATTATCAGAATCATCGTTTGAGATCATGTCTTGCTCTGTTTCCGAAGCATATGGGTCCGTTTTTTTAGAACATGGATCGTTATCCTGACGGCTGTCTTGGGCCGGCAGCCGACTCTTATCAGATAATTGCCCTAATTCAACGATAATTTTGTCCTTTAATTCTTCATTGCCGCATTTAAGCGCCTCGGAAAACGCCTGAAATGCCTGGCTGTAATCAGCAAGTTCGCAATACTCCAGCCCCAGCAAATACCAGGCATTTGCATTTTTTCCATCCTGTTCCAACAGTTGCCTAATTAAATCAATTTTATCCAATTGGCCCCCTCCGTTTCAGCTGCCTAAACAGATATTCAGATTTTCCTGCGTTTTTGAATTACCCGATACAATACCGGAATAACCCATGAATAAACAAAAAGCAGAAAATAAAGGATTGTAATAATCAAAACTGCTGTGTTAAAACCCATAACTTTCAAAATAAAAAGAAGGATAAGGATTCCGATATAAAGAACAATCGGTCCGCCCATTTTAGATATCATACGTTGGGGGAAAAACAAGAAATGCGAACTTTCCTCGGTTAACTATACCAATTTAAGAATCACTTCATTCGTGGGATCCAGCAAATAAGCCTGTTTGAAGCTTTCACAAGCTGCTTTATAATTGCCCCTGCTTTCTTCTATAATGCCGATTTTAGTTAATTTATTCACTTCGCCTTGGGAACTTTTCATATACTGTTCAAAGGATTCGACCAGATCCGATTTATTATTGATGATAAGACTATAGAAAAAGTTATAATGTAGTACACTCTCATCTTCTGGATCCATTTTTAAAGCTTCCTTAAGCAGCTTTTGCGCTTTATTTTTGTTCCCTGCAGTCAACATCAGATATGCATAGGCAGCTATAATATCTGCCCGCTGGGGATCGATCCTTAATGCTTCAAGAAAGCATTGCTCCGCTTGTACTAATTTTTTTGTTTCCATATAAATTCTTCCAAGCAGAAAATTACAATCACACGCAGAAGAACCGTTGGTTAATGCCTGAATGCAGCAATCCTCGGCTTCGTCGTTGCAATCAAGATAAAACAGACCCAGCGCTTTTAAGTATAGTAATTCGCTTTCATTTGGGTAATCGGCCAGTAGCTGATCTAGCTTTGCAAGCGCGGTTTCATAACGATTAATGTTATAAAAATATGTTACTTCATCCAGCTTTTGTTGGTAAATATTATCATAAGACATTGCTTATTAAAACACCTCCGGGAAGGAGAAAAATTAATTCAGCTACAACACCAATCACAATCCAAATAACCGCTGTTTTTAATAAGGGCTGAGTCTTTCCACCTGTCATAACATGTGCTTCATATGGTTTTTTCATCAATAAATAATATCCCAAATAAAGGAGCAAATAAAGGACCCGATAAATCAGGGATACGTTATATTCAAGCTTAAATTTAAGAAAAATCCCAACCAGTATCATTTGGGAGATTAGGATTACCGCTCCAAGAATCCCCAGTAGCATAATTTTCTTTTTGTCAACTCCAAGCCAAGTAGCGTTTCGTGTCGCAAGTACAACAGTTGGAATTATGCCGCCAAACAATGCAACATAAAAAAGCTTTGAGATGTTATATGTTTTTTTTTCTGTGTAATTCTCATCCGTTAATGATGGCTGAAATAAATCTTCTGACAAATAAATCACCTCCCAGAATTATTTTACTTTCAACTCATTGTCATATGTCTTATACAAAAAAATTAATTTCCTATATTTTACCAAATTATTATACCACAGGAAGTTATTGGGAACAATCCAATATCTATAAAAGGTAAAAGCCTCAAAAAAATATAAAACCACATCGGCAATTTATGGTCTTTTGTTTTGTATGCATAGAAAAATCACTGATCAACAATCTTCTTTAATATTGGAACGAGCCAAAATAAACAGACATACAATAATGTATTACTAAGATGTGCCTGATTAAAGAAAAAATTTGGACACCGCCAAAAAATGTATACCGAAGACAAAATTCTTTCAACAGTTTATCAGCAATAAGGAGGGAAAAGTATGCCTAAAGACTATTATAAAATCGACCTAATGCCGTTGCCATACGATTATACCGCATTGGAACCCTACATAAACACCCAGACCATGCAGGTTCATCACGATAGACTTTTGAAAGCCTATGTCGACAAGCTGAATGCAACGTTGGCGGCTTATCCAAAATTACAAAAACTGAGTTTGGAGCAGATGCTTGAAAACACATACCTTATCCCTGATAGCGCAAGAACTTCGGTCATAAATTTTGGCGGAGGAGTGTATAATCATAACTTCTTTTTCAATTCACTCAGACCGGGGATTGCAGGAAACATACCGATAGGTAATCTGGGGAAAGCCATAGACCGTAAGTTCGGATCATTTGAGGAATTCAGAAAAGAATTTAAGGAAAAAGCCCTGTCGGTATTTGGTTCGGGCTGGCTGTGGCTTGTAAAAGACTATAAAGGCAACCTCCTTCTTGAACAAACGGCAAATCAAAATTCACCCATATCTTTGGGGCACATCCCGCTTATTGTAATTGATGTTTGGGAGCACGCGTACTTCCTACAATATTTGAACCTAAGAAACGAATATATAGACAATTGGTTCAACGTAATAAACTGGAATAGAGCCGACGAAATATACAACAGCTAGTAACTCGATTCCTTGTTTTTGAAGTTATGTACACCTCTTATAAAGGAACCTTATTAGGCAGACAAGCATAGAATAAATCGAGAAGAAAATTCTCATATAAAATTGATAAGGGGTGGCTTTAAAATGAGTTATAATGAAAAATTTTATTCTTGTGTTGACAGAAAAGGTAAGGATTGGGACAATGATAAAGAAAAATACATGGACAACGACACAGATAACTGCTATGCTCCAAAAAAAATATTACTAGAATGCGGTTGCAATCCACAAGATGCTATATTTGAAATAGATGATGAACGTGTTGAGAATAATCAAGAGTTTGTTTTAGATAGTGTAATAGTTAATACTACTTATCTTTGCCGACCTATTGTTAAAATTGAATTTTCAAGTTTAATCTACTTTGAAGTAGAAGCGGAAAATAGCGGTTGTGACAGAGAAATTGAAGTTGATTTACTGTTTGAGTTAATTAAGATCTGTAAAGGTAATAAAGAATGTGTTCAAAGCTGGAGGTATTTAAAAGAGTATGAAATAGAAAGCGATGATGAATTGGAAATAGAAGTCAGTGAACCTTTTACAGTTACTTTCTGTGATAGGACATGCCCGGATTGTTGCGAATATAAAATGATAGTAAAAGGTAAAGATTTTGAAGGAGAATTCGAGGCATTAAGAGTTGTTAAGCCTAATTTAAGTGCTCTTACCCAAGGATTATGTCATAAATAACTAAGTGTACAATCTATATGTCCGGTTTTGAAACTGTCTCTCCACTATTGTCACACTGTATCAACGACGGGTCCTGTAAATAAAAGAACCCCCTGATATCTACGATGATGTCAGGGGGTTCTTTGTGCCAAAAACACGACAAAACCTCCAAGTTGATGTTTATTAGATTATTGCCATGCTTTTCTAACTCTTGCATAGGTATCATTATACGGATGCAGACCATATCCGGCAATCATCTCAGCTTCGGCTTTCAGAGCATCAAAATATCTCATGAACATATAATGTTTTGTGCCCCATTGCTCCAGATAATACTGCGGCAGCTCGCCGTTAATCTTATCATGACCTAGGAACTTGCCCAGCGGCACGCTTTTAACGCTGCCTTTCTCGTACTTGCGCCGGATGTCCCATTTGACGTTCTCGGAGGGGCAATGATCTCGTTCTGCGCCACAGCCGAAACCAGCGTCAGCAGGACTTCACCTTCGCTGTTCATGGTATGTATGTTCTCTTTCTCAAAGTAAATGTCCACGCCCGAACTCTTGAACGGTTTCTCGGCTTGGTTTAACTTTGGCAGCTTTTCTCCCCAAATACCACATAAAAACGCAAAAGCCGTCCGGGAACAAAGCCGGACGGCATAAATTATAAGAGATACAGATAGCAAAATGCCTGTAAATAAGGTTCTGACACATAAATAAAGTAGCTTGCCATTATATTAATGACAAGCTAATAATGTGGTGCGGGAGAAGGGACTTGAACCCCCACGGTTGCCCGCCAGATCCTAAGTCTGGTGCGTCTGCCATTCCGCCACTCCCGCATAAAATATGTGAAAATCATCATATCACATGATGGTATGACCGTCAAGTCACAAACACCAAAACAAAAAGCAATCCTTGCAATTAAGAATTGCTCTTTGTTTTGGTGAGCCATCGGCGACTCGAACGCCGGACACCCTGATTAAAAGTCAGGTGCTCTACCGACTGAGCTA